>NZ_JBCNLU010000018.1:0-106902 GCF_039595295.1 Roseateles sp.
CTGACCGCGCACTCACGCGTGCATGAGCAACTGAGCGAGGACCTGATGGCCGAGGTCCCCGCCGATGTGCCGGTGCGGCGCGCCTTCGCGCTGGACGCGGCGCGCCACCTGGCCGTCGCGCGCCGCTACCCCGGCTTCCTGGCGCGGCCGGACCGCTGGCACAGCTGGCTGCTGGGGGCCGTGCCCGCCGGCCTGAAGCTGATCCGCGAGACCCGCCCCGACGCGATCTGGAGCACCTATCCCATCCCCACCGCGCACCTGATCGGCTACTGGCTGTCGCGCCTGAGCGGCCTGCCCTGGGTCGCCGACTTCCGCGATCCCATGGCCCACGACGGCTATCCGTCCGATCCGGTGCTGTGGCGCAGCTTCGCCGCCGTCGAGCGCAAGGTCTTCGCGCAGGCCGCGCGTTTCACCTTCACCACGCCGGGCGCGGCGCGGCTCTATGCCGAGCGCTTCCCCGCCGCCGCCGATCGCATCCGCGTGATCGAGAACGGCTACTCCGAATCCGCCTTCCAACAGGCCGAGCGCGCGCTGCGCCCCGCCAATGACGCCCCAGGCAAGACCCGCCCCCTGGTGCTGCTGCACAGCGGCGTCGTCTACCCGGACTGGCGCAGCCCGGTGCGGCTGTTCGAGGCGCTGGCCGCCGCGAAAGCCGAAGGCCGCATCGATGCCGCGCGACTGCGCTTGCGGCTGCGCGCGACGGCGCATGACGAGTTCGTCCGCGCGCTCGCGATCGAGCGTGGTGTCGAGGACCTCGTCGAGATCGCCCCGCCGCTGCCCTACGCCCAGGCGCTGGCCGAGATGCTGGAAGCCGACGGCCTGCTGCTGCTGCAGTCCGGCGACTGCAACGACCAGATTCCCGCCAAGGCCTATGAATACCTGCGCGCCCGCCGCCCGGTGCTGACCCTGGCCGATCCGGCGGGCGACACCGCGCAGCTGATGCGCCGCGCCGGCCTGCCGCATCAGGCCGCGCTGGAGGACGGCCCCATGGTCGGCGTCATGCTGCGCCGCTTCCTGGACGCCCTCTTGAACGCCCGCGCACCGCTGCCCGCGCCGGCCGCCGTCAACGCCGCCTCTCGCGAGTCCCGCGCCGGCGAGCTGGCGCGCGTGCTGGACGAGGTCTGCGCGTCCCCCCTGCCCACCGCCGAAGCCCGCCCATGACCTGGACGCTCCACCCTCTGCCCGATGCCGACGCCTTCGCGCCTCACGCCGCCGCGTGGGATGCGCTGCAGGCGCGCGTCGCGGGCCTGCCCTTCCTCGAGAGCGGCTTCATCCGGCCGCTGCTGCGCGCCTTCGGCACGGGCGCCGAGCGCCTGGCCCTGCACGGCGACCCGCGCGCGCCCGACGCGGCGGCCATCGTCGTCAAGGGCGGCAACGGCCAGTGGACGACCTTCCAGCCCTCGCAGCTGCCGCTGGGCGCCTGGCTGAGCGCGAGCGACGTGGCGCTGGAGCCGCTGGCCGCCTCGCTGCTGCGCGCCCTGCCCTTCCCCGCGCTGGGTCTGGGCCTGACGCAGCTGGACAGCCGCTTCCATCCGCGCGCCGAGGACAGCGCGCGGCTGCACGGCCAGGACTACATCGACACCGCCTGGGTCGACCTGCGCGGCGACTTCGAGAGCTACTGGGAAGCGCGCGGCAAGAACCTGCGCCAGAACCTGCGCAAGCAGCAGAAGAAGCTGGACACCGCCGGCACCGTCACCCGCATCGACTGCCTGACCCGGCCCGAGGACGTCGCGCCCGCGTTGGCCGACTACGGTCGCCTGGAAGCCAGCGGCTGGAAGGGCCAGGAGGGCACGGCCATCGCGCCCGGCCATCCGCAGTACGACTTCTATCGGGAAATGCTGGAGCACTTCGCCCGCCTGGGCCGCGCCCGCATCTACACCTACCGCTTCGACGAGGTGGTCGTGTCCATGGACCTGTGCATCGAGTCCGGCGCCACCCTGGTCATCCTCAAGACCGCCTACGACGAAGCGCACAAGGCGGTATCGCCGTCCACGCTGATGCGTCAGTTGCAGTTCCAGCAGCTGTTCGACGCCGCCGCCGCGGGCGGTCCGCTGCATCACATCGAGTTCTACGGCAAGGTCATGGAGTGGCACACCCGCTGGACCGAGACCCGCCGCCCGATCTATCACGCCACGCTGTATCGCTGGGGCTGGCTGCCGACGCTCAAGCGTCTGCTGCGCGGCAGCCCGGCCGATGAAGCCGCGACGTCCGCCCCTGCCGTCGAAGCGGCTGCCACCGATGCTGGCGCGACCGCCGCCAGCGCCCCGAATTCCTCCGTCACGCCCGCCGCCCCCGCGGGATCGACGCCCGTCGCCGCGGATGCGGCCGAAGGCGTCACTCCCCCTGGTGCCGCGCCTTCCGGCGCGCGGGCCGAAGTCCAAGGAGCTTCCCGATGACCGCCACCCCCATGTCCGCGACAGCGCCGCTGATCGCCGTCGTCATCCCGCACTTCCAGCGCCAGAGCGGCCTGCTGGCCAAGGCGCTGGCCTCGGCCTTCGCGCAGACCATCGCCGACCGCATCCACGTGATCGTCGTCGACGACGAATCGCCCATCAGCGCCCAGTCCGAAGTCGACGCGCATCCCGAGTTCCCGCGCGCGCAAATGACCGTGCAACGCAAGGCCAATGGGGGCGCCGGCTCGGCCCGCAACAAGGCGCTGGACCTGGTGCCCGCGGGCACCAAGTTCGTCGCCTTCCTCGACTCCGACGACGACTGGCGGCCCGAGCACCTGGCCAACGCGCTGGCGGTGATGGGCGATCGCTTCGACGGCTATTTCGCCGACTGGTGGTCCTTCAACTATCCGGACCAGACCAACTTCGAGCGCATCGGCACGCTGGACAAGCCGCACGAGTCGGTCTGCGCGCAGCCGCCCGGTTTCGACCTGGGCGTCTCGCCGCTGGAGCACATCACCAGCGACGGCGGTGGCGTGATCCAGACCTCCACCGTGGTCTACCGCTTCGACCGCTTCCCGAAGCTGCGCTTCCGCGAGGAGTTCTTCAACGGCCAGGACTTCTTCTTCTGGATGGATCTGGGCAACGGCGGCGCGCGCTTCTGCTTCTCCACCGCCGTGGACTGCAACAACGGCGAGGGCATCAACATCTATCAGGGGGCCGGCTGGGGCACCGAGCGCTCGCTGCACCGGCTGCGCAACGAGCTCTTCGTGTGGACCTCGCTGCCGCGCTTCTACACGATGACCGAGACCCAGCGCAGCAACAACCAGCGCACCATCCGCAACCTGCAGCAGGACGTGGTGCGCGACCTGCTGCACCGCGTGCGCCACGGCAAGAAGATCAACTTCAAGCTGGTGCGGGACATCCTGCGCTTCGATCCGACCTTCCTGTTCTTCGCGGTGGCCGTGCCCTTCCGCGTGCTGGGCGAGAAGCTGCTGCGCCGCTCCAGGAGCGCGACCGCATGAGGTTGCCCGCATGAACACCAAGGTCCGCGGGGCCCTGGGCTGGTCCTTCGCCGAGCGCTATGCCAGCCTGATCGTCAACCTGGCCTCGACCATGGCGCTGGCGCGCCTGCTCACGCCGCAGGAGATCGGCGTGTTCTCCGTCTGCGCCGCCTTCGTCACCATCGCCACGGTGATGCGGGACTTCGGCATCAGCGAGTACCTGATCCAGGAGAAGGACCTTACCGTCGAGAAGATGCGCGCCGCCTACGCCGGCGCCATCGCGATCGGCTGGGGCGTGGGCCTGGTCGCCATCCTGGCGCGGCATCCGCTGGCGATCTATCTGAAGGAGCCCGCGGTCGTCGACGTCATCGGCATCCTGGCGCTGAACTTCGCCATCCTCCCATTCGCCTCGCCGGCCTTCGCGCTGCTGAACCGGAACATGGAGTTCCGGCGCATCTTCATCATCCAGTTCTCCTCGTCCATGGTGCATGCGGGCACCGGCGTGCTGCTGGCGCTCAACGGATTCGGCTTCCGCAGCCTGGCCTGGGCCAGCGTGGCCAACACCAGCTTCCAGGCGTTGCTGCTGCTGTTCATGCGTCCGACGGGCACGCTGCTGCTGCCGGGCTTCACCGGGCTGCGCTACGTCTTCGGCTACGGCTCGTACTTCGTGCTGAGTCGGCTGCTGGAGGTCTTCACCCGCAACGCCCATGAGTTCCTGATCGCGCGCAGCTTCGGCCTGACCGCGGTGGGCCTGTTCAGCCGCGCGCTGGGGCTGCTGGAGATGTTCTGGTCCAACGTGACCTCGGCGGTGCTGCGCGTGGCCACGCCGGTCTTCGCCGACCAGCATCGCCAGGGCGCGGACCTGTCGGCGCTGTATGCGCAGAGCACCGCGCTGATGACCGCCATCGCCTGGCCCTTCTTCGGCTTCGTGGCGCTGATGGCCAGCGACATCATGCTGCTGCTGCTCGGCCCGCAATGGGCCGCGGCCGGCCCGATCTGCACCGTGCTGGCGCTGGGCCTGATGCCGACCTATCTGCACAGCTTCGGCCCCAACCTGCTCAACGCCACCGGCAACGTGGCCAAGCGGCTGCGCATCAACCTGATCTACAGCCCGGTCCACCTGGTGGTGCTGCTGATCGCCTCCCACATCAGCCTGATGGCGGTGGCCGCGGCCTGGATCGTCAGCAACCTGATCGCGCTGGCGCTGTACATGCAGACGCTGCGCGCGCTGTTCGGCGCGACACTGCGCACGCTGCTCGGGCCCAGCCTGCGCAGCGCGATGGTGTCCGCCGGATCGATCGCGCCGCAGGCGCTGGTCGCGGGGCTCTGCCATCGCTACGAGCTGCCGCTGCTGGTGGGCCTGCTGCTGACGGGCGGCGTCGGCGTCATCGGCCTGGTCGTGAGCGCCCAGGCGCTGCGTCATCCGCTTGCGGGCGAGGTCTCCCGCGTCCTGCTCCATCTGCGCAACCGAGTCACGTCATGAGCCAGCTTCACGATCACGCTCCCCCTTCCGCCATCGACGCCGCCGAGGCCGTCGCGGCGCCTCGGGTGGCCTGCGTGGTCGTGAGCTTCAACGGCGCCGCCTGGATCGGAGACTGCCTGCGCGCGCTGCGCGCGAGCACCGTGCCGCTGCGCATGATCGTGGTCGACAACGCGTCCTCGGACGACACCTGCGCGATCGTGCGCGGCTTCCCGGAGGTCACGCTGATCCAGGAGCCCAAGAACCTGGGCTTCGGCCGCGCCAACAACGCCGGCATCGCGCGGGCGCTGGCGGACGGCGCGGACCACGTCTTCCTGCTCAACCAGGACACGGTGCTCGCACCCGACGCCGTCGAGCATCTGGAGCGCGAGGCCGCGCGTGATCCCTCGCTGGGCATCCTGTGCCCGCTGCAGCTGGACGCCGGCGGCCAGGCGCTGGATCCGACCTTCCTGCGCTACTACGTCGCCACGCACGCCATCCCCTACCTCACCGACGCGCTGCGGGGTCACACGATCGCGCCGCATTACCGCGCCGAGGCCCTCCCCGCCGCGGCCTGGCTGTTGACGCGGACCTTCCTGGAGCAGGTCGGCGGCTTCGATCCGCTGTTCTTCCTGTACTGCGAGGACGACGACGTCTGCGCCCGCGCCAAGCACCACGGCTTCGGCATCGCGCTGGTGCCGGGCGCGACCTTCCGCCATCTGCGCGGCTTCCATGTGAAGCAGGCCCAGCCGCTGCTCAAGCACCTGCGCCGGCGCGGCTCGCGGCTGCGCTCGCAGATCGTGTTCGACCTGAAGCGCCCGGAGGCCCGGGCTCTGCGCCACGTCTGGTACGCGCTGGGCGGGCACCTTTTCACCGCCGCGCAGCAGCTCTTCGTCTATCTGAACTGGCGCGAGACGCTCGCCGAGCTCGGCGCGCTGGCGCACGTGCTGCCGGAGATCCCGCGCATTCGTCGCCACCGCGCCGTCTGCCTGACGCGGGGGCCGCATTGGATCGGGCTGAGCGCCTCGGGCCGCGTCGGGGGCGATCCCGATGCCGTCGTCACGCCGTCGCCGCACACTGCGCCCGCGCCAGGCGCCGCCAATCCGGACGCCAGGGAGGCGTCCTTCTCGACCCAGTCCCCAAAACAATGACAAGCACCGCCACCTTCCTGACCACCGGCCAGCCCGGCCTGCCCGGACTTCCCGCCGACTCGAGCGAGGCGCAGCGCGACGCCGCCTGGCAGCAGCTGCTGGCCACCGGCGATCCGGCACCGGCGCTGGCCCAGGTGACGGGCCGCTTCTCGGTGGCCTGGCGCC
This sequence comes from Roseateles sp., assembly GCF_039595295.1. GTDB lineage: Bacteria > Pseudomonadota > Gammaproteobacteria > Burkholderiales > Burkholderiaceae_C > Roseateles. Next base: position 6,170 of record NZ_JBCNLU010000018.1, read on the forward strand.
AGCCCTCGGGCCGCACGGTGTTGGCGACCGACCGCTTCGGCATCGAGCCGCTGTGCTATCGCATCGTCGGTCATGAGCTGCGCTTCGCCACGCGCGCCGACGACCTGGCGGGCGACGATGCGGATCTGGATCCGCAAGCCCTCTTCGACTACCTCTACTTCCACGTGATCCCGTCGCCGCGGACGGTGTTCCGCAACATCTTCCGGCTTCCCCCGGGACACGTGGCGATCTTCGAGCGCGGCGAGCTGCGCGTCACGCCCTACTGGACGCCCAGCTTCAAGGCCGATCCGGCGCCCAAGTTCGAGGACCTCAAGGACGAGTTCAAGCAGATCCTGGAGCGCTCGGTGCAGCGGCAGCTGCGCGGCGGCGACGCGGCCTGTTTCCTGAGCGGCGGCACGGACAGCTCGACGGTGGCGGGCATGCTGAGCCGCGTCGCGGGCCGGCCGGCGGACACCTACTCCATCGGTTTCGAGGCCGAGGGCTACGACGAGATGGCGTTCGCGCGCATCGCCGCGAAGCACTTCGGCGCGCGGCATCACGAGTACTACGTGACGCCCAAGGACCTGGTGGCGGGCATCGCCAAGGTGGCCTCGCATTACGACCAGCCCTTCGGCAACAGCTCGGCGCTGCCGGCCTATTACTGCGCGCGCAAGGCCCATGACGACGGCGTGCGCCATCTGTTGGCGGGCGACGGAGGCGACGAGCTCTTCGGCGGCAACACCCGCTATGCGAAGCAGACGGTGTTCTCCTGGTACGGCCGCATTCCGGGTCCGGCGCGGGAGCTGCTGCTGCAACCGGCCTTCAACTCGCCGCTGGGCAAGCTGCCGCTGCTGAAGAAGGGGGCGAGCTACATCGACCAGGCGCGCGTGCCCATGCCCGACCGGCTGCAGAGCTACAACCTGCTGACGCGGCTGGGCATGACGGACGTGCTGGAGAGCGACTTCCTGCGCCGCGTCGATCCGCTGGGGCCGCAGAAGCAGCAGCGCCAGGTCTGGAACGCGATCAAGACCGGGCAGCTGGTCGACAAGATGCTGGCCTTCGACTGGCGCTACACGCTGGCGGACACCGATCTGCCCAAGGTCGTGGGCACGACTGGCCTGGCGGGCACCTCGGTCGGCTTCCCGATGCTGGATGACGAGCTGCTGGCCTTCTCCGAGCGGCTGCCGGCGGACTACAAGCTGCGCGGACTGAAGCTGCGCTGGTTCTTCAAGGAGGCGCTCAAGGGCTTCCTGCCGGCCGAGATCATCGTGAAGAAGAAGCAGGGCTTTGGATTGCCGTTCGGCGTCTGGGCCACGCGCGACGCACAGCTCAACGCGCTGGCGGCGGACTCGCTGGGCAGCCTGGCCACCCGCGGCATCGTGCGCCCCGCCTTCATCGACAGCCTGCTCACGCAGCGGCTGCGGGAGCACCCCGGGTACTACGGGGAGATGGTCTGGATCCTCATGATGCTGGAGCAGTGGCTGCGGGCAAAGCGGCCGAACTATCGGGTGTGAGGTCGGTCAGGACGGCAGCGTCGGGAAGTCCAGTCCGGGCGGCGGCATGAGCGAAGCCGCCGGCTCGACATGGGCTTTGAGGAGTTCAAGGGGGTTGAGGGCGAGCAGCCATTCGCTCGCGCGAGGCTCCTCGAACAGGAAGCCGGAGTCCTGCCAGACCAGTCTCTGCGCGGCCAGCTCATTCAGGGCGGACTCGATCTCCGCGGTCGAAAACAAGGCCTCCTGCGTCCCCTTGCAGGATCTGTCGGTCAGCTCGCCCAGTCGTCGTTGGCAGGGATCGAGGTGAGGCGCGAAGCGAGGGCCGAACTCGGCCATCGTGCACATCATCGCGAGCCCCCGCTTGGACAGCCGGCTCAGCCGCATCATGAAGGCCTCCCGGCCCGCTTCCGCCGCTCGCCCGACCATCAGCAGGAACACCTCGTCGATCGCCTTGGGCAGGCGCAGGTCGGCCTCGACCAGCGCATCGCAGACCGACATCAGCTCGCGAGGTCGGTGCAACAGATGGTCGAATCCTCGGTGCATCAGACGGACGTCCGGACGATGGAGGACCGGAAGCCGCGCCCTCACCCACTCGACGAAGTCCTCGCCCAAGGGCGGCAGAGACATCAGCTTGGCCGCGTAGAAGGGCTCTTGTCTCTCGGTGACCATGCGCCGCAGTTTGTGCTCGCGAGAGCCCGTGGCGAGGATCCTTACGCCGGGTCCCCGGCCCAGGGCCAGATTCAGCGCATGGGCGGCTCCCGTCAGCGCGAGTAGCGTGTTGCGACCGGCCTCCGTCTGCCGACTCAGTTCCACCTCGTCGAGCACGAACACCAATCGCTTCCCGGCACGGGCATACAGTGCTTTCAGCAAGGCAGCGGTGGCCTTGTCGTGGGTCGGACTGGCTTGGTCCACGCTCATCTCGAGTCCGCCCACCTTCACATGGGTCAGCCCCAGGCTTCTTGCGACGCGCATGACGACGCCGTCGTGGGCCTTCAGCGCGTCGATCAAGGCCTCGTTGATCGCGCGACCCGCATCACCCGGATGCACCTCGCGAAAGTCGATGAAGATGAGGTGCAGACCGGGATCGGCCTGCAGTACGGGCAGCAGATCGAAGCGCACGAACGTGCTCTTGCCGATGCAGCGCGGGCCTGAGAGCAGAAGCCCCGCCGCGCCGGCAGGCGACTTCAAGTCCCTGGCGACCTGCTTGGCCAGGTCGGTACGGTGAAAGATCAGTTCCGGGTCGGTTGCCGGGGCATGGAAATGATCGACCTGACGAGGTGAATCGTGAGAATGAATGTGCGGCATTGAATCCTCCAGACCGCAAATTCTTAGCCCATCCGTCTGCCTCAAAAAGCAGCAAACGGGCTGGAGAAGCCTTGTCGAGGCCCTTTCGGCTCGATCTCGGGGCCAATCTTTGCGCAGACGCAAACTTCCCTGAAATCGGTGTGGTACGCCCCGCGCCGCTCAGGCCCGGGCTGCTTGACCGCGCAGCGCCGCGCGATTCACGCGCGCGTAGCCGCCTCGCCCCGCCAGATCAAGCGCGGCAGCAGGTCGCCGGCCACGGGATCCGCCTGCGCGACAAGCTCACGGAAGCCGCGCCGGTTCAGCGCGCCGGCGCGCAACAGCGCCTCGGACTCGATCGGCGCTTGCGCGCGCCAGTCGGCCACCAGCGCCCGCGCCGTGTTGGGCAGGCTCTCGAAGCGCTGTTGGCGCGTGGCGAGGAAGAACTTCACCGCCGCGTTCTCCACCCGGCCCTTGCCCTGCCGCAGCAGGCGCTTGAACTGGCCCTTCAGATCGGACCAGCGCCACCACTGCTTGGGCGGCAGCTGCCAGGTCGCGTCGGCGCAGACCGCGATGTGGCTGGGGTCCCAGCGGCCCTGCTCCGGATGAAGACCGAAGCTCAGCAAGGCGCCCATGAGCGAGTCCGTCCGGTACAGCCCGACCGGCAGGCGCAGCCCGCGATCCCGCATCTCGGCGATGGTCTCGCCCTTCAGGCAGCAGAAGTTGCCGTGATAGCCGCCGTCGCGCAGCAGCTGCTCTCGCAGCGCGCGCGCCTCACGGCCGACCGAGGGAATGCCCGTGCCGCCCAACACATGATCGCCGCCCGCCGCCACCGCGGCGGCCAAGCGCGGCATCGCCTCACGCGGCAGCGTGACATAGCCGTCGATGAAGAAGGCCAGGCGCTCGCCGCGCCAGATCGCGTGCACGTACTGGTTCCAGGCGTTGGCCTTGTCACCGAAGGGAATGCGCCACAGCGAGACCGCGTACTGCGGCGGCGCCTCGCTCAGCCGGCGCCGCAGATCCTCGACCAGCGCGGCGTTGCCGTTGACCAGCACGACGACCTCGGTGCGCGCGCCCGACGTGGCGACCGCCTCGCTCAGCGCCATCAGGTTGGCATGCAGGAGCTCACCCGACTCGCGCGAGGAGAAGACCACCAGCGCCTGCTCCGGGGGCGGCCCCGGTGGCTGCTCGGACGGATTCTCGGGATGAGCAAGTCCTGGCACCGCGGCCTCGACGCTCGACGTCATGCTCGCGCGCGGCCTCAGACGACGGCCGCCGGCCGTCCCATGCGGGCGTTGCGCATCATGCGGGCCGCGAACATGGTGATGGACGAGCCCCACGGCGTGTAGCGCGGCAACTGGAACGGATCCGCGCCGCTGCGCGCGACGCCGGCCGCGGTGCTCACCGCCGCCTCGAAGCCCAGCTCCTTGAGCATCGCCGCATGGCCCGCGTCGTAGTCGCGCGCGGGGCGACCGTTCGGATAGGCGAAGCTGCGGATGGGCCGCGCCAGCAGCGCGGACAGGTGATCGCGTCCCTTCGCCACCTGCGCCCGCGCGCCTTCCGGCGTCAGCGTCGTCAACACCGTGTGATCCACCGTGTGGCCGCCGATCTCATGACCGGCATCGGCCAGCTGCCGCAGCTGCGCATCGGTCAGCATCAGATCCTCGGGAAGCGCGCCGACGGGCACCGCGGCGAGCATGCGCCGCAACTGCGCGTCGCGCTCGTCGGGCGCCAGGTACTTGAGCTGCACCTGCAGCGCGCTGATCGCCTGCAGCCGCTCGGCCACCGTCGACACCGCATGGCGGCCCATGCCGACGGACGCCAGGTCCAGCACCGGTCCCGGCACCAGCCGCACGAACTCGATCACCGTGTCGCTGAACATGCGACCGCCGTTGAGATAGCCGGTCGCGACGAACACCGTGGCGCGCGCGTCGTGACGCGCCAGGATGGGATGCGCCACCGTCCAGTTGTCGGCATAACCGTCATCGAAGCTGATGCAGGCAGCGCGCCGCGGCAGTCGCCCCTCGCGTAGCGCGGCCGCCGCGTCGCTGACCGTCATCAGCTGGAAGTGCCGGGACAGGAAAGCCACCTGGGATTCGAAGAGCGCGGCGTCGATCTCGCCCGGCCGCAGCGGATCGGGCCGCGGCAGCACGCGGTGATAGATCAGGATGCTCAGCGCGGGCGCGCCGCCCGGCCAGCCCAGCAGGCTCAACGAGGCCAGCATCAGGTGCCTCCCCAGTAGGGCGAGTGCACATCACGCGGCATCGTGCCCGCCGCCTTCGCGGCCTTGACCCGCTCGGCCATCTCGCGCGCGACGATGCGGTCCACCACGACCACGATCAGCACGAGGTAGTAGGGCAAGTCGAAATACACCAGGCTCAGGAAAGCGCCCCCTGTGGCGTAGCCGATCAGCCCCACCTGACACATGGCCACCAGGTCGCGCGCCCATTGGAGCTCCGGCACCGACTTGCTGCGGTTGATCACCGCCGAGGCCCGCCGCCAGGTCAACGCGAAGATGCCCACGAAGATGAACAGGCCCATGAAGCCGTGCTCGCCCAGCGCCTGGAAGTAGATGCTGTGGGCGGTCAGCACGATGGACGGATCCGGCGCGTAGCGCTGGAAGGCCGCCGGCCCCGCCACGGTGAAGCCGCCGCCCAGCGGGAACAGGTCCACCGCCATGCGGAATGCGGTATGCCACGCATTGATCCGGCCCATCGCCGACGAGTCCTGGTCGTAAGTCTTGATGGTGCTCATGCGCTCGGACCAGCTGTCCGGCATGAACACGAAGATCAGCGGCAGCGCCACCAGCACGACCAGCGCCAGCGGCAGCTTGTTGCGGCTCTTGAGCCACAGGAAGAAGGACATCGCGATGATCGCCAGGAAGGCCCCGCGCGACTGCGAGCCCACCGCCGAGGCCATGCACAGCAGCATGGCCGCGCTGGCCAGATGCCGCTGCCATCGCTTCGTCGCCTGCAGCTGCAGGTAGCGGATCAGCGGCACCGTCATGATGGTGGCCAGCGCCAGCGAGTTGTTGTCCTCGATGAAGGAGCCCTCCGGCCCCCACACCCGGGCCGAGCCCCCGGTGAGCACGGTGAACACGCCGCCCTTGATTCCGTAATAGCCGATCGAGATCACCAGCACCAGCACCAGCCAGTCCAGGTCGCGCCGCTTCTGGATCACCAGCAGCGCCGCCAGCACCATCAGCAGCACCTTGAAGGCGCGCGACCAGTACATGAATTCCTTGCCCGGATAAAAGGACGTGATCAGCGGCGACACCCCGATCCACACGATCCACAGCGCCAGCAGGAGGGTCACGCCGTTGGTCGGGAAGCGCTCCAGCTTCTTGTGGTTCAGCAGCATGCTCGCGAACAGCGCCAGCGCGATCACCATGGACCAGGGCGCCGCATGCGCGAAGCCGTAGGCCAGCCGATGCGGGTTCATCACCCCCATCCACACCCAGCCCAGCACGCCCCACACCGGATCCTTGAAGGTCTTGTAGATCAGGGCCGTGAACAGGCCCAGGATGATGAGGTCACGCATGACGCAGCTCCGGCGACCGACGCGCGGCCAGGATGCGGTGGAACAGATCGAGCTGGCCTTGCGTGGTCGCGTCCCAGCTGAAACGCTCGGCATAGCGGCGCGTCAAGGCGCGATCGCGCGGCGAGGCGCGCAGGCGGCGCACCGCTTCGGCCACGCCGGCCGCGGTGCGTTCGGGCATCAGCTCGCCGGCCTCGGGCGCCGCCACGACTTCGGGCGTGCCCCACACATTCGAGGCCGCCACCGGCGTGCCGCAGGCCATGGCCTCCAGCAGCACGTTGGCCCAGCCTTCGCGGCTGGAGGCCAGCACCAGCGCGTCCACGCCGGCATAGACCTCGCGCAGCCGCGCTTGCGGCACCGCGCCCAGGAAGCGCACCCGCGCGCTCACGCCCAGCGACTCGGCCAAGCGGCGCAGCGCGCCCTCCTCCGGGCCGGCGCCGGCGATCAGCAGGTCCACATCGGGCAGCTCGGCCAGCGCGCCGATGACCAGCTCATGGCCCTTGCGCTCGATCAGATGGCCGACCGAGGCCAGCGTGAACCGGCCCGGCGCCAGTTGCAGCGCGGCGCGTGCCTCGTCGCGGCCGGACGGGTGGAACAGCGCCAGGTCCACGCCGTTGCGCAGCGCGGTGACCTTGGCCGCGTCGGCGCCCAGGCCGACCAGCTCGTCCTTGAGCGCCTCGCAGACCGTGATCATCGCGTCGGCCTGATCGGCCGCGCGCAGGATCAGCTTGCGGGGGAAGGCGTACTCGGGGATCAAGTTGATGTCGGTGCCGCGCGCGGTGATCACCAGCGGCTTGTTCAGCGCCTTGGCGACGAAGGCCGCGGCCACGCCGTCGGGGTAGAAGTAATGCGCGTCGATCAGGTCGAAGTCATAGCCCTGCGCCTGCAGCCGCTTGGCGGCGCGCAGAAAGCTCCAGGCCAGCGTGTAGGGCGCGCTGCTCATGCCGACCTTGGGCAGGCGCACGAAGCGCGGATGCTCGACCTCCAGCCCGTTGCGCGACTCGCGCGCCGGGGTGGCGGCGAACCTGGCGTACTCGCCGAAGCGCTCGCCCTTGAGCGGGAACCAGGGCACCGGCGCGATGACGCGCGACTGCGCCTGGCCCGAGGCGACCAGGTGGCGCAGCCGGGTCTCCACGAAGATGCCGTGGCTGGGCATCTGCGAGTTCGGATACAGCGTCGAGAAGGTCAGCAGCTTGAGCACGCTCAGACCCTCGCGTCGGTGGAGGCGGCCGACTCCGCGGCGCCCGCGATCGCGCCCGCCACGCCGCGACCGGCGCGCAGCGACTGGCCCAGCGTCACGACCCGCTCCGCGTTGCCGTGCCAGGTCAGGTGCAGACGGCCGATGGTCGCGCGGGCGCCCTGCCCCAGCCGCTCGCGCAGCGCGGCGTCCGACGCCAGTCGCGCCAGACGCGTCTCCAGCCCGTCGGCCTCGGCCGGATCGAAGAGCAGCGCGTTGACGTCGTCGTCCAGCACTTCCTCGATGTTGGGCGTGCTCGGCGCGACGATGGCCTTGCCCAGCGCCAGGTACTCGAAGAGCTTGAGCGGCGAGGCATAGGCCACCACCGCCGGCTGCAGCGCGATGTCGAAGGCGGCGACATGCGCCGGCACCGCGTCGCGCGAGACCACGCCGGTGAAGCGCACCCGCTCGCCGAGCGCGAGTTCCGCGGCCAGGCGCTCAAGATTCGCGCGCTCGGGGCCGTCGCCGACCACCAGCAGCCGCGCGTTGGCAGGCGCCGCCTCGGTGGCCATCCAGCGGATGACCTTGTCCATGCCATGCCAGTCCCGCACGAAGCCGGTGAAGCCCAGCACCAGCGCACCGTCCCAGCCCAGCGCGCGCTTGGCGGCCTCGGGCGACGGGGCGGCGTCGAAGTGTTCCTCGTTGATGCCGTTGGGGATCACGACCATGCGCTCCAGCGGCACGCCGCGCGCGGCGACCATCGATCCCAGCACCCGCGTGACCGGCAGCACCGCGTCGGCGCCGCGCCAGACCGTGTCCTCGGCCCAGCGCGCGACGCGCGGCAGCGCCAGACCGCCGAACTTGGCGCGCTCATCGACCAGCGGCGCGTTGACCTCCAGCAGCAGCGGCAGACCGGTGCGGCGCTTGAGCATCAGCCCGCTGAGCAGGTAGAGGTTGTAGCGCTCGTAGATCACATCGGGCTGGAACTCGCGCGCGGCGGCGGCCAGGCGGCGATAGGCCACCAGTGAATAGGCCAGTTCCAGCAGCTCGTAGGCGAACTTGGGCAGCTTGGCGCGCAGGCGATGCACCCAGCCGGCGTCGTCGCCCATCTTGGCTTTCTCTTCCGGCGCGGACTCGCCGCCCGGCGCGACGACCCGCACCTCATGGCCGAGCGCGCGCAGCGAGCCGATCATCTCTTCGATGTGGACCGCCTGGCCGTCCTTGGACGCGGTGCGATGGTGGTAGAGGATCTTCATGAGGAGCTCAGGCCGCCTCTCGCATCGACGACGCGCCCATCACGTTGCGCAGGAAGGCGTCGTACATCAGCAGGGTCCACAGCGGCGTGCTGTGATCGCGGCTGCCGTTCTCGTGCTGCTCGACCATCTGGCCCACGGTCTTGAGATCGAACATGCCGGAATCCGCGAGCGGTCCTCCCAGCAGCGAGTTCCGCACCCGCTGGCGCAGCGGGCCGCGGAACCAGCGCGACAGCGGCACGGCGAAGCCCATCTTGGGCCGGTACAGCACGTCGTTCGGGAGGTGCGGCTCCAGCGTCTTCTTGAACAGGTACTTGCCCTCGCCGCCGCGCAGCTTCAGGTGGGACGGGAGCGTGGCCAGCCACTCGACCAGCGGATGGTCCATCAGCGGCTCGCGCACTTCCAGCGAATGCGCCATGGAGGCGCGGTCGACCTTGGTGTTGATGTCGCCGACCAGGTAGGTGTGGGTGTCGATGTACTGGATCAGCGCCAGCGGATCGTCGGTGCCCGCGCGCTCCGCATGCTGCAGGAACAGGTCGCGCGCGTTGTAGCCGCCCAGCTCCGACTTGAAGGGGGCGCTGTACAGCGGCATGCGCTCGTTGTCGCGGATCACGGACATGGTGTGGAAATAGGCCTCGACCGAGTTGCGCGCCAGCGCCTGGAACGTCGTCTTGGCGCGGAACACGCGCGGCGCCCAGTCGGCCTTGGGATAGAGCTTGCCCAGCGTGCCGAACAGCGGCTTGCGCAGCCCCAGCGGCAGGCTGGCGCGCATGCGCTCTTCCATCATGTGCAGCTTGTAGCGGCGATAGCCGCCGAAGCTCTCGTCGCCGCCGTCGCCCGACAGCGCCACCGTCACATGCTTGCGGGCGAGCTGGCAGACGCGGTAGGTCGGGATGGCGGAGCTGTCGGCATAGGGCTCGTCGTAGAGTCGGGCCAGCGTGTCGATCAGGTCGAAATCGTCGCTCTGGACCATCTCGACGTGGTGATCCGTCTTGTAGCGGTCCGCGACCATCTGGGCGAACTCGGACTCGTTGTACTGCGGGTCGTCGAAGGACATCGAGCAGGTCTTGACCGGCCCGTTGGTCTCGCCGGCCATCATCGCGACGACGGCGCTGGAGTCCACGCCGCCCGACAGGAAGGCGCCCAGCGGCACTTCCGAGATCAGGCGCAGCTTGACCGCCTCGCGCAGGCGGCGCGTGAGCTCCTCTTGCGCTTGGACCTCGTCGATCTTGTTGTCCGTCGTGAAGTTGACGTCCCAGTAGCGACGCGGCTGGCCCAGGCGCTGATCGCCGCGCTTGATCACCAGCGTGTGGGCCGGCGGCAGCTTCAGGGCCTGGCGGAAGATGGTGCGCGGCTCGGCCACGTAGCCCAGCGCGAAGTACTCCTCGACAGCTTGCGGCACGATGTCGCGCTTCAGGCCGGGATGGGCCAGCAGCGCCTTGAGCTCGGAGCCGAAGACCAGGGTGCCGTCATCCAGCAGCGCATAGAACATGGGCTTCACGCCCAGCCGGTCGCGCGCCATGAAGAGCTGATCGCGCGCCTTGTCCCAGATGACGAAGGCGAACATGCCGCGCAGCTTCTGCACGCAGTCCTCGCCCCAGGCCGACCACGCGTGGACGATGACCTCGGTGTCGCTCTTGGTCTGGAACTGATAGCCCAGCGCGGTCAGCTCGGCCGTCAGCGCCTGGTAGTTGTAGATCTCGCCGTTGAAGACGATGCCCACCGAACGGTCCGCGTTGAACAGCGGTTGCTGGCCGGTCGCGATGTCGATGATGGACAGCCGCCGGTGGCCGAAGGCCAGTCCGGGCTGCAGATGGATGGAGCCCTCGTCCGGGCCGCGATGATGCAGCGCGTCGTTGATGCGATGCATCAGCGCGCCATCGAAGTCGCGCTTTCCCCGGGTGTCGAAGAGTCCGCTGATTCCGCACATGGTCGTGTTCCCGCTCTTTGCCGGCTGTGAGGCCGACGTCAGTTCTTGCCGCTGCCGGCATTGTGGCCGCGCAACGTGTCATACAGGCCTTGATAGCGGGCGACCATGGCCCGCATGCTGAAGTCGTCCTCGACGCGGCGACGGCCGGCCTCGCCCATGGCCGCCGCCTCGGCCGGATCGCGGGCCAGCCGCAGCAGCGCCGCGGCCATCGCGTCCGGCGCGGCGGCCGGCACCAGCAGCCCGGTGCGGCCGGCGGTGACCAGGTCGGCGTTGCCGCCGACCTCGGTCGCGACCACCGGCAGGCCGCTGGCCATCGCCTCGAGGATGGTGTTGGAGATGCCCTCGGCCAGCGAAGGCAGCGCGAAGACGTGCAGCCCGCGCATCACCGCCGGAATGTCCGTGCGCTCGCCCGGCAGCCAGGCCAGATCGCTCAAGCCGGCCTCGTCGAGCAGCGCCTGGCACTGCGCCCGCAGCGGGCCGTCGCCGACCAGCACCAGCCGCGCGCGCTCGCGCAGCTCGGGCGCCTGCGCGATCAGCGCGATGAAGGCGCGGGTCAGCATCGTCTGGTCCTTCACCGGCGCCATGCGGCCCACGGTGCCGATCAGCCAGTGCGCGGCCGGATCGAAGGGACAGCCCGGGATCGCCTCCACGCCCGCGCGCTGGAAGCGCTGCGTGTCCACGCCGTTGACGAACTGGCTCACCCGAGCGGACGGCACGCCGATGGCGTCGGTCAGGTAGTCGCCCAGGTCGCGCGACAGCGCGATGTAGTGCGACACGAAGGGCTTGTAGAAGCGGCGCACGCGCTGATAGGCGCGGTTGCGGCCGTCGAGGTCGCCGACGTCGCGGCCGTGCTCGCCGTGCACCCGCACCGGCACGCGCGCGGCCCAGGCCGGCAGCTGCACTTCCAGCGCCGCCAGGTTGCGGCTGTGGACCACCGCCGGCTTGAGCGCGCGGAACAACCGGTACAGCTGCGGATAGAGCCAGAAGCCCTGCCCCGGCGGTTTGTGCAGCGCGTAGCAGTCGACGTCGTCGCGCTGCAGGCGGCGGCGGAAGTCGGTGACCTCGGTCAGCGCCACGATGGCATGGCGGTAGCGTTCCGCCGGCATGTGGTTGATCAGGTTGACGACGCCGTTCTCCAGTCCGCCCGTGTCGAAGCGGTACATCACGTGCAGCACCAGTGGCCGCGTGTCGGCGGCGCGGGCGGCCAGGCCGGCCGCGTCCAGCGGATCGACCGGGACGGCGCTCATCGGACCGCTCCCGCCGTGGCCACCGGCGCGGCCTTCTGGCCCGCGTCGCGCACTTGGCGCAGCTCGGCGTCGATCACGCCCCAGTGCTGGCGCAGGAAGGCGTCCAGGCGGCGCGGAGCCTGCTCGTCCAACGGCGTGTAGACCAGCACCAGCGCCGCGTCGTCGCCCTGCCCGCGCAGTCGCTCCAGCGCGCCCCACAGGCGGGCCTGGGTGCTGTTGGTCATCGGCCGGCCGTTGATCCAGTAGACATGCCACACCAGCATGCGCGGCGCGTTGATCGCGTTCAGCGAGGAGGCGCGGACCTGCGTGCTCAGCACCGGCACCGCCGCGGCGCCGGCGGGCGTGAAGCTCGCGCTGCCCTGGCCGGTGACGGCCCAGTGCTTGTCCTCGGCCGCGACGACGGCATTGCTGGAGGCGACCAGCTTGCGCTCGTAATCCTGGTCGCGGAAGAACTGCAGGTGCAGGCCGACGGCCGGCGCCTCCGCGCCCAGCGCCGGATCGCGCGCAAGGAACTGCTGATGCAGCGCGGCATTCGCGCCGTCGAAGTCGGGCGACCAGGCGTCGGCGGGCAGCTCGCGCGCTTCCCAGCCGGGCGCGGCGGCGAGCATGGGCAGCGTCGTCACCGGCGCCGCATGACCCTGGCGCAGCCAGGCGCCCGCGGCCTGCGGCAGCACCACCGCCAGCGCGACGGCGGCCACCGCCGGCCACCACGAGGCGGCGCGGGCCGGCGCCGTTTGCGGGCGCGCGACCATCGGCAGATCCGGCTGCGCCCAGCGCGAGCCGATCAGGAACATCGCCAGCATCACCGCGCCGAAGAAGACCCAGCCGTAGATCAGGTGGTCCACGCCCACCGCCAGCGTGTTGCCGGACAGGTGGCCGATCATCACGATCAGGTAGGCGCGCGCCCAGTTGGCCGCCAGCGGCAGCGCCAGCGCGAAGGCGATGAAGCCGATGCGGCGGCGCAGCGAGTGGTAGCTCAGGTAGGCGTAGAGCGTGCCCACCATGGCCGAGGCGATCAGGTAGCGCACGCCGGAGCAGGCCTCCACCACCGACCACTGGCCGCTGGGGATGATGAACTGCAGCCCCTCCTGATAGACCGGGATGCCGCTCAGGCGCAGGGCGATGACGGTGAACTTGGCGGTCCAGTCCATCAGCTGCGGCAGCAGGAATTCACCCACCGGCACGCAGAAGAACAGGAAGGCCAGCGGGAAGACCATCTCGCGGGTGACCGCCCAGCCCAGCACGGCCGGCACCAGCAGCACCAGCATGGCCACCAGGATCAGCTGCGTCGCGGCGTTGATCGCGGCGAAGTCGGCGAACAGCCAGACCGCGCCCAGCGCGACCAGCGGCAACGCCAGCCAGGGCACGGGGCGCGGCGTCAGCGGCAGCACGGTGGCGCGGCGGCGCCAGGCCAGCCACAGCGCGATCGGCGGGACCAGGAAGGCGTGGGTGAAGGTGCCCGAGCGCCACCAGATCGAGACCATGCCCACCGCCGTCTGGCGATAGAGCAGCAACAGCGCCACGACCAGCAGCAGCAGCACCGCCAGCGGGCGGCGCCAGACCTGGGGGATGCCCTGCAGCCGCACGGCGGAGGGGATGGTCGCGCTCATGCCGCCTGCTCCCGCGGCAGGTAGCCGTCGAGTTTGGAAAGATGGGCCTGCCAGCTGAACTGTCGCAGCACGCGCTCGCGCGCCTGACGACCGATGGCCTGGGCGCGCGCGGGCGCGCTCAGCAGCGCATGGACCAGGTCGACATAGTCCGCCGCGCTGTCGGCCGACAGCAGGTCCTGGCCGGCCTGCACGCCGTCGGCGCCCAGCGCCTCGACGCAGCTGCGCGCGGCCACCACAGGGCGGCCCACGGCCATCGCCTCCAGGATCTTGTTCTGCACGCCGCGCGCCAGGCGCAGCGGCGCCACCACCGCGGCGGCATGCTGCAGATAGGGACGGACGTCGGGGACAGTGCCCGTGACGCGCACCGCGTCGCCGGCCAGTGCCAGGACCGCGGGCGTCGGCGCGCGGCCGACGATGGTGAAGCGCAGCGTGGGCCAGCGACGGCGCAGCTCGGGCAGCACCTCGGCCACGAACCACTGCACCGCGTCGACGTTGGGCCAGTAGTCCATCGCGCCGGTGAAGACCAGCGGCAATTCGTCGGCATCGAAAGGACTGGCCTGCTGAGGGAGCGGCGCGAAATAGCCGCTGTCCACGCCGTTGCCCAGCGCCTCGACGGGCGCGGCGGTCTCGGACAGGCGCTGGAACAACGCCTTCTCGCCCTCGGTGACGAAGAAGCTGCAGCGCGCGCGCTCGGCGACGCGGCGCTCGTAGGCGAGCAGCTCGCGGCCCTCGCGCCGGTAGAGCCAGGACATGGGCCAGCGGTTGGCCTTGGCGTAGTCCGACCACTTGGCCGAGTCCACATCCACGAAGTCCACCAGCATCGGCACCGGGCCGGCCAGCTGCTGCAGCTGCTCGGCGTACTGGGCCATGGTCGAGGAGAACACCACCACCGCGTCGAAGCGCTGCTCGCGCGCGACGCGGGCGATCCAGTCGCGCATCTGGCGATGGCGGTAGTACGGGAGGCTCAGCGCCTCGCCGGTGAGCAGGCCACGCAGGCTGGCCACGCGCGAGGTCAGCGGATTCAAGCCGGCGACGAAGAGCTCGGCGCACTGCTCGCGCAGCGCGGGCAGATGGGCCCAGTCCTCGGCGTCGTCGATGAAGCTGCCCAGCCAGACCTTGTGTCCGGCGGCCAGGTGCTTGAGCAGGTGGTACGAGCGCAGCTTGTCGCCCTTGTTGGGCGGGTACGGCAGGCGGTGGACCAGGTAGAGGATGTTGGCCATGCCGGGATCCTCAACCGAGGCTGCGGACGATGAAGGGACCGAGCCAGTTGGCGACGGAGATCGGCAGCTTGCGCCAGGCCTTGATCATGAGCTGGTACTTGGCGTTGCTGGGGTTGTTCTGCGGCACGGCGTCGCGCTGGTAGAGCTGGTACTCGTAGTTCAGCGGCGTGGGCTCGAAGCCCCAGTTCTTCTTGAACGAGTAGCTGCCCGTGCCCTGCTTGCTGCGGCCGTAGTCGAAAACCTTGAGACCGCGCGCGCAGGCGCGGCGCATCAGCTCCCAGTACTTGAAATCGTTGGCCGCCAGGTCGCGCGCGGCGACCGCGTCGCCGGCGTAGTACGGGAGCACCTCGTCGCGGAAGTAGAAGCTGAGCACGCCCGACAGCGGCTCGCCTTGCTCGCTGCTGACGATCAGCACCTCGGCGTCGTCGCCGAACTCGTCCAGCAGCGTCTGGAAGTAGCGCTTGGGCATGGCGGGCGTGCCGTGGCGGTGGACGTTGTCGGCGTACAGCGCGAAGAAGCGGCCGACGTCGCGGTCGATCTCGGCCTTCAGGTTGTTCTTGATGCCCTTGCGCACCATCGCGCGCTGCTTGCGCGGGATGGCCAGCATGTTGGCCTCCTCGTCCGCCAGGATCTCCTTGCGGAAGGTGACGTACAGATCCTGATGCGGCCAGTCGGCATGACGGCGCTGGACGTTGCGCAGTTCCAGATGCTCCGCGCCGAGCTGGCGCGCGATGGCCTGCGCCTCGTTCTCCAGCGCGGTGGCCGCATGCTCGTTCAGCGCGGCGACGCCGCCGTAGACCGCGAAGGGCAGCCCCACCAGCGCATGGCCGAAGAGCCGGCTCTTGTTCTGCGCCAGCGGCAGCACGCCTTCGATGCGGCCGTCGCGCTCGGCGTAGAGGAAGAAGCCCTGATGACCGAACTGGCGGCGGATGATGCGCTGCCAGGCCGAGAGATGGAAGAAGGTCGCCGACGGGCATTCGCGCACGAAGGCGTCCCAGCGCCGCGCGCCGTCCGCGTCGTCCAGCGCCAGACGATGCACCTTCGGGCTGCCCACGGCCGCGCCGGCCGCCGTGGCGCCCGTCGTCTCGGCCGCGCTTGATCCCGCGCTCGAGGCGGGCGTCCCGGACACCGGCAGCGCGCTCATGCGGCCATCCGCGCGGCGCCTTCCGGTGCCAGGAAGATCTCGTCCATCCGGCCCCACGGGAAGTCGCCCAGCAGGCGCGCGATGCGGGCCTCGGTGCGGTCGATGTTCACGTAATGGCGGAAGCGGGTCTTGGCGTCGATGCCGGGGATGCGCGGCTGCTCCGGATCGATCTCCCAGGGATGGAAGTAGAAGACCGCGCTGCGGCCCTCGATGCGGTTGAAGCGCTCGATCATCCAGCGCGTCACGCCGTAGGGCAGCAGCCGGAACCAGCCGCCGCCGCTGCTGGGATAGTTCTTGCCGCGCCAGCGCAGCGTGGTCACCGGGACCTCGATCAGGCCCGGCCGCACTTCATACGCGAAGCGCGGCGAATCCGGCATGCCGTAATGATCGTGCTGGATGGGATAGACGCTGGAGCTGTAGCGGTAGCCGCATTCGGCCAGCACGTCGAAGGCCCAGAGGTTGTCCTTGCCGATCGAGAAGCTGGGCGCGCGGTAGCCCTTGACCTCGACGCCGCCCAGGTCCTCCAGCAGCGCTTTCGCGTCGCCGACGTCCTTGAGGAAGGACGCGCGGTCCAGGTCGCTGGCGCGTTCATGGCCGAAACCGTGGCTGGCCAGCTCGTGGCCGCGGGCGACGATCTCGCGCACCAGCTGCGGATAGCGCTGCGCGATCCAGCCCAGCGTGAAGAAGGTCGCCTTGACACCGCTGGCGTCCAGGCGATCCAGGATGCGGCCGACGTTGCGCTCGACGCGGCACTCGCGGCTGTCCCAGTCGCCGCGGGCGATGTAGGGGGCGAAGGCGGAGACCTGGAAGTAGTCCTCCACGTCGATGCTCATCGCGTTGCGGATCGGCCGGCCGCCGGCGTTCAGGATGCTCGTCACTTCACCACCCCCACCAGCTTCTGCAGCAGCGCCAAGGTCTGCGTGTTGATCCGCTCCAGGCGCAGCAGACTGTCCTCGATGCGCTGCAGCCGCGCGTCCTGGCCGTCCAGGCTCAGGCCCGCCAGGTCCTGCGCCAGCGCGCCCAGATCGGCATCACCGCCCACGCGGGCGCGCAGCCGGGACAGGTCCAGGTCCAGCACCACCTCGTCGTCGTCGGCCGCGTGCGCGCCGTTCACGCCACGCAGCGGCGGCGGTGGCGCCGACGCCGATTCATTGGCCAGGTCCTTCACCACCTCCTCCACGTCGGCGGCGGTGAGGTGCGGGTTCTCGTGCATGAAGCCCAGCAGCAGCAACCGGTCGCACAGCGTGTTGATGCGGCGCGGGATGCCCTGGCTGGCCTTGTGCAGCGCGCCGAAGGCGTCCGCGTCGAAGCTGGGCTTGCCCTCGGCGCCGGCGCACTTGAGGCGGTGCTCGACGTAGCGCTGGGTGTCCTCCTCGTCCAGCGGACCGATGTGGCAGCTGGCCGCGATGCGCTGGCGGAATTGCTCCATCTCCGGCCGCTGCAGGATGGCGCGGAACTCCGGCTGGCCGACCAGGAAGGTCTGCACCAGGGACTGGTTGCCGAACTGGAAGTTGGACAGCATGCGCAGCTCCTCGACCGCGCGCGCGGTCAGGTTCTGCGCCTCGTCGACGATCAGCAGGCAGCGCTTGCCGCGGCTGGCCTCGCTGACGAAGAAGGCCTCCAGGGCCATGATCAGCTCGCTCTTGGGCAGATCCTTGACGCGTACGCCGAAGGCGGCGCCTACCAGGCGCAGCGTGTCCTCGGCGTCCAGCTGCGTCGTGACCACGTTGCCGATGACGACGTTGCTGCGGTTCAGGCTGTCCAGCAGACCGCGCACCAGCGTGGTCTTGCCCGCGCCGATCTCGCCGGTGATGACGATGAAGCCGTCGCTGCGCAGCACGCCGTAGTCGAGATACGCCTTGGCGCGGCGGTGCTGCTTGCTGCCGAAGTAGAAGCTGGGATCGGGACTGAGCTGGAAAGGCTTGCTCGCCAGCCCGTAGAAGGCCTCGTACATGACGGTGATGAAGCGTTAGAAGCGCTGGGACAGCGACGCGAACAGCGCGTTCTCGCGATAGCCCGAGCCGCCCAGGTTGGCCACGAACACCTTGTCGGTCGAGGTCGTGTGGCGCAGACCCAGGTTGGCGTCGGTGCGCGGTCCCAGCCGGATCGCGACGTTGGCCTGCAGCGACTTCATGTCGGTCGAGCCGACGCCGTCGCCGCTGCTGTGCTGGCGGGTGTAGGAGACGCTGGCGGTGCTCAGCGGGGTGAGGCGGTAGCCCAGCGCGACCGATGCGCCGCGCATGCGCAGCCGGTCGGTCAGCGACAGGTCGCCGGTGCCTGTCGGCGCCAGACCCAGGCGCGAGGAGGTGCTGTCGCTGCCTGACAGCGTCGCCGTCAGGCGCTGGCCGTTGTAGGCCACGGACACTTCGGTGCGGCGCTGCAGCGAGGCGGCGTTGCTGATGAAGCCGTTGCCGGTGATCGCGTCGGGCGACAGACCCATCAGCGCCAGCAGCTGGCGCACCAGCTGGTCGCGCTTGACCGGGTCCGGCTCGGAGGCCTGGAACTGCTGGTCCAGCAGCTGATAGTTCGTACCCAGGCCGCTGGGCGTGTTGGCGGTGACCACGCTCTGCGAGTTCACCGCGCGCAGCGAGATCTGCGACATCCGATGCTCGAGCGAGAGCAGATGGCTGTTGCCGTAGCTGTGGCGCTGCCAGTCGCCGTCGATGCGGGTGCGCGGCGTGGGCGTCCAGCGGAAGTTCACGCCGTAGACGGCGGTCGTGTCCTTCCCGAAGTAATCGCTGCGTTCGACGCCGGCATTGACGCCCAGCGTCCAGTCCACGTCGGGGATCCAGTACAGCGAGCCCAGCGCGGTGCTGGTGCGGTTGTCCACGCCGGTCTGGTCGTAATGGACGCGCTGCGTGGTGGCCGACAGGCCCCAGTTGAGCGTGCGTCCCTGCGGACCGCGCAGGTTCAGGCTGAGCTGACCTTCCTTGCTGTCGCCGCTGCTGGCGGTGCCGAGGCCGGTGCCGCCGTCGCTGCTGTCGCGGATCTGGCCGCTGGCGCGCAGCTCGAAGGTCGCGAACTGGCCCAGCGTGCCGCGCCAGTACGGGGAGACCTGCAGGGTGCGGGTCTCGGTGCGATTGGGGCTGTCCAGCTGGCTGCTGGGCGATTGCTGGCCGAAGGCCGACATGGACTGCTGGCTGATGTTGCCCGTCACGTCCACGAACAGCGCCTGCGGCACCAGCTCGCCGGTGAGTTTGGTGTTGAGCTGGTTCTGGACCCGCGACTTCTCGGGGCTCTTGGTGTAGATCAACCCGTCCAGGGTGTAGTCGAAGACGCCGCGCAGCCAGCCGCTGTTGCTGTTGATGGTGATGCCCGGCGAGATCGCGGTGATGAAGGCCTTGTCGCGCGCGCCGTCCGGCGCCAGCGTCAGGTTGTCCGTCCAGGTCTCGGTGACGGACACGCGCGGCGTGACCGACAGGCCCTTGCGACCGCCGGTCGAGCCGCTGGCCTTGCCGCCGACGGCGGCGCTGGCATTGGCGTCGACGCCGGTTCCTGCCTCCTGGCCGCGCGCGGACGCGTGGGCCAGCACCGCTAGCGCGCCCAAGGCGGCGAGGCTGGCCAGCGACAGCGGCCGGCGGCGGGCGACGAAGGGGCGGGTCATCGGCGTCATTGCGCTCATCGTCGGGGTCAGGCCTTGCCTGCTCCGGCCGAGCCCGCGCCGGCATGCCCGGCGCCGTCGGTCTCGCCGTAGCCGTAACCGTAGCCATACCCGTAGCCGTAGCCATAGCCGTAGCCGCTGCCCGGCTTGGGGCTGGCCTGGTTGAGCAGGACCATCTTGAGCGGGCAGTTCTCGATCGCGGCGACGGCCTGCTGCACCGCGCTCTGCGGCGTGCGCTCGGCCTGGACGACGACGACGACCTGGCCCATGTGCGAGGCCAGCACGCGCGACTCGGTCGTCAGCAGCAGCGGCGGGGAGTCGAAGATGATGATCCGGTCCGGATAGCGCTTGGCCATGTCGTCCAGCAGCGCGCTCATCGCGTCGCTGGCCAGCAGTTCGGTGGCGCGCGCATGCGGGCGGCCGCTGGGCAGCAGGGTCAGCTTGTCGACGTTGGTCTTGATCAGGACGCTGGCCATGTCGGCCTCTTTCTCCAGCACGTCCAGCAGGCCGGGGCCGGGCGGCAGGCCCAGCATGCGCAGCATGGACGGGCGGGCGACGTCGGCGTCCACCAGCATCACGGTGTTGTCGAACTCGGCCGCGATGGACATGGCCAGGTTCAGCGAGGTGAAGCTCTTGCCCTCGCCCGGCAGGGCGCTGGTCACCATGATCAGGTTGGCATGGTTGAGCGACGAGGCGCCCTTGTGCATCGCGTTGCGGATCAGCGGGCGCTTGATGTTGCGGTACTGGTCCGCCATCACGGTGCGCGGCGCCTGCGGCGTCAGGAAGCCCTGCGCGGTCAGCGCGTCCAGGTCCAGCTCGATGCGCTTGGAATGGCCGTCGGAGGCCGGGCGGGCGGTGACCACGGGCGGCACCACGGCCGGCTGTGCCACCGGTTGAGCGACCGGCTGCGCAAGCGCCTCGGCCGGCGCCGGCGCGGCGGTCGGCGTCGCCACCGGGGTGGGCTGGCCGACGTCCACGCCGGCCTGCTTCAGTTGTTCCAGCCGCCGGGCGGCTTGTTCGATCAGGCTCGTCATTGCGTCGTCCCTTCAGCCGACCTGGCGGCTCAGCCAGATGGCCATGCCGATCAGGCCCAGCGCGTACAGGCTCACCAGGCTGCCGGACGCCACGCCGAAGCGCAGCAGATCCACTTTCGCGCGACGCCGGTCTTCCGGCGTCTCCTGCCGGGAGACGGCACCCAGGATGGGCAGCTCCAGGCGGTGGCGCAGTTCATTGAGGTCGTGGAAGACCGGGCGGATCTGGCTGGCGGCGAAGGCCGTCACCAGACCGGCCAGCAGCGCGGCAACCAGGCCGCCGGCCATCAGCATCAGGCGGTTGGGCGCCACCGGCTTGGGCGTGGCCCGCGGCGGGTCGATGATGCGGAAGTCCGCCACGCCCGAGGTGTTGTCCAGGTCGGTCGACAGCGAGGCCGATTCGCGCCGGGACACCATCTCCTCGTAGTTCTTCTTGATGACGTCGTAATCACGGTTCAGCTGCGCGAACTCCGCCTCGAGTTGCGGCGCCATCTTGATGGCGCCCTGCGCCACTGCATAGCGGCCGGCGAACTCGTCCACGCGGGCGCGGGCCTGGGCCACCTCGACTTCCTTGGTCGCCAGCGTGCGCGCCAGCTCCTGGTTGGCCAGGCTGTCGTTGCGGCCGCCGGCGGCGATCGGGCTGGCCAGCGCGGCCTTCTGCAGGTCGGCTACCTCGCGGCGGCGCTGGTCTTCCAGGTCCTTGATCTGGCGCTTGGTGTTGACCACGTCCGGATGCTGGTCGGTGTAGCGCTGCTGCAGCTGGTCCAGCGTGCGCTTGAGCTCCGAGATGCGGTTGTCCAGCTCGGGCGTGGCGAATTTCTGCGAACTCTCCTGCATCAGGCTGGACAGCGTGCCGCCGGCGGAAGCGCGCTTCTGCTCGGCCTCGAGCAGCGAGCGAGCCGAGTCGCGCGCGCTCACGGCCTCGCGCAGCTGCAGCCGGGCGGCCTCGAGCAGGCCGTTGGCCTCGGCCAGACGGGCGGCGGAGTCCTTGCCGTCGGCGGCGGTCATGGCCAGGTTGCGCAGGCGGAACTCCTTGCGGCGGGCCTCGGCCTCTTCTAGCTTGGTCTCGTAGTTCTTGATCTGCTCGTTCAGGAAGGTGGCGGCGGTGGTGCTGTCGCGGCGGCTGTTGCCCAGGCTGGACTCCATGAAGATGTTGAGCAGCGAGGCCACGACCTTCTTGGACACCTCGGGCGAGGAGTCGCGATAGGACAGCAGGTACAGGTTGTTGGCGCTGTTGCCGGCGGTCTGGATGGACAGGTTGCGGGTCACGCGGTCGATCAGCGCTTCCTGGTCGGACTTGCTGTTGGCCTTGAGGTCCAGGTCGGCCATGCGGACCAGCTTCTCCACGTTGGGGCGGCTGATCAGCGTGCGGCTGAGCATGGACACCTGCTGCTCGGTGTTGGACAGCACGGCCACGCCGGACATCAGCGGCTTGAGGATGGACTGGGTGTCGACGTAGACGCGCGCGCTGGCTTCGTAGCGGTCGGGGACGACGAAGACGACCACGGCGGCGACGATGCCGACGAGCCAGGCCGCGATCAGGCCGGGCCAGCGGTAGCGCCACATCCGCTTGAAGACGGCCATCAGTTGCGCGATGAGGGAATCCATGCGGGGCGATCTCTGTTGCGCCGGCGAGTCATGCCGGGAAGGCCCGCGCGCGGCGGGCCGGTACTGCGGAGAGCGGGGTCAGCCCCCGGTCAGAAGAAGCTCTGGGGAATGATCAGGATGTCGCCCGGGCGCATCTCGACGTTGGCGGACACGTCGCCACGGCGGATCAGGTCCTTGAGGCGGACCGAGTACTGCTTGTTGCCCTCGGCGGTGCGCAGGATGGTGGCGGAGTTACCGGCCGCGAAATCGGTCAGACCGCCGACGGCGATCATCACGTCCAGCAGCGTCATCTTCTGCTTGTAGGGCAGGAACTGCGGCTTGGCGGCTTCGCCGACGACGCGGATCTGCTCGCTGTAGGGGCCGACGAAGCCGGTGACGACCACGGTGACCACCGGATCGCGCACGTACTTGCCGAGCTGCTTCTCGATGTCGCGGGCGATCTCGACCGAGTTCTTGCCCTGCACCTGCAGCTCGTCGATCAGCGGGGCGGCGATCTTGCCGTCCGGGCGCACGGGCACGGTCTGCGACAGCTCCGGGTTGCGCCACACGATGATGTTGAGGGTGTCGCCGGCGCCGACGACGTAGCTGTAATCCGCTTGTGAAGCGGCTACCGGCGCGGGCGGCAGCTTCCCGGTGGAGCAGCCCGACAGCGCGAGCGAAACAACAGCCAATGCGGCGATGCCGAACTTGGCCAGGACGTTCTTCGATCCAGTCTTCTTCATCATGTCCACCCCTGCAGGAAGCTGAGCGGATTGCACCTCAGCGGCGCCCCAGGGGGAACCCCCCGGACTGAGGGCGCCCTCTTCCTGACGTGACGGAATTCCGTGCTATCCGCGAAACGCCGATTGAAGCAGTTCCGCGCGTGCCGCGCAGTTGCTTCCAGGCACCGAGGGAAACCCCTTGGACGCCACCGGCCGCACGCCGCCGTGGCGGCGCGGGCGGGTGGCGCATACACTCGGCCTCCCACAAGAGATCAGGAGGACGGCCATGTCGAATTCCGCGACGAATCCCGAGCTGAATCCCGTGCCGAATCCCGCGTCAAACCCCGCGCCGCAATCCCACGATCTGGGACCCTTCCGCTACCACGACGCCTTCTCCCGCAATATCGGCTGGCTCACCGAAGCCGAGCAGGAGCAGTTGCGCAACACCTGGGTCTCCATCGGGGGGCTGGGCGGGGTCGGCGGCACCCATGCACTGACGCTGGCGCGACTGGGCGTGGGCGGTTTCCGTATTTCCGATCTGGATATCTTCGACTGGCCCAACATGAATCGGCAGGCCGGCGCGTTCGCATCCACGGTGGGCCGGGACAAACTCGACACGCTGGCCGAGACGCTGGCCGACATCAATCCCGAGGTCAAACTCCATTTGATGCCCGGCGGCATCCACGACCACAACATCGACGAGTTTCTGCACGGCTCCCATCTGTATATGGACAGCCTGGATATCTTCGCGCTGAATCTGCGGCGCAAGGTCTTCAAGCGCTGCCAGGAGCTGGGGATTCCGGCGGTAACCGCGGCCCCCATGGGCATGGGCACGGCATTCCTGGCCTTCGACCCCGAGGGCATGAGCTTCGACGATTACTTTGATTTCGAGGGCGGCCTGAGCGCCGAGGCCGAGCGCGACCCCGAGCAGCGTTTCCGCGAGCAGATCATCAAGTTCATCGTCGGCGTCTCGCCGGCCATGCTGCAGCGGCATTACCTGCTCAACCGCGGCACGGTGAATCTGTTCGAGCGCAAGGTCCCGTCCACCTGCATCGGCATCGAGCTGGCGGCCGGCGTGGCCTGCGCCAACGGCATCAAGCTGCTGCTCAAGCGCGGCGAGACGCGGGTCGCGCCGCGCGGCCTGCACTTCGACGCCTACCTCAACAAGATGGTCAAGACCTGGCGCCCGGGCGGCGGGCGCAATCCGATGTCGCGGCTGATGTTCAAGTACGTGCGCAGCTTGCTGCTGCCCAAGAAGAAGGGCTGAAGGCCGAGCAGGGATCACCGCCCTGCCCTCGATCTCAGCGCCCAAAGAAAAAGCCCGCCGATTGGCGGGCTTTGTCGTTCGAGCCGGCTTTCACCGGCTGCGAGCGGATGCCGATCAGGCGGCGTTCTTGCGGCGGCGGATGCCAGCCAGGCCGACCAGGCTCAGACCGACCAGAGCCAGCGACGCCGGTTCCGGCACGGCGAAGGTCACGCTGCCGTCGTGGTTCGAGGCGATCGTGTAGGTGCCGTTGCCGTTGGCGGTGATGTTGGTCTCGGTGATGTCGGTGTCGAAGTGGGTCACGACGCTGATCGCGGTCTGGTCGCCGCAGTTCTTCCAGATGTCGTAGAAGCCGCTGGAGCCGTTGCAGCTGTAGGTCGACGAGTGGAACAGGTTGCCGTATTGAGCGGCGATCAGCGGATCCACATTGGTGAAGTCAGCCTTGCCGGACAGCACGGTGCCCAGACCGTCGGACTGACCGCCGGAGATGGCGATGTCCATGAAGCGGATGCTCGTGTTGCCGTCGAAGGTCAGGAACATCGAGATCGTGGTCGGGCCGTAGGTGATCAGCGGAGCGGCACCCAGATTGCCGGTCACGACACCAGCCAGATTGCTGAACGAGAAGCTCAGCAGCCAATCAACACCGTAGCCGTTGTCGCTGTTGTTGCCGAAAACTTGCTTCGGGATCAGGCTGGTGATGACGTTGGTGTCCCAGCCACCGACAGCCAGACCGCCGCTGGTCAGCGTCGTGTCGCCGGCGGTGATGCCGTTGTTCTGGGTGCCGACGTCGGTGATCACGGTGCGCGAGTCATAGCGCAGGGTGAACTGGTCCTTCATCGAGGTGCAGGTCGCGCAAACGCGACCGCCACCGGGCGCGCCGAAGGCCGTACCGACATCAATGAAGAAGGGATCGGCGTGAGCCACACCAGCGATTGCCAGCAGCGCGCCACCCCAGGCCAACTTGAACTTGTTCATCATGATCAATCTCTCCTGTTTGAGGGAAGCGAGCCTCTCAGGTCGCCTGCTCTTGATAAGCAGCTAGCGTGCCAGCTCGTCAAGTTATTGATTCATAAAGAAATTTATTGGCAACCGTGGCATCCGCACGGCCCGCTGTAAGCTTTTTCGACAGTGCGCCAGACCACCTTCGCAAAGGGAAAACCCGCAGCACGCCACCCGTTCCGGGAGGCGATCTGCGGGTCAAAGAGGAAGTCGGATCAGCGGGCGGATCGGCATTGGCGCTGGCGGTCCGGGCATGGCCCGGCCGGCGCTCAACGCAGCGGGGTGGATACCCCTCGCCCTTGCGACCAAATGATGGCGATCACCTGCTGGGCGTCGTAGAGCGCGTTCACATGGGAGATGCGCATCGAGTAGTAATCGCCCTCCGCGGCCATCACGTCGAACAGCGAGCGGCGTCCCAACTGCTGCCATTGCTGGAGCGTGAAACCGCGCACCCGTTCGCTGCTGCGCAGGATGTCGACCAGGCGGCGCGAGCGGTCCAGCGACGAGGACGCGGCCTCGTACATCTCCTGGACGCGGTAGCGCTTGGCCTCGATGGTTTCGTCACGCTGCAGCGAGGCGGCCTGGGCCCGGCGGCGGGCCGAGGTCAGCGCCGAATCCGCGCCTGGCTGGACGATGGGGATGTTGACGGTCACGCCGCCGATCCAGTCGGTCTGGCGAGCC
Organism: Roseateles sp.; assembly: GCF_039595295.1. GTDB lineage: Bacteria > Pseudomonadota > Gammaproteobacteria > Burkholderiales > Burkholderiaceae_C > Roseateles. The sequence goes on from NZ_JBCNLU010000018.1 coordinate 31,926, forward strand.
TGGCCGACGGTGGTGTTGCCGGAGACCAGCAGGCTGACGCTGGGCTGCTGGCCGGCGCGGACCGACTCGGCGTAGCTGCGCTGCGCCTGGGCGGTGGCGGAGGCCTGGGCCACGTCGGCGGAGACCATCACGTCGGCCATCATCTCGTCAAGATCGGGCAGCCGGGCCAGCACCGCGCTCATCGCGGCGCTGCGGGGCAGCTCGTCACCGACGAAGCGCTTCAGGCGGACCTCGGTCTGGCGCAGGGCGGAGGTGGTCTGCTCGTACTGCAGGTCGGCTTGCTGCAGGCTCTTCTGCGCCTGCACCAGCTCGCTGGCGCGGCCGCGGTCGGCCTTGGTGATGATGTCCAGCGCCTCGACCAGGCAAGCCATCTTGCGCACGTACTGGCTGTAGACCTGGGCTTGCAGCTGATAGCGGCCGCGGTCCAGCGCCAGCGACACGGTCTGCAGCGCGAGCTGCTCCTCCGCGCTGGACTGGCCGAAGCGGGCCGCGTCGGCGAGCTGGGCGCGCCATTCGGTCAGCTTGGTGATGCGGCCGGAATCCCACAGCGGCGCGCTGACGCTGACGGAGCCGCGCCCCTGCATACCGCTGGTGGTGTTGCCGGGGCCGTCGCCGGGCAGGATGGTGCCGGTGTGGCCGGCGGTCAGGCCCAGCGTCACCGTCGGCAGGCGCTGCGCCTTGGCTTCGGCGAGGTCGGCTTCGGCGGACTGCGTCAGCAGCCGCACCGCGCCGATCGCCTTGCTGCGGGCGAGCGCGCGCTGCACCAGCTCCTGGAGCTGGGCGCGGGGGTCGGAGTCGCTGATCGCCAGCAGCGCCGTATCCTTGGCGGACAGCTGCGCGGGCGGCAAGGTGCGCTCGTCGGAGCAGCGGCTTGGCGGCGGGTCCTGCGCCCAGGCGGGCGCGGCCACGCCGGCCAGCAAAGCGGCCGCGGCGGCGGAGTGGAACACGGAAGTCAGGGCGCGCCGAGTGCTCCGGCGCGGAGTGGAGGCTGTCATGGTCACGCGTACTGCAAGCAATTTCCCATGCCTGTACTGGACCATTCCACGCGGATTCAGAAGCCCGGATAAGGCTGTCGTCCACCTGCTTGTTCCGCTATCGGCGGCCGCAGGGGCTGGCGTACTGCGACGCTCCCACCCTCTCCCCTGCCCTCTCCCGCCCCGCGGGAGAGGGAGTCATACGGGACCGAGCTGCATGGCCCCTCGCCTCTTGCGGGAGAGCGCCCGCCCTACCCCCTCGCCCGCTTGCGGGAGAGGGCTGGGGAGAGGGTCTTCGGGGTCAATGCTCGGCGTTCCGCGCTCGGCGCTCAACGCTCCCGCATCGCCTCACGCGATTTCAGCATCGGCCGCAGCAGATAGCTCAGCACCGAGCGCTCCCCGGTCCGGATATCCGCCATCGCCGTCATGCCGGGGATGACCGGCAGCGGCTCACCCTTCGCGCGCAGCGTGTTCCGCTCCGCGGTCATGAGCACGCGGTAATACGTCCCCTCGTTGTTCTTCTCCGTCTCGCCCAGCGCGTCCGGGCTGACGTACTCGACCTTGGCATGCAGCCCGCCGTTGACGTTGAAGTCATAGCCGTTGAGCTTGATCACCGCCTCCTGGCCGACCTGGATGTAGCCGATGTCCTTGGGCTTGATGCGCGCCTCCACCAGGATGCGCGGCCCGATGGGCACGATCTCCATGATGGGCGAGCCCGACGAGATCACGCCGCCGACCGTGTTCATCTTGATGTTCTTCACCAGCCCCTTGACCGGCGACTTCAGCACCGAGCGCGTCACCGCGTCGCGCCGCACCACCAGCTGCTCGTCCAGCTGCGCCAGATCCGTCTGCGCCTTGGACAGCTCGGTGCTGGCATCCTGGCGGAAGCGGCTGATGCGCTCGTTGCGCTGCTGCTGCAGTTCGTTGACCTGGCGCGTGACCCGCATCACCTCGACGTTGGACATCAGCCCCTTGGACGCCATGTCCTGCGCCAGCTTGAGCTCGCTGGACAACAGCCCGATGCTGCGGTTGCTGCTGGAGACGGCCTCGTCCAAGACGCGGCGGCGGGTGTCGAAGACCTCGGTCTCGCTGTCGACCAGGCGCTGCACATGGCGCACCTCGTCGGGGAACTTCAGCGCCACGCCCAGCGCCTCGGCACGCAGCCGCGCCACCTGCGCCATCAGGCCCAGGCGCTTGGCCTGGCTCTCGTTCTCGGCGGCCTCGGCGCGAGTCGGGTCCAGCTCGGCCAGTGCCTGGCCGGCCTCGACCTCCTCGCCCTCATGGACCAGCAGCTTGCCCAAGGTGCCCGATTCCAGGCTGGCGATGACCTGCTCCTTGCCGTCCGGCACGATGCGCGCGTCGCTGCGGGTGACCTCGTCGACGGTGGCCAGCGAAGCCCAGACGATGCCCGCCAGCAGCACCGCGCCGATCAGGTACAGCGCCCAGACGGCGCGCGGCAGCGGCTCGTCGATGAGCGCCGATTGGACGCTGCCGACGAACAGGCCTTCTTCGCGGCTGAGACTGCGGGACTGCGACATGGCGGGGGCTCGGGGGTGTGGGATCAGCGGCTTCGGATCAGACCGAGGCCGCGCGATTCATGGCCTGGGCGGCCGGATGGACGTGCACTGGCGCGCCCTGCTCGGCCGGCTGGCCCTGACCGGGCTGGCCCGGTTGTCCCGGAGCCGCCTGTTGACCCGGCGGACGCGCGCCCGACAGCGCGGCCAGTACCTGGTCGCGCGGGCCGTCCATCACCAGGCGGCCGCTGTCGACGACGACGATGCGCGAGACCAGTTCCAGCACCGCCGGACGGTGCGTGACCATGATCAGCGTGCAGTTGCCGGCGGCGTCGCGCAGCTGGCGCAGGAAGGCGATCTCGGACTGGGCGTCCATGGAGCTGGTGGGTTCGTCCATCAGCAGGATCTGAGGCTTGGCGACCAGGCTGCGCGCCAGCGCCACCAGCTGGCGCTGACCGCCCGACAACAGCGAGCCCATCTCGCCGACCGGCAGGTCCCAGCCCATCGGATGGCCGGCGACGACGCGGTCCAGGCCCGTGAGCTTGGCCACCTCGACCAGGCGCTGCGCGTCGACATGGCGGCCCATCAGCACGTTGTCGCGCAGCGTGCCGTGGAAGAGCCGCGGCTCCTGGGACACGAAGCCGACCTTGCCGCGGAACTCGGCCGGATCGACCTGGCGCAGGTCGATGCCGTCGACGTCGACCATGCCTTCGGTCGGCTGGTACAGGCCCGCCAGCATGCGCAACACCGTCGACTTGCCGGAGCCGATGCGGCCCAGGATGGCCACGCGCTCGCCCGGCTGGATGCGCAGCGTGACGTTGCGCAGCACCTTGGGCGACTGCGCATCCCCTTGCGGCGGATAGCTGAAACCGACGTCGTTCAGGCCGATGCGGCCGGTGATCTGATTCAGCGGGACGTAGTTGCGGTTGGACTCGCGCTCCAGCGGCGCGCTCATCACGGCGTTGAGCGACAGCATCGCGGCCCGCGCGCCTTGATAACGGGTGGCCAGGCTCACCAGACTGTTCAGCGGCACCGTGGCGCGGCCGGCAAACATCACCGCGCCGATCAGGGCGCCGGCGCTGATGGTGCTCTCGCTGATGAGGTACACGCCCCAGACCAGCATCACCAGGTTGATCGCCTGCTGCATGGTCATGGAGATATTCATGCTCCAGCTGGCCATGGTGCGGGCGCGCAGCGCGGACTCGGCGACGATGGCGGTGCTCTGCTCGTAGCGGCGCAGGAAGCGGCCCTCGGCGCCGGAGGTCTTCAGGTCTTCCAGGCCTTCGAGCGCCTCGACCAAGGTGCCGTGCAGGTCGGCGGACTCGGTCATGTTGGTGCGCATCGCGCGGCGCAGATAGCCCTGGATGCCGAAGCTCATCGCCAGCATCAGCGGGATGGCCAGCACCAGCACCCAGCCCAGCGGGCCGCCGATGATGAAGGTCATCGCCACGAACAGCAGCACGAAGGGCAGATCGGTCAGGACCGACATCGTGGCCGAGGTGAAGAAGTCGCGCACGACCTCGACCTGGGCCAGGTAATGGGCGTAGGAACCGGCGGACGCGGGGCGGTGTTCCATGCGCACGCCCAGGGTCTGGCGAAACAGCTTGGCGCCGACGATCAGGTCGGTCTTGCGGCCGGCCAGGTCGATCAGGTGGCTGCGCAGCTGGCGCGAGAACAGGTCGAACAGCAGCGCCAGCCCGGCGCCCACGGCCAGCGTCCACAGCGTGACGAAGGCGTGATGCGGGATGACCTTGTCGTAGATGACCGAGGTCACCAGACCGGACACCAGCATGAGCACGTTGCTCAGCAGCGCGGCCAGCATGGCCGAGCGGTAATACGGGATGAAGCGGCGTAGCGTGCCGAACAGCCAGTGCGAGTCCGGCTGCAGCAGCGGCTGATCGGTCTTGCCGGCGATCGGCCGGGCTTGCGAGGTCTCCTGCGGCGTGACCGCCAGGATGAAGCCGCTGTACTCCTGGTCCAGCTCGGCCGCCGGGGCGACGCAGCTGGCGGCCTCGGGGCCGGGGAAGACGACTTCGTAGCGCAGGCCGCCGGCGGCCGGATCCTCGTCCAGACGGCGCACCAGCACGCAGGCGTCGCCGCCGTTGAGCAGCAGCACCGCGGGCAGCAGCAGCGGGTTGATCTCTTCGATGCCCTTGCGCAGCAGGCCGGCGTTGTAGCCGGCTTCGCGCATCAGGCGGATGGCCTGATCCGGGCTCAGCGCCCCTTCGACCGGGGCGCCGGCGCGCAGCGACTCGACCGAGCGCGAGCGGCCATGGTGCTGGGTCAGCCAGGCCAGGCATTGCAGCAGCGGGTCGATCGCGGGTTGCTGGGCCAGGTCGGCCAGCGGGTCGTGCGGCTCCTCCGGCATGCCGGGCGCGCGATGGCCGTCCTCGGCCGCCAGGCGCAGGCCGGGGCGGCGGGCGCGCTGGTCACCGTCGAAGAAGGGGTCGTGCGGCCGGGTCATGGGGCGGGTTTGATGGGTTCGCGAATCTTGTCAAGTTCAGCCGCGGTGGGCGAGTGCCAATTGCTCGAATTCGCGCTCCATGTCGCGCACGATGGCGGGCATATCGAAAAGTGCGCTCTTGCGTCCCTCGTCGCGCAGGTAGCGCTTGTAGGAGCGGGCCCGGCCCGGATTCAGGCCGATCTGGATGGCGCGCTGCACGTATTCGTCCAGGGAGAAAGTGATCAGGTCCGGCAGGCCGACGGCGGTCAGCAGGCTGCCGCACATGCGGGAGATGTAGCTGCGGCCCGAGCGCGTCAGGATGGGCGTGCCCATCCACAGGCAATCGCTGGCGGTGGTGCCGGCGTTGTACGGGAAGGTGTCCAGCACCAGGTCGGCCAGCTGGAAGCGGGCCAGGTAGTCCGGCGGCGCGACGCGCGGGGCGAAGATCAGCCGGGCCGGATCGACGCCGGCCTCGCGCGCGCCGCGCTCGAGGTTGGCACGGGCCCACTCGTTGTCCGCCAGCAGCCACAGCACGCTGTTCGGGACGCCCTTGAGGATCTCCATCCAGGCGCCGAACATCTCGGCGTTCATCTTGTGGTTGTTGTTGAAGGAGCAGAAGACGAAGGCGTTCTCCGGCAACTCGTACTGGGCGCGGGTGGGATCGGCGCCGATCTCGCGCTGGCGGTCGCTGACCTGGTAGCAGTGCGGCAGGTAGATGGGCTTCTCGCTGCAGTAGGGCAGGTACTCGGGCGGCATCACGAAGCGGTCCGCGATGATCCAGTCCACGCCCGGCAGCAGCGAGGTCGCGGGCAGGCCCAGGTAGCTGACCTGCACCGGCGCGGGCCGGTGGGCCAGGATATTGGGGCGGGCGCCGCTGGTCAGGCCCTGCAGGTCGACCAGCACGTCGATCCCGGCTTGCGCGATCAGCTTGGCGGCGGTGGCGTCGTCCAGGCCGTGCAGGCGCCAGACCTTGTCCATCGACATCAGCAGCCGCTTGCGCAGCGCGGTGCCGTCGTCGCGGCTCCAGTCGAAGGCGTGGACCTCGAACTTCTGGCGGTCATGCAGGCCGTAGAGCTCGGCCGTCAGCAGGCCCACGGCGTGCATGCACAGGTCGCCGGACAGGTAGCCGATCTTGATCTTGCCGCCCTCGGCGCGCGCGGCGACCGAGACGGGATGCTTCCACAGCACCTCTTTCTGCTTCGTCACCTTCTCGTGGACGAAGCGCTGGGCGGCGCCCATCTGCAGCGCCGGATCGTCGGTCGCGCTGAGCGTGGCCAGCAGCGAGGTCGCGATCAGCAGCTTGTTGTGGGTGACCTCGCCGAAGGGCTGGTACACCGGCCACTTGCACTGCTTCTGACGGATGTGCACGTAATGCTGCATCACGTCGGTCTGCTCGGGATTCAGCGTCAGGCTGCGGACCATGAGCGCCTCGGATTCCTCGTAACGGCGTTGGACCTCGAGCAGCCGGGCGGCATTGTTGAAGGCGTGGGTGCGCAGGCCCGTCGGGTCGGCGCCCAGCGCCTCGATCGAGCCTTCGGCGTCATGGACTTGCGCCCAGGCGGCCAGCGCCTCGTCGACGCGGCCCAGGTGCTCCAGCTGATGGCCCAGATTGAGCCGCGCCTGGGCGAAGCTCGGGCTGATGGCCAGGGCCTGCAGATAGACCTGCTCGGCGCGGGCGTGCTGCTGGATGTTGCCCAGCACCGTGCCCCAGTTGTAGAGGGCCACCAGCCGGGCGGCAGCGGGGTGGTCCTCGCGGGTCAGCCAGGTCTCATAGAGATGGGCGGCGGCCTCGCCCAGGTTCTGGCCCTGGAAGAAGTTGCCCCGGTCCATCAGCTCGGGCAGCGGCAGGGCGCCCTCGCGGGCGCGGGTCAGCAGCTGCTCCCATTCCTGGGCCAGCGGGGCGGGAACGCTCAAGTTCTGCATGCTGGGTCGGGCGATGTCCATGTGATCGGGCTTTCGACGCGGGTCGTTCCGGCACGGCGGGCGCGGTCGGGCACATCCCGGCCGGGCCCTTCGGCCGCCTGTCCGGATTGTGTCCGGCCCCCTCGGACGGGAATCCGGGCAATTGGACGGTGGCGACCGTCCATTTCCCTTCTTGAGGCCCGTCCGACCTCCCAGTCAGCCCTTTATCGGCAGGTCGGATGAGAACTTGAGCACGATGTGAGGGCCCTGTCACTGCCTTATTCAGGGTTCATCGTGCTAGGGCGAAAACCACAATCGTCTCGCGATCCGGGCCATAGATGCCGGGACGCCGCGCGATTGAGGGAGGTTCCATGGGGGAACCGGACGTCGAGGGACGCGCGCCGAGCAACGCCACGAAGAACACACCATGAAGGCGAGTCCGAGTCTGTCTCGTTGGGATGAGATGGTCGATGCGGCCGAGGCGGTCGACCCCACGGATCTGGAAGAACTGGAAACGCGCTGTGCCGATTCGCTCGCCTGGGCGGAGCCGGTCTCGCGCCTGGGCGGCACCGGGGGCGCGGCGATGAACGACGCACCGGCACGGCGGCGCGGTGGGGATTCCATCTTCCAGAGCCTGATGCGGCTATGGCCGCGCGACGGACGCCGGCCACAAGCCAGCGCCCGGGCGATGGCCCGGCTGCGGACCTCGTTCCGGACGACGCTGGCCGACCTGGGCGAGCGGGCCGAGGCTTCCCGCGACGCCGCGGCGCAGGAGCGCATCCGGGCCCTGCTTCGCCACATCGTGCACAGCCGCCATCCGCAGGACCTGTGGCATCTGCGCACGGCGATCTACACCGAGGTCGCCCGGACCTTCAACCAGGCCGAGGCCGAGGCGCGTCTGGTCTTCCTGAACCGCCAGCTGGAGCAAAGCAAGAGCTTGCTGCGCCGGCTGCTGGGCTGAGTTCGGCAGGTTCGGCGTCCGGCCCGCTCTTGGGGGTTTCCCCTGTGCCCGTTCCGCTCTTTCGGGGGAACGAGGACGGCGCTCAGCGCCGTGATACTGCGTCCCTTCCAAGACGCTTCCGAGGGATCGCGAATGAAATTGCTCCACGTCTGCCTGCTGCCGGTGGCCGCCGCACTGGTGTTGACCACGGCCCCGGCCCGCGCCGAACGCAGCGGCGATCCGCTGGGCCCGATCGCCGATTGCGTCGGCAAGGGCGAGTTGAAGCTGCTGGAGCGCGGCCGTCTGCCGGAATCGGTCCCGACGCGCTCGGTTTCGACGGCGAGCGGGACGCGGCAGGTGTCGATGGCCGACGGCTACCGGGTGCTGCTGGCGACGCCGCAGGGCCTGCCCTTCGTGAACTTCAAGGTGGAGCTGTCGACGCCGGAATCGGCGGAGGCGGACCGCGCCGCCATCCTGGCGCAGATGCAGCAGATCGCGGAGCGCTCCGCGACGTCCAAGGACGATGCCGTCGTCAAGCGCGAGCGCGTGGGCGACGCGGAGGTGCTGGCGCTGCATCAGAAGGATCTCTCGCGGCCCGGTCCGCTGAGCTTCTACAGCATCTTCGTTCCGGCACGGCATCTGGTGTCCACGATCTACGTGCTGAACCAGGATCCGGCCAAGCGGGCGTTCTCGTCCTTCGACGATTACGTCAAGCAGCGCGACGCCGCCATCGCGGCGGCGCTGCGGTGCCTGGGCTGAGACTGCGGACTGCGAGAGCTCCCACCCTCTCCCCCGCCCTCTCCCGCCCTGCGGGAGAGGGAGTCAACAGCGACCGCGGCGGTCGCTCGGCAGCGAGCCGCATGCCCCCTCGCCCTCTTGCCCCCTCGCCCGCTCTCCCCCGCCCTCTCCCGCCCTGCGGGAGAGGGAGTCAACAGCGACCGTGGTGGTCGCTTGGCAGCGAGCCGCATGCCCCCTCGCCCTCTTGCCCCCTCGCCCGCTTGCGGGAGAGGAAGCGAACGGCGACCGCGGTGGTCGCATGGCAGCGAGCCGCATGCCCCCTCGCCCGCTTGCGGGAGAGGGCTGGGGAGAGGGTATTCGAGGTCTGGCGTACGACCTCGGTCCCTTACTTCGCCTGCCCCAGGAAATCCATCTTCCCGATCGGCACACCCGCGTGGCGCAGCAGCGCATACAGCGTGGTCGCGTGGAAGTAGAAGTTGGGCAGATTGAAGAACCGGACGAAGTCCTGGCCCTCGAACTTGTAGGGCTCCTTGTCGCGGCGCGGAACCGAGATCGCGCGGGTCTCGCTCCCATTGATCTGCTCGGCGCTCACCGACTTCACGAAGTCGCGCGTCTTCTGCATGCGGGCGATCAGGTCGTCCAGCGTGGCCTCGTCGTCGCGCCAGCTCGGCACCTCGATCCCCGCCAGACGGGCGGCGCCGCTCTTGGCCGCGTCGCTGGCGATCTGGATCTGGCGCGGCAGCGGCAGCATGTCCGGCGCCAGGCGCAGCGTCAGATAGACCGACTCGTCGAAGCCCTTGGCCTTGGCGTGATCGCGCGCGATACGGATCCAGTTCTGCATGCTCGCGAGCGTGCGGTCGAACACCGGGACGGTGGCGGCGTACATGTCCATGAGAGATCTCCTTGTCGTGCTCAGCCCATCACGGGTGATTGGCTGGCGAATGCTGGCGAATGAACGAAGGGGACGCGCCCGATGCGGCGCCCCCCGGATGCGAAGCGGGCCGGATGCTAGTGCCTGTTGAGTTCTGTTGCACGGCGCTCGCCCGATGGCCTTGGGCCTGCCCGGCGACACGGTTAGGATCGGAACCCGCACGCCTATGAACATCATCATCCTCGACGATTACCAGGACGCCGTGCGCAAGCTGCCTTGCGCCGCCAAGCTGGACGCGCTGAACGCCAAGGTCTTCACCAACACCGTCAAGGGAATCGGGCAGCTGTCGGTACGGCTGCGTGATGCCGAAGTGTTGGTAACGATCCGCGAACGGACCCATTTCCCTCGGCAACTGCTGGAAAAGCTGCCCAAGCTCAAGCTGATCTCGCAGACCGGCCGGGTCGGCAAGCACATCGATCTGGACGCCTGCACGCGGCTCGGAATCGCGGTGGCGGAAGGCGGCGGCTCACCGATCGCACCGGCCGAGCTGACCTGGGCGCTCATCATGGCCGCGATGCGCCGGCTGCCCCAGTACATCTCCACGCTCAAGCACGGCGTCTGGCAGCAGTCGGGCCTGAAGTCGGGCTCCATGCCGCCCAACTTCGGCCTGGGCATGGTGCTGCGCGGCAAGACGCTGGGCATCTGGGGCTACGGCAAGATCGGCCAGCTGGTGGCCGGGTATGGGAAGGCCTTCGGGATGCAGGTCATCGTCTGGGGCAGCGAGGGCTCGCGGCTGCGCGCCCAGGCCGACGGCCACCAGGCGGCGGACACGCGCGAATCCTTCTTCGAGCAGGCCGACGTGCTCTCTCTGCACCTGCGGCTCTCCGACGAGACCACCGGCATCGTGACGGCCGAGGATCTGGCGCGAATGAAGCCGACCTCGCTCTTCGTCAACACATCGCGGGCGGAACTGGTCGCGGACGGCGCGCTGGTGTCCGGCCTGAACCGTGGCCGTCCCGGCATGGCGGCCATCGACGTCTTCGAGTCCGAGCCCATCCTGCAAGGCCATCCGCTGCTGCGGCTGGAGAACGCCGTGTGCACGCCGCACATCGGCTACGTGGAGTTGGACAGCTACCAGATGTACTTCGACGCGGCCTTCGACAACGTCCTGAACTTCATGGCCGGCAAACCCAGCGGCATCGTCAACCCTGACGCCTTGAAGGTGCTGCGTTGAGCGAAGGGGGCGCCGGGCCGCGCTCCCTCTGCCATTTGTTCTGGGCCTTCAGCCGACTCGCGCTGCAAGGCTTCGGCGGCGTGCTGGCCGTCGCTCAGAGGGAGTTGGTCGAGCGCCTGGGATGGATGACACGCGAGGAGTTCGTCGAGACCCTGGCCGTGGCGCAAGTGCTGCCCGGGCCCAACATCGTGAACATCTCGCTGATGATCGGCGACCGCTTCTTCGGCTTGCGCGGCGCGATGGTGGCGCTGGCCGGGATGATGGTGTTCCCCGCCGTGATCGTGCTGATCCTGGCGGCGCTGTCCACGACCTGGCTGGCCTCCCCGCGCATGACCGGCGCGCTGCGCGGCATGGGCGCGGTCTCGGCCGGCCTGATCCTGGCGACGGGTCTGAAGCTACTGCCCTCGCTCAAGCAGAACCCGGTGGGACTGTGGCCCGGCCTGGCGCTGGCGGCGCTGGTGATCGGCGCGACGGTCTGGCTGAAGCTGCCGCTGTTCTGGATCGTGCTGAGCGTGGGCGGCCTGGGCATGGCGCTGGCGCTGCTGGCGCTCCGGCGCGCACGGGACGTTCAGCCATGAGCGTGCTGATGGGCAGCCTGAGCTGGCCCGAGCTCGGCGCGTTGATGCTGCACTTCCTGGTGCTGTCGCTGCTGTCGATCGGCGGCGCGATCACGACGGCGCCCGACATGCACCGCTTCCTGGTCGACGAGCGCCACTGGCTGACGGATCAGAGCTTCACCAGCTCGATCGCGTTGGCGCAGGCGGCGCCGGGCCCCAACATCCTGTTCGTGGCGGTGCTGGGCTTCAACGTCTCCGGCCTGATCGGCGCGATGGCGGCGATGCTGGGGATCATGCTGCCCTCGACCACGCTGGTGCTGGCGGCGACGCGCTGGGCGCGCCGCAACCGCGACCACATCGGGGTGCGCGCCTTCACCGTCGGCATGGCGCCGCTGACGCTGGGGCTGATGCTCGCCACCGGCTGGCTGCTGGCGGCGCCCTATCTCGTCGACGAACACCACCGCTGGGCGACCCTGGCGCTGATGCTGGCCACGCTGTTCCTCACGATGCGGACCAAGCTGGGCATCGTGTGGATGGTCGTGGGCGGTGGCGTGCTGGGGGCGTTGGGCGTCGTCTAAGACGCTTTGGCCTGCGGCCCTTCTGCCGATTCCTCGCCCGTTTCCCTCGCGTTCCCCCCGCTTCGAGTGTTTACAACTTTGCAACACTTTCCGAAGATTCCGCCCATTCATCGACAAGAACAGCCTTCGCTCGAACGGAGGCCGATCCGGAGGGCGCGTTGAGACGTGTACTTGTGGTCCGCAACGCCTTGCTGCCGTTGTCCGAGACCTTCGTGAAACAGCAGGCCTTGAAGCTGACGAACTGGCAGGCGACGCTGGTGGGCCAGCGCCTGGCACCGAAAGGACTGTCCCTGGACGGGTTGCGGATCCATCTGATCACCCCCGACAACGCGCTCGATCGCTGGCGCTGGCGGTTGTTCCGCCGGCTGGGTTGGCCGATGCCCGCCTCGCTGCGCGCGCTGATGACGCCGGTCGACGGCCCCAGCCCCGAGTTGATCCACGCGCATTTCGGCGTCGACGCCGTCGCCGCCTGGTCCTGGCTCAAGCAGTTGGATCTGCCCGTGGTCGTCACCCTGCACGGCTACGACATCCACACCCATCCCGAGTGGTGGGAGTCCGGCAAGGCCGGCGAGCACCTGCGCGACTATCCCCGCCAGCTGCGCGAGATGGCCGCCGACCCGCGCGTGTCCTTCATCGCCGTTTCCGAGGCGGTGCGCCAGCGCGCGATCATGGGCTACGGCCTGCCCGCCAACAAGATCGAGAAAGTCTTCATCGGTGTGGACGTCACCGCCTTCCACCCCGCGCCGATCCCGCCGAGCTCGCGTCCGCCGCACATCCTTTTCGTCGGACGGCAAGTCGAGAAGAAGGGGCTGGAGGTGCTGATCCGCGCCATGGCCCTGGTGCACCGGCGCTTCCCCGAGGCCCGCGTGAAGGTGGTCGGCGACGGCCCGCTGAAGGAGCGCAACGAGGCGATCGCCCGGGAGCTGCGCGCGCCGGTCGACTTCCTCGGCGCGAAGACCTCGGAGGACGTGCGCCAGCTCCTGGGACACAGCGCGATCTTCTGCCTGCCCAGCGTCGTCAGCGAATCCGGCGATGCCGAGGGGCTGCCGATCTCCATCCTGGAGGCACAGGCGGCCGGCGTGCCGGTCGTGACCTCGTCGGTCGGCGGGCGCGACGAGGGCATCACCCACGGCCGCACCGGCTTCGCCTTCGCCGAGCACGACCACGAGGCGCTCGCCCAGCACCTGTGCGCCCTGCTGGGCGACGGTGAACTGCTCGACACCATGGGGCGCCAGGCCCGCGCGCTGGCGATGGAGCGCTTCGACATCCGCGTCTGCGGACGTCGGCTCGAGGCGCTGTATGCGGATCGGGTGGCGGGCGCGACCGGCTCGGCTTAAGCGGCGAAAGCGGCGAAAGCGGCGAAAGCGGCGAAAGCGGCGAAAGCGGCGAAAGCGGCGAAAGCGGGCTTCAGCGCCTCGGGCGCCGGGCCGCTCACGCGTCCTTGGTCCCGAAGATCTTGTCGCCCGCGTCGCCCAGGCCCGGGATGATGTAGCCGTTCTCGTTGAGGTGGGAGTCGATCGCGGCCGTCCAGCAGCGGACGTCCGGATGGGCCTGGCTCAGCGCCGCCACGCCTTCGGGCGCGGCCACCAGCACCAGCGCGCGAATGTCCTTGCAGCCGCGCTTCTTCAGCAGGTCCACCGTCGCGATCATCGAGCCGGCGGTCGCCAGCATCGGGTCGATGATCAGCGCCGTGCGCTGGTCCAGCTGACCGACGAACTTCTCGAAGTAGTTCACCGGCTGAAGCGTCTCATGGTCACGCGCCAGGCCGACCACGCTGACCTTGGCGTTGGGCATCATGTCCAGCACGCCGTCCAGCATGCCCAGGCCCGCGCGCAGAATGGGCACCACCGTCACCTTGCGGCCGGCGATCTGGTCGACCTCGACCTCGCCGCACCAGCCTTCGATCGTGGTCTTCTCCAACGGGAAGTCCGCCGTCGCCTCGTAGGCCAGCAGACGGGCGACCTCGTTGGTCAGCTCACGGAATTTCTTGGTGGACATGTCGCCCTCCCGCATCAAGCCGATCTTGTGCTTGACGAGGGGGTGCTTGACTTCGATGACGGCCATGGCGGTGTGCGATCCGGTAAAGAGCGGCCCCCACACGGGGCCTTCAGATGTTGGCGCGGCCCCGAAGGGCCGCAGTGAGGCGATTATCGGGCCTTGGCCTGACGCTGCCGCAGCGCCTCGTACAGGCTCACGCCCGCGGCGACCGAGACGTTCAGGCTCTCCACCGCGCCCTGCATGGGGATGCGCACCAGCTCGTCGCAGGTCTTGGCGGTGAGCTGACGCATGCCGTCGCCCTCGGCGCCCAGCACCAGCGCCACCGGACCGGTCAGGTCCAGGTCGTACAGGGTCTTCTCCGCCTGGTCCGAGGTCCCGATCACCCAGATGTCGCGCTCCTTGAGCTCGCCCAGCGTGCGCGCCAGATTCGTGACCATCAGATAGGGGACGGTCTCGGCCGCGCCGCTGGCGACCTTGGCCACCGTCGCGTTCAGGCCCACCGCATGGTCCTTGGGCGCGACCACCGCATGCGCGCCGGCCCCGTCGGCCACGCGCAGGCAGGCGCCGAGGTTGTGCGGATCGGTCACGCCATCCAGCACCAGCACCAGCGGCGGCCCCTCGACGCCGTCCAGCACGTCGTCCAGCGAGTGCGACTGACCCACCGCCTTGACCCGCGCCACCACGCCCTGATGGCGGTGCGAGCCGCCCAGCTTCTGCAGCCGGTCGTCATCGCTCTCGACCAGCTTGGCGCCGGCGGCCTGGGCCTTCTCCAGGAACGCGCGCATGCGCTGGTCCTTGCGGGTGCCGTCGAAATGGATCTCCTGCACCGATTCGGGCGCGGTCTTGAGCCGCACGGTGACGGCATGGAAGCCGAACAGGACTTGGGTCTTGGAGGGAGCGTTCATGGGGCGCGATTGTCGCCGCTCTCAGATCCACCCCATCTGCCGCGCGCCCATCAGCGCGCCGATCAGCACCGGCTGGTGAAGCATGTAGTACGACAGCGACCAGCGACCCAGCCGCGCCAGCGGCCGCGCCACGCTGGTCAGCGGGCGCTGCATCCAGGTCCGCACGGACGCCGCGCGCGCCAGCGCGAAGCCCCACAGCATCGGTCCCAGCCAAGGCAGCAGCGGGACGTAGTCCTCGGTCAGCGGCTTGCGCGTGACCAGACCCAGCCAATTCGTGGTGCGGGTGTCGAAGAAGGGATCCTGGATCAGGAAGGGCAAAGCGATCGCGACCGCGCCCAGCAGCCACAGCGCGATGTTGGGCAGTCGAGCGAAGCCGAAGCGCGTGAGGATGAGCATCAGCGCCATCCCGTGCAGCACGCCGAAGCTGATGAAGGAGCGCGGGAACATCCAGTACGAGCCGATGGACACCAGCAGCGCGCAGCCCATGATCTGGCCCCAGCGCCGCCAGAAGCGGAAGGCGGTCTGGCCCTGCCCGACCGCGACCGCCTGCCCCGCGCCGGCGCACAGCAGGAACAAGCTGACGATGGCGCTGCGCTGCCAGGTCCAGAAAGGATCGCGGTAGAAGTCCTGCGCGATGACCCGGAAGTAGCTCAGGTCGAAGCAGAAGTGGAACGCCGTCATCCACACCATCGCCAGCCCGCGCAGGGCATCCAGGCGATCGAAGCGCGGCGTCGACTCGGCAGCGGGTTCCCCCACCAGGGGGCCAGGACTTGCGGAAGAGAGGCGGGCCGAGGAAGTCATCAGGACGAAGTCTACAAAAGCCGAACGGCCCGGGCGTGATGCGTGTGTCCGATGGGCAAACCGCGTGCGGGCCGGCGCCCGGGTTGGAAGTCAGCGATACGCAGACATGGGTCGGTGGTGCGCCGGCCTCTGCCCGATCGCCGCCATTGGACGAATGAACGGCCGCTTCGAGCATCGACGCTTTCGTCAACGTCAAGCTTCATGCCCATGCACCATTCCTCATCCTCCCGCCGGCTCGCGTCCTCCGACCCGGTGACCGCCCCGACCCCGCGCTGCGACGCCCAAGCCTCGTCGCCTCGCCCGCCCCAGCGCCGTCGCGCGGGTTGGGCGCTCGCCCTCCTGCTCCCCGCGATCGCACTGACGGCCTGTTCCGGCGGCGGCGATGGCGAGGGCGGCAAATCCGTCAAGCCCGCCGAGATCGTCCCGCCGTCCGTGAGCGGTTGCCGGGCGCTGCACGTCACGCCCTCCAATGGGGTCGACCGCGCCTTCGTCGATCCGCTGATCACGCTGACCTACACCGCGCCGACGGCGGGCGCCTGCAATGACTTCACGCTCATTGGCAAGTCGCTGAGCCCGGTGCCGATGCGGACGGTGTCGTCCAGCGAGCGGGCGCTGCCTCAGGGCGGCGTCGCCGGTCACATCACCTTGATGCCGCAAGAGGCGCTGACGACCGATGAAACCTACGAACTCCGGGCGGGCGGAAAACGCATCGCGTGGTTCGGGGTGGGCACCCTGCGTCGCGGCAGTCTCGTCGACGCGACCGACCTGCCGCTCAAGCTGGACCGGGATCATCCGCAGTCGACGCTGTCACACGCTCAGATCAACGACCTCATCGACGTGCTGGCGCGCCGCGAGACGAGAAATGCGTTCGAACGCGAGGCCCTCAAGGTGCTGGCGCGCCTGGAATTGCCGCATCTGGTCAGCCCCGGCGCTCGCTACGGGGCGAAGGCGCTCAAGCTGACCTACCGCAGCGCCGATGCCAAGGGCAATCCGGTGACGCTGAGCGGCATGCTGCTGATGCCGACGCAAGACGCCGACGGATCGCGACCGAACTACAACGGCATGCCGATGGTGATCGGACATCGCGGCGCCGCGGACAACGATGCGACCGATGCGCCCTCGGCGGGCAACAACGTGCTCACGATTCCTGGTCTGATGGCAGCGGGCCGCGGCCACGTCTTCTTCGTGCCGGATCTGATCGGCCTGGGCGACTCGGCCAAGCTGCCGCAGTCCTATCTGGTCGCGACTGACACGGCGGCGCAGACCCAGGACATGCTGATCGCGGTGCGCGAATACTTCCGCCAGCACGAGCGGGCGGAACTCGGTCGCGAGCTGCGCGTCACCGGCGGCTCGCTGGGCGGCTTCGGCGCGATGGCGTCGCTGCCCAATCTGGCGGCCGAGGATGTCACGATCAAGCAGGTCTCCGTCGGCGGTGGGCCGTTCGATTCGTATCGCACCGCGGACTCGGCGCTGCGCGCGCTGGCGGGCTTGCCGCGGGACGATTACTCGCGGTATGGGAATCTGGATCTGATCCCGCAGCATCTGCGACGCGTGATGGACGCGTATCAGGCTTATCAGGGCTATTCGTACAAGCCCGAAGAGGTCTTCAGCGCCGATGGGAAGCAGGTGCTGCCGGCGTTCTGGAAGTCCTATCTGGAGGGGAAGCAGAACGCGCTGGTGGCGCAGCTGAACGTGAACAGCCTGCCGGGATCGAGCCAGCGCTATGACCTGCCCGAGGCGCGGGTCCAGGTTTATCACTTCGTGAGCGATGCGCTGATTCCGTCGCAGAACAGCGTGGATCTGGTGACGTCGCTGCGGCAGGCGCCGAATCGCTTCGCCAGCGTGGAGCGCGAGCGCTGCCATGAGAACTCGGAGCTGGTGAAGCTGATCCTCAGGATCAACAAGAGCCCGATCCGGACGCACGTGGTGTGCTTCCCGTATCAGATGGACGACTTCGTTCGGGATCTGCCGGTCATCGGGACGGCGGACTAAGGCAGAGCAAGGGCAACGAAGCCCCTCTCCCATGAAGTGGGAGAGGGGTTGGGATGAGGGCCGGTGCACACAGCGAGCCCCACCCTCCTCCTCAAGCCCCCCAGCGCCCCCCCAGCACGCGCATCAGCTCCACGCGATTCGCCTGCTCCGTCTGCCGCAGCGTCACCAGCTGCTGCCGCGCAGTCGCCAACTGCCGCTGCGCATCCAGCAGCTCCAGTTGGCTGATGCTCCCCAGCCGATAGCTCTGCTCCGCCAGCCGCAGCGTCTGCTCAGCCGCCGCGACCTGCGCCTGCTGCGCATCCAGCCGCTCGGCAAGTCGATCCCGCACCGCCAGCGCATCCGCCGTCTCGCGGAACGCCGACTGCAACGCCAGTTCGTAATTCGCCAGGGCCTCCTTGCGCGTCGCCTCGCTGACCTCGACCCTCGCCCGGCGCGCGCCGCCGTCGAAGATCGGCAAGTCGATGGATGGCATCAAGCTCCACACGCCGCTGCCCGACTTGAACAATCCCTCCAGGTCCCCGCTCCGCGTTCCGGCGCTCGCGGTCAGCGTCAATCGCGGGAAGCGCGCCACACGTGCCGCGCCGACATCGAAAGCCGCCGCCCGCAGACGCTGCTCGGCCGCGCGCAGATCGGGCCGCTGCAGCAGCACATCCGCGGGCAGTCCGCCTGGAATCTCCGGCAACGCCGTCGCGACCCGCGTGTCCTGCCCCAAAGGCAATAGCTCATCCGCCAGCGGCTGTCCCGCCAGCAGCTCCAGGCGCAAGCGCGCCTGCTCCACCGCGCCCGCGCTGCGCGCCGCGTCACCGCGCGCCGACTCGAAGGCCGCCCGCGCCCGCGCTCGCTCCAGCCCGGAACTCGCGCCCAGCTGGTACTGCCGCTCGGTCAGATCCAGCGTGCGGCGCTGGCTGTCTCGCAGTTGCTCGGCCAGCATCAGACGTTGCCGTTCCGCCGCCAGCGTCAGCCAGGCATTGGTGACCTCGGCCACCAGGCTCAGCCGCGCGCTGCGCTGGTTCTCCTCTTCCGCCAGGAAGCGCGACAAGGCCGCGCCCTCCAGACTGCCGAGGCGATTGAACAGATCGATCTCGTAGGCCGCCAGGCCGAGGTTCACCGCATAGGTCGTGGCGGGATCGCTGGTCGCCATGCGCTGCCGCGTCGCCGACGCGCCGGCCGACAGCTGCGGCAGCCGATCCGACTCCGCGATCCGGTACTGCGCCCGCACGCGCTCCACCGTCGCGGCGCTCGCCCGCAGACTGCGGCTCTGCCCCAGCGCGATGGCGACGACGTGATCGATGCGCTCATCGGCGAAGAAACCGCGCCACTCGTTGGCGACGACCGCATCGGATGCGGATGCGGGCACGGATGCGCTCGGCCCCGAGGCCGCGGCCGACACCGCCGGCGTCTGCACGCGGAAGTCCTCCCGCACCGGCGGCCGGATGGGGTCCGTCGCGGGCACCAGACTGCCGCAAGCGCTCAGCGCGAGCAGGCCGCACAGCGCCATCACGGCACGTGTCATCGGGGCCGCCGCCGACGTCGTCAACGGCTTCATTCGGAGCTTGCGCTTCATGCCTTCACCTCCGCGTTGCCCAGACCCCGATCGCCGTGGTCCTGGTCGTGGCCCTTGCCCTCGGCATCAGAGCCGGACGATGGCGCGCCGACGTCCGGCGCGACCCTGCCCGCCCGGCTGAAGCGCTGCTTCACCCACAGATAGAACAGCGGTACGAAGAAGATGCCCAGCAGCGTCGCCGAGCCCATGCCGCCCAGCACGCCGACCCCGATCGCGCGCTGGGAGCCCGAGCCCGCGCCGCTCGCGAAGGCCAGCGGCAGCACGCCCATCATGAAGGCCAGCGAGGTCATCAGGATCGGCCGCAATCGCTGCTTGCAGGCCTTGAGCGTCGCTTCCAGCAAGCCCATGCCCTGCCCCAGCAGGGTCTCGGCGAACTCCACGATCAGGATCGCGTTCTTCGCCGACAAGCCCACCGTCGTCAAGAGACCGACCTGGAAGAACACGTCGTTCTGCTGCCCGCCCAGATGGCTGGCCGCGAGCGCGCCGATGATGCCCAGCGGCACCACCAGCATCACGCTGAAGGGCACCGACCAGCTCTCGTACAGCGCCGCCAGGCACAGGAAGATGAACAGCACCGACACTGCGTAGAGCATCGGCGCCTGGTCGCCCGAGAGCCGCTCCTGATAGCTGCGGCCCGACCACTCGAAGCCGATGCCGGGCGGCATCTCGCGCATGATGGATTCCATCGCCTTCATCGCCGCGCCCGAGCTCACGCCCGGCGGCACGTCGGCCTGGATCTCATACGCGGCGCTGCCGTTGTAGCGGACCAGCTGACGCGGACCGTTCTGCCAGGTCGCCGTCGCGAAGGCGTTGAAGGACACCATCGTGCCGCTGGCGTTGCGCACGTACCAGTGACGCAGCGCCTCGGGATCGGCGCGGTAGGCGCCCTCGCCCTGCACCAGCACGCGCTTGACGCGGCCACGGTCGATGAAGTCGTTGACATAGCTGCTGCCCAGCGCGATCGACAGCGTGTCGTTGATCGTCGTGGTCGCCACGCCCAGCGTGCCGGCCTTCTGATCGTCGATGTTGATCTGCAGCTGCGGCGTCTCGGTCAGGCTGTTGATGCGCGCGCGGGCCAGCTCGGGATGCCTGTTAGCCTCGTCGATCAGGCGATCGCGCGCCTCGGCCAGCGCCTCGTTGCCGACACCTCCCAGATCCTGCAGGAAGAGCTGGATGCCGGCGCTGCCGCCCAGGCCGCGCACCGTCGGCGGCTGCACGATGAAGATGTTGGCGTCGCGGATCTTCTTGCCCAGCTCGCGGCTGAAGCGCTCGGCCAACGCGGCGGCGCTCTGCCGGCGATCGGGGCGCTCCTTCCAGTCGGTCAGCCGGATGAAGCCCTGACCCGAGCCCTGGTCGCCGCTGGCGCCGCGGACCAGGTTGTAGAACTGGACTTCCTTCTGCTCGCCCAGATAGGCCTCCATCGCCTGCGCGACGGCCTCCATGCGCTCGGCCGTGGCGCCCGGTGCCATGCGGACCTGCATCTGCAGGCTGCCCTGGTCCTCGTCGGGCAGGAAGGAGGTCGGCAGCGACTTGTAGAGCAGCGCCATGCCGCCGATCAGCAGCAGATAGACCAGGAAGCTGCGCACGCCGCGCGCCGTCAGCCAGCGCACCCGCGTCACGTAGCGCTCGGTGAACTTGTCGAACTGGCGGTTGAAGCCGCCGAAGAACCCGTCCAGCTGCTTGCCGAAGGGGCCGCCGTGGGCGGCGTGCTCGCCCTTGTGCACCGGCTTGAGCAGCGTCGCGCACAGCGCCGGCGACAGGCTCATCGCCACCAGCACGGACAGGATCATCGCGCTCACCACGGTGATCGAGAACTGGCGGTAGATGATGCCGGTCGAGCCGCCGAAGAAGGCCATCGGAATGAACACCGCCGACAGCACGACCGCGATGCCCACCAGGGCGCCGCTGATCTCCTTCATGCTGGCGCGGGTCGCGTCGCGGGGACTCAGGCCCTCCTCGCGCATCAGGCGCTCGACGTTCTCGACCACGACGATCGCGTCGTCCACCAGCAGGCCGATGGCCAGCACCAGACCGAACATGGTCAGCGAGTTGATCGAGTACCCCGCCAGCGCCAGCACCCCGAAGGTGCCGAGCAGCACCACCGGCACCGCGATCGCGGGCACCAGCGTCGCCCGCAGGTTCTGCATGAACAGATACATGATCGCCACCACCAGCACCATCGCCTCGATCAGCGTGTGGACCACGCCCTCGATGGAGACGCTGATGAAGGGCGTCGTGTCATAGGTGATGGTCGACTTCATCCCGTGGGGGAAGAAGGGTTCGAGCTCGGCCAGCTTGGCCTTGACCAGCTCGGCGGTCTTGAGCGCATTGGCGCCGCTGGCCGGCAGGATGGCCATGCCGGCGGCCGTCTGGCCGGTGCTCTTGACGTTGGTCGTGTAGCTGTCGCGGCCCAGCTCGACCCGGGCGACGTCGCCCAGCTTCAGCGCGGAGCCGTCAGGCTGCACGCGCAGCACGATGTTGCGGAACTGCTCGGCCGTCGTGAGCTTGGCGCGCGCGGTGATGATGGCCGTCAGGCGCTGGCCTTCGGGCGCGGGCTGCGCGCCGAGCTGACCGGCGGAGACCTCGGTGTTCTGCGCCAGCAGCGCGCTGCGGATGTCCCCGGGGACCAGCGCATAGCGCTGCAGCTGCGTCGGGTCCAGCCAGATGCGCATCGCGTAGCCGGAGCCGAAGACGTTGACGTCGCCCACGCCCTCGATGCGGCTGATGATGTCCACCAGCGTGCTGGACAGGTAGTCGCCCAGGTCGGCCGAACTCATGTTCGGGTCGTCGCTGGTGAGCATGATCACCATCAGGTTCTCGGTGCCCGCCTTGGTCACGCGCACGCCCTGCGCCTGCACCGCCTGCGGCAGCCGCGACAGCGACTGCGAGACCTTGTTCTGGACCTGCATCTGCGCCAGGTCGGGATCGGTGCCGGCGACGAAGCTCAGCACCGTGCTGGCGCCGCCCGAGGCGTTGCTCGAGGACTCCATCGAGAACAGGCCGTCGATGCCCTTGAGGTTCTGCTCGATCACCTGCGTGACCGAGTCCTCGATGGCCTTGGCGGCCGCGCCCGGATAGCTGGTGTTGATCGAGATGCGGGTGGGGGCGATGTCGGGATAGCGCTCCAGCGGCAGCATCCTCACCGCGGCGCCGCCCGCCAGCATGATCACGATGGCGATGACCCACGCGAAGATGGGCCGGTCGATGAAGAACGAGGCCATCAGACGCTCCCGCGCGTCGTCGACATCGTCATGGCAGCCGCAGCGGCAGCCGTGATCGCCGCCGCCGTGGCGGGCGTCGCCGCCGCGGCCACCGACGCGGCCGAGGCCGGCGCCGACGCGGGCTTGGCCGCGCCCTCGGCGCCGCCCTTCTTCTTGCCGTTCTTGGTCGAGCCCGCCGGCACCGGCGTGACGACCTGGTTGGCGCGCACGCGCTGCAGGCCCTCGACGACCAGCTTGTCGCCGACCTTGAGCCCGGACCCGATCACCCACTGGTTGCCGAGCGCGCGCTTGATCTTGAGGCGGCGCAGCTCGAGCTTGTTGCCCTCGCCGACCACCAGCGCGGACGCGTCGCCGGTGGGCGTGCGGGTCACGCCTTGCTGCGGCACGACGATGGCGTCGCCGTCCACGCCGGCGACCAGCTTGGCGCGCACGACCATGCCGGGCATCAGCGTACCCTTGGGATTGGGCACGGTGGCGCGCAGCGTGACGGCGCCGGTGCCGCGGTCCACGGTCACGCCGCTGACCTGCAGCGTGCCGGCCTGCGGATGCTCGCTGCCATCCTCCAGCAGCAGCCGGATCTGGCGGCTCGCGCCCTGATCGCCCTTGCCTTCGCTATCGAGCTGACGGCGCAGCAGCAGGATCTCGGCGCTGCTCTGCACGATGTCCAGCTGCATCGGGTCCAGCTGCTGCACGGTGGTCAGCGCCTGCGTCTGATTGGCGGTGACCAGCGCCCCGGCGGTGACCGACGAGACTTCGGTGCGGCCGGCGATCGGCGCGCTGATGCGGGTGCGCTCCAGCTGCACGCGCGCAGCGTCCAGCGCGGCGCGGGCCACGGCCACTTCGGCCTGCATCTGACGCGCGGTGCTGGCGCTGTCGTCGGCAGCCTGGCGGCTCAGCGCATCGGCCTTGAGCAGCTCGGCGTCGCGCTCGGCGCGGGTGCGGGCGACGCCGGCTTGGGCCTCGGCCTTCTGCAGCGCCGCCGCGGCGCGGGCGAGCTCGGCTTCATAGGTCGCGGCGTCCAGCTGATACAGCGGCTGACCGGCGCGCACCGTCGAGCCTTCGACGAAGAGGCGCTTGAGCACGATGCCGCTGACCTGCGGACGGATCTCGGCGACCTGGCTGGCGGACAGCCGGCCGGGCAGCTCCAGCGTCAGCGGCGCGTCCTGCGTGCCGACGATGACCACGCCGACCTCGGGCGGCGTCTGCGGGCCCTTGCCCTTGCCGTCGCTGTCGCTCTTGCAGGCGCTCAGCCCGAGCGCGAGCACCACCGGCAGCAGCGCGGGCAGCACCCTCAGCGCGGGTAGCGCGATGCGGCCATCGGGGGTGAAGGAAGTCATCGTCGCGGATGTGGCGTTGGCGAGGCGGGCGGCCGCGCGCGCGCGGAATGTGAGAATCCTGGGCATGGCGGCGCATGCTGCGCGTGGAATGTGGAGAGACCTTGAAGGTCCGCCCTCGCTCGCGGAGATGCTTGCCGCCCGGTCCGCGACGCGGCCATCATGCGCCCTTCGCGCGCGACGGCCGCCCCAGAAGGGCCGTCGCTCCATGACTTTCGTTTCCGCGCGCGGCGCCGCGTCCGCCGAGAGCCATGGATCCGACGATCCGTTCCCCGTCATCGCATGTCCTCAACGCCCTCTTCTTCCGCAACGGCCGCGCCGTCGTCGACCACCGCCAGCTCGTCGGGCGTGCCGGCCGCGCCGGCCGAGCGCGCGCGCTCGGGGTGGCCGCGCCTGCCCTTGCCGCGGCTGAACCTGACCGCGCGGCTCTTCGCCGCGGTGTTCTCGACGGCGATGGCGGTGGCGCTGGCGATGGGCGTGTTCTCGCACGTCAACCTGAACCGGGACTTCATCGGCTATCTGAACGAGCAGGCCATCAGCCGGCTGGAGCTGGCGCGCACCAGCGTGACGGCGGGCTACCGGGACAACGGCAACAGCTGGGACTTCCTGCGCGAGAAGCCCGAGCTGTGGGGCCGGCTGCTGCGGCCCCTGGTGCCGGAGGCCGAGATGCTGGCGATCAAGGCCAAGCACGGGCCGGCGGAGCTCACCGGCGCGACGCGGCGCTTCACGCTTTTCGACTCGAATCGCGAGCGC
This sequence comes from Roseateles sp., assembly GCF_039595295.1. Lineage (GTDB taxonomy): Bacteria > Pseudomonadota > Gammaproteobacteria > Burkholderiales > Burkholderiaceae_C > Roseateles. The sequence goes on from NZ_JBCNLU010000018.1 coordinate 56,245, forward strand.
ATTGCCGGCTATCCGGCGACGGCGGAGCAGGCGCAGCGCGCGATCGAGCGGGCCATCATCGTCGACGGCCTGACGGTGGGCTGGCTGGCGCTGACCCCGATCGAATCGGTGAGTCCGGGCGCGGAGAAGCATTTCTACGACGCGCAGATGCGCTCGGTCTGGATCGTGGGCGCGGCGGCGGTGCTGCTCGCGGGCGGCGTGGCGGCGTGGGTCACGCGTCGGCTGCTGCGGCCGGTACGGCATGTTGCCGCGGCGACGCATCAGCTCGCGGCCGGCGACTTCGCGGTGCGGGTGGCCGAGGGCCGCGGCGACGACGATCTGGCGCGATTGGGGCGCGACTTCAATCAGCTGGCGCTGACCCTGCAGCGCAACGAGGCGATGCGGCGCGAGTTCATGGCCGACATCTCGCATGAGCTGCGCACGCCGCTGGGCGTGCTGCATGGCGAGCTGGAAGCCATCGAGGACGGCGTGCGCCAGCCCGACGCGCAGGCGCTGCGCTCGCTGCAAGGCGAGGTGGCGGTGCTGCACAAGCTGGTCGAGGACTTGCACGAGCTGTCGCTGGCGGACGTCGGCGGGCTGGCCTATCGCAAGGACGTGGTGGACCTGGGCGCGCTGATCGGCGTGACGGCCGGCGCCTTTGGCGAGCGGCTGCACGGCAGCGGTCTGGCGCTGCGGCTGGACCTGCCGGAGGAGCCGCTGCCCGTGTTCGGCGATGAGCGCCGCTTGCGCCAGCTGCTGGGCAATCTGCTGGAGAACAGCTGCCGCTACACCGATGCGGGCGGCGCGCTGAGCATCAGCGCGCGCGTGAGCGGGCGGCAGGTCGTGGTCGATCTGCAGGACACCGCGCCGGGCGTCGGTCCCGAGCACCTGCCCCGCCTCTTCGAGCGCTTCTACCGCGTCGACGGCTCACGCAGTCGACAGGGTGGCGGTTCGGGGCTGGGCCTGTCGATCTGCCAGCGCATCGTCGAGGCGCACGAGGGCCGCATCACGGCGACCCCGTCGCCGCTGGGCGGGCTGTGGATCCGCGTGGAGCTGCCGGTCCATGACTGATCCCCGGCCACCGATCGTGGTGACGGCGGCAGCGCCGTCGCCCATGCCCAAGGACGTCGCGCCGGCGCGCGTGCTGGTGGTGGAGGACGAGCCCAAGCTGTCGGCGCTGCTGGCCGACTACCTGCGCGCGGCGGGTCACGAGCCCGAGTGCGTTGCCGACGGCCGCGAGGTGATCGCGGCCTGGACCGCGCGGCGGCACGACCTGGTGCTGCTGGACCTGATGCTGCCGGGCGTCGACGGCTTCACCCTGTGCCGCGAGCTGCGCGCCATCACCAGCGTGCCCATCCTGATGCTGACGGCGCGGGCCGAGGAATCGGACCGCCTGACGGGCTTGGAGCTCGGTGCCGACGACTACATCGCGAAGAACCCCTTCAGTCCGCGCGAGGTGATGGCGCGGGTGAAGGCCGCGCTGCGCCGCGGCCAGGCGCACGAAGCGGCGACCGCCGCCGCGGTGGCGGCCGCGTCGACCGACGCGCCAGCCCTGTCCATCGATGAAGCCGGCTGGCGCGCCAGCTGGCGTGGCCAGCCGCTGGACCTGACGCCGATCGAGTTCCGGCTGCTGCACATCCTGGCCGCGCAGCCGGGCCGCGTGTACGCGCGAGCGCAGCTGCTGGACCTGCTGCACGTCGACGGCCGCGAGGTCACCGACCGCGCGGTGGACAGCCACATCAAGAACCTGCGCCGCAAGCTGGAACGCGCCGGCGCGGGGAGCGAGCGGATCCGGTCGATCTATGGGGTGGGGTATCGGTTTGAGGGATGATGCGCCGTCTCCCCACGTGGCCTGGGCCTCATGACCGCCTTCATCGACAGAACCCTCACCGCCATCGACCCCGACGGCTCGCGCTTCGAGCTGACGCTGCGCATCGACGCGCCGCGCGCAGTCGACGTCGACTGGGCCTGCCCCGTCAGCCTCACCCCGCTGTTCCCCAAGCTGGGCGACATCCAGGGCGTCGACTCCTGGCAGGCGCTTCAGCTGGCGCAACGGCTGCTCTTCACGCTGCTGGAGGGCTTCATCGAACGCGGCGGCCGGCTGCTTCATCTCGATGTGCCGATCACGCCGACGGAGCTCTTCGTCACGGCCGCGCCCCGGCCCCATACCAAGGTCTGATCGACGGCGCATCGCGGGCCTGATGTGATCGGCTCCGGCGCGGCACTCCGCCGCGCGCGGATCCCATCGCAGCAAAGGCCGATCATGTCGCTCTCCTCCTACGTCTCCCTGGGCCGATCCGGCCTGCGCGTCAGCCCCTTCGCGCTCGGCACGATGACCTTCGGCCAGGAATGGGGATGGGGCGCCGACGAGACCACCTCGTCCGCAGTGCTGACGCGCTACCTCGATCTGGGCGGGAACTTCATCGACACGGCCAACGGCTACACCTTCGGCCATGCCGAGCAGATCATCGGCCAGCACGTCGGCCGGGACCGCGCGCTGCGGGATCGCCTGGTGATCGCGACCAAGTTCGGAATGAATCTCTACCCGGGCGACCCCAACGGCGGCGGCGCCGGCGCCAAGTCCATCGTCCGCGCCTGCGAGCAGTCGCTGCGCCGGTTGCAGACGGACTACATCGACCTCTACTGGATGCACGTGCCCGACCCCGCCACGCCGGTGGAGGAGACGCTGCGCGCGCTGGAGCACTTGGTCGCCGCGGGCAAGGTGCGCTATATCGGTTTCTCCGACACGCCGGCCTGGAAGATCGCCCAGGCACAGACCCTGGCCACCTTGCGCGGCTGGGCGCCTCTGATCGGCGTGCAGCTGGAGTACTCCTTGCTGGAGCGCAGCGTGGAAACCGAGCTCACGCCGATGGCGCAGGAGCTGGGGCTGGGCGTCGTCGCCTGGTCGCCGCTGGCCAACGGCATGCTCTCCGGCAAATACACCCGGGCCAACCGGGGCCAGGTCGACGGCGCTCGCGCCACGCAGTTCGGCATCCCCTTCGGCGAGCGCGAGTTCACCCTGATCGACGCCCTGGGCGAGATCGCCAAACGCCACGAGACCGGCGTCGCGGCGGTCGCCCTCGCCTGGGTCCGCTCGCGGGCGGGCGTGAGCGCCACCCTGCTCGGCGCGCGGACCGTGGCGCACCTGGACGCCAACGTTCGGGCGCTCGAGCTGTCGCTGTCGGCCGAGGAAATCGCCCGGCTGGACGGCCTCTCCGCCCCACCGCCCAACTTCATCAGCAAGCTCGAGACCTACTCGGACCTGTTGATCCATCACGCGACCACCGTCAATGGCAAGGCCCGACCCTCCTGGTGGGGCGCTCCGGACAGCGACGCCGCGCGGTACTGATCGCTCAACCATCCGTGCCTGTTGGCCCCGGCCCCGGCCCCGGCCCCGGCTCGGGCTCGGGCTCGGGCTCGGGCTCGGGCTCGGGCTCGGAAGCCTGTGGGGATCTCGGCGATGATCCGCCATCGCTGCCCTCCCGGACGGTCCGAATGAATGAGTCCCCTCGCGAGCTCGCTGCCCGCGCCGGCCGACTGGCACAGGCGGGCCTCTGGCCGGACGCCGAATCCTGCTATCGCCGCCTCGCCCAGCTGCTCCCGGACAGCCCCTCCGCCCGCTACAACTGGGGCGTATCGCTGCAGGAGCTCACGCGGCATGACGAGGCCGTCGCCCAGTTCGAGCAGGCCATCGCGCTCAATCCGCAGTACGCGCTGGCCTTCCACGGCCTGAGCGTCTCCTACGAGCGGATGGGCGCGATCGACGCGGCACTCGTCGGCATCGAATGCGCGCTCTGCAATGCGCCGGGCGATGCGGCGCATCAGCTCCAGTACGCGCGCCTGCTGCGTCTGGCGGGCCGTGTGGTCGAGTCGCTCGACGTCATCGCGGAGATCCCGCCCAGCTCGTCCATCTACGCCGAATCACGCAGCCTTCAGGGCCTGATCTACAAGAGCGCCGGCCATGCCGACGTCGCGCTCCAATCCTTCGACGACGCGATCGCGGCCAACCCCAGCTTCGTCGGCGCGCTGCACAACCGCGCCAACCTGCACATGGCGCAGCACCGCTACGCGCTCGCCGTCGCGGACCTGGACGCGGTGCTCGCGCGCGAGCCCGACATGCCGTGGGAAGCCGGACTTCGCTTGTACGCGGCCCTGCACATCTACGACTGGCGCGACTTCGACGCGCAACGCGCGCGCATCCTCGAAGGCATCGCACAAGGCAGGCCCAGCGCCCATCCGCTCATCGTGGAAGGACTCGTCGACGATCCGGCGATCCAGCAGGCCGCCGCACGGCTGTGGGCGCGAACCACGCTGCCGCCGCCCGCGCCGCCGCTGCCTTGCGCCGGCATTCCGACCGACCGCAAGATCCGCGTCGCCTACGTCTCCCGCGACTTCCGCCCCCACGCCGTCTCCTTCCTGATGGCCGGCGTCTTTGGCGCCCACGACCGGGAGCGCTTCGACATCGTCGCGCTCAACATCGGCGCGGTGAAGGAAGACCCGATGCAGCAGCGGATCCGCGCCTCGGTCGACACCTTCCTCGATGTGGGCCATCTCTCCGACGACGCGATCCGCAACGCCTGCCGCGAGCTGTCCATCGACATCGCGGTCGATCTGGGCGGCTACACCGACGAGGCCCGCAGCGCGCTCTTCGCCAAACGGATCGCACCGGTGCAGATGCTGTTCCTCGGCTATCTGGGGACCTCGGGCGCGACGCATCACGACTACCTGCTCGCCGACCCGGTGCTGATCCCCGAGGCCTCCCGCGCCTTCTACGACGAGCGCCTCCTATCCTTGCCCTGGTACCAGCCCAACGACACCGAGCGCCCGCATCCCGCGCCGCTGAGCCGCGAGGCTGCGGGCCTGCCAGCGGACGCCTTCGTCTTCTGCTGCTTCAACAACCCGGCCAAGCTCACCCCGCCGATGTTCCGGATCTGGGCTCGCATCCTGCGCGAGTGCCCGCACGCCGTACTGTGGCTGCTGGGCGAAGGCGAGGAGGCCGCGCTCAACTTGCGTGCCCATGCGAGCGCGCTCGGCATCGCGCCAGAGCGATTGATCTTCGCGGCGCGCTGCGATCGCGAGACCTATCTCGCGCGCTTGGGCGCGGCCGATCTCTTCCTCGACACCCTGCCCTACAACGCGGGCACGACCGCGAGCGACGCGCTGTGGATGGGGCTGCCGGTGCTCACCACGTCGGGCCGGTCCTTCTCGGGCCGCATCGGCGCGAGCGTCGTGAGCGCCGCGCAGATGCCCGAGTTCATCGCGGACAGCGAGGATCGCTACGTCGAGCTGGCCATCGACTTCGCGCGTGATCCGGGCTCGCTTCGCGCACATCGGGATCAGCTGATCCGCCGACGTGAGACGCTGCCGCTTTTCGATCCGGCGAAGTTCACGCCGAATCTGGAACGGGCGTTCACGAGAGCCTTGACCGTCGCGGCGACTCGGGCGCCCTGAGCGCGCCCCGCTCTTCACGCCATCTCGACGTGCCATGCGCCGTACGTGCGCGCAGCGTCGCCCGAGCGGAGCGATGCGCTTTGCGCAATGCCCATCGGGCCCCGCGACGGCCACAATTCCGGACTCCCCCCGAGACCCGCCGCAGCCCGGCGACGCCCGCCCATGTCGTCCCAGCCCTCCCCGGCCGATGCCGCGTCAGCGACCGCCACCGCCACCGCGGCGGACACCGCGTCCACGCCGGCGTTCTCCTTCCGCAAGATCGCCGTCGCCGCCTTCGGGCCGTCGCTGCTCTTCGGCTTCGGCGAGGGCGCCATCCTGCCCATCGTCCCGCTGATGGCGCGCGACCTCGGCGCCTCGGTCTCGATGGCCGCCTTCGTCGTGACGCTGATCGGCCTGGGCTCGCTGCTCAACAACATCCCCGCCTCCATCATCACCATGCGCTGGGGCGAGCGCTGGGCCATCGTCGCCGCCGGCATCTGGAGCGCGCTGGGCATGGCGCTCAGCGTCCTGAGCCACGGCCTCGTGCCCTTCGCCGCCGGGTGCTTCATGGTGGGCATGTCCCAGGCCGTCTACAACCTCGCCCGCCAGAGCTACCTCACCGAGGCCGTGCCCGTCATCTATCGCGCCCGCGCGCTGTCCACGCTGGGTGGCGTGATGCGCATCGGCATGTTCATCGGCCCCTTCTTCTCCGCCGCCGCGGTGCACGCCTTCGGCCTGCCGGCCGCCTTCGTCGTGGGGATCGCAGGCGTACTCGCCGCCGCGGCCATCGGCGCGCGCCTGCCGGACCTGGTCCACCCCGCGCATCCCGCCGGCCAAGCCGCGCCCGCGCCGGTCTCGTTCAAGTCCATCCTCGCCAACCATCGCCGCGTCTTCCTCACGCTGGGACTGGGCGTCGTGCTGGTCAGCGCAGTGCGCGCGTCGCGTCAGGCGGTGATCCCGCTGTGGTCGGATCACCTGATGCTCGCGCCCGCCGTGGCCTCGCTGATCTACGGGATCTCCGGCGGCGTCGAGATGCTGTTCTTCTATCCCGCCGGCCGGGTCATGGACGTCAAGGGCCGGCGCTGGGTCGCCGTGCCGTCCATGCTCATCATCGGCATCGCGATGCTGCTGATGCCCTTCAGCATCGGCTTCATCACACTGCTGGTGGCCGCGACCGCCGTGGGCATCGGCAACGGCATCGGCTCCGGGCTGATCATGACGCTGGGCGCCGACCACGCGCCACGCCACGGCCGCGCCTACTTCCTGGGCGTCTGGCGCTTCCTGTCCGATGTCGGCGGCTCCTGCGGGCCGGCGCTGCTGTCGGTGCTGATCGCCGGCGCGTCGCTGGCCGGCGGCATCGCCGCGACCGGGCTCATGGCGCTGGCCGCCGCGGCCATGCTCGCTCGATGGATTCCGCCCAAGCGGACTCAGTAGCGCTCGGGGACGAACATCTCCGGCGGCACCGGATGGCGCATGTAGTCCTCATGCCGCTCGCGGGCGGGCAGCAGGACCTCGGCGCGCTGCACCTCGTGATAGGGGAACTGGTCCAGCAGATGCTGGATGCAGTTCAGCCGCGCGCGCTTCTTGTCGTCGGCGGCCACCACCCACCAGGGCGCCTCGGGGATATGGGTGCGCTCCAGCATCACTTCCTTGGCCCGGGTGTAGCCCTCCCAGCGCCGGCGTGACTCCAGGTCCATCGGCGACAGCTTCCACTGCTTGAGCGGATCGTGGATGCGGCCCAGAAAGCGCAGGTGCTGCTCCTCGTCGCTGATGGAGAACCAGTACTTGATCAGCGTGATGCCCGAGCGCACCAGCATGCGCTCGAACTCCGGCACGGAGCGGAAGAACTCCTCGACGTCGTCCTCGCCGCAGAAGCCCATGACCCGCTCGACGCCGGCGCGGTTGTACCAGCTGCGGTCGAAGAGCACGATCTCGCCGGCCGCCGGCAGATGCGGCACGTAGCGCTGGAAGTACCACTGGGTGCGCTCGCGGTCGTTGGGCGCGGGTAGCGCGACGACGCGGCAGACGCGTGGGTTCAGTCGCTGGGTGATGCGCTTGATGGCGCCGCCCTTGCCGGCCGCATCGCGACCCTCGAAGAGGATCACCACCTTCTGCCGCGTGTGCTGCACCCAGTCCTGCAGCTTGACCAGCTCGCGCTGCAAGCGGAAAAGGTGCTTGAAGTAGGCCAGGCGCTCGGCATGAGCACCGGAGCCGTCGCTCGACCCGTCGCCATCGGGCTGATCGATGCCCAGCAGCGCGGCATCGACCGAGCGGTCCTCGATCTCGAGCTCCAGTTCCTCGTCATAGCCGTCGAGCAGCTCGCGGCGGATGCGCTCCACCAAGTCGTCTTGATCGTCAGGGGTCATGTCTTGCCGGCGGAGTCCGTGGTCGGAGGAAGCGCTGATCATTCGGGCGCCGGATGACGGTGTCGTGACTCGGCGGTCGCCCGCCCCTCGGGTCGGGGAATGCCTCAGATCCATCCCCCTCTCGTCGTGCTCAGGGGGCAACCCTTGGTAGGGGGTCCTCAACCCTTCGTCGAATGGGCGCGCCGACCCTTCTTTGGTGTGATCCCTCCCCACCAGACCGCCGCCCCATCCCGGTGCGGCGGACCCGAACGGCCTCGGCCGTTCTCATTGATCCAGGGAGATCCCCATGTCCGATCCGACCTCCAAGCTTCCCTCGGCCAACGCCGACCTGATGCCCGGCCGCCGCCAGTTCCTGGCGAGCTCGGCGCTCGCCGGCGCCACCGGCCTGGGCCTGCTGCAATTCGCGGGCGAAGTCGGCGCCGCAGGCGCGTCCGCCGGCTCGATCAGCGCCGGCGGCAAGTCCGTCTACACGGGCCCCAGCGACGCGGCCACCGCCGCCCCGGGCGACGACTCGATCCGCGAGTTCCGCATCGCCATCCCCGACGCGGCCCTCGCCGACCTGCGCAGCCGCCTGGCCAGAACCCGCTGGCCCGATCGCGAGACCGTCCGCGACACCTCGCAGGGCGTGCAGCTCGCCCGGCTGCAATCGCTGTGCGGCTACTGGGGCACGTCCTACGACTGGCGCCAGGTCGAGGCCCGCCTCAACGCGCTGCCGCAGTTCATGACGCAGATCGACGGCGTCGACATCCACTTCATCCACGTGCGCTCGCGCCACGCCAACGCGCTGCCGCTGATCCTGACGCACGGCTGGCCGGGCTCGGTGCTGGAGATGGTCAAGGCCATCGGCCCGTTGACCGATCCCACCGCTCACGGCGGCCGCGCCGAGGACGCCTTCGACGTCGTCATCCCGTCCATCCCGGGCTACGGCTTCTCGGGCCGTCCGACCGAGCTGGGCTGGGGTCCGGAGCGCACCGCCAAGGCCTGGGATGTGCTGATGAAACGGCTGGGCTACACGCGCTACGTGTCTCAGGGCGGGGACCACGGCTCCGTCGTGTCGGACGCGCTGGCACGGCAGAAGCCGGCCGGTCTGCTGGGCATCCACGTCAACATGCCGCCCACCGTGCCGCCGGAGCTGGTCAAGGGCATCAACAGCGGCGACACACCGCCCGCCGGACTCGCGCCCGATGAGCGTCTGGCCTTCGAAACCCTGGCCAAGTTCTTCGGCCGCAACGCCGCCTACGGCGCGCTGATGGTCACGCGGCCGCAGACCATCGGCTACGGGCTGTGCGACTCGCCGGTGATGCTGGCGGCCTTCCTCTACGAAAAGATCTTCGAGTGGACCTACCCGAGCGGCAACCCCGAGGCCATCCTCGGCCGCGATGCGATCCTGGACGACCTCTCGCTGTACTGGCTGACCAACACGGGCGCCGCGTCCTCGCGCTTCTACTGGGAGAACAACAACAACAATTTCAGCTCGGCGCATCAGCACACGACCGAGATCACCGTGCCGGTCGCGGTGACCGTGTTCCCGGGCGAGATCTATCGCGCGCCGAAGAGCTGGACCCAGCGCGCCTATCCGTCGCTGTACTACTTCAATGAAGTCGACAAGGGCGGCCACTTCGCCACCTGGGAACAGCCGGAGCTGTTCGCGTCGGAGATGCGCAAAGCGTTCAAGCCGCTGCGCGGCTGAGGACCGCTTTCCCAAGCGTCCCCAAGCAGAACGGGTGGCCAAGGCCACCCGTTTTCTCGTTCCGCGCCGACCTTGATCGGCGTGATTTAGCGCGTCAGTCGGCCGTCGCCGGCTCGGCCTTGGGCTTGTTGTCCTTCTTCAGCGGGGTGATGTCCAGCTGGACCTCGCCCTTGTCGTCGACGTCCACGTTGAGGCGTCCGCCGTCGACCAGCTGACCGAAGAGCAGCTCGTCCGCCAGGGCACGACGGATCGTGTCCTGGATGAGGCGCTGCATCGGCCGCGCGCCCATCTGCGGGTCGAAGCCCTTGGCCGCCAGGTGCTTGCGCAGCGCGTCGCTGAAGGTGACCTCGACCTTCTTCTCCTGCAACTGGCTCTCCAGCTGCAGCAGGAACTTGTCCACCACCCGCAGGATGATGTCCTCGTTCAGCGCGCCGAAGTTGACGATGGCGTCCAGACGGTTACGGAACTCCGGCGTGAACAGACGCTTGATGTCGGCCATCTCGTCACCTTGCTCGCGCTTGGTCGTGAAGCCGATCGTGGACTTGGTCATCGCCTCCGCGCCCGCATTCGTGGTCATGATGATGATCACGTTGCGGAAGTCGGCCTTGCGCCCGTTGTTGTCGGTCAGCGTGCCGTGGTCCATCACCTGCAGCAGCACGTTGAAGACGTCTGGATGAGCCTTCTCGATCTCGTCCAGCAGCAGCACCGCGTGCGGCTTCTTGGTGATCGCCTCGGTCAGCAGACCGCCCTGGTCGAAGCCCACGTACCCCGGAGGCGCGCCGATCAGGCGGCTGACGGCGTGACGCTCCATGTACTCGGACATGTCGAAGCGGATCAGCTCGATGCCCAGGATGTAGGCGAGCTGCTTCGCGACTTCCGTCTTGCCCACGCCCGTCGGGCCGCTGAACAGGAAGGAGCCGATCGGCTTGTCCGGCTTGCCCAGGCCCGAGCGCGCCATCTTGATCGCCGCGGACAGCGCGTCGATCGACGGATCCTGACCGAAGACCACGCTCTTGAGATCGCGATCCAGGCTCTTGAGCTTGCCGCGATCGTCCGACGACACGGACGCGGGAGGGATGCGCGCGATCTTCGCGACGATGTCCTCGACCTCGGCGCGGGTGATGGTCTTCTTCTGCTTGCTCTTGGGCAGCACGCGTTGCGCCGCACCGGCCTCGTCGATCACGTCGATCGCCTTGTCGGGCAGATGGCGGTCGTTGATGTACTTGGCCGACAGCTCCGCCGCCGCCTGCAGCGCGCCCAGCGCGTACTTGACGCTGTGGTGCTCCTCGAAGCGCGACTTCAGGCCCTTCAGGATTTCCACCGTCTGGTCGACGGTCGGCTCATTCACGTCGATCTTCTGGAAACGACGCGACAGGGCCGCGTCCTTCTCGAAGATGCCGCGGTACTCGCTGAACGTGGTCGCGCCGATGCACTTGAGCTGACCCGAGGACAGCGCCGGCTTGAGCAGGTTGCTCGCGTCCAGCGTGCCGCCCGACGCCGCGCCGGCGCCGATCAGGGTGTGGATCTCGTCGATGAAGAGCACCGCGCCGGGCTGGTCCTTCAGCTGCTTGATCACCGCCTTGAGGCGTTGCTCGAAGTCGCCGCGGTACTTGGTGCCCGCCAGCAGCGCGCCCATGTCCAGCGAATAGACCACCGCCTCGGACAGCACGTCGGGGACCTGCCCCTCGGTGATGCGCCAGGCCAGGCCCTCGGCGATCGCGGTCTTGCCCACGCCGGCCTCGCCGACCAGCAGCGGGTTGTTCTTGCGACGGCGGCACAGCACCTGCACCACGCGCTCGACCTCCAGCTCACGGCCGATCAGCGGATCGATCTTGCCGTCACGAGCCATCTGGTTGAGGTTCTGGGTGAACTGCTCGAGCGGGCTGCCCTTGCCTCCGCCCTGGCCCTGGCCCTCGCCCTCTTCGCGCTCGGACTCGGCACCGTTGCCTTCCGGACCCTTGGGGGGCTCGGGCGGTTCGCTCTTCTTGATGCCGTGGGCGATGAAGTTGACGACGTCCAGACGCGTCACGCCCTGCTGGTGCAGGTAGTAGACGGCGTGGGAGTCCTTCTCGCCGAAGATCGCGACCAGCACGTTGGCGCCCGTCACTTCCTTCTTGCCGTTGCCGGTCGACTGCACGTGCATGATCGCGCGTTGGATCACGCGCTGGAAGCCCAGCGTGGGCTGCGTATCGACCTCGTCGGTCCCGCCGACGGTGGGCGTGTTTTCCTTGATGAACTGCGCAAGCGACTTGCGCAGGTCTTCGATGTTGGCCGCGCACGCGCGCAGCACTTCCGCCGCCGAAGGGTTGTCGAGCAGCGCCATCAGCAGGTGTTCCACGGTGATGAACTCGTGGCGCTGCTGGCGTGCTTCGACAAACGCCATGTGCAGGCTGACTTCAAGCTCTTGCGCAATCATGCGGCCTCCATAATGCACTGCAAAGGATGTCCGGCGCGCCGTGCCGCCGCCAGGACCATTTCGACCTTGGTGGCCGCCACGTCCTTGGTGAATACACCGCAGACGCCGCGACCGTCGTGATGAATCTTCAACATGATCTGGGTGGCCGTATCCAGGTCATGGCGGAAGTACTCCTGCAAGACCATCACCACGAACTCCATCGGCGTGAAGTCGTCGTTGAGCATCAGCACCTGATACAGGCGCGGCGGCTCGGTCTTCTGAGCCACGCGCTCCAGCGTGGTGGATGCGCCACCATCGTCCGGAACCTGAGGCTCCCCGGGACCCGCTGGGGATTGTTGGGAAAGCAAGGACATGAACCGATTCTATAAACAGCGGGAGCTCCCCACATGGGGCCAGACGACAGCCTATCAAGGCTGTTGTCCCGATGCGCTGGACCGGGTGAAATCCGTGGCTCGCACCCGGCGATTTCCGGGATTTCCCGCGCCCGACTCCCCGAGTTTGGCACCTTCGCGACGCCCGACCCCGGGGAGTTCCTCAATTGACACTGGCTTGACACGGATTTGAGAATCCGCCCCGGTGCGACAAGGACACCGGGATGGAGAAAAAGATGGCAACAGGCACGGTCAAGTGGTTCAACGATGCCAAGGGGTTTGGCTTTATTGAACCCGAACAAGGAGGGGGCGACGTCTTCGCGCACTTCTCGGCCATTCAGATGGAAGGCTTCCGCACGCTCAAGCAGGGCGGCAAGGTCACCTACGAACTGGTCCAGGGCCCCAAGGGGCAGCTGGCTCAGAACATCCGCCCCGTCGAGGGCGCGGAAGGTGGTGATGAGCTCGCCACGCCGGTGGGAATTCCGCTGATGGCGGAAGCACTCGGCGGACAGCAGCAGGCCGCGGCCTGACACGCTGACGGACGCTCGTTGAGGACCCAGGGCCCGCGCTTCAGCGGGCTTTGCGAAGAAGGCCCGCGCAAGCGGGCCTTTTTGCGTGCGCGAGCGCCCCCGCTCTCGTACGCCCCAATGAAAAAACCCCAGGCGACGAGTCGCGCTGGGGTTCTGGAGGCAGCCCGGTTCACGACCGGGCAGGCTCTCACATGTTCTCGATCATGACCTGACCGAAGCCGGAGCACGACACTTGCGTCGCGCCGTCCAGCAGACGGGCGAAGTCGTACGTGACCTTCTTCGACAGGATGGACTTCTCGATCGACGCGATGATCAGGTCGGCCGCTTCCGTCCAGCCCATGTGGCGCAGCATCATTTCAGCGGACAGGATCTCGGAACCGGGGTTCACGTAGTCCTTGCCGGCGTACTTCGGGGCCGTGCCGTGGGTGGCTTCGAACATGGCGACGGAGTCGCTCAGGTTCGCGCCAGGGGCGATGCCGATGCCGCCGACTTGAGCCGCCAGCGCGTCGGAGATGTAGTCACCGTTCAGGTTCAGCGTCGCGACGACCGAGTACTCGGCCGGGCGCAGCAGGATCTGCTGCAGGAACGCGTCGGCGATGCTGTCCTTGACCACGATGTCCTTGCCGGTCTTCGGGTTCTTGAACTTGCACCACGGGCCGCCGTCGATCAGTTCGGCGCCGAATTCCTTCTGGGCCAGCGCGTAGGCCCAGTCACGGAAGCCACCTTCGGTGAACTTCATGATGTTGCCCTTGTGCACGATCGTGACGCTGGGCTTGTCATTGTCGATCGCGTACTGGATGGCCTTGCGAACCAGACGCTCCGTGCCTTCCTTCGACACCGGCTTGACGCCGATGCCCGAGGTTTCCGGGAAGCGGATCTTCTTGACGCCGAATTCCTCTTGCAGGAACTTGATCAGCTTCTTGGCCTTGTCGCTCTGGGCTTCGAATTCGATGCCGGCGTAGATGTCTTCCGAGTTCTCACGGAAGATGACCATGTCCGTCTTGTGCGGTTCCTTGACCGGCGACGGGACGCCTTCGAACCAACGCACCGGGCGCAGGCAGACGTACAGGTCCAGTTCCTGACGCAGCGCGACGTTCAGCGAGCGGATGCCGCCGCCGACCGGCGTCGTCAGCGGGCCCTTGATCGACACGACGTAGTCCTTCAGGACTTGCAGCGTCTCCTCGGGCAGCCAGACGTCCGGACCGTAGACCTTCGTCGACTTCTCGCCGGCGTAGATCTCCATCCAGTGGATCTTCTTGGCGCCGCCATAGGCCTTCGCCACGGCCGCGTCCACCACCTTGATCATCACCGGGGTGATGTCGAAGCCGGTGCCGTCACCCTCGATGTAGGGAATGATCGGGTTGTTCGGAACGTTGAGCGAGAAGTCGGTGTTGACCGTGATCTTCTGGCCGCCCTCGGGCACCTTGATGTGCTGGTACATGGAGTCGTCTCCGCGAATCGCGTGGGTGGGTGGGGTTAACCGGAAGCGCTGATTCTATGACAGCGAAACTTTCAAGCGGCTGTTGGCGCGCATGCCCGCCACACCGGATCAGCCGCAGTACGCGCGGACCTGCGCCCAGGCGCCGTGACCCAGGGCCCACAGCGCCCCCGCCGCCAGCAGCAGACCCGACAGCCGCGTCGCCCATCGCACACCGGCGCCGCCCGCGATGATCGGGCCGTCCGCGTCGTCAGCAGGGACTTGCGCGTCGGGCCCGTTCCGTCGGCCGTTTCGACCCAAGCGTCCCAAGCGTCCCAAGCGTCCCAAGCGTCCAAGGCGGGCAAGCAACCACGGCCCCGCCAGCAGTCCGGGCGACGAGCCCAGCGCGAAGGCCGCCATCACGCCCGCGCCCTGCCAGGGCCCGTTGGCCAGTGCCGCCGTCATCAGCGCCGATTGGAGCAATCCACAGGGCCAGGCCAGCCAGGCCAGACCCGCGCCCAACGCGCCGGCCGTCCGACCCGCCGAGCGACCCGCTCCGGCCCAGGCGACGCCTCCGCCGGCCAGCGCCGATGCCGGCACGCCCAGCGAAGCCGGCGTGCGCGAGGTCCACAGCCGGCGCCACCAGAGCGGCTGCTCCGCCCGCCAGGCCAGCATGATCCCGAGGGCAAGCACCGCAAGATGCATCGCCAGCCACAGCGGCCGCAGCCAGCCTGCGGCGGACTCCCAGCGCAACAGGCCACCGACGCTCGCGGCCACGATCGCGCCGCCCGCCGCGTAGCCGATCAATCGTCCCGATTGAAAGGCCGCGCCGGTGCCCCGCCGCCCCCCCGTCACCGCCGCGCAAGGGGCCGCGCACATCGCCGCGCAATGCAGGCTGCCCGCGACGCCCATCAGGAAGGCGGAACCGGCCAGCGCCACATCGAGCATGAGAGCCTCCCGCCGCTGGCGCGGTCAGAGGATGCGGGAGAAGCGCACCGGCGACGAGGGCACGTCGGTCGCGCCGCCGGCGGACGCCGATGTGGCGGGGTCGCGCCTCAGGTAGCGATCGAAGACCATCGCCACGGCCCGGACGAAGAACCAGCCGGTCGGCGTGACCTGGACCGCGCGCGGCTCCAGCGTCACCAGTCCGTCGGCCTCCATGCGCCGCAGACGCTCGAGCTCCGGCGCGAAGTAGTCCGCCGTGACGACGCCATGCGAGCGCTCGATCGGATCGAACTCCAGCCGTCCCTGGCACATCAGCGCCATGATCGCGTCGCGTCTCACCAGATCGTCCTGATCCAGCTTGAGGCCGCGCTCGACCGGCAGCCGACCTTCACGCAGCGCGGCGTAATACTCCGGCAGCGTCTTGAGGTTCTGCGCGAAGGACGGGCCGACCTTGGAGATCGCCGACACGCCCAGCGCGATCAGGTCGCAATCGGGCTGCGTGCTGTAGCCCTGGAAGTTCCGATGCAGGCGCCCTTCCCGCTTGGCGACCGCGAGCGGGTCGCTGGCCAGCGCGAAGTGATCCATGCCGATGTAGCTGTAGCCGCGCGCGATGAAGCCGGCGATTGCGCCGGACAGCATGCGCAGCTTGTCAGTGGCCACCGGCAGCGCAGATGCCTCGATGCGGCGCTGCGGCTTGAAGCGGTGGGGCAGATGCGCGTAGCCATACAGCGCGACACGGTCGGGACGCAGCGTCGCCACCTGATCGATGGTGCGCGCGAACGAGATCGGCGTCTGCAGCGGCAGGCCGTAGATGAGGTCCACGTTGATGGAGCGGAAGCCCATCTCGCGCGCCGCTGCCATCAGCGCGGCCACGCTCTCGACACTCTGCTCGCGATGGACGGCCTTCTGCACGGCCGGGTCGAAATCCTGCACGCCGTAGCTGAGCCGGTTGATCCCGAGCGAGCGCAGGTGGCGCAGCCGCGCGACGTCGATCGTCCGGGGGTCGACTTCGATGGAGACCTCGGCATCGGCGGCGATGCGGAAGTGTTTGTGCAGCAACGCCATCAAGCCCGAGAGCTCGGCATCGCAGAGGAAGGTCGGCGTGCCGCCGCCGAAGTGCAGCTGCGACACCACCGGTCGCTCACCGAGCTGGCGCAGCACCAGCCCCATCTCGGTCTCGAGCGCCTTCAGGTACTCGGTCGCGCGCTCGTGATGCCGCGTCACGACCTTGTTGCAGGCGCAGTAGTAGCAGACCGACTCGCAGAAGGGAATGTGGACATAGACCGACAGCGGCTGCGATGCGGAGGGGCCGAACGCGCGCAGCGCCAGCGCCTCGCTGGCGGCCACGGCGTCATGGCCGCCATGAAAACGGTCGGCCGTGGGATAGGAGGTGTAGCGTGGTCCTGCGACATCGAAGCGGCGCAGCAGATCGGGGTCCGGGATCGCAGGGTCCCACTGGCACTGGGCGGGGTCAGGTCTCATGGGCTGGCATCCTCACCCTTTGTTGGCAATTGGTCATTGATTGATGTCATTGCCGACGCCATTCGCGCCGCGAAGAATCCGCGGCTTCCCCCAAGCCACCGCCCGTCCCGGCCCGCAGCACGACGCCGCCCGCGCCCTTGTTCCGCTGCCTAGCCAGGCCTCGCACCGCCCACGCCTCCACTCGCGCCTGCCCAGCGCCGCACCTATGGCGAGACACACCGCTCCCCCTCCCCCCTTCCCTCGGCTCGAACCCTTCAAGGTCGCCTGCTCGACCTGCTGCCTGCGCCACATTTGCCTGCCCACCGGTCTGGCGCCGGCCGAGATCGAACAGCTCGAACGCATGGTCCACGGCCGCCGCGTGGTGCCGCGCAACACGGTGCTGTTCCACGCCGGCGAGACCTTCGAATCCATCTACGTCGTCCGCACCGGCTTCTTCAAGACCTCGGCCATCGCGGAGGACGGTCGCGATCAGGTCACCGGCTTCCAGATGGCGGCTGAGCTGCTCGGCCTGGACGGCATCTGCGGCGGCGCGCATACCTGCACCGCCGTGGCGCTGGAAGATTCCCAGGTCTGCGTCATCCCCTACGCGAAGCTGGACGATCTGTCCCGCGACTTCGAGCAGCTGCAGCAGCAGTTCCACCGCCTGATGAGCCGCGAGATCGTGCGCGAGCAGCAAGTGCTCTTGATGCTCGGCGCCATGCGTGCCGAGCAGCGCGTCATCGCCTTCCTGATGAATCTGCTCAAGCGCTTGCAGGTGCGCGGTTTCTCGTCGTCCAGCGTGGTGCTGCGGATGACGCGCGAGGAGATCGGCAGCTACCTCGGCCTGACGCTGGAGACGATCAGCCGCACGCTGTCCAAGCTGCAGGACGAGGGCATGCTGGAGATCCGCGCCCGCGAGGTCCGGCTGCTCAAGCAGCGGCAACTGTCGCAGCTGGTGCGACAGGCCGCTTAGCCGGCGGACCATGCGGCCTTCAAGGCGGCCTTCAAGGCGGCCGTCAATGCCGCCGTCAATGCGGCTGCCCGCCGGTGGCCGCGTGATTGCGGGCCCTCATCGCGGGCTCGTGCGCGGCGGTGGCGTTGTCGTCGCCGGCATCCTCGGCGGCCCGGCGCATCGTGCCGTCCGAACCGCGATGCTCGATGACCGGATCCGGATGCGTGACCGCCAGCGTCAGGGTCACGATGCTGGCGACCACCACGATCGCCGGCCCGCCCAGCGCCAACCACATCATCGGATGCCGCCACCAGGGACCGCTGTCAGGGAGTTCCGCGCCAGGGCGGGTGAGGATGGTGTTCATGTCAGCTCCATTTGCGGGGTCACGCTTCAGCGAGGGCCGTGAGGTCAGCGATGCCTGCGGCCTCAACGCGGCACTACGAAGGTCGACTTCTCGAACAGCTCCCGGTCCGCGCTCATGCCGTCGGCGCCCACGCGCTCGATGCGGAAGCGCATCGGATGCACGCCGCCGCCGATGCGGGTCGCCGCGTCCGGCGGCAAGCGCAGGGAAACGGTGATCCAACGCGCCTCGGCGGGTTGGAGCATGAGCTCCCCATGCGGCGAACCCACCGTCAATCCGTCGAGGCCGGTCACGTCCAGGCGGAAGCGCTGCGTCGATTCCGCCGCGTTCATCAACTGCAGCCGATAGATGTTCTCCACCACGCCGTCCTCGATCTGCCGGGCCAGCGTCGCGCGATCCCGCACCACGTCGACCTTGAAGGGCATACGCATCGCCAGGCTCCACACCAGCACCGACGATACGGTCAGCAGGATCGCGCCGTAAATGAGCACGCGCGGGCGCAGCACGCGTCGCCACTGTTGCGCCGCCGTCCACCGACGGTCGATGCCGTTCTGCGTCGCGTAGCGGATCAGACCGCGCTCGTAGCCGAACTTGTCCATCACGTCGTTGCAAACGTCGATGCAGGCCGCGCAGCCGATGCACTCGTATTGCAGACCTTTCCGGATGTCGATGCCGGTCGGGCACACCTGCACGCATTGCGCGCAGTCCACGCAGGAGCCCAGTCCCGTCGCCGCCGGATCGACCTTCTTCGAGCGCGGTCCGCGCGGGTCACCGCGCGCGGCGTCGTAGCTGATGATCAGCGTGTCCTTGTCGAACATCGCGCTCTGGAAGCGCGCATACGGGCACATGTACTTGCAGACCTGCTCGCGCAGATAGCCCGCGTTGCCGTAGGTCGCGAAGCCGTAGAACAGGATCCAGAAAATCTCCCAACCACCGAGCGCGCCGCTCAACACGCCGCCGCCCAGCGCCCGGATCGGCTCGAAGTAGCCGACGAAGGTGAAGCCGGTCCACAGCGACACCGCGATCCAGGCCACATGCTTGCCAGCTTTGCGCAGCAACTTCTCGACGCCCCATCCAGCCTTGTCCAGCCGCATGCGCGCCGCGCGGTCGCCCTCGATGTGGCGCTCGATCCACAGGAAGATCTCGGTGTAGACCGTCTGCGGGCAGGCGTAGCCGCACCACAGCCGCCCCGCCACCGCGGTGAAGAAGAACAGCCCGAAGGCCGACACCACCAGCAGCGCGGTCAGATAGATGAAGTCCTGCGGGTACAGGACCAGGTCGAAGATCAGGAAGCGCCGCGCGTCCAGGTCGAAGAGCACCGCCTGGCGACCGTTCCAGTTCAGCCACGGGAGGCCGTAGAACAGCGCCTGCGTCGCCCACACCAGCACCCAGCGCCACACGGCGAACCAGCCGTGCACGGCGCGGGGATAGATCTTGGCTTCGGACTCGTACAGCCGGATGACCCGGGGCTCGGCCCGTGGCTCGATCCGTGGTTCAGGGACGGTCATGGGACTTGCCCCAGACATAGGCGGCCAGTACGCGGATCTGCTCCGGGCTCAGGCGCGAGCCGTGCTCGGGCATCACGCTGTGCTTGCCGTTGTTCACCATCGCGATGACGGCGCCCTCGCCCCAGCCGTGCAGCCAGACCTTGTCGGTGAGGTTGGGCGCGCCAAGCGCCTGGTTGCCCTTGCCGTCCATGCCGTGGCAGGCCGCGCAGACGGCGAACTTGGGCTTGCCCAGCGCCGCCGCGATGTCGTTGTGAGGGCTGCCCGACAGACTCAGCACGTAGTTGGCGAGGTTGCGCACGTCCTCGCTGGAGCCCACCGCCGCGGCCATCGGCGGCATCGTGCCCTGGCGACCGTTGGTGACGGTCTCGATGATGGTCTCGAAGCTGCCGCCGTAGAGCCAGTCCTCGTCGGTCAGGTTCGGAAAGCCTTTCGAGCCCTTGGCATCGGAGCCGTGGCAGGTCGCGCAGTTGTTGGCGAACAGCCGCTCACCGATGCCCATGGCCTGCGGGTCGCGCGCCAGCGCCTCGACCGGCTTGGCGTCGAAGGTCGCGTAGATCGTGTGCATGGCCTCGCGGGCCTGAGCCTCCTCGGCCTTGTACTGGTCGGTGCTGCTCCACTTCAGCGTGCCGGCGTAGCTGCCCAGCCCGGGATACAGCGCCAGGTAGATGCCGCCGAAGACCACGGTCAGCACGAACAGCACCATCCACCAGCGCGGCAGCGGGTTGTTGAGCTCGCGGATGTCCTCGTCCCAGACATGGCCGGTGGAGTTGTCATCGGCCATCACCTTGCGACGGCTGGCGATGATCAGCAGCGCCAGGCAGAGCACCAGCCCCAGCACGGTGGCCGCGGCGACGAACAGTGCCCAGCCGTTCGAAACGAAATCACTCATGACGACCTCCTTCGGGCGCCACGTCGTCCATCAGCGGAAGCGCGCCCAGGTCTTCGAAACGTTCACGGTTGCGCCGGGCATAGGCCCAGACGACGATGCCGAGGAACACCAGCAGCGAGATCAGCGTCACCGCCGATCGCAGCGTGTTGAGGTCGAAGTCGATTGCATGCATGACGACCTCCGTTCAGCGCTTGAGCGCGGTGCCCAGCACCTGCAGGTAGGCGATGACCGCTTCCATCTCGGTCTTGCCCTTGACCTCCTCGGCGGCGGCGGCGATCTGCTCGTCCGTGTAAGGGACGCCCACGGTCCGCAGCGCCCGCATGCGCGGGGCCAGCTCTTGCGGGTTGAGGGCCGCGCCGTTCAGCCAGGCGTAGGCGGGCATGTTGGACTCGGGGACCAGGTCGCGCGGATTGGTCAGGTGCAGGCGATGCCACTCGTCGCTGTACTTGCCGCCGACGCGCGCCAGGTCAGGACCGGTGCGCTTGCTGCCCCACTGGAAGGGGTGGTCGTAGACGAACTCGCCGGCGACCGAGTAATGCCCGTAGCGCAGCGTCTCCGCGCGCAACGGCCGGATCATCTGCGAGTGGCAGTTGTAGCACCCCTCGCGGATGTAGACGTCGCGGCCGGCGAGCTGCAGCGGCGTATAGGGTTTGAGGTTCTCGACCGGCTGCGTGGTCGAGCGCTGGAAGAACAGCGGGACGATCTCGACGATGCCGCCGACGATCACCGTCAGCAGCACCAGCACGATCATCAGGAAGTTGCTGGTCTCGATGCGCTCGTGTCCGGCGGGTTTGGCATGGGCGTTGGCCATGGCTTGCTCCTGGGGTCCGTGCGATCAGGCGGCCGCCGCGATGGCGACCGGGGGAATGGGCTGCGGGCTGACGCGTCCGACGCGGACCGTCATCACGACGTTCCAGGCCATCAGCAGCATGCCGCCGAGATACAGCAGGCCGCCCATCAGACGCACCACGTAGAACGGGTAGGTCGCCTTGACGCTCTCGGCGAAGGTCCAGGCCAGCGTGCCGTCCGGGTTGACCGTGCGCCACATGAGGCCCTGCATCACGCCGGCGATCCACATCGCGGCGATGTAGAGCACGATGCCCAGCGTGGCGATCCAGAAATGCAGCTCGATGGCGCGCTTGGAGTACATCTCGGTGCGGCCGTACATGCGCGGGATCAGGTGGTAGAGCGAGCCCATCGAGATCAGCCCCACCCAGCCCAGCGCGCCGCTGTGCACGTGGCCGATGGTCCAGTCGGTGTAGTGCGAGAGCGCATTGACCGTCTTGATCGACATCATCGGCCCCTCGAAGGTCGACATGCCGTAGAACGACAGCGCCACGATCAGGAACTTCAGGATCGGGTCGTCGCGCAGCTTGTGCCAGGCACCGCTGAGCGTCATCATCCCGTTGATCATGCCGCCCCAGCTCGGGGCCAGCAGCACCAGCGAGAACAGCATGCCCACGCTCTGCGCCCAGTCGGGCAGCGCGGTGTAATGCAGGTGGTGGGGACCGGCCCACATGTAGGTGAAGATCAGCGCCCAGAAGTGGACGATCGAGAGCCGGTAGCTGTAGACAGGCCGGTTGGCCTGCTTGGGGATGTAGTAGTACATCATCCCGAGGAAGCCGGCGGTCAGGAAGAAGCCCACGGCGTTATGGCCGTACCACCACTGCACCATCGCGTCCTGCACGCCCGCGTAGGCGGAGTAGCTCTTGGTCAGCGAGACGGGGATCTCGGCGCTGTTGACGATGTGCAGCAGCGCCACCGCGATGATGAAGGCGCCGAAGAACCAGTTGGCGACGTAAATGTGTCGGACCTTGCGCACGCCGATCGTGCCGAAGAAGACGATCGCGTACGCGACCCAGACCACGGCGATCAGGATGTCGATCGGCCATTCAAGCTCGGCGTACTCCTTGCCGGTCGTGAGCCCCATCGGAAGCGTGATAGCGGCCAGCACGATCACCAGCTGCCAGCCCCAGAACACGAACCAGCCCAGTGCCGGCGCGAAGAGCCGCACCTGGCTCGTGCGCTGGACCACATGGAAGGACGTGGCCATCAGCGCGCAGCCGCCGAAGGCGAAGATCACCGCGTTGGTGTGCAGCGGCCGCAGGCGGCCGTAGCTCAGCCAGGGGATGCCGAGGTTGAGCTCGGGCCAGGCGAGCTGCGCTGCGATGATGACGCCGACCAGCATCCCCACCACGCCCCACAGGACCGAGGCCAGCGAGAACGCTCGGACCACTCCATCCTCGTATCCAGGGGTTCGAGCCCCCCCTCCCATCGGACTTGTCGTGCCTGACATGTCGGCTCCTTGTGCCTGTCTTTTGCAGATGGCGGCGATTGTTTGGCCGCGGCATCCGGAGCACCTTGACGACTGTCAAGCTTGTGTTTCGTCCTCGAGGATTCGTTGACCTTCTCGATCCAGAGACTCCAGCTGACCGTCCTGCAGCGCCCAGCCGAAGACCGCCAGCACGACCAGCACCAGCACCACGGAGAGCGGAATCAGCAGATAGAGGATGTCCATCGAAGGGTCCTTGAGCGGGCGGCGGAAATGACAGTCGACGTGAGGAGGGTCAGGACTTGCCCAGGCGTGCCGCGTTCGCGATCACCCACGCCGAGCTGAGCGCCATGCCCAGCCCCGCGGCCCAGGGCGGCAGCCAGCCCAGCAGGGCGAGCGGGACGCACACGGCGTTGTAGAGGGCCGCCCAGGCGAGGTTCTGGCGCACCACGCGACGCGTACGACGTGCCAGCGGCAAGGCAGCGGCGACGGCATCGAGCCGCCCGCCCACCAGCAGGGCATCGGCACGCGCCTTCGCGAGGTCCGCGCCCTGCCCCATTGCGATCGACACCTGCGCGCGCGCGAGCACCGGCGCGTCGTTGATGCCGTCGCCGATCATCAGCACGCGCCGCCCCAGCGCCTGCAGCGTGGCGACATGGGACAGCTTGTCCTCCGGCGTCGCGGCGCCGCGCCAGCGATCGATGCCGGCCAGGGCCGCAATCCGCGCAACCCGAGGCGGCGCGTCGCCGGACAGCAGTTCCACGTCCAGCCGTTGATCGCGCCACACGCTCACGGCCTCGCGGGCGCCCTCGCGCAGCGCCTCGACGAACTGCCAGGACGCCCGCTCGACGCCCTCGCATGCGAGCACCAGTTGCGCATCGTCCGATCGGCCACCCGAGGCCCACGCCGCCGAGCCGAGTCGCCACGTCCGCCCTTGTTCGTCCATGCCTTGCAAGCCTCGGCCACCGATCTCCTCGATCGCCCGCCACCGCGTCGACGTCGGTCCGTCGGCGCGCGGCGCCGGCTCGTCGGCCCGCTCCAGCGACGCCATCAAGGCGCGCGACATGGGATGGCGAGAGCCGCCGGCCAAGGTCATGGCCGCCGCCAGCGCCTCCGTGTCCAGCGACGCCGGCCACTGCCGGGACATTCGCGGCGTGGCGTCGGTCAGCGTGCCGGTCTTGTCGGTGACGATCAGGTCCACATCGGCCAGGGACTCGATCGCGTCGAGCCGCGACAGCAGCAGCCCCCGCCGCGCCAACGCGCCGGCGGCGCTCACCCATGCGGCCGGCGCCGCGAGCGACAGCGCGCAGGGGCAGGTCACGATCAGCACCGACACGCTGACGGCGATCGCTTTCGACGGATCGATGAACAGCCACGCCAGAGCCGCGCCCCCGGCCAGCACCAGCACCGCGGCCAGGAACCATCCCGCGACGCGATCGGCCGCGCGCAAGGACTCGGGCCGGTCCTGGAAGGCCTGCGTCATCAGCTGCCGGATGCCGGCCAGCCGGGTGTCCTCGCCGACATGCCGTACCCGCAGCAGCAACGCGCCGCTCAGGTTCACGCTGCCCGCGAGCACCTCGTCGCCTGCGGACTTCCGGACGGCGCGCGATTCACCGGTCAGCAGCGATTCATCGGTCGCGCTGTCGCCCTGCTCGACGACGGCATCGGCCGGCACGCGCTGGCCCGCGGCGACACGCACCAGATCCCGCGGCGTGAGCCGCTCCGGATCCACCCACTCCCAGCCGCCGTCGGCGCGTCGCCGCTCGACCTGCTCGGGTACGCCGCCGGCCGCCTCTTCCAGCGCTTCGGCGGCGCGGTGCCGAGCGCGCAATTCCAGATAGCGCGCGCCCAGCAGGAAGCTGACGAACATCGTGATCGAGTCGAAGTACACCTCGTGCCCGAAGACGCCGCCCGGATCCAGCGTCGCGCCGCTGCCGGCGATGAAGGCCACCGCGATGCCCAAGGACACCGGCACGTCCATGCCGAGCCGTCCACCGCGCAACTGCGTCCACGCCGCCTTGAAGAAGGGGCCGGCGGACAGCAGCATCACCGGCAGTGTCAGCACCCACTGGCCCCAGCGCAGCAAAGCGGCCTGGTCATCGGGCATCTCGCCCGGCGCCGCGACGTAGGACGGCCAGGCCAGCATCATGACCTGCATCATCAGGAAGCCCGCGACGAACAACCGCCACACGGCCTGCCGATGCTCACGCCGGCGCAGCTCGCGCGCGGGGGCGGCCAGATCGGGCGCGAAGTCGTAACCGGCGCTGGCCAGCGCCGCGCGCAGCGCGTCCAGCGTGGTCGTCTCGGGATGCCAGTCGAGGGTCAGGCGTTGCGTGGCCGGACTGACCTGCGCGAGCCTCACGCCCGGCTGCGCCTGCAGCAGCGACTCGATCAGGCCGGCGCAGCTCGCGCAGTGCATGCCCGACAGCAGCAAGCGCGAGCACGCGTGGCGCGCGCCCGACACATCGCTTTTCCATTCGGTAAAGCCCGCCAGCCGCTGATCGGTGCCCGATGTGGGCGAAGCGTCGCCAGGAGCGCGCAAGCCCGCGGGATCGACGGGGATCGCGCGGGCATCGGGCTCGGATTCGCTGAGGAGGCGGGCCGCCGCGCCTGGGCCGGCGGCGGGTGCCGCGGCGGCTGGAGCGGGCAACATGGCCGCGATAATCCGCCAAACCTCAAGGGTCGACCATGTTCAATATCAAGACCGCAGCATCGCGGATGGCCCTGGCGGCCGCCGCGCTTCTTCTTTCGACCGGCGCGGCGCTGGCCCAGGCGCAAGGTCCGCAGACCGGCCTGCCCGTCGTCGAGCTCGGCGCCGGCATGCATCTGATCCACGCTGAAGTCGCGCGCACCGAAGAGCAGCGCGCCATCGGCCTGATGAATCGTCGCGAGATGCCGGCCAACAACGGCATGCTTTTCGTCTTCGAGGACGCCAACGTCCAGTGCTTCTGGATGCGCAACACCCTCATCCCGCTGGCGGTGGCCTTCGTCGCCGACGACGGCGCCATCGTCAACATCGTCGAGATGAAGCCGCTATCCGACGCCTCGCACTGCTCGGCCAAGCCGGTGCGCTACGTGCTCGAAATGAACAAGGGCTGGTTCGACCAGCGCGGCTTCAAGGCCGGCGCCAAGCTGCGCGGCGGCCCCTGGCCCAAGTAAACAGTCCTCATCCCAGCGCGTGATCGCGCGACTGGGTACGGGGACCGGCGCCGCCGTCGCGGCGGCCCCAACGACAACGGCCCGGGATCGCTCCCGGGCCGTTGCTCGTGGCGCTCTCGAAGAGCGCCGTGTCGCAGGCGCCCGTGACGGGCGCCGCGCGATCAGTTGCCGAAGTTGGCTTGCGCGAAGTCCCAGTTGACCAGGCTCTTCAGGAAGGTCTCGACGAACTTCGGACGCGCGTTGCGGTAGTCGATGTAGTAGGCGTGTTCCCACACGTCGACGGTCAGCAGCGCGGTGTCGGCGGTCGTCAGCGGCGTGCCAGCGGCACCGGTGTTGACGATGTCGACCGAGCCGTCGGCCTTCTTGACCAGCCAGGTCCAGCCCGAGCCGAAGTTGCCCACGGCGCTCTTCTGGAAGGCTTCCTTGAAGGCGTCGACGCTGCCCCACTTGGCGTTGATGGCGTCGAGCAGCTTGCCGGTCGGCGCGCCGCCGCCGTTGGGCTTCATGCAGGACCAGAAGAAGGTGTGGTTCCAGATCTGGGCGGCGTTGTTGTAGATGCCGCCGCTGGAGGTCTTGACGATCTCTTCCAGCGTCTTGTTCTCGAACTCCGTGCCCTTCTGCAGGTTGTTCAGGTTGTCCACGTAGGCCTTGTGGTGCTTGCCGTGGTGGTACTCGAAGGTCTCCGCGCTGATGTGCGGCTCCAGCGCCTTCTTGTCGTACGGCAGCTCGGGCAGAACGTGTTCCATGTGGGACTCCTGTTGGATGAGGTGGTGGACGAATGTCGCGGGCGATTGTAGGCATCCGAATCATGCCCCTGGCAGGAGCACGCATATCGCGCCTGGCCATGCTCGCTCGCAGTGGCGTTTCCCGGAAACAAAGCCCTGCGGCGGCGCAGGCCTCTCTTGCGCCGGCGTCCCGCGCTCACTCGTCCCGGCAGACGACGCGCCCGACGCGCAGCTCGGCCTCGCCGTCGGCCAGGACGGCGCGCAAGTCCTGACCCTCGGACAGCTGGCGGACCGAGCTCAGCGCCCGCCCCTGCCCGTCGTCCAGCCAGGCATAGCCGCGCGCCAGCACCTGGCGCGGGTCCAGCGCCTCCAGCCGCGCCGCCAGCGCGTCCAGCCGATGCGCGCCGCGCTGCGCCTGCCCCGGCAGCGCGCGGGCGAGCCGCTGCTCCAGGTGCTCCAGCCGTTGCGTCTGAAGTCCCACCCGCCGCGGCCCGACCTGGCCCAGCCGCTGCGACAGCAGATCCAGCCGGCGCCGCTGGCGGGCCAGCGCGTCGCCCGGCCGGGCCAGGCGCAGCGCCATCCGGTCCAGCCGCTGCGCCGCCGCGTCCAGGCGCTGCTCGACGCGCCGCACCAGCTGGCGCTCCAGCCCGTCCAGCGTCTCCAGACACTGCTGGCGCGACACGGTGGCGAGCTCGGCGGCCGCGGTGGGCGTCGGCGCGCGCAGGTCCGCCGCGAGGTCGGCCAGGGTGATGTCGGTCTCGTGGCCCACGCCGCAGATGACCGGCAGCGCCGAGCCGGCGACCTCGGCCACCACGCGCTCGTCGTTGAAGGCCCAGAGGTCCTCGAGCGAGCCCCCGCCGCGCACCAGCAGCAGCACCTCGGCATCGCGGCGCTCGTTGGCCAGGGCCAGCGCCCGCACGATCCGGGGGGGCGCCTCGTTGCCCTGGACCAGCGTCGGATAGACGAAGACCCGGGCATGCGGGGCCCGGCGCTTCAGCGCGGTCAGCACGTCGTGCAGCGCGGCGCCGCCGGTCGAGGTGATGACCCCGATCCGGCGCGCGTAAGGGGGCGGCACACGCTTGCGGTCGACGTCGAACAGCCCCTGCGCCTCCAGCCGCGCCTTCAGCCGCAGGAACTGCTCGTACAGCGCGCCTTCGCCGGAACGGCGCATCGCCTCGACGATGAACTGAAGCTCTCCGCGCGGACCATAGAGGTCCAGGCGACCGCGCAGCTCCACGGTCATGCCGTCGCGCGGCGCGAAATCGACCAGGCTGGCCGCCCGCCGGAACATCGCGCAGCGCAGCATCGCCGGCTGGCCTTCGGCGTCCTTGAGGCTGAAGTAGCAATGGCCGCTGGCCGCGCGGGTGAAGCCGGACAGCTCGCCCTGCACAGCAATGACGGGGAAGCGCGCCTGCAATGCGTCGGAAAGGGCCGTCAACAGGGCCGATACACCCCAGACCATCCGTGGCGATGCGGGTTTCAGGGCATCAACCATGCGCAAACCCAATGCTGGCGCGGGTTCGGAACTCCACAGCCGCGCCAATGCTGGTCCCGCGGGCCATATCGGCCGTCATGCCCGCGTCACATATCGATAAGCGCTTGTTTTTCAAAAGCTTTTTCCTGCCTGTTTTTTGGGCAACCTGTTCCGGGCCGTTTGCCGACGGGCTCTGGCGCCGTTCCGCCAGGACTTGCCCACAAAGTTATCCACAGGATCGGTGGATGTTTGTAAGGGCTTGTGATGAGGGTTGGCGGTGTTCGGCGCGGGAGCGGCGTGGCGCCATAATCGCGCCGCCGGGCCGGAGATGCCCGAACGGAGGGAATGCCTTGTTTTCGATCATACAAGCCGCCGGTTGGCCGATCTGGCCGCTGCTGCTGTGTTCCGTGGTGGCGCTGGCCCTGATCATCGAGCGCCTGGTGAGCCTGCGCGCCGCCCGCGTCGCCCCGGCCAGCCTGATCGAGGAAGTGCTGGGCGTGACGCAGCTGCAGATCCCCAGCAACGAGGTCGTGGGCAAGCTGGCGGAGAACTCGCTGCTCGGTCAGGTGCTGGCTGCGGGGCTGCGCGCCTCGCAGGTCGATCCACGCGGCGGTGAAGCCCGCCTGCGACAGGTCTTCGAACTGGCCGGCCGCCATGCGATCCACCAGATGGAGCGATATCTGAACACCCTGGGCACGATCGCCGCGGCCGCGCCGCTGCTGGGCCTGCTGGGCACGGTGGTCGGCATGATCGAGATCTTCGGCAGCCAGAGCCCTACCGGCGGCAACCCCGGCCTGCTGGCGCACGGCATCTCCATCGCGCTTTACAACACCGCCTTCGGCCTGATCGTGGCGATCCCGTCGCTGATGATGTACCGCTACTTCCGCGGCCGTATCGAGGCCTACGTCATCGACATGGAGCAGGCCAGCGAACGCCTGCTGACGCACCTGGTGAACCGCGCCATGCCCCCGGTCGCTCCCGTGCACCACGCAGGCCCGCCCACCGTGCCGCCGCCAGTGGCCGCGCCCGCGCAAGGCAAGCCCGCGAAGGCGGCCAAATGAAGTTCCGCCGTCGTCAGAGCGAGGAGCCGGAGATCAACCTGATCCCGTTCATCGACGTGCTGCTGGTGGTGCTCATCTTCCTGATGCTGTCGACGACCTATTCCAAGTTCACCGAACTTCAGGTCACGCTGCCCACCGCGGACGCGCAGCAGCTCAAGGACCGGCCGGCCGAGATCATCGTGGCCATCGCCGCCGACGGCCGCTATGCGATTGATCGACAGGTCGTCGAGGGCCGCAGCGTGGAGCTGTTGACCACCGCGCTGCAGCAGGCCGCGCAGGGCAAGCAGGAGCCGGTGGTGATCATCTCCGCCGACGCGGCGACACCGCATCAGGCGGTCGTCAACGTGATGGATGCGGCGCGGCGCGCCAATCTGCCGCGCCTGACCTTCGCGGCCAACAAGCCGCAATGAGCCCGCGCCGGACATGAACCGGGCCGCGCTCGAGCACCGGCTGCAACGGGCGTGGCGGGACGACGACCGCCTCGCCCACCTGCTGCGGCCGCTGGCCGCGCTGCATGGCGCCGTCCTGCGTCTGCGCGTCGCGCTGTATCGCCACGGCTTCAAGAAGAGCGCCACGCTGCCGGTGCCGGTCATCGTCGTCGGCAACTGGGTCGTGGGCGGCGCCGGCAAGACGCCGACGACGCTGGCCCTGCTGGACGTGCTGAACCGCATGGGCGTGCGCGCGGGCGTGGTCTCGCGCGGCTACGGCCGCAAGGATGAGAACGCGGTCCGGGTGATCGCCGACGGCGACCGGGCCGAGGACGTGGGCGACGAGCCGCTGCTGCTCCGCCTGCGCGCCCGCGTCCCGGTGGCGGTGGGCCGCGACCGCATCGCCGCGGCGCATGCCCTGCTGGCGGCCCACCCCGACACCCAGATCCTCGTGGCCGACGACGGCCTGCAGCACTGGCGGCTCCCGCGGCAGCTCAGCATCCTGGTCTTCGACGAACGCGGCCTGGGCAACGGCCGGCTGCTGCCCGCCGGCCCGCTGCGTCAGGCCCGCGATCTGCCGCCGCCGCCCGGCTCGTCGGCGGACCGGCTGGTGCTCTACAGCACCGGCCGTCCGAGCACCGCCCTGCCCGGCTACGTCGGCACCCGGCAACTCGCCGGCGCCGTCGCGCTGGCCGACTGGTGGCGCGGCGAGCCCGGCCGCATGGACCGTCTGCACGCGCTGCGCGGCAAGGCGCTGACCGCCGCCGCCGGCTTGGCCCGGCCGGAGCGCTTCTTCGACATGCTCGGCGAGCAGGGCTTGAACTTCCGCGCGCTGGCGCTGCCGGATCACGCGACCCTGGATCCCCTGCCCTGGGCCCGCACCGACGAGGTCGTCATCACCGAGAAGGACGCGGTCAAGCTGCGTCCCGAGGCGCTGCAAGGCTGCCGCATCTGGGTGGTGGCGCTAGACTTCCGCCCCGAACCCGCTTTTGAAGAGGCGCTGCAGCGCGAGCTGCGGCGGCTGCTCCCCCATGGACCATCGACTGATTGAGATGCTGGTGTGCCCCGTCTGCAAGGGCCCGCTGGAAGACCGCCGCAACGCCCCCGGCACCGGCCTGCCCGACCGCGAGCTGGTGTGCCCTGCCGACCGCCTGGCCTTCCCCATCCGTGACGGCATCCCGGTGATGCTGGCGGTGGAGGCGCGCCCCACCGACGCCGAGGGCGACGCGGCGTGAGCGCCGAGTTCCACATCGTCATCCCGGCGCGACTGGCGTCGACGCGGCTGCCCAACAAGCCGCTGGCGGACATCGGCGGCGCGCCGATGATCGTGCAGGTCGCGCGCCGCGCCGCGCTGGCCGGCGCCGCGCAGGTCGTGGTCGCGACCGACGCGGATGAAGTCCGCCAGGCGTGCGAGGCCCACGGCGTGCGCGCGCTCATGACCCGTGCCGACCATCCGAGCGGCAGCGATCGCCTCGCCGAAGCCGTCGAGCTGCTCGGCCTGGCCGACGACGCGCTGGTGGTCAACGTGCAAGGCGACGAGCCGCTCATCGCTCCGGCCATGATCCGCTCCTGCGCGCAGCTGCTGGCCGCGAAGCCGCCATGCGCGATGGCTACCGTCGCTCACGCCATCGACGACGATTCGGAGTTCGCCAACCCCAACGTCGTCAAACTGGTGACCGACGCCCAGGGCCTGGCGCTGTACTTTTCCCGCGCGCCCATCCCGTGGTGGCGCGACGCGCCCGGCGGCGGCGCTCGCGTCAAGCCGGACGCGGTGCTGCGTCATGTCGGCCTGTATGCCTATCGCGCCGGATTCCTGCGCCGCTTCCCGACGCTGGCGGTCAGCCCGCTCGAGCAGATCGAGGCGCTGGAGCAGCTGCGCGTGCTCTGGCACGGCGAGCGCATCGCGGTGCATGTCAGCGACGAGCGCCCCGGTCCCGGCGTCGACACGCCCGAGGATCTGGAGCGCGTGCGGCGCCTCATCGCGGGTTGATCACCGGCGGTTTCCCCCGATGAACACGGCCCTCGCGGGCGTCGCGGGGTCATGGCCCGACAGGGTTACACCTCAATTCATTCGGGCGCCGCGTCAGCGGGGAGAAGGCTGGCCCATGCTATCCTCGCCCGCAGTTTTCGAGGGCGCGTCGTTCCTGCGGCGCGCCCTCTCCACGTATCGAGGAGACCCATGCGACTGATTCTTCTGGGCGCCCCTGGCGCCGGTAAAGGCACCCAAGCGGCCTTCATCTGCCAAAAGTTCGGCATCCCGCAAATCTCCACCGGCGACATGCTGCGCGCAGCGGTCAAGGCGGGCTCGGAACTGGGCGTGGCCGCCAAGAAGGTCATGGACGCAGGCGGTCTGGTCAGCGACGACATCATCATCGGCCTGGTCAAGGAACGCATCACGCAGCCCGACTGCGCCAAGGGCTTCCTGTTCGACGGCTTCCCCCGCACCATCCCGCAAGCGGACGCGATGAAGGCCGCCGGCGTGAAGCTGGATTTCGTGCTCGAGATCGCCGTCCCCGATGACGCCATCATCGAGCGCATGAGCGGCCGCCGCGTGCATCCGGGCTCGGGCCGCAGCTACCACCTGAAGTTCAACCCGCCCAAGACGGCCGGCAAGGACGACGTCACCGGCGAGGACCTGGTCCAGCGCGACGACGACAAGGAAGAAACCGTGCGCAAGCGCCTGGAGGTCTATCAGGCCCAGACGCGCCCGCTGGTCGATTACTACTCGACCTGGGCCGCCAGCGGCGACGCGCTAGCCCCGCAATACCGCCGCATCGAAGGCATCGGCAGCGTCGACGAGATCACCTCGCGCGCGCTGGCCGCGCTGGGCTGATCGGCGCGCGCCGACCGCGCACCGGAACGATGGCGGCCCGCGTGGCCGCCATTTTCTCGTCCACAATTGACGTTTACGTCAACGGCAACTTCGAGTGCCGATCGGCGTGCGACGACCCCCGTCGACGCCGCGCCGGCAGGAACGACATCGACAACCTGAGCAAGGTGAACAACGTGGAAGGAGACATCTGATGGACATCGCGAACAAGGTCTTCATCGTCACCGGCGGCGCGTCCGGTCTGGGCGAGGGCACGGCCCGCATGCTGGCGCGCGAGGGCGCGACCGTGGTCATCGCCGACCTGCAGGTCGAGCGTGGCGAGGCTCTGGCCAAGGAATTGAACGGCGCTTTCGTGAAGTGCGACGTGAGCCAGGAGGCCGACGGGCAGGCAGCCGTGGCCAAGGCCGTGTCGCTGGGCAAGCTGATGGGGCTGGTGAACTGCGCCGGCATCGCGCCCGCGGCCAAGACCGTCGGCAAGGACGGCGCGCATCCGCTGGCCGTGTTCTCGAAGACGATCACGGTCAACCTGGTCGGCTCCTTCAACATGATCCGCCTGGCCGCGGAAGCCATGTCCAAGAACGAACCGGAAGCCACCGGTGAGCGCGGCGTGCTCATCTCGACGGCATCCGTCGCGGCTTTCGACGGCCAGATGGGTCAGGCGGCGTACGCGGCCTCCAAGGGCGGCGTGGTCGGCATGACCTTGCCCATCGCGCGCGACCTGGCCCGCAACGGCATCCGCAACATGACCATCGCCCCCGGCATCTTCGGCACCCCGATGCTGTTCGGCATGCCCCAGGAAGTGCAGGACGCACTGGCCGCCAGCGTGCCCTTCCCCTCGCGCCTGGGTCGCCCCGAGGACTACGCCAAGCTGGTCCACCAGATCATCACCAACGACATGCTCAACGGCGAGGTGATCCGCCTGGACGGCGCAATCCGGATGCAGCCCAAGTAAGCGCCGCGCGAGCGGCCAGCGGCGCGATCCGATCCGGTCGCGTCAATGTGAAAGGCCTCCCGGCTTGCGCCGGGAGGCCTTGTCGCTTGAGAGCGTTCGCGAGCAGCGGCTACGAGCAGCCGCGACGAGAGACGCGCTTGAGCGCGCCCTCGTTCGGCGCGATCAGTTCTTCGCGCTGCGCGCGTAGACCGACCACAGGCCGGCGAGATCCGCCGAGCCGTCCGTGCCCTTGACGGTGCGCCACGTGGCTTGCGCCTTGGCCTTGTCGCCGCCCAGGAACTGGGCCAGGCCCAGGTAGAGCTTGGCGTCGTCCGGACGCTTCAGGTTGCCCTTGGCGATGCCTTCCTCGATCAGCTTGATGCCGGCGGCGGCCTGGCCGCGCTGCACTTGCGCGAAGCCGACCTTCACCAGCTCGTCGCCTTCACGGGCGCCGCGAGCGGCCGTTTCGGCGGCAGCGGCGCCAGCTTTGGCTTCGGCGATGCGCTTGTCCAGCAGATCAGCCAGGCGCTTGGGACGGGCGTTGTCGTCGGTGGGCTTGAGCGCGCCGACGGCGAAGGCCTTGTCCAGCACCTTCTTGCCTTCATCCGGATAGCCGGCGGCGCCGGCCAGCTGGGCCAGCTCCATGAAGTCGTTGCCATCCTTCATGTTGTCGGTGGCCAGCTTCAGACGCAGCACGTCGACCTGATAGCGGCCGGCGGCGAAGCCCTTCTTGCTCTGCAGCGTGCCCAGCGACTGCGCCCACAGCTGCTTGGTGGGGTAGTAATTGAGCAGCTTCTGGATCAGGACCGACTCGGTCGCGCCGTCACCCTTCTTGTTGGCGGCCCACAGCGCGGTGTTCAGCTTGTCCTGCGAGGGCGTGCGACCGGCCTTCTCGTCGGCCGAGATGTCGGCCAGCGTGTCCTTCAGGATCGTGGTCACGTCACCCGAGCGCAGCTGGGCGGCGGCCTGGATCTGCTTGATCGCCGGGCTGTTGCCACCCGCGGCGGTGTACTTGTTGACCCATTCCAGCGCCTTGGCGCCGTTGCCCGCGCGCAGGTAGGTGCCGGCGATGGCTTCCATCGTGGGCAGCTTGTTGGCCGCGGGCAGCTTGCCGGCGGCGGTCAGCGCGTCATAGGCCTTGACCATGCCGTCGGCATCGCCCAGGCGCGAGGCGGCGGACAGGCGCAGGCCTTCCAGCGTCGCGTTCTCGTCGGCGTTGCGGCCGGGGATGGCCTCGGCTTCGCGGATCTTGCCCATGGCTTCCTGCGCCTTGCCCGCCTTGAGCAGGTCGGACGCAGCCTTCAGGGCGCCGCCGACTTGCGGACGCACTTGCGCGGCGGCTTGGGACAGGACGCTCAGGCTGCCCGAGGGGCCCTGACCCAGGACCAGGGCCGCGGCGCCCACGGCGGCGGTTGCCAGCAGTTTGAGTTTCATCGATTGCTCTCCTACGAAAGAAAAAAACGCGCCGCCCTCGCGGGCAGCGCGTTTCGTGCAGACATCGTCAGACGGACATCCGGTCTCAGTTCAGGAACTGCTCGTTCCCGACCATCGCCATCTTCTTGACGCCCAGACGCTGCGCCGACGCCATCACGTTGGCGACATACGCATACTCGGCCAGCTTGTTCGGCTTGATGTGCACTTCCGGTTGATCCGGCGTCGCCACCACTTCCGCCAGCTTGGACTCGAGCGCCGCATGATTCGGCACGGCCGAGCCGTCCCAGAACACCGTGCCGTCGAAGTCGATCGCGACTTCGTGAACAACCGGCTCCTGCGGAGGCGGATTGTTGTTGGGCGGCGGCATGTCCAGGTTGACCGAGTGCAGCTGGATCGGGATGGTGATGATCAGCATCACCAGCAGCACCAGCATCACGTCGATCAGCGGCGTCGTGTTGACGTCCAGCATGGTTTCGGGATCGTCACCACCGCTGGAGCTTCCAACATTCATACCCATTGTTCAGCTCCTTCAGCCACCACGAGCCGGGGGCTCGGTGACGAACTTGATGGACATGATGCCCGCGCGCTGGCACGCGACCATCACCTTGCCCACGTTCTCGTAGCGCGTCTTTTCATCGCCACGGATGTGAACTTCCGGCTGAGGATTCAGAACCGCCACCTTCTTCAGACGTGCCACCAGCGTTTCCGTGTCCGGAACCAGCTGCACGCCCCAGTAGATGTCGCCATCCTTGGTCACCGCGATTTCAATGTTTTCCGGCTTCGTGACGCGGATGACATTCGTCTCCTTCGGCAGGGTCACCCCCACCGACTGCGTCACCACCGGAACGGTGATCAGGAAGATGATCAAGAGCACCAGCATCACGTCCACGAGGGGCGTGGTGTTGATGGTCGAGACCACTTCATCGTCGCCACCGGACGAACCTACGTTCATCCCCATATTGGCTTCTCCGGGAAGGGTGGATTAGCGGCCCGCGACCTTGCGGCTGCCCATCAGGACACCGTGCAGGTCAGCGGCGAAGGCACGGACTTGGCCCATGACCGACTTGTTGCGGTTGACCAGCCAGTTGTAGCCCAGCACGGCCGGAACGGCCACGCCCAGACCGATGGCGGTCATGATCAGCGCGGCGCCCACGGGGCCGGCGACCTTGTCGATCGAGGCTTGACCGGCGACGCCGATCTGGGTCAGCGCTTGCAGAATGCCCCACACGGTACCGAACAGGCCGATGAAGGGAGAGGTCGAGCCGACGGTGGCCAGGAAGCCCAGGCCGCCTTGCAGGCGCGAGTTCACTTCGCCGACGGCGCGGTCGATGTTCATCGTGACCCAGGTGTTGTGGTCGATGTTCTCGGTCAGCGCACCTTCGTGGTGGTCCGAGGCTTCCACGCCGGTCTGGGCGATGTAGCGGAACGCGCCGGTTTCGCTCAGGCCCTTGATGCCTTCGGCCAGCGACGCCTTCTTGAAGAAGGTGGCGCGGACGTCCTTGGCTTCACGAGCGATCTTGGAGGTGTCCCACAGCTTCGTGAAGAGGATGTACCAGGAGCCCAGCGACATCACGAACAGGATCGCCAGGACGATCTGGTCGACGATGTTGCCGTGAGCAACGATGTTGCCCAGGCTGTAGGGGTTGTCCACCGGCTTGGCGGGAGCGTCGGCAACAGCGGCAGGAGCGATGTCGGCAGCGGGAGCGGCAGTCGTGTCGGCGGCGGAGGCGGCGGCCGAGGCGGCCTGGTCTTGCGCTTGGGCGGCCAGCGGGGAGACGGCCAGGGTCGCGGCGCAGGCGATGGCCGCGAACAAGGCAGACAGACGAGAGATCATGGAGTTAGCTCCTACGCAAAAAGTCTTGAACTCAGGTTGAGGGGTCGGGGCCCGGAGGTGGCCCCTTCATTCGGTCGATCGGATCGGAGCGATCCGCCGATCATTCCATGTTGAACACGAATTCCTGTTCCAGGATCGCGTCGCCAGGGCATTCGTACGTCTCGGCCAGCGCGGAGGTGATCGCGTTCTTCAGAGCGCGGTCCGCCTTGCGGTCGTTGGCGCCGCGCAGCGTCGCCAGCGAGATCTCGGTGATCTTGCCCGCCTTGACGGTGAACGTGGCCTTGTAGCTCGCGCTGCCGCTCCAGTTGAGGGCCGGCATCTCCGGCTTGCCCATCTTGGTGCAGCTGCCGATCGCCGAACGGACCTTGTTGGCCGGAGGGGCCGGAGGTGCCGGAGCGGCGGGCGGCGGCGCGGGACGGAATTCCTGGGCCGGCGGCGGCGTGTTCGACTGCACCGCGACCGCTGGGGTCGGGGGCGGCGGTGCCGTCACGACCACTTCGGGCGGAGGAACGAACGGGGGCGGCGGCGCCTTGATGTCCGGCGGAGGAGGAATGACCTTCTCCGGCGGCGGCGGCGGCTTGACCTTTTCCTCGACGACCTTGACGTCGATCGGCCCCTTGACGGCTTCCTTGATCTTCGTCGCCAGGCCGCTGGCCAGGGCGCCGATGATCAGGACGTGGACCAGCACGACGAGGCCAAGACCCGTCAGGCGCGACGACCCGCCTTTATCCTGCGCAAAGTTCATGCGCGCTCCTTCATCAAACTGCGAATTTCTTTCATCGAGACTACAAGGGGAGTTCGACTCGACACAGCGTGGGGTCTGTTCAGGCGTTCTCGCCGCAACCTGGGGTCAGCAGCGCCTGTCTTGCCGGCTGTGCGAGCGGCCAGCCAAGCGGACGCCGAGCCGCCGAAGCGTCAGGGACCGCCGACCTGCCGAATGCAGGGATGGGACACACGAAGACTCGAAAACCCAGGGCACGATACGAACCCGACTCAACAAAAATGCCCGTCGACTTGTGGCCGCGGGCGTCTCAAGGATCGGTCAAATTTCTGTAGCAAAACTACAGGATTGACCACCTTTCGCGACGCTGATCATAAACGACTTGGCAGAACCGCAAGTCATGGGGTTTGCCCCAGCATGCGACCCTCGCCCAGCATCTTGATCACCCGATGTAACTCGCCAGGACCTGCTCTACACGCCCACGGTCCGGCTGTGGGCTCGCTTGAATAGGTGTCCTGGTATCTTACTGGTATTGGACACAGCGCTCCCCCGCCCCACCCTAGAGGTAACCCTTAAGGTGCACCACCGCGGGGCGGATCGCGTCCGAAAACGAAAGTCCGCCCCTTGGAAGCTGAAAGACCGCCCGAAGGCGGTCTTGTGGGAGCAAGCAGCGTGCCCGATCAGAAGAACTTGTAGTTCACGCGGCCATAGAACTGGCGGCCGATCGGGTTGGTGTAGGTCGCGTCGTAGCCCACCTGGAAGTTCAGGCTGTTGCGGGACGACGGCGGCTCCTTGTCGAACAGGTTCTTGATGCCGAAGGTGAAGGTCAGCGCCTTCGTCGGCGACAGCGACGCCTGTCCGTCCCAGGTCGAGTAGTTGCCGACCTTGCGCACCAGCGGGTAATCGGCACCGACCGCGGTCGGGTCGGTGTAATCCTCATAGCCCTTGGTGAAGTTGTTGGTCAGCGAGACGTCCCAGAAGCTGCGCTTCCACATGAACGTCACCGCATGGCGCCAGCGCGGCACCGCGCCGAAGTCCTTGAACTTGCCCAGGTCCGAGGTTTTGGGCACGCCGATGTACTGGTAGCCGTGCGTCAGCAGCAGCATGCCGTCGAACTGGGCGCCGAAGGTGCCCCATTCGCCCGCCTTCAGACGGTACTGCGCGCTGAAGTCCAGGCCCGACGCGTAGGTCTTGCCGGTGTTCTCCTGCGGCAGGTAGACGTAGGCGATCGGGAAGTCCTTGTTCTGACTGCCGGCGATCGGATTCTTCATGTCCGGATCGTTCACCGGGTCGTAGCGGTAGATGTACTGGCTGTAGGCGCTGGGATTGCTCAACACCTGGATCTCGGACTTGGCGACGATCGGGTCCTTGATGTCCACGTTCCAGTAGTCGATGGAGGTGGTCAGGTCCTGGATCGGCGAGAAGGCGATGCCCAGCGAGAACTGTTTGGACTTCTCCGGCTTCAGGTTGCGGTCGCCGGAGGTGGCGGAATCCAGCTGGACCTCGCATTCGTCCTTGTACAGGCCGACCGGGTTGGAGGTCTGAGCATCGGTCAGGGGAACGCCACCCGGGCAGCGGATCGGGTCG
This sequence comes from Roseateles sp., assembly GCF_039595295.1. Classification (GTDB taxonomy): domain Bacteria; phylum Pseudomonadota; class Gammaproteobacteria; order Burkholderiales; family Burkholderiaceae_C; genus Roseateles. The sequence continues at coordinate 95,016 of NZ_JBCNLU010000018.1, forward strand.
CTCCAGTTGGCCGAGGTGTTGTTGCCCGTGGTGAACGGGCGCAGGTTTTCGTACAGCGTCGGCGCGCGATAGCCCTTGGCCACCGAGCCGCGCAGCACCAGGTCCTTGCTCACTTCATAGCGCAGCGTCGCCTTGGGGCTGAAGCTGGTGAAGCTCGTGCCGAAGTCGTTCTTGTACTTGTCATAGCGACCGGCGAAGTTGGCTTCCAGGTTCTTGAGGATCGGCACCACCAGTTCGCCGAACACGCCGAAGACCTTGCGGCCGCTGCTCACGCTGGGCACCGGGCCGTTGCCGCCGACCACGTCACCCGAGGCCAGCACCGGCTCGGAGAACTGGTCCAGCTTTTCCTTGCGGAAGTTGGTCCCCAGCGCGAGGCCGACCGCGCCGGCCGACAGCTGATAGATCTCGCGCGAGACGCGGAAGTCGACTTCGGTCGAGGTGGAGGAGGCTTCCTGCTGACGGCCGGTCAGTTGCGCGCTGTCCAGAGCGGCCTTGCTGGTGGCGTCCTGCGGTCCGAAGATGTTGATCGCGCCGGCGTTCATCAGCGGCGTCAGCTTCGCATAGCTGTACTGGCCCGGGCCGAAGAAGATCTCGCCCTGGTTCTTCGAATACGTCACCGCGGTGTCGTAGTCCCAGCCGGCCACCGTACCCTTGGCGCCGATCAGCGCGCGGGTCATCTTGGTCTCGGTGATATCCGAGCGACCGCCACCTGCGACCGTCCGCCAGTTGCCGGTGATCGGACCGGTCGGGGTGACCTTGGTGCCGTCCGGCAGCGTGATCGAGGTCGGATAGAAGCGACCGTTCGCCGGGTAGGTCATGGGCACGGTGTACGGAGCCGGCGAATAGAAGGACTGGACGCGATCGCGGTTCTGCATGACCTCCGCGATGATCTGGTTGTCCTCATTGAGCTGGAACACGCCGCGAGCGGTGCCGTTCACGCGCCACTGCTCGGGGATCAGGTCGATGAAGCGCGCGTAGTCGGTGCCGCATTGGTTGGGGTTGGCGACGGGGACCAGCGCGAACTCTGGGGCGTTGCAACCGCCGAAGCGAAGCGGGTTCACACCGACGTACTTGTTGCCGTTGGTGTCGGTGAAGCTCAGGTTCGGAATGCCGTTGCGGGGCGAGGACTTGTTGATGCCCAGGTCCGGACGCACGGCGGTCTTGGCGAACTCGCGGTCGACGGCCTTCAGGGCGGTCACTTCCTCGCGGCTGGCCGAGACGATGACGTTGAAGCGATCCTTGGCCAGGTCGCCGAAGCCGGCCACGCCGGTGATGACCGACGAGTTGCCGCCCTTGCCATGGTCGCCCTTGTACTCGGCGTAATTCGCCTCGGCGCCCTGGTAATCCTTGCGCAGGATGAAGTTGATGACGCCCGCGACCGCGTCGGCGCCGTACAGCGAGGAGGCGCCGTCCCGCAGCACTTCCACGCGCTCGACCGCCGACAGCGGGATCGAGTTCAGGTCGACCGGGTTGTTGCCGAAGGCGAAGTTGGCGATGCGACGGCCGTTGAGCAGCACCAGCGTGTACTTGGAGCCCAGCGCCCGCAGGTTGGCGGTGGCCGCGCCGCCGGTGGCGCCGACGTTGTTGGACACCACGGTGCCGCCGAAGCTCGACGGCAGCAGGCCGATCAGGTCCTGGGCGGTGGTGGCGCCGGTGCGGGTGATTTCCTCGCGGGTGATGGTGGTCACCGGCAGGGCGGTTTCGGCCGCGGCGCGACGGATCGAGCTGCCGGTGATTTCCACCCGCTCGAGTTGTTGCGACCCAGCGGCCTCCTGTGCCTGAGCCGCGATCCCCGCAAGACCCAGCGCCGCCATCACGGCCGCGTTGAGCGTATTTCTTTTGAACATGTGTCGCACTCCTAGATGTGTTGGGACCGCCGCCGAGGGTGTTGGCGGTCGGTCTCCACCGGGTGAGCATCCGTCTCACGCCAGCGTGCGAGCGAGTGTCGGGGGGGGTACACCCGTTAACCTCCCCGTAATCTCCCTAAACAGGCCGGCAAACGGGGGTCGGAGGGCGGATTTCGCGGGAAAACACCAAGCGTGCGACAGCCGCTCGACGTTGCTGCGCAGCAACGGGCGACACTCGCCCTAACGGGTTGTAAACGGACGTTTCACGCTTCCCAGCGCCCAAATCGACCCGCGATTGACCGGATTTCGGACAACCGGAAGGAAGTCATGGGTCGTTTTCGCCCACGGCCTTCGTCACGCGTTACGACACGGATCGCACAGCAGTGCGCGACACGAAGCGCCGAAGCGCTTCGTGTCGTTCATGTAACGTTCAGGATTCCGCCTCGCCCCGGACAGGGCGAGGCGCTGCGGGGATCAGGCGGCGGTGCGCCGCTCCACGCGCGGGACGGCCGCGAGCAGGGTCCGGGTGTAGGCCTCACGCGGGCTTCCCAGCACCGCGTCACAGGCGCCGGCCTCGACGATGCGGCCCGACTGCATCACCGCGACCTCGTCGGCGATGTACTCGACGACGCCGATGTTGTGGGTGATGAAGAGGAAGGACAGTCCGCGGCTGCGCTGCAGCTCGCGCAGCAGGTTCAGGATCTGCGCCTGCACCGAGACGTCCAGGGCCGAGGTCGGCTCGTCGCAGACGATCAGACGCGGCTCGACCGCCAGAGCGCGGGCGATCGCGATGCGTTGACGCTGGCCACCGGAGAACTCGTGCGGGAAGCGGCCCAGCGCATCGCGGCGCAGCCCGACCTGGTCGACCAGCTCATGCAGCAGCGCCAGCCGCGCGGACGCATCGAGCTCCGGCCGGAGCGCGAGCAGCCCCTCCTCCAGCACCTCCTGCACCCGCAGCCGCGGGTTCAGCGACGCGAACGGATCCTGGAAGATGATCTGCACCTGCCGGCGCGCCTCGCGCAGGGCCTCGCCGTCGAGCGCGAACAGGTCGCGCGGCGCCCCGCCCTGCCCCGTCGCGGCATCCGTCGGCGGATGGAGCAAGGCCTGACCCTCGATGGTCGCCACGCGGCGCAGCAACTGGACGATGGCCTTGCCGGTCGTCGTTTTGCCGCAGCCGGACTCGCCCACCAGTGCCAGCGTGCGGCCGGACTCGATGGACCAGGACACTCCGCCCACCGCGTCGAACCAGCGCTTGGTGCCGCCCAGCAGCCCGCGCGCCAGCGGATAGCGGACCTTCAGATCCTTGACCTCCAACAGCAATGGCCGTTTGCCGTTCGCCTGGTCCGTCGACGACTTCGCTGTGGCGGCCGTCTCGGCCGGCCGTGCTGCAGGACGCATGAGCGCCTCGCGCGGATCGGTGTAGAGCAGGCAGCGCACCTCGTGGCCGGCCGGCCGGTCCTGCACCGCCGACAGCGACGGGCAGGTCGAGCCGCAATGGACCATGGCGCGGTCGCAGCGCGGCTCGAAGCGGCAGCCGTCGAAGTCCTGCCACAGCGGCGGCACGGTGCCGGGAATCGCAGCCAACGGCTCGCCGCGGCGCTCGGCGTCGGGCAGCGCGCGTAGCAGCAATCGCGCATACGGATGCTTGGGCGCGGCGAAGAAGTCCGCCGCGGGCGCGACCTCGACGATCTGGCCCGCATACATCAGCGCCACCTGGTGCGCCATGCCCGACACCACGCCCAGGTCGTGCGTGATCAGCAGCAGGCCCAGCCCGCGCTCGCGCTGCAAGTCCTTGAGCAGCTCCAGGATCTGCGCCTGGATGGTCACGTCCAGCGCGGTGGTCGGCTCGTCGGCGATCAGGAAATCGGGTTCGGCCGCCAGCGTCATCGCGATCATGATCCGCTGCTTCTGGCCGCCGGAGAGCCGGAACGGGTACTCGTCGATGCGGCGCTCGGGCTCGGGGATGCCGACCCGGCGCAGCCAGTCGACGGCCTTCTTCCGCGCCGCCTCGCCGCGCAGCGGCGTGTGGGCCTCGATCGCCTCGACGATCTGCGCGCCCACCTTCATCACCGGATTCAGGCTGGTGCCCGGCTCCTGGAAGATCATCCCGATGCGCCCGCCGCGCACGTCGCGCATGCGGGCCTCGCTCAGGTCGAACAGGTCCTGGCCGTCCAGGTCCAGGCGGCCGCCGGCGATGCGGCCGTTGTCGGGCAGCAGCCGCATCAGCGCCAGCGCCGTCATGCTCTTGCCGCAGCCGGACTCGCCCACCAGCGCGAAGGTCTGGCCTTGCGCCAGCGTCAGCCGCATGCCGTCGATGGCGCGCACCAGGCCGGCGTCGGCGTCCAGGTGCACCCGCAGGTCGTCGATCTTCAACATCTCGCGTCGTCCCTCAGGCCTGCGCGCCGCCGGCCTTGGCCGCGGCTTTCTTCTTCAAGGAGAGCACCTGCGGCCGCAGCTTGCGCGAGCGCGGATCGAAGGCATCGCGCACGCCGTCGGCGAACAGGTTGGCCGCCAGCACCAGGCTCACCATGAAGCCGAAGGCAGCGATGAAGCTCCACCACACCACCGGGTCGCGGCTCATCTCCGAGCGCGCCAGGTTGATCATCCCGCCGAAGCTGTTCATGCCCGGATCGACGCCCACGCCGACGTAGGTCAGCACCGCCTCGTACAGGATCAGATCGGAGAAATTCAGCACCAGCGAGATCAGCACCAGGTGCATCACGTTGGGCACGATGTGGCGGACCATGATCGTCGTGTCGCGCACGCCGAAGGCGGTGGCGGCCTGCACGAAATCGGCCTCGCGCAGCTTGAGCGTTTCGCCGCGCACCAGCCGGCACAGCGTGGCCCAGCCCGTGACGCCCAGGATGGCGCACAGCAGGAAGATCTTCAGGTCGGCCCGCTCGGCGCCGGTGGCGAAGGCCTCGGGGTGCTTGTCCAGGAAGACCTGCACCATCAGCACGCAGGCCGCGATCAGCAGCACATTGGGCACCGAGGTCAGCACCGTGTAGAAGTACTGGATGACTTCGTCCACCCATCCCTTCAGGTAGCCGGCCAGGATGCCCAGCACCAGCGCGAAGGGCAGCGTGGCCAGCGTGGACAGCGCGCCGATCACGAAGGCGGTGCGGATGCTCTTGAGCGCCTGATAGAGCACGTCGTTGCCGGTCTGGTCGGTGCCGAACACGTGATAGTGGCCCATCAGCGCGATGGCCGGACCGGCCAGCAGCGCCGCCACCGACAGCGTCGCCCAGGCGGCGCGCCACGGGTAGTGCGTGCGGTCGCCCAGCAGGTCGCGCAGGCCGCGGCGGAAGCCGCCGTGATGCGGCGCCAGGGTCGCCGCGATGGCGAGCGCCATCAGCACCGAGGCGAGCGCCCCGCCCGCCAGGCCCGCGAGCGCGCGGGCCGTGACGTCGCCCGCCCACTCGCGTTCGGGATCCTTCAGGTGCGCACCGCCGAAGGCCAGGCGGGGGAACTCGCGCACGATCTCCTTGCCGTGCGCGACGCTGTCCATGTTGAAGCCCTGGTAGGCGAGCGGCGCGGAGTAGCTGGTCTCGCGCATCTCGATCTGGCGCGCGAGCAGCAGGTCCAGCACGGACTCGGTGCGGGTCTCGTAGAACTGCTGACCGCTGGGGCTGTCGGCCAGCGCGCGGCGGAAGTGCAGGCTGTCCAGCGCGGTGATGCCCAGGAACAGCGCCAGCACCACGCCGGCGCTCAGCGCCGCGGGGTCGCGCGCCACGCGCTGCCAGTTGGCGCGCAGATGCGGACGGCGGACCAGCCGCACGATGTAGAGGACCAGCGCCGCGAACATCGCCCACAGCGCCGCGTCGGTCCAGAGGATGACGACCTTGAATCCCATGTCGAATCTCTATCCAGTGCTTCGCGCCGCGCGCGTCAGGTCAGCCGCACGCGCGGATCGACCCAGGTGTAGACCACGTCGATCAGCGCGTTGCTGGCGATGTACAGCACCGCCCCCAGGAACACCATGGTGCGCACGATGGCGAAGTCCTGGCCGGTGATCGCCTCGATGACGAAGGCGCCCAGGCCGGGGATGCCGAAGAAGCTCTCGAACACCAGGCTGCCCAGGAAGACGTAGGGCAGATAGGCGCCGGCGCTGGTGATGATGGGGATCAGCGCGTTGCGCAGCACATGGCGCATCAGCACCACGGGCTCGGACAGGCCCTTGGCCCGCGCCGTGCGCACGTAGTCCTTGCCGACCTCCTCCAGCAGCATCGCGCGGTACAGCCGCGCTTCTCCGCCCAGGCGCGACAGCAGCGACAGCACGATGGGCAGGGCCAGGAAGCGGATCGCGTCCAGGCCCGGCTCATAGCCGTTGATGGGCACCAGGCGCAGCACGCGCGAGAAGAAGTACTGGCCGACGATGATGTAGAAGAGGCTGGAGATGGACAGCATCAGCACGCACAGCACCACGCCCCAGAAGTCGATGCGCGAGTTGCGGAAGAAGGTGAGCAGCAGCGCGAAGGCCACGCTCACGATCAGCTGCAGCACGAAGATGGGCACCGCCAGCTGCAGGCTCACGCCCATGCGCTTCTTGATCTCGTGGCCGATGTCCACCGCCTGACGCGCGTCGGAGCGACCGAAGTTCAGCAGCATCAGCGAGACCGAGCGCTCCCAGAAGACGGTGTGGGTGACGCGGCTCGCGCCCTGCTGCGAGTCATCCCAGTACAGCGGCTTGTCGTAGCCGCGCTCGGCCTTCCACTTGTCGATCTGTTCCTGCGTCACCCGCTTGCCGCCGATGTTCAGCCGGGCCATGTCGTCCGGCGTGTTGACGGTGAAGAACAGGAAGAAGGTCAGCAGATTCACGCCGACCAGGATGGCCAGCCCGTAGGCCAGCCGTCGTGCGAGGTACTTGAGCATCAGTCGGCTCCTCGCGGAGCGGTCGAGGTCGACACGGGATCGAGCGGAGCGCTCGTGCCGCGCGCGGTGGCAGTCTCGCGCGCCTGGAAGCTGCGGCGCGTCATCCAGATGATGGCCACGCCGCCGACGACCAGCACCAGCAGCGGCCACCACACCGGGTGATTCCAATCGGATTGCAGCGTCGCGCGACGCGCCGGATCGATGCGGTAGAAGCGCACCGGATCGCGGATCACGATGCTGGGCTTGCCGTTGTGCACCCAGCTTTGATACGCCTGCCCGGTCCAGGCCCAGTAGCCGAAGGCCCAGGGCGCGTCCTGCTGCACGATCTCGACCATGCGGTCGATGACCTTCTGCTTCTCGGGGCCGTCGTCCAGCACCTGCACCTGCTTGAACAGCCGGTCGTACTCGAGGTTCTCGTAGTTGGCCGAGTTCTCGCCCTCATGCAGCGACTTGCTGTTGGGGCCGTAGAGCAGGAAGAGGAAGTTCTCCGCGTCCGGGTAGTCCGCGAACCAGCCCCACCAGAAGACCTGGTGCTTGCCCTGGCGCACCTTCTCCTGGAACTGGTTGTAGTCGGTGGCGCGCACGTCCAGTTGGATGCCCAGCTTGGCGAACTGCTTGACCAGCCAGTCGTTCTCCGCCTTCACCTCGGGCGTGACCGTGCGCATGAAGTCGTAGTTCAGCACCAGCGGCTGACCCGTCTTCGCGTCGCGGCCGTCGGGGTAGCCGGCCTCGGCCATCAGCTGCTTGGCATCGTCGAGCGAGCGCCGCTGGACCTGGCCGTCGACGATCTTGTGCGTGATCGGATTGAAGAAGCCGGGCTGCGCCTCGCGCGAGCCGAAGACGCCGGGCGGGACCGGGCCGAAGGCGGTCACGCCGCCGCGGTTCTTGAAGATGCGGCCGTAGCCCTCTTCCCAGTCGATCGCGATGGACAGGGCCTGGCGCAGCTTGCGATGGCGCGCCTCGTCCTCCGGTGTCTTGCCCTTGCCGATCACCGGGTCCAGCATGTTGAAGCCCAGGTACCAGTTGTTCGGGTCGGTCGAGCGCGGGAAGGCGAAGCCGCGCTGCTTGAAGAAGTCCTCGACCTCGCGCGAGTCGCTGGCATCGGCGTAGAACTCCACGCCCCAGTCGCCGCGCTCCAGATCGGGGATGTCCAGATAGCCTTGCTTGAACAGCTCCTTGCGGGGCACGCGCTCCTTCACCAGCGTCGCGACGATCTTGTCGATGAAGGGCATGGGCTTGCCGCAGTCGGCCAGCCGGCCGGCGGGGCCGTCGTCGGGCATGCCCTCGCAGGGATAGAGGTCGTCCTTGCGGTAGTTCGGGTTGCGCGACATCACATGGCGGCGGTCCTGCTGGTACTCCGTCATCATGTACGGGCCGGTGCCCACGGGCCACTGGTTCCAGGACAGGCCGTGCTCGGCCATGCCGGGCTGGGCGTAGAACAGATCCACTTCCCAGGGGATCGGCGCCAGGAAGGTCGTCGACATCCAGTAGGACCACTGCGGATACTTGCCCTTGATGCGGATGCGCAGCGTGTGCTTGTCCACCGCCTCGGCCCCGGCGAGCGGCCAGCGGCGGAAGTCCAGGAAGGGCTTGTCGGGCGAGCTCTCCGGCAGGCCCTTGAGCAGCTTGGCGTTCTCGGCGCGGATCAGCTCCCCGTATTCCTTGAGCCCCACGACGTGCTCGGAGAACAGACCGTAGATGGGCGCCTCGATGCGCGTGGTGGCGTGGCGCTTGATGGCGTAGACGAAGTCCTCCGCCTCCAGCTCACGCGTGCCCTGCTGCGCGAACTGCCATGGCGAGCGCTTGTCGCCGAGGTCCTTGGCGCTGAGGTGGTGATAGAGATAGTGCCCCTGCGCATCCTTGGCGAAGGCGGGGCTGGGTGCGTACTTGATGCCGGGCCGGATGGGCACGTCGTAGACGCTTTGCGCGATCTTCTCGACGGGCGCGTCGTCGGGCAGGCGCTGCCCGGCGGCGTCCAGGTAATAGGGCTTGATCACGTGATCCGCGGCGCGCGGGATCAGCTCGTAGGGCCGCTTCAGATAGTGGTAGCCGTAGGGCGGCTCCATGATCTGGTAGGTATAGACCGACTCGGGCGAGGTGTAGGAGGCGGTCGGATCGAGATACCGAGGGGAGCGCTCGTCGAAGGACAGGTACAGCGTGTTGTCCTTGGCCGATCCGGCCGGATACGGGCTGTTGTTGCAGGCCGCGAGCAGCACCGCGGCCGCGCCCGCCGCCAGCAGGGCCAGCCCCCGCGTCAGGGCTCCCGCCCCTTGCGCCAGTTGGCCTCGCCAACCCTGCGCGTCACGCGACGCGCTCCACAGCCCCGACGACATCGTCATCCTTCCAAAAACAAAGCCGCATCGTGCGGATGCGGCGTTGCCAGATCATTGCCAGGGCCCTGCCCTCATGGGGCGCGGCTGGCGCTGGGCCCGGATCATAGCGGCGGTGTCGCGGACGATGTGCGCGTCCGCGTCAGGATCGCGTCAAGAGCGACGGCGCTTGCCGGCGGCCTTCGCCGGCGCCGCTGCTTGCCCGTGATCGTGATCGTGATCGTGATCGTGATCGTGGTCGTGGTCGTGGTCGTGGTCGTGGTCATGCCCGTGCGCATGACCGTGGACGTGATCGTGCGAATGCTCGTCGTGCCCGTCATGGCCTTCATGACCGTGGTGGTCGTGATGATCATGGCCATGGCCGACGTGGCCCCAGGCGACGATCACGTCGCGGCCCTCGACCATCATCTCGGCCTTCGCGCCCACGGGCAGGCAGACCTTGGTCGGCACGTGGCCGAAGGGCAGCCCGGAGATCAACGGCACTTGCACGCGCGCGCGCAGCGCCTCGACCACGCTCTTCATCGAATAGCCGCGATCCAGCGGCGACTTCTTCCAGCCGCTGAAGCTGCCCAGCAGCACGGCCTTCTGCGCGTCCAGCACGCCGGCCTGCGCCAGCTGCAGCAGCATGCGCTCGACGCGATACGGGTGCTCGTTCACGTCCTCGAGGAAGAGGATGCCGCCTTTGATCTTCGGGAAGTGCGGCGTGCCCAGCAGCGAGCACAGCACCGTGAGATTGCCGCCCCACAGCGTGCCGCGCGCCTCGACGCCGTCCAGTCCCGGCTCGGTGCGGAAGCCCACGGCTTCCAGCGAGCCGTCCATCGCTTCGAGGAAGCAGTCGCGGGTGATCTCGTCCACGCCGCCATCGGTGTCGGCGCGGCCGAAGTCGTCGCAGGCGATCGGGCCGGCCCAGCTGGTCTGCTTGGTGTGGGCGAGCAGCGCGAGCTGCAAGGCCGTCACGTCGCTCAGGCCGACCCAGCGGGTGCCGCGCTCGACGCTGCGCGCGATGCGCGTCCAGTCGATGCGGTCGAGCAGGCGCGTCAGGCCGTAGCCGCCGCGCGTGGCCAGCGCCACCGAGGGGGCGGCATCCGCGACGCGGTGCAGCGCGGCCAGGCGGGTGTCGTCGTCGCCGGCGAAACGCTGATGCTTGGCCAGCGCGGCCTCGTCGATGGCCACGTCGAAGCCGAGCGCGCCCAGCCGTTTGGCGGCGCGCTTGAGCGGCTGCGCCTGCGCCAGGACGCCGGAGGGGGTGTAGAGGATCAGGGAGCTCATGGCTTCGGATCGTCCCGCGAGGGATCGATGTTCAGGGTCAGGTATTGCGCCTCGCCGACGGGGATCTCGGGAAACTCCTGGACCTCGGGCAGCGCGGGCAGCAGGCCCAGGCCGTCGGTGGCGAGCGATGCATCAAGGCCGGCCTCGCTCGCGGCGCGGCGGCGCGCTTCGCGGGCTTGTCGCGCGGCCTCGCGGCGCTCGGCGAAGAACTCGCGCAGCAGCTTGGCGGAAGGCTCGGCCAGCACGCCGCCGCACAGCGCGGTGTGGTGGTTGAGCTGCTTCTGCGCGAACAGGTCCAGCACCGAGCCGGCCACGCCGGTCTTGGGATCCGGCGCGGCGAAGACCACGCGTTTGAGCCGCGCGTGCATCATCGCCATCGCGCACATGGCGCAGGGTTCCAGCGTCACGTAGAGCTCGCACTCGGGCAGCCGGTAGTTGCCCAGCAGCTGGGCGGCGTGGCGCAGGGCGACGATCTCGGCGTGGGCGGTGGGGTCGTGGGTGGTGATCGGGCGGTTGTAGCCGGTGGCGATCACCTGCCCGGCGCGCATGATCACAGCGCCCACCGGCACCTCGCCCACCAGCCAGGCGTTCTGCGCCTGGTCAAGGGCCAGCCGCATCGCGTATTCATCGGCGGGCGCGACCTCGGTGGGCGCGACGGACGCGATGGAGACGGAGGCGGGAGATGAAGCGGAAGAAGGGGAAGGAGACTCGATGGTCATGGCGGGGACTCGCGCGGCAGTGTAGCCGCCGCGGCTATGCTGCCGGCCCATGCATTCGGAGTCCGACGCCCATCAGAACGAGCTCTTCGGCGATCTGCCGGTCCCCGACGAGGCCTTGTCCACCGCCCCTGCACGGGTTCGGGCGAAGCGCGAGGCGAGCGGTGACGAGGCGCCCGAGCAGGTCCGCGCCTTCGACGATGCCGCCGGGGAGGCGGACAACCAGGACCTCGACGGCGCTGCCGATCCGGACTCGTCGCAGTCCGGCAAGGCGCACAAGCCACGTCGCGCCGGCATCCAGCCGCAGCCCGCCGAGGACGCGCTGCGGCTGCTGGCGCAGCGCTTGTCGCCGCGCATCTGGCTGGGCACCTCGTCCTGGAGCTATCCCGGCTGGCAAGGCAGCGTCTGGGAGGGCCGGCACGGCGAGTCCAATCTGGCCCGCAACGGCCTGAGCGCCTATGCGCGGCACCCGCTGCTGCGCGCGGTCAGCATCGATCGAGGCTTCTACCAGTCGCTGACCGCGAGCCAGTACGAGCGCTATGCGCAGCAGGTGCCGGAGGACTTCCGCTTCACGGTGAAGGCGCCCAGCCTCGTCACCGACGCGCAGGTCCGCAGCGAGGATGGGCGAGGCCGGCAGGCCAACACCGCCTTCCTGGATCCGCGGCTCGCGATCCGGGAGTTCATCGAGCCTGCGCTCGAAGGTCTGGGGTCACGTATCGGCGCCCTCGTCTTCCAGCTCAGCCCGCTGCCGCTGGCGATGCTGGACCGCATGCCCGAGCAGCTCGATCGGCTGCATGCGATGCTCGCCGCCCTGCCCTCGCTGCGCGATGCGGCGCCGGAGGCGGTGATCGCC
>NZ_JBCNLU010000019.1:0-102989 GCF_039595295.1 Roseateles sp.
GTGGCATTAACCCGCTCCGTGAATGTACTGAACTCTGCGGCTACCCATCAAAACCTTGATTCATGGAGCATTTGCGAGCGTCGATGTGACAACATTGGTGCAAAACTTGCCATACTTCTCATTTTGCAGACTGCGTACCGCACAAAAGTCTCGAATGCGCAAGCTCTAGGGGATTCCCCTCCCACCTTAAGGGCGATGTGGCAAAGGGGTTCGCTGCAAATAATACCGACACCCTCAGCATGGAGGGGATATGGGAGAAACATGAGAAATCAATCAATCTTGAAGCTGTCGATTGGCGCAGGTCTTTGCGCGGCGTTTCTGGTCGGTTCTGCGCATGCCGCAGCGGCAACGCATTCAAAACCACAGATGGGCGGCCAGAAGAAAGTCATCTACACGATCAAGAAGAACAGTGCGGGGTCAAAAAAGGGTAGCGCAGTTGTAGCCCTGTCGGCGGAGGGAGGCTGCATGCCCGATTCGGAGGTGGTCTGCGTGCCACCGGATGAGGCTACAGAAATCTACTCGGTTACCTACGAGCTGCCGAAACAGGAAATCAACGGCCGCGCCATGGATGACGGCTGGACAACGATTTGCTCAGGGATGGAGTGCATCGGCTTCGAACTCCAAGAGGCGAAGAATGCAACCGATGATGAGAACTCCCATGGGGCAATCAAGGAGGCAATCATTCGGTACTCTGAGGTTCGAGACAAGACTGAAAATGCATGTTCGAGCGTCGCTGCTATAGGCTCAAGCGCGACCGCAAATATGGTGAGCAACACAACGAGCCAAAGTAGTACGTTGGCTCGCGATGTTGCCGCCAAGGCCATTTGGAATGAATCACCACAACGCATCCAACTCGCGAGAGACTTTGCGAGCCTCGCTCCATCAACATGGCTTGATAAATATGGATATGCGGCCGATGGCGGTTACACTCTGACCATCACGTACTCTGATGGAGGCACGGAGAAGTTCAAGGTGATAATGATGAATGGAAGCGGAGACCTATCTGAACCACTTCCAGGAACCCTTGTTACGGGCACTGGAGTTTCCCAATGTCCAAAGAGCTAAATTGAGTTGAAATGAAAAGAAGGCAAGTACTTGGTTTTGGCGTCATTGTTGCTGCCTCATTGATCGTAGTTTTTGCCAAAATGGCGAAAGATGATTCTGTGGTCAATCTGCCTGATCGAGGCTTGTCTTCGTCGGTCGTTCCAGTTCCTGCAAATAGCGCCAGCGCTGTGGCGCCCCTCAAGAGTTCCCAGGAGCCAAACTCAGCTTTGCTCCCGTGGGCCAAAGCATTAAGCAGGGTTCGAAGGGAAAGTCTTCAAGTTACGGCGCAACGTGCTGCCGTTTCTGGAAAGCTTACGGATATTGTGGCCCTCCGTGTAGCGGAACGGGCTTGTGTGACTTTTCAGTTAGGCGCTGAGACATATGCCAAGCAGGGGATCGTACTCACCCCTACACAGCTAGAACACTTCGCATTGCGGAGATCACTCTGCGACGCCGCCGGGACCCCGGAATCGTTTAATATTCCCTTGAAGGATGGACAAGGACTTGGAGTTGCAGCGGATGCAGTTCTAAGCTCCGTAAGGGGTGGCTTCAAGAAGGGAGATGCGCGCCGCGAAGAGGCCATCGAAACTATTGTAAAGTCACGATCCATTGAGTTACTCGATGCGGTGCCCCGCAACGTGTTTACTGTTGAAGATGCTTACCGCGCAGGACTCCCTCGTTCTGATTCAAGAATGCTTGACGAGCAATTAATGGACATGGCAATCAAGATCCAAGCATGCTCAGTTCGAGGTGATTGCGACATTGTTGCCCTAGATCGAATGAATTGCAGTGAGTCAAATTCTTGCGTATCGAATATGCTTGATTTCCCTGAAAAGAAGATCTTCGCCGAACCGGGGGATCGAGTCCCTCCCTATCATGATCCCAGGCTATCTTCTGAGGATTTGAGGGCTAGATGGATGGTTATACAAGGATTCTTCTCAAGCAGGTTTGATTCGTAATCCTGAAAGCTTAGGGTCGAAAAGACCACGGAGGAAGCGGGAGCTTTCCCCGCCCGAGACAGGGCACGCAGGTTCGCTAGTTCCGATCCGGCCTGATCGGCAACCCGCCCGAGGACTCGGAGCCATCGGTGACCTTGCCGCTGGCCATTCGAGATGCGCGGCCTGATCGCAGGACTGGCTTGGGGTCTGGGGTGGTGGGCGCCGCCTCCTGTACTGGGGGGGCGGGTTCAGGTGCGGGGTGATTGGCCGAGGGCGCCGGGGACGGCACGACCGGTGGCGTGATGACCGGCGCCGGCAGGTTGGTCGAGGCCGCATCCACGGGCGGGCCGACCTTGCCGGACTGTCGCCGGCTGGCCGCCGAGCCGGGCGCATCTACCGTCTGAGCGATGGCGGCCGCGGCCACCACTGTCACCGACAGGGCGATCACCGCGACATTGAAGTGCTTCATGGCCGATTCCTCCGGAGCGGACAAGCAGCGCGCCGAGAAACGCGGCGCCGGTCGGCAATTGCGGCAATCCGCATTCCTGGCGGCGGCCGCGATCGCACATGACAGGTCTGCAATCCATCGGCATGGATTCCTGGAAGCCGCCGATTTCTACAGTGATCTCCGCGATGAACGCGCTGGCGGCCTCCAGAGAAGGCGGCGTTCCCGAATTGGAGGTCCCTCATGAATGCATCGCGCCGAGCGCGTTCGCGGCCAAGGGGCTCGTGGTGCGTGTATCGAGGAATGCGGCGGAGGGGAACTCGGCCCCAGACCGTGCCCGATTGCCCGGGCACGGCCAGATCTGACGCGGGCGGCGGCTTTCCGGGCCGCCGCAGCCTCTACACTCCGCCCCCATGCGCCGCTGGCTCACCGTTTTCCTGCTGGTCTTGTTGCCGCTCCAGTTCTCCTGGGGAGCGGCCGCCGTCTATTGCCAGCACGAACCCGCGCCCGAGTCCCGCCATTTCGGCCACCACGTCCACGAGCACGGGGACGCCGCACATCAGGGCCAGCAAGCCGACCTCAAGAAGTCCGCCGACGCCGACAAGTCCAAGCCCGCCAAGCTCGCGCCGGACAACGACTGCGGCCAGTGCCATCACAGCGCCTTCAAGCCGGTCACCGCCGTGGCCGCTTCGCTGAACGGCCCGGGCGCCCAAGTCCTGCGAGGCCTCTCCGGCCCCGCCTTCTCCTCCCGGTCGCCCGATCACCCGGACCGCCCCAACTGGCGCATCGCCTGATTCGGCGATCGCAGCGGGTCTTCCTCCCCCTTTCATTCCCCAGCGGCTGAACGCCGCGCTGCCTTCGTCGAACCCTTCGAGTTGTTCCCGCAACCCTGGAGTTTTCGATGCGCAGATTGCTTGTGCCGCTCGCTTGGGCGGCCATTGTTTCCCTCCCCACGTCCCTCGCCGCGCAAGGCCTGACGCTGGAGGCGGCCGTCCAGACTGCCCTCCGTCAGAACCCGACGCTTCGCGCCTTCGGTCATGAGCTCGAAGCCAGCGACGGCGCCATCCGCCAAGCCGGCCTGATCCCCAACCCCTCGCTGAGCCTGACCGCCGAGGACACCCGCAAGGACACGCGCACCACCTCGATGACGCTGAGCCAGACCATCGAGCTCGGCGGCAAGCGCTCGGCGCGCGTGGAGCTCGCTAGGCGTGAGCGCGACCTCGCCGCGCTCGATCTGGCGACGCAACGCGCCGACGTGCGCGCGACGACCATCCAAGCCTTCTTCGACGTCCTCATCGCGCAAGAGCGCGTCGAGGTCGCGCGCGAGTCGCTGGAAATCGCCGGCAGCGGCGCGTCCGCCGTGTCGCGTCGCGTGATGGCGGGCAAGGTCTCGCCGGTCGAGGAGACCCGCGCCAAGGTCGCCGAATCCACCGCCCGCATCGAGCTGCGCCAGTCGCAAGCCGACCTGCGCGGCGCCCTCCAGGCGCTGGTCGCCGTGATGGGCGCGGAGCCCGACACCATCGCCCGCGTCGACGGCAGTGCCGATGCGATGCCCGCCTTGTCCGCCGCCGCTGTCCTGAACGAGCGCCTCGAGCGCTCGCCTGCGCTGCAGCGCGCCCGCATGGACGTGCAGCGCGCCGAGGCGGCATTCCAGCTGGAGCGTTCCCGCGGCGTGCCCGACGTGACCGTGGGCATCGGTGCCCAGCGCGCGCCCGATGTCGGCCGCACGCAGCCGCTGATCAGCGTGTCCATCCCGATTCCGCTCTTCGATCGCAATCAGGGTGCGCAGTTCCAGGCGCTGCGCAAGCGCGAGGCGGCGCAAGCCTTGGCCCAAGCCGAGGAGCAACGCCTGCGCGCCGAGGTGCTCCAGGCCGTCGATCAGCTGGAGGCCCGCGCCGACGAGGTCGACGCGCTGCGCCGCGACGTGCTGCCGGGCGCCCGCACCGCCTACGAGGCCGCCCGACGCGGCTTCGAGCTCGGCAAGTTCGGCTTCCTGGACGTGCTCGATGCCCAGCGCACCTGGTTGCAGGCGCGCGGCCAGTACTTCAGCGCGCTGTCGCAGGCGCACCGCCTCTCGGCCGACATCGATCGGCGCCTCGGCAGCCCCGATGAGCGCGGCGACGCCGCCCCTGTCCCGACCTCCGCGGCCCGTCCCTGATTCGATTCCGATCCCACGCGATCGACCCCAACACGAGTTTCTCCATGACTTCCAACAACGAATCCAACAGCCGCTCCGGCGCTCGCTCGGGCGGCCTCATCGGCGGCTTGCCCAGGAAGCAGGCGATCGCGATCGCCGTGGTGCTGCTGCTCGGCACGGCGGCCGGCATCGGCATCTTGACCAGCGTCGGCAAGAGCGGCGCCTCGACCGAGGAGGCCCATGGCCACGGCCATGACGAGGCCAAGGGCCATGACGACGGCGAGCATCACGAGGCCAAGGAGCCTCATGACGACGAGGGCCTGATCCGCTTCACGCCCGAGCAGATGAAGAGCGCCGGCATCGTCGTCGACACCGTCCAGGCCGCGACGCTGCAAGGCAGCTATCAGCTGCCCGGCGAAGTGAAGTTCAACGAGGACCGCACCGCCCACGTCGTGCCGCGCGTGTCCGGCGTCGTCGAGGCGGTGCCCGTCGCGCTCGGTCAGCAGGTGCGCAAGGGCCAGGTGCTGGCCGTCGTCAGCAGCCCGGCGGTGTCCGATCAGCGCGCCGATCTGCAAGCCGCGCAGAAGCGCATGCAGCTCGCCAAGCTCACCTACGAGCGCGAGAAGCGGCTTGTCGAGGAGAAGATCTCGCCCCAGCAGGACGTGCAGATCGCCGAGCAGGCCCTGCGCGAAACCGAGATCGCCGTCGCCAACGCGCGGCAGAAGCTGCAGGCCGTGGGCGCGTCGCCGGAGAGCGGCTCGCTCAACCGCTTCGAGCTGCGCGCGCCCTTCGACGGCACCATCGTCGAGAAACACATCGCGCTGGGCGAGCAGGTCCGCGAGGACGTCAACGTGTTCACCGTGTCGGACCTGCGCAGCGTCTGGGCGCAGATCAGCGTGCCGGCCAAGGACCTGCCCATGGTGCGCGTCGGCGACGCGGTCACCGTCCGCGCCACCGCCTTCGAGCAGAGCGCCTCGGGCAAGGTCGCCTACGTGGGCTCGCTGATCGGCGAGGCCACGCGCACCGCGCAGGCCCGGGTGACGCTGGAGAACCCCGATGCCGTCTGGCGTCCCGGCCTCTTCGTCAACGTCGAGATCAAGAGCGCCGCCTTCAGCGCGCCCGTCACCGTGACCGCCGACGCGGTCCAGACGCTCGAGGACAAGACCGTCGTCTTCGTCCGCCAAGGGGAGGGCTTCGTCGCCCAGCTGGTCAGGGTCGGCCGCGCGGATGCGCGCCGGGTCGAGATCCTCGACGGCCTGAAGGCGGGCGCGGCCTACATCGCCGCGGGCAGCTTCGTCGCCAAGGCGGAGCTGGGCAAGGCCACGGCCTCCCACGCGCATTGAGAGGCGGATCCTCATGTTCGAACGCATCATCCGCTTCGCCATCGAGCACCGACGGCTGGTCCTGCTCGCCGTGCTCGGCATGGCGGGCCTGGGGCTCTACAACTATCAGAAGCTCCCCATCGACGCCGTCCCCGACATCACCAATGTCCAGGTGCAGATCAACACCGGCGCGCCCGGCTACTCGCCGCTGGAGACCGAGCAGCGCGTCACCTATCCGATCGAGACGGTGATGGCCGGCCTGCCGGGCCTGCAGCAGACGCGCTCGCTGTCGCGCTACGGGCTGTCGCAGGTCACTGTCATCTTCAAGGACGGCACCGACATCTACTTCGCGCGCCAGCTCGTCAACGAGCGCATCCAGGCCGCGCGCGATCAACTGCCCGCCGGCGTGACGCCCAACATCGGGCCGATCTCCACCGGCCTGGGCGAGATCTACTTGTGGACCGTGGAAAGCGAGCCCGGCGCGAAGAAGCCTGACGGCACGCCCTACACGCCGACCGACCTGCGCGAAATCCAGGACTGGGTCATCAAGCCGCAGCTGCGCAACGTCGCGGGTGTCACCGAGATCAACTCGATCGGCGGCTTCGCGAAGGAGTACCACGTCGCGCCCGACCCGGCCAAGCTCTCGTCCTACGGCCTGACGCTGGCCGACGTGGTGACCGCGCTGGATCGCAACAACGCCAACGTCGGCGCCGGCTACATCGAGCGCCGCGGCGAGCAGGTGCTGATCCGCGCGCCCGGCCAGGTGCGATCGATGACGGACATCGGCAACATCGTGCTGCGCAACGAGGC
The DNA here is from genome assembly GCF_039595295.1 of Roseateles sp. Lineage (GTDB taxonomy): Bacteria > Pseudomonadota > Gammaproteobacteria > Burkholderiales > Burkholderiaceae_C > Roseateles. The sequence continues at coordinate 6,697 of NZ_JBCNLU010000019.1, forward strand.
CGGCATCCCCGTCCGCGTCCGCGACGTGGCGACGGTCGAGATCGGCCGTGAGCTGCGTACCGGCGCGGCCACCGACAACGGCCGCGAGGTGGTGCTGGGCACCGTCTTCATGCTGATCGGAGAGAACAGCCGCACGGTGTCGCAGGCGGTGGCCAAGCGCATGGCGCAGATTAACGCCAACCTGCCCAAGGGCGTGCATGCGGTGACGGTCTACGACCGCACGACGCTGGTCGACAAGGCCATCGCCACGGTCAAGAAGAACCTCATCGAGGGCGCGGTGCTGGTCGTCGCGGTGCTGTTCCTGTTCCTGGGGAATCTGCGCGCGGCCATCCTGACGGCGATGGTGATTCCGCTGTCCATGCTGTTCACCTTCACCGGCATGGTGAGCCAGAAGGTCAGCGCCAACCTGATGAGCCTGGGCGCGCTGGACTTCGGGATCATCATCGACGGCGCCGTCGTGATCGTGGAGAACTGCTTGCGCCGCCTGGCCCATGCGCAGGCCCACAAAGGCCGGCCGCTGACGCGATCCGAGCGCTTCCACGAGGTCTTCCTGGCGTCCCAGGAAGCGCGCCGGCCGCTGCTCTTCGGGCAGCTGATCATCATGATCGTGTACCTGCCGATCTTTGCGCTGGCCGGCGTCGAGGGGAAGATGTTCCACCCGATGGCGTTCACCGTCGTGATCGCGCTGATCGGCGCGATGATCCTGTCCATCACCTTCGTCCCGGCCGCGGTGGCGCTGTTCATCGGCGACAAGGTCGACGAGAAGGAGAACCGCCTGATGGGCTGGGCGCGCCGCGCCTACGAGCCGCTGCTGGCCCGCGCGATGGGCGCCAGGCCGCTGGTGCTGACCGTCGCCGCGGTGACGGTGGTGCTCTCGGTCCTGCTCGCCACGCGCATGGGCAGTGAGTTCATTCCCAGCCTCAACGAGGGGGACTTCGCGATCCAGGCGCTGCGCATCCCGGGCACCAGCCTGTCCCAGTCGGTGGCGATGCAGCAGCAGCTGGAGACGCGGCTCAAGCAGAAGTTCCCCGAGATCGAGCGCGTCTTCGCCCGCACCGGCACCGCCGAGATCGCTGCCGATCCGATGCCGCCCAACATCTCCGACGGCTACGTGATGCTCAAGCCGATGGACCAGTGGCCCGAGCCGCGCAAGACGCGCGACGAGCTGCTGGCCGCGGTGCAGGCCGAGGTCGCCCAGCTGCCCGGCCAGAACTATGAGTTCTCGCAGCCCATCCAGCTGCGATTCAACGAGCTGATCTCGGGCGTGCGTTCTGACGTGGCGGTGAAGGTCTTCGGCGACGACATGGAGGTGCTCAACGCCTCGGCGCAGAAGATCGCGGGGCTGCTGCAGGGCATCTCCGGCGCCTCGGAGGTCAACGTCGAGCAGACCACCGGACTGCCGATGCTCAGCGTCACCGTCGATCGCGAGCGGACCGCGCGCTACGGGCTCAACGTCCAGGACGTGCAGGACACGCTGGCCACGGCCATCGGCGGCCGCGAGGCCGGCACCCTGTTCGAGGGCGACCGCCGCTTCGACATCCTGGTGCGGCTGCCCGAGACGCAGCGCGCGGACATCGAGGCCATCAAGCGCCTGCCGATTCCGCTCCCCCTCGGCGCCGACGGCGCGCGCCGCTTCATCCCGCTGAGCGAGGTCGCCGATCTGGGGACCGCGCCCGGCCCCAACCAGGTCAGCCGCGAGGACGGCAAGCGCCGCATCGTCGTCAGCGCCAACGTGCGCGGCCGAGACATCGGCAGCTTCGTCGCCGAGGCGCAGCAGCTGATCGGCCAGCAGGTGCAGGTCCCGCCCGGCTATTGGATGGCCTGGGGCGGCCAGTTCGAGAACCTGCAATCGGCGGCGGAGCGGCTCAAGATCGTCGTGCCGGTCTCGCTGCTGCTGGTCTTCGTGCTGCTGTTCGCGATGTTCGGCAACGTCAGGGACGGGCTCATCGTGTTCACGGGGATCCCGTTCGCGTTGACGGGCGGCATCGTGGCGTTGTGGATGCGGGGAATTCCCCTGTCGATCTCGGCGGCGGTGGGCTTCATCGCGCTGTCCGGCGTGGCGGTGCTCAACGGGCTGGTGATGATTTCCTTCATCCGCAACCTGCGCGAGTCCGGTCAGCGCCTGGATGCGGCCATCCACGAGGGCGCGCTGACACGGTTGCGCCCGGTGCTGATGACGGCGCTGGTGGCCTCGCTGGGTTTCGTGCCGATGGCCTTGGCCACGGGCACCGGCGCCGAGGTGCAGCGTCCGCTCGCGACGGTGGTGATCGGCGGCATCCTGTCGTCGACCGCGCTCACGCTGCTGGTGCTGCCTCTGCTGTATCGACTCGCACATCGGCGCGATGAGGAGGATGAGGGGTCTTCGTCATGAAGCTGCTCATCGTCGAGGACGAGCGCAAGGCCGCCGTCGCGCGCATGCATGGCGGCAGCGCGGAGGTGAGGTCGGCGGACGGCGTGACGACGGTGGAGTTCCGCCTCAGAGCTTGATCTCGTGAAGCGGCACCGCCATCTCGTCGGCGGCCGGACCATGCCAGCGGCGCAGCACGCGCTGGAAGAAGAGGCTGTTGGGCAGCTGCAGGCTGGACCCGCTGGCGTGATCGCCCGATTCGAGCAGGGTCGTGTAGACGAGGTTGATCTCCACGACCCGCCCCTTCATGCCGGGCTTGTCGCCGGCCTCCAGCAGCTCGACGACGTCGCCGACGCGGAAGGCGCGGGTGACGTAGATCAGCAGCGCGCAGAAGAGGTTGGACAACACGCTCCAGGCCGCGAAGAAAGCGACCGCGCCGACGGTGGCGAAGCCGGTGAAGGCGGTCCACAGCACGCCGCCCGAGACGCCCATGCGCTCGAGCGCCCATAGCACGGCGCCGCTGTAGATCAGCGCGGCCACGATGCGCATGAAGACGGTGGCGACGGTGACGGGGAGCGTGTAGGCGGCGGTGAGCCGGCGCGTCAGCATGCGGGCGACGCGCACCAGCAGCCAGGCGCTCAGCAGGATGAGCGCCACCTCGATGGTCGGGACGATGATGTCGAGCCACTCCGTCGCCCAGGCGGGCAGGCTGATGTGCAGGCGGTCGTGCAGGTTCTGAAACAGCTTCTTCATGGCCGCGATTCTCGGCCAGTCGGCACTGTGCTGGCGTGACTCGTCGGTGCCGGCGCGGGCTTGTCAGGGCGGAGAAGGGCCTTCAGCGCAGCGCGCTCGCGCCGTGCCAGATCACATAGAGACCGACCAGGATGATCAGCGCCCCCGATAGATACGGGGCTTTGCGGGCGAAAGCGCCGAAGCCGTTCCAGCGCTTGGAGACATGCTTGACGCTGAGGGCGGCCATCGCACCCGAGGCGATCATGGTCAGCGCCAGGCCGATGCTGAAGCACAGCACCAGAGCGGCGCCGAGCGAGAACTGCTTGAGCTGCAGGCACAGCAGCAGCACGGTGATGGAGGCGGGGCAGGGGATCAGGCCGCCGGTCAGACCGAAGACGATGATCTGACCGGTGGTCACCTGGCGGTTGGCGAAACGGCGTTGGATGTCGGCGGCATGGGCGCGCTCGTGGGCGTCCTGGGGGGCGTCGTCGCCGAGGTCGATTCGGGCGGGGGCGTGCGGGTGAGCGTGAGCGCCATGCCCGTGTTCGTGCCGGTGGCCATGATCGTGGTCGTGGTCGTGACTATGGCCATGTTGGTCACGCCACGTGCGCCACAGCATCCACGCCGCCACCAGCAGGATCAGCACGCCCGATGCGAGCTGGAAGTAGGGCTCGGTGGTCTCGGCATTCCAGTTGCGACCGAAGTGCAGACCGGCGAGGGCGACCAGCCAGACCACGGCCGTGTGGGAGATCGTGGCCGACAGCCCGAGCAGGACAGCCTGGCCCATCGTGCCTCGGATCGCCACGATGAAGGCCGCCATCATCGTCTTCGAATGTCCCGGCTCCAGACCATGCAGGCCGCCCAGCAAGATCGCGCTCGGGACGAAAAGCCAGGCATTGCCTTGCTGGAGCAAGGTGGCGAAATCGGTCATCGGGGAGGGTGGCAACGGGCCGGTGAGGGGAGTGGAGTGGGGGATACTCTACCCCAGTATGTCGACGGAGGTGAGAATGGCCCTGGCGGGCTGGGGATCAATGCAGGCGACGGTGTGCGATGGCTCTATCCCGCAAGCCGGCGCGGCGCGATGCGCCCACCCGATCAGCGGATGTAGCGCCGCACGGCATCCACGACCAGATTCAGATCCGCCTCCCGCTCCTCAGCCGAATGCGAAGGATCCCCGAGATGCTCCCGCACATGGCCCTCGAGAACCTCAGCCATCAGGCCATTCGTCGCGCCCCGGATCGCGGCGATCTGCTGAAGCACTCCGGCGCAGTCGGCCTCGCTCTCCAAAGCGCGCTCAAGCGCCGCGACCTGGCCCGCGATGCGCCGCACGCGGGTGAGCAAACCCTTCTTGCCATTGATGGTGTGTGCCATGGAGGAACGCCGGCTCGACGGCCGGTATCTGGAGACGATCTCGAATGATAGGCGGGTACTCCCCCCTAGCATCGGAGCCTTGAGGGTCTTCGGGCGCTACGCCAGGAAGCGCCGAATCTCCGCCAGCACCACCTCCGGCGCCTCGCGATGCGGCATGTGTCCGTTCTCCGGCAGCAGCAGCTTGCGCGCCGGGCCCGACACCCGATCGTGGATCAGGTCCTGATGGATCGTCGACCCGAACTCATCCAATCCGCCGTGAATCGTCAGCGTCGGGCACTTCGCCCGCGGCAGCACCTCCCGCAGCGACCAGCTCGCGAATGCCTGCGACAGCCAGGTCTCCGTCCACGCGCTCAGCACCCACGGCGCCTTGTCGCCGTGATAGCGACGCAGGCGATCCAGCTGTTCCGGCGCCTTGAAGTCCTCGCGTGCCGCGCGGATGCCCGTCAGCGTGCGGTCCTCGGCGAAGACCTGAGCCGCGATGGTGATGAGGCGATCCACCCGATCCGGCAGCTGCGCCGCCGCCTCGATCGCCATGCCGCCGCCGACGCTGTGACCCATCGCGACGAAACGCTCGATCCCCAGCCGATCGACGACGGCCGACAGCCCCGTCGTTGCTTCATCCGCGACGAATGCGGGCGTCAGCGTGTCGGCACGTGGGCTGGACTCGCCGAAGCCGGCGCGGTCGTAGGCAACGACCTGGCGACCCGTCGCGAGCGCGAGCGCCTCGGGGAAGTTCCGCCAGAGGCTGACCGCGCCGAGCGAGTCATGCAGCAGCACGATCGGCGGCGTAGTCGCGCTCGCGGATGCCGGCGTCCAGCTGCGCGCATGGAGCGTGCCGCCGTTGTAGGGGATGGCATGGACGGCGACCTCGCAGGTCGTCTCGGCGGACAGGGCTGGATCGAGGGGCTGTGTCATGTGGCGATTAGAGCTGTTGAGGCGCCCGATGAGCGTCACGGGGGCGACCGGGGTGCGCGCGAAGACCCTCTCCCCAGCCCTCTCCCGCAAGCGGGAGAGGGGGGCATACGAGCGGGTTCGCGGCATCGTGCGCGGCGTCCAGCTCAGTACGTCTCCAGATGCAGCCGCCCCTCGCGCTTGAGGCCGCCCGCGATGGCTTCCCAATCCGCGCCGGCCTGCACCGCGATGTCCCGCAACGCCAGCACCACGCCTTCCTCCATCGCCTTCAGGCCGCAGACGTAGAAGTGCGCTTGAGGATCACGGAGCATCTCCGCCAGGTCGGCGGCGCGCTCGCGCATCAGGTCCTGCACGTAGCGGCGCGGCTCGCCGGCCACGCGGCTGAACGCCAGGTTCACGTCGATGAAGTCCTTGGGCAGCTTCTGCAAGGGACCGAAGTAGGGCAGCTCTTGCGGCGTGCGCGCGCCGAAGAACAGCATCAACTTGCCGCCCTCGAACTTGCCCGACTGCCGCAGTCGTCGACGCCATTCCGTCATCGCCCGCATCGGCGCCGAGCCGGTCCCGGTGCAGATCATCACCACATGGCTGCGCGGATGATTCGGCATCAGGAAGCTGCTGCCGAAGGGACCGACGACCTGCACCTGCGCGCCGACCTCCAGGTCGCACATGTAGTTGCTGCCCACGCCCCGCACCGGCCTGCCGTCGTAATCCTCCAGCACCCGCTTGATGGTCAGCGAGACATTGTTGTAGCCCGCCCGCTCGCCGTTGCGCGGGCTCGCGATCGAGTACTGGCGTGGGAAGTGCGCGCGACCCTGCTCGTCGACGCCGGGGGGCACGATGCCGATGCTCTGGCCTTCCAGAACCGGGAAGGGCATCGCGCCGAAGTCCAGCACCAGGTGATGCGTGTCGTAATCCGAGCCCGCGTCACCCACCTCGGTCACGCGGACGTTGCCGGTCACCGTCGCGGTCACGGTCTTGTGCGCGGCCTTGGGCCCGTAGAGGTTGGTGTACGCATGCGCGGCCGACCAGGGCGGAATCACCGCGCCGTAGTCCGCGCTGCGGAAGACCGGCTCCAGCGCGCCGCTGGCGGCGCTTGCCGCGTCGGCCCGGACGGCATCGGCATTCGCGGCCGTCTCGCTCAGCGACGCCTCGACGCCGCCGGCCTCGGCCAGTTCGCCGGGGCCGAGCTCCTCCGGCAGGCTGTCCCAGCCCAGCTGCGCCTCGACGCTGTAGGCCAGCGCCTTGGGCATCGTGCGCCAGTTGTCGATGCTGCCGGTGGGGCAGGGCGGCACGCAGGCCATGCACAGGTTGCATTTCTCCGCGTCCACCACGTAGTTGCGCGAGTCGTGCGTGATCGCGCCCACCGGGCAAGTGGCCTCGCAGGTGTTGCACCGGATGCAGATCTCCGGATCGATCACGTGCTGCTTGATGAGGATCGCTTCCGTCATGTCCATGCCGCCTCCACTGGGGTCGTGTCGTCTCCTGGCTCGGGGGCGTTCAATTGAAGCGAACGTACTCGAAATCGACCGGCTGGCGGTTGATGCCCATGACGGGTGGTGCGATCCAGTTGGCAAACTTGCCGGGCTCGACCACGCGTCCCATCAGGCTCGCCACGAACTGGCGGTCCCCCGCCGTCGGCAACCACTGATCGACGCGCGCGGCCCACTCGGCCTCGCTGACGATCTGGCCCTCAGGCGAGACCTTCGCCCCCGACAGCGTGCCGATGTTGCGATGGAAGGCCTTGTGCGGCGTCTTCAGACGATGCGGCAGGCCGGACTTCTCGATGACCTTGTTCCAGCGATCCACGCCGCCGACGCTGTCGCGGATGAAGTCGTCGCGCAGCACCTCGTTGAGCGCATTGAGCATCGGCACCTGGCGCTCGACGAAACGGCCGCCCTCGATCGCGAGCACTGGATAGAACTGGCCCTTGAGCACATGGTCGTCCTGGCGCTTGCCCTCCTCGTAGCGGCCCTTCAGGCCGGTGGAGTAGAAGGTCGCCGCGTTGGAGCTCTCGTCCGCGCCGAAGAGGTCGATGGTGACGCTGAAGTGGAAGTTCAGGTAGCGCTGCAGCGTGGGCAGGTCGATCACGCCGGCGGCGCGCAGCTTGGCCGGATCGTCGGTCTTGAGCTCGTTCATCACCTGGCAGGTCCGCTGGATCACGCGGCTCACGCCGGACTCGCCGACGAACATGTGATGGGCCTCTTCCGTCAACATGAACTTGGTCGTGCGGGCCAGGGGATCGAAGCTGCTCTCCGCCAGCGCGCACAGCTGGAACTTGCCGTCGCGATCGGTGAAGTAGGTGAACATGAAGAAGGACAGCCAGTCCGGCGTCGGCTCATTGAAGGCCTGCAGGATGCGCGGGTTGTTCTCCTGGCCGCTGCGGCGCTCCAGCAGCGCCGCGCCTTCCTCGCGGCCGTCGCGGCCGAAGTACTTGTGCAGCAGGTAGACCATCGCCCATAGGTGCCGGCCTTCCTCGACGTTGACCTGGAAGAGATTGCGCAGGTCGTACTGGCTGGGCGCGGTCAAGCCGAGATGGCGCTGCTGTTCGACGCTCGCCGGCTCGGTGTCGCCCTGCGTGACGATGATGCGGCGCAGGTTGGCGCGGTACTCGCCGGGGATGTCCTGCCAGGCGTCCTCGCCCTTGTGATCGCCGAAATGGATCTTGCGGTTCTGCTCGGCGGGGTTCAGGAAGATGCCCCAGCGGTAGTCCGGCATCTTCACGTGGCCGAAAGTGGCCCAGCCTTGCGGATCGACGCTGGTGGCCGTGCGCAGGTAGACGTCGAAGTTGTGCGAGCCGTCCGGTCCCATGTCCTCCCACCAGGACAGGAAGTTGGGTTGCCAGCCCTCGAGCGCGCGCTGCAGCGTGCGGTCCTCGTTGAGGTTGACGTTGTTGGGGATCTTCTGGCTGTAGTCGATGGTGCTGACGGTCATCTCGGTCTCCTGATGGTGTTAGACGCGGTTCCAGTCGAACTGGGCCTTGTCGCCCTTGCCGAAGACCTTCAGCGCGCCCTTCTCGCCGACGGCGTTGGGGCGCTGGAAGATCCAGTTCTGCCAAGCGGTCAGGCGGCCGAAGACGCGCGTGATCATGTTCTCCGGGCCGTTGAAGCGCAGGTTGGCCTCCATGCCGGTGAGGGCGTCCGGGCTCATGGACACGCGCTCCTCGATGGCGATGCGGGTCTCGTCGGCCCAGTCGATGTCGTCGGGGTTGCTGGTCACCAACCCGAGTTGGAAGGCCGCATCGGCATCGAGCGGCATGCCGGCGATGGCGCGACATTGCTCGATCTGATCCGCGTCCTCGTAGAAGCGACGCTCGAGCCGGCTTTGGCCCGTGGCCATCGGCAGCAAGCCGAAGTTGGCCTCGCCGATGAAGAGCTTGGGCGCGCGCTCCGGCTCGTCGGGCAACGCGAGCATGTAGCTGCGGTCGCAGGCCAGCGCGAGCTCCAGCAGCGAGCCCGCGAAGCAGGAGCCCGGCTCGATCAGCGCGAACAGGCTGCGCGAGGAGACGTCGACGCGGCTGAAGGTGCGGCGCAGATAGCCGATGGTCTCGCGCACCAGCCAGTGATGGGCGTGCTCGGCCAGCACGCCGTCCGATGCGAGGACCGCGGCCGCATCGCCCTGCGTGCGGATCAGCCAGGTGCCGATGTCCAGCTCGTTGGTGCGCATCGAGAGGACGGCGTCCTCCAGATCGCGGGCCAGCGCGAGCGGGTACCAGTCGGCGCCGGCGGCCTCGATCTCGGCGATGGTGGCGGGGAGCGCGTTGATCGGGCCGCTGGGGCCGTTCACGGTGAAGCTGGCGACGCGGCGGGCGCGGTCGATCTCCACGGTCACATGGCGGTAGCGCAGCGCGTCGGGCTCGATCGTGCGTGGCAGCGGGCCGAGGACGACGCCCTTGCCGTCGGCGGGGCGGTCGCTGCCTTCGGCGAGCGAGAGGGCGCGTTCCTGGACCTTGGCGGCGAACTGCGCCGGCTTGACGATGTCGTCGACCAGACGCCAGTCCTTGGCCTTCTTGCCGCGCACGCCTTCGTTGGTCGTGCAGAAGATGTCGGCCAGGTCGTGGCGGACCTTGCGCTTGTCGGTGACGCGGGTCAGGCCACCGGTGCCGGGGAGCACGCCCAGCAGCGGGACCTCGGGCAGACTGACCGCGCTGGAGCGGTCGTCGACCAGCAGCAGCTCGTCGCAGGCGAGGGCGAGCTCATAGCCGCCTCCGGCGCAGGCGCCGTTGATCGCGGCGAGGAACTTCAGGCCGCTGTGCTGGCTGGAGTCCTCCATGCCGTTGCGGGTCTCGTTGGTGAACTTGCAGAAGTTCACCTTCCACCCGTGGCTGGAGACGCCCAGCATGTAGATGTTGGCGCCGGAGCAGAAGATCTTGTCCTTGGCGCTGGTCACGACCACGGTGCGGACCTCGGGGTGCTCGAAGCGGATGCGTTGGAGCGCGTCGTTGAGCTCGATGTCGACGCCCAGGTCGTAGCTGTTGAGCTTGAGCTTGTAGCCGGGGCGCAGGCCGCCGTTCTCGTCGAAGTCGGCGGCCAGCGTGGCCACCGGGCCTTCGAAGGACAGCTTCCAATGGCGGTAGCGCGAAGGATGCGTCTGGTAATCGACGCGGGTGGCGGGGAGGTCGGAGAGATCGCTCATTCGGGGCTCCATCGACATGCAGGAACGTGCAGCGAGAACGCTGCGGGGTTTCATGCAGTATGGTGCTTGTGAATGGGGATTGCAAGCAGGTTAGTGCATCTTTGGATGCGGGTTAACCCGTTTTAGCCCCTCTCCTCAGTTCAACGCGCGATGAGCTCTCTGACCCGCCGCTCCAAGATCCCAAACGTCTCCGCCAGCGGCTGCGCGCTCGTATCCACGTGCAGCTCCGCCTTCGCATAGAACGCCGCGCGCCCATGAAGAATGGACCGCAGATCGTCCATCGCTTCCTTGCTCGCCGCCATCGGCCGCGTATCCCCTTGCGCGACCACGCGCTGCATGTGGTCCTCAGGATCCGCCTGCAGCCACACGGTGCTGCAATGCGCCAGCAGCAGATTGAAGGTCGCCGGGTCCGACACGATCCCGCCCGGCGTGGCGATCACCGCCTCCGGATAGATCTGGATCGCCTCCTCCAGCGCCCGCCGCTCATAGCGCCGATACGCCGCCTGGCCGTACAAGGCCTGGATCTCCCCGACGCTGCAACCGGCGAATTTCTCGATCTCCCGGCTCAGCTCGACGAACGGGTAATCCAGCGTCTCCGCCAGCATCGCGCCCAGCGTCGACTTGCCGGCGCCACGCAGCCCGATCAGCGCCACGCGCTGACTCCGCGGCTGTCCACGACCCTGCGCGCCACCGGTGCCGAGCAGCTCCCCCACCGCCACTCGCACCCGATGCAAGGTCGCCTCATCGCGCCCCTCCAGCAGCTCCCGCAGCAGCAGCCATTCGGCGCTGGTCGTCGTGACATCGCCCAGCAGCTCCGCCATCGGGCATTGCAGCGCCTGAGCGACCTGCAACAGGATGAGGATGGACGGATTGCCCGCGCCGTATTCCAGATTGGCCAGATGCCGCTCGCTGACGTCCGCCAGCGCGGCCAGCGCCTTGCGCGTCATCCCCTTGCGTGAGCGCAGCCCGCGGACGCGATCGCCCAGCTGCATCAGGAAGGGGTGTTTCGCCGGCTCCTCCACCTCCGGGACGGTAGGTGTTAACCCGTCAACAGGCACTATATTGCTTGACATGATTTTTGACCGGCTCTAGATTGCCTTCATGCACGATACTGCATGGCGAGAGGTGCCGCAAGGCCTGCACTCTACGTCATCGCCGCCAGGAGACAGTCATGAAGCCTCAAGTCCGCCGGTGTCCGTCATGAGCCTCGATCGGCTCCCCAATTACCTCGGCGGCCGCTGGATCTCCGGCACCGGCACGCCGGCCTCGCTCTTCGATCCGGTGCTGGGCGCCGCGCTGGTCCAGGTCGATGCGACCGGGCTGGATCTGAAGGGCGGCTTTCGCTTCGCGCGGGAACAGGGTGGGGCGGCGCTGCGCGCGCTGACCTATCGCCAGCGGGCCGAGCTGCTCGCCGCGATCGCCCAGGTGCTGCAGACGCACCGCGACGACTATTACGAGATCGCGCTCGCCAACAGCGGCACGGTGAAGAACGATTCGGCGGTCGACATCGACGGCGCGATCTACACCGTGGGCACCTACGCCAAGCTCGGTGCCACGCTGCCCGATGCGCATTTCCTCCGCGACGGCGAGCCCGCCTCGCTCGCCAAGGACGCCGCCTTCCAGTCGCTGCATGTGCAGACGCCGGTCGCCGGCCTGGCGCTCTTCATCAACGCCTTCAACTTCCCGGCCTGGGGCTTGTGGGAGAAGGCCGCGCCGGCGCTGCTGTCCGGCGTGCCGGTCGTCGTCAAGCCGGCGACCGCGACCGCCTGGCTGACGCAGCGCATGGTCAAGGATGTCGTCGACGCCGGGATCCTGCCCGCGGGCGCGCTGTCCGTGGTCTGCGGCAGCGCCGCGGGCCTGCTGGATGCGCTGGAGCCCTTCGACGTCCTGTCCTTCACCGGCTCCGCCGAGACGGCCGCGACCATCCGTGCCCACGCCGCCGTGACGCGCCTGTCCGTCCGCACCAACATCGAGGCCGACAGCATCAACAGCGCGCTGCTGATGCCCGACACCCGCGCGGGCGATGCCGCTTTCGACCTCTTCATCAAGGAAGTCGCGCGCGAGATGACGGTCAAGTCCGGCCAGAAGTGCACCGCCATCCGGCGGGCCTTCGTGCCGGCCGCGCTGTATGACGAGGTCGCCGCCGCGCTGCGCGAGCGTCTGTCCAAGGTCGTCGTCGGCAATCCACGCGACGAGCGCGTCCGCATGGGCGCGCTGGTGAGCCGTGCGCAGCTGTCCGCCGTGCGGGAAGGGCTGTCGCATCTGCAGCGCCACACGACGACGCTGTTGGATGGCAACGCCGCCGCCATCGTGGATGCGGATCCCAAGCTCGCCTGCTGCCTCGGCCCGACGCTGCTGGGCGTGGACACGCCCGAGGCGGTCGAGTCCAACGCGGCCGTTCACGACATCGAGGTCTTCGGCCCCGTCGCCACGCTGCTGCCGTACGCGGACTTGCCGCGCGGCATCGCGCAGGTTCAGCGCGGCCAGGGGTCACTCGTTGCCTCGCTCTTTGGCGACGACCCCGAAGCGCTGGCTCGCACCGCGATGGCGCTCGCGCCCTGGCACGGCCGGGTGCACGTGGTCACGCCGGACGTGGCCGCCGTGCAGTCGGGCCACGGCAATGTGATGCCGCAATCGCTGCACGGCGGGCCCGGCCGCGCCGGCGGCGGCGAGGAACTCGGCGGACTGCGGGCGCTGAACTTCTATCACCGGAGAACCGCCATCCAGAGCGGCCCGTCCGTCCTCAAGAAGATCCAGGAGACATGACATGAGCCCCTCCCAGGTGGACAGCCCGCCCGATGTGCCGGCGCTTCCCGATCCGTTCAACTTCGCCGGCTACCTGCTCGCGCTCAACCAGCCGCGGCCGGACCGGCTGGCCTATGTCGACGATGCGGGCTCGCTGACCTATGGCGAGCTGGACGAGCGCGTGCGCCGCGTGGCCGCCGCGCTGCGTGCCAGCGGCGTCAAGCGCGAGGAACGCGTGCTGCTGATGATGCAGGACACCCTGGACTGGCCGGCGAGCTTCCTTGGTGCCATGTACCTGGGCGCGGTGCCGGTGGCCGTCAACACGCTGCTGACCGAGGAGGACTACGCCTACATGCTGGAGCACTCGCGCGCGCAGGTGGTGCTGGTCTCCGGCGCGCTGCTGCCGGCGCTCAAGGGCGCGCTGCGCAAGTGCCCGGCGCATGAGGTACAGCGCGTCGTCGTCTCGCGCCCGATCGAAGCGCTCGAGTTCGGCCACACCGATTTCGACGCCTTCATCGCCGCCCATGCGCCGATGGCGCAGCCCGCCGCCACGCATGCGGACGATCCCGGTTTCTGGCTGTATTCATCGGGCTCGACGGGCCGGCCCAAGGGCACGGTGCATTCGCACGGCAATCCGTACTGGACCGCCGAGCTCTACGGCAAGCGCATCCTCGAGCTGCGCGAGGACGATGTCTGCTTCTCCGCCGCCAAGCTCTTCTTCGCCTACGGCCTGGGCAACGCGCTGACCTTCCCCTTGTGCGTCGGCGCCTGCACCGTGCTGATGGCCGAGCGGCCCACGCCGGCCGCCAGCTTCAAGCGCCTGCGCGGGGAGACCTGCGGCGTGAAGCCCACCGTCTTCTTCGGCGCGCCGACGGGCTTCGCGGCGATGCTGGCCTCGGCGGATCTGCCGCCCGCGTCCGCGACCGCGCTGCGCATGGTGTCCAGCGCGGGCGAGGCGCTGCCGGCGGAGCTGGGCCATCGCTTCAAGGACCACTTCGGCGTGGACATCGTCGATGGGATCGGCTCGACCGAGATGCTGCACATCTTCCTGTCCAACCGGCCCGACGCCGTCGCCTACGGCACGACGGGCTGGCCGGTGCCGGGCTATCGCATCGAGCTGCGCGCCGAGGACGGCAGCGCGGTCCAGGACGGCGAGCCCGGCGACCTCTTCATCGCCGGTCCGAGCGCGGCCATCATGTACTGGGGCAACCGCGAGAAGAGCCGCGAGACCTTCCAGGGCGGCTGGACCAAGAGCGGCGACAAGTACATCCGCAACGCCGATGGGACCTACACCTATTGCGGCCGCAGCGACGACATGCTGAAGGTCAGCGGCATCTACGTCAGCCCCTTCGAGGTCGAAGCCACGCTGGTCCAGCACCCCAGCGTGCTGGAGGCCGCCGTCATCGGCGTCGCCGACGACGACGGGCTCATGAAGACCAAGGCCTACATCGTCGTGAGAGAGGGCCGGTCGGTGACCGACGAGGAGCTCAAGACCTTCGTCAAGGAACGGCTGGCTCCGTATAAATACCCACGTCAGATCGAGTTCATCGCCGAGCTTCCGAAGACGGCGACTGGCAAGATCCAACGCTTCAAGCTGCGCCAGCTCGGCGCCGTCGCGGCTTGAGATTCCAGGGGCCGCCGGCGGTATCGCGGCCCCCGCAGCAGGTGATCCATAACAAGGCGCGGCACGCATCGCGCAATCCAGGAGACAACACATGAACTGCTTCGCCAACGCCGCCATCGCCGTCGCCCTGACGACCGCGATCGCCACGCCCGCCTTCGCGCAGGCCAAGCTCAAGGTGGGGCTGATGCTGCCCGCCACCGGCACCTTCGCCCAGCTGGGCACGGCCATCGACAACGGCTTCCGGCTCTACGTGGCGGAGCAGGGCGGCAAGATCGCCGGCCGCGAGGTCGAGTTCGTCCGCGTGGACGACGAGTCCGATCCCGCCAAGGCCACCGACAACGTCAACAAGCTGATCAAGCGCGACAACGTGGACGTGCTGATCGGCACGGTGCACAGCGGCGTCGCGATGGCCATGGCCAAGGCGGCCAAGGAGTCCGGCACGCTGCTGATCGTGCCCAACGCGGGCTCGGACCCGATCACCGGCCCGATGTGCGCGCCCAACATCTTCCGCTCCAGCTTCAGCAACTGGCAGCCGGGCTATGCGATGGGCGAGGTCATGGCCAAGCGCGGCCTCAAGAAGGTCGTGACCATCACCTGGAAGTACGCGGCCGGCGACGAGTCGGTGAAGGCCTTCAAGGAGGCCTTCGAGAAGAACGGCGGCAACGTGGTCAAGGAGCTGTCGCTCCCGTTCCCCAACGTCGAGTTCCAGGCGCTGCTGACCGAGATCGCGGCCTCCAAGCCCGACGCGGTCTACACTTTCTTCGCCGGCGCGGGCGCGGTGAAGTTCGTCAAGGACTACGCCGCCGCCGGTCTGAAGAAGAGCATCCCGCTGTACGGCGCGGGCTTCCTCACCGACGGCACGCTGGAGGCGCAGGGCGCCGACGCGGACGGGCTGATGACCACGCTGCATTACGCCGACGGCCTGAACACGCCGCGCGACAACGCCTTCCGCCTGGCCTACGCCAAGTCCTACAAGCTGCAGCCCGACGTCTACGCCATCCAGGGCTACGACGCGGCGCAGATGCTGAGCATCGGCCTGACGGCGACCAAGGGCGACCCGAAGAACGCGGCGGTCTTCGCCGAGGCGCTGCGCAAGGCCAAGATCGACAGCCCGCGCGGCAGCTTCACGCTCTCGCGCAGCCACAACCCGGTGCAGGACATCTATCTGCGCCAGGTCTCGTCCAAGGAGAACAAGGTCAGCGGCATCGCCGCCAAGGCCCTGGCCGATCCGGGCCGCGGCTGCCGCATGTGAGCCCGCGAGCGAGCCGGCGATGGACCTGACCACCTTCCTCATCCAGTGCCTGAACGCGCTGCAGTACGGGCTGCTGCTGTTCCTGGTGGCCTCGGGGCTCACGCTGATCTTCGGGATCATGGGCGTGATCAACCTGGCCCACGGCAGCTTCTACATGATCGGCGCCTACATGGCTTTCGCGCTGGCGCCCTGGGTCGGCGCGGTGCTGGGAGGCGGGTTCTTCACCACGCTGCTGGTCGGCGTGGCGGTGGCGGTGCTGCTGGGCTATCTGCTGGAGTGGGCCTTCTTCAGCTTCCTCTACGAGCGCGATCACCTGCAGCAGGTGCTGATGACCTACGGGCTGATCCTGATCTTCGAGGAATGCCGCAGCCTGCTGGTCGGCGACGACGTGCACTCGGTGGCGGCGCCGGCGCTGCTGTCGGGCTCGATCCCGCTCGGGGATCTGATGACCTATCCGGTCTACCGGCTCTTCATCAGCGGCGTGTGCCTGGCGCTGGCGGCGGGCATGTGGTGGGTGTTCGCCAAGACGCGGCTGGGGATGATGATCCGCGCCGGCAGCGTCAACCGCGAGATGGTGCAGAGCCTGGGCATCGACGTGCAGCGGCTGATGCGGCTGGTCTTCGCGGGCGGCGTGGCCCTGGCGGCGCTGGCCGGCATGGTCGCGGCGCCGGTGTCCAGCGTCTATCCGGGCATGGGCGGCCACGTGCTGATCATCTGCTTCGTGGTGGTCGTGATCGGCGGCATCGGGTCGGTGAAGGGCGCGCTGCTGGCGGCGCTGCTGATCGGCGTGGTGGACACCTTCGGCAAGGTCTTCCTGCCGCAGGCCTCGGGCGTGCTGATCTACGTGTTGATGGCGGCGATCCTGCTGTGGAAGCCCGCCGGGCTGTTCAAGGCCTGAGGCCAGTGCAATGGTGATGCTCAATCTCTTGTCCGGACGCGCGGCCTTCGCCGGCCTCGGTTTCGCGGTGCTCGCGGCGGTGCCGCTGTTCAGCGGCGGCTATGTGGTGGACCTGATCACCAAGGTCATGGTCTACGCGATGCTGGCGCTCAGCCTGGAGCTGCTGGTCGGCGGCACCGGCCTGGTGTGCTTCGGCCAGGCCGCCTTCTTCGGCATCGGCGCCTATGCGGCGGTCAAGCTGGCGCCCGAGAGCGGCGAGCCCGCGTCGCTCGTCGTCGTGCTGCCGGCCGCCTTCCTGCTGGCGGGCTTGTACGCGCTGGTGACGGGCGCGCTGTCGCTGCGCACCCGTGGCGTCTACTTCATCATGGTCACGCTGGCCTTCGCGCAGATGGCCTATTACGTGGTTCACGACACGCCGCTGGGCGGGGGTTCGGACGGGATCTATCTCTACGCCAAGCCGGTGCTGGGCAGCTGGATCGATCTGGACAAGCCGCTGCATCTGTATGCGTTCACCTGGGGCAGTCTGCTGGCGATGTTCGTGCTGCTCGCGGTGCTGGGGCGCTCGCACTTCGGCCGCGCGCTGGCGGGGATCCGCGTCAACGAGCAGCGCATGCGGGCGACCGGCTTCTCGACCTACCCCTACAAGCTCGCCGCCTTCACGCTGTCGGGCGCGTTGGCGGGCTGGGCCGGTTTCCTGTTCGCGGTCAAGGACGGCGCGGTCAATCCGGAGCTGATGAGCTGGCACCTCAGCGGCGCGGTGCTGATCATGATCATCCTGGGCGGACTGGGGCATCTGCGCGGCGCGGTGCTGGGCGCTTTCGCGTTCACGCTGCTGCAGGAGCTGTTCAAGAGCGAGGCGATCTTCGGATCCTTCGCCAAGCATTGGCAGCTGGGGCTGGGCTTCGTGATCATCCTGAGCGTCGCGTGGATGCCGCGCGGGCTGGTGGGCGTGCCCGGTCAACTCCGCGAGATGTGGGAGATGCGCGGTCAGCCGCGGACGGCGAAGGCCCGGCCCAAGTCGGTATTGGCGGCCCTGAAGCGGGAGCGCAACGCATGAGCGAGATTCTTCTGCGCGCCGAGCGTTTGACGCGGCGCTGGGGCGGGCTGGTGGCAGTGGACGAGGTCTCGCTGGACCTGCGCCGCGGCGAGGTGCACGCGGTGATCGGCACCAACGGCGCCGGCAAGAGCACGCTGATCAATCTGCTGTCGGGGGAGTTCCCGCCCAGCGCCGGCAAGGTCGAGTTGCTGGGCGAGGACATCTCGCGCTGGCCGCAGCCGCGGCGCGCGCGGGCGGGCTTGGGCCGCAGCTATCAGCGCAACACGATCTACCCGGAGTTCAGTGTCGAGGAGAACTGCCGGCTTGCCGCGCAGGCCAGGCATCAGGATCCGTGGCGCTGGTGGCGGGCGGCGCATTGGCATGCCGGCGTGGTTGATCGCGCGCGGGACAGCGCGCGACGGGCCGGCCTGGGCGATGCGCTGGCCGCGAGCGCCGGGGCGCTGAGCCATGGGCAGAAACGGCAGCTGGAGATCGCGATGTGTCTGGCGACGACGCCGCAGGTGTTGCTGCTCGACGAGCCGTTGGCGGGCATGGGCGCGGATGAGACCGAGCGCATGTTGGCCTTGCTGGGCGAGCTCAAGCGGGAGCACGCGATCCTGCTGGTGGAGCACGACATGGAGGCGGTGTTCCGCATCGCCGATCGGATCACGGTGATGGTCAATGGGCGGGTGATCTGCTGCGGCGATCCGGCCGCGGTGCGCGCGGATCCGCAGGTGCAGACGGCTTATCTGGGAGAGCACGCATGAGCGCGGTCCCTAGCTCGATGCGGGCGACCGAAGGCGCGAAGCGCGCATCCGGAACGGCGGCATCGACCAGCCTGGCTGCCCCGCTGCTGGAGGCGCGCGACGTGCAGGCCTGGTACGGCAGCAGTCATGTGCTGCATGGCGTGGACCTGGTGGTCGGCAAGGGCGAGACGGTGGGCCTGCTGGGCCGCAACGGCATGGGCAAGAGCACCTTGATCCGCAGCTTGCTGGGCCACGTGGCGCGCAGGGAAGGGGAGATCCGTGTCGGCGGCGTCGACGTGTCGAGGGCCAAGCCGCATGAGGTGTCGCGGCTGGGGATCGCGTATGTGCCGGAGGGGCGCGGCGTCTTCCCGAATCTGTCGGTGCGGGAGAACCTCGTCATGGCGGCGAGGCCGTCGAGGGACGGCCGCAAGGATTGGACGCTGGAGCGGGTGCTGAGCGTGTTCCCGCGGCTGGCGGAGCGCATCGATCACCTGGGCGGGCAGCTGTCGGGCGGGGAGCAGCAGATGGTGTCCATCGGCCGGGCGCTGATGACGCATCCGGAGCTGGTGATCCTGGATGAGGCCACCGAGGGCCTGGCGCCCTTGGTGGTGGCGGAGATCTGGCGGGTGATCGCGCAAATTCGCGAGGCGGGGCTGGCGACGGTGATCGTCGATCGGGATTACCGCAAGGTGCTGGCGCACAGCAACCGGGCGGTGGTGCTGCAGAAGGGGCGGGTGGTGCTGGCGGGGTCGGCGGAGGCGGTGGCCGGAGATCCCGCGCTGAGCGGCTTGCTCGGGGTTTGAGGGCCCGCCCACGGAGTGGGAAAGGGGCCAGGGGCAGCGCACGTCCAAAGGCGGCGAGGGCAAGGGCAGCGTTTGGCGTTTACCCTGCCTTTCGACATCGCTCCCCCCGCCCCTCAGAATCCGCCTCCCTGAATGTGAGGCCGCGAGTGAATCGACCCCTGATCGTCATCTTGATGACGCTGTTGCTGGACGCCGTGGGCATGAGCCTGGTGTTCCCCATCCTGCCCGGGCTGCTGCGCGAACTCGGCGGCGAGGCCTCGACCAGCACCCATTACGGCGCCTTGCTCGCCCTCTATGCCGCCATGCAGTTCCTCTTCGCGCCCGTGCTCGGCGCCTTGAGCGATCGCTTCGGCCGCCGCCCCGTGCTGCTGGTCTCGCTGGCCGGCGCGGCCGCCGACTACGTGCTGATGGCCTTGGCGCCGACCCTGACCTGGCTCTACATCGGCCGCGTTCTCTCGGGCATCACCGGCGCCAGCATGGCCGTCGGCACCGCCTACCTGACCGACGTCACGCCCGAGCCCGACCGCGCCAAGCGCTACGGCCAGATGGGCGCGGCGCTCGGACTGGGCTTCGTCGTCGGACCGCTGATCGGCGGCGCGCTGGGCGAGTGGTCCCTGCGCGCGCCCTTCATCGGCGCGGCGGTGATGAACGCCATCAATCTGGTCATGGCCTGGCACATGCTCCCGGAGTCCAACCAGAACCGCACCCCGCGCATCGAATGGGCCAAGCTCAACGCCTTCTCCGCCCTGCATCGGCTGAGCGGCAAACCGCCGCTGTTGCCCCTGGTCGGCGTCTTCGCGGTCGTGATGCTGGTGTCGCAGGTGCCGGCCGCGCTGTGGATCCTCTACGGCCAGGATCGCTACGGCTGGACCGCATGGGTCGCCGGCCTGTCGCTGGCCTGCTATGGCGGGCTGCACGCGATCTCGCAGGCCTTCGTGACCGGCGCGATGGTGAGCAAGCTCGGCGAGCGACTCTCGCTGCTCGTCGGCATGGCGGCCGACGGACTGGGCTTCGTGCTCATGGGCATCGCCACCGCGGGCTGGATGCCGTTCGCCTTCCTGCCGCTCTTCGCGATCGGCGGGCTCGCGCTGCCCTCGCTGCAGGCGATGCTCGCGCGCCAGGTGGACGCCTCGCATCAAGGCGAGCTGCAAGGCACGCTGGCCAGCATCGGCAGCCTGATCGGCATCGCCGGGCCGCTGATCGCGACGGCCGCGTTCTCAGCGACGCATCACACCTGGCCCGGCCTCGCGTGGCT
The DNA here is from genome assembly GCF_039595295.1 of Roseateles sp. GTDB lineage: Bacteria > Pseudomonadota > Gammaproteobacteria > Burkholderiales > Burkholderiaceae_C > Roseateles. The sequence goes on from NZ_JBCNLU010000019.1 coordinate 27,050, forward strand.
GGTCGCCGCGGCCATGTACCTGTTGGCCTTGCCGCTGCTCTTCAGCCGCCGAGCCCGCGAGGAGCAGGCGGACGCCTGAACGGCCGACCGCCTCAATGCACCTTCGGGAACCCATGCCGCTCGTGCAACAGCTCCAGGATGCGCTTGGGGTCGTTCACGAAGCGGCGCTCGCCGAGCGCCAGCGTTTTCCTCTCGAAAACCCGGAGTCGCCACGCTTTACACCTGCCTCTTGACGCCCTGGTGACGATCGCCGCGGTCCTCGTCATGTGCGAGATACAGACCACGCAAGACCTGTCCCCATCGGCCCTTCACGGGCCTCTCCTAGTAAACCCGACCGGGACTGGCACGCATCCTGCAACTTGAGGATGCACGCCATACCGCACCTACCCTTTCGACGGTGGGGCGAGCCCGATCCAATCCTGGGAGATCCTGAATGTCCACGAGTTTCAAGCGTTTCAAGAAGACCTGGCTGCCGGCAGCAATGCTGGCCTTCGGCGCCGCCACAAGCGCTCATGCCGACGCGGTCTTCAATGAGGGCGGCAAGGACGCCGGCCAACTGGTCACCACTGCCACGCCCGTCTCCGGCGCCGGCACCATCGACGCGATCCGCGGCACCCTGGGTGGCGGCATCGATTCGGCCGACCTGTTCGCGATCTATCTGACGGCCGGCACCGCGTTCACCGCGACCACCACGCTGTCCAACTTCACCTACAACGCCTTCGACACGGTGCTGTATCTCTTCGACGCCGCCGGCAAGGGTCTCTTCGCCAACGACGACGACGGCGACTTCGGCGGCCCGCAGTCCACCATCGCCAACTACATCCCGACCGTCAGCGGCCTCTATTACTTGGCCATCGCCGGCGCGGGCTACACGCCCACCAGCGGCGGCGCGGCCATCTTCCCGTCGCTGTGGGGCCAGGGCGGCAACGTCGCTCCGATCAACTCCGGCGCGCTGACCGGCTGGAGCAGCAGCTCCCAAGAGTTCGGCGACTACGAGATCGTCCTGACCGGCGCCGCCGCGGCCGTGCCGGAACCCGCCAGCCTGCTGCTGGCCGGCGCGGCCCTGGGTGCCGCCGGTCTGATCCGCCGTCGCAAGGCCGCCAAGGCCGCCGCTGTCAACGCCTGACCCCAAGGACATTCGCCACATGACGACTTCCTATTCCAAGTCCCAACCGCGTCTGCGCGTCCTGACCGCGCTGATGGCGCTCGCCGCCGCCGGCACCGCCCATGCCCAGCACGCCAAGCTGGACGGCCCGCTGTCCGACCTGGTCGACCAGCAGCAAGTGCGTCGCACCGCGCGCCTGGCCGTGGCCACCGACGTGATGCGCGCCGACCAGAGCGCGATGACCGACGACCAGGGCCGCATCCTGGTCGACCTCTACGTCCAGAAGGGCGCTTCGCTGCAGAGCGTGAAGGACGCGCTGATCGCGTCCGGCGCCAACATCACCGGCGTCAACGAGGCCTTCGAAGGCGGCGCGATCTCGGCCTACGTGCCGGCGTCCTCGCTGCTCCAGCTGTCCGGCAACGGCGGTCTGAACGTCATCACCATGACGCAGCAGCCCCAGCGCAACGTGGGCATCACGACCTCGCAAGGCACGGCCGTGCTGCGCAGCAACGTGGCCAACGCCTCGGGCTGGACCGGTGCCGGCATCACCGTGGGCGTGCTGTCGGACTCCTATGACGGCTCGCCGTCGAGCTTCTCCACGGTCCGCGCCGCCAACGACATCGCCAGCGGCGACCTGCGTCCGCCCAAGTTCGTCATCGATGCTGCGCCCGCCAGCAGCCTGACCGACGAAGGCCGCGCGATGATGCAGATCGTGCAGGACGTGGCCCCGCAGGCCGACCAGTGCTTCGCCACCGCCTTCGCGGGCGCGGCCAGCTTCGCGGCCAACATCCGCACGCTGCGCACCAACCCGGCCTGCGCCGCCGACGTGATCGTCGACGACGTCTTCTACTTCGACGAGCCCTTCTTCTCGGACGGCCAGATCGCGCAGGCGGTCAACGACGTCACCACCAGCACCACGCTGGCGGGCAAGCCGGTGTCCTACTTCTCGTCGGCCGGCAACCAGGGCTCGGCGGGCGGCTACGGCTCCATCGACATCCCGGTGGCGACCTTCTCCACCTCGCCGACCAATCTGGGCAACGTCAACCTGGCGTCGCTCACGAGCTGCTCCGGGTCCCCGACCTCGGGCGGCACCGGCGCCAACGTGGGCGGCGGCTTCCTGGACTTCGGCGGCGGCGTGTACGCACTGCCGGTGACCTACAACTCGTCCAGCTCGCGCCTGCTGGTGCAGTGGGACGACCTGTTCTATCGCGGCAAGGTCACCACCGACCTGAACTTCTACCTGATCAACAGCGCCGGCAACTGCGTCTTCCGCTTCGCCAACAACAACCTGACGGTCGACAACGCGCTGGAGACCGTGGCCCTGAGCGGCGGCGCCTCGGGCAACTATCGGATCATGATCGCGCGCACCAGCGCCGGCACCAAGCAGGCGACCCGCGTGCGGATCGCCAACCTGGGCGGCTGGGGCGGCGCGGCCTTCCAGGTCCGCAACAGCCCGACGACCTTCGGTCACAGCGCGTCGGCCAACGCCAACAGCGTCGCGGCTTACCGCTACACCTACACGGCGGGCCCCTACACGCCGGCGATCGAGGCCTTCAGCAGCCCCGGCCCGGTGACCATCGCCTTCGACGCGGCCGGCAATCGCCTGGCCGTGCCCGAAACGCGCAAGAAGCCCGACTTCGCGGCGCCGGACGGCGGCAACACCACCTTCTTCTATCCGGGCTCGGATTACGAGGGCGACGGCTTCCCCAACTTTTTCGGCACCAGCGCAGCCGCGCCGCATGCCGCGGCGGTGGCGGCCCTGATGCTGCAGAAGGCCGGCGGACCCGGCACGCTGACGCCCAAGCAGGTCAAGACCATCCTGCAGCAGACCCCGGCGGCGCGCGTCGTGCCGTACTCGCCGGCCGGCACCGCCGCGACCAAGGGCTGGAGCCTGTATGACGGCTTCGGCCTGATCGACGCGGTCAACGCGCTGAACAAGCTGCCCTGAGGCCCATCGGCCCGTCGCTCCCCGCGCGCCGGCTTGGCCTCGCGCGCGGGCAATCGACACACCAGCGGAAACCCGGAGTCGGTCCGCTTTACACCACGCCCTCGCGAGACCCGCGAGGGCGTTTTTCGTACGGCTCACGATGAGCGCGTACGGTCCGGCAGCCCCGTGTTCATGCGGGTTCCCGGTCGTCTCCCTAATGTTGGGGATGCTCGGTGGCACATGTCATGCAGGGGCCATCCTCGTGCCGTTTCGCCGCTGGCGACCCGCCGGGGCGACGCTTCCCAACCACCGAGGGAGATCCCTGATGTCCAAGAGTCTCAAGCACTTCAAGAAGGCTTGGCTGCCGGCAGCGATGCTGGCCTTCGGCGCCGTCACGAGCGCTCATGCCGAAGCGGTCTTCAACGAGGGCGGCAGCGATGCCGGCAAGTTCGTCGCCACCGCCACGCCGGTCTCGGGCGCCGGCACCATCGACGCGATCCGCGGCAGCCTGGGCGGCGGCATCGATTCGGCCGACCTGTTCGCGATCTACCTGACGGCAGGCACCGCGTTCACCGCGACCACCACGCTGTCGAGCTTCACCTACAACGCCTTCGACACGGTGCTGTATCTCTTCGACGCCGCCGGCAAGGGCCTGTTCGCCAACGATGACGACGGCGATTTCGGCGGCCCGCAGTCCACCATTGCCAACTACATCCCGACCGTCAGCGGCCTCTACTACCTGGCCATCGCGGGCGCGGGCTACACGCCCAGCAGCGGCGGCGCGGCCATCTTCCCGTCGCTGTGGGGGCAGGGCGGCAATGTCGCCGCCATCAACACAGGCGCGCTCGATGCCTGGACCAGCATCTCCCAGGAGTTCGGCGATTACGAGATCGTCCTGACCGGCGCCGCCGCGGCCGTGCCGGAGCCCGCCAGCCTGCTGCTGGCCGGTGCGGCCCTGGGTGCAGCCGGTCTGATCCGCCGTCGCAAGGCCGCCAAGGCCGCCGCTGTCAACGCCTGACCCTCAGGAGACGCTTCATGACGACTTCCCTTCGCAAGTCTGTTCCTTCTCTTCCCCGTCTGCGCGTCCTCGCCGCGCTGATGGCGCTCGCCGCTTGCGGCGCCGCGCAGGCCCAGCACGCCAAGCTGGACGGCGCGCTGTCCGACCTGGTCGACCAGCAGCAGGTGCGTCGCACCGCGCGCCTGTCCGTGGCCAACACCATGCACGCCGAGCCGGGCGCGATGACCGACGACCAAGGCCGCGTGCTGGTCGACGTGTACGTGCAGCCCGGCGCATCGCTGCAGGGCGTGCAGCACGCGCTGACCGCCGCGGGTGCCAGCATCACCGGCGTCAACGCGGCGTTCCGCGCCGGCGCGATCTCGGCCTATGTGCCCGTCGCATCGCTGAGCGCCGTGTCCGGCATCGGCGGCCTGAACGTGGTCAAGATGGCCCACCGCCCGCATCGCAACGTCGGCAAGACGACGTCGCAGGGCGCGACGCTGATGCGCAGCCCCATTGCCAACGCGGCGGGCTGGACCGGCGCCGGCATCACCGTGGGCGTGCTGTCCGACTCCTACAACGGCTCGCTGCCCAGTTTCACCACGGTGCGCGCCGCCGACGACATCGCCAGCGGCGATCTGCGTCCGCCCAAGTTCGTCATCGACCTGGCGCCGTCCAGCAGCCTGACCGACGAAGGCCGCGCCATGATGCAGATCGTGCAGGACGTGGCGCCGCAGGCGGACCAGTGCTTCGCGACGGCCTTCGCCGGCGCGGCCTCGTTCGCCAGCTTCATCCGGCTCCTGCGCACCGACGCGCGCTGCAACGCGGACGTGATCGTCGACGACGTCTTCTACTTCGACGAACCCTTCTTCTCCGACGGTCAGATCGCCCAGGCCGTCAACGACGTGGTCAACAGCACCACGCTGCCGGGCAAGCAGGTGTCCTACTTCTCCTCGGCCGGCAACCAGGGCTCGGCGGGCGGCGGCGGCTCCATCGACATCCCGGTCGCGACCTTCTCCACCACCCCGACCAATCTGGGCAACGTGAACCTGGACTCGGTGAAGGCCTGCACCGGCTCGCCGTCCTCGGGCGGCACGGCGGCCGACGTGGGCGGCGGCTTCCTGGACTTCGGCGGCGGGGTCTACGCGCTGCCGGTGTTCTATGACGCCAATCTGTCGCGCATGCTGCTGCAGTGGGACGATCCCTTCTATCAGGGCAAGGTCACGACCGACCTGAACTTCTACCTGATCGACGACACCGGCGAATGCGTGTTCACCTTCGCCAACAACAACTTCAATACCGACAACGGCAGCGAGATCATCGCCCTGAGCGGCGGACCGTCCGGGACCTACCGGATCATGGTCGCCCGCACCAGCGCCGGCACCAAACAGGCCACGCGCGTACGCATGCTCAGCGTGGACGGCTGGGCCGGCGCGCCGTTCCAGAAGACCGCCAGCCCGACGACCTTCGGCCACAGCGCGGTGGCCGGCGCCAACAGCGTGGCGGCGTATCGCTACACCGTGTCCGCCGGCCCGTACGTGCCGCGCTTCGAGTCCTTCAGCAGCCCCGGCCCGGTGACCATCGCCTTCGACGCGGCGGGCAACCGCCTGGCCGCGCCCGAGCTCCGCAAGAAGCCGGACTTCGCCGCGCCGGATGGCGGCAACACGACCTTCTTCTATCCGAATTCGGATTACGAGGGCGACGGCTTCAACAACTTCTTCGGCACCAGCGCGGCCGCGCCGCACGCCGCGGCCGTGGCGGCCCTGATGCTGCAGAAGGCCGGCGGACCCGGCACGCTGACGCCCAAGCAGGTCAAGACCATCCTGCAGCAGACCCCGGCGGCGCGCGTCGTGCCGTACTCGCCGGCCGGCACCGCCGCGACCAAGGGCTGGAGCCTGTTTGACGGCTTCGGCTTGATCGACGCGGTGAACGCGCTGAACAAGCTGCCCTGAGGCCCTGTTGAGCACGCGTGAGCTGATGGCGCTCGCCCTCGCGGCGGGCGCCCGGCTGACGCTTGCGGGGCCCGCGACCGGCCCTCACCCTGGAGATGTGGTCAGGCTCGAGGACGACGATGGCCACAAGGAGCGGCGGCTGAGCTTCCCGGTCGACGAGGCGGCCCGATCCGCCTACATCGGCGACGGGCGCTACGACCGGGAGAAGTGGCGCGGCAGGCTGACCAGCAGGATGCCGGTCACCACGAGCAGACCGCCGATGACGAAGCTGGTCCGCAGCTGCTCGCCGAGCAGCCAGACGCCCAGCAACACGCCGAGCAACGGCGTCAGGAAGGTCAGCACGCCCAGCTGCGAGGCCAGATAGCGCTTGAGCATCCAGAACCAAGCCAGGAAGCTGGCGAAGGACACGACCAGGGTCTGGAAGGCCAGGTGCCCCCAGGCCTGCGGCGAGCCGTCGAAGCGCGCCTCGCCGACCAGGAGGCTCACCGGCAGCAGGATGGCTGCCGCGCATAGCAGCTGACAGAGCAGCGTTTCGCCGGCCGGCGCACCGGACAGCGCGGTGCATCGGAGGGTCACCGTCGTCGCACCCCAGCAGACGGCGGCCAGCAGCGCCAAGGCATCGCCGAGCAGCGCCGCGTGGCCGCCGATCCCGCCGCCGCTGTTGAATAGGAAGGCCGTGGCGATGCCCCCGAAGGCGATCAGGATGCCCAGCCACTGCACCGGGCTGAGACGCTCCGCCGGCACGCGCCAATGCAGGCCCAGCGCCGCGAAGATCGGCGCCGCATAAAGAAGGATCACGACGTGCGAGGCCTGCGTCAGCGCCAGCGCCTTCGACACCAGCAGGAACTCGAACGCGAAGAGCAGGCCCGCGCCCAGCCCGGGCAGCCAGCGCTCGCGGGCGGGGCGCTCGCCGCGGTGCCGCATCAGCGCGGCCAGCAGCAGTGCGGCGATCAGCGACCTCACACCGACCATCCACATCGGGCTGACCGACCCGGCGGCCGCCTTCAGCGAGATCTGCTGCAGGCTCCAGGTCAGACAGAGCACGACCATCACGCCGATCGCGCGCAGGTCCAGCGGGGAGGGCGCCGTAAGGGAGTCTGCCGACGCGGTGCCGATGGCGATGCGGTCGGTGCTCATCAAAGGACTCGTACTGCTCATGGCCCGCAGTCTGCGATCTCCTGTCGATCCTGAAAATCGCATAATTCGCGAGCCTGCCATCCGAATCTCGAAAGTCATGAAGGACCTGCAACTCGACTGGCTCAAGTGCTTCGTGGCCGCGGTGGACGCGGGATCGCTGTCCGGCGCGGCCGCGGAGATCCACCGCTCCCAATCCGCGGTGAGCATGCAGATCAAGAAGCTGGAGGACGCCGCCGGCCATCGCTTGCTGGAGCGCGGTCCGCGCGCGCTCGCGCTGACGCTGGAGGGTCAGACCCTGCTCGGCTATGCGCGCCGCATGCTGGAGCTGGAGAGCGAGGCCCAGTCCGCGCTCAGCCAGGAGGTGGTGACCGGCGTGGTCCGCATGGGCGTTCCCGACGACTACGCCCGTCGCTACCTGACGCCGGTGCTCAAGCGCTACGCGCCGCGTCATGGCGGCGTGGAGATCCAGCTCAGCTGCGAGCAGTCGACCTCGCTGATCCCTCGCGTGTCGGCCGGCGAGCTGGATCTGGCGCTGGTGTCGCGCGACCACGCGCGTCGCGGCACGCTGCTGTTCCATGAGCCCATGGTGTGGGTGGGATCGCCGCAATTCGACATCTGGACGCGCGACCCGCTGCCCATCGCGGTCTATGAAGCCACCAGCCTGGCCCGGCGCAGTGCGATGGAATCGCTGGCGCAGCAGGGCAGGGCGTTCAAGATCGTCTACAACAGCTCCAGCCTTGCGGGCCAGATCGCCGCGGTGGAAAGTGGCCTGGCCGTCGCGGCCTTGACTCAGTGCAGCACGCCGTCGCATTTGCAACTGCTGGGCGCGGAGCACGGCCTGGGACCGATGGCGCCGATGCAGGTGGCGGTGGTGCGCAGCACGGCCTCGCGTGGTTCGAAGGCAGTCGACAGCCTGCACCGGATGCTGCTGTCGACCTTGCGCGAGGCGCGCACGGGCTAGCGGGGCCGCGTCCTAGACTCGCAAGACCTTTCGCTGCCAGCCCACGCCCTGGGCCCGCTCGCCATGATCGATCACCTCGACCACCTGGTCCTCACGACCAGCCACGAAGCCGAGTGCATCCGCTTCTACACGGAGCTGCTGGGCATGCAGTTGGAGTCCTTCGTCGGCGGCACGCCGCCGGTCGAGCGACGCGCGTTCCGTTTCGGTCACCAGAAGATCAACCTGCATGTGAAGGGCCGCGAGTTCGAGCCCAAGGCCCATACGCCCGTGCCGGGTGCCCTGGACCTGTGTTTCATTGCGGCCATCCCGCTGGCGCAGGTGATCGAGCGCCTGAACGCCGCGGGCGTCAAGATCATCGAGGGTCCGGTGCAGCGCACCGGCGCGACCGGCAAGATCACCTCGGTCTATCTGCGCGACCCGGATCTGAATCTGATCGAGATCTCCGAGTACCTCGCCTGAGGCATCGCGCGGCTCGGCGCACGCGCGGCACGATCGCGAACTGAAAACACCCCTCAACTGTTCGTCGCTAAGTGTTTGATTCGCTTAGGAGTGACGAGGTTGTAGGCAACTTTAGTCGTCGAGCGCCCACACCGAAAATTGCCAACAAGTGGCGATTTCGAACCACAAGTTGCCAACAAGATTGGTCTGGCGGGCCTAGGGGGTACCTCTGGGCAGGCGCTGCATGAACCTGTCAGCCTCCAGCATCGTGGCCTCGAAGGCCTGCGCTGCGGCGAGCAAGGTGGTTGGCATGTCCGCGTCCGCTTGTGCGTTGAACAGCTCCAGGGTGACCTCCAACACCGGGTCGACGCGCGCCAGTTTCTCCAGCAGGGCCCGCAGGCTAGAGTCGGCCGCCTCTGTATCGGTAGCCGCCCAATGGCCCTTGGACGATAGCAGTCGCTTCGCTACGGCATCCCCATCGACTACCGCAGCCTTAGCAAGCGCAACCTCCAACCGCTTGGCTCGGAACTTCTCGACGTCAAGTGGCGGAGCGGCATAGATCGCCCCCTCACCCGCTACCAGCCAATTTAGCGAGACACCTAGCTCGCGGTGGGCTGCTTCTAGCAGCCCCAGGCCCGGCCTTTTCAGCCCACGCAAGACTTCGCTCACAAAGCCGGCACTTGTTTCTGCCCGCCTTGCGAACTCATTAATGCTCAACTCCGATTGCGCCATTGCGTAGCTGAATCGCTTGGCAATGCTGTCAAGAGTATTTTCCATATCTATTCAGGCGTGAGACCAGGAAGCGAAGATCATTCGCTTTGGAGACGATGCGGTAGCCGTCGCACCGCTTCGGAGAACATGTGCCAACTAGATATTCTCCGCGCACACGAATGATGGCACAGGTGCGGCACGACGAGGAGTTGCCGATGGCAGTAGCGCAAGATTCGCCAAGGTTGCTCACCGCAGCCACGGTCTCAACCGATCAACTCTTGAGCTTCAAGCCTCAGTTGCGAGACAGCTCCAAGTCCACGTACTTCTTTGGCCACTCAAACAAGCTCGGCCGTCGCGTTCACCTTAGAGAGCGAGACCGCTATTGGCTATGGGTCGCGTTGGAGGCAAGTCCGCGGTTGCCGCGTATCAACGTCAGTTTCCCGCCAATTGCGCTCGCGGTGCACGACGTGGCCTTTGAATCTTGTCCCGACGCAGTTGCAGTTGACCCAAACGGTCGCTTGACCATCTTCCTGGTTCAGCGCGAAGACGAGGACCATGCCCGGCACGCGACCGGATGGGTCAATGCCTGTGAGGCGCGAACGTGGCACTTCGAGCATCTTCAGCGAGAGCACTTTCGAATCTACCAAACCTACTTTGAGAACTTAAGCAGGTTGCTCCAATTCTGCGGCCCCTCACACGCCGTGGTGGATTCAAAAGTCTGCAAGCAAATGCTGCACGAACTTGGAATGCGTAGGCGGATGACGGTATCCGCTTTGCTGGGCCAAGTCGGCACACATCAAAATATCTATGGGGCGTTGGCGCACCTAATACTGACGCATGCCATCTTCTCAGATATTGGTGTGCGGCAATTTGATCAGTTGACGGAGCTAAGTAGATTCGAGCCAATTGGCACTGATCGAGGAAAGGAGATTCTGCCGAAGATACTTCTACCTGAAATCTTGCGCCCACCCACCAAATCGGAGGAGATTCGACCAATATGAAAAGAACCTATCGAAGGCCGGAGTCGCTCCAGCAGGAAGAGGTTCTAACCTGGGGTGGAATTCAACTAGAACAGATCAATATAAATCATCAGGCTCGCGCGAAGAAAATCAAGCGCGCAATCGATCTTTACGCCTCAGGAACAGCCGTAACTAGCATTGAAGAGATGTGCGGCATCAGTCGGGATGTATTGTATGAGGCGATCCGACGCGCGAGAACTAAAGGGGCAGATGGAACTCCCATGGGCTGGGCGGCAATCATCAAGGGCGTGCATCGTCCGATAGAAAGGGCCAACAACCCTGAGAAAACGAAAGGCCGGCGATCCAAATCAGGCGCATTTCAAGCGTTGCTAAAAGAGCATCCAGATATCGCCAAGAGCCTTCGAACGATGGCAACACAAGGAAAATTGCCAGGCGATTCGAGATCTCAAATGCTCCCTTGGTCATTGCAGCTGAAGTTCTTTCACACTCTTTGTGAAGGCAGCGGCATCAAAGCGCCGAACTACCCATTCACCTCGAATTCGGAGGGCGAGGTGGCGCTAAAGCGATGGGTTAAGTCCGAGCGAGAGCGGGAACGGCGGGCAGCTGCGCGAGCACGGGAGCTTGCCAGGGAATTGATCGAAGCAGTCAAGGGCTCCACTGCAGTTCCTTGGTCATGCGTGCAAATGGATGGACACTTTATCGATCAAAAACTGACGATAGAGCTATCCACGCGAGGCAATACTTCAATACTGAGAATTCCTTGCGATCGCGTGTGGATCATCGCGCTACTCGACACTAGCTCGACGGCTGCACTAGGTTATTCGATTGCGTTTGGTGAGAACTACGCTTCGAGTGATGTGATACGGGCCGTCCGCAGCGCTCTCATTCCTTGGACGCGCAGAGAGTTGAGCACCCCCGGGCTGAGCTACGCTGATGGCGACGCGCTGCCTAGCGGCTATTCAGACGAACTGACATATATTTGTTTCGACGAATTTCACTTTGACGGCGCCGCTTCTCATACATCCCATATGACGATGGGCTTTCTGGAGCGTTTTGTGGGCTGCACATCAGTGCAGGGCCCGATTGCTGAGCCGGATTCGCGGCCAGACATCGAGCAATTCTTCAATATTCTTGAAGAAGGTGGGTTCCACTGGCTAAAGTCTACTACTGGCTCGAGCCCACAAGATCCAAGGCGCCAAGCTGACGACCGCTATCTAATGCCACTCCCCATGCTGATGGATGCTGTTGATATCTATATGGCGAGATACAACAACAGCCGCCCTGCAGGCTCGTCACTTACAAGGAACGAAATTCTTCTTCGGCGCGCACGAGACTCAAATCAGATATTGCGAAAGGTCGACGAAAGAATTCGGGAATCCTTGGGTAAATATGATGTATTCGCGGCCGCGACGATTCGTGAAAAGGATGGTCGGAGGGTGATTCGACATCATGGGGATTATGTCGGATCCGCTCTTTCGAGTCGGGCAGGATTGCTTGACCAAGGGGTGATACTGGCCCTCGATTCGCAGGATGTAGCCGAGGGGGAGGTAATACTTGCATCTACCGGTGAATCGCTTGGCTTAGTAAAGCGGCAAGGTCCTCATAGGGTTGGAAAAACCTATATGGAGGTCAAAGAATCAAAACGACAAACCCCAAATCGCAGCTTTCAGCGGAACTCTTCCGATATCCATTTGGCCTTGCATTTGGCGCTTGAGGAAAATACTCGGAAGTATGAGAGGAGTTCAGCCGCGACAACGAAGGAGGAAGAGACGCGCAACCAGCTAGGAACGGCGCCCACAGGGGGTTCGGTAGACCCAACGCCGAAACAAGTTTCGCCGCCTCGTGCTGCCAAGCAGACGAAGGAGGATGCGCGAAAACGCGCCAACCCCGAGTTTAAGGACTTTTTGAAGCGTATCGGTGTTGGCAAGTAGCATCATTAAGGACGCAATGTGGAAGCAATGTTCGAGGATCAATTCAAGCGCGCGCAGTTGACGCAGCGAGTAAATAGCGGAAAGGGTCTTTGCATCGCCACAGACCCGTGCGTATTGCTACTTGAGAAGTTAACAGAGTGGTTGTGCGACGGCGCGTTAGGGGGCATCGTCTACGGCGTTTCTCGCCAGGGCAAAACGATGGCGACAAAATGGGTCCTTAAGAATATTCATAAGGTCATCGGGTCGGTGCCTTCGGCGCATGTGCCAATTCGCGGAGGCGAGCAGCTCACAGATCAGAAGTTCTTCTCCTATCTCCTTCAATCGGTTAAGCATCGCCACCAATCTGGCAACGCCGGTGATAAGAGAACTCGTCTGTGCAACTTCTTGTGCGACCGTGCCATTCGGTCCGGCTCATACACCTTCATTCTTTTTCTGGATGAAGCACAGAAGATGCTGCCGCTCCACTACGCGTGGTTGCAGAACCTGGGGAATGAAATGGAAAAGCGGGATGTTCGACTATTCCTGCTTCAGGTTGGTCAGCCGGAACTCGTTCACGTTGAAACAAAACTGCTTGACGCCGGGCTCGTAGAACTTCCGCTGCGCTATACGGAGAATCTTCTAGAGTTTCCCGGGATAACCAGCCACGAATCGTTGCGAGAATGCCTTGAAGGATTCGATAGTGTTGAATCCCCGCCCGGTATCAAATTCTATTCCAACTATGATGCGGCTCACATATCTCTCTCCGATCACTCCAAAAAGATATGGCAATGCTTTGAGTTGATCTCTGACAACTTTGGAGCGGCGGACTGCGAGATCCCGATGAGAGCGATCACAAGATTCGTCACAAAAATATTGAATGCACTCGCCAAACAAAAACTAGAGAGATGCGTTGTGAGTGATGAACTAATTCAATCTTCAGTCATTGAGACTCGCTTTGAATACTGGCTCAAGCTTCGTAGCAGCGGTGTCGCGGAGACTGAAGAGTGTTGAATAATTCGACTAATAAAGGTCTCGTAAGTGCCAGTGCATGGGGAGGCCCTTGGCCGTTTGAGTCGATTGTATCCTTTGGGACGAAATACTGCCTCGCGAATCATATTTCCGTCGCTCAGTTCTCACGTTTGATGCGTGATTTTAAATCTGGGACCGGAACTGGCGGGCGTTGCATCCTTTCCGCAGATTTTGATTTCCGCGGGCTTGGCCGCTTGGTCGGTGTAACGGATGCACGAATGAAGAGCATGTCTTTGCAAACCAATGACGTACTTCGAGAGGCGATGCGAACCCTCGATCGATCTTGCGAACCGAATTTCTCAGACCTAACGGTCTGCCGAAAATGTTTCGCTCGGGGCTATCATTCCGCATTTCATCAATGGCCCTGTCTAGAGCACTGCTTTGTGCACCACGAGCAGGCGCTGACCCCATTGGCGAGAAGAAGTGAAAGATGGGCCGCCTTAGGTGATGGGGTGTACGGATGGATGAATCAGTTCATTGAACACTATCGAGACCTGGGATGTCGATATCCTACCCGCTCCGAAACGGGGACGATTGCACGACATGCGCAGGCGCTAGTGGACTCGGTGAGAGTGCTGGCTGAGCAGGTCACGACGACCAAGACAACTATATTTAAGGGGGCTGGTAAATCGACAGGGCGGCTTTTGCGTGCATTTTTCTACGGGGCGAGCAAGGATTCTCGAATTGCCTCGATCACGCATGAGAACGTGCGAGAACAGTTCGAGGGTATCGCCTATCCCGAAGGAGTTGATTTTGAAACTCTGCTTGCGATTAGAGTTTGGCAGGCTGCTTATGACATCCGGGCGCCGGACTGGAGGCAGCAGCTCTCGCGGGAGTATTCCAGGCGCCGCTGGAGGCACCGCTCATGCTTGCGCGCCGCAGCGGCACTAAGGGGCCGCTATATGATTCACTCACCCTATGGCTGGCAAGGAAAGCTCGACGCGGCGCACCCCTTGCGGATGATTGCCACGAGGGGGCAGAAAGGTGCGATCTGCTCCCATTGCTTGGCTGTGGAAGCCCTGTATGATCTATTAGAGCCTCGAAACACTTCCGGAATTGTCTGTATGGGGGATGTTTCATGGGCCGCGAGTTGGGGGTTGGCCAAACCCGCGAAACCACGTGCAGCCCCACAACAACGGCAGCTTATGCGCCGGCCGGTTGCACCAGTGTGTGGCCGGCCGATTCTCAGCTCACGGCAAGAAGAGCATTTACGTCAGCTTATAGCGCCGCTGGCGGCTCCTCTGGCACTCTTCCTGGACAAGTTACTTGACATTTGGGTGAAGAATTACATTCTTCGGCTTAGGGAATTTTCTTGCGAACGAGAGCATATGATTCATGCTCCATCCGACTTCGAAACTGACGAACTCCAGTTCTCTATGAGGACGAGGAACACCATTATGTTGACATGGTCTGGTCAAGACCTTGTGATGAGGTTCTTGGAAGTCGATTCGGATCGACGGGGAGTCGTTGAGGTGGAGGGGGCGCCGGACTGTCAGGGGATGGCGTGGTTGAGCCCGAAGTCTCTAGGAACCCGCTATCGTCTTGACTGAGTCGTCAACACTAGCCGTCAACGTGATGCAATTTCGGCAGCCGCAGGTCAAACGGAGCGCATGGCGAATTGGGGTGGCCATCTTGTGGGTGGATTTCATCGTGCGGAGCGACGATGAGAGAAGTCGATCCGCAAGCATGCGCGGCGAATCGCACGAGATCCTAATGGTTCAGGGCCGCCTGAACTTCCAACGATGAGTGGATTGGCAAACTTCCCGGCCGACGCTGCCAGACAACAAGCCGGAGAGCGTGTGGCGCGAGCCGTTCTTCACATCGACCACTTCTCAGGCGCAATCGCCAAGGACCTTCAGCGATCAAAGGTTGGGCTCATCCGTGAGCTGGCTCGGGATCTCTCGATGAGAGCCGAGGCCATCCGGCTGGGTATTGCCATGGAACTTCCCGGAGAGCGGTTGCTCGCCCCGTGCGACGACTTCCGAGAAACGGCCCGACAGCTTCAGCGCGTATCGTCGAAGTCTCGGTTGCCTGAGGCCAGCAAGCTCGCGCTGCAGCTGGTCATCAGGCTGGAAGAACAGGTGAGGCTCGACCTGCAGCAGTGGAACAGCCACACGTGATGCACCCACAGACTGGCTTTTAGCAGTTTCAGGTCAGCTCATCGGTGGGATGCCAGATGACGCGCATCGGCGAGGACGTCAGCGAGAGGCTGGACTACACGCCTGGCAGCTTCACCGTGGAGCGCCATGTCCGCGGCAAGTGGGCCTGCGCGAAGTGCCGCACGTTGACCCAGGCCCCGGTACCGGCAGAGATCATCGACAAGGGCTTGCCCACGTCCGGCCTGCTCGCCCATGTGCTGGTCGCCAAGCACTCGGACCACCTACCCTTTACCGCCAGGAAGCTATCTTCGAGCGCGCCGGCCTGGCCATCCCCCGCTCAACGTTGGCTGCCTGGGTAGGCGTGTGCGGCGTCCGCGTGCAGCCGTTGGTGACGCCATGAAGGCTGACCTACTGCGGCTGCCGGTGCTGCACGCAGACGAGACGCCGGTGGCCATGCTGGCGCCCGGCACTGGCAAGACGCATCGCGCGTATCTCTGGGCCTTCGCCAGCGGCGCCTTCGAGACAATGCGGGCGGTGGTCTACGACTTCACCGAGAGCCGCTCGGGCCAGCATCCATGGACCTTTCTCGAGCACGGCGCCGAGGGTGCCTGGAAGGGCAGTCTCGTCTGCGACGACTATGCCGGCTACAAGGCGCTGTTCCTTGATGGGGGCATCACCGAGGTGGGCTGCATGGCCCACGCGCGCCGCAAGTTCGTGGAGCTGCACTTGACCAACAAGTGCACCTTGGCGGCCACCGCTATTGAGTTCATCGGGCAGCGAGCTGCAGCCATCTTGAGCCTGATCCAGACACCGCCACGCCTTCACGGTTGAGCTGCCGCCAGGCCTTGTCGACTCCGCAGACCTGCATGTTGGCCTGCCACACACGCCGGACCTGAGGCATCAGGCCCGCATCGCGTTGCGCGCGACGCGAGCACAGCGCCGGGTCGCGCTGACGAGCAGCGTGGCGCCAGTAGGGGTGAGCTCGGTTTCAATGCAGCCACCGGGGTTAGTGTCTGCGGGATAACCCATCCGCTCCTGGGAATCTCGTGCGACCACACGCGGGGGCTACTCAAAGTATGGCTATCGGGAGGATCAATATTGGTGCCGCTCGTCTACTCAAACAACGTGATGCTGCAAGCGCTGAAGATCCTCGTGTGGGCCTGCCGCAGTGAAGAGGGCGCTGGGCGGCAGCCCCGCGGGGACGGCGTTAAGGCTGAGAAAGCGCATCGTGAAGGCACCACAAGCCCGCCGGCCCTAGATGCGCGTTCGTCCACTCCGGGGCAGCGCGTAGACGCTGCAGGCTTCGGGAACTCGTCCTAGGCAGAGCATTCCATTGACGGTGTCTTGACGAGGAAACAACACCCTCCAAAGAGGGGCGGTCTCGGTCGCAGAGCGCCCTTAGCATCCATCCCGATTAACAAAGCCGCTACAGACGGCAAACAGGGATGGTCTCAATTCAGGGAACGGCGGAAGCGCTCTCAGGCGCTCCCGGTTCGGCCGCCGCATGGCCGGAACAAGCCGCGGGGGGCAGCGAGTCGGCAACGACGACGGGGCGGCCCGATGGTCCGCTGCGTGCGCTTTGCATCGTCGCGCGCATGCATCACGTGGCGGCCGATGCGCCGTCGCTCAGGCATTTGCTCGGCCTTGGCGCCAGTGATCTGCCCACGACCCGGGACCTGCTCCTTGCCGCTCGCAGACTGGGCCTGAAAGCCAAGTCCTCCCGCACGACAATCGACCGCCTTTCCCTGGCGGCGCTCCCCGCGCTGGCGACGCTGCAAGATGGCCGGACGGTGGTGCTGGCCCAGTGCGACGGCAAGCGCGTGCTGTTCATGGACCCGTCCGGCGACGAACAGTCTGCCCGTCCGACCATCGAGTCCGTCGAGGTCTTCGCCGCCGAATGGACCGGGGACCTGATCCTCATCACCAGCCGCGCGAGTCTGGCAGGTGACCTGACCAAGTTCGACTTCTCCTGGTTCATCCCCAGCATCGTCAAGCACCGCCGCCTCCTGGGCGAGGTGCTGACCATCTCGCTGTTCCTGCAGCTCTTCGCGCTGGTCAGCCCGCTGTTCTTCCAGGTCGTGATGGACAAGGTGCTGGTGCACCGCGGCCTGACCACGCTGGACGTGCTGGTCATCGGGCTGGTCGTGATCATGCTGTTCGAGAGCGCGCTGAACATCCTGCGCAGCTACGTCTTCAGCCACACGACGAGTCGCATCGACGTGGAACTAGGCTCCCGACTGTTCCGTCATCTGTTGAGCCTGCCGCTTGCCTACTTCCAGGCACGACGGGTCGGCGATTCGGTGGCCCGGGTGCGCGAGCTGGAGAACATCCGCCAGTTCCTGACAGGCAATGCGCTGACGCTCGTGCTGGACGTGCTGTTCTCGGTGATCTTCATCGCGGTGATGTTCAGCTACAGCGCCACGCTGACGTTGATCGTGCTGATCTCGTTGCCGCTGTACCTGATCCTGAGCCTGTCGATCGTGCCGCTACTCCGCGGCCGGCTCAACGAGAAGTTCGCGCGCGGCGCTGAGAACCAGAGCCTGCTGGTCGAGACGGTGACGGGCATCCAGACGGTCAAGGCCAGCGCGCTGGAGCCGCAGATGGCGCGCAAGTGGGACGAGCACTTGGCCGCCTACGTGTCGGCGTCGTTCCGCACCCAGACGCTCGCGCAGTACGGCAACGAGGGCATCAACCTCATCGGCAAGCTCGTCAACGCGGCGACCCTGTGGTGGGGTGCGCAGCTCGTGATCGAGGGCCAGTTGAGCGTGGGTCAGTTCATCGCGTTCAACATGTTTGCCGGCCGTGTCGCGCAGCCGATCATGCGCATTGCGCAGATGTGGACGGACTTCCAGCAGACCGGCATCTCGATGGCGCGGCTGGGCGACGTGCTGAACACGCGCACCGAGCTTCGCCCGCAGAGCGCTGGCGCGATGCCGCGCGTGCGCGGTGATGTGATGCTTGAGAACGTGACCTTCCGCTATCGCCCCGATGCCCAGCCGGTGCTTCACGCCGTGGACCTGTCCGTCGCGTCGGGTGAGGTGATCGGCATCGTGGGACGCAGTGGCTCGGGCAAGAGCACACTGACCAAGCTCCTTCAGCGGCTGTTCGTGCCTGAAGCGGGGCGCGTGCTGATCGACGGCCAGGACATCGCCATGGCCGACGCAACGCAATTGCGTCGCCAGGTCGGCGTCGTGTTGCAGGAGAACATGCTCTTCAATCGTTCGGTACGCGAGAACATCGCCATCGCCGATCCTGCGGCGCCGATCGAGGCTGTCATCCATGCGGCCAAGCTCGCCGGCGCGCACGACTTCATCGCCGAGCTTCCCGAGGGATACGACACGGTGGTCGGCGAGCAGGGAACCGGGCTTTCCGGCGGACAGCGCCAGCGGATCGCGATTGCTCGGGCGCTGTTCGGGCAGCCGCGGATCCTGATCTTCGACGAAGCCACCAGCGCGCTCGACTACGAGAGCGAGGCCATCATCCAGAAGAACATGCGCGCGATTTGCCAGGGGCGAACCGTGTTCATCATTGCGCATCGGCTGAGCGCGGTCCGACACGCTCATCGGATCATCGCGATGGAGAAGGGGCGTATCGCCGAGATGGGCAGTCATGACGAGCTGATCGCCATGCCCCAGGGGCTTTACGCGCACCTGTGGCGCATGCAGGGCGAAGGAGGCTCGGAATGAGCGCCGAATCGATGCAGGTACGGCAGGGCGCGACGACTCCGGACGATGCCCCCGAGAAGCCGCGCCATCCGGTCCGGGAACTGCTGGCGCGCTATGCGGCGGTGTTCAAGGCAGCGTGGGAGCGCCGAGAGGAGCTGGCCGGTCCGCGCCGGCTGGCCGATGAACGCGCCTTCCTGCCTGCGGCGCTGGAACTCCAAGAGACACCGCCGCATCCCGCCCCCCGACGTGCGGCGATCGCTATCTGCGCGCTGTTCGTGATCGCGCTAGCGTGGGCGTTGATCGGGCAGATCGATATCGTCGCGGTGGCGCAGGGGCGGGTCATCGTCAGCGACCGAACGAAGACGATCCAGCCGCTGGAGACCAGTGTGGTGCGCGAGGTGTTCGTCAAGGACGGCGACAAGGTGAAGGCGGGGCAACTGCTCATCGCGCTCGACTCGACGATGACGGAAGCGGACAGCCATCGGGTCGAGAAGGAGCGGGTCGCGGCGCTGTCGGAAGTGCTGCGAGCGCGGGCGCTCTTGCAGACGCTGGCCTCGGGCGGCGCGCCAGTTCTGGCGGCAGAGGCGACGAAGTCCATTCCGCGAGAGGATGCAGACAGCGCGCGATTTCAGCTGCAAAGCGAATGGGCGGACATTTCGGCCAAGCTGGCCAAGCTTCAAGCAGAACTGGAGCGGCGCGAGGCTGAGATCGCCACAGCCCGGCAAGTGGTCGAGAAGCTCCAAAGCACGGTGCCGATGGCGCAGCAGCGAGAGCGTGATTACAAGGCTCTGAGCGACCAGGGCTTCATCGCCGGACACGCTGGTCAGGACCGCACGCGGGAGCGGGTGGAACAAGAGAAGGACCTGGGAACGGCGCTGGCTCGGCAGCGGGAAGCGCAAGCCGCCTTGGCAGAGTCGCGCGGATCGGCTGCGGCGTTCCGGGCCGAGACGCTGCGCACGCTCCGCGACCGCGAAGCGCAGGCGGATCTGAAGCTCAAGCAGCTGGCCGAAGAGGGAGCGAAGGCCAACAAGCGTAACCAGCTTACTCGCCTGACGGCCCCGGTGGACGGCACGGTGCAGCAGCTCGCGGTGCATACGGCTGGCGGCGTCGTGACCGAGGCGCAGGTGCTGCTGGTGCTCGTGCCCGACGAGGCTCAGGTGACCGCCGAAGTGGTGCTTGAGAACAAAGACATCGGCTTCGTGCGCGCGGGGCAGGAGGCCGAGATCAAGCTTGAGACATTCCCGTACACGCGCTACGGCACGGTGTCCGCCACGGTGAAGAGTGTGTCGGCCGATGCGGTCAATGACGAGAAGCGGGGGGCGATCTTCCCCGCGACCCTCGTGCTGGGCCAGGGGGCGATCGACGTGGACGGCAAGCCGGTGAAGCTGACGCCCGGCATGAATGTGACCGCGGAGGTGAAGACGGGGCGACGTCGCGTCATCGAGTACCTCTTCAACCCCGTCCAGCAGCACGTGCAGGAAAGCATGAGGGAGCGTTGATGCGTGTGCTCGTCATCCATCAGAATTTTCCCGGCCAGTTCAGACATGTTGTGAAGGCTTGGTCGCAGCGCCCCGGCTGGCAGGTTCTGGGCATCGGACAGGCAACGGCGCCTGGAATGCCCGAGCTGGAGCGCGACGGCAGGCTCACGCTGATTCGCTACAAGCCGCATCGCGAGGTGAGTCCGACACAGCACCACTACCTGCGCCGCATGGAAGAAGCAGTGCTGAACGGCCAAGCGGTGGCGCGGCTGCTGCTCAAGCTCAAAGCCAAGGGCTTCTCGCCGGACGTGATCCTGGCGCATCCCGGATGGGGGGAGACGCTGAACGCGAAGGACGTCTTCCCGAACGCCCGCCTGGTCCATTTCTGCGAGTGGTTCTACAACGCGCCGCCCGATGGCAATGGAATGGACCCGAACTGGGCGGGTGCAGACATCGGCTTTGATCCGGAGTTCCCGGTGACCTTCGATGACCGTGCGCGAATCCGGGCGTGGAATGCGCTGCACCTGCTCAACCTCGAGAACTGCGACGCGGCGATCAGTCCCACGCAGTGGCAGAAGGCGCAGCATCCGAAGGCGTACCTCGACAAGATCACGGTAGCGCATGAGGGAATTGACCTTGAGGGTCTGAGGCCAGACCCGGAGGCGCGAATGACGATGCCCAACGGGGCGGTGCTCAAGGCGGGGGATCCGGTGATCACGTACGTCGCGCGCAACCTGGAGCCGTATCGCGGCTTTCACCATTTCATGCGGGCGTTGCCATCCATTCAGAAAGAGCACAAGACCTGCCACACGGTCATCGTCGGGGGAGATGAGGTCAGCTATGGCCGAGCGCCGAAGGGTGGCAAGACCTGGCGCGAAACGATGCTGGAAGAGGTTGGTGGGAGGTTGGATCCGTCTCGGACGCACTTCCTGGGCAGGGTGCCTTATGCGATCTATAAGCGCGTGCTGCAGATATCAGCCGCTCACGTGTACCTGACCTATCCCTTCGTGCTGAGCTGGTCGATGCTGGAGGCGATGGCAACCGGGTGCGCCGTGATTGGGTCGGATACAGCGCCGGTGAGGGAGGTTGTCGAGGACGGTGTCAGCGGGAGACTTGTACGGTTGTATGAGAGCGACCAGTTGATACGGCGGACGGTTGAAACCATCGGTCTGCCGCAGGGCGATCGACAAGAGTTGCGTGAAGCTTCGCGTGGACGAGTAACAACGTTCGGGCTTGCGCACGGGATGGAAGCGTTTGAAGTACTTTGCCTGGGCTAGCTGGCGGCTAAGGGATGCGTTGATGGATGCTCAAGAATTCTTGCAGCCATATAAGCTGCACTGAAAGGTTTTTATGAGATTTCAATCTCGAATTAACATTCTTCTTTGGAAAATCTTCATAGGCGACTCGGCCCCCAGAAGGGGGGTGATCGGGTTCATCCTCGCATCTGGCGCAGGGCTTGCGGTGATGCCCTCCGTGGCGGCCGACCAGGATTATTGGGAAAATTCGAAGATTAAAAACTCCGCAGAGGTTTTGCCAAACGGGGTTAAATATCCGCAATGCTCGTCAATAAATGCTCGAACAATACCATTCCGATCCGTCCGAATTGAAAATTCACACTTTATTTTCTTGAATGATGAAGGTGAAGGTGTTTTGCGGGATGCGTGTATCGGCAATAGCGTCAGCTTCAACAGATACCTGATGCAGGACATGGCGTGGTTGAGTGAGTCTCAACGTCGAATGGCAGAGCAGCGTCTAGCTGGGGGGGTGAGGGTTGCTGCACATATCCTCATATACGGAATAGAGGGGCGTGACATGCAAAAAACAGGGCTACCCCTGAGTTTTATTGGTGAGCCGCGCACATTCCCTGGGGCGGTGTTCACGAGATGGGAGGCGAGTGCGTGGAAGGTCTCCGAGTTCAATAAGGTGCCTGAGATGCGCTCGATTGACTCGTCGGCTCGCTGGTCAATAAATGGCACGATGGACGATCGGACAAAAAAGCCCATCGCGATTTCCTGTGTTCAGCCCGCAACGTCCCACCTCCAGGAGGATCAGGTGTACCTAGCAGCGGCACGACAGCCCGACGATACAGCAGGAAAGTCCACCGGGAACTGTAGTTTTTGGTTTGGCGTCGATGTTCCGGGGGATGGGCGGGTGCTGGTGAAGGTGGCCCTAGGCGGACAAACGCATCTTGCCGCGGAAGTGGTGAAGCGCGTTCGCGAGGAAATCAAACATAAGGTCCGGGGAGAGAAATAATGTCAATTCAATTGAATGAAGCGGAGCAAGTCCGAGTTCGGGAAGCGCTCTTGCACTGCAGCGCTCAAACGTCGGCTACGAGGGAGACCGCGGACGGTAACTGGGCGCCGTTCTACGTGGAGTTAAGCGCAATCTTGAGTGAGCGTATCCTTTATGGAAATCTGTCGGCAACGGATATTGATACTGCCAAAAGCGTCAAGCTCTGGCTCGATGTTGCTGCTGGAGCAAACGCGGGAGTTGGCATCCACAGCGCGTTCATTCGAAGCTATACAGAGAGGGAGTTTCAACTTCGTGTTGGACGCCCCTTGACGCAGCAGGAAATGCAGCTTGCTTCAAATGGCGTGGCCTTTAATTTGCTAGATAACCTAAAGAAGACCGGATATACCATTCCGACAATCAGTCAACTGGCTGAGGCGGATGCATCTTCTATCGGCCGAAATCTATATCAAAGCATTCTCGGAATTTCCGATACGGCATATTCTGCAAACAGTGCATGGGCTGGCGCGCTTGGCTTTAACATGCTCGGTGGAAATCCCCCGTATGAAAGCTGGAGGCTCCTCACAGCGGGTGAATCAAATAGGCTCGATACGGTCGATGATTTGAAGAACGTCATCTTCGCGGCATACAGCTATGCTCAGGCCAGTTTCAGTGCAATAAAAAGTGGAGTGCTCCCGAGCGGAATGCCGTCGCTTGAGGATTGGTGGCAGCAATGGGTGGGAGGGCTCCCGGCTCAGTTTGCAATTGCTTCGCAAGCCAAGAATTGGGGGGAGGCCTTCGGCGTTTTGGATGCCGTGGCAGCGCGCACGCCGGCTGTTGGCCAGCCAATGCAAGTCATGAGTAGAGCTGGAGTAACCCGATTCCTCGACATGATTGAGGGGACGATTTCCGGGCAAGCGAAGATCGGTCGCACCAACGAAGATAACTTCGAGGCTCGCGCCCGACAGATATTTAGTCAATGGACGACCGCAGAAATGCAAGCCGGTGCAGTTCGCATCTTGACGGCCGAAGAGCTACGTGTTTTGGCTCGAACCGAAATAGATGCGAGAGCAGCACTCGCTGGGCTCTCTCTAGTGCTGCTCTCGCCTCGGTCGCCCGGTGACCGCGAGCTCAGTCTGGTAGATCCCGCCACCGGTACGGGCAACCTCAGCACACGCTGGATTGACGACCGAGCAGCAATGCTTAGCTGGCTAGCTAGAGCGACGACACCTACGAACGGAGGCTTTGCTCCATTTATGTACGCCAAGGAAGTGGCGACGTATAGGGACCTTTCTTCAGGTGTTAGCTTCCGCGTCAATCCTGATAGTGGAGTGCCTGACAGCACGAAGCCGGGTGCGCCGCCGACGACCACCCCAGACGTAGGACTGCACGATCTGAATGCGCGAGTATTCGTCTTTGGTTCAAGGGCAGCCGATTCCATTCAAGGTGGTGTGAATAGCGATAGGCTCTACGGGGATGGCGGCAATGACACGTTGACCGGAGGTGCCGGAAGCGACTTCATCGAAGGAGGGCTGGGAGACGATTCCATCCAAGGAGATGGTGGTTTGCTAGTAGATGGAAAGTCCTACGACGACACGCTCTATGGCGGCGAAGGCAATGACACGATCAGCGGAGGTCGAGGGGCCGACTATTTGTCGGGGGGGCTTGGAGACGATGAAGTCTTGGGAGATGAGGGCAACGACTTCATCACCGGAGGTGCCGGCGCCGACAAGCTTTGGGGCGGGGACAGCAACGACTTCCTCTATGACGAAGGAGGGCCTGACTCCAATTTCCTGCATGGTGACAACGGCAACGACGTCCTGGAGATCGGCGGTGGCACAGGCATGTCGTTCCTGGATGGCGGCGAAGGTACCGACATTCTGATCGGAGGCCAGGGCAACAACTCCCTCGATGGAGGCACTGGAAACGACAGCATCCGCGGCGGGGCAGGAGTCGACATCGTCAATGGCGGCGACGGCGCGGACCTGGTGGACGCCGGCGCCGGCAACGACGAGATCACTGGTGGTAAGGGCGCCGACTACCTGAAAGGTGGTGCGGGCACAGACACGTACAACTACGCAGAGACCGACTTTGGCGTAGATCTCATTGATGACGTCCAGGGTGCAGATGCCCTACGGGTGGGCGGCGTGGAGATCCAGGGTGCCGCAGTCTATGACGCCGACAAACTCGCCTGGATTACCAATGGGCTCGAGATCCGCAAGTTGGAAGCGGGTGAATCCATAACGCTGTCGATCAGTAGTGCTGGCGACGCGAAGAACACGATCTATCTACAGGACTGGAGTCCTGGTCGATATGGCATCAGCCTGAGCGGAGAGCCGCAGGATCCTGAGCGTCCGCAGACGCTGCTGACCACCCCTAGGTCGATCGCCTTGAACAACTTCGTCGACGAGCAGCAAGGCGATGCGCTTGACGGCGGCGAGGGCAACGACATCTTGTACGGGAATGCTGGAAGCAGCTTCCTTGTCGGAGGTGCAGGTAACGACCTCATCAACAGCGATTACATGAGCGACGGCGCTGACTGGGTCGAGGGCGGCGAAGGCAACGACGTCATCTTCACTGGAGGCGGAAAGGATGCGGCCTTCGGGGGGGCGGGCGACGACCTTCTTGTGGCCGGGCGCGATTTTGAGGTCCAGCGCAGCGTCGTCAACACCATTTTCTGGCGGACGGACGGGGAGGACGCCTACTGGCTGTACTCCCTTCCCACCGGCGGGTACTCCACAGCATCTCCGTTTCACTACAGCTTCCCCGGCACCGACTATGAGATCGCTCACCCAGAGCTGTCGAGCTTCGACGTGAGCGTGAAGCGCGAACGCGCATCGCTCCCCGACTATGACGGGTACTTCTGGTGGCAGAACGCGGGGTCACCTGCGGCAAGCCTGGAGCCAGACCTGAAGTTCACGATCACTGTTGGGGACATTCAGTACGGCGACAACAAGTTTCTTCAGGATGGTGATGATCTGCGCGCCGATCCTGGGCCGAACATCGGCAAGCCAATCGAACTCACCGTCATGCTACCCGTCGGCGGGGATCTACTGCGTCCCGGCCAGAACGTGCAAGGAGCGTTGTTCCATGGCGGTGACGGCAACGATGTCATCTATGGCGCAAACAACAATGACCGGCTTTTCGGAGATGCGAACGACGACCTGTTGATTGGCTATGACGGAGATGACCGGCTTGACGGCGGCGATGGCGACGATGAATTGTCTGGCGGTGCAGGTCGAGATCTACTCGAAGGGGGCGCAGGCGATGACCAACTGGTCGGCGGCTATGGGGCCGACATGCTGTATGGCGGAGAGGGCGACGACAAGCTGACTGGCGACGCACCGAACCTTTACCCTACAGGCGCCTACCCCCCTGCACTCGATACTGGTCTCATGGGCGGAGACTATCTCGCCGGCGGCGCAGGGAATGATTCTCTTTGGGGTAATCATGGCGATGACTACCTCTTCGGTGGTACTGGCGACGATCGGATCTCCGGCGGCGCAGACGACGACCACGGGTTCGGCGAGCTCGGCAGCGACGACCTGTGGGGCGGGGACGGCGCCGACTACCTTGACGGGGGCGAAGGCGACGATCGGCTCTACGGCGGAAATGACAACGACATGCTTGTCGGCGGTTCGGGCAGTGACGATCTGCAGGGCGAAGCTGACAACGATCTCTTGGACGGTGGGGCGGGCGACGATGTGCTCTTTGGTGGAGATGGGCTGGACTTTCTCAACGGGGGGAGCGGCAACGATCGTCTATACGGCGATGGTGGCGAGTCGGAGGACGGTGCCGACACTCTGGAGGGGGGGGCAGGCAACGACGACCTGAATGGCGGAGGGGGCAGCGATCTCTACATCTTCTCTAAAGGCGATGGACAGGACACTCTGCATGACGACGGAGCAGGAGGCAGTCGAAATGTCATCGCATTCAAGTTTGCCAGTGGAGATGTGCGAACGCTGCAGCGAGACGGCACCGATCTTCTGATCAAGTACGGGCTCGATGACCAGGTGCGAGTGGTCGGATACTACCTAGGCAGCAACTTCAGTTTGGGCAGCACCTCCGCCAGCTCTGATTCGGGTCCGGCCGGGCCGGCAATCGCTGAGATCCAGTTCCAAGATGGGACGATATGGGGACAGGACGAGATCTTGGCGAAAGCACCTCCGCCGCCAGCGGGCGAGGTGAAACCGGATCCCTTCGCGTCTCTGGCATCGCTCTACTTCGTCAATGCGCTGCTGTCGCGTGAAGCGGTGAAGGCAGCTGGAAAGCATGCGCTGAGCTTCTCTTTTGCGACGCGTGTGCCGGTGGGCGTGACGGGGGGCTATCAGTTCTCGGAGGCGCAGAAGCAGGCTGTGCGCGAGGCGCTGGGGCGGTTCAGCGCAGTGCTGGATCTCACATTTGCAGAGGTGGCGGACGACGCACAGTCTGACCTCAGTTTCCATCTGGATGACCTCGTGTCCGCAGGCTTTGGAGCCTTCGCCGGCTACGCCAGCGCCGGCGCCGGTGAGGTGCATCTGAATAGCACGTACTTCTCCAAACCGGTGCGAGACGAGTTCGGCAATGTCGCGACGCAGCGCACGCTGAACGTCGGCTCCTCCGGCTTCGAAGTGCTGTTGCACGAGATTGGCCACGCGCTTGGTCTCAAGCATCCGTTCGAAGCGCCGGTGCTTCCCAACAGTGAGAACACGAACTCGAACACGGTGATGTCCTACACCCGACCGGGCGGCCCGGCAACGGATCTCGCGGCGTTCGATGTTGCTGCGCTGCAGCTTCTCTATGGGGTGGCTGAAAACAAAGGCAGCGGAAACGACATCGTCGACTTCCGCACCCGATGGGTGCAGGACAGCGGAGGCCTGGACCTCTTTGACGCGAGCGCGGAGGCCTCTGGCGTCTATGTCGACTTGACGCCAGGGAGCTGGATCTATCGCGGTGCAAAGGCGACCAGCATCCTTGCGGCCGACCAAGCCTTCATTGGCTTCAATACTCTCATTGAGAACGTGACCGGGGGCTTGGGTGACGATTCTTTGACCGGCAACTCTGCTGACAATGTGCTTCGCGGTGGAGGAGGTAGAGACGTACTAAACGGCGGAGCGGGAAGTGACACGCTCGTCGGCGGCGAGGGCTCGGACACTTACGTGTGGGGCCGCGGCAGCGGCGCAGATGTTGCGGTCGACGATGCGGGTCAGGCTGCCGATATCGACTCCTTGCGCCTGACTGCTGGGCTCGGCGCTTTTGACGTATTGCTTGAGCGAGTTGGCGACGATCTGTTGGTTCGGTCCAGGAGTGGGTCGGACAGCATTCTCATCAAGGGTCAGTTCGTCGGGGGCGGAATCGAGCGGCTGACCTTCGAGGACGGTACCGAATGGAACGCAACCACGATCGAGCAGAAAGCCCAAGGCGGGATGACGGCCAGTAGCGATTTGTATATCGGCTCCTCAGGCTCGGACATGGTGGACGGCTTGGCTGGCGATGACGAACTCGTTGGCAACGGGGGAGCTGACACGCTGATCGGAGGAGACGGGAACGATCTGCTGTTCGGAGGAGATGGTGTTGACAGGCTGGACGGCGGAGCGGGCAGCGATTCCCTCGACGGCGGAGAGGGAAATGATCTGCTCGTCGGTGGTGAAGGCGCGGATACATACTGGTGGGGTGCCGGAAGCGGGCAAGACACCATCGCCGATGGCAGCGCGAGCACCGCGGAGGTGGACACGCTGCGAGTAGGAAGCGGAACTAAGCCGTCGGATCTCTTGCTATCCCGTTCGGGCAATGATCTCGTGATCCAGATCACATCCGGCGTAGATCGTGTCGTCGTCAGAGACCATTTCACTGGACAGTCAATCGAACGGATCCTTTTTGAGGGCGGCACTGAGTGGGATGCGGCGGCGATCCAATCCAAGCTTCAAAGCGGCGCGACGAATGGCGCTGACATCCTTGTCGGAACCGGTGGCGATGACATCATCGACGGGCTCGGCGGTGATGACGAGCTCCGAGGCGAAGCCGGAGCGGATCTACTGCGGGGTGGGGCTGGCGCGGACACGATTCGTGGCGGTGACGGCAATGACTCGTTGTACGGCGATAGCGGCATCGATGTGCTGGACGGTGGAGATGGCGATGACTTGCTGGTTGACGGCGAGTCCATGTCCGGCGGGAATGGATCCGATACATACGTCTGGGGACTTGCAGGAGGAGCCTCCACCCTTCGAGAGGCATACGACGCGCCAAGTGTCGATACCTTGAAGTTCAAGGCGGGCATCAGTCCCTCGGAGCTTGCGCTCACGCGCACAGCCAGTGATCTGCAGATCTGGGTCAAAGGCACGGGTGACAGCATCGTCATCGTCGATCACTATGCGATGAAGTCCATCGAGCGCTTCGTCTTTGACGACGGAACTGTCTGGGATTCCATAGATATCTACCGCAACACCAACTTGCCGCAGCTGGGCACCGATGCCAACGATGTGGCTTTGCTCGGGCCGTTCGGGGACAGCTACAGCGCTGGTGGCGGAGATGACCGCGTGGACGGCCAGGAGGGCGATGACTATGTGCTTGGGGAGTCCGGGAACGACTCGCTCCAAGGAGGCCTGGGCAACGACAGTTTGTACGGCGGGACCGGGGCAGACCTTCTGCAGGGCGGGGCTGGCAATGACGTCCTGAACGGCGATGAGGGCAACGACACGCTCTGGGGGGAGGCGGGCGACGACATGCTAAGTGGTGGAGCTGGCGTCAATGTGCTGTACGGCGGTGACGGTAGCGATCATTTGAGCAGCAGGACGCGTGGCGCACGCGACACCATGTACGGAGGGCAAGGAGCAGACAGCTACAGCGTTGCGTACGGCTCGACTGCGGACATCACAGCGGTCTCCATCGACGATTCCGCCAGCTCGGATGACCAGTATGTCGCTACGACCCTTGATGGCTATGTGAGCAACCAGGTTACCCAAACCTGGAATATTCGTGATGCAGGCGGAGACCGGGATGAGCTCGTCTTCGACGGCGCCTACGTCACGGCCGACTCCACCGTGATTCGTTCAACGGGTACAGGCATTTCCGTCACGGCAGCGAACTTGCGCATCGTCATCAACGACGCGGTTGATGCGCTGGGCAACAAGGCCGCCGGGGCGATCGAGAAGGTGACCCTTGGCGATGGCACGGTTTACTCGTTCGAGCAACTGGTTGCAGCCACATTGCGTTCGACAACTGGCAATGACTCGATCGTCGGTTACGGCGGTAGCGACACACTCGATGGGGGGCTGGGTAGAGACTCGTTGCTGGGCGGCGATGGCGACGATGTGCTCCGCGGCGGCGGCGATTACGACTACCTGTGGGGCGGCGCCGGAAACGATACCTTGGAAGCCGGTGCTGGAGGCGGGAGCCTCAATGGAGGATCGGGCGACGATACGTTCTTGGTCCGCGCTGGTGATGGCAACGTCGAGATCTTGGACGACATGAGCTCCGGTGGACAAGACACTTTGGTGGTCGACGCGCCCCCGAGTGGAGTCACCGTGGCGCTTGAGCCCTTGAGTTCAGGGTCCGACGAGGATCAGGTTGTGTTGCGCTGGAAGGATGGCTCGGCGACCGTGCGCTTCACAATCAAGGCGATAGCCGGCCAGATCTCAACTGTGGTCGAGCGAGTTCGGTTCCAGGACGGGAGCGAACTCGACATGGCCGCGCTCGTCGCCGCCCAGCTTCAAACTCCCACGAGTGCAGATGACCTTCTCAAGGGAACCGGAGCGGGTGAACTGCTTCGGGGACTGGATGGCAATGACACGCTCTATGGGCGCGCGGGGCCGGATACGCTGGAAGGTGGCGCGGGAGACGACCGGCTCTTTGGCGGACTCGGCGACGATGAGTTGATCGGCGGGACTGGCAACGACACCTTCAGCGGAGGAGCAGGGCACAACACGATCGTTTTGTCCGATGCCTCCGGCCTTGACACGGTCCTTGCAGAAGATGGCTCCTCGAACACTCTGAAGTTTGGCGCGGACGTTGCCGCCGGCTCGCTCTCGATTCGCTGGAACGGACTCGCGGCTTTCTACAATTCGTATGAGTACACAGGGTTGCCGCGAGGTCTTCGCTGGCAGTCGGGCCTGACGCTCAGCTACGGGTCGAGTGGAAGCGCTTTGACGATTGGCGCCTTCAATTACACCTGGTCGCCCACGGAGGGCTACTACCCGCAAGGGCTCTTCGGGATTGATGGCGTAGCCTTTGCCGACGGGAGCTCGCGTTCGCTCGATAGCCTGGTGGCCGAGGCGAACACGGTTACCTCCGGAGATGACTTCATCCTCGACGCACTTGAGAAGAATGCCTTCCGCGCGGGGGATGGGAACGACACCATCTACGGCTTCGGCGGCGCGAACCGGCTCGAGGGTGAGGGCGGCGACGATCTGCTCATTGGTGGTGATGACGATGACTCGCTGATTGCCGGCGGTGTTGGGAACGATACCCTCGTCGGCGGGCTTGGCTCCGACCTGCTGGACGGCGGTGACGGAGATGACTCGCTCTATGCAGGCACCAATCGGTTTGGAGCCGGTCTCCCATGGAACTCGCAGCTCCCCAATGAGGAGCACAGTGCAGACCGAGATACGCTGATTGGGGGGGCCGGGAATGACCGCCTGTTCGCAGCCGATCGGGATGTGATCTTCCAGTTCGGCAGAGGCTTTGGACACGACATCGTGTCTGGTGGGCAGAAACGCGGCTACACCACAACGCTGCGCTTCGACTCAACCATCAGTGCCAACGAGGTCAAGTTCTCACGCGGCGTCCAACGAGCGCTGGTCATCTCGATTCCGAATACCGATGATCTCGTCACGATTCCGGACTTCTTCATGTATGACGACGACGGAGTCGATGCGAGTTCCTCCTACGCGACGATTCGTTTCGAGTTCTCGGACGGAAGTGTGGTCTTCGGTAGTGATATGGCTCAGCACCTGGTGTCGATCCATACCTTGGATGCGGACCTGTTCCTGGGCGGAGCTGGTGCCGATGTTCTCACTGGCGGGAAGCCCACCGATCGCCTTGTCGGAGGGGAAGGAGACGACCGTTTGACCGGTCCCGGGCTGATGATCGGTGATGCGGGGAATGACTCCTATGTCTTTGACTTCACTCGCTCACCGATGAGCGTGGAGAACAACCTCATCGTCGAAACAACGGCGCTGGACGAATCGGGTGAGAGCGATGAGTTCGTCGTTGCCGGCGGCGTTCAGCCTGAGGATCTCGTCGTCACCGTGGGAGACGTGTCGACTCCGAAGGGGATGCGATGGGGCTACACGCTCGAGTCGCGTACTACAGGGGCCAAGGCGGTACTCGTTGGCGTTGAGACTGTCAGGTTTGCCAATGGCGTGATTTGGGGTGATGCGGAGCTTCAGGCGAAGGCGACCGAACGATTCGGAACCGCCGGGAATGACACCTTGGAAGGCGATGATCAGGCCAACCGCATGAGTGGCCTCGCCGGGAACGACTCACTGGTTGGATATGGCGGAGACGACACGCTTGACGGTGGGCTGGGTGCGGATACGCTCAAAGGCGGAACGGGGGACGACCTGTACTACGTCGACAGTACTGGTGATGTCGTCTCGGAGTCCTCGAACCAAGGGATCGATACGGTCTTCTCCAACGTGACCTACACGTTGACCACCAATGTCGAGAACTTGACGCTGGGAGGCGACGCCAACATCAACGGCACGGGTAACGCACTGGCCAACATCCTCACAGGCAACGCCGGAGCCAATGTGTTGTCGGGCGGCACGGGCAACGACACCATGAGCGGCGGGCAGGGCAACGACACCTATGTCGTCGACGCGGTGGGTGATGTGGTGATCGAGAACGCTGGCGAGGGGATTGACCTTGTGCAAAGTGGCGTCACCTGGACGCTCGGAGCGAATGTCGAAAACCTGACCCTGACGGGCACCGGGGCGATCAATGGCACCGGCAACACCTTGGACAACGTGCTGACCGGCAACAGCGGTGCCAACAAGCTCGACGGCGGAACTGGGGCCGACATGCTGATCGGCGCGGCCGGCGCAGACTCGCTGACCGGAGGGGCTGGCAACGACACGCTCGACGGCGGAGCTGGCAACGACACGATGCTCGGCGGCGCGGGCGACGACACCTACTATGTGGACGCCACCACCGACGTGATCACCGAGAACGGAGGGGAGGGCATCGACACAGTGTTCACCACCGCAACGCTCACGCTGGCCACCAATGTGGAGAACGTGACCTTGCAGGGCACTGGAGCCCTGAGCGCGACGGGCAACAGCAGCGACAACCTGATGATCGGGAACTCCGGCGTCAACACGTTGACCGGCGGCGCAGGCAACGACACGCTGCAAGGCGCAGGCGGCAACGACTCGCTGGTCGGCGGAGCCGGGGCAGACCTGTACGTGTTCAGCAAGGGTGACGGGACTGACACCATCCAGGACAGTGACTCGACGGCCAACGTGCTGGACCAACTCAGCTTCGGCACGGGCATCACGCGCGGAGCCACGACCTTCAAGAAGGTGAACAACAATCTGGAGATCAGTTTCACCGGGACCACCACGGACAAGGTGGTGGTCAAGGACTGGTACCTGGGTGCTGCCAACCAGGTCGAGCGGGTGGTGTTCGCCGACGGCACCGTGCTGACCAATGCGCAGGTCAACACGGCAGCCGGGCAGGCGTCCACCGCCAAGGTGACCATGGTCCGCATGGAGAAGGAGCTAGGCCTGTTTGAGGACCTCGGCGACGACGCTTCGCTTGGCGATGCGTTCATCGAGGCCTTCGACGTGGATGTGACTCGGCAGGCCGACGCCCTCATCGCGGCGATGGCGTCGTTCGGCAACTCGCCCTCCATGGCGACGAACGCTGCGTTGCCAAGTTACTGGCGCGATGAGGGGACGCTGATCGCCGTGGCCGCGCGTTGAGCGCGCCCCTCGGTAAGTCGATAGAACATCCCGCCTCATGGCGGGATGTTCTGCTTCATCTGAAAGATCTCACCAGGACGCCACCTTCGCGGCTCTGCCGCTCTGCGCCGCGGCTCTAGGGGCACCCCTCGCCGCGCGGGCACCATAGGGGGATGTTGGGCCGCCAGTCCGTCGAAGACTAGAAGGCGCCTACGAGCATCAAGAGCTTGCACGAATGGCTTTTCCAGACGCTATGGCCACCATGATGCAGAAGTCGCAGGCCCAGTGAGCTCCGCTTTGAGCGAAGCGAGGAAGTGGCTGCTTCAGGCTGACGGCGTGTGGAAACGAAGTTTGACTGCGGCCCGCCACGAGCTCGGGCCGCGCACGTTCCCTGCGAAGCGCTGACGGGCTCTCCGAGGTCTCGTCTGAGCTTGAGAGGTGCTCTTGGCATCCGAGCCGCGATGCGGGGCTCAAAAGGCGCTCACGCGCCCCCCCAGTCTCATCGCCTGCGCTGCTTTCTTGATGCCCAAGATCTGCATCACCCGTTTGGGGGTGAGCTCGGTTTCAATGCAGCTACTGGGGTTAGCGTCTGCGGGATAACCCCCGGTCATCGCTCCCTTTCCCACCGCTTCCAAACCGGCTTGATGGTCTGGCTGAAGAGGGACGACGCAAGGTGCACCAAGGGGAGCGAGCTTGGGTGCGAACAGAGAAATTACGGTCGCGATCTACGCCAAAGAGCCTGCTGCCCTAAGCCGGTCGTGCTCCCGTTTTTCCGTGAGCGCCAAAACGCTCAAACGCCGAGCTGACCGACCCCTGGAAAAGCCGAAAGGGCCGCGGAATTCCGGGAGCCCCTCCAGAAGATTAAGGCGACGGCCTTTCATTCTCAGTGTCCCGTTCTCGCCCAACGTCGGCCCCAGGTCTAGGAAGCCATCAGCTCGCGCCTCCAGACATAGGGCGTCGTCGTGGACACCTTCACCAGTCCGGCCGCTTCGAGGATGGGTCGCGAGAACTCGGTCGAGTCGCTGTGGATCAGTGTCTTCCCCGCTGCTAACGCGGCCTGAGCCCGCGCGGAGGTCAATGCCCGATAGATGCCTTTCCCGCGCCATGCGGCGCGAGTGGCGCCGCCCCAGATGCCGGCGAACGCCGTGCCGCGGACAGGCTCCAGTCGGCCCGAGGTGACGATCTCGCCGCCTGCCTCCGCGATCCACAACGACATGCCGTCCTTGAGCGCGAGCCGCCTCAGCAGCGCCTGCGTCATCGCGTCGGACTCCACGTCGGCAAAGACTTCAGCCTGCATCGCGCACATGCGCGCGACGTCGTCGGGCGAGTCGATGGTGCGCAGCGTCACGCCTTCAGGCAAGGCGACGTCGCTGACCAGCGACCTGACCTCGCCGACCATGATCGACTCGGGCTCTTCCGGAATGAAGCCATGCGCGACGAGCGCGTCGTGCAATCCGGGCGCGCGGTCATGGCCTCGCGTCTTCCATTCGACGATGCGGAACTCGGGATTGCCGGTGAAGTGGCGATGCGCGCCTTCGACCAAGCGGGCGATGTCTGCGGCATCCGCCCCGCCGAGATCGCGGTAGGTCACGAAGCCGCGGCCTCGCGCGAAGGAGACAAGGCGAAGCGGCCCGAGCCTTGTCACCGCGATCGCGGTCGGTGTTTCCGCATCAGAGCGAAGCTGGTCATCGTAGGCTGCGAGCAGGGAGCTGGAGTCTTGCATGCGGCGCGATGGTGCCGTGCATGTGGAAGATGCGCAATGGGCACCACGCTCAGCGCTAAAGGCGGGTTGGTCCGCGTTGATCACTGCTGCGTTCACAGCCCAGATGCCGAGCGAAAGCCCCCGTAGAGGGTTGGCCGATGGATGAGCGAAGCCTCTGGCCTTCAAGCCGCAAGCTTGCTGATCACTTGGCGCTTGTCGCTTCTGAAATGCTGCGCGAGATGGGCAGGTGTGTGCTCCGCGTAGACGGCGTCAAGCAATTCATCCATGTCACGCGACAGCTCATTCAAGCTGAGGAGCTTTTCTCGTGTATCGAAGATCAGGCGGCTACCGTCGGGCACGTACAAGGTCCGCGCAAAATCGTGGTCGCAGGCTAAATGGTCGAGGTGACGCTGGGTCTCGGCAAGGATCGAAAGCTCGAAATAGATGCCGAGCTGCAGGGCATCCATGTTCGCGTGATACATGGTCGAAGCAATGTCGAAACTTGGCAGCATGATCTTGCGATCAGAGTCGGCCTTGACGTTCTTGCACAAGCGAATTGCCTTGCGCAGACCGCCTCCGATGCGGTCGCAGCGCGTGCCGATGAGTTCGATGTGGCGGAAAGGCTGGTTGTCGATCGTTGTGCCGGCCTTCTTGTCCAGAATTTTGGTCCCACGATCCGAGGCGAGGCCGGACTGTTGATACTGCGCAGTATCGAACCAGACGGCAGGCACTACGTCGACGTCTCGCGCGAGCGATCCCCCGGAGATCTTGACGGCCTTGGCGCCCGCTTTGTCCACTTTGGCTGCGGGAAAGGCGTCTTGCAGATCGATCTCGACGAAGCCACGCAGTTCTTGCAGCACAGCAAGCGCCGTGCGCTTCGCCGGATTGCGGTACTCACCCCGCAGCGCTTTGGCGCCGT
Source organism: Roseateles sp. (assembly GCF_039595295.1). GTDB lineage: Bacteria > Pseudomonadota > Gammaproteobacteria > Burkholderiales > Burkholderiaceae_C > Roseateles. The sequence goes on from NZ_JBCNLU010000019.1 coordinate 63,169, forward strand.
GCGCGTCGTACGAAAACAGCTCGGTGGCCAGCGCCAGCAAATCCACGTCGCTGACACCCTTGATGTGAACGTCCAGCGGTACCGATCCTTGCAGCTTGAACTCAGCGCCGACGCCGCGCTTGCCCAAACGTTCGTTCAGTTGCTTGGCGACGCGAAACGCGGTCTCCTTGCTGACGCGGGTGTAGGTGTCGCTGACGGCCTGCATAGAGCCCAGCGCGTATCGGGTGTAGGGCTGATTCGCTTGGCCGCGGGACTCCCACGATTCGGCGGGAGTCGCGGACTCGGCAAAGGTCGCGTCGAGTCCATATGCATCCGTGGCCATGCTGCGCGTGCCATCGCGGCGCGTGCGCAGTTGCTGGATTCGCTGGTTGATGTCACGCGCCATCACTGTCTCCGGGTCCAAGTCATCTTGCCGAACGTAGCCCTCCCAACGCCGTTGAAGTACTCGGCGGCGGCGGAGGTGAGATCTTTGGAGAATGTCGCGCTGCAGGTGCCGACGTGCGAGCTCAACTCGGGCTCGCCGATCTTCGGGTCGTTGCGGTACTGATAGAGCAGCAGCCAACCGTCGACGCTATCATGCGTCAGCGCGGCCGCCATGCTGTTCGAACCCGACTGCGAGGTTTTGAGCCGCACGCGAAGCTTGTCCCAGCACTGGATGATGGTGACCTCGGCTACCCATGCGTAGGTGACCTTGCCGTCTCGATCCAGGGTCTCACCCTTGCAGTCCCAAGTGCCGGCGAGGTTGGGAACCTTCAGAAGCGCCGCCAGCGGGCGCCATTTCCACGCGTGATTTTTGAGCAGCCAGAACAGCACGGTATAGACAGCGCCGGCCCCGACGAGCGACAGAACGATCGGCGGCAGGTTCACGTCCAAGCCCATCTTCTCGGCATAGTCCTGCGCCTGCAGCAGCACAAAGACCAACCCTGCGGAGATCGAGCTAGACAGAATGGCCAAGTAGCGGCCGATGCTGGCGCGGTTAACGCCTCCGAGCACCGCGTACTCGTGATCTCTAAGTGACGTCAAGATTCATTCCCGGATCGTTGCTGTTGGGGCGGGCCACTTACTGCAGGTCCAAGCGGGCGTCCGCGCAGCGGCTCACAAGAACGGCGCGCAGCCCCCAGCGGCTCTACAGATCGGGACGCGAAAGTAGATTCCATCCCCCGCGAGCAGGGGCCGGGAAACCCCTATACGGGGCGATCTTGGATCCGAAGCAGGGCGCGGGACTACACGGCACCCCCATTGGGGGGGATGTTCGAGAGTCGGGTCGGAACTTGACCGCCCGGTATTGCGATTGCTCGTCAAGCGAGCCTCCGACGTGGAGGCGATATGGCCTCACGGAGGACGCCAATGAGCAATCAGCAATACGTGGATATGGCTCGCGACGCATGGAATGAAGTCGCGCCGATCCATTGGCAGCATACGGAGCAGTTGATCGACAAGTTCAAGGACCCGGCCACCAGCTTCCTAACGCCTGTCTTTGCAGCGGAGCTGCAGCGCCTCGGAGTCCAGGGCAAGCGGATCGCGCAATTGAACTGCAACAACGGGCGCGAGTTGATTTCAATCTTGCGACTGGGCGCCGCCTCGGGGACTGGCTTTGACATCTCCGAGGAGTTCATCAGCCAAGCCCGCAAGCTGGCGTCGTCGGCGGAGGTGAACGCGTCGTTCGTCGCGACGGACGTCTATCAGATCGCACCGGAGTTCAACGAGCGCTTTGACCTTGTGGTCGTGACGTCAGGTGCGCTTTGCTTCATGCCCGATTCAGCCGCGTATATCGCGGTGGCGGCAAGGATACTCAAGGCCGGCGGCCACCTGGCCATCTATGACTGTCACCCCATCACCGACCTCTTCGAGCTGGACCGGGACCGAGGCGACAAACCGGTCGAGTTCGTTCGCTCCTACTTCGACAGCACTCCGGTGAGCCATACCACTGGCCTCGACTATGTCGGATCGACCACCTACGAGGCGTCAGAGATCTTCTACTTCCACCACACGCTTGGCGACATCATCCAGGCGTGCCTTGCTGCAGGGCTAGCGATAGAGCACTTTGACGAGACCGCCGAAGACCCGTCCGGCGCTTTCCCCAGGCTTGCGCGCAGCAAGATCGTGCCGCCGCTGAGTTTCCTTCTGACGGCCCGCAAAGAGCCGGCGTGATGGCCAAGCGTTTGGAGCTTGGGATCAGCGTCGGGATCGCCGGCTATTCGGTCGGCCTTAGCGCGACCTATGCCGCGCTGGCCTTGCACCTGCAGTCCCAAGGGCACTCGGCCTTCGACGTAGCGCTCAATGCAGCGGCATCGCCGCTGGGGATGGTGCTATGCGCCGCGCTGCTTCCCCGGATCTCGCGAGGCCCTGCGCACAAATGGCTGCTGGCGAGTGCCTTCGTGTCAGCCGGTGCTCTCGTGCTTTGCGCGCTTCTCCCGACGTTCTGGGTCCTTTGGCTGCTGCGCTTCGTCCTTGGGCTATCGACCAACGTGATGTTCGTCGTGGGAGAAAGCAGTCTCATGACGATCGCCGAAAGGAGCGCCGTCGGTAAGACGATGGCCCTTTACAACGCCTTGGTGACCCTGGGCTACGCATGTGGTCCATTGCTGGTGCTGTCGGGGATAGGACATGCGGGCACGTTGGCAGCGGCTTCGGCAATCATGTTGGGGTTGTCGGCCCCTGCGCTCCTCAGTCCAGAGCTGCGTCAGATTGACCTGAGCCCCTCCAGAGACAAAGTTGCTTTGAGCCGTCTCTCATGGCTTGCAAGGCTGCTACCGCTGATTCTTGCCACGGCCGCCGTAGCCATCTTTGACAACGGCGCACTCTCGTTTTTTCCCACCAGTGCAATTGCGCTGGGATACGGGGAGCGCGTGGGGGCTAGCCTGGCGTCCGCGGCTCTCGTGGGCGCGGTCGTCATACAGATTCCCGCAGGGATCCTTGCGGACCGGTACCGAAAGGCCTCCGTGTTGTCGGCGTTCGCAGCTGCCGCATTCCTATCGTGCAGCGCAATCTACACCTTCGCTCTTGCTGAGGCGGCCCTTCTGCTCGCCGCATTCACGGCGGGTGCGGCCGCATTCGGTCTGTACACCGTCGTCTTAGCCAGTGTTGCGGAGCAGTTCAGCAAGGACCTGCTAGTCACCGCCAACTCCATGCTTGCTCTCGCGTGGGGTCTGGGCAGCCTGATGGGCGTGCCAACCGTCGGGGCTGTGATGGACGCCTTGGGCTCGAAGTATGTCGGCGTAGCCCTGGCGAGCCTCTTCGCGGTCGCGCTGATCCTCTTCTGGCGCAGAAGCGATTCAAAGCAGGAGCTCGCATGACGACCAGTCTCGGCATGACCCCGCCACACCTTGTGTCAGTCGCGTCGATGAGTGCGGATCAAGTTGACTCGCTGATCACCGACGCTACTCAGCTGGTCGATGCTGGTCTTGCTGCTGAGTTTCCCCGCCTGGATGGGCTCATCGTTGCGACGCTGTTCTTTCAGCCCAGCACGCGGACGCGACTGAGCTTCGAGTCGGCCGCTATGCGTCTGGGCGCGCGATGCCTCTCCTGCGCCGACGGAGCGACACTCAGAGCCGGATCGGCGTGGCAAGAGTCGCTTGCCGACACTGCTCGGGTAGTGAATGCGTATGCAGACATCGTCGTGCTCCGACACCCGGCCGCCAACGCCGCCAGTGAGTACGCCGCCATGTCCAAGATTCCAGTGATCAACGCGGGCGACGGCACGGAGCACCCCACACAAGCGCTGGCCGATGTCATGACGCTCTGGCGTGAACTGGGGCGTTTGGACCACCTCCGCTTGATGCTTGTGGGAGATCTTGACCAGCGGTGTGCCCGCTCGTTGCTGCTGGCGCTGTCGCTGTATGGCCGCGTCCGGGTACTTGTTGTGCCGCACCCCGGAAGCGATCTGGACCCCGGGTTGGCCAAGAAACTGGTCGACCGAGGCTTACTCATCGACTACGGGACTAGTATCTCTGCGCATCTGGAGCAGGTTGATGCGGTCTACATGGTGGGGATGAACGACCCGGCCAAGCAGCCTCTGCCTCGGTATTGCCTGGACCCGATGGCCCTGACGCGTTGCAAGCGCGTGCCCATCATCTTGCATCCCCTTCCCAGAGGCCCGGAGGTACCGAAGGCCCTGGACGGTTCGTCGTCTGCAGCGTACTTCCGGCAGGCGGCAAATGCAGTTGCGCTGCGCATGGCGCTGATCAAGCGCATGGTCGCGACGCCCACTCGGCGACTCGACATGGCCCCTCCGGAGGGGGCCCCCAAACTCCATTCGTGATAGGCATTCCACGCACTGCTTGTGCGACGACCGAGCGGCTATGGGAGAAGCGCTATCACTCAGTGCCTCCGGGGTACGCCGGCAGCAACTCTCTGACTCGCCGGCTCGGAGGTCCTGCCGACGCTGTTGGAGGAGGCCGTCTATGTTGATCTGACGCCTCGGACGCGGGCCCCTGCAGCCTTGTGTCTTCCTGTCGGACGGTGCCCAGAATCGCCTAACGGAGCGCCCCCTGCCGAGCTGTCGCTATGGGCGAGTCGGACGGGAGCTGAAGATGCGCTCGTGGTCGGGCTCAGTACTTGCGAGCCTCGTGTTTTTTCAGCACGTCTGCCTCCGCCGAGGCCGGCAGTTTTAGGTTTGTGCAGAGCCCGGCGATGTAGCGGGCGAGCTTCTCGTCAGGCTTGCCACCAACGATGCTTCCGATGTCCGTGCCAATCTCAGAGAGAGTCCAAGAGATGCCATATTTGCTCGACCAACGTGCCAAGCTGGAGACGACGAAGCGCGTGTCGCGGCAGACCATCAAGGCCTCTTCGTCACGCGGCACCTCGACGAGGCCGTAGCCTCCCAAGCGGATGCGGGTCGACCCTTGAAGGCGCCGGTCCCTCTGGCGCAGGTCAAGACTGATGGGCTCGGCCCACCAGTCGTGTTCGTCGACGAGCTGAACCGCATGTCGGATCATCAGAGCCGCGGTCGGCTCCGGTACAGGGTCAACCGACTGGTAGTCGAGCGTGATGCTCATCGTTAAGTTCTCCTTCGCTGTGTTGTCGCCGAGCCGCTTGGACCGAACTTCCCCCGGCAGGATCCTCGGACGCAAGCGACCTCGGCGGGGCGGGCTCCTGGTGCGTCGGTCAAGCGCTCTTGAAGAGCTCGTGAAGGGCAAGTAATAGCTTCCGCAATGGCAAGCAGGCTGGCCATTTCCCGGCATTTTGGCCAGGCTACTTGCCAGCGCAGCTATACGTGCGCGCACTCACCAGTCCATCATCCAGGTTAGTCCTGCGCAGCACTCAAAGGGCGATGCAGTTCTCGCACTACCCGGACTCCCTAGGTAGTGGCGCTCAAGTTCGCTGGACGAGGCTGCCGTTGGCCGGAGCTACTGACCGCCGCCCGCCATCGCCTTGATAGCGGCCCGCGCTGCAGCGCGGGCTTCGTCCGCGCTGGGGTGCTCGCCAGCGAGTGGAATACGAGCCGGCACCTCCTCAGGACCCTCAGCTTCCCGAATGCCGAGCACAAGCACTGCCCGAAAGAGGTCTGCCCCAACTGGCTCGACTTCCACGTCAACCCAGAACTCGTCGTCGTCCATGAGGTCGGTTCCTTGAAAAGAGGCTAGTGTCACCGGTAAAGGTGCTTAAGTCGGGTGCTTGTACGTGATGCGGACTAGCCGGTCGATCCAGCCGTCTGCTGGACCCGCAGACGCTCGATCTTTCGTTGAGCGGCACTCGGGATGCAATTATTGGCCGTGTCCGCCGCTCCGAGTCCTCGTGCTGGAACGGCGCCGACTCTAGCAACCAAGTGCCGACCATGAAGCTCCATGTCGCTCGGCAGCTCGGCCTCCTCCTGGTCCATTATCAGAAAGTCTTGCCCGGCCACGTCCGTGAAGATGGTGATTGGCCAGCGGTCGCGCGTTGCCACCCAGACCGCGGCAATGCGCCGGCATGCCCATCCTCCCTCCAAATTGCGAGGTGAGTAGCACTGGATCTGGAGGACCTGGTTCTGTGGCGACGCCCTGATCCGACCGACCAGCTCCGCACTAGTTGACGCGAAGATCTGCTCGACATGCCTGTCGACGCCACTTCCCTTGGCGATCCACGCGCATAGCCAGGGGGCGGAGCTGGCCATCCCGAGAACTCGCCACAGTGCATGAGCCGGCGCATCGCTGGGCACGGGGGGCGGTGGCGAGATTCCTCGCGGCGAGACAAACATCATCGAAAGGGCTCAGAAGAGCCGCGCAATGCGCGCCGCCCCAGGGCACATGCAGCGGCTGTCAATCCAGGTCGCTCACCCTTGAAGATGGGACGACCGCGTACGGCACATATGCCGTCAGCTATTCTCTCGACGTCGCGGCGGGGATAGCAAATCCCGGGCCAGTTGGTGCACCGTCGTGCAGGCGAATAGATGCACTTTCCGGATATTCCGCGGAAGGGATAGCGTGCTCGACAGCCATGCACAAGTCTCTGTACAGCCGTCCCAACGATGTCTTCCTCATGCTGCTGCGCGATGTGCGCATGTCCAAGCGTCTGCGTCAGTCGGACCTAGCCGTGCGCCTAGGCCGATCGCAGGCCATCGTGAGCCGAGTTGAATCGGGCGAGCGGCGTTTGGACATCACAGAGCTTGTTGCCTGGCTCGCGGCCATGGATACCGACATCGTGACATTCGCGAAGCAGTTGCACGCTCGCCTTCAAGGAGATATCGCTGGGACCGGCCGCCGGGGTCAAAAGCGCCTGCGGCCTGCCGCCCATCGGGGACCGTGATCAGCTCCTTGTGCGCCTGCGGCTCGGCGGCTGGTCCATCAACGCCTCCGCCTGCGCCAGAAGCTCGGCGCCCGTCACATCGAGTGCCTTCGCGATGCGAAGAAGCAGTCCCACGGTCGGCTGCCTCTCTCCACGTTCAAGCTTGCCGTAGTAAGAGCGGTCCACCCCGGCGTGCAGGGCGAACCCGTCCTGGGAGAACTCGCGAGCCTCCCGAACGATGCGGATGACGGTGCCGACGGCGCGCGCAACCTCGGGCTCGAACGAAGTCGAGCGCTTGGTTGTGGTTGCGGTGATGGCGGCGTTCTTGGGCACGGCGCGCAGGATCGGCGCCCCGTCGCTTTCAGGCCACGGCATATAAGCCGTATTTGTCGATCGACTCGCCGCGGTCGCGGCGCCCCCGAGCTGTTAGTCGCAACCTAGTCTCTTAGTTGCAACTAAGAGTCCACTTTCATCCAGCGCGAGCGATCGCCTACCCCCACGAATGCAGCTTTTCTTCCTCAATGAACGAGACGCGCCAGACGTCGCCCAGCAGCCCGATGTAGGTCTTCATCATTGGCGTCTGTACCGCGCGGCCGACGGTGCCATGCATATATGCGCAGAGATCGCGCCGGGAACGATGCGCATCACCACGCCGGTCGTCGCCCTTGAAGTGGCCACCGCCAGCTGCGTCACGTTCTCCGGACGGCGGTACCGGCTGTGCTGTGCCCCAGAGACTGGAGAGCTGCTGCGCGCATTGCTTCAGGCAAACGCAGAACGCCGATTGGTTGAGCCGGTCGATGTCAGTGTGCAAATTTGGGAAGAGATTGCGTGCCGAAACGAGGCCGCTTCTCCCTCGCGGTGCATACCTTGACGAAGCCTGCGACGTTGCGCGGGCGTCCTACTTTGTCCGTCGCGTCGTGCGCAAGACGGAACACGGCCGACGCAGCCACCGCGCCGCGCACCAACTTCGCTGGACTGGCGCGGGCTGCACTCGGTCCACGATTCACAGCGACCGCCGCCAGACTATGACCTTCCGCCGCGTTTTGTTCGTCGATTTCGATGGGGTGCTCCACCCCTCTGGCGGCCCGCCTGGACAAGCGCTTCCGTTCGAGTGGGTGCCCGTCTTGGCCAAGCTGCTGGCGCCATTTCCTGACGTCAGTGTGGCAGTGCACTCCAGCTGGCGAGAGCAGTTCGCTGCGGACCTTCTACGGGACTTTCTCGAGCCTATGGCCGATCGCATGCTGGATGGCGTCCCGCCCGGGCCCAAAGCGGTGGCGATCACCACGTTCCTCCATGCGCATCCTGAGATCGAGGATGCCGCCGTCCTTGACGATCAACCGGCCGACGTGTTTGGCGCTGGCGTCCGAGTCCTTGCTTGTGACCCGCTCACGGGAATCTCCAGTCCTGAAGTTCAGGCGCAGCTGAGAACTTGGCTAGAGCGAGGGAGGTGACGCGAGCGACCGAGGCCGCGGACGTGGGCCGACTTGTGCGAGGTGCCCGCCATTCGTCAGCACCCTGTGCCGCCTGCTATTGCAGACCTTGATACGAGCGCTTCGCTGGAACGGTCACCGTCTTGGCAAGGGCGTCGGCGCGGCCCTCAAGACGCGACGTCCACGCCTTGACCTGGGAATTCAGGACACCCGGATCACGCACACTGAGGCCCGATAGCGTGCGAGCCATCTGACAGTCGAATGCTTGGCGCAGCGATCTTGGGTCTGGGTGCGTGTCCACTGCGGCGCAGGCGATGGCCTGCAGGCAGACGTTTTGCGCGTGCAGCGAATAGATCGCCTCGCTCATCAGCCGAAGCTGCTCTTGCAAGGCGACGATCGCCTTGACCACGTCATTCTCTTCAGCCATGTCGATTCCCGGTCGGCCCGATTGGCGGACAAGGGGCAATTTTCCCTCCTTGCTAGACATCACCATTTCAGAGCGAAACGTGAACCGGCCAAGCTTCCGCTCCAGCAGCCAGGCAGCTAGGCGGGCAGGATTTTTGCCGTGGTGCGGAATCAAGAACTCTGGAGTGACCGATGTCCGACGACAAGACCAAGTCTGGTGGCCAAGACCGCTCGCGCATCAACGTCCACGAGGAGTATGAGCTTCGCGACTGGAGCAAGAAGTTTGGCGTTTCGCCCGACGAGCTGAAGCAGGCGGTGGCTGCCGTGGGCACGAAGGCCGATGACGTACAGGCCCACCTCAAGGGACGGCAGCGCTGAAGTCGCGCTCGTCTGCCGTGCTCGTTGCGACCTGGAACGTCAATAACGTCCGCAAGCGTCTGGACCAGTTGCTCGACTGGCTCGAACGCCGCAAGCCGGACGTCGTTGCGTTGCAGGAACTCAAGGCGGTCACCGAAGACTTCCCCGCAGCCGAGCTTCGCGCAGCGGGATATGAGTCGCTGGTCATCGGCCAGAAGAGCTGGAACGGCGTGGCCCTGCTTGCGCGTGGGCACGAGCCGCTCGCGGTGCTCGGCTCGCTGCCCGGAGACCCCAAGGACCGGGAGGCGCGCTACATCGAGGCCGCCATCAGCGGTGTCCTCTTCGCCTGCCTGTACGCCGTCAACGGAAACCCTTGCCCCGGGCCAAAGTTTGACGCCAAGCTGCGATGGCTTGAGCGCATGCGGGGCCGCGCTCAGGCGCTATGGGTCACCGGCCAACCCGTGGTGCTCATGGGCGACTGGAATGTCGTGCCCACGGACGCGGACATCTACAAGCCCGACACGTGGCGGGACAACGCGCTGCTTCAACCCCAGGCGCGTGACCTCTTCGCCCAGATCCTGGTCCAGGGCTGGACAGACGCCGTCCGCGCCGTTCATCCGGAGGATCCGCCCCCGTTTACCTTCTGGGACTACCGGCGCAAGCGCTGGGAGCGCGACGCAGGGCTTCGCATCGACCACATCCTCACCAGCGCCGCGTTCAGTGTCGTCGACGCCGGCGTAGACAAGGACGAGCGAGGCTGGGAGAGTCCGAGCGACCACGCGCCGGTCTGGGCAGAGTTGGGACCGGTGACGGCGAGCGCCAAGAGGAAGCGTTCGAGCAGCCGGCAGGCGTCAGCGCCACCGCCGCTGCCACCCGCCGGCGCCACCGCGCCGCTGGCCAAGTACAACCAGAAGCGCGACTTCACCAAGACGGCCGAACCGGCGGGCACGGTGCCGACTCGTCGACGTGGCAAGGACGAGCCCCTGCAGTTCGTCATTCAGAAGCACTGGGCCAGTCGGCTGCATTACGACTTCCGCCTGGAGCTCGACGGCGTGATGCTGTCCTGGGCCGTACCCAAGGGGCCGTCGTATGACCCAGCGGTCAAGCAGATGGCGATTCACGTCGAAGATCATCCGCTCGACTACAACGAGTTCCAGGGCACCATTGCGCGCGGGGAGTACGGCGCCGGCACGGTCATCGTCTGGGACCGGGGCACCTGGACGCCGACCGCTGATGCGCGCGAGGGCCTGGCCAAGGGCAAGCTCATCTTCAAGCTGCATGGGCAAAAGCTCGCCGGGCTGTGGGAGCTTGTGCGTATCTCCAAGCCGGGGGAGAAAAAGCAGGACCAGTGGCTGCTCCTCAAGAAGCGGGGCGACGCCTGGGCCAGGCCGTCCAGCGAGTACGACGTCATCACCGCGCTGCCCGACAGCGTCGTCGACAAGCCGCTCGGCCTGATCGAGGAGCGGGAACCCCGCGAAGTGGTCGTCGCCGCGCCACATGCGGCCGTCGACGCCAAAGAAGACCTCAAGCGCGCGAAGAAGTCGGCGCTGCCGGAAAAACTTGCGCCGCAGCTCGCCACGCTGACCTCTTCCGTACCGCCCGGTGACTGGGTCGTTGAGACCAAGTTCGATGGCTATCGGCTGCTGGTTCGTATCGACCGCGGCGCGGTCAGACTTTTCACGCGCAACGGCAACGACTGGACGAGCAAGTTCAAGCCGCTCGTGGCCGCGCTGGCGTCACTGGGCATCCGCAGCGCGTGGCTCGATGGCGAGATCGTGGTCATGAACGACCGCGGCGTCCCCGATTTCAATGCGCTTCAGAACGCGATCGACAACAGCACAAGCCAGAGCATTCAGATGTTCCTGTTCGACGCGCCGTTCCTGGATGGGATGGACCTTCGCGACGTCGCGCTGGTCACCAGGCGTGCGCTACTCAAGCAGCGCCTGGCGGAGCGAGGCGCCCCGGGTCACGCCGACAGCGGCCTCGTGCACTTCAGCGAGTCCTTCGAGGCGTTGCCGCAGCAGCTTCTGCATGCGGCGTGTCAGCTGGGGCTTGAGGGCGTCATGCTCAAGCGCGCGGATGCACCCTATGCCTCTCGTCGTACGGAGACCTGGCTCAAGCTCAAGTGTCAAATGAGGCAAGAGTTCGTCGTCATCGGGTTCACCGATCGCTCAGGTTCGAAGTCGGAGGTCGGCAGCCTGCTGCTGGCCTATCACGAAGGCGGCACATTGCGCAGCGCCGGCTCTGTTGGGACCGGCTGGAACGCGGGGACAGGAAGGTCGCTGCACGCGATGCTCAGCAAGCTAATCACGCACAAGCCGGCGGTGGATGCCAGCGGGCTCAAGCCGGGCCGCTGGACAAAGCGCACGCCCGGATCAGAGCGATGGGTGAAGCCCACCACGGTGGTCGAGGTTGCGTTCTCCGAATGGACGCCCGATGGTCAGATTCGCCATCCCGCGTTCCGCGGCGTGCGCACCGACAAACCCGCCAGCGCCATCATTCGGGAGCGAGCCAGCGGCGGACCCGCACAGCCGGGCGCCAAGCGTGCAGCCGGCGTCGCGGCCCGCAAGCGTTCGGGGCCCCCGGCGCCAGCGCTCAAGATCACCAATCCGGACCGCGTGATCGATCCCTCGACCGGTCTGACCAAGCTCGACTTGGTGCGCTACTACGAGTCGGTGGCGGACTGGATCCTCCCGCACATCAAAGGTAGAGCCATCTCGCTCGTGCGGGCCCCGCAAGGCATCGGCGGGCAGCTGTTCTTCCAGAAGCATCCCGAGGTCAAGATGCCGGGACTGACCCAGCTCGACGCAGCCTTGTGGCCAGGACACAGCTCTCTGATGTCGGTGGACTCGCCGCAAGCGCTTCTCAGGGCGGCGCAGATGAACGCGGTGGAGTTCCACACCTGGAACTCGAAGGCCAAGGACATCGACCGACCCGACCGGGTGATCTTCGACCTGGATCCCGGCGAAGGCGTCACGTGGACAATGCTGCAGGAGGCAGCGGTCCTCATGCGCGCACTGCTCGACGAACTGGGCTTGGCCGCTTGGCTCAAGACCAGCGGTGGCAAGGGGCTGCATGTGGTGGTTCCGCTCACCCCGCAGCTTCCCTACGATGAAGTCAAACGTTTCTCCCAGCTCGCCGTGCAGCACATGGCCAAGACGATTCCAAGCCGATTTGTCGCCAAGGCTGGCGGGGCCAACCGGGTCGGGCGGATCTTCATCGACTACCTGCGCAACGGCCACGGGCAGACCACCGCAGCAGCGTTCTCCGCGCGCGCGCGGCCCGGCATGGGGGTGTCGATGCCTGTCGCCTGGGAGCAGCTCAAGGAACTCAAGAGCGGTGCCCAGTGGACGATCGCAACGGCGCGTGAATACCTGTCGTTTCAGCACGCTGATCCCTGGCAGGCGTACTGGAAGAAGCGGCAGACGGTGGGCAAGGCGATGAAAGTGCTCGAACCGTGAGCGCCCATGAACGGCAAACGCTATCCGGTCACGCCGGACGGAAGGTACTTCGTCGTCAGGGGGCGGCTCTGGAGATGCGCTAATCCCGATCTTCCTGAGCCCGAGCGCCAAGCGCTCGTTGCGTCCCTGATGCGCGCCCGGCGCCAGCTACGCGATGCCAGCGGCTCGATGCGCCTGGCTGCCAAAGCGGAAATCCAAAGAACCAAGATGGCACTGGGTGAACGGGGCCCGGTTTGGTGGGATGACGGGGCGCCCGACTACAACCGCTGCCTTGCCAAGAACACCCCTTATGCGCTTTGGTGGAAGCATCTCGACGGTCAGGGCGCCGGCGGCCCGCCGTCGCGCCGCTAGACGTGCAGCGCCATGTGACAAGTCATACAAAATTCGCGATCGATCAGATCAGGGAGAAATCATGGCGCCGCAAGTGGGCGACTTCGTCGACGACACGTCGGCGAACGGTCAGTTGGCGCCGGTGATCAGACTGCTAGATCGCACAGGAGCGCCTGCGCTTGCGGCGCTTCCCGGTGGAGCGGTGCTCGCTGCCAATGCCGCAGCCCGTCCAGATCACCGATTTCGGCCAAGGGATCGAGCGAGCGCACTTGGGCCGCGTCTTCGACAAGTTCTATCAGGTCGGATCCGGAGCGTCGCGCAAGAACGGCCAGGGCCTGGGCCTGACGCTCACTAAACACACTGTCCAAGAACATGGCGGCACCATTGCCGTGGATGGCGCGGGGCTAGGAATGGGCTGCGCCTTCACGGTTACGCTCGCGAGTGTGGCTTGATCTCCGCGCAGGGACTGCCTCTGGTTCACGCCATAGCATCGAGGGCGTCGAGCAGTCGCCGCACCTCGGGGCTGCTCACGGACGAAGGCGGCTTTTCGTCTTTCGGCTCGGGGGGAAGCGGCCACGCCCACAACACCTGCACGTAGGTCGTTCGCTGCTTCCGGTTCCAGAACTCCTCATGACCGCCGATCAGCACGCCACGATCCTCGATCCGCAGCACCCTCGCTGAGTACAGTTCAACGATGGGGGCAAGGCCTCCTGTTGCAGGCATCAACAGGCACACCTGTCTTCCGCGGCCATCGCGCCCCTGATAGGCGCTGTCGCGCAGGCGAAGCGCGCCCAACAAGGGCACTTGGGCGCGCAGTTCCGAAGCTGAGCGTCGCTGCCCTTGCTGCCGTAGAAGAAGTGCCTGAACCAACATGTGAATACTGTATGCATATACAGTATAGTCCAAGCATCAACCTCAAGGGGCTCTCATGCTGCTGGACTTGAACGACGCTTCAACGATCGTGGAATGGTGGGCTGTTTTCCCTCAGCGCCATGGGGAGCTGCTTGCCGACTGGGCCCACCGGCGACCTGAGCATCGACACGCCATCATGGAGGCTCGGCGGCGAATCAGCGCAGATCCGCTGAAGCGTCACTTGCTTGAGCGCAGCCGGGCTGAGCAGCAGCACAACGAGCCGGTGTCCGTTCCGCTCACCCAGGACGAAGTCGCAGCCGGTGAAGCTGGTGACGTCGCTCAAGGATGAAGGGCTCCCGCCTGCCCCCCGCAGAACTGCTCACTGCGACGTGGGCGCGGCACCAGTTCGAGTTCACGCTTCAAGTCGAGCTGGCTGAGCACGACCCTCTCATGGAGCCGCTGCTTGCGCGTCTCGATGAAGCATGTCTTGAGACCTTGGTAGGCGCGGGTGCGACGTGCTGCATCGAGCTCCAGTTCGTGGCGCCGGCGCGTACTGCTGAAGGCGCCTTGCGCAGCACCGCAGAGGCGGTTGGTCGGGCATTCCCCGGGGCGAGAATCGTCCGAATCGTTCCTGCTCCGGATACTCCATCGGCTTCAGACGCCGGCCCGGAAGTGAGACTCGCACGCTAGGAACGGGTCGCATGCGTTGATGCATCTCTTGCGCGCCTGAGAGGCGATGGAAGCAAGAGCTCTCGAATATTGATAGCCGAATCGCTTCGATCCAAAGGCGCAGACGCCTTCATATGCTCCGACGGCAGACCGCGGTGCCAAACGTCGATCGTGACGGCTTACGGTTCACGGGTGGTGCCCTGCGATGAGATCAGCCTGACCGATCTCTTGCCTATCGGCATTTCGAATGACAGCCGCGGCGGTCTCGTCGAGATCGTGGCGGCTGTTCAAGTGGATGACCTGGGAAAGATTGCCAGCATCGCAGCCGGCGAGTGGCGCAAGAACATTCCCTGCGTGAAGCCAGGCGAGTCGGGGCCTGCTTATGGGATTCGCGCGAAGGCTGATTGCACGTCCCACGTGTACGATCAGCTGCCGACCCTTGGAACGCTTGGACAAAGGCAGACCGCTGCCGCTCAGGCCTGCAACGCGCTCAGCGCGGAGATCGCGGAGCTATATGCGGTGGGCAATCATCAATGCAGTGGTTGACGCGGAATCGATGGACAGCTGCAGCTTTCGGAGCTGTAGCTGTAGTGGTGCTGACGTTACTTCTTCTGAAGGACAGCGATAGTGATCACCCTCGTGTACCGGTGCCCCCAGGTGGTCGGCCGTCCGCGCCCGTGACCGCAGACACATTTCACGGAGGTGCGGCATCCACCCCCGCGAGCACCTCACCGGTTCATCCCAACAGCTCCGGGTGGCCGATCGACCCGGACCTGGTTCGCCTCGATCAGATGCTTGAGGCCGCAGCCAAGTCCCCGGAGGATTACGACCGGTGGGTGGCGATGCGCATCGCGGCCACCTGCGCAGCGCTGCCCGAACAGGCCGTGTCGGAAGAGTCGGTGAACGTGAGTGTTGGCGGAACGCAAGAACGCAAGCGTGCCGTCGCGGAGGCTGCCCGGCAAGCCTATGGGCGCCTGCAGCGTTTCTGCGGAACGGGCGACTCGGCGCAGTACCTTGAGGACGTGAGGGACAAGCGACTGGCCCTGGGAACTATCGGGCCGAGCAGCCGAGCAACGACCTCCAGCAGCCCCTCTGACCGGCTGCAATGGATCCCAGTGGTGCTGGGATCACCACAGCGCTATGCAGCGTCCGCAGAGCTATGGATTGAGGAGGTGGCCTCAAGGTCGCTTCCGCCGCAATTGGCAGGCAATCCGGATGCGTCGGCGTTCATCGCCGAGACGCTCTCGGCCCGTTTGCTAGGTGGCACAGCCTCCAATTCGGTCACGGCACTTGGCCGCTGTGCATTGCAGCTGAGGTGCCCTGGCCTCAGCGGTCTCTCCGAGGCTCAGCTAGATGTCGCTGGCTCTGTTGTTGACCAGATTGAGAACGACGTCCGTCGCCAGCATTGGGATGCACTGTCCGCTCGCTGACCCGGCACACGGCAGTCGCCTGTTCCTCGCCCCGTGTGCCGGCTGGCCCGGCATGCCTCAAGGATGGGCTGGGCCGGATTCGTCCAGGTAGTCATATCGGCCACCGTCCACACGCAGGTGCGATACGTCCACGAGCAGGCCGATCTTGTAGACCGCAAGTTGTTGGGCCATCCTGGCGAAGCGAGATTTATAGCTGGAGTGTGGCCAGTACTCGCAGGAGACCCGGATCGCAAGCGGCTTGCCAAAGGCCGCACTGCATGCTGTTCAACCCAGTTGCCTTCGCGCTTGGATCGACATGCGCAGCGCTGATGCGAACCCGACACCTGCCGCTCCCCAGACGAGCGCCGCGACGATCTCGAATGTGTTGCGCAGTTCAGGATGCGTGACGGCGAGCACCGGAAGAAGAAGCGCTCGAACCAGGCAAAGCGCAGCCATCACGGTAAGCCCGGTTCTCAGCAGCGGTGGCCGCCAGACCCATCCCAGAGCCGAAGCCGCGTAGTACGCGCACATCCCCATGAGAGCGGCAATGGCCAGGCCGCTCACCGGCGCTAGCCAGGTCTCCGCACGGGCAGACGCGATGACGGCGGGCGGCGCGTTGAAGAACACGAACCAGGACTCGCCGGCGATGAGGGCGCCGGCATGAATTACCACCCCCGCAGCCGCAATCAGTATGGCCATCGTTGCCCAGATGCTGCTCAGATTCGTCTTGCCGTGTGGGGATGTCATGAGGATGTTGCCAGCTTGAGAGAGAACGAGTCTGCCCCTGGTCAATCTTCTGCTCGGGGGCCATCGAGCTCGTTGAAACCGGAGTCCGCGCCCGGTCGACGACCGCTGATTGCGGCCATGAGCCGCTTGGCAATGTAGTCGACGTCGTACGGTTTGGGCACGAACACGATGTCCGGGGCGCCTTCGACCCGCATGGGGTGGCCGCTTGCAAGAATCACGGGCAAGGTCGGC
Source organism: Roseateles sp. (assembly GCF_039595295.1). Taxonomy (GTDB): domain Bacteria; phylum Pseudomonadota; class Gammaproteobacteria; order Burkholderiales; family Burkholderiaceae_C; genus Roseateles. Next base: position 79,765 of record NZ_JBCNLU010000019.1, read on the forward strand.
CTGAGAACGGCCAATGTGCGAGCAAGGTCCACCCCGCTGCGAGTGCCCGGCATCACGATGTCGGAAAGCACGACATCCACCGCCGATCCGCCTTGCAAGTGCTCCAGCGCAGCATCTGCAGTCGGCATCGTGACGACGGTGAAACCTCGCTGCGACAACGCGCTGGCTGTCACTTCACTCACCAGCGAATCGTCCTCGACGAGCAGCACCACGCCGCTAGCGGATTGGGCGGACGGTGCGGGCTCTGGCGGGGAGGCTCGGGGAGCATCAGGGGGCGCGGCCACCTCCGCCGTTTGGGGAAGCCAAATGTCCACCTGTGTGCCTTGACCTGGCGCGCTTTCAAGCATCACAGAGCCGCCTGCCTGCGTCGCAAACGAGTAGACCTGTGCCAGACCCAGCCCCGTCCCCTTGCCGACGGGCTTGGTGGTGAAGAACGGCTCAAAGACGCGAGAAAGCAGTTCCGGGCTCATCCCTTGTCCATCGTCCTTCACGGAGATGACCACGTAAGGTCCAGCCCTCAAGCCGGGCCGATCAATGTCAAGCCCCTGCATCCTGCCTTTGACGCAGATCGTGCCTCGTCCCGCGATCGCATCGCGAGAATTGAGAACGAGATTGAGCAGCGCCATCTCCAGGTGCACGGGATCGATCCTGACGCAGCCGATGCCTTCCTGCACTTGGAGCTGCAGATCGATGGCGCTGCCGGCCGCGCCGCGAAGCAACGGCGCGAGGTCCGCGAGTTCCTGCGCAACGTTCAGAACGACTTCGTGCCCGGCTTGCCGACGGCCAACAGAGAGCAGCTGACGCGTGAGCTGCGCGGCGCGTGCCGACGCCCGCTGGCAGGCGTCAAGCGCTGCATCAGCCCGCTTGTCGTGGCTCAGGCGCCGCGCCAGTTGAAGACCTGTGGTCATGGTCTGCAAAAGGTTGTTGAAGTCGTGGGCGATGCCTCCCGTGAGACGCCCAAGTGCCTCCAGCTTCTGGCTGCGCAGCACGGCTTCCTGCGCTGCGCGAGACGAGGACACGGCAGCGTCCACCTCGCGCTTCATGCGCTGATCCGCCTCTTGTCTCTCCTTGCTCGCTTTGGCCAGGGCGGCCTGCACCGTGTCGATTTCTGGCACCCCACTTGAGGACGGCGCCACGGTAATCCCTTCTCCAAGCTCGCGGGCATGCACGGTCAGTTGGCGCAAAGGCGTGAGCACGGACTGAGTGATGCGCCGCGCTACCCACAGCAGGAACAGTGCGAACGTGAACGACAACACGAGCGTGGATGCGAAGGCAGCCCATGCCCCTTGAGCCAGCCGAGAGCGGTATAGAGATACCAGGACCGACCAGTCGTTGCCCGGACTTTTTGTGAACACGCCGAACACGGGGCGACCGTCGAGATTGTTTGCCTCAACCACGCCGCGGCCGTTTGCCATGATGGCGCGCCGGGTGGGCTCGCTGATGCGCTGCCCCACCCGGCGCTCGCTGTCCTGCGTGCGGGCCGCCACCTGTCCCTGGCTGTCCAGCACGGTGCCCATCCAGCCCGCGGGCAAAGGCTGCTCTTTGAAGAGCGCCTGAAGCTGAGAGGCGCTGCTCACGAGCGCCAAGGACATCGCCTCACCGCGAACATCCACCGGCACCCGCACAGCGAAGATCGCGTTGCCCGTCGCGCTTCGATGCAGATCTGACACCGCAGATGTTTCGTTGGTGCGGAAGGGGTTCTGCTGCGGCAGTGTCGCGCCCCAGGCGACGGCGGTGTTCATGATCTGCCGTCCGGACGCATCGAACAGAACGATGGCGTCGCTCGGATCGCGCTTGACGTCCTTGGCCTCGCGCCAAAAGGCACCCAGCTCGCCAGTGCGAAGTGTCGGCGAGGCGGCCAGGCCTGTCAGCAAGGCAGCGCGCACCGCCATCTCCCGCTCGACCACGGCGGCCAGCGCCTGGGAGGTCTGGGTCGCGGCATGGACCGCAGCATCCTTCTCGGCGCGAAAGACGGCATAGCCGGAGAACACGCTCAGCAGCACACATGGCAAAGCCATCAGGGCGACAAGGCCCTTGAGCTTCGCGCTGATCGTTGAGAAGGGGCGATGCGGCTGCTCCTGCGGCAGACCGTTCACAGCTGAATCGTCCATCCGATGATTCTAGGAGCGCGCTCTATGGCACAGACTTGGCACTGACTGAGGTGCACTCGTGACCTGGAGATCGCGACATCACCACGCGGCTGCGCCCATCGATGCGGATAACAGCGAGCGAACGTCCTGCGTGCCGCCCTGAAGCGGTAGCGGCTGACGTGGAAGCTCGCGGCGGTGAGCGACGATTCCGTGCAGCTTTCATCGCTTGCGGCCACAACATGCCCGTGTCGGGCGATGCCCTACATGGCTTTGAGCGAGTGGCTCATGGAAACCGCAACGACCCACCCCCACACTCCGTTTCCCACAGGGAACTCACTTCATCATGAGGATCGTTGTCGTATCTGACCGTGCTTGTATGCGCCGAGCTCTCCTTGATCGACTTCGCGATGAACCGCTCATCGCCGTCGCTGGCCAAGCCGCAACGGCGAACGAGGCTGTTGTCACCGCCAGGCTATGCCGGGCCGGTGCGGTGGTGGTTGACGCTGGACTCTCAATCGAGAGCGCCGATTTCGTTCTAAGCCGCTTGGCTGAAAGAGGCTTCTGCGGCCAGGCGCTTGTGGTGGCTCGCGACTCCGATGAAGGACCCAGGGCCGCGGCGAAGCACCGCGCCGCGATATCTGCGGGATCTCGGAGTTGCAGGCGGTACTCGGTGGACCGAGAGTTGGAGCACCTTGTGGCCGATCTGCGCATGGTCGCCTTGGATTTGCGCCTACCCCAGGGTTTGGCGCACACCCCGATGGCTTCGAGAGCCGCCTAGACTAGCCGAGTGCGACCCGGGGACCGGGGCAACTCTTCATTCACGCATCAGTCGCTGCTTGCCGCGGCCGTGAGTGTGCCGTTGGCGGTCGCCACCTGGCTACCGGACTGGACGTTCACGTCGGTCTTGCGCGCTGGTCTCGACCCGCGCGCACTGAGTCACGATGCCGTCGAACTGGCCAGAAAGCGCGTTGGCGGCGCGCATCGTATTCGCCTACAACAACGGAGCGCTCGGCGAGCGTTTGCAGCGTCTCAAGTAGCACCCGTACGTCACGACACGAGGTGGTTGAACGCGCCGCCAGCGACCTGATCTCCGAGGCCACGATGGAGAGGCGGCGCTGCGCTCTTCCGGTTTGGTAGGCGTCGGCATGATCCGGCGCTAAAGCTTCGATGGTGGCGTTGATGCCCAGTATGGTGGGCACGCTGGAGAGGTCCGCCGTGGCCTACACCAGGCGCTGCGTCTCAAACGGCGCCGCTGCCGTCGCCAGGCCCCGTACCGGGGGCAATAGCAAAGCAAAAGAAAAGGCGCCGGACAAGCCAGCGCCTTGAATACTGTCGCCGCTCAGGGAGGAAAAGCGTGATGCAACAGCCGACTTAGTCTAGCTGCTGGCCGACCTGGCGACAACCTGCAACGCGCACCAAACCTTCACGAGGACACACGAGCCATGGGCGTTCACGCAGCGACGGTCAGGTCAGACCGAATCGGCCTGATTACGCGGTCGTCGGATCGCTGCTCCACCAGCTCCGCAACCTGATCGGGCTCTCCGCTCTGGCTGGTATATGCCGCGCGCAGTCCGTGGAACTGGATACGGCCTTTCCCGGCGCGCTTGGCCGCATACATGGCGGAGTCAGCATCGCGCATCACCTGAGAGGTAGGGCAAGACCCGCTCGCGATAGCCACGCCAATGCTCGCGCTGACGTGAACCAGCTGACCACCTGCAAGCTCGATGGGGCGCTCGATCTCGAAAAGGCATCGCTGCAGCACGGCGCGTGCGGACTCCGCAGTGCCGCTGGCCGGAAGCACCAGCGCGAACTCGTCGCCTCCAAGGCGTGCCACCACGTCGGTGCCGCGCAGCACCTCCTGAAGTCGCGAGGCGACTTGCTGGAGCACGTGGTCGCCCGACTCGTGGCCGTAGACGTCGTTCACGGGCTTGAAACCGTCAAGGTCCAGGTAGCACACCGCCACCGGGTTGCCGCTGCGTGCCGCGCCTGCTTGCGCGTCAGCGAGCTTCTCCTCCAGCAGGCGGCGGTTCGGCAGGCCTGTCAGGGAGTCACGGAACGCCATGCCGAAGGCGGCTTCCTCGCTGCGCTTGATCGCATCCACATCCACCATCAGCCACAGGCTCTCGTCCTCAGACACCTGCATGCCGCTCAAGTCCACCCACAGCGCGCTGCCGTCCTTCTTGCGCATCTGGATCTGCGTGCGATAACGGCCAAGCGTTTTGAGTGCGGCGTAGCCGTCGACCCCAATCCTGGCAAAGGCTTCTTCGTCCAGGTAGAGGTCCCGCATAGAGGCGCCTCGCAGCTCGCCGCTGGCGTAGCCGAAGATCTGAGCCAGGGCCGGGTTGGCCCACTGGATGACGCGGTCACGAAGGCGAACCATGCCCACCAGATCATTCTCAAGAAGCAGCTGCTGTTCTTTGGCCAATCTGTCGACGGCCAGGCGCCCCGCGCGCTCACCGGCCTGGCGTCGATACAGATGCACGGACACACCAGCGATCAGGCCGATGAGCAGCACGACGAAGCCCGCCATCTCGGCCACCTGACGGCGCCACGGCTCCAGGTACTCGCTCGTGCTCAAGCCGGCGAAGACGAGGAAGGGGTAGCCCTGCACGCGGTGGTAGGCGGTAATGCGATCCACCTTGTCCAGCGCGGTGGGGGTGATGTACCAGCCGCGCTCCTCGTCCTCGCTCAGGCTCTTGCGCAGCGCGTCCGACACGGTCACGCCGCCAAGTCCCTTTGACGAGCGAGGCTCGAAGGCGGAGTGACGAGCGACCAGGCGTAGGTTATGGTCGGTGCGCATCGAGATTGCGCCGGACGTGCCCAGCTCCATCGTGCTGAAGAGGTCTGCGAAGTGGTCCGAAGTCACCACGGCGAACACCACCCCGGCGAACTGACCGTCCGAACCGCGCAAGGCCCTGGCCACGCTGATGACCCAGTCACCCGAGAGCTTGCTGAGCAGAGGCTCTGAAACGATGGTGCCCTCGGTTGCCTTGGCTTGCAAAAAGTACTCGCGGTCGGCCACATTGCTGGCCGGCGTCCCCGGCTCATTGCCCAGCACCACCTGGCCCTGGGGGTCGGCCACCTTGAGCGCACGAACGTGCTTAAGCAGTTGGCGCTGTTTGCCCAGCATCTCGCTCAGGACTTGGGCTCGGACCGCTTGGCTGCGCTCGCGCGTGAAGCGATCGGACACCGTCTCCAGCGCGTTGTCGATGAGGCGAAGCTCCGCGCCAACTTCCGTGCTCATGCTGCCGGCCAAGTTCTGAGCGGTCAGCCGTGCGGCGCTCTCGTCGCCCTTCCTTGCGTTCTCCAGACTGACCCAAGCGCCGGAAAGCAACGCTGCGGCCACGAGCAAGTTGCCCACGACCAGCCAGCGCTTGAGCGTGCGCAGCGGGGGCATCGGTAGGGTGTTGCGGTGTGGCATGGTCAGCAGGGCAAGAGTGATGAGGAGATCTACTCAGCGTGACCGCAGTTGTACTGCCTCCCGGTCGAGCGTCCTATACGGCGTCAGCTAAATGCGCTGTGAGGAGATTGCCTACACAAGGATCAAGCGAGCCATTTGTCATGGGGCCGACGCAGGCCCAACTTCACGCCCCTGGGTCCAAGACTTGCCGAACTTGTATGGACACGAACCTTGAAACTTTGGAGTTGGGAAGTTCAAGATGCACGCTCGAATGCTGATCGTGGATTCGCTGTGGGACTCTGCTGTCGGGCTCGAACGCCTCGCCGATAGCTTTGGATGGGATGTCAGAACCGCAAACTCCGCCGGCGAAGCTCAGCGCGCGGCGGCAACCTTCCATCCGCAGCTTGTCATGATCTCCATGGCGTCCGTCGAGGAGCTTTGGCTCGCCTTGGCGCAGCGCCTTCGCGGCGACTTAGGAGGCGACGTGCAACTCGTTGCGCTGAGCACGGCGTGGCCGGCCAGCCTGGGAAATCTGAAGCCGTATCCGTTCGACGAGGTCCTGCAGAAGCCCCTGCATCTCAGCGACGTCCAGGCGTTGAGCGATCGGATGCGAAGACGCATGCCCGAGCTGGTCTTCAATCCGTAGCTGTCACTGCGTTCAGCGCGTGCGGAGGTTGGGGGGAAACGCTTTGACTATGCAGGGCGTTCGAGAGGCAGGGCACAGTGACGGCCGCGATCGCCGACAACTCGCGCGCTCGGCCCACCGCAAGCTCAGTTCGCGGAACGGACGGCGGACGCCGGCTGATCCTGAGGTTGACCGCAGCATAGGAACCCCTGTGCGGCTGCGGTCGACCCGATTCTGATCGTCCTCGTCCCTCCTGGCCGGTACATTCCCGGCGTTGGCGCTCGATAGAGTCTTCAGGGAGGCACGGCGCATGAGTCTGCAACAGATCTTCCAGGGCGACAGCGAGATGGCGCAGCGCATGCGGCATCTCGACTGGTCCAACAGTCCCTTGGACAACCCCGAGCTCTGGCCGCAAGCGCTGCGCGCGCCGCTGGACATCTGTATCGGCTCGAGTTTCCCCATCGCCATCTACTGGGGCCATGATCTCGCGCTGCTCTACAACGACGCTTGGAGCCCGATCCTCGGGGACAAGCACCCATGGGCGTTGGGCAGACCCGCGCGAGAGGTTTGGCCGGAGATCTGGGACACCATCGGACCTCAGTTCGAGCAGGTTCTCAGGAGCGGGGTTGCGACGCGCTCTCCCGATCAGTTGCTGCCCATGCGCCGACAGGGCTTCACCGAGGAATGCTGGTTCGACTACACCTTCAGCCCGATTCGAAACGCTGATGGCCGGGTCGGCGGAATTTTCAACGCCGTGGTCGAGACGACGTTCCGGCATATTGGCGAGCGCCGCACTCAGCTGCTCCGCGGCTTGGCCGAGGCCGTCTCCAACAGTCAGAGCGCAGGCGAAGCCTGCCGTAGGGCTTCGTCGGTGTTCGCCGGTGATCCGGAAGACGTTCCCTTCGCGTTGCTTTACCTGTGCGACGGCTCTTCGTTTCGCCTTGCAGGAAGCAGCGGCCTGCCACTCGGGTCGCCCTATGCGCCACAAAGCATTGATCCGGACAGCCCAGAGAGCGTCTGGCCGCTGGCTGCGGCCTTGCGTGAGAAGGCGGTTCACAAGCTGGGCAGCTTGGGCTGCCGCCTTGGCGGGCTGCCGCATGCGGGCGTTTGGCCCGAGCCATGCGAACTCGCAGTGTTGCTGCCTTTGACTGAAGGAGCGGTCCAGCAGGCAAGCGGTGTCATGGTGGCGGGAATCAGTCCACGTTTGAACTTCGACGGTGAATACGAGGCTTTCGTCGAGCGAGCGGCAAATGCCGTGAGCAATGCGATTACCGGCGCCCGAGCGTTGCAGCATGAACGGGACCGGGCGCAGGCGCTGGCGGAGCTCGATCGAGCGAAGACCTCCTTCTTCACCAATGTCAGCCATGAGCTACGTACGCCCTTGACCCTGATGCTCGGGCCGCTTGAAGACGCCGCGAGCGAGGAGGAGCTTTCTCTGGCGATGCGGGAGCGGCTGACGCTTGCGCACCGGAACAGCCTTCGCTTGCTCAAGCTGGTGAACTCGCTGCTGGACTTCGCGCGGATCGAAGCGGGGCGCATGCCGCTCAACCCTCAGCCCATCGACCTTGCCGCGTTCACGAGGGAACTGGCGGGCGTGTTCCAGTCCACCGTCCAACGCGCGGACCTAACGTTGAACATCGACTGTCCTGAACTTCCCTGGGCCGTGAGCGTGGACCGAGACGCCTGGGAGAAGATTGTCCTGAACCTGCTGAGCAATGCGTTCAAGTTCACGCTGCAGGGCGGTATATCGGTGAGTTTGGCGGACGTGGGTCAATCGGTCGAACTCTGCGTGGCAGATACCGGGATCGGCATCCCCGAGACCGAACTGCCGCACATCTTCGAGCGGTTCCATCGCGTGGAAGGCAGCGTTGGGAGAACGCACGAGGGGACGGGTATTGGCCTGGCGCTGGTCCAGGAGATGGTCAAGCTTCATGGGGGCTCCGTCAAAGTCCAGAGCAAATCTGGCCAGGGCACTCGCTTCATCGTTTCGCTGCCTGCAATCACGGACCCCGCGAGCCGGGCCCTTTCCGCGGCTGCGCCGGCGGCATCCCTACGCGCCGACGCGATCGTGCGCGAGGCCTCAAGCTGGCTCCAGGATACTGAGGAGGCTTCGCAGGCCAAGAGTCCGTCGGGCTTCGGCGACCTACCCCCCGCGGGTCGATTTGCCGCCACCCATCAGGCCAGGGTTCTCGTCGCCGACGACAACTCTGATATGCGTCAGTACCTGATCCGAATCCTGCGACCTTGGTGGCGGATTGAAACGGCTTCCGACGGTCACAAGGCGCTTGAGGCAGCGCAGCGGAACCGACCCGATCTGGTACTGACCGACGTCATGATGCCCGGACTTGACGGCTTCGGCCTGCTCGCAGCGATCAGGTCCGATCCGAGGCTCTCAGATGTCCCGGTGATCGTCTTGTCGGCCAGAGCTGGCGAGGAATCTCGGATTGAGGGGATGGAGCAAGGGGCGGACGACTATCTGGTCAAACCGTTCTCCGCGCGCGAGCTCCTTGCAAAGGTGGGCGCGCATCTCGAACTGGCACGCGTTCGGCGGGAAGCGGCGGCCGCGCTACAGCGCAGCCGTCAGCAGCTAGACCAGGTCGTCGATAGCATCCGAGACCAGTTCTTTGCCTTGGATCAGGAGTGGCGCTTCACGTTCGCCAATGATCGCGTCATCGCGATCACCGGCCGCTCTCGCGAGGATCTGCTGGGGCGAAGCATATGGGCGGTGTTCCCCCGCTTGGTGGGAACACTGTTCGAAGTCAAGCTACGTGAAGCGGCCCGTCGTGGGAATCCGTCGCGCTTCGTTTATGCCGATGCAGGTACTGATGACGAGCGGAAATTCTCCCACCACGTGTACCCGACCCCTGATGGCGGCGTCTCGGTACTTGTGGTGGACGTGACCGAAGCGATGCGCAGGGAGCTGAACGCATCGTTTCTTGCGTCAGTGAGCGATGTCCTGGCACGCAGCTTGGAACCCGCGGAACTGATGCAGCAGGTGGGCGAGAAGATCGGGCGGCACCTGCGTCTGTCAAGTTGCGCATTCAACGAGGTAGACGATGCACTGGGTGTGACAGCGGTGCCGTACGGCTGGTTCAGACCGGACGTACCATCGCTTGTCGGCGGCCTGTACCGCCACGTGGACTACGTCGACACGACCGTCATCGAATCCAATCGTCGAGGTGAGTCGGTGGTGGTCCGTGACACCCTCGCGGACGCGCGCACGCGGGCGGAACCCTTCGCCACCCTGAAGGTTCGTTCCTTCGTCACTGTGCCATTCCATCGCGACGGCCGCTGGCGGTTCACGTTAGCGGTGACAGATGACCAGGCACGCGACTGGCATGGCGATGAACTGGAGTTGATCCGGCAGTTGGCCGAGGTCGTGTTTCCCCGCCTGGAGCGCGCCAGGGCAGAGGTCTCGGCGCGTGAGGCGGAGGCTCGGCTACGTATGGCCGCGGAAGCTGCCCGACTTGGATTCTGGACGTGGGACTTGGCGAGTTCCCGCGTCCAAATCGATCCAATCTGCTGTGGATTGTTCGGGCTGCATGGCGCAGACAGCGTCGAGGCGGTGCGCCCGACCGAGGGAAACGGCATTCTGAGCTTTACTACCACTGAGCAGGTGGTGCTCGATCGGATCCATGCCGACGATCGGAAGAGGATCGCCCAGGCGCTTGAGGTTGCGATGGCCGGGGCGGCGCCATACGACGTTGAATTCCGTGTCGTCATGTCGGACGGTTCGGTCCGGTGGTTGGGCGGTATGGGAGACGTCCAGCGAGACCAATCCGGCAAGACGACAGGAATGGCCGGGGTGAATCTCGACATCACCTCTCGGCGAACGGCCGAGCTTGCGCTCAGGGCGAGCGAGGCGCGCTTCAGAACCATGGCCGACACGGCGCCCGCGATGCTGTGGGTGACCGACGCTGACGACCATTTGGAGTTCATCAGTCGCGGTTGGTTTGAGTACACGGGTCAATCGCAGGAAGAGGCATATCGCGACGGGATTGGATGGACGGTGCAAGTCCACCCCGATGACCGCGAAGCGGCAGCTCGCGCCTTCCTCGCGGCATCAAAACAGCGTCTGCCATTCGAGCTGCAATATCGTCTGCACAGGTCGGATGGCGTCTATCGCTGGGCGATCGACGCGGGAAGGCCGCGATCTGACGACCGCGGGCAGTGGCTGGGGTACATCGGATCAGTGATCGACATTCATGAGCAGAAGGTCGCGCTTGATGCGCTGCGCGAAGCCGACCACCGCAAGGACGAGTTCTTGGCAACGCTCGCCCACGAGTTGCGCAACCCCTTGGCACCGATTCGCAACGCACTGCGACTTCTGGACTTGGTCGAAGCACCGGCACAGTCGCAGCGCATAAGGGAAATGCTGCAGCGACAGGTCTCCCACATGGTCCGCCTTGTGGATGATCTGATGGAAGCCTCGCGCATCTCGCGCGGAAAGCTGGACCTGCAACTGGAGTCCGTCACGCTCAACGATGTCCTGCGCGACGCCGTGGAGACGAGCCGCCCGCTGATGGAGCGCTCCTCGCATACTTTGCGAGCTCGGATTCCTGACGAACCAGTGTGGGTTCGAGGCGATCCTGTACGGCTCGCTCAGATATTCGCCAATTTGCTCAACAACGCGGCCAAGTACACAGCTGATGGCGGCAACGTCGACCTGCTTGTCAGCCGCGCAGGGGGGCAGGCGGTGGTCACCGTTCGAGACAACGGCGCCGGCATTCCGCAGGAGCACTTGCCGCGCGTCTTCGACATGTTCGCTCAGCTGGACTCCACCGCTTCTCGCCAGCATGGGGGGTTGGGCATAGGCCTCGCACTCGCCAAGCGATTGGTAGAGATGCACGGGGGGCGAATCGAGGCAGCGAGCCCGGGGCTTGGCCAGGGCAGCTCGTTCACGGTCTACGTTCCATTGGATGTACCCGCGTCAAGCACTGCCGTCGCTCGCCAGCCCGTTGTCCAGCGCAGTCTTCCGAGAGTGCTTGTCGTTGACGACAACCGTGATGCGGCGGACAGCCTCGGAATGCTGTTGCGGTTTAACGGGGCCGACGTCCGGGTCGAGCACAGCGGTGAAGCTGCGCTTCAAGCCTGCGCCGATTGGCGACCGACCGTGGTTCTGTTGGACCTTGGCATGCCGGGCAAGGACGGCTTTGACGTCGCACGCGAACTGCGAGCCGATCCTCAAAATGCGCGCATGAGAATCGTGGCGCTAACCGGGTGGGGCCAGGAGCGCGATAGGCGGCACTCCGAGGAGGCAGGCTTCGACCATCATCTCGTCAAGCCCGTACACCTAGACACGTTGCAGGACCTGCTCGACTCCATGACCGATTCAGCTGTCAGTTGACACTGCGGGATGGAGCCTGCGGGGGCGCCATATGCAACCACTGCATGCGCCTGCTTTGCTCTCAAGATGACGCACGCATAGCCACGCAAGTCTGCCGGCCGCGACTACCTTTAGCTTCTGACTTCCATGACCACACCCCAGGAACGCTTCCGCACGCTGGCCTGCTTCAACGAGCTGCTCGATCTTGCTTGCGTCGACTCTGAGCTCCCAGAAGCTCTTCGGGCAGGAGCTTGGGCGCTCCGCGGCAGCTTTCCCGATGGCTCTGGACTTTCAGCGCTTGTGGAGTCCGGCCGTCAGGGCCTGCCTACTGAGACCGCCGAAGTACTGCTCGCGGGGGACAAATGGCTCTTCGAACTCGGTCGATGCGAGCTGCTGTCAAATGAGCTGCGCCGCTGGTGGGTATGGATGGACCGCCATTTTCCGACAAGGCGCGACATCCAAGACCAAGTTGAAGCAGCCAACCACCCGCGCAGCACCCTGCGGCCGGGCATCGACTCTTGGATCCAGCCATAGGAGACCACCCAGGCAAGGATCAGCGCAGACATCGTCGACGACCTTCCGTCGAGCTCCGAAGGAAGACGAGATCTGGTTCGTGTCGTTCCCCATTAGCTCGCCGGTTCAGGCCGCGTGCCTTCCTCGGAGCTTTTGGTCCCGAGCGACCCGGCCGCGCACTGCCAGTACCCCGATTCCGGTCAGAGCGCCCCAACTCTCATTGACGGCCTCAATTACCGGTGAAACGCTCAGGCCATCGGTGAGCAGAACAAGTATCAGCGAGCAAATCCCTGCGCCGATGTACGCCGCGAGCAGTTCCCAACTCGCTGGGAGACAGGTTCGCATCCAACGCAGCGCACTCACGTAAAGCACCACGCCTGATACCCCACATACTGCGCGCATGGCAGCGTTCTTCCAACCGATAGGAGCGACCGCGTGCAATGCGAAGGCCCAATCGCCTGTATCGGTGACCGCCGAATACATCAGATACCCGAAGCCCCAGCATGCATTGAACGCGACGAAGAGACTCAGGAGGTCGCGACTCGGCGATCGCCTGTCTGTGCGCGCGACGAAGATGGACCCGATGAGAAAGGCAAGGCAATTCGCCATGGGGCCTGCGACGTCAACCCAGACGCTTCCCGGCGCACATTGAAAGACGGCACTGCTCATCGCAAGGATCTGGCCTCTCATCAGCAAGCATGTGCCGGCATGACCGAACCCCTCATGCGCGATACAGGCCGCAAGAAAGGCCACGGCGCCGAGGAGGCAGCCCCGAAGCAACGATCCAGAGTGCAAATCGCGTCTCCAGTCCGCGGCCGTTGCTCCCTTCGCCATGTTGCTGGTACGTGTCCCGTTCATCCCATCTCTCTCATTAGCCCGGCCGCAGGGTAAGGCATGGTGGGTTAAGCGACCGTGAGATCGCTGCTCACAGATCGAGCCACCTCGCGATCAAGTGCCGGCGGCGTGAAGAGTCCTTGACGTCGCATGCACCGGAAACTGCAGGCGTGCGTCTTGTCCGGCGCTCGTCGGGCCGAATCCAGAGCAAATTGCGCGAGTTGCGTGGTCTGCGCTGAGTCAAAGAATGTGGGCGCGGCCGGCCGCTTCCCAGCTCATGCGGTGCGCTTTGCTCACCGCGTCGTGCCGCGCATCATCCTCTCCGTGGACATAGATGCTGGTGGTGGTCAACGACGCATGCCCGAGCGTGTCGCGCACATGCTTCAGGTCGATCTGATTGGACATGATCGAACCTGCTGTGTGACGCAACCAGTGGGCCGATGCCGCCTCGAGCTTCGCAGCCTGCGCGTCGCCGCGGCCGTCTTGGCGCCACCGCTGAGCGGCGAGCGCAAATATCTCCTTCAGGACGCCGTGAATGGCGCTGCGGGTCAAGGGCTCGGGCCAGTTCGAGTGAGTGGCTCGACGCCAAGCAACAGGGAAGACCAGCGGCGAGGGTTCTGAAGTCTGCGGCAGGTCGGTCAACCCCAGCGATCGGCGGTAGCCCATCAGTTCGACCATCAGCTCCGCGGTGGCCGGGATCAGCCGCTCCTTCTTCCCCTTGCCAGTCGCTTGCAGCCACCAACGCTGATCTCCGCTCTTGGAATCGGAACGCATGAAGAAGTCACCCATGCCATTGCCCACCACTTCAGAGATCCGCAGGCCGCCGAGGAACATCAAGCTAAAAAGCCAGCGGGCCCGCGCGTAGACGGCACATTGCCGAGGCGTCTCCTGCGGCAGCGCCAGAATCGTCTGGCGTACGACCTCCCAGAGGTCGCTTTCGAGAAAGCGCAGGACGCGCACTGGAGGCGCCTTACGTCGGGTTCGACTCAGTGAAAGGGGGTTGCCTGCGAGATACCCGGCCTCGACCAGCCACGACATCATCGAGTTCAACACCACCATGGCCTGGCGGATGCTGGCCTCCGATAGGGGCCCGGCGAACGGTCGCCAGCGTGGATCGCGGCGGCCGGCCTTTCGCCCTGGCGCCATGATCCATTTTTGAGCCGGCTGAGGGTTGGCAAGGAAGCGGCGATAGACAAGCAGGTCCTCGTGGACCAGCGACGACAACGGCTTGTTGCGCTCCGTGAGGGACCAGAGAAAGAGGCGCTCGGCTTCACGGCGAGCGTTGGCCAACGTGTTGGGGCTGTCGGCGAATCGCGCAAGCCAGGCAAGGATGGCGCGCTGGTCCGTGTCGGCGTCGAGTTGCCGGTTACCACCCCGGGATCGATTTGACCCATCCCGCCCCGACAGAGCATCGACCAGGACGATTTCGCCGATGGGCGCGAGCTTGGCGGGCAGCAATTCACCGACTTCATCTTGGTCTGGAGACTCCATGATTTCCCAAACAGTCTTCTTGGAGGAATTTTGACACTATAGAGTTAATGTCAAAACTTCCCAATTCCGCGTTGGAAATCTAACGTATTACGTCATATTATTCTCCATATGAGCACCGAGACCGAGATCCTGTCTGAAGTTGAAGCCCTGAAGGTCAAAGTGAGCGACACACGAACGCTGTACCGCGAGGTCTGCGCGCTCTTGTTCTTCACCTTCGGGATCACGCCGACGGCCAACAAGCTCTACCAGTACGTGCGGCGCGGCTCGATGAACGTGCCGACCGAGGAAGTTGGGAAGTTCTGGGATGACCTGCGACACCGAGCGCGCGTGGACATCGAGCGACCGGACCTTCCCGATCCAGTAAAGGCGATCGCCGCGGAGGCCATCGCCGCGCTGTGGAGACAGGCGACAGAAGCGGCCCGAGATGAACTTGCTGTAGCTCGACTGCAGTACGAGCAGGAAGCGGAGCAGGCCAGAGCAGGTCGCGACGCCGCAGAGCGAGCGGTGGTGGGCATGCATGCGGCGGCAGAGCAGCATCGAGCAGACCTTGAATGCGCCAGAGCTGAGACCGATGCGATGCGCGAAGAACTGGAAGCTGAGCGCCGCGCGCACGCCGGCACGCTGGCAACCATTCAGCAGATGCAACGCCAGCTCGAGGAGGCTTCGAGGCAGCAACAATCGCTTCAGGAAGGGTTTGCGGCCGAGGTGGCCAAGGCTAGGGAAGCGGCTGAAGCCGCCAACGAGCGTGCCGCCGGCGCTGAGCGCCGAGCGCTGAGAGAAATCGAGCAAGAGCGCCAGGCGCGCGCTCGGGCAGATGCCGCAGTAGATGCCGCGCGGGCGAAGTTGGCCGAAGTCGAGACTTCGGGCCGAGAACTGGCGGTCCAGCATGCGGCCAAGGCGACACGGCTGGAGATCGACGCTCACCAAGGCAAATTAGCCTTGGAGGCAGCGGCGAGAGCTCGTGACGGTTTTGCGCGCCGAGTGGCAGACCTTGAGCAGGAACTCGCCAGCTGCCGACAGGAGGTTTCGCGTCACCAAGCGGAAGCTCAAACTTTGCGCGCCCTCGTAGAGCGCCTCACACCGGCGCATGAGGTGGGGTTGGCAGCACGTCGCGCCGGGCGGCGCAAAGCCGAGCCGACTGACAGCTAGAGAGCTTGGGCGCTTCATGCACCTAGCGCTGCCATATCCTTGCCGCCATGCACATCGAATTGCACCGCACGTTCCGGGAACTTCTGGGCAAGGAGCCGGCCGACGACACTCGAACTCTGTACCCGGGCAGCGCGACGATGACGCTGCCGGCGCTGTTGGACGAGCTCCGCGTGGTCATCCTATCCGAAGGGGGGTCGGGCAAGACCGAGGAGATCAAAGAGGCGGCCCGGCGCCTGCGCGCGGAGGGCAGGGCGGCCTTCTTCTTGCGCCTCGAGCACGTGGCGGACGAATTCGAGTCGGCCTTCGTCGAGGGCGATCTGGAGGAATTCCAGAAGTGGCTGGCCTCGACGGATCCAGGTTGGCTGCTGCTCGACTCCGTAGACGAATCACGACTGCGCTCTTCGCAGGACTTCGAACGGGCCATCCGCAAGGTCGCGGCGCGCCTATCGAAGGCGAAGCAGCGCACGCACCTGCTCATCACGGGGCGGACGGCAGCCTGGCGCCCGAAATCCGACCTTGATCTCTGCAGCAGCCTGTTTCCGGTGGCCAATGAGGTCACAGCGGGCGGTGAGAACGAGAAGGGCGATCAGAAGAAGAAGCGGTCCCAGTCCGACGCGTCTCCGTTCAAGGTCGTCACGCTGCAAGATCTGTCCGCGGACCAGATCAAGATCTTCGCGAGCGAGAAAGGCATCGAAGACACGTCGAAGTTCCTGGGTGACATCGACCGGGCCGACGCATGGTCCTTCACCGCCCGGCCGCAAGACCTGATCGAAGTGACCGAGTATTGGCTGGACAAGGGCAAGATCGGCTCGCGGCTGGAGCTCATGCAGAACAGCGTAAAGCGCCGGCTCCAGGAGACCAGCGAGGATCGCATCCAGGCACGGTCGCTGTCGGATTTCGAGGCACTGGAAGGCGCCATGATGATCGCCGGCGCACTTGTGCTGACGCATGCCCAGAACATCCGCGTGCCGGATGCAGGCAATGGCGTGCACGGGCTCGATGCACGCGACGTGTTTAAGGGAAAACACCCTTCCGACCTTGGCGCACTGCTGCAGCGTCCATTGTTCGACCCAGACATCTACGGCACGGTGCGCTTTCATCACCGATCGGTGAAGGAGTACCTGGCGGCGCAGTGGTTCCTCAAGCTGCTTCAGCAGGAGGTCTCACGTCGCAACGTCGAGGAATTGTTTTTCCGGGAGCAGTATGGCCTCGAGGTTGTCGTGCCGTCGATGCGCCCATTGCTGCCCTGGATGGCCATGGCCGACAGTCGCATCCTCGACAAAGTGCGCAGCCTGGCGCCGGAGATCGTCTTCGAAGGTGGGGACCCGGTGCAGCTGCCCGTCGACGTGCGACGCGAGATCCTCGAGCACGTCTGCAAACAGCTGGCCAGCGGCGCGACGCGCCGCTCCATGGCCGACTTTGCAGCTATCCAGCGCTTTGCCGCGCCTGACCTGATCGGTACGGTGCGCCGCTTGGCCAAGAAGTACTCCGACAACGACGAGATCGCCTCGTTCTTGATGCGCATGGTTTGGCAGGGACGTCTGGCCGAAGCGCTACCTGAGGTGATGGCCGTCGCGCGCACGGCGACGGCCGGTCAGTACGCCCGGATCGCTGCGTTCCGTGCCGTTGCCGAGCTGGGTACGTCCAAGGACATGGCTTCGATCCGCGAGGGATTCGCGAAAGAAACCGGTGAGCTGAACCGCAGGTGCATGGCTGACTTGGTCGGCCACATCGCGAAGCCCGATGCGCAGACGCTGGCGTGGCTCCTAGAGTGCATCCCGCGGCTGGTCCAATACGATCAGTACGAGGGCACGGGCCTGTCCGAGCAGTTGTCCGAGTTCTTCGAGCGTGCCGATATGGCCGTGGTGGTCAGCGCGATCGTCCCACTGCAGGCGTTGCTGGCCAAGAAGCCTGTGATCGAGCGGCGGTACTGCGAGGTCTCCCAGCGCTACCAGTGGCTGCGACAGTGCGTCGGCGTGGCTGTGCGCCGCTTGATCAAGGCGCAGGACGCCGCGGCGCTGAAGCGAGCCTCACTCTCAGTGCTCCACGTGCTGCCGATCGACGGGTTCTATAACGTCCGCGCCTTCGACGTGAAGCAGCTCGGTCTGGCCGAGCTGGTGCGCCAGTGGCCGGCTTTGCACTGGGCCCTGTTCTGGCACGTCATCGAGCAAGAGCGAAAGGTCAGGGAGAAGAAGGGTGAGCGCGTCACCGATGCGTGGATGGCACTGTCGGTTGCGTCCTATCTGCATTTCGAGATCCATGACTTCGACGAAGCGGTCCAGGCCATCGCCGAGCGCCCGCTGGCCGATGACAAGGAAGTCGCGCTGACGTTGGCCTATCGGATGTACGTGGGCTCAGATCTCCAGCCCGCGCGCCTCGTGGTGTTGAAGGCAGCCGTCGCCGCTGACAAGCATCTAAAGGCCCGGCTGGACGGCATGCTGAAGCCGCCCAAGAAGGATGCCGCGTGGAAGCGCATGGAGCTTGAGACCAAGCGTGATAGTCGCAAGGCAGCGGCCTACCGCGCTCGCGAGGAAAAAGCCCGGATGGAAGCTCCGGCGAAGCTTGAGCTTCAGCTGGATACGCTGCGCGACCCAGGTTTCAAAAATCCGGCTGACGTGTCCAAGGCGCAGTACTACTTGTTCGACCGGATGCGAAATCTGGACGGGCGCAAGCACTCACGGTGGAGCATCGGCAACTGGCGCGACCTGGAGCCCGAGTTCGGCCCCAAGACACCACAGGCGTTCCGTGACGGCATGGTCCGCTTCTGGCGCCGGTACACGCCGAAGCTCGCGTCTGAAGGTGCAGTGCCGGGGTCCACGCCATTCGCGGACATCTTTGGCTTGGCCGGCCTGACCATCGAGGCCGCGGAAGATCTGACGTTTCCCCGGAACCTGACCTCCGCTGAAGCGGCGGTCGCCTTTCGCTACGCGATGCAGGAGCTGAATGGCTTTCCGCCCTGGTTCGCAGCGCTTTCGTCTGCTCATCCAGACGTCGTGAAGTCGATGGCGTTGACCGAGATCATGTTCGAGCTGCAGAACGACGAAGAGGGTGCGTCCAGCCAGTACATCGTTTCTGATTTGAGCCGTGTCGGCGACTGGATGTGGGACAGTATTGCCCCGGACATCCTCAAGCTGCTGCGCATCCATCCGCCCCAGGGCATTCAACGGTTGCAGCATCTAGTGGACATCGTCTTGGCGTCCAACCTTCCGGACGCGGCACTCGCCGCGATCTCCGCGGAGAAGCTGGCCGCCGACGGCGACCCGAGGCAACTGGCGCTCTGGTCCGCTGTATGGACCGGTGTGGACCCCGATGCCGCCATTGACGCGGTGGAAGGCCATCTGGCGGCGCTGAATGAACAGAAGAAACGCACGGTGTTCACGATGAGCTACGTCACCTACCTGCTCGGTGGGCGACACATGGAATCCCGCATGCGCAAGGCATTCCGGACGCCCGCAGTTTTGAAGCGGTTGTACATCCTTGTCCATGAACACGTGCGTTTCAGCGAGGACGTCGAGCGTGCGGGCAAGGGCGTCTACTCGCCCGGTTTGCGAGACAACGCCCAGGATGCGCGCGAGCGGCTGGTGAACATTCTGGGCGAGATCCCGGGCCGCGATGCCTACCTAGCGTTAAGGGAGATCGCCGAGCGCCACCCAGCACCCAACGCGCGCCCCTGGTTCGCCCTTCGCGCCCGGACCAAGGCGGAGGTGGACAGCGAGCGTCCAGTATGGACCGCTCCGCAGGTCAGCCAATTCGGCGCGGACTACGAGCGCACGCCGGCCAACCACCGCGAGCTATTCGACCTCGCCGTGCTACGTCTGCTCGACTACAAGCATCACCTGGAAGAAGGCAACGACAGCACGGCCAGCGTGGTGATCGCCACTGAGCGAGAGACCGTTCTTCGGAACCAGATCGGCTCGTGGTGCATGGACCGCTCGCGAGGGCGGTACATGATCCCGCAGGAACTGGAACTTCCGGACGCGAAGCGGCCTGACCTTTGGTGGGCTTCAACCGCGTTCAATGGTCCGGTCCCGACCGAGCTGAAGATCGCCGACAATTGGCCTGGGCCCAAGCTGTTTGAGCGGTTGGAGAACCAGCTCGCGGGCGACTACCTGCGCGACAACGCATCCGTGCACGGCATCTACCTGTTGGTCTGGCGCGGTGTCCAAAAGCGCTGGCTGCTACCGAACAAGAAGTGGGTCGACTTCGATGGGCTGGTCAAGGCACTTCAGGACCACTGGGCATCGGTGACAGGGGCCCATCCTCGCGTCGAGGAAATCAAGGTGATCGGCGTCGACCTGACTAAGCGTGCCGTCGCCCCCAATCCGGCCCAGAAGACACCGGCTGCCAAGAAGCGTGCGAAGAAGAAGGCGGTGAAGAAATAGACCTGCCGCCCGCGCTAACGACCTCGGCGAAGTGGCGCGCAGCCATTGGCTGCCGCCCGATTCAGCGGATCACTTGTTCCCGCGCAGCACCCAGTTGTCCGGGCCGTCCCAGGTGATCCGTTCGCGGAACCGGCCCGCGCGGAGTTGCGTGCTGGGGATGACCGAGTCGACGACGCGGATCTGGACTTTGCCGTTCGCATTCACAGGCTGCTGGTTGTGTGTCAACTTGATGCGGACGGGCCAACTGCCCAGAAGCGCCTCTCTTGATCGGTGGTGATCGGTCCGACACAGGCTTCGATTACGACGTCGCCGGACCGCGGCCCGGGTTCACGGTCAGGGGCGGTTGCCGCGCAACTTGGAGGTCCTGAGCCAGTCACCGTTAACGGGGATGCGGGTCAGGGCCACGTCGTAGTTCAGCGCACGCAATGTGCGGGTCGCGTTCTTGAGCGTTACCTTGGAGAAAAAGGGCAGCTCGGCAGGCAAGGCCTTGTTGGTCGCGATGGCATAGATCACGCTGTACTGCCGAGCGTCGGGCCGAGCCTGTGGGTTGGCTAGCCGGCTCGCTGCCGGCAGCTTGGTGTTGAGGCGCTCACGGAACTGCTCGTCCTTCACGAAGGTCTCTGCCGCCACATGCCCCTGCGCAAACAGATGGCTGAGCGTGCTGGAGCTCCGATAGAACTTCACATGGATCAGCGTCCGATGGTCTTTAAGCAGATCGCAAAACTCGATCTTGTCGTAGGAGCCGCCGAGCCGGATGGTGTTCGCGTCAAGGTTGTAGTAGCTGGCGTCCGTCGTGGCCACGTGGACGTTGTAGTCGCCCTCGCTGGCATGCTGGAACTCGGGCAGCGCCAGGTCCCGAATCGAGAGCGTGCGAAGTGACTCGTCGACCTGAGCGGCGAAGGAGGGCTTCACCTTGAGCCAGTTGCCGTTTCTGAGCACGTACGTGGCTTCGTTCTCTCTGATCTCGGCGTTCAGGCACCTATACGCATGCCACACTTTCAGCGGCTGGTGGTTGGCGTCGACCAGGTGGACCCAGTGCTTGCGCAGGCTGTCGACACATAGCGGTTCGCCCGCGGCATGGAGGTGGGCTGTTAGATGGTCCAGGTCCAGGGTGGGGTGCATTGGCGTTCTAGCGCGCAGGTCGAATTGGTAGCCGGCCACGTGCTCCCAGTCCACGATTTCCGGTTCACCCATCCAGAGCATGGCGCCATTGGGCTGGGCGAGCATGTCGTCGAGCACCATGTCGAGCAGTTGCAGGAAATCCGGGTCACGTACGCGCTGAACGTTGTCCACCCAGTCGAATGCGGCCGGCAACTGTGCCCGATAGCGGGTAAGGACGTGCGCCAGCAGCGCGGGTAGGGCGTCGGCTTGCACCGCCAGTTGGATGGTCAACGCGTCCCGCCCCATGACCCGAAGTCCGAGCCGCGGGTCCTGAGACAGGCCCGTAATGGCATATAGCATCTCGGACTCGCCATCGACATCCAAGTCGAAGATGTCCACGCCACGGGAGCTCTGGTTTCTGGAGACGAGCGGCCTATGCGTGTAGGTGGCCTTGTCCAGCGCGCGCAGTTCGTTCGGGTTGACCGAGTTCAGCGTGACGCGCAGACCGAAGTCGCGCTCCACGGCGTCCTGCTGGACAAGGTGTTGTCCCATGCCGAACGAAAGCAGGAACGTCGCATCGGCGGCGCGGTAGATCAGCACGGCGCCGACGCTGTTGGGCCTGCCGAAGGTGTCGTCGGGAACCTCGGGGAGGGCGGTGAACAACCGCGTCCAGGGCGGTTGCTGCCGCACGACATCGGTCTTCACGTAGAGCCGCGCCTGACCATCCCCGATGTCCAGATCGATAGGCGCGTCGGCCTTGTCCAGTTTGATCAGTTCAGGATCCGGCAGGTCCTTGTTTTTGATCAGGTAGATGGACAGGCTCAGCACTTTGGGCTTCGTTGCCAAGCTTCCTCCCCGGCGGGTTGATCCCGCTCATTGAAGCAATTTGATGGTGCCCATCGCGTTCGTCAAGCGTAGTGACGCACAGCGCCAGGAAGAAGTCGCGTTGGCGAGACGGCTCCTCTACCGCCGCGCTGACGACCACTGGCATCGAATCGATTCAGGTGACGTGCGCGCTCATGTCGTAACCGGTTGATTTGAAGAGGACATTCGGCAACGGCGCACTCGGTGCTGTTCAAAGATCGGCGCCCCGCCTCGAACCGGCGGCAGGGTTTTTACGGCGTGACCGGCGGGAGCAGCTTCGTCGTCGCGCAGAGTGCGGCGCTGGGTCTTCGGCGCCCGCCCGGCTCAAGCCAGCTGGCCAGACTCCGGCGCTCCCCAGTGGCGGTCGATTCGGGGCGGTGAAGACCGGTACTTCACAGCATGGGAAGCCCTACACATCCGGCAGCCAGCGGGTGGCGGGACCGAGGTCCTGGGTCCGCCACCACAGAGATCGGCACTGGGTGGGAACAAAATCTAGAAGAAAGGACGAACAAAATTTAGAGAATGGACGGACGCGGACTAGCGCGCCGCTGAACAGCGACCGGGGAGGGCAGTAGAGCAGTGTTGCAAGCTCACTGGCTAGAGCCGCAGCCGCCGATAGCGACGCTGCGAAAGTCGAGCAAGTTGGCGACAGGCACCTTAACTACTTCGTTCTCGTTCGCCCTCACCGTGAACTGCAGTCCCGGATCGAGTCGATTGGAATCACCTCGTCCTCACGTCGCAGGAGGGTTGTCTCGCCGGGCAGGCGATCCGCCGCCGAGTGCAGCCCGGGAAACACCCCGCGCAGCGGCAGGTGGTACGGGTTTCACCTTCCCCCTGTCCGCGCGTGCAATGCGAGCGCCTGGGGCCGCCGTGGGCTGTCCCGCGACACAATGGAGTAATGCAGGGCTGTCGCGGTGAACTAGCAGAATACGGCCGGCGTGCTCCCTCTGAGCTCAGCCGGTTACGATGAGCTAAAGGAGGGCAAGATGACTATCAGCGAGCTGGGGGGCGAGAAGGCCTTCGTTGCATATGCGTCTAAAGATGAGCGTTTGGCCGCGATGATTGCGTCAGGCGTTGCAAAGGCTAATCGAAAGGTCGGAAAGACCATTCAGTATTCGCCATGGCCATTTAACGACATTGCTGGAAATCCACTAATATCACCAATTCTCGAGGGGATAGAAGGGTCCAAATACGTCGTTGCCGACATAACCTATCTGAACCTGAATGTTGTATACGAAGTTGGATATTCAATCGGGAAGTCCCGTCGCTGTTTTCTTGTCAGACATTCCCCGACGGAGGGTGACAAGAGGATTGCACGCGAAGCTGGAATATTCGACACGCTGGGATACGACACATATCGCGACGACGAAGAGCTCGCAAATTCCCTGACTGCGTTTGTTGATCCGAAACCCTTACCTCTCCCTGCCGAATTGGATCGGTTAGCACCAGT
>NZ_JBCNLU010000020.1:0-95517 GCF_039595295.1 Roseateles sp.
CTTTCATAGCTTCATTCATTTTCCGTGAGCATCTAGCGATTTAACCTTCTCAGGTCGCTCGTCCAGACGCCCACGCTTATCGGCTGTAAATTCTTAAAGAACATCGAAGCAGCTTTCGCCAGCTTCGTCGCGTCACCGACTTGTCGTCAGCAGCGCAGAAGCGAGATTATGATCGATTTCTTTCGAACTCGTCAAGCAGTCAGAGAAATTATTTTCATCGTCGACTGCGAGAATCTCGCCGCCAAACAAATACTTGGTATTACCAGATGCTTGTTTGACCACCTCAGCCTATTCTCCGAGGCCACCACCCAAAACAATGTCCTGTGCAGTGAGGAGCGAGATTATGAACGATTTCTTTTGAAGCCGTCAAGCAATCGAAGAAACTATTTTATCGCCGACTGCGAGAATCTCGCCGCCAAATGAAAACCGGGCAGAGCCCGATTATTCACCTGACACCCCGGCATATCCTCCGAGGCCGCCGCTCAAAACGTTGTCGTGAGCAGCGAAGACGTAGAGTCTAGCACGGTTTTTTCCGACTGCGCAACACCCGCGTCATGCTGGCGTCATCAGATCGGTGCGATCCCCAAGTCGCAGGCGGCGTCAGTGGAGGCGCGCCGACTTTGCGAGCACCTCCGCCGCCGTGCGGGCCGGGTCCTCGCTCTCGAGGATTCTCGGCAACCCTGCGGCCAGGCGCTGCGCGTCGGCGCGCAGGACGCGTTGCTTGACGGAGGGAATCTGGGACGGGTGCATGGAGAAGCAAGTCAGCCCCATGCCCAGCAGCAAGTCCGTGAAGGCCGCGTCTCCCGCCATCTCGCCGCAGACGCTGACTTCCTTGCCGGCCGCACGCGCTTGGGCGATCGAGCCGGCCAGCAACTGCAGCACCGCCGGGTGCCAGGGGTCGTAGAGATGGGCGACCGCCTCATCGGCGCGGTCGATCGCCAAGGTGTATTGAATCAGGTCGTTCGTCCCGATCGACACGAAGTCCACATGCTTGAGCAGTTGCGGCAGCATGATCGCGGCGGCTGGAACCTCCACCATGACGCCAAGATCCACCCGCCCATACATCTGACCCGCCTCGTCCAGCTGGGCCTTCACCCGCTTGAGCGTCTCCTGGACCTGCCGGATCTCCCCGAGGTGGGCCACCATCGGGACCAGCAGCTTCACGCGGCCGAAGGCACTCGCCCTGTATATGGCGCGCAGCTGTTGACGGAACATGCTCGGCTCAGCCAAGCTCCAGCGGATCGCTCGCAGGCCCATGGCCGGGTTGAGCACGTGCTCATGGCGCAACTCGTTGACGGACATGCGGTCGAGCGGCTTGTCCGCGCCGATGTCCACGGTGCGAATGGTCACCGGCAGTCCAGCCATCGCTTCCACGGCCGCCTTGTAGGCCACGAACTGCTCTTCCTCGCTGGGCAGATCGCCCTCGCGGTTCATGAAAAGAAACTCGCTGCGGAACAGACCGACCCCGGTCGCACCGGACGCCAGCGCCGACACCGTGTCCCCCGGCAGCTCGATGTTGGCGTGCAGCTCGATGCGCTGCCCGTCCATCGTGATCGCCGGCGTATGGCGCAGGCGGGCCAGTCGGGCGTTTTCGAGCTCCGCCTGACGCTGCCGGAATCGGTACTCCTCCAGAATGATCGGCGACGGGTTCACGATCACCGTCCCGGCGTCGCCGTCGATGATGACCCAATCGTCTTGGCGGATCAGCCGCGAGGCCTCGCGCGTGCCGACCACGGCGGGGATGGCCATGCTCCGGGCGACGATGGCCGTGTGCGAGGTCTTGCCGCCGATGTCGGTGATGAATCCCTGGAAGACGCTGCGCTTGAACTGGATCATGTCGGCCGGCGCGATGTCGGCGGCCACCAGCAGCAGCGGATCCTCGCCGGCGAAGTCCCGCGCTACCACCGCCGAGGGGCCGCCCCCGGCGGACGAATCCAGCTCCAGCGCCAGCGCCGACAGCACGCGCTCGACGACCTGTTCCAGGTCCGCCTTGCGCTCGCGCAGGTAGTCGTCCTCCATCTCGTCGAACTGGCGGGCCAGGACTTCGAGCTGGGCCGACAGCGCCCACTCGGCGTTGTAGTGCCGGTCCACGATCCAGTCCCGGGCCGCGTCGACGAGCGCCTCGTCGTTCAGCAGCAGCAGGTGGACGTCCAGCAGCGCGTCGAGCTCATGCGGGGCGTCTTCCGGAAGGTCGGCCTTGAGGTCCTGGAGCTCGCGCGTCACCGCATCGCGGCCTCGCACGAGCCGGGCGAATTCCTGCTCGGCATCGGCCGACGCGATGAAGTAATGGGCGACGTCGACGCGACTGGACGCGACCAGCACCGCACGGCCGATCGCCACGCCACGAGACACAGGAATACCGAAGACCTGGAAGCTCATGCGCCGACTTTAGCAGCGGGTCCCGAGCCCTCGCGGACAGGGACGGCAACACGAGGAAAACGCACGTAAAGGAGAGGCATTGCGCCGGGTCTTCGGCAACGAGGAACGCGAGGACCCGAGACGCGTGACGGCGGCGCGACTGTCACGGTTCGTTCACCCCGAGGTCACCGACGCGTCACCCCGTCCGCTCAGCATCACGGCCATCACATCCGCGAGGCCCAGCCATGAGGGATCTGCCGCTGCCCACCCTGCCCTTCTCCGATCTGCGCTCCACCGAAGCGCCTCGGAGGTCACTTTCAGCAGGCTCGTCCGCCGAAGCTGTCGAGACTGCGCGCACTCGCTTCCATGTGGGCTGGGCGCGTACCGAAGAAGAAGTCCGTCAGGCCCAGCGTCTGAGGTACGAGATCTTCGTCGGCGAGATGGGCGCGCGACTGAGCCCGCCCGCCAATGCGCCGGCCGGTCATGACGTCGACGTCTTCGACCCCTTCTGCGAGCACCTGCTGGTGCGCAAGCTCGACGCGCTGGGCCAGCCGGCCGAGGTCATCGGCACCTACCGCGTGCTGACCCCGGAAGCGGCCCGCCGCGCCGGCGGCCTGTACAGCGAGACCGAGTTCGACCTGACCCGCCTGCGCTCGCTGCGCCCGCGCATGGTGGAGCTGGGCCGCTCCTGCGTGCACCCGGATCACCGCAGCGGCGGCGCCATCATGGCGCTGTGGGGCGCGCTGACCGAGTTCATGGTCCGGAACGATCTGGAAATCATGATCGGCTGCGCCAGCATCAGCATGCGCGACGGCGGCCATTACGCCGCCAGCCTGTGGAAGCAGCTCGAGGGCAGCCACATGGCCGACATCGAGTGGCAGGTGCGCCCGCGGCTGCCGCTGCCGGTGGACGAACTGCGCCAGGATCTGGCCGTCGAGCCGCCGCCGCTGATCAAGGGTTACCTGCGCGTGGGCGCGCGCATCCTGGGGCGTCCGGCCTGGGATCCGGACTTCAACACCGCCGACCTGCCGATGATGATGCGCATCTCGGACATGCCGGCGCGCTATCGGAAGCATTTCCTCGGCGCGTGAGCGCCCAGCGGAGCGCCGCCGGGTCCTCGTGGCCCGAGGCGGTCCATCGCTCTTTGGTTCCTTGCGATTTTTTTCTTGGTAGACGACAGACTCGGGGCCGCGCATGCGGCCCCTTTTTTTCGGCTCATCGCCGGGCCGTCCGTGCGACCGAGTTCCAGCCGAATCCGCACCGCCGCGTCGGAGAGGGCGCCGCGATGTAACGGTGCTGTTCCACCGGCCGTAATCCGGTAACCCGCTGGAAACGCCGGCCCGCGCCGATCTGTTCAAATCGTGCGCTTCGGCGCGAGCGCCCCACCTCAGAGCGGGGCCTCTCGTGCCGGACCGAACACCTCCGCGGCACGCCGGCCTCCGAAGGGCGCCGGCGGGTCCATGACGTCATCGATTCATTTCACTCGCAGGAGACTTTCCTCATGACCATCAAGATCGGTATCAACGGCTTCGGTCGCATCGGCCGCATGGTGTTTCGCGCCGCCGTGGCGAACTTCAAGGACATCCAGATCGTCGGCATCAACGACCTGCTGGAGCCGGACTACCTGGCCTACATGCTGAAGTACGACAGCGTGCACGGCCGCTTTGACGGCGAAGTCGCGGTCGACGGCAACACCCTGATCGTCAACGGCCAGCGCATCCGCCTGACCCAGGTCAAGGATCCCGCCGAGCTGAAGTGGAACGAGGTCGGGGCCGACATCGTCGTCGAAGCCACCGGTCTGTTCCTGACCAAGGAAACCGGCGAGAAGCATCTGGCCGCCGGCGCCAAGAAGGTGATCATGTCGGCTCCGTCCAAGGACGACACCCCGATGTTCGTCTACGGCGTGAACCACAAGACCTACGCCGGCCAGGCCATCATCTCCAACGCCAGCTGCACGACCAACTGCCTGGCCCCGCTGGCCAAGGTGCTGAACGACAAGTGGGGCATCAAGCGCGGCCTGATGACCACCGTGCATGCCACCACCGCCACGCAGAAGACCGTCGACGGCCCGTCCAACAAGGACTGGCGCGGCGGCCGCGGCATCCTCGAGAACATCATCCCCTCCTCCACCGGCGCCGCCAAGGCCGTGGGCGTGGTGATCCCCGAGCTGAACAAGAAGCTGACCGGCATGTCCTTCCGCGTGCCAACCTCCGACGTCTCGGTCGTCGACCTGACCGTCGAGCTGAACAACGAGGCCTCCTACAAGGAAATCTGCGCCGAGATGAAGGCCCAGAGCGAAGGCGCCCTGAAGGGCGTGCTGGGCTACACCGATGACAAGGTCGTCGCCACCGACTTCCGCGGCGACCCGCGCACCTCGATCTTCGACGCCGAAGCCGGCATCGCCCTGGACGGCACCTTCGTCAAGCTCGTGTCCTGGTACGACAACGAGTGGGGCTACTCGAACAAGGTGCTGGAGATGGTCAAGGTCGTCGCCCAATAAGCGCCTTCCGATCCCGCTTCCAAGCCCCGCCTCGGCGGGGCTTTTTCTTGCCCGCTCGGCACCGGCCGCGGGGCGTCTGGAGACCCTCGAAAACACCTCGTTTCAAGTCCGTCCGAGAGAGCGTGACGAAAGTGGGCCGCCCCACTCTTTATGGTGTGGGCGACAGCGCGAATGTGTCATGGCCTTAGCAAATTTTTAGCAGGCACCGACCTAAACTTGCTGGCCGTGTTCCCTCGGAGCTGTTGATGCCTGCCAAATTCCTGTCGCTGCGTCTGCGGCACCTGGCGACTGCCGCCGGTCTGATTGCCGCGTCGGCGACCGCCCTGACCTCGCCTGCGATCGCGGCGACATCCACCGCCAGCGCCAGCGCCAGCGCCAGCGCCAGCGCCCAGAGCCCCGACCAGCAAAGCAACTACGCCCGCGTGATCGTCCGCTTCAAGGAGCAGGCGGCCACCGTCAAGGCCCGGCCGATGGCCGCGCGCGCGACCGCGCTCGAAGCCGCCGATGTCGCCCAGGTCCGCGCGACCACGCTGGGCCTGCGCCATAGCGCCTCGCTGCACGCGCGCCGCAGCCTGGACAGCCGCACCCACGTCTTCACCGCCACCGGCATGAGCTCGGCCGAACTGGCCAGGCGCCTGGCCGCCGACAGCGAGGTCGAGGCCGTCGAGGTCGACCGCTGGTGGCGCCACACCTCGGTGCCCAACGATCCGCTGTATGCGACCGCCTCGGCCAACGGCGTGAGCGCCGGCCAGTGGTACCTGAAGACGCCGGACTCGACGCTGGTCTCCGCCATCAACATGCCGGCCGCCTGGGACCTCTCCACCGGCAACGGCGTGGTCGTGGCGGTGCTGGACACCGGCGTGCGCCTGGACCATCCGGACTTGGCCGGCCAGTTCAAGCCGGGCTATGACGTGGTGGGCTACAACAACGGCGGCACGGCCACCTCGGACCAGATCGCCGCGGCCAACGACGGCGACGGCGCCGACGCCGACCCCAGCGACCCGGGCGACTGGGTCAGCCAGGCCGACATCGACAGCGGCCGCCTGGGCACCGGGTGCACCAAGGACGACATCGGCAGCGGCACCAGCTCCTGGCACGGCACGCGGGTCTCGGGCCTGATCGCCGCGCTGACCAACAACGGCCTGGGCATGGCCGGCGTCGCCTACAACGCCAAGATCCTGCCGGTGCGGGTGCTGGGCAAGTGCGGCGGCTGGCAGTCGGACATCGACGCCGGCATGCGCTGGGCCGCCGGCCTCGCGGTGCCGGGTCTGCCGTCGAACCCGAATCCCGCCAAGGTCATCAACATGAGCCTGGGCAGCGACGGCGCCTGCTCCAACATCTATCAGAACGCGGTGACCGCGGTGATCAACGCCGGCGTCAGCGTGGTCGCGGCGGCCGGCAACGGCGTCGAGACCACCAGCACGAGCACCGGCGGCGGCATCGGCGTCGGCACGCCGGCCAACTGCACCGGCGTGATCGCCGTGGCGGGCCTGCGCAACGTGGGGACCAAGGTCGGCTTCTCGAACCTCGGGCCGCAGAACACCATCGCGGCGCCCGGCGGCAACTGCGTCAACACTTCCGGTGCGTGCCTGTACCCGATCCTGTCGACCAGCAACTCGGGCGCGACGACGCCGAAGGCGGCCGACAACGCTTACAACTACGCCGGCACCGGCACGAGCTTCTCCACGCCGCTGGTGTCGGGAACGATCGCGCTGATGCTGGCGGTGAACTCCTCGCTGACGCCCGCCGAGATCAAGAGCAAGCTGATGTCCACCGCGCGGGCCTTCCCGTCCGTCAGCGGCGTGGCGCAATGCGTGGCGGGGACGACCGCATCGCCGCAGCTGGAATGCAACTGCACCACCAGTACCTGCGGCGCCGGCATGCTGGACGCCGCCGCCGCGGTGGCGGCGGCCGCACCGGCAGCGCCCGCGCCGACGACCCCCACCACCCCGACCACGCCCGTGACCACCACCAGCTCCGGCGGCGGTGGCGGCGCGATGAGCGGCCTGTGGCTGGCCGGACTGGCGCTGGCCGTGATCGCGCTGCGCTGGCCCGCGCGGCGGGCGGGCTCGGCACGCTGAGCCCCGGCATCAGCGGATCGTCACGCCATCGATGGATGGCGCCATGAACAAGGCCCCGATGGTCGGGGCCTTGTCGTTTCCGAAGCAGTGAAGTCTTCGCAGGGGCGCGTCGCCCGCGTGCTGGCGCACTGCGCGGTTTGCGTCGTCCCGCTGTCTCAGCGGCTGGCCGCGGAGCCGGTCCCGGCAGCCGCGGAGGCGGCGTTGGCGTTCGCCTCCGCCTCGCAGGCGTGGCGCGCCGAGCCCCAGGGCGGCGACGCGATCGCGTCCAGCTTGGCGACCTGCAGGCCGTCCAGCCGTGCCAGACGCAGCGTCGTCGTCGACTGCGGCGCCTGCAGACGCAGCACGCGCAGGCCCTTGTAGTTGCGCCGGGTCATGCCGTCGAGCGCCGCCTGCGCGGCGGCCTCGCTGTCGTGCTTGCTGAGCACCAGCGTGGGCTGTTCTTCAGGGAAGCCCTGCAGCGGCTCGAAAGCGATGCGGGCGCTGCGGTAGGTGTCTTCCTTGCGCTCGCGGAAATCCCGGCTGGGCATCTTGATCGTGGCCAGCGCCCACACGCCGGCGCCGTCGGCCGTGTGCATCTGCCAAGCCGAGGACGCGATGCCCGCCGCGGTCAGCGCGGCAGCCGCGCGGCGCACCGGCTCGTCGCCGGTCATCGGGCCCAGTTCGACGCAGGACAGCTTGGCCAGTTGCGTCACCGCCTGCTGATTCAACAGCGACAGCCGCGCCGCGTTGAGCTGCTGATCCAGCCGCGGGACCGGCTGCGCCGCCCCGGGAATCCAGCCGCGGTGCCACGCGAGCACCAGCACGTTGGCGACGAACAGCAGGATGACCACGGCGCGCAGCATCGATCCCTTACCTCCCCGCCGAGCCGGTGGACCCGGACGACGCGCCCGGCCCCGCCAGACGCACGCTGACCTCGCCGCCGCTGACGGTCTGGCGACCGGAGGCGGTGTCGATTTGCAGCTCGCCGCGCTCGTTCACGCCGGCGGCCACGCCTTCCAACGGACCGGCCGTCACCGACTGACCCGTCAGCAGATCGCGCGCCGTGAAGCGCTCGCGCCAGACGCCGAAGCCCTCGCGCGGGAAGTCCGCGAGCGCCTTGACCAGCGCTGGCGCCAGACGCGCCAGCGCCTGCGGCGGTGTCACGTCGGGGATGAGCTCCTGCAGGCAGGCGAAGCCGGTATTGAGTTGCGAGTCCGCCACCCGCGCCCGGTCCGACACGTTCACGCCGACGCCGACCACGGCCATGCGCGACGCGCCGGCGGGCACGGTTTCGATGAGGATGCCGCCCAGCTTGCGATCGTCCAGCCACAGGTCGTTGGGCCACTTGAGCTTGAGCCGTTTGCCCTCGGGATCGAGCGCCTCGGCGATCGCGGCGCCGACAACCAGGGACAGGCCGGACCAGTCGGGCACGTTCATCGGCAGCGACAGCGAGAAGGTCAGCGACGCGCCGGCCGTGCTGTGCCAGCTGCGACCCTGTCGGCCGCGGCCGTGGGTCTGATGCTCGGCGATGAGCAGGCAGGGGTGCAGGTCGTGCTGACGGCGGCCGTAGGGGCGCTGCCCGTCACGGGGCTCACGGGCTTCGCGGCCCGCCGGTGCGCTCGCCCCGGCCGCCGCGGCGCCGTCGCGGCGCACGCGCTCGACCAGCGTCGCGTTGGTGGATTCCGCCCGTGCCAGCACCTCGATGCTGAGGCCCGGCAGCAGCGGTTCCAGGTCTTGCCACAGGGCTTCGGCGCCCCAGTTCTGATGTTCTTGCATCGCCGCGATGTTGTGGATCCTGTGATCCGTCCTGATCGTCCCGGACGATCGCGTCCGGTGCTGAGAATCCCCGGAGTCTAGAGGGAGATCTCAGCGCTTGGGTGCGAGCATCGTTCCGCGGCAACCCGGATGGCCGCAGCGACATTCGAAACGCTTCTTCAGCTTGGCCGTGTAGCGCTCGTCGATCACCAGACCATAGTCGTAGAACAGCTCTTCGCCAGGCGAGATGTCCGTCAGCGCGTGGATGAACACGCGGCCGCCGGTCTCGCGCGCCTCGCAATTCGGGGCGCAGGCATGGTTGATCCAGCGCGCGTGGTTGCCGCCCACCGCCGCGTCGATCACCCCGTCGCCCTCCTCCAGATGGAAGAAGAACGTATGGTCGGGCTGGCTGGGGTCGTGGGGGTGGCGCTCGATGGCCTCGTCCCAGGAGATGCGCTCGCCCTTGTATTCGATGATCTTGTCGCCGGCGGGGATGGCCGCCACCGCGTAGACGCCGCGGCCGTGCACGCCGGAGGCCCGTACCTGGATCCGCGAGCCCTTGGCCGGGGCCTTGGTCTTCGCCTGAGGTTGTTGGGGGGTGGCGCTCGAAACAGGGCTGTCTTGCGGCATGGAGCGAGTCCGGTACATTGAATTCATGGGTGCGCGCGCGCGTGTACGTGTACGTAGCGTGGGCGCGCGCGAGGCCGCATTGTAGGCAGGCGCCCGGGAGGTTTCGGGTGACTGGACGATGAAGAAAGAAGCAATCGCATGAGCAAGGCATTGGTGATCGCGGAGAAGCCGTCGGTGGCGCAGGACATCGTCAAGGCGCTGACTCCGCTGTCAGGCAAGTTCGAGAAGCACGACGAGTATTTCGAGAACGACGAGTACGTCGTGAGCTCGGCCGTCGGCCATCTGGTGGAGATCAAGGCGCCGGAGGAGTTCGACGTCAAGCGCGGCAAGTGGAGCTTCGCCCACCTGCCGGTGATCCCGCCCCACTTCGATCTGAATCCGATCGACAAGAGCAAGGGCCGGCTCAACGCGCTGGTCAAGCTGATCAAGCGCAAGGACGTGACCTCGCTGATCAACGCCTGCGACGCGGGTCGCGAGGGTGAGCTGATCTTCCGCCTGATCGTCCAGTACGCGGCCGGCGCCAAGGCCCCGATCGCCAAGCCGGTGAGCCGGCTGTGGCTGCAGTCGATGACGCCGCAGGCGATCCGCGACGGCTTCGAGGGCCTGCGCACCGACGCCCAGATGCTGCCGCTGGCCGACGCCGCGCGCTGCCGCTCCGAGGCCGACTGGCTGGTGGGCATCAACGGCACCCGGGCGATGACCGCGTTCAACTCGCGCGACGGTGGCTTCTTCCTGACCACCGTGGGCCGGGTGCAGACGCCCACGCTGTCCATCGTTGTGGAGCGCGAGGAGAAGATCCGCAAGCACGTCTACCGCGACTACTGGGAGATCCGCGGGACCTTCGACGCCGAGGCCGGCCAGTACGAAGGCAAGTGGTTCGATCCCGCGTTCAAGAAGAATGCCGAGGATCCCGAGCAGCGCGCCGACCGCGTCTGGACGCAGGCCGAGGCCGACGCCATCGCCGCGGCCGCCAAGGGCCAGCCGGCCACGGTGACCGAGGAGTCCAAGCCCAGCACCACGGCCAGCCCCGGCCTGTACGACCTGACCACGCTGCAGCGCGAGGCCAACTCGCGCTTCGGCTTCTCGGCCAAGACCACGCTGGGCCTGGCGCAGGCGCTGTACGAGAAGCACAAGGTGCTGACCTACCCGCGGACGGACTCGCGCTATCTGCCGGAGGACTACCTCAACGTCGCCAAGGAAACGGCGCGGATGATCGCCAACGAGGACCTGCCCGGCCCGCTGCAGGCGCTGGCGCCGCACGCCCGCACCGCGCTGGACAACGGCTACATCAAGCCGACCAAGAAGGTCTTCGACAACGCCAAGGTGTCGGATCACTTCGCCATCATCCCGACGCTGCAGGCCCCGCGCAGCCTGACCGAGGCCGAGGCCAAGCTCTACGACATGGTCGTCAAGCGCTTCCTGGCGGTGTTCTTCCCGCCCGCGGAATTCCAGGTCACGACCCGCATCTCGACCGTCAAGACGGCGGCCAAGTCTTATGCGTTCCAGACCAACGGCAAGGTGCTGATCAAGCCGGGCTGGCAGGCGGTCTACGGCAAGGAAGCCACCGACGAGAACGCCGAGCCCGGCACCAGCGGCGCGATGCTGGTCCCGGTCAAGGCCGGCGAGCTGGTCCGCACCGAGGACACCGACGTCAAGGCCCTGGTGACCAAGCCGCCGGCGCGCTACACGGAAGCGACGCTGCTGTCCGCGATGGAAGGCGCGGGCAAGCTGGTCGACGACGACGAGCTGCGCGAGGCCATGGCCGAAAAGGGTCTGGGCACGCCGGCCACGCGCGCCGCCATCATCGAAGGCCTGCTGGCCGAGAAGTACATGCTGCGCGAGGGCCGCGAGCTGATCCCCACCGCCAAGGCCTTCCAGCTGATGACGCTGCTTCGCGGCCTGGGCGTGGAGGAGCTGACCAAGCCCGAGCTGACCGGCAACTGGGAATTCCAGCTGTCGGAGATGGAGAAGGGGCGCCTGAAGCGCGAGGCCTTCATGGCCGAGATCGCCGCGATGACCGAGAAGGTCGTGCGCAAGGCCAAGGAGTACGACCGCGACACCATCCCCGGCGACTACGCGACGCTCAAGACCCCGTGCCCGAAGTGCGGCGGCGTGGTCAAGGAGAACTACCGCCGCTTCACCTGCATCGGCAAGACCGGCCATGGCGACGAGTGCGGCTTCTCCATCCCCAAGATCCCGGGCGGCCGCAGCTTCGAGCTGCATGAAGTCGAGGCCTTCCTGCGCGACAAGAAGGTCGGTCCGCTGGAGGGCTTCCGCTCCAAGGCGGGCTGGCCTTTCACGGCCGAACTGGCGCTGGTCTTCGACGCGGAGATCGACAACTGGAAGCTGGAGTTCGACTTCGGCGAGGACGCCAAGAAGGCCGAGGAGAACGGCGAGCCGGTGGACTTCAGCGGGCAGACCTCGCTGGGTCATTGCCCCAAGTGCGGCGGCAAGGTCTACGACTTCGGCAGCAACTACGTGTGCGAACACGCGGTGGGCGACAAGGTCACTTGCGACTTCAAGAGCGGCAAGATCATCCTGCAGCAGCCGGTCGAGCCCGAGCAGGTGAGCAAGCTGCTGGAGACCGGCAAGACGGACCTGCTGGAGAACTTCGTCTCCAACAAGACGCGCCGCAAGTTCAAGGCTTTCCTGGCCTACGACAAGAAGGAAGGCAAGGTCGTCTTCGAGTTCGAGCCGCGCGCCGCGAAGCCGGGCGCCAAACCGCCCGCGAAGGCGGCGGCGAAGGCCGCGCCGGCCAAGGCCCCCGCCAAGAAGGTCGCCGCGAAGAAGGCCGCCGCCAAGTCATGACCTGCCCCCGGGATCGCTCCCGGGCCCTCACGAACCCCGCCGGACGCCGTGTCCGCCCCCCGCGCCCCGCTGCCGATCCCGGCACGGGGCGCGTGTCATGTCGGGCCCGCTCTTCTCAAGGGCCCGCGGGCCATGGCGTCATCGCATGAACGCGTCGCCGCCCAGCACCGGCTGCGCGCGCAGCCGCTCGGTGAGGAAGTCCAGCAGCAGCCGCAGCGTCGCGGGCACGCGCCGTCCGGCGGCGTGGACGATGTGGACCGGCGCGGCCGGGATCTCGTGGTTGGCCAGCACGATGCGCAGCTCGCCGCGCTGCAGCGCCTCGACGGCCTGATAGAGCTGGCAGCGCACCAACCCCACGCCCGCCACCGCGGCGGCGATCGCCGAGGCGTTGTCGTTGACCATCAGCGTCGGCGTCAGCGCCTGCGAGCCCTCGCGGAATCGCCACGGCGTCATGCCCTGGCCATCGAAGTAGCCGGCCACGATGCGATGGCCGGCCAGCTCGCCCGGCGTCATCGGCTCGCCCGCGCGGGCCAGGTAATCCGGGGAGGCCACGATCACCCGCCGCATCGCGCCCACCGGCACCGCGGTCAGGCCCGAGTCCGGCAGATGAGCGATGCGTACGGCCAGATCCTGAGCCTCGTCCAGCAGCGGCACCACGCGGTCGACCAGCAGCAGCTTCATGCGGATGCGCGGATGGCGCTGCATGAAGTCCATCGCCGGCGGCGCGACGAAGAGCCGCCCGAACATCGTCGGCGCGGTCAGCGACAGCAGCCCGGCCGGCTCGGCCTGGGCGCTGGTGAGCGCCATCTCCGACTCGTCCAGATCGGCCAGGATGCGCCGGCAGTCGAGCTGGAAGCGCTCGCCCTCGGCGGTCATGCGGACCGAGCGCGTGCTGCGCTGGAACAGCTGCACGCCCAGGCGCTGCTCCAGCGCGGCGATGGCGCGGGTCGCGGCCGGCGCCGAGCAGCCGATGCGCCGCGCGGCGGCGGCGAAGCTCTGCGTGTCGGCGACGGCGACGAAGCAGCGCAGGCGGTCCAGGTGATCCATGACGGCGAGCCCGAGGCGCGTGGCGCACTACTCGGGTTCAATTGTTTCGACGGCTGCAATTCTGAATGATGCGACCCCATGATTCTCATCGGCAGGTGCAAGAGATACGGTAGAGGCTCTGACAACGAAGGAAGCCCCATGACCCGTCCCGCCGCCCCGCTCAAGCTGCACCGCCTGCCCTTGTCGGGCCATTGCCATCGCGTCGAGCTGCTGCTGTCCATCTTGGAACTGCCGCATGAATTCATCGACGTCGACCTGCCCGGCGGCGAGCACCGCCAGCCCGCCTTCCTGGCGCTGAACCCGCTCGGCCAAGTGCCGGTGCTGGAGGACGGCACACGCGTGCTGGCCGAGAGCAACGCCATCCTCGTCTACCTGGCCTCGCGCTACGCGCCCTCGTCGGACTGGCTGCCGCGTGACGCGGACGAAGCCGCCGAGCAGGAGCGCTGGTTCGCGCTGTCGGTCGGGATGCTCAAGCCGGGCCCGGCGTCGGCACGCTTCCAGGGCATCATGGGCCGGCCGGTGGATCCGGCGATGGCGGAGATCTCGCACCGCCTGTTCACGCTGATCGAGGCGCAACTGGCCGAGCGCCCCTTCCTGGTTGCCGAGCGTCCGACGCTGGCCGACCTGAGCTTCTACGGCTACACCGCGCAGGCGCCGATCGGCGGCGTCTCGCTGGCCGACTACCCACGCCTGCGCGCCTGGCTCGCCCGCATCGAAGCCCTGCCCGGCTTCGTCCCGCTGCCTGACAAGCTCTGAGGAACCGCCATGGACACGACGCACGCGTTCGGCGACTTCGGCGACTTCGGCGACTTCGACGCCTCCGACAAGACCTGGCACCCCGGCGAGCAGACCCTGCATCAGCGCCTGGGCCTGCGCGAGCGCATGGCGGAGATCGGCGCGCAGGTGGTCCGCGACCACATGCCCGACCAGCACCGCGAGCTCTTCGGCAAGCTGCCGACGATGCTGCTGGGCGCGCTGGACGCGAGCGGCCAGCCCTGGGCCACGATGCTGGCCGGCAGGCCCGGCTTCGTCGACACGCCCGACGCGCGCACGATGAGGATCGCCGGCGCCTTCGACGGGCAAGACCCGGCACTGGCGGCGCTGCGGGCGCGCGGTGTGGGCGCGCCGGTCGGGCTGCTCGGGCTGGAGCCGCACACCCGGCGCCGCAACCGGATGAACGGCCGGTTGGTCTCGCTGTCCGACGAGTCGATGGAGATCGGCGTCGTGCAGAGCTTCGGCAATTGCCCGAAGTACATCCAGGCCCGCGATCCGCTGACCTGGGACGACACGCCGCCGGCCATTGCGCATCCGCTCGGCGCCGGGCTGGACGCGCGGGCCATCGCGCTGCTGGGCGCGGCGGACACGGTCTTCATCGCCAGCGCCTCGGCGCCGGTGCCGGGCGATGGGCGCTCGGAGGGTGTCGACGTGTCGCATCGCGGCGGCCCGCCCGGCTTCGTGCGGGTGCAGACGCGACTCGACGGTGGCATCGAGCTGCGCATCGAGGACTTCCCTGGCAACCGCTTTTTCATGACGCTGGGCAACCTGCTGCTGCATCCTCGCGCGGGCCTGCTGGTGCCGGACTACGCCAGCGGCGAGATGCTGCATCTGGCCGCCCGGGCCGATGTCCATTGGGAAGGCGACACGCGCGAACTGCGTCTGCGCGTCACCGCCGCGCTGCGACGTCCCGGGGCGCTGCCGTGGCGCTGGAGCGAGGCGCGGCTGGCGCCGCAGTTCGAGAACCGCGTCTGAAGGGCTGACGCCGCTGCCATTGGCATCACTCAGCACGCCCTCTCACTTTTGGGCGCTCTCATGTTTCATGTCCCGTCGACGGTCGACCCCTCCCTGGCCGCAACGACACTCCCCGACCCGACACCGTCCCAGACCGAGCGTCTGGAGGAGTTCAGGCTGCAGATCGTGCTCGCGGATGCCACGCTGATTTGCCTGGAAAGCTATGCCAAACGCAAGCCCTTCTCGCTCCAGCAGGAGCTGACCCCTCGCTTGACGCGACTCCGCTCGCTCCACGCGAAATGCACCGAGTGGATAAACCTTCCCCAAGCGCTCGACTCGCAGACGTTCTCCAGGGCGGTGAAGCTGTTGCAGGATGAGTCGGACGCGCTGGAAGCCTTGATCAGCAGTCTCACGCCCCAATCGCTCACCCTGCATCTCCAAGACCGCGAAAAGCTGGCGGAGCGCGCGCGAAAGGCACTGCGGCAGTTGCCTCCCGAGGACCGCAACGGCGAGGCCGCGAGGGGCTACTTCGATGCGCTGATGCGACTCGACACGACCTCCGACGAGCGGCTATTGACGGAGGCCCTCGCCGACACGAAACGCGCCGTCGACCGGCTGTGCGCTCACGTCGCCAGCCGGGTGGCGGGGCGGCGGCTCGTGAGTACCTCAGGCTCGACGCTGCGCCCTTCGCAACAAGCCCCCCAGATCCCCCGGGGCGTCTTGAAACGCCCGCCGGCCACGCCGGAGGTCGACCCGTTCCACCCGTCTCTCTCGTCCTCCATGCCGCCGCCTCTCGGGGTGCCCAAGCGCCGGCGGATCGAGGCCCCCTCTTCGGAGCCCATGGGGGGTGCCCC
The DNA here is from genome assembly GCF_039595295.1 of Roseateles sp. Classification (GTDB taxonomy): domain Bacteria; phylum Pseudomonadota; class Gammaproteobacteria; order Burkholderiales; family Burkholderiaceae_C; genus Roseateles. The sequence goes on from NZ_JBCNLU010000020.1 coordinate 15,741, forward strand.
ATCGAGCGCGGCAGCACGTCCCGCGTCGTCCCCCGACTTCCTGGAGTTGCTTGCCGAATCCCTCTGATCGGACGCATGCCAAACGGAACGGGACCGGTCTTTGCCTCTGCAACCCGTGAAATCCTGAGGCCCATCCCCCTTCGGTTGGTCCCGAAGGTCCGGGCTTATTGCGCGACACTCGACCGCAAACATCAGGAGAGGGCATGCGTTCATGGGCCGTTCGACGCTGAGCATCCAGACGCGGCTGGTGGCCGCGCTGAGCCTCAGCGCGACGCTGCTGGTGGGCTTGATCGGCCTGTACTGGGTCGACCGTCACGAGCACGAACTCAACGAGGCGCTCATCGAGCGCCAGCAGCGCATGGCGCAGCTGGTGGCCCGCGGCTTCGCCGAGCCGGTCTGGAACCTGGACAGCGCCGCGCTCTCCGAGCTGCTGGACGCCGTGATGGCGGATCCGGAAGTCCACTCGATCACGCTGGCCGCGCCCGGCCTGGACACCCTGCGCCGAGCCCGCTCCGAGGCGGCCGTGCGACCGCTGACGCTGGAGTTCGAGCTCAGCCATCGCGCCGGCGCCCAGGGACCGGCCGGCGCGCTGGGCCGCGCGACGCTGGTCTACACCCGCGCCTACATCGACCAGACCCTGGGCGAGACCCGGCGTCTCGTGGCCAGCCTGCTGGCGACGGTGCTGCTGGCGATCGGCCTGACCAGCTACTTCCTCGTCCGCCGTCTGGTGGAGCGCCCGGTCTCGCGCCTGCGCGGCCTGGCGCAACGCGTGGCGGCCGGCGAGCTCGGCGCCCACATCGAGCCCGAGCATGCGGACGAGATCGGCGATCTGACCGATCAGCTCAACGCGATGAGCGCGCGGCTGCGCGATTTCGCCGAGGGCCTGCGCAGCAGCGAGCAGCGCTATCGCAGCCTGTTCGAGAACGCCGCCGAAGGCATCTTCCAAGCCGACGGTCACGGCCGGCTGCTGCGCGTGAACAAGGCGCTGGCGCAGATGCTGGGCCTGTCGCGGCCCGAGGACGCGCAAGGCATCAGCCTGAGCCGCATGGTGCGCGTCGAACGCGACGAGTACCGCCGCCTCGCCCGCGCGCTGGAGCGCCACCGCCTGCTGCAGCAGGTGCCGCTGCTGGTGAGCACGCGCGACGGCCGCGAGCTGTGGGTCGAGCTCAGCCTGCATCTGGTGATGGACGGCGCGCCGCGCATCGAAGGCCTGGTCAGCGACATCACGCTGCGCCGGCTGGCCGAGCAGGAACTGACCCAGCACCGCGACCACCTCGAGGAACTGGTCACCGAACGCACCGTGGAGCTGTCGCAGGCCAAGCAGCGCGCCGAGGCTGCCAATCAGGCCAAGAGCCGCTTCCTGGCGACCATGAGCCACGAGTTCCGCACGCCGCTGAACGCCATCCTGGGCTTCGCGCAGCTGCTGCAGATGGACAGCTCGCTGACCGAGGCGCAACAGACCCGCATCCGGCTGATGCGTGAATCCGGCGAGCACCTGCTGGTGCTGATCACCGATCTGCTGGACGTCGCCAGCATCGAGGCCGGCAAGCTGACCCTGCAGCTCAATCCGCTGGACCTGCGCGCGCTGCTGGAGATCTGCAGCGAATCCATGCGCCCGCGCGCCGCGGAGAAGGGCCTGTCCTTCGACGTCAAGCTCGATCCGCAGTTGCCCACGCGGGTGCGCGCCGACGGTCAGCGCCTGCGCCAGGTCTTGCTCAATCTGCTGTCCAACGCGGTGAAGTTCACCGATCACGGCCGGGTCGGGCTGAACGTCGACGTCGTTGCGCAGGGGCCGACCAGCCTGATGCTGCGCTTCACCGTCTCCGACACCGGCATCGGCATGGCGCCGGAACAGGTCGAGCGCCTGTTCCAGCCCTTCGAGCAGGTGGCGGACCGCTCGCGCCGCGCCGGCGGCACCGGCCTGGGGCTGGCGATCAGCCAGCAGCTGGTGCGGCTGATGGGCGGCGAGATCAGCGTGGAGACCTCGCCCGAGGAAGGCAGCCGCTTCGCCTTCGCGCTGGAGCTGCCGCTGGCCTCCTGAGATCCGGTGAGATCCGGTGAGCGCCGGTGAGCTCCGGGCCGTGCGCCGGGCGCGCACCGGACGGCTTTGGCGCGGACCTCCGGGGCATACTGCCCCGCTTATGACAGCCGTCCTGTTCTACAAGCTGCTGGCGATCTTCATCGCCGCCGCCATGGGCTGGTTCGTCGGGCACATGCGCTGGCTAGGCAAGGCCGGCGGCGAGAACGACCCGGCGCGCGTGCTCTCCAACCTGGCCTTCTATCTCTTCGTTCCGGCGCTGATGTTCCGCACCACCGCGCGGGTGGACTTCGCCACCCTGCCGTGGCTGACGGTGGCGGCCTTCTTCGTGCCGGTGGTGCTGATGCTGGTGGCCGTCTACCTGTGGGAACGCCGCCGCCATCCGGACAACCCCGCCGCGCCCGCCGTGCGCAGCATCACCGCCAGCTTTGGCAACACGCTGCAGGTCGGCGTGCCGCTGGTGGCCGGCGTGTTCGGCGAGAGCGGCCTGGCGGTGCACATCACCGTGCTCAGCCTGCACGCCCTGACGCTGCTGAGCCTGGCCACCGTGCTGGTCGAGATGGACCTGGCACGCACCACCCACAGCGGTGCCAGCCTGGGCCGCACCGTGCTGACCACGATGCGCAACACCGTCATTCACCCGGTGGTGCTCCCGGTGCTGTGTGGCTTCGCCTGGCAGTTCACTGGCCTGGAGTTGCCAGCCGTGCTCGACGAAACGCTTCAGATGTTGGGCAGCGCCGTCGTTCCGCTCTGCCTGGTGCTGATCGGGATGTCACTGTCCTACTATGGCCTGCCCAAGGGGGCCTGGCGGGCGCTGGCGGGCCTGATCGCCCTGAAGCTGCTGATGCTGCCGGCGCTGGTGCTGGTCGTGGCCCACTGGGGCTTCGGCCTGTCGGGCATGCCGCTGGCGGTGATCGTGATGATGGCCGCGCTGCCGCCCGGTTCCAACGCGATGATGTTCGCCCAGCGCTATCGCACGCTGGAGGCCGAAGCCTCCGGCGCGATCGTGCTGGCCACGATGCTGTTCGCCCTCACCGCGCCGCTGTGGTTGGCGGTGCCCGCCTGGCTCGACAAGTTCCATTGAGGAGACGCCCATGACCGATCCGACGAATGCGCCCACCCCCTCGGCCACCCCGGTGACCGCCACCCTCGTGCGCGGCGACGAGGTCGCCCCCGAGGCGCTGCATGCCGCCTTCGGCCGCGCCTTCGCGGATTATCTGATCGGTCCGTTCCAGGTCCCGCTCGAGGAGTGGGCGCCCTTCCTCGCGCGGCAGGGCGTGGATCTGCCGCGCTCGCGCGTGGCGCTGGACGCCTCCGGCACGCCGCTGGCCTTCGCCTTCGTCGCGCCGCGTCCGGCGCTGGGACGCTGGCGGCTCGCGACCATGGGCGCCACGCCCACCGCGCGCGGATCGGGCGCGGCGCCGGCCCTGCTCGACGACCTGATCGCCCGCGCCGCGGCGGCCGGGCTGCAAGCGGTGGAACTCGAGGTCTTCGTCCAGAACGACCGCGCCCGCAAGCTCTACGAGGGCCGCGGCTTCCAGCCTGTGCAAGATCTCTTCGGCTACCTGGCCCAGCCGGGCCTGCTCGCGCGCGGCGAAGCGCCTCCCGGCACGCTGACCTGGGCGCCGCAGGCGGTGGACCTGCCGCGCGCGCTGGCCTGGCTGGACGCTGCCGAGCGCCGCATCCCCGACCTGCCGCTGCAGGTCACCGCCACGACCGTGCGCCATGGCCAGGACTACCGCGCCTGGCAGCTGGGCAAGGAAGGCGTGGGCGGGGACGCCCGCGCGCAAGTTGTTTTCAGCCTGCCCGACGAGACCGTGATGCTGCACAGCCTGATCGCGCCGCGCGAGGACGACGCGCAGGCGCTGCTGCGCGCGCTGGCCACGGTCTACGGGGACCGCCGCGTGCGCGTGCCCCAGCTGCAGCGCGACGACCTGGGCGGCGCGGTGCTGCGCGCGCTGGGCGCCGAGCCCCAGCCGCTGCACCAGCAGCTGATGGTCCGGCCCCTCTGATCTTCAGCACTTGTGGGGCGCTGCCTGATTGGGTAGCGTGCCCGGCACCAACATTCCAGGGAAGTTGCTCCCCATGCGATTCATGCCCGCGGCCCCGGCCGCCATCACCCTCGCCGTTCTGACCGCCCTGGGCGGACTGGGCGTCATGTCCGACGCCCTCGCCGCCCCGACCACGGCCGGCGTCAGCGCGGTGACCGCGAGCGGCGGCACGCTCAGCGTCAAGCTGGAGAAGGTGAAGCTGGCCAACGGCTTCGAACTCATCCTGGTGGAGGACCATCGGCTGCCGCTGATCGCCTTCAACATGTGGGTGCACGCCGGCCCGCGCAACGAGGCCAAGGGCCAGACCGGCTTCGCCCATCTGTTCGAGCATCTGATGTTCGCCGGCACCCGGCACATCCCGCGCGGCCAGGCCGACAAGATCATCGATGCCGCCGGGGGCACCGACTCCAACGGCTCCACCGATTTCGACCGCACCAACTACTTCTTCACCCTGCCCTCGAATCAGCTTGAGCTGGGCCTGTGGCTGAAGTCGGACATGCTGGGCTACATGATCGACGAGGTCGATTCCGTGTCCCTGGCCAACCAGCAGGACGTGGTGCGCAACGAGCGCCGCCAGTCCGTCGAGAACCGCCCCTACGGCCTGACCGAGGAAGCGATGTTCCAGGCCCTGTACCCGGCGGGCCATCCGTATCGCGCCTCGGTGATCGGCTCGCATGAGGACATCCAGTCCATCAAGCTGGAGGACGTGAAGGCCTTCGCCCGCAGCTACTACCGGCCCAACAACGCGACCCTGGTACTGGCCGGCGACTTCGATCCGGCGCAGGCACGCCAGCTGGTCGAGAAGTACTTCGGCACGCTCAAGGCCGGCGACGCCGTGCCCCCGGTCAACGTCGCGCAGCCCAAGCTCACGGAAGAGAAGCGCGTCACGGTGACCGACCGCATCGAGCTGCCGCGTCTGGACATCGCCTGGCACACCTCGGCGGTGTTCCAACCCGGCGACGCGGAACTGGACATCGCCGCCCACGTGCTGGGCGGCGGCAAGTCCAGCCGGCTCTACAAGACCCTGGTCTACGACAAGCAGCTGGCGCAGTCGGTGCAGGTGCAGCAGTACTCGCTGTCGCTGGGCTCGGTGTTCAGCATCGAGGTCACGGCTCGGCCCGGCAAGTCCATGGCCGACATCGAGAAGCTGGTCGACGACGCGGTGGCCGAGCTCTCGCAGAACCCGCCCTCGCCCGATGAGCTGGCGCGCGCCCGCGCCTCCATCGAGACCGCCACGCTGTCCCACCTGGAGAAGGTGCAAGGCCTGGCCGACCAGATCAACTACTACAACCAGCAGGCCGGCGATCCCAACTTCATCGGCAAGGACCTGGCCCGCTACCAGGCCGTCACCGCCGCGGGCATCCGCGACGCGGTCGCCGCGCAGCTGAAGAAGAACGCGCGCGTGGTCGTGCTGACGACGCCGGGCGAGAAGCAGCTCGCGCCCGAAGTCGCGACGCCGCCGATCCCGGCCAAGGCGGCGAAGAACGAGCGCGAATCGCTGAACGCCGACGTCGCCTGGCGCAAGACGCAGCCCAAGGCCGGCAAGGCCAAGCCGCTGTCGCTGCCCGATGGCAAGCGCCTGACGCTGGCCAACGGCCTGACGGTGATCCACGTGGCCAACCCGGGCCTGCCGCTGGTCAGCGCCAGCCTGGTGGTGCGGGCCGGCCAGACCGCCAATGCGAGCGATCGCCCCGGCCTGTCCAGCTTCACCGCCGGCATGCTGCAGCAAGGCACGCAGACGCGGACCGCGCAGCAGATCGCCGATGAAGCGGCGGCGCTGGGCGCCTCGCTGACCACCGGCGCCGCGCGCGACGAGGCACGCATCGAGGTCGGCAGCCTGAAGCGCAACTTCGCGCAGTCGCTGGCGCTGCTGGCCGACGTGGCCCTGCATCCGGCCTTCTCCGAGGGCGAGATCGCGCGTCAGCAGAACCAGCGCCTGGCGGCCCTGGCGCAGCAGCGCGATCAGGCACCGGCCGTGGCCTCGGTCGTCGCCAACCGCGTGATCTATGGCGAAGGCCATCCGCTGGCGCAGGCCGGCCTGGGCGACGAGGCCTCGATCAAGGCCACCGACGCCGGCGCGCTGCGCCAGTTCTGGTCGACCTACTACCGGCCCGACCAGGCCGCGCTGGTCGTGGCGGGCGACATCTCCGAATCCGAGGTCAAGGCGCTGGCCGAGCAGCTCTTCGGCGGCTGGCAGCGTCCGGGCACGGCCGCTCCCGCGCTGAACACCGCCGGTCCGTCGCCAGCCGCGGCCCGCGTCGTCCTGGTCGACAAGCCGGGCGCGCCGCAGACCGCGCTGGCCGTGGTCTCGACCGGACCGAAGGCCGGCACCGCGGACGCCTCCGACATCAAGGTGCAGAACGCGGCGCTGGGCGGCCTGTTCACGTCGCGCATCAACACGCAGCTGCGCGAGGTCAAGGGCTACACCTACGGCATCTACTCGGTCTACACGATGAACCGCGACAGCGGCATGTTCGGCATCCGCGGCAGCGTGCGCACCGACGTGACCGGCGCGGCCCTGGTCGACCTGTTCAAGGAGGTCGACGGCATGCGCGCCAAGCCCATGGGCGCGGCCGAGCTGAACCGCGTCCGCAACGCGCAGCTGCTGGCGCTGCCGGGGCTGTTCGACACGAATCGTGTCGTCGCCTCGACCTACGCCAGCGAATGGGCGCTGGGCCAGCCGGCCGACAGCATCACCTCGCTGCCGCGCAAGTACGGCGCGGTGACGGCCGCGAGCGCCTACAAGGCCACGCGCACCTACGTCGATCCGGCCTCGTTGATCGTGGTAGCCGTGGGCGACAAGGCCAAGGTGCTGCCGCAGCTCGAGGCCCTGGGCCGCAAGCCGGTGGAGATCCGTGACGCGCAAGGCGCGCCGGTGAAGCCGTAATCGGCGAGCCCCCATCGGCTCTCCCCAAAGCGGAACGGGCGCCTGAGAAGGCGCCCGTTCCGCTTGGAGACTTGGTCAACCCGCGCGTGCGGCGCGAGCGGTCAGCCTTACTGGCCTTCGCCGAACTTGTCGTTGACCAGCGCGGTGATCGCGTCGTGGGCGGTCTGTTCGTCCTCGCCGGCGACTTCCAGCTCCACGTCCGAGCCCAGGCCGGCCGCCAGCATCATGACGCCCATGATGCTCTTGGCGTTCACGCGGCGGCCGTTGCGGCTCATGAAGACCTCCGACTTGTAGCTCCCCGCCAGTTTGGTCAGCTTGGCCGATGCACGGGCATGCAGGCCCAGCTTGTTGCTGATGGTGAGCGTCGACTTGATCATGAGCGGCGTATCAGGGCAGTGGGGGGTTGGTCAGAGGAGACGACGCCGACGCGCCCGGCGCCACCGCTTTCACGGTGGACGCGCAGGACGCGGGCGGCGGCGCGCAAGCGGGTTGGTCGCAGAGGATGCCCTGGGCGCCGCCTTGGGTGGCGCGCTGGGCCAGCGCGTCCAAGCCCTCGCCCGCATAGCAGAGCGAGCGCCACAGCATGGGCACGTTGACGCCGGTCACCACCCGCACCTGCTCGCTCTGCAGGCGCAGCGCGGCATTGGTCGGTGTGGCGCCGTAGACGTCGGTCAGCACCAGCGTCTGCGTATGGGCCGAGGCGACGATCAGCGCGCGGGCGGCCGATTCGACGTCGTCGGCATTCATGTCCGGCGTCACGTCCAGCACGCTCAGCTGAAGCGAGCAATGCGGGAAGGTGTGCTCGGCCACCTGCTTGAGCGCGGTGGCCAGCGGTGCGTGAGCGATCAACAGCAAGCCGGACATGGGTCGCATTATCGTGCGCCGCAGCAGAGCGGGGGCGGCGCTCGCACAAACCCGTGATCGCGGGGAGGACAGTCCGGCGCCGCCGTTCAGGCCGGCAGCTCGACCGAGCCGACGAACACGTCCCAGGCCGCCGGGTCGGCGCGCTCGCTCTGCATCAGCAGCTGATACAGCCGCCCGTCGCGGGAGAACACCGCCTGCCGCACCTGCTGCGCGGGCTGGCCGCCGCGGTTCTGGAAGACCTGCTGAAAGGCCTGCGGATCGACGGCGATGCCCCGCACGCCCAACGGCGCGGACGCGCCCGGCGCCAGTTGCCGCGCCAGGCCCTCGTGCATGCGGCGCATCGCGACCGAGGTCGCGGCCGCGTCGCCCAAGTCGGTCCAGGTCAGCGAGTACTGGCCGCCCTGCGCCTTGCAGCTCAGCGTGCGCAGCGTCACCGGCGCGCCGGTCGGGCCGGGCTGGGCGCGCTCCTCGCGCTCGGGCTTGCAGGGGAACATCAGCGAGAGCTGGGCGCCCTCGGGCTGCACCTTGCGCCAGTTCAGCGCCGGGGTGCAGGCGGCCAGGGCGAGGACGGCGATCGCCGTGATCGCGGCGATCGGCGGGATGAGGGGGATCAAGGTCGCGGGGCGCATCGGGCGATTATGGGCGGCGGCCCGCACAAGCCCGGGGACGTCGCCGGGAGGCTTGCACCACAATGCCCCGATGAGCGAAGCGAACCCCTCCCGCCCCTCCGCCATGGCCCTGCAGGGCGTGCGCGTGCTGGATCTCTCGCGCGTGCTGGCCGGTCCCTGGTGCACGCAGACGCTGGCCGATCTCGGCGCGGACGTCATCAAGGTCGAGCGCCCGCCGGCCGCCGGCCATCCCGGGGGCGACGACACCCGCGGCTGGGGCCCTCCCTATCTGAAGGACCGCGAGGGCCATGACACGGCCGAGGCGGCCTATTACCTGGGCGCCAATCGCAACAAGCGCTCCATTGCGGTGGACATCGCCAGCCCGCAGGGTCAGGCCTTGATCCGCGAGCTGGCGCTGCGAGCCGACGTGCTGGTGGAGAACTACAAGGTCGGCGACCTGACGCGCTATGGACTGGATGCGGAATCGCTGCGGGCGTTGAATCCGCGGCTGGTGTTCTGCTCGGTGACCGGCTTCGGCCAGACCGGCCCCTATCGCGACCGCGCGGGCTACGACTACGCGGTCCAGGGCCTGGGCGGCCTGATGAGCGTCACCGGCGAGCGCGACGCCCTGCCCGGCGGCGGGCCGCAGAAGGTGGGCGTGGCGGTGGCGGACCTGTTCACCGGCATGTATGCGACGGTCGCCATCCTGGCCGCGCTGCGTCACCGCGACGCGACCGGCGAAGGGCAGGTCGTGGACATGGCACTGCTGGACACGCAGGTGGCGATGCTGGCCAACCTGGGGTCCAACTACCTGACGACTGGCGTGGCGCCGCGCCGCATGGGCAACGCGCATCAGAACATCGTCCCGTACCAGGTCTTCCAGGCCAGCGACGGCCACCTGATCGTGGCGGTCGGCAACGACGGCCAGTTCATCAAATTCTGCGAGATCCTGGGCCTGCCCGAGCTCCCGCGCGATCCGCGCTACGCGACCAATGCGCAGCGGGTGCGGCATCGGGAGGAACTGGTCCCGCTGCTGGCCGAGCGGATCGCGGCGCGGCCGCGCCAGCATTGGCTGGCCGCGATGGAGGCGTCCAAGGTCCCGGGCGGCGCGATCAACGACCTGGGCGAGGTCTTCGCCGATCCGCAGGTGCGGGAGCGCGGGATGGTGGTCCCGATGGCCCATCCGCTGAGCGATTCGCTGCGGGTGGTGGCCAGCCCGATCAAGCTGTCCGGCACGCCGGTGGCCTACCGATTGCCCCCGCCGATGCTGGGGCAGCACACCGATGAAGTGCTGGGCGAGCTCGGCCATGGCCCCGATGCGATCGCCGCATGGCGCAGGGAAGGAGTCATCGCATGAGCAAGGGACAGGACGGTTCCGGGCGCAACGACGCGAGGAACGACGGCAGCTACGGCAGCGGCAAGGACGACACCGGCGTCGCCATCGTGCTGGTCCATGGGGCTTGGCTCGGGGCCTGGGCGTGGAAACGCGTGCTGGGGCCGCTGCGGGCGGCAGGGCATCGGGTGTTTCCGGTCACGCTCAGCGGCGTGGGGGAGCGGGCCCATCAACCGCATGAGGGGATCCGGCTTCAGACGCATATCGACGATGTGAAGGCGGTCATCGAGTGCGAGGAACTCAGCGAGGTGCTGCTGGTCGGGCATAGCTACAGCGGCATGGTGATCACCGGGGTCGCGGATCAGATGCCGGATCGGATCGCCAGGCTGGTGTATCTCGATGCGGTGGTGCCGGAGCCGGGGGAGTCGTGGTCCAGCAGGCATACGCCTGAGACGCAGGCGCAGCGGCGGGCGTTGATCGCGGAGTTCGGGCATCTGCCGGTGACGGAGCCGCAAGGGATGGGGCTCAAACCGGCGGACTTCGATTGGATGATGAGATGCCAACGGCCGCAGCCGGGCGGGGTGTATGACAGTCCGCTGAGCTTTGACAAGCAAGCGTGGTTGGGGCGGGCGAGGACCTTCATCGACTGCAATCGGCCCGCGTTGCTGACGATCGCGGCGGCGAGGGAAAGGGCTCGCAGTCAGCCGGGGTGGGAGCTGTTTGAGATTCCGACCGGGCATCAGGTGATGGTGTCGGCGCCGGAGGCGTTGACGGAGAGGTTGTTGATGTTGGCGGAGCGGGAGCGTGGGGGCGGCTGAGCCCGAAGACCCTCTCCCCTGCCCTCTCCCGCAAGCGGGCGAGGGAGACATTCGTGCCCTCTCGGTGAAGCGGGCGAGGGAATCAACAGCGTCCGATCCTCGCCCCGCCCCCTCCCCTATCCGTGAGCCATTTCACGGCATTCAGACGAGTGGCGCCTCGCCCCCGAGTCACGGGATGGCCCGGCTTGTTACAGCTTGGAACCATGGCGTTCCTTGCCCCGGGCAATCCGCCGAGGGCCTACAAAAACGACGAGAGAGCATGTCCACCCCGCCTTCCCAGTCGGCCGCCGCCCTGGCCGCCAACGACATGGCGCAGCGTCCCAGCGATTCGCAATGGGGCGACATCGTCCAGCAGCTCGGCGCAGAAATCGCCGGGCCGCTGAGCGCTGCGCTGGAGCGGGTGAACCAGCTCATGAGCACCGGTCAGATCGACCGCCAAGGCCTGCGCTCCCTGCGCGACGCCGTCGCCCAGGCCCGCGAGGCCGGCATGGTCAGCCAGCAGCTGTCCCGCCTGGCCTCCGGCCGGCTGCGCCTGTCCCGCGAGCGCGTCCACCTGACGCAGGTGCTGCGCGGGGTCCTGACCCAGCGCAGCCGCGAGACCCAGGCCCGCGGCATCCAGATCCGTCAGCTGCTGCAGCCGATCGAGATCATGACCGACGCCTCGCTGCTGTTCTCGCTGCTGAACGCGGTGATGGACTGGGCGCTGGCCAATACGCATTCCTCGCTGGAGATGCGCCTGGACCTGACCCCGTGGCCTGCCAAGGCGCGCCTGATGTGCCGCTTCGCCCACCGCTCGCTGGACCTGGGCACCGCCCCGGCCACCGCGATCGCCGAGGCGCCCGAGGCGCTGAACTCCCTGACCTGGCGCCTGATCGAGCAGACCGCCCTCACCATGGGCGTGCTGCCGCTGCGCGAGGACGAGGCCGGCATCACCATGCTGACGCTGGAATTCGCCAACACCGTCGGCGACGAGCCCGGCCTGCAAGCCGCGCCCCAGCCGCAACCCCGCCCCGACCGGCCCGAGCTCGAAGACCCGCTGCCCTCGCACAACTCCAAGCCGCTGGCGGGCTGCCATCTGCTGATCGTGTCGCCGCGCCGCGAGATCCGCCAGGAGATCCAGGGCGCCGTGCGCCACATGGGCCTGATCATCGACGCCGTGGCCTCCATGGACGAGGCCCTGCAGTTCTGCGAAGAGGGCCTGCCCCACGGCATCGCCTTCGAGCAATCGCTGCGCGACGCCTCGTTCGAGCGCCTGTACGCCGACATCACCGCCGAGGTGCCCAGCTTCAGCTTCATCGAGGTGCGCGAGGGCGAGCAGCAGACCCAGCTCTCCACCGCGACGCCGGACAAGATGGCGCGCATCTCCCGCCAGAACCTGCCCGACGCCCTGCCCTCGGTGCTGCTGTTCGAGCTGTCCAAGGCGCTGTGAGCCGGCCTTGATCCCCGCGATGACAGGGCTTTCGACGCGGGACTACACTCCGGCGCCATGAAGCTGCCTCGCTGGTCCGCCCTCCTCCTGCTGGTCGCCGCCATCGGTGCGGGCGCCGGCCTCGCCTATCAAGGCCTCAAGCCCGAGGCCGCGCCCCGCATCGATTACGTGCTGCTGGATGGCACCAAGACCAGCTCCGCGCAGGCGTGGACCGGGAAGGTCATGCTGGTCAACTTCTGGGCGACCTCCTGCACCACCTGCGTCAAGGAAATGCCGCAGGTCATCGCCACGTACAACAAGTACAAGGACAAGGGCTTCGACACCCTGGCCATCGCGATGAGCTACGACCCGCCGGCCTACGTCGCCAACTATGCGCAGACCCGCGGCCTGCCCTTCGGCGTCGCGATGGACAGCACCGGCGAGATGGCACAGCGCTTCGGCAAGGTCCAGCTGACCCCGACCACGTTCCTGATCAACAAGCGCGGCGAGATCGTCAAGCGCTTCGTCGGCGAGCCCGATTTCGCCGCCCTGCACGGCACCATCGAGAAGCTGCTCGCGGAGAGCTGACTTCCGGCACCCGGCCGATTCCGCCCCTCGCACGATGCCGCTCACGAGCGGCATTTTTCATGGCCGCGCGGCGCCGATCCTGGGGTTACTCCCCCCGCTTTGCGATTCTTTTCGCCGCCGACACCACCCTGCTGTCGCCGGATACTACGGTGTCGACATGCCCAGCCGACGCGCGCCCTGACGGTGACGCGGCGAGCCGGTGGCCACGTCTGCCGAGCAGTACCGCGCAGTCCTCGATTCCGCACTCGCGATCGCATCGCCCGGCCCCTCGGGCGGCGGTGTCTTCGCGGCGTCCGACCCGGTCCCGTCCGGGACTTCATCGCCAGTCCGAATGAACACGAACAAGATCCTGCCCCGTCCGCCGGTGTCCGGCGCCGCTGCCGCGTCCCGCATGTCCACCGGAGCGCGCTCGCGACGACAGACAGGCTCGAATCGACAGCACGGTCGCGCCACGCCCTGGATCTTGGCGGTCGTCGTGCTGGCCGTGGCGGCCGGCGGCTGGTGGTGGTTCAAGGGACGCGCCGATGCCGGCGCCGCTGGCGGTCCCGCGCGCGCGGCCAGCGGCCCCGGCGGACAAGCCGGTCCCGGCGGCGCGGGCGGACGCGGCCCCGGCGGCGGCCGCTTCGCGGCCAATCGCGTGCAGCCGGTCTCGGTGCTGCCGGCGCGGCTGCAGGACATCCGCCACACGGCCTCGGCGATCGGCACCATCACCGCCTCCAACACCGCGGTCGTGCGCGCGCAGGTCAGCGGCGTGCTGCAGCAAATCCACTTCACCGAAGGCCAGCAGGTCAAGGTCGGCCAGCCCCTGGCTCAGATCGACCCGCGCGCCTTCCTGGCCACGCTGGGTCAGGCCGAAGGCCAGCTCGCCCGCGACAAGGCCACGCTGGACAACGCCCGCATCGACCTGAACCGCTACAAGGACCTGCTCGCCAAGGACGCGATCGCGCGCCAGCAGGTCGACACGCAGCAAGCCACGGTGCGTCAGCTCGAGGGCACGGTCAAGGCCGACCAGGCCAGCGTCGACAGCGCCCGGCTGCAAGTGACCTACACCAAGGTGCTCGCGCCGATCTCGGGCCGCGTCGGCCTGAAGCAGGCGGACATCGGCAACGTCGTGCAGACCGGCGACACCAACGGCATCGTCAGCATCACCCAGACCCGCCCGATCGCGCTGACCTTCGCGGTCCCGTCCGCGCTGCTTCCTCAAATCACCGCCGGCCTGAAGGGCCCGACCTCCATGGTCGTCGAGGCCTGGAGCCGCGACGGCAAGACCCGTCTGGCCACCGGCAAGCTGGCCACCGCCGACAACGCCATCGACTTGGCGACCGACACCATCAAGCTCAAGGCGCTGTTCCCCAACCAGGATGACGCGCTCTATCCCAACCAATCGGTCAGCGTGAAGCTGCAGCTCACCACCGAGCAGAACCGCCTGGCCGTGCCGGCCGCGGCGGTGCTGCGCGGCTCGCAGGGCTTCTACGTCTACGTCGTCAACGCCGACAACAGCGTCAACACGCGCGTCGTGCAGACCGGCGCGGTCGACGGCGACTGGATGGCGGTGGACGGCAAGATCGAACCGGGCGAACGCGTCGTCATCGACGGCGTCGACCGCCTGCGCGAGGGCGCCAAGGTCGAGGTGATCGCCAACGATCCCAAGCAGCGCGCCGGCGCCAACGCGGCGCCGCGTCGCGGTCGCGGCGCGAGCGCGCCCGGCGGCGGCGGTGCCTGGGGCGCGGGCCGTGCCGCCTCGGGCGCTTCGGCCCCGGGCGGCCAGGGCCGCGGCGGAAAGACCGGCGACCCCGGCAATCCGGGCGACGCCGCCGAGCGCGCGCCCACCGCGGCCGCGCGCAACGACGCGCTGCAATCGGGCGGCGAGCGTCCGGCCTGGCTGGACCGTCTGCCGCCGGACGTGCAGGAGAGGGTCATGAAGATGAGCCCCGCCGAGCGCGAGGCCTGGATCGCCGAACGCCGCGCCGAGCGCGCCAAGCGCCAGGCCGCCTCGGGCGGCGGCAACTGATCGTCCGAGCGGGTCCCTTCCATGAATCCCTCACGTCCCTTCATCGAGCGGCCGGTCGCGACCTCGCTGCTGATGCTGGCCATCCTGCTGGCCGGCCTGCTCGCTTACCGGCTGCTGCCGCTGTCGGCACTGCCCGAGGTCGACTACCCGACCATCCAGGTGACCACGCTGTATCCGGGCGCGAGCCCCGATGTGATCTCCACCACCGTCACCGCGCCGCTGGAGCGCCAGTTCGGCCAGATGCCGGGCCTGGGCCAGATGACCTCGTCGAGCTCCGGCGGGGCCTCGGTGATCACGCTGCGCTTCTCGCTGGGCCTGTCGCTGGACGTGGCCGAGCAGGAAGTCCAGGCGGCCATCAACGCCGGCAGCAACCTGCTGCCCAGCGACCTGCCCATGCCGCCGGTCTACAGCAAGGTCAACCCGGCCGACGCGCCGGTGCTGACCATCGCGGTGACCTCGCCCTCGCTGCCGGTGATCAAGGTCCATGACCTGGTCGAGAACCGCCTCGCGCCCAAGCTGTCGCAGGTCGACGGGGTCGGTCTGGTGAGCATCGCCGGGGGCCGCAGGCCCGCCGTGCGCATCCAGGCGAATCCGCGCGCGCTGGCGGCGCTGGGCCTGTCGCTGGACGACGTGCGCAGCGCCATCGCCGCGGCCAACGTGAATCAGGCCAAGGGCAGCTTCGATGGCTCGCAGCGCGCGTCCACCATCGACGCCAACGACCAGCTGCGCTCCGCCGCCGAGTACCAGAACCTGATCATTGCCTGGAAGAACGGCAACCCGCTGCGTCTGAGCGACGTCGCCGAGATCGTCGACGACGCCGAGAACCTGCGGCTCGCGGCCTGGGCCGACACCACGCCCGGCGTGATCCTGAACGTGCAGCGCCAGCCCGGCGCCAACGTGATCCAGACGGTGGACCGGGTGAAGGCCTTGCTGCCCAAGCTGCAAGGGACGCTGCCGGCCTCGGTCGACGTGCAGGTGCTGGCCGACCGCACCACCACCATCCGCGCCTCGGTCGACGACACCGAGATCGAGCTGCTGCTGGCCATCGTGCTGGTGGTCGCGGTGATCTTCCTGTTCCTGCGCTCGGGCAGCGCCACGCTGATTCCCAGCGTCGCCGTGCCGCTGTCGCTGGTGGGCACCTTCGGCGTGATGTACATGGCCGGGTTCTCGATCAACAACCTGACGCTGATGGCGCTGACCATCTCGACCGGCTTCGTCGTCGACGACGCGATCGTGATGATCGAGAACATCGCCCGCTACGTCGAGGAAGGCGATTCGCCGATGGAGGCCGCGTTCAAGGGCTCCAAGCAGATCGGCTTCACCATCATCTCGCTGACGGTCTCGCTGATCGCGGTGCTGATCCCGCTGCTGTTCATGGGCGACGTCGTGGGCCGGCTCTTCCATGAATTCGCGATCACGCTGGCGGTGTCCATCCTGATCTCGGCCTTCGTCTCGCTGACGCTGACGCCGATGATGAGCGCCCGTCTGCTCAAGCCCGAATCCGAGCAGAAGCACTCCAAGCTGGGCAACTGGTTCGGCGAGAAGTTCGAGGCCATGATCCAGGCCTACGGCCGCGGCCTGGATTGGGTGCTGGACCGCCCGGTGCTGACGCTGCTGGGCTTCGCCGCGACGCTGGCGCTGACAGCGCTGCTGTACGTGATCGTGCCCAAGGGCTTCTTCCCGGTGCAGGACACGGGCTTGCTGCAGGTCATCACCGAGGCCACGCAGAGCACCTCCTTCGACGCCATGAGCGAGCGCCAGCAGAAGCTGGCCGCGGTCTTCCTGGAAGATCCGGACGTGGACCACATCGCGTCCTTCATCGGCGTGGACGGGGCGAACGCCTCGCTCAACACCGGGCGCATGCAGATCACGCTCAAGCCCTTCGCGCAGCGGCACGCATCGGCGACCGAGATCATCGCCCGCCTGAACGAAGCCAACCGCAAGGTCGCCGGCATCACCGCCTACATGCAGCCGGTGCAGGACCTGACCATCGAGGACCGGGTCTCCAAGACGCAGTACCAGTTCCTGCTGAGCTCACCCGATTCCGGCGATCTGCAGAAGGCCAACGACGCGCTGCTGGAGCGGCTCAAGCAGCTGCCGCAGCTGGCCGACGTCGCCAGCGATCTGCAGAACCAGGGCCTGCAGGCCTGGGTGCAGATCGACCGCGAGGCGGCCGGCCGGCTGGGCGTGACCGTCGCGGCCATCGACACCGCGCTGTACAACGCCTTCGGCCAGCGCCTGATCTCGACCATCTACACCCAGTCCAGCCAGTACCGCGTGGTGCTGGAGGCGGCGCCCGAATTCCGCAACGGGCCGCGCGCGCTGGACGGCCTGTACGTGCCCGGCAGCACGGCGACGACCAACGCCGCCGGCAACACGGTGAACACGACGGTGCAGGTGCCGCTGAGCTCGGTCGCGCGCATCGTCGAGCGCCCGACCGCGCTGGCGATCAACCACGTGGCGCAGTTCCCCTCCGCGACCATCTCCTTCAACCTGCCGCCCGGCGTGGCGCTGGGCGACGCGGTCAAGGCGATCAAGACGGAGCAGGCCAATCTCGATCTGCCCATCAGCGTCGAGACCAGCTTCCAGGGCGCGGCGGAGGCCTTCAGCAACTCGCTGTCGAGCACGCTCTTCCTGATCCTGGCGGCGGTGGTCACGATGTACATCGTGCTGGGCGTGCTCTACGAGAGCTACATCCATCCTGTGACCATCCTGTCCACGCTGCCGTCGGCGGGCGTGGGCGCGCTGCTGGCGCTGCTGCTGGGCGGGCTGGACCTGGGGATCATCGCGATCATCGGCATCGTGCTGCTGATCGGCATCGTCAAGAAGAACGCGATCATGATGATCGACTTCGCGCTCGAGGCCGAACGCGAGCAGGGACTGGAGCCGCGCGCCGCGATCCATCAGGCCTCGCTGCTGCGCTTCCGCCCGATCCTGATGACGACCATGGCCGCGCTGCTGGGCGCCCTGCCGCTGATGCTGGGCACCGGCGTCGGCCATGAGCTGCGCCATCCGCTGGGCGTGACGATGGTCGGCGGCCTGATCGTGAGCCAGCTGCTGACGCTGTTCACCACGCCGGTGATTTATCTGGGCTTCGCGCGCCTGTCGCTGCGCTGGAAGGCGCATCGCGCCCGCAAGCAGACCGAGCGTCAGGCGCATGAACACCGCAGCCCCGATGCGCCGCAGATCGCCGATCCGTCGGGCGCCACGCCCGGGGAGTCGTCATGAACATTTCGGCGCCGTTCATCGCCAGACCCGTGGCGACGACGCTGATCACGATCGGCGTCGCCCTGGCCGGCTTGCTGGGCTATCACTTCCTGCCCATCGCGCCGCTGCCGCAGGTGGACTTCCCGACCATCTCGGTGTCCGCCTCGCTGCCGGGCGCCAGTCCCGACACCATGGCCGCGACCGTGGCCACGCCGCTGGAACGCGCGCTGGGCAGCATCGCCGGCGTGACCGAGATCACCTCGCGCTCCTCGCTGGGCTCGAGCAACGTGACGCTGCAGTTCGACCTGAGCCGCGACATCGACGGCGCGGCGCGCGACGTGCAGGCGGCGATCAACGCCGCGCGCACGCTGCTGCCCTCCGGCCTGCCCAGCAATCCGACCTACCGCAAGGTCAACCCGTCCGACGCGCCGATCATGATCCTGGCACTGACGTCGCAGACGCTGACGCGCGGCCAGATGTACGACACCGCGTCGACGGTGCTGGCGCAGCGTCTGGCGCAGGTCAGCGGCGTGGGTCAGGTCAACGTCGGCGGCGGCGCGCTGCCGGCGGTGCGGGTGGAGCTCAATCCGGACAAGCTGGCGGCCAACGGCATCTCGCTGGACCAGGTCCGGCAGGCCATCACCAACACCAATGCGAATCGGCCCAAGGGCTCGGTCGAGGCCTCCGGCCGCTACTGGCAGATCGGCGCCAACGACCAGGCCCGCACCGCGGCCGAGTACGCGCCGGTGGTGCTGTCCTATCGCGACGGCGCGGCGCTGCGGCTGCGCGACGTGGCCGATGTCGTGGACTCGGTGCAGGACGTGCGCAACTACGGCGCGTCCAACGGCCAGCCGGCGATCCTGCTGTTCATCCAGAAGGAGCCCGGCGCCAACATCATCGAGACGGTGGCCCGCGTGCGCGAGCTGCTGCCGCGTCTGCAGGCCTCGATCCCGCCGGCCATCGAGCTCAAGGTCATCAGCGACCGCACGCCCACGATCCGCGCCTCGCTGGAAGAGGTGCAGCGGGCGATGGCGATCGCGGTGGGGCTGGTGATCCTGGTCGTGCTGCTGTTCCTGCGCAGCTGGCGCGCGACGCTGCTGCCGGCGGTGGCGGTGCCGGTGTCGCTGGCCGGCACCTTCGGCGTGATGTACCTGTGCGGCTACAGCCTGGACAACCTGTCGGCAATGGCGCTGACGGTGGCCACCGGTTTCGTCGTCGACGACGCGATCGTGGTGCTGGAGAACATCACCCGCTACATCGAGCAAGGCCTCAAGCCGGTCGAGGCCGCGCTGCGCGGCGCGCGCGAGATCGGCTTCACGGTGATCTCGATCAGCCTGTCGCTGATCGCGGTGTTCATCCCCATCCTGCTGATGGGCGGCGTGGTGGGCCGGCTGTTCCGCGAGTTCGCGGTCGTGCTGTCCTCCGCCATCCTGGTGTCCATGATCGTGTCGCTGACGACGACGCCGATGATGGCCTCCCGGGTGCTCAAGGCGCGCAAGGAGCCGGTGCCCGGCGAGGACGGGCGCAAGGGCTGGTTCGCGCGCGCCGCGGGCCGCTTCAATCGCGGATTGGCGCGCGGCTATCGGCGCTCGCTCATGTGGACGTTGCGGCATCAGCCGGTGGCGCTGCTGTCGCTGGTGGCGGTGATCGCGCTGAACGTGCATCTGTACGGGATCATTCCCAAGACCTTCTTCCCGCAGCAGGACACCGGCGTGCTGATCGGCGGCGTGCAGGCCGACCAAGGCAGCTCCTTCGAGATGATGCGCAAGCGGGTGGACCGCTTCATGGAGATCATCCTGTCGGACCCGGCGGTGGAGAACGTCAACGGCAACACCGGCGGCGGCCAGCGCAATGGCGCCAACTTCTACATCACGCTCAAGCCGCTGAAGGAGCGCAAGGTCTCGGCGGATCAGGTGGTGGCGCGGCTGCGGGACAAGATGTCGCACGAGCCCGGCGCCAACCTGTTCATGGTGCCGGTGCAGGACATCCGCATCGGCGGGCGGCAGGCCAACGCGCAGTACCAGTACACGCTGCAGGCCGACGACCTCAACGTGCTGCGCGAATGGGAGCCGCGCGTGCGCAACGCCTTCTCCAACCTGAACGAGCTGACCGACGTCAACACGGACCAGCAGGACAAGGGCGTGCAGACCTCGCTGGTGATCGACCGCGAGGCCGCGGCGCGGTTGGGCGTGACGGTGAGCACCATCGACACGACGCTGAACAACGCCTTCGGCCAGCGCCAGGTCGGCGTGATCTACAACCCGCTGAACCAGTACCGGGTGGTGATGGAGCTGGCGGCCCCGTATCTGCAAGGACCGGAGACGCTGCGCAAGCTCTACGTGCTGAGCAGCTCGGGCGCGCAGGTGCCGCTGTCGGCCTTCAGCCGCTTCGAGACGACCAACACGCCGCTGTCGGTCAATCACCAGAGCGGCACGCCGGCCTCGACCATCAGCTTCAACCTGCCCGAGGGCGTGTCGCTGTCGCAGGCCACGGACGCGATCAACAACGCGATGGCGGAGCTGGGCGTGCCGGTGTCGATGCGCGGGACGTTCTCGGGCACGGCCAACGCCTTCCAGGACTCGCTGAAGTCGCAGCCCATGCTGATCCTGGCGGCGATCGTGGCGATCTATTTGGTGCTGGGCATGCTCTACGAGAGCCTGGTGCATCCGGTGACCATCCTGTCGACGCTGCCGTCGGCGGGCGTGGGCGCGCTGCTGGCGCTGATGATGTTCAACACGGAGTTCTCGATCATTGCCTTGATCGGCGTGATCCTGCTGATCGGCATCGTGAAGAAGAACGCGATCATGATGATCGACTTCGCGATCGCGCGCCAGCGCACGACGGCGCATCTGACGGCGGGCGCGGCGATCTTCCGCGCGGCCAAGCTGCGGCTGCGTCCCATCCTGATGACGACCTTCGCGGCGATCTTCGGCGCGGTGCCGCTGGCGATCGGCAGCGGTGACGGCGCGGAGCTGCGCCAGCCGCTGGGCATCGCCATCGTGGGCGGGCTGATCCTGAGCCAGCTGCTCACGCTGTACACCACGCCGGTGGTCTTCGTGATGATGGAGCGGCTGCGTCAGCGCGTGATGCGCCGCCGCGCCGCCAAGCAGGCCCGCAAGGCCGCCGGCGGCACGCCGCCCTCGCCGATGAATCCCGAGCCGCCCGCGGCTCCGACTCTGCAAGGCTGAAAGATGCCGACCTCGATGCTGAATTCGATGCCGATCCCGATGACTTCGACCTTCTCCCGCCGCGCGTCCCGAGCGTCCGGCCCGGCCCACCTGACCCGCATCGCCGTGGCCGCGGTGCTGATCGCGCTGATGAGCGGCTGCGCGGTGACGCGCGTCGATCCGCCGGCGCCCGTGGCCGCCCCGGCGCAGTTCAAGGAAGACGCGCTCTGGAAGAAGGCGCAGCCCGGCACCGCCGAGGTCGTGCCCGAGCAGTGGTGGACGCTCTTCGACGATCCGGTGCTGAACGATCTCCAGCACAAGCTGGTGATCGGCAACGAGAACCTGAAGGCCGCGGTCGCCCAGGTGGCCGGCGCGCGCGCAGCGCTGGAGGCCAGCCGCTCGGCGCTGTTCCCGACGCTGTCGGCGGGCTTCTCCGGCACGCGCAGCGCGAGCCCGGACGGCAACGTCACCAACGGCTCCATCAATCGCGGCCCGACCAACAGCGTGCAGGCCTCGCTGAACGCGAGCTGGGAGGCGGACCTGTGGGGCAAGCTGCGCCTGGCCAGCGAGGGCGCGACGTCCACGCTGCAGGCGACGGCCGACGATCTGGCCGCCGCGCGGCTGAGCGCGCAGGCGACGCTGGCGCAGAGCTACTTCTCGCTGCGCACGGCCGAGGCGCAGGAGGCGCTCTACGAGCGCAGCGTGAAGTCGTATGAACGCTTCCTCGACATGACGCAGGCGCGCTATCAAAGCGGCGTGGCGGCGCGCAGCGACGTGCTGCAGGCGCAGACGCAGCTGCGCACGGCGCAAGCGCAGTTGCTTGAAACGCGGACCACGCGCGCGCAGCTGGAGCACGCGATCGCGGTGCTGCTCGGTCTGCCGCCGTCGGCGCTGGAAGTGAGCAAGAGCGCGAACTTGCCGCAGCCGCCGTCGGTGCCGACGCTGCTGCCCTCGCAGCTGCTGGAGCGACGTCCGGACATCGCGGCGGCGCAGCGCCGCGTGGCGACGGCCTATGCGCAGATCGGCGTGGCGGACGCAGCCTACTTCCCGTCGCTGACCTTGTCGGCGAGCGGCGGCTATCGCAACAGCACGCTGTCGAATCTGCTCTCGGCGCCGAATCTGTTCTGGTCGCTGGGCCCGGCGCTGGCGCAGTCCATCTTCGACGGCGGCCAGCGCAAGCTGGCGAGCGCGCAGGCGCGCACCAGCGCCGAGGTCGCGACCTCGACCTACCGGCAGACGGTGCTCACGGCGCTGCAAGAGGTCGAGGACAACCTGATCCTGGCCGAGCACCTGCGCGAGGAAGCGAAACTGCAGCAGGACGCGGTGGAATCGGCGCAGCGGAACCTGGAGCTCGTGACGGACCAGTACCGCGCGGGCACGGTGTCCTTCCTGGAGGTCACGACCGCGCAGAACAGCGCGTTCAATGCGGAGGCGTCGCTGCTGTCGCTGCGCAACCGGCAGCTGGCGGCGATCAACCTGCTGCTGAAGAACATCGCGGGACGGTGGACGGCGGCTTGAGCCCCAAGCGCTGATCCCGGAACGCAGAAACGACGACGGCTCCCGAGGGAGCCGTCGTTCATGGCGCGGGGAGAACGCTCAAGCCGAGGCCCTCTCCGCTTCCGCCTTCTCCAGCGCGGCGTGGGCCTGCTGGTCCGCGTGGTAGCTGGAGCGCACCATCGCGCCGACGGCCGCGTGGGTGAAGCCCATCTTGTAGGCCTCTTCCTCGAACATCTTGAAGGTGTCCGGGTGCACGTAACGACGCACCGGCAGGTGGTGGCCCGAGGGCGCCAGGTACTGGCCGACCGTCAGCATGTCGATGTTGTGCTCGCGCATGTCGCGCATGACCTGGAGGATCTCCTCGTCGGTCTCGCCCAGGCCGACCATGATGCCGCTCTTGGTCGGCACGCCCGGCACCGCTTCCTTGAAACGCTTGAGCAGGTTCAGGCTGAACTGGTAGTCCGAGCCCGGGCGCGCTTCCTTGTACAGACGCGGCGCGGTCTCCAGGTTGTGGTTCATCACGTCGGGGGGAGCGGCCTTCAGGATGTCCAGCGCGCGGTCCATGCGGCCGCGGAAGTCGGGCACCAGCACTTCGATCTGCGTCAGCGGGCTCAGCTCGCGCACCTTGCGGATGCACTCGGCGAAGTGGCCGGCGCCGCCGTCGCGCAGATCGTCGCGGTCCACGCTGGTGATCACGACGTAGTTCAGCTTCAGCGCGGCGATGGTCTTGGCCAGATTCATCGGCTCGTCCACGTCCAGCGGATCCGGCCGGCCGTGGCCGACGTCGCAGAACGGGCAGCGACGGGTGCACTTGTCGCCCATGATCATGAAGGTGGCCGTGCCCTTGCCGAAGCACTCGCCGATGTTGGGGCAGGAGGCTTCCTCGCAGACCGTGTGCAGCTTGTGCTCGCGCAGGATCTGCTTGATCTCGTAGAAGCGCGTGCTGGGCGATCCCGCCTTCACGCGGATCCAGTCCGGCTTCTTCAGCTGCTCGGCGGGCACGATCTTGATCGGGATCCGCGCCGTCTTGGCCTGGGCCTTCTGCTTGGCGGTCGCGTCGTAGTCGGACGCGCTCTTGGCTTCGTGGGTGACGTTTTCGGTTGCCATCAGGCGTTCTCTCGGTTGCCTCGTTCGGGCCTCAGGGCTCGAGCTGCGCCGCCAGGCGCTCCCCGAACCGCCGGGCCACCGTGGCCCAGTCCGTGAAAACCCCGAGTGTACCGAGGTCCACCGTTTGCAGCCCTGCGTAGCCGCACGGATTGATCCCCAGGTAGGGCTTCAGGTCCATCGCGACATTCAGCGCCACGCCGTGATACGTGCAGTGCCGGCTGATCTTGATGCCCAGCGCCGCCACCTTGCCCAGCCCCCGGAACGGGTCCGCCGGATCGGCCGGCCCCGTCAGGGCGGCATGCGCCCCGGGATCGTCCCGCCGCACGTAGATGCCCGGCGCGCCGGCCACGCGATGCCCCGTGACGCCAAAGCTCTCCAGCGTCTGGATGACGGCGGTTTCGAGGCGGAAGACGTACTCCTTGACGAAGATGCCCAGCCGTTTGAGGTCGATCAGCGGATAGGCCACCACCTGGCCGGGCCCGTGATACGTGACCTGCCCGCCGCGGTTGGTCTGCACGACGGGAATCCCCTGCGCGTCCAGCACGTGATCGGCGTGCCCCGCCAGCCCCTGCGTGTAGACGGGGTCGAACTCGCAGAGCCAGAGTTCATCGGGGGTGTCGGGGCCGCGGGCATCGGTGAAGGCGCGCATCGCCTCCAGCGTGGCCGCGTAGTCGACGCGGCCCAGGGTCTTGATCAGCATCCCGGCATGCTAGCCGCGATGGGCCTAGCATCGCCCGCATCCGGTCATTCCGGCCGATCAGTTCGATCAGTCCGTTCAGGTCAGGAGTCTCGCCATGCCGCGCCGCGTCACCGCCTTTGCACTCGCCTTCGCCCCGTCGATGCTCGCCCTCGGTCTCGCATGGAGCGGCGCGAGCTTCGCCGCCAGCCAGCCCCCTTCGGCCGCGACCGCCTCGCCGAAGGCGACGGCCTCCGAGACCGCTTCCGGCCTCACCTTGGAGCAGGCCTTGGACAGCTACGAGCGCGGCGACCTGCGGCGGGCCGAACGCCAGTTCCGCGAGCTCTCGCAGCGGGGTCTGCCCTTGGGCGACTACAACCTGGCCATGATGCATCTGCGCGGCGAGGTCGCCCGGCCGGACACCAAGCTCGCGCGTCAGCTGCTGGTGCGGGCGGCGGGAAAAGGGCTGGTGCGCGCGGAGCTGGCGTTGGGCTCGTATCACGAGCAGGGCGAGGACGGGAAGCCCGATCTGGTCCAGGCCCAGGCCTGGTACCTGAAGGCGGCCGAGCATGGCAGCGTCGACGGGCAGGTCGCCGTGGCGACCGCCTTCTATCTGGGCAGAGGCGCGCCCAAGGATCCCGCGCAAGCCGCGACCTGGTATCGCGAGGCGGCCAAGAGCGGCGACGTCGGCGCGCAATACCTGATTGCGTCGATGTACGAGACGGGATGGGGCGTCGAGCGCGACCTGCGGTTGGCGCGCTACTGGTACGACATCGCGGCGCGCAACGGGGACGAGGCCGCCCCCTACAAGCTCAAGGCCGTCGACGACGCGATCGCCGCCGCGGCCGGCTCGGTGTGAAAACTTCGCTGAGCCTGTAAGCCCGGCGAGGCTTCGATTCGGGAGGGCCTGCTAGGCGTGGACCGGAGCCATAGCAGCGCTATGGCGAGGATCCGCAACGACGCAGGCTGCCCGAAGCGAGGCCTCGCCGGGTTTACAGGACGACTTTGACCATGGGATGGGTGGTCAGCGTGCGATACAGCTCATCGAGCTGCTCGCGGCTGGTCGCGGTGACGACGATGGTCACGCCCAGGTAGTTGCCGCCCTTGCTGGGGCGCCTCTCGACGGTGGCCGAATCGAAGGCCGGATCGAATTGCTGCGCCACGCTCACGATGGCTTCGACGAAGCCCTCCACATGCGCGCCCATCACCTTGATGGGGAACTGCGAGGGGTATTCGATCAGGGACTGCTCGGGCGGAATCGGCGCGTTGTTGTAAGTCGTCATGATGGGAGATCCAAATAGGGTCGTTCAGCTGCCTTGCAAGAGCTTGGCCCGCTGATAGGCCTCGTACAGCTTCGAATACACCGGCCCGGGCTTGCCGCGCAGCGCGCCGTGGCCGACCGGCCCCCGGTCCAGCCGGGTCACCGCGGCGACCTCCTTGCTGGCCGAGGTCACCAGGATCTCGTCGGCGGTGGTGAGCTCGGTCTCCGCGATGGGACGCAGGTTGCAGGCGATGCCCAGCTCCTCGCAGAGCTCGCGCAGCAGACCCACGCGCACGCCCTCCAGCAGCAGCTCGCCCGGCGGCGGCGTCAGCAGCGCGCCGTCGCGCACGATCCAGACATTGCTCGCCGAGCCCTCGGTCAGGAAGCCGTCGCGGATCAGCAGCGTCTCGTCGGCGCCCTGGTCGACCGACATCTGCCGCGCCAGCACATTGCCCAGCAGCGAGATGCTCTTGATGTCGCCCCGCTGCCAGCGGAAGTCGCGCGCGGTCACGCAGGACAGGCCGTGATGCCGCAGCTCCGCGCTGATCGCGACCAGCGGCTGCGTGTAGGCGAGCACCGTCGGCTCGATGTCCTGCGGCATCGCATGCTCGCGAGGGGCGACGCCGCGCGTGACCTGCAGATAGATGGTCTGGTCCTCGACCTCGGGCAGATGCGCCACCAGGCTATGGAACAGATCCAGCCACGCCTCGCGCTCGTAGGGATCCTCGATGCGCAAGGCCTTCAAGCCGTGGCTGAGCCGGTCCAGGTGGGACTCGACGCGGAACAGCCGGCGGCCGTAGACCGGAATGGCCTCGTACACGCCGTCGCCGAACAGGAAGCCGCGATCCATCACCGGCACCTTGGCATCGCCGAGGCGGCCCAGGTGGCCGTTCAGGTAGCAGGGCAGATCGGTCCAGGACATCGTCATCGAAGGCTCCCGTGGCGTCGTGGAGAAGTCGTCGCGACCAGCCCATCGACTGTACGCCGCTGGCCCGGCACGCCAACCCCGGCAAGCGAGGGGCCTTGGCGGCCGCAAAGCAAAGCCGGCCCCGAAGGGCCGGCGCGGACATCGAGCGAGCAATCGCGCGCTCGATCAAGCCGTCAGGCGGTCGCTCCTGGAAGCGACCTCATCGCAGCTCACTTGATCCAGAGACGGATCGCGTCCCAGGCGCGGCCAAAGATGCCGGCCAGCGGGACTTCCTGCTGCACGACCAGCGGCACCTCGGCCACGGAGGCGCCCGACGCCGTGGTCACCTTCAGCCTGCCCACGCGCTGGTTCAGCGCCAGCGGAGCCACCAGCGGATCGGTGCGCTGGATGTCGGTCTTGAGCTTGCCGCCCTCGCCGCGCGGCACGGCGACGAACACGGCATCGGCCGCGCCCAGCTTGGCCTCGGGGCTCGCGCCCTTCCACACCTTGACGGTCGTGATGGGCTGGTTCTTCTCGAACAGGCGCACCGCGTCGAACGCGGCGTAGCCCCAGTTCAGCAGCTTCTGGCTCTCGGTCGCGCGGGCTTCCTTGGAGGCCGTGCCCATCACCACGCTCAGCAGACGGCGCTTGCCGTTGGGCACCTCGCGCTGCGCGCTCACCGCCAGGCAGTAGCCGGCGGCATCGGTGTAGCCGGTCTTGCCGCCGTCCACCGACGGGTCGCGGCCCAGCAGCATGTTGCGGTTGAACTGGCGGATCTTGTTGAAGGTGTACTCGCGCTTGGAGTAGTACTCGGCGTAGAACTGCGGATGGTCCTGGATCACATGCGAGAACACCACGGCGATGTCGCGCGCCGAGGTCTTGTGCCCCGGGGCGGTGATGCCGGTGACATTGGTGAACGAGGTGTTCTTCAGGCCCCAGGCCTGCGCCTGCTTGTTCATCATGGCGACGAACTGCTCGACGGTGCCGCCGACGGCCTCGGCCAGCGCGACCGAGGCGTCGTTGCCCGACTGGATGATCATGCCGCGGATCAGCTCGTCGACCTTGGGCGTCATCGTGGTGTCGATGAACATCAGCGAGGGATCGCCCTTGCGCTCGTCCCAGGCGCGCTTGGAGACGGTCACCGTCTGGTCCAGCGTCAGGCGCTTGGCCTTGATCGCGTCGAACACGATGTAGGCCGTCATCAGCTTGGTCAGCGAGGCCGGGTCCTGCGGGACGTCGGCGTCGCGCTCGGCCAGGGTCTGATGCGTGGTCAGATCCAGCAGCACGTAGTTGCGCGCCGCGATCTCGGGCGGCGTCAGCGCCTGCGCCGAGGCGCCGTTCATCAGGAAGCCGGACAGACCCACGCCGAGGGCCAGGGAAGCAAGGAATCGTTTCATTCGGAGGAAGTCCTCAGGCGCGCGCGACGCCGGCGGGATGCCAGCTGCGCAACACCAGGTTCTTGAGCAGCGGCAACTGCCCATGGAAGAAATGCCCGACACCGGGCACCACGATGACCGGCAGCGCCTGCGGGCGCGCCCAGTCCAGCACCGCCTGCAGCGGCACCACATCGTCCTGTTCGCCGTGGATCACGACGGTGTCGGCGGGCACGGTGGCCACGCCGAAGCGGCTCGCGGCCGGGCCCACCAGCAGCAGGCGCTCGGCCGGCTGCGCCAGCTGGAGCGCCGCCTGCGACGCGACGAAGCCGCCGAAGGAGAAGCCCGCCAGCGCGAGCGGCTGCGCGGGATCGCGGAACGCCGCGATCACGGCCGAGGCGTCGTCGACCTCGCCGCGGCCCTCGTCCCAGCCGCCCTCCGACTTGCCGATGCCGCGGAAGTTGAAGCGCACGGCGCGGTATCCCAGATGGACGAAGGCGCGCGCGATCGTCTGCACCACCTTGTTGTCCATCGTGCCGCCCTGCGTGGGATTGGGGTGGCAGATCACCACCACGCCGCGCAGCGGGCCGGCATCCACCGCGGGCTCGTCGACGGCGCATTCGATCGCGCCGGCCGGACCGGCGATCAGCCGGCGCTGGGTCTGTGCATTCATGACGTGCGCTCCCTCAGCGGCCGACCGCGTCGTCCAGCACCAGGCGCTCGACGACCTGGCCGTGCTTGAGGTGGCGCTCGACGATCTCGTCGATGTCGGCCTTGTCCACGAAGGTGTACCAGACCGCGTCCGGGTACACGACGGCGACGGGCCCGCCGGCGCAGCGGTCCAGGCAGCCTGCCTTGTTGACGCGCACGCCGCCCTTGCCCGCGAGCTTCTCGGCCTTGACCCGCTGCTTGCAGTGGTCGAAGGCTTCCTGGGCGCCGTGCTGGGCGCAGGCGTTCTCGTTCTCGCGCTGGTTCAGGCAGAAGAAGATGTGGCGTTGGTAGTAGCTGGGGGAGCTCATCGGGCGATTGTAGTTTCAGGGTTTCCACCAAGCGCCAGATCGTGCGCTTCTTCACGATCGACGGGCGAAGGCGAAGCCGCAGCTTCAGGCGGCGATGACGTCGGCGGCGGGGGCGGATCGCTCTGCGTCACGCCGTAGAGCAGCCAGGCCAGCGCGGCGAAGGGCCACACCCAGCCCACCCACTGCGCCAGCCCGTACATGTTGACGAAGCGGCCTTGCTCCCAGAACTGCAGGCTCTCGGTGAGGTAGGGATCGGAGGGCGCCTCGGCCACCAGCGCGATCAGCGCGGTCAGCACGACCAGGCCCCAGGCGGCGCTCGCGCGACGCGACATCAGCGCGGCCAGCAGCGCGAGCGCGCCGCCGATGGCCAGTCCCGGCGTCGTCGTCGGCGTAAGCCAGGCCCAGGCGTGATCGGGGCCGAAGTTGAGCAGCGTGGACCAGGCCGTCGACAGCACGCCCAGCAGCAGCGCGCCCAGCACCAGCAGCATGCGTCGCCAGCGGCCCGGCCGCGCGACCGACAAGGCGAGCAGACACGGCGCCAGCAGGCCCATCGCGATGGCGATGGCCTCCAGGCCCGGCGGCAGCGGGAGGTCGTCGGGCAGGTCGCGCGGGACCAGCTCCCAGGGGGTGTCGGCGAGCAGCAGCTCGACCCATTCGCGCAAGCGCGGGAAGAGCTGGCCCAGCCCCAGCGGCAGCGGCGCCGGATAGAGCAGCCCGATCGGCCACAGCGCCAGCAGCGCCAGCGCGCCCGCGCTGTGCGGCACGAACCAGCGCTCGCGCCAGCCGTCCCAGCGCTCCAGCCCGCCGAAGCGGTACAGCGCCCAGCCGCACAGCGCGCCGGTCCAGGCGCCGGCGCTGTTGAGCAGGAAGTCCGCCAGCGAAGGGACGCGCCCGGGCAGGAAGTACTGCAGCGTCTCCATCGAAAAGGACAGCAGCGGCAGCCCCAGCAGGCTCAGCACCAGCGCGCGCAACAGCCCGCCCCCGCTGCGGATCACCGCGGCGAAGCACAGCAAGCCCAGCGGCCAGTAGCCGACGACGTTGATCCAGATGTCGAAGCGGCCCCAGTAGCGCGGCCAGGGCAGCCCGATGACGCCGGGCCAGGGCAGGCTGGGCGGCAGACGCCAGGGCCAGAACGGATAGAGGCTGGCGTAGACGACCAGCACGGCATAGCACAAGGCCAGCCAGGTGGCGGAGCTGCGCCGGCTCATCGCGCGGTCAGATGGGTTTGACGACCACCAGGATCACGATGGCCGCGAAGAGCAGCACCGAGACCTCGTTGAACACGCGGTACCACTTGTGGCTGCGGCGGTTGGCCATGAGCTCGAAGCGGCGCAGCATCGCGCGGCACATGTGGTGATAGCCGATCACCAGCACCACCAGCGCCAGCTTGGCGTGCATCCAGCCGTTGCCCGGGCCGCGGCCAATGCCGTAATGCAGCCACAGCGTCAGGCCGAAGAGCAATGCCAGGGCCATCAGCATCGAGCTGAAGCGGTAGAGCTTCAGGCCCATCAGCAGCAGGCGCTCGCGCTCGGCGTGGCTGTCCTGCGGGACCATCGCCAGATTGACGAAGATGCGGGGGAGGTAGAACAGGCCGGCGAACCACGCGGCGACGAAGATGATGTGTAGCGCTTTGATCCAGAGCATCGCGGCATTATGGACGGCGCGAAAAAAAACCCCGGCTTCACAGCCGGGGTTGGAAAGCCTTATCGCTGTCATCACGTTAAGGCTCCTGCTCAGGGAGGAAAAGCAGGGAATGACAACCGAGCGGCTATCATTCAGGAGCGACTTTAACAGATCTGCCGAATTTCGGAATCTACGTCCTTCTACGTAGCGCCCCCCATCCCGGTGGTATTTCTCGAAACCCATGCAACTGCCTGCCCCCCATCCCCTGAGCCGTCCGCGCCGTCTGCGCCGTGACGCTTTCACCCGCGCGCTGGTCCGCGAACACCGCCTCCACGCCAACGATTTCATCTACCCGGTGTTCGTCCACGAGGGCGAAAACCGCGTCGAACCCATCGCTTCGATGCCCGGCGTCTCGCGCCTGAGCCTGGACAAGCTGATCCCCGTGGCCGAGGAATGCGTCGAACTGGGCATCCCGGTGCTGGCGCTGTTCCCCGCCATCGATCCCGCGCTGAAGACGCCCGACGGCATCGAGGCCACGAACCCCGACGGCCTGATCCCGCGCATCGTGCGCGCGCTCAAGGAGCGGGTGCCAGGTCTTGGGGTGCTGACCGACGTCGCGCTGGACCCGTACACCAGCCACGGCCAGGACGGCGTGCTCGACGAGCAGGGCTACATCCTGAACGACCGCACGGTCGAGCTGCTGAAGAAACAAGCGCTGGTCCAGGCCCAGGCGGGCGTGGACATCGTGGCCCCCAGCGACATGATGGACGGCCGCATCGGCGCCATCCGCGAGGCGCTCGAGGCCGACAGCCACATCCACACGCGGATCATGGCCTACAGCGCCAAGTACGCCAGCGCCTTCTACGGTCCGTTCCGGGACGCGGTGGGCTCGCGCACGAATCTGGGCAAGGCCGACAAAAAGACCTATCAGATGGACCCGGGTAACACCGACGAGGCGCTGCGCGAAGTCGGCCTGGACGTGGCCGAGGGCGCCGACATGGTGATGGTCAAGCCCGGCATGCCATATCTGGACATCGTCCGGCGCGTGAAGGACGAGTTCCGCGTCCCGACCTTCGCGTATCAGGTCAGCGGCGAGTACGCCATGATCAAGGCCGCCGCCGCCAACGGCTGGCTGGACCACGACGCGGTGATGATGGAAGCGCTGCTGGCGTTCAAGCGCGCCGGCGCCGACGGCATCCTGACCTATTTCGCGATGGACGCCGCGCGCCTGATCAAGGCCGGCGCCTGATCGGGGCGATCGCTCCGCGGCACGCCCCCTGCCCTCACCGGACGCATGCGCATCTTCCATCTCGGCGAGAGCCTCTACGAAGAACTCGCGACCCTGCCCGAGGCGCTGCCTGCCGAGGGCTTCCTCTGGATCGGCCTGCCGCGGCGCGAATTCGAGCTCCAGCTCGCGACGCTGCAGCAGCGGCTGCAGCGCTGGACCGGCGCGCAGCTGCTCGACCTGCATGTGTCGGACCTGATGAACCAGCAGCTGCCGTCGCACTTCGACTACACCAGCTGGTATGACGTGATGGTCTTCCGCCGGCTGGCGACGCTGCCCGGCAGTCCGCACACGATGGCCGACGAGGAGCCCCACCGCCCCGCCGCGGTCGAGGCGGCGCTCAAGTCCATCGACACGAGTCCGGTCGGCTTCGCCGTCTTCGACCGCGTGCTGATCACGGTGCATCCGGGCGAATGCGCGCTGCGCGACTACTTCGCCAGCAAGCTGGGCGCGCAGCAGGAGGGCCGCGATCTGCGCGGCTCGACGCGGCTGCCGACCAGCCCGGCCGAGCTGATGCTGCGCATGGTCAACCACATGGTCGACAGCTACCTGGACCTGCGCCGCATGCTGACGCGTCAGTTGACCGCGCTGCAGAACCTGCTGCTGGACCGGCGCGGCCACTTCCGCGACTGGACCGTGGTGCTGCTGGCGCGGGACACGCTGTCGCGACTGGAGGACCTCTGCGAGGACCAGCGCAGCGCGGTGCAGGAGTGGATCGACGCGCTGGGCGAGTGGCCCGTCGGCGACGCCCACGCCGAGCGCGAGCGCGAGCTGCTTCGCGTGCGATCGCGTGACGTGCTGGAACACGTGGAGCGGGTGCTCTCGCATGTGCGGCGGCTGGAGACCTCTGCGGAGACCTCGGTCCAGATGCACTTCTCGCTGACGGGCGAGCGCACCAACAACATCATGCGGACGCTGACGGTGCTGACCGCCATCTTCCTTCCGCTGAACCTGATCACCGGCATCTTCGGCATGAACTTCGACACCCTGCCGCTGATCCACCGGGCGACCGGCTTCTGGATCGCGACGGGCGTGATGATCGCGCTGGCGATCGCGCTGGGCGCCTTCTTCTGGCGCAAGCGCTACCTAGGCACGCAGCAGTAAAAAATGCGCGCCACTCGGCGCGCTTGGATGGCTCAGGCCCGAGTGCCCTCAGCGCTTCTTCACCGCCGGCTTCTTGGCGGCGGACTTCTTGGCGACGGGCGTGACCTTCGCCTTGGCCTTCGCATACGGATCAGCGAAGCCGAGCTCGAGCATGAGCTCGGTCTCGCGCGCCTCCATGAATTCGGCCTCGTCGTCTTCCTCGTGGTCGTAGCCCTGCGCGTGCAGCGTGCCGTGGACCAGCATGTGCGCGTAATGCGCGGTCAGGTCCAGGCCCATCTCCTTCGCCTCGCGCTCCACGACCTCGGCGCAGATCACCAGATCCGCCGCGACCACGGGCTCATGGGCGTAATCGAAGGTCAGCACGTTGGTCGCGTAGTCCTTGGAGCGGTACTCGCGATTGAGCGACTGCCCCTCCTGCGCATCGACGATGCGGACGGTCATCTCGCCGGGCAGTTCCAGCGCCGCGCGCATCCAGCGGATCACCTTGTGGCGCGGCAGCAGCGCCTTGTGGCGCGGATCCGCGAATTGCAACGAGAGGCTCAGTTCCGGGCGGCTCATCGGGCGGCTCCCTTGCGAGGCGCGACCTTCTTGGCCACCACCTTCTTGGCGACGGGAGGCTTGGCAGCCGGCTTCCTCACGAGGGGCTTGCTGGTCGCGGGGCTCTTTGCGGCGGGGGTCTTGGCGGCCTGCTTCTTCGCGGCGGGTTTGACAACAGCCTTCGTCGCGGTCGTCTTGGCTGCGGGCTTCTTTGCGGCGGGCTTCACCGCCGGGCGCTTCACCACGGGCGTCGTCGCCGGCGCGATCGGCCGCTCGTCGAAGCGCATGGCCTGCTCGCGCAGCAGCAGCGCGCGCAACCGGCGCTCCTCGCGCTCCTCAGCGAAGTGGGCCTCGCGTTCCTGCAGCTCGCGCGCTTCGGCCTCGGCCTGCGCCTCAGCCCGCTCTTCATAGGCTTGGACGATGCGCGCCACCAGCGGATGGCGGACCACGTCGGCGCGGGTGAAGCGGGTGATCGCGACGCCGTCGACGCCGTCCAGCACCTGCTCCGCGTCGACCAGCCCGCTGGCCATGCCGCGCGGCAGGTCGATCTGGCTGGTGTCGCCCGTCACCACGCATTTGCTGCCGAAGCCGATGCGGGTGAGGAACATCTTCATCTGTTCGGGCGTGGTGTTCTGCGCCTCGTCCAGGATGACGAACGCGTGATTCAGCGTCCGGCCGCGCATGAAGGCCAGCGGCGCGATCTCCAGCTGGCCCTTCTCGAAGGCCTTGGTCACGCGGTCGAAACCGAGCAGGTCGTAGAGCGCGTCATACAGCGGGCGCAGATACGGATCGACCTTCTGCGTCAGGTCGCCGGGCAGGAAGCCCAGGCGCTCGCCGGCCTCGACGGCCGGGCGGGTCAGGATGATGCGCTGCACCGACGAGCGCTCCAGCGCATCCACCGCGCAGGCCACCGCCAGGAAGGTCTTGCCCGTGCCGGCCGGCCCGATGCCGAAGCTGATGTCGTGCGACAGGATGCGCCGCAGGTACTCGTGCTGATTGGGCGTGCGACCGGCCAGGTCGGCGCGGCGCGTGCGCAGCACGACGTGGCCCTCGGCATCCACGTCGCCCGGCGCGCCGCCGGAGCGCATCGGCGCGGCGACGTCGTTGGCCGCCTCGACGATGGCCAGCCGCAGGCTCTCGGCCGGTATGGCGCGATCGGCGCGCGCATACATCGCCTCCAGCAGAAGCAGCGTCCGCTGGGCCGCGGCGCGCTCGCCCTCGATGTTGAAGTGCTCGGCGCGATGGGTGATGCGCACCGACAGGGCCGCCTCGATCTGGCGGAGATGCTCGTCCAACGGACCGCACAAATGGGACAGGCGGCGGTTGTCGGCAGGGGTGAAAGCGTGGCGCAGGTTCAAAGCGGCGCAGGCTCCGTATTCAGGGGGGTTGAGGGCGCTATTGTCGCGCGCCGGTGCGCCGCGCGTCGGTCGTCACTGCACAATCGCCCCCCATGCAGCGGACCATAGAACAACAAGGGACGGACCAGCGGGAGGCGGGTCCGGAAAGCACGGTCGATATCGCCGTGACCGCGCCCCCCGAGTCGCCCGTGCGCGGCGCCGCTGGCGCGCTGACCGTCGGCCTGACCGCCTTGCTCGCGCTGATCGCACCGGCCTGCCTGGCGCAGGCCGCGGGCAGCGGCGATCCGGGCCCGGTGAGCCGCTGGTCGCTGCTGGCCTCCCAACTCGGCTACGGGCTGCAGTCGGCGCTGGTGCTGATGGCTTTCGTGCTGGGGTTGCTGATCTGGCAGCGCCGTGCGCAGCGTCACATCAGCTGGCTGCTGGCGCTGATGCCGGGCTGGGTGCTGATGGTCGGCCTGGCGCCGCTGACGCCCTGGCCGGCGGCGGTCGCCGTCGTGCTCGCGCCCTGGCTGCTGTGGTGCGGCGTCCATTACCTGATGCGACGGCTGCGCCGGCGCGATCGCCGTCTGCACCGCGCGCTGCTGGCGCAGGCGGTGCTCTTCCCGATCGCGCTGCTGTTGCCGTTTCCGACCGCACGCATCGCCGGGTTCGCGCTCTGGTGGCTGGGCGCGCAGTTGCTGATTGCGATGGCCTGGCATGTCTGGCATCTGTGGCAGGACATGTTCCTGCCCACGCTGGAGGAGCGCTATCCCCGCGCCGACTTCGTCATCAGCTGCGTGCTGATCGGCCTGGGCGCGCTGGCCGTGGTCGCCGCCTGGACGCTGCCGGGCAGCGGCTTGGCCGGCATCTTGGCACCACTGTCGCTGATCGGCCTGGGGCTGCACCGGGTGCGGGAGTTCTCGCGCGCGCTGTCGCAATCGGAGCTGGCCGTGCTGCAGGGCGAGCTGCGCCTGCAGGAACGCATCGCCGAACTGGAGCGCCACTTCGACCAGGTTGCGGAAGCCAAGCTCGAGCAGGTCACCGAGCGCGAGCGCAAGCGCATCGCCGCCGACCTGCACGACGACCTGGGCGCCAAGCTGCTGACCATCGTCCACACCAGCGAGTCGGACCGCATCTCCACCCTGGCGCGCGAAGCGCTGGAAGAGATGCGGCTGTCGGTGCGCGGCCTGACCGGCAAACCGGTCGTGCTGCTGGACGCGCTGGGCGACTGGCGCGCCGAGGTGGTGTCGCGCCTGGCCCAGGCCAACATCCTGGCCGAGTGGAAATCTCCCGCCGAGGACATCGAGCACACCTTCCCCGCCCGCGCCTACGTCCAGACCACCCGTATCCTGCGTGAGTCGGTGAGCAACATCATCAAGCACTCGGGTGCGACGCATTGCGTGATCAGCTGCTCGGCGCAGGACGGCTATTTCTCCGTCGTCATCCAGGACAACGGCCAAGGCATCCCGCTGGAGCTGGAAGGTCGCCTGGACAAGGGACACGGCATGGCCAGCATGAAGGCGCGCGCCAAGCAGATGCACGGCCAGTGCCTGGTCGAATCCGGCCCCGGCTGGGGCACGGTGATCCGCCTGACCATCCCGCTCTGATCCGGTGCCTTTTTGCTGCCGATCAGCCTCGGACCCGTCATCGATCCCCGCATCCATCGCGTTCTCTCCCGCCCTCTTCCCGGAAGAACCGGCCCCGGTTCGCGCCGAAGGGGCCGCAAAGCGCGCGCGGGCGTGATCCATTGCCGACCGCGCCACACTCGGGCGTTGTTCAGGATGGTCAGCCCGCGTGGAAAGCCGTACCGTTGCAAACACCCGCCAGCTTTCCCGTGGCTGTCGCTTTCCTGAGCAAGAATCCCGCGCCATGAACCACATCCTGCTGCTCGAAGACATTCCCGAAATCCGTGCCTGGCTCAAGGTCCTGGTCAAACAGGTCTTCGCCAACGCGGTCGTCACCGAGTGCTCGCGCGTGCAGGATGCGCTGCAGCAGGTCAACTCGCAGCGCTTCACGCTGGCGCTGCTGGACCTGGGCCTGCCGGACGGCTCGGGCGTGGACGTGATCTCCGCGCTGCGTGAGAAGCAACCCGAAGTCCAATCCGTCATCGTCACCATCCACGACGACGACGAGCACCTCTTCCCCGCGCTGCAAGCCGGCGCCTTCGGCTATCTGCTCAAGGAGCAGTCGCGCGAGCTGCTGGTCGAGCAGCTGCAGCGCATCAGCCAGGGCGAGCCGCCGCTGTCGCCGTCCATCGCCCGCAAGGTCATCGCCTATTTCACCTCGCAGCGCCGGCCGCAGGCGGCGCAGGTGCTGCACGAGGTCTCGCTGACCGATCGCGAGACCGAGGTGCTGCTGCGCGTCGCCAAGGGCTTCACCCTGCCGGAAATCGGGGTGCAGCTGGGCCTGTCGCGCCACACCATCGCCGACTACGTCAAGCAGATCTACCGCAAGCTCAACGTGAGCTCGCGCGCCGAGGCCGCGCTGGAAGCGCAGCGCTTGGGCCTGTTCGGCCGCAACTGAGCCCCTGCGGGCGCTTTCGCGCGCCTGGGTCGCCCCTCGGGGAAAATACTGGACAAACATCCAGCAGAAGCCGCTCGACGCCTCGCCGAACGCGGATAATCCGCGCCCATGATCGGCAAGCTCAGCGGCGTCATCGCGGAAAAATCGCCCCCGCAGATCCTCATCGACGTGCAGGGCGTCGGCTACGAAGTCGACGTCCCGATGAGCACCTTCTTCAACCTGCCCGGCCTGGGCGAGAAGACCGCGCTGCTGACCCACCTGAGCATCCGAGAGGACGCGCACGTCCTCTTCGGCTTCCTGACCGCGGAGGAGCGCGACACCTTCCGCCTGCTGATCAAGATCAGCGGCGTCGGCCCGAAGATGGCGCTGTCGCTGCTGTCGGGCATGTCGGTGGGCGATCTGGCGCAGGCGGTCTCGCGGCAGGAGGCCGGGCGTCTGGTGAAGGTGCCGGGCATCGGCAAGAAGACCGCCGAGCGGCTGCTGCTGGAGCTCAAGGGCAAGCTCAGCCCCGATCTGTCGCAGCCTGTGTCCGTCGCCAACGACGCGCAGGCCGACATCCTGCAAGCGCTGGTCGCCCTGGGCTACAGCGAGAAGGAGGCCGGTATCGCGCTCAAGTCGCTGCCGGCGGACGTGGGCGTCAGCGAGGGCATCAAGCTCGCGATGAAGCACTTGTCGTGATCGTCCCGTCCTGAGCCCGCCGCCTTCCGCAGCGACCCGCCGCACAATCCTTCGCCATGAGCATCCAGACCGACGACTTCACCCCGCGCCCGCAGCAGGCGCGGCTGATCAGCGCGCAGCCGACCTCGCCCAACGAGGACGCGATCGAGCGCGCGCTGCGGCCCAAGCTGCTGGACGAGTATGTCGGCCAAGCCAAGGCGCGGGAGCAGCTGGAGATCTTCATCGGCGCCGCGAAGAAGCGCGGCGAGGCGCTGGATCATGTGCTGCTGTTCGGCCCGCCCGGCCTGGGCAAGACCACGCTGAGCCACATCATCGCCGCGGAGCTGGGCGTGAACCTGCGCCAGACCAGCGGCCCGGTGCTGGAGAAGCCCAAGGACCTGGCCGCGATCCTCACGAATCTCGAGCGCAACGATGTGCTCTTCATCGACGAGATCCATCGGCTGTCGCCGGTCGTCGAGGAAATCCTGTACCCGGCGCTGGAGGACTATCAGATCGACATCATGATCGGCGAGGGTCCGGCAGCGCGTTCGATCAAGCTGGACCTGCAGCCTTTCACCCTGGTGGGCGCGACCACGCGCGCGGGCATGCTGACCAATCCGCTGCGCGACCGCTTCGGCATCGTGGCGCGGCTGGAGTTCTACACCTCCGAGGAGCTGCAGCGCATCGTGACGCGCTCGGCCGCGCTGCTGGGCGCGCCCATCGAGGCGTCCGGCGCCTTGGAAGTGGCGCGGCGCTCGCGCGGCACGCCGCGGATCGCGAACCGGCTGCTGCGCCGGGTGCGCGACTACGCCGAGGTCAAGGCCGACGGCACCATCACCCGCACGATCGCGGAGAAGGCGCTGGCCATGCTGGACGTGGATCCACTGGGCTTCGACCTGATGGACCGCAAGCTGCTGGAGGCGGTCGTGCACCGCTTCGACGGCGGACCGGTGGGGCTGGACAACGTCGCCGCCGCAATCGGCGAGGAGCCGGGCACTATCGAGGACGTCATCGAGCCCTATCTGATCCAGCAGGGCTTCCTGCAGCGCACGCCGCGCGGCCGCATCGCGACGCTGGCGGCGTATCGGCACCTGGGCGTCGCGCCGCCCAAGCAGGCGGGGCAGCTCTTCGACGAGTAGTCGAGAACAAGCAACGGTGGACGCTGTCCCGCGGCCAGGCAAGACCTGGCCCGGCCAGAGCCGCTGGACCGCCCAAACGATGCCACGCTCAAGGTGGCCGCCCCAATGAAAAAGGCGCTCCGAGGAGCGCCTTTGTCGTTCGCCGATCCGAGGATCAGAAGTTGTGGCGCACGCCCAGCGCGAACGAGTTCAGGTCGTTGACCTTGTTCGGGGTGTTGGCGTCCACGGCCGTGTAGAAGGCGTAGACCTTGGTGCGCTTGCTCAGGTTGTAGTTGTAGGCCAGCGTGTACTGCTTGCCGCCGTAACGACCGTTGCCGAACGAGTAAGCACCGGCCTTGGTGCCGCCGACGTTCACGTGGAATTCCGACTGGCCCAGCGTGTACATCACGGCGGCGCGGCCGATCCAGCGCGCGTCCTTGGCGCCCGGCGATTGCGGGGTGCCGGACTCTTCGCGCTGCGCGTAGCCGCCGAAGGTGAAGGCGCCCAGTTCATACAGGCCGCGGATCGCGTACTGCTTGGCGGAGCCTTGCTTGCTGAAGCCGGCGCCCAGGTGCAGCGGGCCCTGGTCGTAGTTCAGGGCGACGTCGTAGCCGCGGGGATCCACGCCTTCACCGGCGTGCAGGGCGATTTCGCCGTTGAAGCCGCCGACGTTGGGGGTGAAGTAGCCGACCTTGTTGGTCTGCGTGAAGCCGGCGCCGGAGTACAGCTTGTCTTCCGAGGTGCCGGTGTCGTGGTTGTGCATCGACACGTAGTCGGCGGTCGCGTAATACGAGCCCGGGGTCCAGCGGCCCAGACGGATCGCGCCGAATTCCGCGCTGCCGATCTGCACGCTGGCTTCACGGTTCCAGAACGCGGAGTTGGTCTGCTTGCCGTCGTCGGAGTTCAGACCGTGTTCCAGCGCGAAGCTGGCCTTCAGGCCGCCGCCCAGGTCTTCCGTGCCCTTGAAGCCCAGACGCGAGTTGTTGTTG
Organism: Roseateles sp.; assembly: GCF_039595295.1. GTDB lineage: Bacteria > Pseudomonadota > Gammaproteobacteria > Burkholderiales > Burkholderiaceae_C > Roseateles. The sequence goes on from NZ_JBCNLU010000020.1 coordinate 55,734, forward strand.
ACCATCGAGGCGACGCGGTCGCCGTTGCCGGTCTTGATGCTCTCGACCGACGTGTTGATCCGGCCCCACAGCGTGACAGAGCTCTGGGCGAAAACGGGAGCGGAGAGCGCCGCGATGGCAGCTGCAATGGCAATCTTTTTCATGTCCACCTTCGTGTGTTGGAGGTTTCGGCCAGGTAAACCCGGCGCTATGGGCGTTTGGCGTACAGCAGGGTGTGCGGAGTATAGAAGTGCGTTGCACGCCCCCATGACAGCCGACGCGAAATCGCAACAGTTCTTCGTTAGGGGTGTCCCGGGGTGGACGACACGGGACGAGGAGTGAGCAAGCGGGCGGTTGCGGCCTGCCCCGCCAGCAGGCCTGCCAGCACGGCGATCTGGGCCGCGGTGCCGAGCCGGTGCGCGTTCCACAGGAACAGCGCCACGCCGATCAGCAGCAGCACGAACAGCAGCGCCGCCGCCGCGCGGTGCGAGGACGAGACCACGGGGTCGAACAGCAACCTGCCGTGCGGGTCGTATCCGGGCGCTATGCGGGCGCCGATGCCGGGTTCCCAGTGCGCGGGCTCCCACCACAGGCGCAGCTTGTCGCGCCAGCGAGGGGTGAGCCGAGTCTTGCGCAGGAGTTTGGCGTAGACCTGCACGTTGGCGGCCCAGGGATTCCAGCTAGAGAGCGCATCCCGGGTGCCGTAAACGCAGGGCTCGTGGTCGAGCTCTTCCTGGAAGGACCCGAACATCCGGTCCCAGATGACCAGGATGCCGCCGTAGTTGCGATCCAGATAGGGGTCGTTGACGGCGTGATGGACGCGGTGATTGGACGGGGAGCAGAACCAGCGGTCGAACCCGCCCAGCCGTCCGATCTGCTGGGTGTGGACCCAGAACTGGTAGAGCAGGTCGATCAGCGCGACCACCGCGAAGACCAGCGGCGGGAAGCCGAGGATGGCCATGGGGATGTAGAAGGCCCAGCCGACCAGCCAGCCGCTGCCGGTCTGACGCAGCGCGGTGGACAGGTTGTAGTCCTCGCTTTGATGGTGCACCGCGTGCGCGGCCCACAGCAGCGCGGTGGTGTGGCCCAGCCGGTGATGCCAGTAGTAGAGGAAGTCGTAGAGCAGCAGCCCGCTCAGCCAGACCCACCAGGCGCCGGCGTCCAGCCGGGTCAGCGCCGCGTGCTCGAAGACCCAGGTGTAGATGCCCAGCGTGAAGAGCTTGGTCAGCACGCCCACCACCTGGCTGAGCATGCCCAGCGCGATGCTGCTCATCGCGTCATTGAGCCGATAGGTGTTGCAGCCACGGCGCACGCCGATCCAGTACTCCAGCCCGATCAGGGCGAAGAACACCGGCGTCGCCAGCACGATGATCTGAGCGTCGGTCATGGTCTCCTCGATGGGCGCTCGATGCGGCGCCTCTGATGGTCAGCGTAACTCCCTCGCCCGCTTGCGGGAGAGGGTCTTCGAGCTCTGGCGTACTGCACCGCTCCCACCCTCTCCCCCGCCCTCTCCCGCCCCGCGGGCGAGGGAGTGAACCAGCACCGCGAGCCGCGATTGACAGCGCGCCGTGCGGCCCCCTCGCCCACTTGCGAGAGAAGAAGTGAACAGCAAGCGCGCTGAATGCTCCCTCTCCCGCTTGCGGGAGAGGGCTGGGGAGAGGGTCTTCCCTTCGCCGGCCCTCAGACCTTGGCAGTCTGCAGCGCCCCCGGCATGAACCCCGGCACGCCCGGATCGTCCAGCGTCAGCCCTTGCAGATGCTGGTCGTCGTTCCAGCCCACGAGCGTGAAGCCCTGCGGCGAATACAGCACCCGGTTGACGCTCGCATTGCCCAGCACCCAACTGCGCGGCGCCTGCAGGTCGATGCGCGTGGCAGCGCGATACAAGCAGTCCAGCACGCCGCCATGCGCGACGATGGCGATGGTCTGACCCGCATGCGCCGCGGCCAGCTCGGACACGACGCCCACCACACGCTCGGACAGCTGCTCCAAGCTTTCGCCCCCCGGCGGACCGAAGGCCGGATCCCGGCGGCGCCAGCGCAGCGCGTCCTCGGGAAACTCGGATTCGATCTCGGTCCAGAGCTTGCCCTCATGGATGCCGAAGGCGCGCTCCCTCAGCCGCTGATCGAGCCGCACCTCGATGCCATGCGGGCCGGCGAGGTTTCGCGCGGTGACCGCGGCACGGTCCAGATCGCTGGAATAGATCGCGTCGAGGTGCTCGTCGGCCAGCGCCGCGCCCAGGCGCTCGGCCTGGCGCTCGCCGAGCGCGTTGAGCGGCAGGTTCAGATGCCCCTGCAGCCGGCCCTCGCGATTCCAGGCGGTCTCGCCATGGCGGATCGCCAGGATCAAGGTGGGTTCGGCGGACGCGCTGGCGGACTCGGCGATCGTCGGGCTGGCCGTCATTCAGACGCCCCAGGCCACGTCGGTGTTGGCGGCCTGCGCGGCGCGCATCAGCTCCAGCAGCGGCCACAGGCGCTGACGCAGCATCACCTCGGGCTTGGGCGGCGGCTTGCGGCCTTCGGCCTCGGCCTCTTTGACGGCGCGCTCGTAGGCGGCCTGCTCATCGGCGATCGCGGCGTCGCCGCGGGCGATCAGCGCCGACAGATCGCCCGCCTGGAAGATGCCTTGCGCAGCGGGCGAACGCCCCAGCGCCTGCAGCGCCTGGTCGCCGTGGGCGGCCAGCATGATCACATCAGCACCGGCCTTGGACTTGAACTTGTACAGCACGCTTGTCTCCCGGCCGTCGACTGCGGCCACCGGCGCATTGTGCCGCCGGCCCGCGCGCGGCTGTGGGGAGCGCTCCCGAGGGAAGACCCGATCAGCGATCAGCGATCGGAAACCAGGGAACGACGATCAGCCGTTGGTACCGCCACGCAGCACGTGCACCGACGCACGCACACCGCGCGACGCCTGGGCTGCCTCGGCGGCGCGCGCCGCTTTGAGCGCCTCGGCCTGCGCGGCGATCTGGCTGGCGCGCTCTTCGAAGGCGCGCGTCTCCAGCGCCGGCGCGCACAGGAAACCCTGGAACTCGTGGCAACCGCAGCGGTCCAGGAAGTCGCGCTGCGCCTCGGTTTCCACGCCTTCGGCGATGACCTTCAGATTGAGCGCGCGGCCCATCTGCACGATTGCATTGACGATGCCCGCATCGCTGGCGTCGCCCGGCAGGCCCTTGATGAAGCTGCGGTCGACCTTCAGGCGCTGGATGGGGAATCGCTTCAGATAGCCCAGGCTGGAATAGCCTGTGCCGAAGTCGTCGATCGCCATCAGCACGCCCAGCTCCGACAGCGCGCGCATGCGATGCAGCGCCTCGTCGGCGTCGCGCAGCAGCACGGACTCGGTCAGCTCCAGCTCCAGCAGCGAGGGCGGCAGGTCGTAGGCGCGCAGCGCCTGCGCGACTTGCTCGACGAAGTGCGTCTGCTGGAACTGCAGCGCCGACACGTTCACCGCCACCGGCACCCGCAATCCTCGCTTCAGCCAGGCCGCGGCCTGCGCCACCGCCTGCTGCAGCACCCATTGGCCGATGGCGACGATGAAGCCGCTCTCCTCCGCCACAGGGATGAACTCCGACGGCGGCACGTCGCCGCGCAGCGGATCGCGCCAGCGGATCAGTGCCTCGGCGCCGACCAGCTCGCCCGTCTCGAGCGAGAGCTGCGGCTGAAAGTGCAGCCGGAACTCATGTTCCTGCAGCGCCTGACGCATCGCGTGGTCCAGCCGCATGCGCGACAGCAGGTCCACGTCCTTGCGCGGCTGATGGAAGCGGAACGCGCTGCGTCCGCTCTCCTTGACCCAGTGCATCGCGCGCTCGGCGCTGGCCAGCAACTCCTCGGCGCTGGCGCCGTCGCCGGGAAAGAGCGCGATGCCGATGCTGCAGGTCACGGTGAAGCTCAGCGTGTCGAAGCAGAACGGCCGCGACATCGCCTCCTGCACGCGGCGTGCCGCATGCTCGGCGCCGCGCGCGTCGGCCTGATGGATGAGCAGCGCGAACTCGTCGCCGTCCAGGCGGGCGACGGTGTCCACCTCGCGCAGCGACTCCTTGAGCCGCAGCGCGACTTCCTTGATCACGCGGTCGCCGTAGGCATGGCCCAGCGTGTCATTGATCTGCTTGAAACGGTCCAGGTCCACGTTGAGCAGCGCGAAGGGCGTGGTCTCGCGGCGGGCCATGGCCTGGGCGTAGTCGACCCGCTCCATCAGCGCGCGCCGATTCGGGAGCCCGGTGAGCATGTCGCTGTGGGACAGCTCCTCGATGCGCTGATGGGCGGCGAGCTTCTCGCTCAGGTCGCGGAAGGAATACACCCGGCCGATCGGCCGGCCACGGCTCCACTGCGGCAGCGACACACGCTCCAGCACGCGGCCGTCGAGCAGCTTGAGGTTGTCGCTGGTGTGCAGCAGCGGCGATTCCTGGATCGCGCCCAGACGCATCGCATAGGAGGCCCCGTCGACCACGCTGCGCCGCATCCAGGCCTGCACGGCCTCGTCGTTGCGGTCGTTGAGCAAGTCCTCCGGGATCCCCCACATCGACGCGAGCCGCTGATTGAAGCTGCGGATGCGGCCGGCCAGGTCGGTGACCAGGATGCCGTCGGCGGTGGATTCGAGCGTGGCGCGCAACTCGGCGAGCAGCGTCTCGCGCTCCTCGTCATGATGGCGCTGCTGGGTCTGGTCACGCATGGCGATCAGCCAGAGACCGTCGCCCTGCGGCTGCGCCATGTGGCTGATGCGGCGGGAGATCCACAGCATGCGGCCGTCGGCGTGCCGCATCATCGTGTCGGTGTGCAGGCTCTCGCGGCGGCCGATCGCGGCGTCCATCCAGAACAGCGCGTCCTCGGGCGTCGAGGCCAGGGATTCGATGCTCGCGCCGATCAGGTCCCGCGCGGGCAGTCCCAGCAACTGCTGCGAGGCGCTGTTCACCGCCACCACGCAATGCGTGCGGGCGTCCACCAGCCACACGGCCTCCTGCAGGCCGTCGATCAGCGGCATCAAGGCGGTGTTGAAAGCCGCAACGGGCGCGGCGTTCTGGCGGACCGGAGCGTTCAAGCGGCCATCTCCCCGGGCGAGCTGGGCGGCACGGGGCCGGCCGACTCGAAGAAATAGGCGATGCGGCTGCGCGGGCTCAGGTAGTCCAGTGAGGCGCGCGGCAACTGCTGCGGCTTGACGCTGCGGCGGATGCCCAGATCGGGCAGCTCTTCCAGATTGAGCACCAGCGCCTCGTCGCGCGGCACCTTCGGGTCATGCACCATCACCTTGGGCTTGAGCGGCCGTGATGAGTTCACCGCCACGACCAGCGCATAGCGGTCGTCGGTCAACTGCACGGCCGAGCCCGGCGGATACACGCCCATCATCCGGATGAAGGCGTTGAGCATGGTCGCGTCGAAGCGGCTGCGGCCTTGCGCGAACATCAGCGACAGCGCCTCGTGCGGCGTCATCGCCTTGGAGCTGACCAGCGGATTGCACAGCCCGTCGAAACGATTCACCAGCGCCACGATGCGGGCGCCGATGCTCATGCGGTCGGCGTTCAGGCGCTGCGGGAAGCCGCTGCCGTCGGCGTGCTCATGGTGCTGCGCGATGATCAGCAGCGGTCCGGCGCCCACGCCCATCTTCTGGCCCAGCATCACGCCCTTGGCGACGTGCTGCTGATAGGCGGAGACCTCCGCCGCGGTGAAACCGTCGTCCCGATGGCGGAAGCGCGGCGTCAGCTCCATCTTGCCGATGTCGTGCAGCAGTGCACCCTGGCCCAGGTCCAGCATCTCGTCGCGGCCCATGCCGAAGGCCCGGCCCAGCAGCATCGCGACCACGGCCACATTCAGCGCATGGGCGGTGGCGCGTTCGCCGGCGCCCTCGTTGAGCAGGCGAATGTTGATGTCACCCTCGACCAGCATCTTGTCCAGCAGCGCGCGAGACAGCGCAGCCGAGCGGTCGCGGGCATCCGAGGGCTCACGCGGCACCAGATCCATGACCTCGCGCAGCGCGGTAGCAGCCTCGGCGTATTGGCGCTCGCACAGCAGCAGCGCGTCGCGCTGCTCGGCCAGCAGGCGACGATGGCGCTCGCGGGCTTCGTCCTCGGCCGGCTGCTCCTGGACGACGCTCGCGGGCGCGGCGGCCGGAGGCGGCATCGGGGTGGCGTCCAGCGGCAGGTCGCTCTTGCCGGGGCTCCAGCGCACCTGCTTCAAACCCAGACGGCGCAGGATCAGCAGCTGCTCCTCCGAGCTCAGCTTGAAGCTGCTCAGCGGGAACGGATGCGACATCCAGCCCAGGTCGAGATGAATGAACATCCCCACCTTGAGCTGGCTCACATCGATTAGCGGATCGGCCGATCTGTCCTTCATTCTTGTAATTCCGCGCCCTGGGTTGAGGCGTCCTCGTCAGCAGCATCGGCTGCCAAGGGGCGCAACTTAAGCGAAAACGGCGTCAGCGGTACGGCAGGCAGCATGTTCCCGAGACGAGCGTGCAACTTGTCACAGGTTTTTCCAGCGGCCCCCTATGATCCTCTGAACCCGCCATTCTCATAAAGATTCTGGAGACAGTGAATGCATGCCTTTATTTGCGACGCACAGCGCACACCCTTCGGCCGCTATGGCGGGGCGCTGGCGTCAGTTCGCGCGGACGATCTGGGCGCCGTGCCCATCCAGGCCCTGATGGCGCGCAACCCGTCGGTCGACTGGGCGGCGCTGGACGACGTCTTCTACGGCTGCGCCAACCAAGCGGGCGAGGACAACCGCAATGTCGCCCGCATGTCGGCCCTGCTGGCGGGCCTGCCCATCGACGTGCCCGGTGTGACGCTGAACCGGCTGTGCGGTTCCGGCATGGACGCCGTCGGCAGCGCCGCCCGGGCGATCCGCGCGGGCGAGGCCCAGCTGCTGATCGCCGGCGGCGTCGAGAGCATGAGCCGCGCTCCCTTCGTCATGCCCAAGGCGGAGAGCGCGTTCTCCCGCAGCAACGCGATCTACGACACGACCATCGGCTGGCGCTTCGTCAACCCGAAGATGAAGGCGCAATACGGCGTGGATTCCATGCCCGAGACGGCCGAGAACGTCGCCACCGACTTCGGCATCGAACGCGAGGCCCAGGACCGCATGGCCCTGGCCAGCCAGACCCGCGCCCTGGCCGCGCAGCGCGCCGGTGTCTTCGACGCCGAGATCTGCCCGGTCACCATTGCGCAGAAGAAGGGCGATCCGGTCATCGTCAGCCAGGACGAACACCCTCGCGAGACGAGCCTGGAGGCGCTGGCCAAGCTCAAGGGCGTGGTCCGGCCGGACGGAAGCGTGACTGCCGGTAACGCCTCGGGCGTCAACGACGGCGCTTGCGCGCTGCTGATCGCGAGTGAGGCGGCGCTGTCCCGGCACGGCCTGACCCCGCGCGCCCGCGTGCTGGGCATGGCCACCGCCGGCGTCGCGCCGCGCATCATGGGCATCGGCCCGGCCCCGGCCGCTCGCAAGGTGCTGGCCCAGGTCGGCCTGACGCTGGATCAGATGGACGTGATCGAGCTGAATGAAGCCTTCGCCGCTCAGGGCTTGGCGGTCCTGCGCGACCTGGGCCTGGGCGACGACGATCCGCGCGTCAATCCGAACGGCGGCGCGATCGCGCTCGGACATCCGCTGGGCGCCAGCGGCGCGCGTCTGATCACGACCGCGGTCAACCAGCTGCACCGCACCGGCGGCCGCTACGCGCTGTGCACGATGTGCATCGGCGTCGGCCAGGGCATCGCGGTGGTGGTCGAGCGCGTCTGACGGCGACGCCCCTCCGTTCTCCCATTCCGATGGCGTCGGCGCCGCGTTTCGCGGCCCGGCGCCATCGTCATTTGAGCTAGCAAATCCAGGGTCGTTCATCTCGATAGAGCTGCCATATTTGCTAAAAGTGCCAACTATTCCCGCGATTTCTGAATAGTCAGACTTTTCATCCTGGACGAAGCTCCGCCCAGCGCTAGCTGTGCGGACTTTCGCACTTCCCAAGCACCAGGACGGTGCAAAGCGGCGGCAATCGACCCATATCCAAAAGTTGGGGGCGATTGAAAAATAGTCATGGGCGGAAGTAGGACCACGTAGGCGCCAATCGCACAGCCCCTGGCATACTGACTTCGTTTGATGGCGCATACCGCTCATTTATGTCGGTCCCCGCGCTAACAAGCATGATGTCTGACTATTGACGCCCTGCTTAGCGACCGAGCCGATTGCGGTTTCACGCACTTTTCTCCCGCCGAACGCCCGATCACACCGCCTCCTGAAGGTCGTGGGGCGTTCTGCGCGCAACGCTCACCAATTTGGTGCATCGTGGTGCGAATTGCAGCCAAAACAATTGCCTTGGCAAAGATTCTTCACCGGGTTGTCCCTATAGTTCTGGACATCACCTGCTTACGCCCAGCAGATTTGGGCGTCAAACGCACGTTTTGTCTGCCATGTCCGCTGCTCGAGCCCACGATGATGAATTGACCGCCCTGTCGGTCGCACCCTCCACCGCCCCCGACGCCGAAGTCCGCACCGGTCCGCTCAAGCGCGATCTGGTCGCCGGTCTGGAAAAGGGTCTGGCCGTGATTGAAGCCTTCGATCAGGAGCGTCCGCGCCTGACCATCAGCGAAGTCGCCGGCCGTACCGGTCTGACCCGTGCCGCCGCCCGCCGCTACCTGCTGACGCTGACCCACCTGGGCTTCGTCTCGCAGGACCGCAAGATGTTTGCCTTGACCCCCAAGGTGCTGCGCCTGGGTCAGAGCTACATGCACTCCGCCCGCCTGCCCCGCATCATCGAACCCGAGCTGCACAAGCTGGCGTACGCGATGAAGGAAGCCTCCTCGGCCGGCGTGCTGGACGGCAACGACGTGATCTGCATCTCCGCGACCAGCGCGGGCCGCGTGGTCTCGCCGACGCTGCAACCCGGCACCCGCGTTCCCGCCTACTGCACCGGCAACGGCCGCGTGCTGCTGGCCGCGCAACCGCAAGCCGAAGTCGACGCCTTCATCGCCCGGCAGGAGCTGACCGCCCTGACCCCGCACACGATCACGCATCCCGAGCGCCTGCGCATTGAGATCGCCCGCGCCCGCGCCCAGGGCTACGCGCTGATCGACCAGGAGCTGGAACAAGGTCTGCGTTCGGTCGCCGTGCCGCTGAAGAACTACAAGGGCGACACCGTCGCCGCGATGGCCATCAGCGTCCACGCCACCCGCATGAGCATCGAGCAGATGGTCGAGCACTGCCTGCCCCCGCTGCTGCAGGCGCAAGCTCACCTGCGCATGCTGCTGTGAGGCCAGCCTCGGCTCAATGAAGAAAGCGACCCTCGGGTCGCTTTTTTGTTCGCGGTTGCCCGTGTCAGGCCCAGGCGCGCTGCCGCAGCAGCGGGCTGATCCGGTACCGCTCGCTGCGATAGGCCTCGAAGAGCCCCTCCAGCGCGTCCGCCACCAGCGGCGCGCCCAGCAACGCCAGCCACTCGAACGGGCCGGCCGGATAGTTGACGCCCAGCTTCATCGCCGTGTCCGCGCCGGCCTCGTCGCAGACGCCTTGCCAGACCGCATCGGCGCCTTCGTTGATCAGCATCGCCACCGTCCGCGCGACGGCAAGACCTGGCACGTCGCGCAGCACCAGCGGCTCCCAGCCCAGACGGCGCAGCAGCCGCTGCGCATGCGCTTGCTGCGCGTCGTCCACCCGCGGCGCGAAGGCGATCGCCAGTCCGTCGATGCGGTCCGGCGCCAGCGGCCAGTCGATCACCGCGAGTCCCGGCTGCCGGCGCTCCTGCGCGAGCTGCCCGGCGCAACGCCCCCGCGTGAAGTGCAGTTGCAGCCCCTCGATGGCGACGCCGTTCCAGTCCGCCGACTCGTCGCGCGAGAACGCCACCCCGCGCGTCTCCATCCACCCGCCGAGGCGCTCGACCAGCGCCCCGCGCCCCGCCAGGGTCACCGCGCCGAGCTCGCCGTCGAACGCGGCCGCCGGCTCGGCCGCCACGGGCGTGCCCTCATAGAAGCCCTTGCCCGCCTTGCGGCCCAGTCGGCCGCCGTCGACCAGCGCCTTCTGCACCAGCGAGGGTTGATAGCGCTTGTCGCCGTAATTCGCCTCGAAGACGGACTGCGTGACCAGGTAATTCGTGTCGTGACCGATCAGGTCCATCAGCTCGCAAGGTCCCATGCGGAAGCCCGCGCCGCGCAGCGCGCGGTCCAGCAGCGTCGGGCTGCCGGCCTGCTCCTGCAGCAGCTGCAGGGTCTCCGCGTAATAAGGACGCGCGATCCGGTTGACGATGAAGCCCGGCGTGGACTTCGCATGCACCGGCGTCTTGCCCCAGCGGCGCGAGAGCTGCTCGATCGCCTGGGCGGCCGAGGGGTCGGTCTCCGCGCCCCACACGACCTCGACCAGCTTCATCAGCGGCACCGGGTTGAAGAAGTGCATGCCGACCAGCCGGCGCGGCGTCGTCATGCCGTTGGCCAGCGCGGTGATGCTGATCGACGAGGTGTTGGATGCGATCAGCGCCTCGGCCGGCAGCAGCGCGTCGAGTTCGCGCAGCAGCGCCTGCTTGGGCTCGAGCTTCTCGACGATCACCTCGATCACCAGCGCCGCGTCCTTCAGCTCCGCCACCGTGCCCGCGGGGGTGAGGCGGCTCATCACCGACTCGCGCTCGGCCGCCTCCAGGCGGCCCTTGGTCACCAGTCCGTCGAGCGCCTTGCCGATCTGCGCGATCGCCGCCGCGGCGGCGCCCTCGCGCAGGTCCATCAGCTGCACCGGATGGCCGGCCTGCGCCGCCACCTGCGCGATACCCGCGCCCATCACGCCCGCGCCGATCACGGCCACCGGCGCTTGCGCGGCCGGGGCGCTCGCGACACGCCAGGATCCCGTCGTTTCCGTCATTGCTGTCTCCGAGTCGTCGTTCTGAATCTTGTGAGGCGGCTGCGCGTGCTCAGTCCGAGCCGCCGACCTGGCCCGGGATCCAGGCCGCGGGCCGCTTGCCGAGGAAGGCCGCGAAGCCCTCCTTCGCCTCGGCGCCCATGCGCACGCGAGCGATGGTCTGGGCGGTGAGCTCGCGGACCTCGCCGGTGATGGGACCAACTTCGATCTGCGCCATCAGCGCCTTGATCTCGGCCTGCGCATTGGGGCCATTCATCAGCAGCTCCGCGATCCAGCGCTCGACCGCGCCGTCCAGCCCGCCGGCGTCGTCGCTCTGGACGACCTCATGGATCATGCCGATGCGCAACGCCTCGGCGGCCGGGATGCGGCTGGCGGTGAGTGCGAGCCGACGCGCCTCGCGCGGACCGACGGCGTTCACGACGTACGGCCCGATCACGGACGGGAGGATGCCGAAGCGCGCCTCGCTGACCGCGAACTGTGAGCCGGCCGCGGCCACGGCGATGTCGCAGGCCAGCGTCAGGCCGACGCCGCCGCCCAGCGCGACGCCGTGCACCTGGGCGATGGTCGGTTTGGGACAGCGCGCGATGCGGTCCAGCATGCCGGCGAAGCGGCGCGCGTCCGCCACGTTCCACTCCTGCGTCGCCTCGGAGGCGCGCTTCATCCATTGGAGGTCGGCACCGGCGCTGAAGGCCTTGCCCGCGCCGTCCAGGACGATGACGCGCACCGCGTCGTCCTGGCCCAGGCGCTCGAACGCGGCATCGAGGTCCGCGATCATGGTCTCGTCGAAGGCATTGAACACGGCGGGCCGGTTCATCGTCACGCGCGCCACGCCGCGCGCATCGGTCGCAATCTGCAGGGTCTCCACGTTGCCACTCTCCGTTGTGATCGGCGGAGTATCGCAGCCCGACCGGTCGGTCGAAGAATGGGCTTACGACGCGCTGGGCGCGGCGCGCCGGCCGGGGCGCTCCGTCATGCCGGCTCAGTCTGGCCGGCTCAGTCCTGCCAGGACTCCATGACCAGCTCGCGCAGCGCGCCCAGCGCCGGATCCTCCGGCCCTTCCTTCTGCAACCAGCACAGCCAGGTCTCGTCCTGCCAATGCGGCCAGATGCGCAGCTCGCCGGCCTTGGCCGCGTCCTCCGCCTGGTCGATGCGCAGCACCGCGGCGCCCAGGCCGCTGGCCACCATGCCGCGCACGGCGGCCTCGGTCTCGGCCATCAGGCTGTGGGCGGGCTCGCGGCCCGCGCTCTGGAACAGGCGTTCGGCGGCGGGACGCAGGCCGCAGTCGGGCGGCACGCCGATCCAGGGCAGCGCCAGCAGCGCCTCGCGCGACACCGGCCACTCGCGGTCGGCGAAGCGCTTGGGCACGGCCACCGCCAGCTCCATGCGGCGCAGCCGGCGCACGACGAGGTCATCGGCGGTCTCGCCGTCATAGAGCACGTAGGCGCAATCGACGTCGCCGCGCCGCAGCGCCTGCACACTGTGCAGCGACAGCCGCTGCATCAGCTGCAGCTTGATGCCGGGATGACGCTCGGCCAGCTTCACCAGCACCTCGCCCAGCCGCAGCGACAGCGGGTCGGTCACCGTGCCCATGCGCAGCACGCCCTCCACCTCGCCGCGGATCTGCGCGGCGGCTTGGCGCAGGCGCTGCGCGGCGTCCATCGTGCGGCGCGCCTCGTCGACCAGGCGCTCGCCCGCGGGCGTGAGGCTCATGCCGCGCGAGCTGCGCTCGAACAGCTGCACGCCCAGTTCCTCTTCCAAGGCTTTGATCTGCGCGCTGACGGCGGGCACGCTGGTGAACACCTTTTCCGCGGCGCGGGTCAGGTTCCGTTCGGCGACGACGGCCAGAAAGCTCTTCAGCTGGTAAAGCTCCATGGGACGTGATTGTGGCGAGCCCGTGTGGCCGCGTCGTTCGGATTCTTCAAACACCCGTTCCAAACTTGCACATGGACCGCGCGCGGGGCGCCGCCCAGACTTCGCTCCATCGAATTCCAGGAAGCGAGTGCCCTCATGAAATCCGCCCGCCCGGCCGCCTCCGGCCTCAGCGCCAGCCCCCTGGCCGCCACCGTCGCGATGCTCTTCGCGGCGATCTCGTGGGGCAGCCTCTTCCTCGTCGGCAAGCCGGTGCTGAGCCGGCTTGACCCCATCTGGTTCACGGCGCTGCGCTATCTGCTGGCCGGCGTCGGCATGGTGGTCCTGGTCGCGCTCTTCGGGCAGAAACCCTGGGCCAAGCTGCGCACCCATTGGGCCCTGCTGACCGGCTACGGCGTGCTGGGCTACGGCTTCTTCGGCGTGCTGGTGCTGGAGGGCCTCAAGCTCTCGCTGCCCTCGCACGGGGCGGTGCTGATGGCGACGCTGCCGCTGACCACCATCCTGCTGCGCTGGCTGCTCGACGGCCATCGGCCAGGCCTGCCGATGCTGGGCGCCGCGGCGCTGGCGATGGGCGGCGTGGTGCTGGTCTCCGGCGTGCTGGGCCGCGGCGACGGTCCGCCGCACATGCTGCTGGGCGATGCGCTGACGCTGCTGGGCACGATCGGCTGGGCGCTTTACACCCGAGGCGCCGCCAAGCTGCCCGATCTCAGCCCGCTGGAGTACACGGGCCTGACCGCGATTGCCGCGCTGCCCTGGCAGCTGCTGTTCGCCGCGGCCGTAACGGCCGCCGGATGGATCGCCGCGCCGCAATGGCAAGACCTGGCCCCGATCGCGCCGCACCTGATCTACATCGCCGCCGTGCCGACGGTGGCCGCGGTGATCGCCTTCAACTTCGGCGTGCGCCGGCTGGGGGCGTCGCATGGGACCCTGTTCCTGAACGGCGTGCCGGTGTCGGCCCTGCTGATGAGCGTCGCGCTGGGTCAGCATCCGGCGATGCAGGAGTGGCTGGGCGCGGCCCTGGTCATCGCAGCGTTGACGTTGAGCACGCGATCGCCGGGCAAGGCGCCGGCGCCGGCTACGCCCGCCGCCAAGACCCCAGCGCCTCACGAAACCGTGAAGGTCCGGGCGCCGGCCGTCGTCGGCGGGCGCTGCCCGGCCGCCTGATCGCGCGCGTTCTCATGGCTTTTGGCACGCCATGTCTTTTGACATAGCCTGTCGGATCCGTCGGGCCGCGGCCCACGCTCGTCACAAGCAAGCAATGAAGAACGCACTTCGTCTGACCACCCTGGCCCTGCTGATGTCGCTCGGCGGCGCCGTGATGGCCGCCCCGCCCGACTCCGGCCTGACGCTGAAGAACTTCGACAAGACGGTCCGCCCGCAGGACGACCTGTTCCGCGCCGCCAACGGCCACTGGCTCAAGACGACCGAGATCCCCGCCGACAAGTCCTCCTTCGGCGCCTTCCACGAACTGGCCGACCTGTCCGACACCCGCGTGCGCACCATCATCGACGCGCTCGCCAAGAAGAAGGCCAAGGCCGGCTCCGTGGACCAGAAGGTCGGCGACTACTACGCCGCCTACATGAACACCGCGGCCATCGACAAAGCGGGCATCGCGCCGGTCAAGCCGCTGCTGGACAGCATCGCCGCGATCCAGACCCGTCAGCAGCTGGCCTCATGGCTGGGCGCGCAGACCGGCGTCGTCGACAGCCCCGTGCCGCTGGGCATCGAGGCCGACTACCAGGACCCGACCATCAACCGCCTGCAGACCTGGCAGGGCGGCCTGGGTCTGCCGGACCGCGACTACTACCTGAAGAAGGACGACGAGCGCCTGTCCAAGGCCCGTGGCGCCTACTCGACCTATCTGCAGGCGCTGGCCCGCGCCGCCGGCATCGCCGATCCCGAGGGCAGCGCCAAGCGCGTGATGGCCTTCGAGGAAAAGCTGGCCGAGGTGCAGTGGGACAAGGTCGCCAACCGTGATCCGCAGAAGACCTACAACCCGATGACGCCGGCCGAGCTGGCGCAGAAGGCGCCGGGCTTCGACTGGACGGCCTTCTTCACCGCGGCCTCGCTGCCCGGTCTGGACAAGCTGTCGGCCTCGCAGCCCAGCTATCTGACGGGCGCGGCCAAGCTGCTGAACGAGGCCTCGCTGGACGACATCAAGCTCTACCTGAGCTTCCGCGCGCTGGACGCGAATGCGACGGTGCTGCCCAAGGTCTATCGCGACGCGCACTTCCAGTTCCACGGCGCGGCGCTGACCGGCGCCAAGGCCCCGCTGCCGCGCTGGCAGCAGGCGGTGGGCAACGTCAACGGCGCGCTGGGCGAGGCCGTGGGCGAGGTCTACGTGCAGCGCTACTTCCCGGCGGCCGACAAGGCCCGCATGCTGGAGCTGGTGCACAACCTGCTGGCCTCGTACAAGGAGTCCATCGACAAGCTGAGCTGGATGACGCCCGCGACCAAGGCGCAGGCGCAGGAGAAGCTGTCCAAGTACATGATCAAGATCGGCTACCCCGACGTCTGGCGCGATTACAGCGCGCTGGACGTGCGCGCGGGCGACGCGGTCGGCAACAACCTGCGCGCCTCCGCCTTCGAGTGGAAGCGCCAGGCGGCCAAGGCCAGCAAGCCGGTGGATCGCCGCGAGTGGCTGATGACGCCGCAGACGGTCAACGCGTACTACAACCCGACGATGAACGAGATCGTCTTCCCGGCCGCCATCCTGCAGCCGCCGTTCTACGCCACGAAGGCGGATGACGCGGTGAACTACGGCGCGATCGGCGCGGTCATCGGCCACGAGATCAGCCACGGCTTCGACGACCAGGGCAGCCAGTTCGACGGTGACGGCAAGCTGCGCAACTGGTGGACCGACGACGACCGCAAGGCCTTCGACGCCATCGGCGCCAAGCTGGTCGCGCAGTACGAGGGCTACGAGCCGATCGCCGGCAAGCACCTGAACGGGAAGCTGACGCTGGGCGAGAACATCGCCGACCTGTCGGGCCTGCAGATCGCCTACAAGGCCTATCTGCGCTCGCTGGGCGGCAAGCCGGCGCCGGTGATCGACGGGTTCACGGGCGAGCAGCGCTTCTTCATGGGCTGGTCGCAGGCCTGGCGTGAGAAGGCGCGCGACGAGCGCAAGCTGCAGCTGCTGACCATCGATCCGCATTCGCCGCCGGAGTTCCGCGCCAATGGGGCCGCCATCAACCATGACGGCTTCCACGACGCGTTCAAGACCAAGCAGGGCGACAAGATGTTCAAGGCGCCGGAGGATCGCATCCGCATCTGGTAAGCCGCACATAGCCCCTCTCCCGCTGCGCGGGAGAGGGGTTGGGGTGAGGGCCGTGGCACACCAGAGCCCCGGCCCTCAATGCGTCGGCAAGTCCCTGTCCAACGCTCGCCCCGCTCCCAGCAACGCCGCCTGCTCCGTCTCATGCACGACGAAGGTCGGGATGGCCCGCAGATACGAGGTCAACCGTCCCGCCGACTCGAACCGCGCCCGGAACGGGCTGCGATCAAACCATTCCCCCAGTCGCGGCACGATGCCCCCGCCGATGTACATCCCACCGCGAGCCCCCAAGGTCAGCGCGACATTCCCCGCGACATCGCCCAGCAACGCGCAGAACATCGTCACCACCTCGCTGCTGAAGGGTTCCCCCGCCAAGGCCGCCGCCGTGATCGCCGGCGCGCTGCGCCCTTCCCCCGGCGCGAGCTTCAACCCGCGCAGCTCCGCCAAGGCCGTATAGAGGTTCTCCAACCCCGGCCCCGACACCGCGCGCTCCGCCGACACATGACCGAAGCGGCGATGCAACAGATCCAGCACCGCGCGCTCCTCCGGATCGTAGGAAGCGAGCGTCGCATGCCCGCCCTCACCGGCGAGTGCCACCGGCGTCCCGCCGCCCTCCGACGGCAGCAGACCCGACACCCCGAGTCCCGTCCCCGGCCCCACCAATCCCATCGCCGCGCCTGCGACCGCCTCGCCGCCGCCGACGCGCCGCGTGGACCGCGGCCCCATCGCCGGCAGCACCGGCAGCGACAGCGCCAAGGCCGCGAAGTCGTTGATCACCAGCAGCCGCTCCGCCCCGAGCGCCGATTGAAGCGCGCGCGTCGAGAAGCTCCAGTGGTGATTGGTCATCCGCACGTGATCGCCGGTGACCGCCGTCGCGATGCCGATCGCGCAGCGCCTGGGCGTGGGCAAGCCCTCGCGATGCAGGTGATAGAAGATCGCGTCGGCCAGCGAATCGAAGTCCCGGCAGACATAGCGCGCCACATGCGACAGCGGCGACGTCGCGTCCTCCTGACTCGCGAAGCGCACCTGCGTCCCGCCGACGTCCACCAGAAGGCGCTGCGGCGCGTCGCTGCGCGGCGGCATCTCGATGCCCGACGCCGCACCGTGATCCCCGCCGTGATCCACGCCCTGCCCCATGCCGTCCACTCCTTGTCGCTCGTACCGCGCCGGCGGGCGTTGCTGCCCGCCATGCGCGAAAGCCCAAGATGTTGCCACGGTCCGGTCTCGCTGCCCGGAAGGGATCCCCGCGCCGCTCAGGGCCGCGCGGCCTTGAACGCGCCGATCATGTCGCGATACCAGTGCGCGCTGTCCTTGGCCAGTCGCTGCTGCGTCGCGTAGTCGACGTGGAAGAGACCGAAGCGCTTCTCGTAGCCGGAGTTCCACTCGAAGTTGTCCAGCAAGCTCCAGTAGAAGTAGCCCCGCACGTCCGCGCCCAGCGCCACCGCCTGCGCCAGCGCCTCCAGATGGCCGCGCAGATAGGCGATGCGCTGCGCGTCCGGGACGCGGCCGTCGACGATGCTGTCCGCGTTGGCCATGCCGTTCTCGGTGATGTAGATGGGCGGCGGCGTGTACTCGCGGCTGATGCGCAGCAGATGCTGGGTCAGCGCCTGCGGATAGATCTCCCAGCCCATATCGGTGAAGCCCAGCTCCCCGGGCGGGGTCACGAATTGCTGCCGACCGTTGAGCACGCTGCGGGTGTAGAAGTTGACGCCCAGGAAGTCCAGCGGCTGCTGGATCAGCGCGAGGTCGCCAGCCTCCATGACCGGCGCGTCGGCGCCCAGGTGCTCGACGATGTCGGCCGGGTACTGGCCGCGGAACACCGGGTCCATGTACCAGCGCACGTTGGTGCCGTCGTCGATGCGCGCGGCGCGGCGGTCCTCCTCGTTCAGCGGATCGGCGGGGAACGAGGGCGTGTGGTTGAGCACGATGCCCAGTTGGGCCTTGGACCCGACCGCGCGCATCGCCTGGATCGCGGCGCCATGCATCATCAGGAGGTGGTGCGAGACCTGATAAGCCTCCGCGCGATTCGTGTGACCGGGCGCGAACTGCGCGGTCTCGTAACCCAGCGTGGCCGAGCACCAGGGCTCGTTCAGCGTGGCGATGGTGGACAGCCGATCGCCGAAGCGGCGCGCGATCTCGGCGGCGTACTCGGCGAACAGCGGCACCACCTCGCGCGACAGCAGCCCGCCGATCGATTCATCGAGCGCCTGCGGCAGGTCCCAGTGATAAAGCGTCGCGTTCGGCCGGATGCCGGCCTCGAGCAGCGTGTCGATGAGCCGGTCGTAGAAGGCGAAGCCCGCTTCGTTCCAGGCGCCGCGGCCCTGCGGCTGCACCCGCGGCCAGGCGAAGGAGAAGCGGTAGGCCTCCAGGCCCAGCCACTGCATCAGCTTCACGTCCTCGGGATAGCGGCGGTAATGGTCGCAGGCCACGTCGATGTTGGACGCGTCCTTGATGCGGCCCGGCTGGGCGCAGAAGCGGTCCCAGATGGACTCGCCCTTGCCGTCCTCGCGGGCGGCGCCCTCGATCTGCGCGGCGCTGGTCGCGGAGCCCCATTCGAAGCCCGCGGGCAGCGACTGGATCAGGGTCTGGAAAGTGGCGGTGTCGGCGGCGGGGTTGGCGTCGTTCGCGTGCATGGTGGCGGAGGTCATCGAGGATGTCATGGAGAGGCGGGGCGTGACGCGGCTCAGCCGCGGACCGCTCCCGAGGTGAGCCCGGCGACAAGCCGCCGGGCGCTGAAGAAGTAGGCGACGAGCAGCGGCAGCATTGCGATGGCGCTGCCCATCATGAGCGCGCCCCACTCGGTGTTGTTGGGCGCCTGCATCGAGCGCAGCGCCAGCGGCAGGGTGTAGTTCTCCGCCGAGCGCATCACCACCAGCGGCGCGACGAAGTTGTTCCAGCTGGCGATGAAGGTGATCAGGCCCAGCGTGCCCAGCGCCGGCCGCAACAGCGGCAGCACGATGCTCCAGAAGATGCGCAACTCCCCGCAGCCGTCGATGCGCGCGGCGTCCAGCAGGTCATGCGGGATCGCGGAGCCGATGTACTGGCGCATCAGGAAGATGCCCAGCGCGCTGGCGGCCGCCGGCACGTAGAGCGCGCGCGGCGTGTCTATCCAGCCCAGCGCGTCCATCACCATGAAGCTCGGGATCATGTGCAGAAAGCCGGGCAGCATCATCGAGCCCAGCACCACCGCGAAGAGCGCGCGCTGGAAGCGGAAGCGGTAGATCGCGAAGGCGTAGCCGGCCAGCGAGCACAGCAGCAGGTTGAGCACCGTCGTCATCGTGGCGACGTACAGGCTCATGCCCAGGTTGCGCCAGAAGGGCAGGCGTTCTTCCAGAAGCCGCAGGTTGGACGCGGCCGCGTCGCCGACCCACAGCGGCGGCGGCGTGTTGAAGATCTCGGTGCGGCCGTGCGTCGCGAAGACGAAGGTGAAGTACAGCGGCGCCACCAGCACGATCGCGCCGCCGATCACCAGCAGCCAGGCGATCACCGTCGACGCCGGCACGGGGCGGCGGCGACGCGGCGTCAGGAGGCGCGGCGCGGGCAGCGAGTCAGCGCGCGACATCGGTGCCTCCCTGGCGGCCGCGGCCTTTGCGTGAGGATCCGGATTCGCGCCCGAAGAGCTTGGCGTTGAGCCAGGTCAGCGCGGCGATCAGCACGAACATCAACCACGACACCGCCGACGCGGTGCCGAAGTCGCCGTCCGAGAACGCGGTCCGGTACATGAAGATCGCGCTGGTCATCACCGACGAGGCCACGCCCTTCTCGCCGTCGACCAGGATGAAGGGCTCCTCGAAGAGCTGCAGGTTGCCGATCAGCGTCAGCGTCACCGCGAAGAACATCATCGGCTTGAGCAGCGGCAGCGTGATGTGCCGGAACTGCTGCCACTCGCCGGCGCCGTCGATGGTGGCGGCCTCGTAGAGGTCCTTGTCGATGACCTGCAGCGCGGACAGGTAGAGCACGACGTTCCAGCCCAGGTAGCGCCAGAACACGACGAACGCGACCGCTGGCCGCGTGTAGTCCGCGTCGCCCAGCCAGTCGATGCCGCCGTCCTTCATCGCCTGCAGCGAGGCCAGCGGGCTGCCGAGGAAGGGGATGCGGGTGAGCTCGGACAGCGCGGCGTTGATCAGGCCGTAGTCCTTGGAATAGAGCGTGCTGAAGATCAGCGCGATCGCGACGCTGGAGGTGATGTAGGGGATGAAGTACGCGCCGACCAGCAGGTCGCGGCCATGCTTCACCCGCCGATGGATGAAGAAGGCGAGCGGCACCGCGACCAGGTGCTGCGGCAGGCCCGAAACCAGCGCGAACCATGCGGTGTTGATCAGCGAATCGTGAAACCACGGATCGGTGAGCGCGTACCAGTAGTTCTCCAGCCCGACCCAGTGCATGGTGTGCAGGCCCTCGGCGGGATTCCATTGCTGCAGCGAGAGATAGATCGAGAACAGCAGCGGGAAGGCCGAGAAGACCAGGAAGAGCGCGAAGAAGGGCGCGATGAACAGGTAAGGCGCGGCGCGACGGGGCAGTCTCATGATGGGACTTCTCAGCGGCGGCGCGCGCGGCGCTCGATCAGCGCGCGAGCGTCCTGCAGGGCCGCGGCGATGTCCTTGCCGCGGGCGATGACGCGTTCGAACTCGTCGCGGATGATCTGCGTCGCGATCGCGTCGAAGCGGTTGACCGGAATGGCGGGAATGCGGCGCGCGGTGTCGCGCCACAGCTGCCGTGCGCGCTGGCCGCCGAGGAAGGCGATGGGCTCGTCCATCACCGCGTCGTCGTAGGTCGCGCGCATCGCGGGGAAGCTGTCCAGCACCTTCAGCGACTGCAGCTGCACCTGCGCGTCCGCGCTCATCAGGCGGATGAAATCCCAGGCGGCGGTCTTGTTGGCGGCCTTCTTGGGGATCGCATAGAACGAGCCGCCGAAGGCCGCCTGCACGCCGCCCGGCAGCGGCGCCGAGCGCCACAGGCCCGCCGTTTCCGGCGCGACCCAGTTGCGCAGCTGTCCGACCAGCCAGGCGCCCATCATCTGCGTGGCGATGCGGCCCTGCTTGAAGCCGGCGGCCCAATCATTGGTCCAGGCGATGGCGCGCGCGTCCAGGCCGGCCCGGCGCGCGGCGCGGCCCAGCTCGAAGGCGCGGCGGAAGCGCTCGGAGTCCACCAGCACGCGCCCCTCGGCATCGAAGTACAGGCCCTCGCCGTCGCGCAGTCCTTGGCGCAACGCGATGTCGCGCAGGTCGGCGGCGTCGGCCATCAGGTAGGCGCCGGTGGCCTTGCGGATGCGCTGGCCGGCGGAGAGGTAGGCGTCCCAGTCGCGGGTGATCTCGGCCTCGCTCACGCCGGCCTTGTCCAGCAGGTCCTTGCGGTAGATCAGCGTGCCGGGGCCGATGTCGGCGGGGATCGCGACCTGCGCGCCGTTCGGACCCACGCCTTGCGCGAGGGCGAAGCGGACGTAATCGTCCGCGTGCTCGGCCGCGCGATACGGCGGCGGATTCAGGTCGACGAAGCCGCCCGAACCGGCGAACTTGCCGATGTAGCGCAGGTCGATGGCCATCACGTCGGGCAGACCCGAGCCGGTCGCCAGCGCCGTCGTCATCGACAGGTGGTGGTCCGAGTACTGCATCGACAGGATCTTGAGCTCGACCTCCGGATGCAGCGCGCGCCAGCGGGGCGCGGCCGCGATCGCGGCGCGGTCGAGATCGGGAAAGGTGGCGACGCGCAGCACCGAGGTCGGCGCGCGCGTCGCGGCTCGTGCCGCGCCGGGCACGGCGGCCACCAGTCCGGCGGTCAGCAGCGCGCAGGCCGTCGTCCGCCGGTTCAGGTGGCCCATGGTCAGGTCGATCAGAAGTTGTAGCCGGCGTTCACGCCGATGGTCCGGGGCGGCGCGTACTGGGCGGTCCAGATCGCGTTCGGATAAGTCCCGGCGCTGCCCGCGCTGGTCTTGATCTTCTCGTCCGAGACGTTGCGCACGAAGGCGTCCACGTACCAGTTCTTCTTCGACGTGTAGCGCACGCTGATGTCGGCCGTCGAGTAGGCCTTCTGACGGTCGCCGTCGCCGAAGTTGAAGACCGACAGCCAGTTGGCCGTCTGGTAGTGGTAGCTGATGCGCGGCGCCACCGAGTCCCCGTTGGACAGCGGGAAGGTGTGCTCGTACATCACTTGCAGCGCGAACTTCGGCGCGTGCGGCAGCGTGTTGCCGGTGACGTTCAGGCAGTTGCCGCCCAGCGTCGCGTCGAAGCACGGGGGCAGCGCGTAGTCGTTGGACGCCGCCACCAGCGCCCCCAGCTTGGTCTTGGTGTACGAGGCCGAGACCGACAGCTTGTCGTCATTGGTGATCAGCACCGAGCTCTCGACTTCCAGGCCCGAGACCTTCGCGCCCTCGGCGTTGGAGTAAGCGAACTCGCGGTTGCCGTTGACCATCACCGGCGCGCTGAACTGGAAGTCCTTGAACTTCATGTGATACGCGCTGACGTTCAGCGTCATCCGTCCGTCCAGCAGCGAGGTCTTGTAGCCGACCTCGTAGTTGGTCAGCGACTCGGGGCCGTAGGGCCGACCGTTGTCGCCGGTGCCGCCGGACTTGTAGCCGGTGGACACGCTGGCGTAGGCCATCGCGTTCTTGCTCAGGTCGTAGGTCGCGCGGGCCAGCCAGGTGGTCTTGCTGCCGGTGTAATGCGCGTCGTTGATGTTGCCGGCCTGGTAGCCGTTGGCCGGATCGCTCGGGTCGATGGTCGGGTTCAGCGGGATCTGCGGCGCGGCCGGGTTGCCGGCCCAGGTCCAGCCGCGACCGCCGATGTTCTTGCGGTCGTCATGCGTGTAGCGCAGGCCGCCGGTCAGGTGCAGCGCCTCGCTCGCGTTCCAGGTCGCCTGGCCGAAGACGGCCTTGGAATCGACGGTCTCCTTGGGCTGGATGAAGGATCCCTGCCAGCTCACGGTGCCCTGCTGGGTGCCGTTCATGATGGGGATGTCGAAGCGGATGCCGTTGTCCTCGGCCGCGTAGTACAGCCCCAGCACCCAGTCGATGGCCTGCTTCTGCGTGCTCTGCAGCGTGACCTCGTGGCTCTGGCTGCGGTAGCTGGTCCACACCGTGTTGTTGGCCTGGTAGGGGCCGCCGGTGGTGAAGCTGGTCGGGGTGTTGACGCCGAAGTCCTGGTCGTAGGTGCCCGATCCCTTGAAGTGGGTGTAGCCCGCGACGTAGGCCAGCGCCATGCCGCTGAAGTCGTATTCCATCCGGCTGCGGATGGAGGTCGAGTCCCGCTTGAGCGAGGGCGCGGTGTCGATCAGCGCGGACCAGAACTTCTCGCCGGCGCGCGGCGTCTGCATCAAGCTCATCGACGGCGTGCCGCGGTCGGCGAACTGCTCCAGCGACAGGTCCCAGCGGAAGTCCTGGCTGGGCTTGAACAGGAAGCTCAGGCGCGCGGCGGTCTGGTCCTGCGCGTTGTACTTCTGCCCGCCCAGGACGAACAGGTTGTAGTTGATCGGCTGGAATGGCGGCAGGTTGCCCGCCGTGTTGGCCGCGTTGTAGGCGGCCTGCTGCTGCGCCAGGCTGTACTGCGTCGGCTTCTGGTAGCTGACGTAGCCGTCGTGCTGCTCGTGGATGAAGGCCACGCGCGCCGCCAGCGTGTCGCTCAGCGGGATGTTCAGCGCGCCCTTCACGCCCAGGCGGTTGTAGCTGCCGATGCCGCCCTCGACGTAGCCGGAGTTGTCCTTCAACACCGGCTTGGCCGTCTTCATGTTGATGGTGCCGACGGTGGAGTTGCGGCCCCACAGCGTGCCTTGCGGGCCGCGCAGCACTTCCACGCCGTCCAGGTCGAACAGCATGGTGGCGGCGCCTTCGGGACGCGGCGCGAAGACGCCGTCGACGAAGAGCGCGACCTCGGGGTCGGCGTACTCGGTCTTGGCGGAGTCGTTGCCGATGCCGCGCAGCGTGATGCTGACGATGCCGTGGTCGCCCTGCCCCGTCCCCTGCATCGAGGGCACCAGGTTGAAGACGTCCAGCAGGTTCTGCACGTGGGCGTCGTCCAGGGTGGACGAGCTGATCGCGGTCACGGCGATCGGGGTCTTCTGCAGCGAGGTGGCGCGCTTGGTCGCGGTCACGACGACCTGCGGCAGCGCCTTGGAGTCCTTGCCGTCCGCGGCGGCGGCGGTGCTGGCGGCGGGCGGGGCGTCGGCCTGCGGCGCCGGGGCCTCGGCGCTCTGCGCGTGGACGCTGCCCGCCACGAGGGCGAGCACCGCGAGCTGGACGGGAGTGGCCAGGCCAAGGCGCGGCCGGCGGGGCGATCGATCGGTCATGTTGTCTCCTAAGGGGCTTTTCGAAACAAAGCTCTGTACGGGGCGTCGATGCGTTCGACGTTCCTCGACTCTTCTCGACTTCTTCTGGACGTTCGAGCCGGCGCGGTCAGCCCGCGCGGCGACGCCGTTCTTGTCATTTGAGCGGATGGTAGGCAAGGCATGACAACGTTGTCAACGGCTGGACTGACATCGTTGTCATTTTGCTCATCGAGATTTACCCGTAGTGCCGGGAAGCCCCATTGCGACGGAGGATTCGCGACGCGGGAGCGCGTGGCGGCACGCCGTCGGCGCCACCTTCCGCACCCCATCACATCGAGCCGGCGCCGCCTCGCGCGGCCGTCGGCCAGGACCAGGAGACCAGGTCATGACAGCAGTCCGGGACGTTCTCATCGTCGGCGGCGGCACCGCCGGCTGGCTCACCGCCGCCTTCCTCGCCAAGCAGCTCGGCACCGCGCACGGCGGCATCCGCGTCACGCTGGTGGAGTCCAGCGACCTCGGCATCATCGGCGTCGGCGAGGGGACCTTTCCCTCCATTCGCGGGACGCTCGCGGCCATCGGCATCAGCGAGGCGCGTTTCCTCGAGGCCTGTTCGGCGACCTACAAACAGGGCATCCGATTCGAGCATTGGGTGCGCGAGCCCGGCGCGGCCGGCGCCGATCACTACTTCCATCCGTTCAGCCTGCCGAGCCAGCGCCCCGGCGCGCCGGAGCTGCTGCCCTACTGGCTGATGGGCGAGGCGGGACAGGGTCGCGCGTTCGCCGAGGCGGTGACGCTGCAGAAGGCGGTCGTCGATGCGCGACATGGCCCCAAGCGCGCCAGCGACGGCGACTTCATGGGGCCGCTGAACTACGCCTATCACTTCGACGCCGGCCGCTTCGCGGCGCTGCTCGCCGAGCAGGGACAGGCGCTGGGCGTGAAGCGCGTGATCGCGACGGTGGATCGCGTGGACCTCGATGAACGCGGAGCGATCGCGGCGGTGCACACGCAGGAGGCCGGTGCGCTGCGGGCGGATCTCTACATCGATTGCAGCGGCTTCCGCGCGCGGCTGATCGGAGAGGCGTTGGGTTCGCCCTTCAAGTCGATGAAGGACGTGCTCTTCGTCGACCGCGCGCTGGCGATGCAGGTGCCGTATGCGCGCGCGGATGCGCCGATCGCCTCGGTCACGATCGCGAGCGCGCAGCGCGACGGCTGGATCTGGGACATCGGACTGCAGGAGCGTCGCGGCATCGGCCACGTCTACAGCAGCCGCCATTGCGACGACGAGGACGCGGAGCGCGTGCTGCGCCGCTATGTCGGACCGGCGGGCGACGCGCTGACGCCGCGCAAGCTGATGCTCAACATCGGCTATCGGGAGACGCAGTGGGTCCACAACTGCGTGGCGGTGGGACTGTCGGGCGGCTTCCTGGAGCCGCTGGAGTCCTCGGGCATCGGGCTCATCGAGACGGCGGCGTATCTGGTGGCGCAGCTCTTCCCCTTCGACGGCGAGATGGCCCCGGCGGCGCGACACTTCAACGCCTTCATGCGCGAGCGCTATGCGCGGATCGTCGACTTCATCAAGCTGCATTACGCGCTGACGCAGCGGACCGACACGGCGTTCTGGCGGGACAACGCGGATCCGGCCAGTTTCACGGACACGCTGAAGGACAAGCTCGCGATGTGGCGCAGCCGGCCGCCGCAGCGGTTGGACTTCATCACCGACGTGGAGATGTACCTGCCGGCCAGCTGGCAATACGTGCTCTACGGGATGGAGTTCAAGACGGAGCTGGGCGCGGCGAAGGCGGCGCTGACGCGCGCGGAAGAGGCGCGGCGGGAGTTCCAGACCATCGCGCAGCTGGGGTCGCATGCGATCCGGGATCTGCCGACGCATCGCGGGCTGATCGAGCAGATGCTCGGGCGGGGCGGGATGGCGAAGGCGGCGTAAGACCACCTCCCGGGATCCTCAACCTTTCTTCGGCCGGGCCGTGGACTTCGCGCCCAGCGCGGCCGTGGAGTCCCGCACCACCAGCTCGTGCGGGAGCACGCGGTGGCGGGACTTCGACTCCTCCCCTTCCGCGGCTTCGGCATCGCGCGGCGAGCCGACGAGCAGCTCCACGGCGGCGCGCGCCATGTCGTCCATCGGTTGGCGCACCGTGGTCAGCGGCGGCCACACGCGCGCGGCGGCGGGCGTGTCGTCGAAGCCGGCGATGGAGAGATCGCCCGGCACCGCCAGACCCAGACGCTGCGCGGCGGCCAGCACGCCCAGCGCCATCTCGTCGTTGCTCGCGAAGACGGCGGTCGGGCGCTGGCGGCGGCTCAGCAGCTGATAGGCGGCATCGACGCCGGTGTCGAAGGTGAAGTCGCCCTGGACGACGAGGTCCTTGTCCAGCGCGATCTTGTGGGCCTTGAGCGCGGCCGCGTAGCCTTGATACCGTCGCTTGGAGGCGACCTGGTCCTTCGCGCCCTTGATGATCGCGATGCGCGTGTGGCCCAGGCTGATCAGCAGGTTGGTGATCTCCTCGGCCGCATGCACATCGTCCATGCGGACGCTGGGGTGCTCGGGATCGTCGGCGGCGGGGGAGATCAGCACGCAGGGGGTCTGGCTCTCCTGCAGCGCGGCCAGGACCTGCGGGTTGTCGCACAGCGGCGGGGTCAGGATCATGCCGTCAGGGCGCAGCGCCGAGACCATGCGGTCGACCTGCATCGGCAGGTCGGGGGCGTCGTTGTGCAGGGACTCGACGACGAGGTGGTAGCCCGCCTCGCGGCAGCGCAGCGTCGCGCCTTGCTGGACGCCGCCGACGAAAGCCGCCGACGGGTCGTAATACAGCAGGCCGATGAGGAAGGAGCGACCGCCGGCCAGACTGCGAGCGGATTGCTTCGGTCGGTATTTGAGATCCGCGACGACCTTCAGCACCGCCTCCCGCGTATCGCTGTGGACGCCTGGCTCCTGATTCAGAACCCGGGAGACCGTCTTGATGGAAACGCCCGCTTCGCGCGCGACGTCAATGATGGTGGCGGGTTTCGGTGGTGGCATGGAACGGATCAAAAGCTCGTTCGACTTTGCCACAGCGTCGGCCATTCGGGAGAGGGAGAGCACGGAGCGCCGCGCCAATGAGAAAAGCCGGCGAGAAGCCGGCTTTTCATATTTGGTGCCCAGGAGAGGACTCGAACCTCCACGGAGTTACCCGCTAGTACCTGAAACTAGTGCGTCTACCAATTCCGCCACCTGGGCTTTCAGGATTTGTCTCCGTCACAACTTGCGTTGCAGCGAAGAATTGGACTTTAGCACGGTTTTGAATCTTGGCAAGCACTTTCGCCTGCCCAAACCACTTTGCCCATACGAGCGTGCGCATCCCACAACTTCTGTACGCGACCCGCCCAATCCAGGATTCCCGGCTCCACCCGCGCCCAATGCGCGCGATACGCCGCCTGCAGCTGAGGCCCGACCCCATGCTCCGCGCTGATGGAGCCGCCCAGCTCCGCGACCAGCGCATAGAGCCCCTCGCGCAGGGTCAGTTCTTGCGCGGCCGTCAGCGGCCCGGCTTCCACCGGCCACACCATGTTGAAGTGCATGCCGCCGTCGCCCAGATGGCCGAAGTCGGCCAGCCGTACCTGCGGGAAGTGCTCGGCCAGCAAGGCAGCCCCGCGTTCCCGGAAGGCCATGAAGTGCCGCCGCGGCAATGAGAGGTCGAGCCCGATCACCTTGCCCTGCACCCGCAGCCCCTCGCTGATGCGATGGCGCAGTCCCCAGATCGCCTCGTCGGCGTCGAGAACGGCATCCCGCACCCGGCCCGATTCGAATTCCGCTTCCAGCCAGCCTTGCAGCAGTCCGTTCAGATCCAGCTGATCCGCGGGCAGCTCGCTGCTGAGCTCGATGAGCATCGCGTAGTCCGGCAACTGTCCGTCGAACCAACGTGCCAGGTCTTGCCCATGCAGCCCGGCCTCCAGCGCCGCGCGGCTGATGCCCTCGAAAGCGGACACCAGCACGCCCCAGCGCTGCATCACCTCGGCGTAAAGCGGGAAGACCTCGCCCAACGCCGACGGCGCCACCAGCGCGACCGCGCGTTGACGCGGCAAGGGCGCGAGCTTGATCGTGACCTCGCTCACCAGCCCCAGGCTGCCCGAGGAGCCGATGAACAGCTGCCCCAGCGCCAGCGCCGAGTTGTCCTTCTGCAAGCCTTGTCCGAGACGCAAGACCTGACCCGCCGGCTCGGGCAGCACGACCTCCAGCGCCAGCGTGTTGGCCCGCACATCGCCGTAGCGCAGCATCCGTGTGCCGCCGGTGTTGTGCGCGACCATGCCGCCGATCGAGGGATCTGCGCTCAGGTCAACCGGGAACCAGAGCCCGTGCGGCGCCAGACGCTCATTGATGTCGGAGAGCTTGAAGCCCGCCGACACGCGCAGCGTGCGGTCCAGCAGGTCCAGCTCGAAGACCTGACGCAGGCGCTCGGTGCTGAGCAGCACCTCGCCGGCCGCGTCATCGGGCGTGCCGGCGCGGACCAGACCGGTATGCGCGCCTTGCAGCACGATGCGCAGCCCGTGCGCCGCCGCCAGGCGGATCACGCCGGCCGCTTCATCGCGCGATCCGGGCCGCACCAGCGCGGCCGCCTGGCCGACGGCATAGCGAGCGGGTTGCAGGAAGCGCGGCTCGATGGCCGCGCCGTCCTGCACGAAGGCGTCGCCGCACAGGGCGCGCGCCTCGGCCAGGAACTCGCTCAGCACGCGGCGGCCTCGCCCGCGGCGTCGGCGGTACCCGCATCCTTCGCGGCGCCGGCCGTCATCTTGAAGATGCCGGTCGCGTTGCCCGCGTCGAAAGCCAGATCCAGCGCCCCCGACGCATCCAGCGGCGCGCGCTGGATGAATTCGTGGAAGCTGCCCGGGACCTCCAGCATCACGCGCTGGCCGCGGTCCTGGAACTCGCGCATCACGCGCGCGGCCTTGAACGCGGTCTGACGCACGCGGCCGGTGGCCGAGGTCTCGATCGCATCCTTCACCGGGCGCTTGAGCGCCCGCTGACGCGCGACCACCGCCTCGATGTCGGCGACGCGATCGGTCGCGTGGTTGAACGCGTTGCCCTCGGTCGAGATCCAGGCCATCTCCGCCGACTCCCTCAGCAGCCGCTGATAGTCGTCCGCCTCGAAGAGCCCATGCTGACGTGCGAAGCAGCCGATCAGCTTGGGCAGCAGCGCGGCGGCGGCTTCGGTCGGCAGATCGCCGTCGCGGGCGAGGTGTTCCAGCGTCGCCAGATCCGCCGGCGACAGCGGATCGACCGAGCTCCCCAGCACGCGCGTGACCGCGTCCTGGAACTCGGACGAGAAGCGCTCCGGATGCAGCTCGGAGACGAAGAACTGGGCGATGTCCTCGGGGAAGTCGGCGTGACGCCAGGCGCGGCCGGTCATCTTCAGACGCGGCAGCGGATAGACCGCGGCCATGCTGAAGCCCAGCGGACGCAGCACCCGCGTGATCGCGGCCTCGCCCGGCGGCAGCTGGCCCGAGGGCCAGGCCACCGTGCGCAGCGCGCCGTGGTCGAAGACCAGCTGCGCGCCGTCGCGCTGCAGATCGGCGACGTAGGCCGCCGCCATCGGCACGCGCTGCGTGACGTCCAGGAACAGCGCCATGTTCAGCGCCTGCGCCAGCTCGGCGCGCGTCACGCGCTCGCCCAGCGGGCGCAGCAGCGACGGCACCACGTCCAGTCGCGCGAACGCGGCGCGGGCCGCGGCGTCGTCCAGCGCACTGCTCAGCAGATGGAACAGGCCGGAGCCGGCCGCCGCGTCGACGCGGCGCTTCAGGTCGGACGCCGCCTCAGACATCGAACTTCACGCCCTGCGCCAGCGGCAGCTCGCGCGAGTAGTTGACCGTGTTGGTCGTGCGGCGCATGTAGGCTTTCCACGCGTCGGAGCCGGACTCGCGGCCGCCGCCGGTTTCCTTCTCGCCGCCGAAGGCGCCGCCGATCTCCGCGCCCGAGGTGCCGATGTTGACGTTGGCGATGCCGCAGTCGGAGCCGCTCGCGCTGACGAAGGTCTCGGCCTCGCGGATGTCGTTGGTGAAGATCGCCGAGGACAGGCCTTGCGGCACGTCGTTCTGCAGCGCGATGGCCTCGTCCAGAGTCTTGTACTTCAGCGTGTACAGGATGGGCGCGAAGGTCTCGTGCTTGACGATGTCCGTCTGCGCCGGCATGCGGGCCAGCGCGGGCGCGGCATAGAAGGCCTCCGGATACTGCTGCGCCAGGGCGCGCTCGCCGCCGGTGACCTCGCCGCCCTGCTCGCGCGCCGCGGCCAGCGCCGCCTGCATCGCGTCGAAGGCGGCCTTGTCGATCAGCGGGCCGATCAGGTTGCCGGGCTCGACCGGGCTGCCGATCTTGAGCTGCCCGCGGGCGCGCTCCAGGCGGGCGACCAGCTCGTCATGGATGGACTCGTGGGCGATGACGCGGCGCGTCGTCGTGCAGCGCTGGCCGGCCGTGCCGTAGGCGCCGAACAGGATGCCGCGCACGGCCAGGTCCAGGTCGGCGCTGGGGGTCACGATGATGGCGTTGTTGCCGCCCAGCTCCAGCAGGCAGCGGCCGAAGCGCGCGGCGACGCGCGGGCCGACCGCGCGGCCCATGCGGGTCGAGCCGGTGGCCGAGACCAGCGCCACGCGGGCGTCGTCGACCAGGGCCTCGCCGACGGCGGCGCCGCCGTTGAGCACTTGCGACAGATGCGCGGGCGCGCCGGCATAGCGGGCAACGGCCTTCTCGAACAGCGCCTGCGTGGCCAGGGCCGTGAGCGGGGTCTTCTCGCTGGGCTTCCAGATGCAGGTGTCGCCGCAGACCAGGGCCAGGGCGGAGTTCCAGGCCCAGACCGCGACCGGGAAGTTGAAGGCCGAGATGATGCCCACCACGCCCAGCGGCAGGTACTGCTCCATCATGCGGTGGCCGGGGCGCTCGCTGGCGATGGTCAGGCCGTGCAGCTGGCGCGACAGACCGACGGCGAAGTCGCAGATGTCGATCATCTCCTGCACCTCGCCCTCGCCTTCGCTGGTGACCTTGCCGGCCTCCAACGACACGAGGCGGGCCAGCGCGGACTTGTTGGCGCGCAGCTCCTCGCCGAACAGGCGGACCAGCTCGCCCCGCTTGGGCGCGGGCACGGTGCGCCACTGCAGGAACGCGGCCTGCGCGCGCGTGATCGCGGCGGACATGTCGGCCGCCTTGGCCTCATGGACCGCGCCGATCACGGCGCCGTCGATGGGGCTGCGGACGGTCATCGAGCCGCCGGTCACGGCGGCGGCCGGCACGCCCAGGGCGGCCAGCAAATCGGTGGTGGTGGAAGTCATCGCGGGATTCTCCTTCAGCCGATCGATTCGACCTGGCGCGACTGCTGATAGGCGCGTCCGAAGCGGTTGGCAAGGAAGTCCGGCAGCGCGACTTCTTCCTGACGGATGAAGCCCTTCTGCGGCAGCTTGCCTTCGCGGAACAGGTCGACCGCGGCGCAG
This sequence comes from Roseateles sp., assembly GCF_039595295.1. Classification (GTDB taxonomy): domain Bacteria; phylum Pseudomonadota; class Gammaproteobacteria; order Burkholderiales; family Burkholderiaceae_C; genus Roseateles. The sequence goes on from NZ_JBCNLU010000020.1 coordinate 87,387, forward strand.
ATGCCGGCGGCGGTGGTGATCTGGATGGCCGACAGCGGTTGCGCGCCGTCGCGCTCGGCGAAGATCTTGCGGGCGAAGACTTCCTGCATCAGCACGCCCTTCTTCATGCCCGACACGGTCACGAAGACCAGCACCACGTCCTGCATGGTCGCGGGCATGCTCTTGCGCATGATGTCCTTGAGCTTCTCCTGATCGCTCTTGAGCGCCAGGTCGTCCAGCAGGAACTTCATCAGGTCGCGGTGTCCCGGGTAGCGGACCGTCTTGTAGTCCAGGTCGCGGACCTTGCCGTCCCAGGTCTCGCACAGCGTGCCCAGACCGCCGGAGGTGTTGAAGGCCTCGTACTCGACGCCGTCCAGCGAGAAGTGCTCCAGCCCTTCCAGCGGCAGCGCGGCGATGGACGCGCCGTCATGGATGGCTTCGCAGGGGTGGCAGTACTCGTTGATCAGGCCGTCGACGGACCAGGTCAGGTTGTACTTCAGCGCGTTGGTCGGGAAGGCCGGCAGCGCGCCCACGCGCATCTTCACGTCCTGCAGCGAGTCGAAGCTCTTGGCCAGGTGGTGGGCGACGATGCCGATGAAGCCCGGCGCCAGGCCGCATTGCGGCATGAAGGCGGTCTTGGCGCCTTCGGCGATGCGCTTGATCTCCTTGGTCGCGGCCACGTCCTCGGTCAGATCGAAGTAGTGGCAGCCCGCCTCCAGCGCCATGTGGGCGGCGGTGATGGCCAGGTGGTAGGGCAACGCGTTGACGACCACGTCGTTGCCGCGCAGCGCGGCGGCCAGCTGGGACTTGTCCTCGGTGTCGACGGTCTTGGTCGCCAGGCCGCGATCGGCCAGCAGCTTGAGCGCGCCGACGTTCTTGTCCATCACGGTGACCTGGTAGTCGCCGCTGCCCTGCAGCAGGGAAGCGATGGTTTGGCCGATGTGTCCGGCGCCCAGCAGTGCCACTTTCATGTCGTACTCCTTGTTCCTGATCGAATGGATCGGATTGATCGAATGGATGCGATGAGCCGCAGTCTCCCAATGCGCGCCGACGAAAGAAAGCACGAGTTCGACGAAAAACACTGCTATGGTGACGATTCGTCAGCCGATTCAGTCATTCCGGCGAAATCAAGGGTTTATCACTAGGCCGCCATGAACGCGAAGAAAGCCGCCCCCGAGTCCCACCCGACCGCCACGCTGCGCGACCGCATCGACCGCGACCTGATCGCGCTGCTGCAGGCCAACGCGCGCGAGAGCACCGCGGACCTCGCACGCAAGTTGGGCGTGGCCCGCACCACGGTGGTGGCTCGGCTGGCCCGATTGGAGGCCGATGGGCTGATCGCCGGCTATACGGTGCGACTGGGCGGGGAGGCGGTGGAGCGCGGCGTGCAGGCCTTCGTCGGCATCACGGTGCAACCGCGGGCCGGGCGCGAGGTGGTGAAGCGGATGTCGCGGCTGCCGGAGCTGCGGCAGCTTGCGTCGGTCAGCGGCGAGTTCGACTACATGGCCACGCTGCGGGCCGACAGCACGGCCAGGCTGGATGCGCTGCTCGACGAGATCGGCGAGATCGAGGGCGTCATCAAGACGCACACCTCGGTGCTGCTGGCGCTGCGGGTGGACCGGAGCGCTTGATTTCGCGGCGACGGCCGGGTGGTGGGCGACGGCGCGTCGCCCTTCATGCCAACTCGGTGAACGTGCGTAACTCCCGGTGACGGGGGATGGAGGTGGTCAACGCGCCAAGCTGGCACGCCGTTTGCACGGAGTCGTCGCCAGCATCAGGAGCGCACCATGATCAAGCCTGCCGTCAATGCCAATCACGCACAACCGATGGTCGTCGGTCTGAAGGCCGTGGCCGTCGTGGCCGTCGCCTGGGGAGCGATCTACCCGGCGCTGCTGTGGGGCCTGGGCGCCCTGCTGCCCTGAGCGGACGACGACATCCCGTCGCCACCGAGGTCCGCCATGAAAGCCCCCGCCCGCCTGAGCGGCTCCACGCCGCTCGCCCGCCCGGACAAGTCCCTGTCCGGCTCCTCCTCCGACTCCCCTCGCCATCCCTGGCGCCAGGCGCTGCTGCGCGTCGGCGGCGTGGTGATGGCCGCCCTGCTCGTCTGGGCCGTCGTCACCCTGCTCGACCGCGCCGAGGGCGACTTGCGCCTGGTCGCCGCGCCGACGGTCGCCACGACCCTGTCGGCTTGAGCCTCGCTTCATGCTTGCTTGATGCTCGCTTGACGCTCAATTGAGCCTCGCTTGAAGCACCGATCCGGGCCGAGGCCCGGATCTTTCGTTCCTGCTCAGAAGTTGCGGCGGCGTTGCTGCACCAGCAGCCAGAAGCAGAAGCCCGCCACCGCCAGACCGACGAAGAAGCGCGGCTGCATCGCCAGCTGGAGCGCGCTCAGCACATCGCCGCGGGCGCCGCTGGGGAAGCCGTAGAGCATCTCGTAGAAGTTGTCCAGGCTGAAGCCGCTCTCTTCGCGGGTCGGGAAGGCCAGGCTCTGACCGGCGAAGAGGACCGAGCGTCCCGCGCCGGCGATCTGCGCGCGCAGCGTCTCGGAGACCAGCAGCGCGGCGGGCTCGCCCTTGTAGATCTTGAGGAAGGCCGACACCGCGATCACCAGCAGCGGCGCGCCCCAGCGCTTGAGCCAGGCCGAGGCGGCCATCAGCGCCATCGCGATCGGCGAGAACCACAGGATGGCCAGCGTCAGGCCGACGCCCAGACGGATGACCAGCCAGACCGCGGCCTCGAAGACGGCGCCCCACTGCATCTGATGCAGCGAGGCGAAACCCAGTTCCCGGACCGACATCGCGACGCCGACGATGAGGCCGCCAGCCACCGCGACCGTCATCGCCACCAGGGGTGCGAGCAGGCCGTGAGCCAGCAGCGGAGCGGCGATGCTCGCGCCATGGCTGCCGGGCAGCGAGGCCCAGAACTCGATCGAGCGGTCTTGCGAGTCGCGACGGGCCATGCTCATCAGCATGTAGCCGCTGACGGCGAACATCAGCGCCAGCACCAGGCCCAGGGTCAGCGCGGTGGAGATCAGCGCCACCGGCTCGGGCGTGGGCACGTTCAGGCCCTCGACCTGGCTGAAGGGGACCAGCGCCAGCAGCACCAGCACCGGACCCAGGGTCAGGCCGATCCAGGACCGCCGGTATTGCAGCCACTCGCGCAGCAGCAGCGTGTTGAAGAGCTTCATGGGATGTCCTTGTTCTCTCTCGTATGGGGGACGGACCTCGAGCCGATCGGGCGCGGCGCCTCAGGCGCTGCGCGCCTCGTTCTCGGGCTTGCGCGTGAGCGCCATGAACAGGTCGACCAGGCTGGGCCGCATGCGCTGGCCCAGGTGGGCGACGGCTTCCGGCGCGACGCCGTCGAAGAGCGCGGCGGGCCGGCCCTGCAGGCGGTAGCGCAGCAGCGGGTGGACGGCGGCCACGGCCTCGGCGGCCTCCGCGTCATGCGACAGCGCGACGAAGCGCTCGTCCATCTCCGCCAGCGGGATGTTGAGCACCAGCCGACCCTCGTCCAGCATCATCACGTCGGACAGCAGCGACTCGACCTCCTCGACCTGGTGGGTGGAGATGATCACGCTGCGCTCGCCGTCGCACCACTCGTCGATGAGCATCTCGTAGAAGCTCTTGCGGGACATGACGTCCAGGCCGAGGGTCGGCTCGTCCAGGATCATCAGCTTGGCGTCGATGGCGGCGATCAGCGCCAGGTGCAGCTGCGTGACCATGCCCTTGGACAGGTGCTTGACGCGGTCGTTCTCGGCCACCGAGGTGCGCTTGAGCAGCTGGCGGGCGCGGTCGGCGGAGAAGCGCGGCTGCAGGCCGCTCATCAGGGTGATGAGCTCGGACACGCGGGCCCAGCGCGGTAGCACGGCGACGTCGGGGATGTAGCAGAGCGCGGTGAGCAGCTCGCTGCGGCTGGCGTGGGGGTCCAGGCCCAGCACGCGCAGCTCGCCCAGCGGGCGCTTGAGGCCGACCAGCGCTTTCATGAGCGTGGTCTTGCCGGCGCCGTTGTGGCCGAGCAGGCCGACGACGCGGCCGGCGGGCACGGTGAAGGACAGGTCCTGCAGGGCGGCCTTGCGTCCGTAGTTGATGCTGAGGTGCTTGGCCTCGATGAGCGTGTTCATGCGTCCTCCCAGGTCAGGTCCTTGGGGCCGAGGCCCAGGCGTCGGAGTTTCTCGCGCAGACGGGGCCATTCGTCCTCGAGGAACTGTTCGCGCTCGCTGCGCAGCAGCCGGATGCGAGCGCCGTCGCGGACGTACATGCCCAGGCCGCGGCGGCTCTCGAGCAGGCCGTCGTCGACGAGCGCCTGCAGGGCGCGGCTGACGGTGAGCGGGTTGATGAGATAGCGGCTCGCCAGCGTGCGCACCGAGGGGAGCGCCTCGCCTTCAGGCGGATCGCCGTCCAGCAGTTGCGCCGCCAGTTGATCGGCGAGCTGCTGATAGATCGGCGCTTGATCGTTCCAGCTGTGCATGTCGCGAGGCGCCGGAGCGCCGGTGTGTTGCTGATGTAGCACACCATAGCAACCCGCCCCGGTCCCGCCCAAGCCGGGGGCGACGAACTGCAGAAAAGGGGGGATGAGCCGGAGATGGGCCGGAGGTCGGCCTGAGATCAGCCAGGAAAGCGCAGCTCGAAGCGGATCACCCCACCGGCGGAGCACGACACCCGGGCCTCGCCCCGGTGCAGATCCATGATCGCCTTGACGATGGCCAGGCCCAGGCCGCTGGCGTCCGACGGCCGAGGACCGGTGGCGTCCGCCCGGTAGAAGCGGTCGAACAGGCGCTCCAGCTGTTCGGGCGGGATGACCGCCCCCTGGTTCTCGACCGCGATCAGCGCGCCGGATCCCGACGCCTCGCCGATCAGGCGCACCGTCGTGTCCGGACGGCTGTAGCGCAGCGCGTTGACCACCAGGTTGTGAAGGGCGCGCCGGACCAGCGGCCCATTGGCCACCGCGGTGCCGCCGCCCTGGATAGAGAAGCGCAAGCCCGCCTCCTCCGCCGGTCCCTCGAAGTAGTCGGCGATCCCCTGCAGCTCATCGGCGATGGCCAGCGGCGCGCGCTCGATGTCCAGCATCGCGTGATCGGCACGCGCGAGGAACAGCATGTCGTCCACGAGGTGGCTCAGCCGGCCCAGCTCCTCCAGATTCGACTCCAGCAGCTGCTGGTACTCGTCGGGACTGCGCGCACGGGTGAGCGCGACCTGCGTCTGCCCAATCAGCGCGCCCACCGGAGTGCGGATCTCATGCGCGAGATCGGCCGAGAACTGGGACAGCCGGTCGTAGCCCAGAGAGATCCGATCCAGCATCGCGTTGAACACGGTCACCATGTCCTTGAGCTCGCGCGGCACGTCGTGCTCGGGAAACCGGATGGAGAGATTGATCGGATGGATCTGCGCCGCCTGGTCCGCGACGCGACGCAGCGGCCGCAGCCCATGGCGCAGCGCCAGATAGACCAGCAGCACCGACACGGCGATCGACATCAGCGTGCTGCGCAGCACCTGGAAACGGCTCTCGTCGATCATCCGCATCTCGCTTTCGAGCGCGTGACCGGTCACGACCTCGACCAAGGTCCCGCCCTGCCCCACGCGCGCCAGTCCCGCGACCCAGTGCATTCGAGGCCCGTCCGTCGTGCGCAGCACATCGCGGGTCGTCATCCCCCGATCAGCGGGGACCGCGGTCAACGCCGCGGGCACCACCATGCCGGCGGGGTTGACCTCGGTGAACGCGCGCTCGCCCACGCGGCGCAAGAGCAGCACATCCGTCGACGCGCCCAGCAGCACCGCGAAGGTCGGCGACTGCCGCTCCAGATCCTGGACATCGCGTGCATCGGCGACCAGCTGCCGCAGGTGCTCGGCGCGACCGATCAGCTGATCGTCCGCGTGCGCGTTGATGGCGGACCGGGCGAAGAAGAAAAAGTAGCCGCCGAGCATGCCGGTCATCGCGCAGGCGATCAGCCCGCACACCACGGTCACCCGCAGCGCGAGCGACAAGGAACGCCATCCGCCCCTCATGTCTCGGCCGCGTCCGGGTCCGCGGGCGCCTCGCCGAAGGCGTAGCCGACATGGCGCACCGTGTGGATGAGCGGTGTCGCGAAGGGACGGTCGACCTTGTCCCGCAGCCGCTTGATGGCGACGTCGACCACGTTCGTGTCGCTGTCGAAATTCATGTTCCAGACCTGCGAGGCGATCAACGTGCGCGACAGCGCCTCGCCCTGATGCTTCACCAGCAGATGCAGCAGCAGGTACTCCTTGTTGGTCAGCGTGATCTCCACGCCCTCGCGCGTGACCTTGCGCCGCAGCGCGTCGAGCTTGAGGTCCGCGACCTGATATTGGTCCGGGTCCGCGACGACGCCGCGCCGCATCAGCGTGCGGATGCGCAGGGCCAGCTCGATGAAGGAGAAGGGCTTGACGAGGTAATCGTCGGCGCCCAGCTCCAGGCCCCGGATGCGGTCGCTCAGCTGATCGCGGGCGGTCAGGAAGATCACGCGCACGTCGCCCTTCTCACGCAGCGCCGGCATGATCTGCCAGCCGTTGATCCCGGGCAGCGAGACGTCCAGGATGACCAGGTCATAGGCCTGGCTCAGCGCCATGTGCAGGCCGTCGCGCCCGCTGCGCGCCAGGTCGACCGCGTAGCCGCTCTCGCGCAGCCCCTTCTTCAGGTAATCGCCCGTCTTGGGATCGTCCTCGATGACCAGGATCTTCATGCGCGGCGATTCTGCGCCCGCGTCGCGAGCCTCGCATGACGTTTTTGTCATCGACCTGTCACCCCTCGCCGGCCGGCGAGTTCCTACAGTCCTCACGACCGAAACCCCGATGTCTCCTCATGACCGACTCCATCGACACCGTCGCCTTCCACCAGGATCAGCAGCAACCACAACAGGAACGTGAGCAGGACCCAAGCCAGCATCGATGGCTCACCCGCTACTACCTGACGCGGGCGCTGTTCTCCGTGCTCTGGGTCGCCGCGGCGATCCTGATCGGCACCCGCTCGCCCGTCGTCGCGGCGCTGCTGCTGGTGCTCTATCCCGCCTGGGACGCCGCCGCCAACTGGGTCGACGCCAACGCCAGCGGCGGCTTGCAGGCCAACCGCACGCAGCGCGTCAACGTGTGGGCCAGCGGTCTGACGACCTTGGCCGTGGTGCTCGCGCTGACGTCGGGCATGCATGCCGTGCTCGCCGTCTTCGGCGACTGGGCGATCGCCTCGGGCCTGCTCCAGCTCGGGACCGCGCTGCGACGTTGGAAGACGCAAGGCGCGCAATGGGTCATGGTGCTGAGCGGCGCCCAATCCGCGCTGGCCGGCGGCTTCTTCATCGCGCAGTCCCGCATGCCGGCGACACCGTCGATCGCCAACGTCGCCGGCTATGCGGGCATCGGCGCGCTGTACTTCGCCCTCTCCGGCGTTTGGCTGCTGGCGCGTCATCGGCGCGCCGGATGACGCCGGATGACTTTCGTCATTCGCCCCGCCCCAAGGGCGATTCCACGGGGGCCTTCGTCGTAGCATCCCTGCTCGACCCCTGCAGCCCCTGCGGGCTTCATCGCCATGAAGCTGGACGACCTCAGCCCTCCGCCCTCGTTGATCGACGACTGGGCCTCGTCGGATCCGTCGACCTCGCCCCCCCGGCCGCGCGCCGGCGGCATCGTCGTGGGCCGGCTGCTCGGCCTGCTGGATCAGGGCCGCTCGCCGCTGGTCGCTTTCGACGGCCAGCCCATGCCCGGCGCGATGCCGGCCCGATGCAGCGTGGACCTGCGCCCCGCCCACATCGGCCAGTCCGTCATGATCGCCTTCGAGGACGACGACCCGCAGCGGCCCATCGTCTTCGGCGTGGTCCGCGGCGCGACCGGCTGGCCGCTGCCGGCCGTGCCCGGCCGCGTGCAGGTCAGCGCCGACGGCGAGCGCATGACCGTCGCCGCCACCAGCGAGCTGGTGCTGCGCTGTGGCCGCGCGATGCTGACCCTGCATGCCGACGGCCGCATCGTCATCCGAGGTGAAGAGATCCTCACCGACGCGACCGGCGCCAACCGCGTGCGCGGCGGCTCGGTGCAGCTCAACTGAGCCCGCTCGGCGCCGAGTCACGGACGCATCGCATGCCGGCGGCCGCTCAGCAGATCCACTTCGGCTTCCGCCCCGCGGAGATCTCCGCGCTGGTCAACGCGCCGGTCAT
>NZ_JBCNLU010000021.1:0-91461 GCF_039595295.1 Roseateles sp.
TCGCAGGCGCTGGGCTTCGGCTTCCGCTGCGGCTTCCTGGGCCTGCTGCACATGGAGATCGTGCAGGAGCGCCTGGAGCGCGAGTTCGACCAGGACCTGATCACGACCGCGCCCAGCGTGGTCTACGAGGTGCAGCTGGGCGACGGGGAGGTCATCGAGGTCGAGAACCCGTCCAAGATGCCCGAGCAGAGCAAGATCGCCGAGATCCGCGAGCCCATCGTGACAGTGCATCTCTACATGCCGCAGGAGTACGTCGGCCCGGTGATGACGCTGGCCAACCAGAAGCGCGGCGTGCAGCTGAACATGGCCTATCACGGCCGCCAGGTCATGCTGACCTACGAGATCCCGCTGGCGGAGATCGTGCTGGACTTCTTCGACAAGCTGAAGTCGGTCTCGCGCGGTTACGCGTCCATGGACTATGAGTTCAAGGAGTACCGCGCGTCCGACGTCGTGAAGGTCGACATGCTGATCAACGGCGACCGCATCGATGCGCTGTCGCTGATCGTGCACCGCTCGCAGTCGCAGTTCCGCGGCCGCCAGGTCGCGGCCAAGATGCGCGAGATCATCCCGCGCCAGATGTACGACGTGGCCATCCAGGCCGCGATCGGCGCGAACATCATCTCGCGGGAGAACATCAAGGCGCTGCGCAAGAACGTGCTGGCAAAATGCTATGGCGGTGACATCACCCGCAAGCGCAAGCTGCTCGAAAAGCAAAAGGCCGGCAAGAAGCGCATGAAGCAGATCGGTTCGGTGGAGGTGCCGCAAGAAGCCTTCCTGGCCATCCTCCAAGTCGACGAGTGATCCTCCAAGAATGAAAGCCATGAGCGCACTGACCGGGCTGCTGTACGCCGCCCTGATCGCCTACCTGGGCGGCTGGTACAAGGGTTACTGGAACGGCAACTTCTCGCTGTTGCTGTTCGTCCTGACGACGGTGACGCTGGCTTACTGGCTGGCCGAGCGCCTGCACTTCCAGCCGGCGCGCGAGCGCGCCGCCGCGACGCTGGCGGCGAACGACGTCAAGCGCCGCGAGTCGCTGGCCGCGCAAGGCATCCAGCGCGTGGACGGCGACGTCGAGGGCGCCCGCCAGGAGATCCTGCGCCAGCCCTGGTGGCTGGACTGGACCGCGGGTCTGTTCCCGGTGATCCTGATCGTCTTCCTGCTGCGCTCGTTCATGTTCGAGCCCTTCAAGATCCCGTCCGGATCCATGGTCCCGACGCTGCTGATCGGCGACCTGATCCTGGTCAACAAGTACCACTACGGCATCCGTCTGCCGGTGATCAACAAGAAGATCATCAGCAACAACGACGTCAAACGCGGCGACGTGGTCGTGTTCCGCTATCCGCAGAACCCCAGCGTCGACTACATCAAGCGCGCCGTCGGCCTGCCGGGCGACGAGGTCGCGTATCTGAACCAGAAGCTCTACCTGAACGGCAAGCTGGTCCCGACCATCGCCGAGGGTGAGTTCTTCGACGACGATCCCAGCCCCAACTCGATGCGCTTCCGTCCCCGCTTCACCGAGAAGCTGGGCGATGTCGACCACCAGATCCTGGTCGACCCGAACGCGCAAGGCCGCATCGGCAAGCTGTATGACTTCCCGTACAACGAGAACTGCACGTACACGATCGAAGGTGTGACCTGCAAGGTGCCGGCCGGCCATTACTTCATGATGGGCGACAACCGCGACAACTCGCAGGATTCGCGCTTCTGGGGCTTCGTGCCGGACGAGAACATCGTGGGCCGCGCCTTCGTGGTCTGGATGAACTTCGGCAACCTCAAGCGCATCGGCAGCATCAAGTAAACATCGGGCATCACAAGGGGAGCGACGCGCAATGACGGCACGCAACAAACAACGCGGCATCAGCCTGCTGGGCCTGCTGTTCTGGGCCGTGATCATCGGCGGCGGCGCGGTCGTGCTGCTGCGCGTGGTGCCGACGGTGATGGAGTACTACACCATCCAGAAAGCCGTGGACAAGATCGCCAAGGACAGCCCGCCCACCGTGCCCGCGGCGCGCGACTCGTTCGCGCGGACGAAGGCGATCGAGTACTCCATCGTCAGCATCGAGCCCAAGGATCTCGTCATCACCAAGTCCGACGACAAGGTGAAGATCAGCTTCGCGTACGACAAGGAAGTCCCCCTGTTCGGGCCGGTGTTCCTGGTCATCAAGTACAAAGGCGAGTCACACTGACGCGCCGCCCCGTCGCAGCACGGCCATCGTCGATGGCGCGGCGACGGGCTAGCAGGACCCTCTCATGACCCCGCAAGCGCTCGAATCGCTCCAGCAACGCCTCGGCTACCGCTTCACCCAAGCGGGACTGCTGCAGCGCGCGCTGACGCACCGCAGCTTCGGCCAGCAGCACAACGAACGTCTGGAATTCCTGGGCGACGCGGTGCTCAACCTGACCGTGTCGACGCTGCTGTTCGAACGCTTCGCCGGCTCGGACGAGGGCGACCTGACCCGCATCCGTGCGCACCTGGTGCGCGAGGACAGCCTGCACCGGTTGGCGCTGCAACTGCAGATGCCCGAGTGCCTGCGCATGAGCGAGGGCGAAGCCCGCGGCGGCGGCGCCCAGCGCCCGTCCATCCTGGCCGACGCGCTGGAGGCCGTGATCGGCGCCGCCTTCCAGGACGGCGGCTACGAGGCCGCCCGGGAGATCGTCCGTCGCTTGCTGGGCGAGACCATCGCCGCCAGCGGCATCGAGCAGTGGGCCAAGGACGCCAAGACCGCGCTGCAGGAATGGCTGCAGGCGCGCAAGCTGCCGGTCCCGTCCTATCGCATTGCCGAGACGCGCGGTCAGGCGCATGCTCAGACCTTCACCGTCGAATGCGAGGTGGCGGCGCTGACGCTGTCCCGGCGCGGCGAGGGCCGCTCGCGGCGCATCGCCGAGCAGGAAGCCGCCCGGCAAGTGCTCGATGAGTTGCTCGCCGGCGATCGACCCGGCACCGGCCTGCGCGATTGACGCGCCACTGACGCGGAGTTCGCGATGAACGCACCGAAAACCCCGAGGACGCCCGCGACGGCGTCCTCGTCTTCTTCCGACCTTCTCTCTGAATCCAAGGACCTTGTTCTGAACGCCCCGCACGACTCCTCCGTCACGTCTGACACGCCCGAGACCCCCGTGACCCCCCCTGAGACCCTGGAACCCGAGGCACGGGCCGGCATCGATGCCGCGCACGCGCGCGAGGACCTGCTCGACGGCGAGATCGAGGAGGAGGTCGACGACGGCGAGGAGGGCGAGGAGGGCGAGCTGCCCGAGGTTCTCGGCGGCATCGGCGCGATCCCCTATGAAGGCGACGCCCGCTGCGGCCTGATCGCCATCGTGGGCCGGCCCAACGTCGGAAAGTCCACGCTGCTGAACGCCCTGGTGGGACAGAAGGTCTCGATCACCTCGAAAAAGGCGCAGACCACGCGCCACCGCATCACCGGCGTGCGCACCGTCGATGAGGCCCAGTTTGTCTTCGTCGACACGCCCGGCTTCCAGACCAAGCACAGCACCGCGCTGAACCGCAACCTGAACCGCACGGTGCAGGGCGTGCTGTCCGATGTGGACCTGGTGCTCTTCGTCGTCGAGGCCGGCAAGTTCGGTCTGGACGATGCGAAGGTGCTGTCGCTGCTCCCGCAGGACAAGCCGGTCGTGCTGATCGCCAACAAGCTGGATGCGGTGCATCGCCGCGCCGAGCTGATGCCCTGGCTCAAGAGCATGCAGGAGCGCCGCAACTTCACCGAGTTCGTCCCGCTCTCGGCCAAGAAGGATTCGGACGTCCAGCGCTTGTTCCAGATCCTCAAGCCGTATCTCCCCAACCAGGAATGGTTCTACGAGGAAGACGCGCTGACCGATCGCAGCGAGAAGTTCATGGCCGCGGAAATGATCCGCGAGAAGCTCTTCCGTCTGACCGGCGACGAGCTCCCCTACGAAGCCACGGTGGTCATCGACCGCTGGGAGGAAGAGGGCAATCTGCGCCGCATCGCCGCGACCATCGTGGTCGAGCGCGACAACCAGAAAGGCATGGTCATCGGCCAGGGCGGCGAGCGGCTCAAGCGCATCGGCTCGGAGGCTCGTCAGGAGCTGGAGACGCTGATGGAAGCGCGCGTGTTCCTGGAGCTGTGGGTCAAGGTCCGCTCGGGCTGGGCGGATTCGGAAGAGCATCTGCGCTCCTACGGCTACGAGTAAGCGGGCATGCCGCCTCGCGCCGCCAAGCCGCCTGGCACCCAGGCGGCCTTCGTTCTGCATCACTACGACTGGAGCGAGACCAGCCTGGTGCTGGACCTGTTCACGCGTGAGCAGGGCCGGCTGGCGGTCGTCGCCAAGGGGGCGAAGCGGCCCTACTCGCAGCTGCGATCGGTGCTGCTCCCGTTTCTGCGGCTGCAGGTGACGCTGTCCAAGCCGTCCAAGATGAACGAGGACGGCGCCGCCGAAGTGCAATCGCTGCGCGGCGCGGAGTGGGTCGGCGGCCAGACGCTGCCCGGCGGCGCGGCGCTGTTCAGCGGCTATTACGTCAACGAGCTGCTGCTCAAATTCCTTCCACGACAAGACGCGCAGCCCGAGCTCTTCGACGCCTACGCCGCGCTGCTGCCGCAGCTGCAATCGGTGGACGACGCCCAAGCCGCGCTGCGCGCCTTCGAGCTGCGCCTGCTGGCGACCTGCGGCCTGCTGCCCGACCTGAGCGTGCTGGCCACCACGCAGGCCCCGCTGGATCCGGAGCGGCTCTACATGCTGGCGCCCGAATCCGGCGTCATCGTTCCCACGCACGACGCGCCGCAGCTCAGCGGCATGGCCTTCATCCAGCTGCAGGCGGCGCTGATGCACGGCAGCCTGCCGGCGCTGCGCCAAGCCTGCGAGATCGCAGGACCGCCCTTGAAGCCGCTGCTGCGGGCGCTGCTTCACTATCATCTTGGTCATCGTCCTCTGCGGACGCGGCAGGTGCTGCTCGACGTCCAGAAGCTGCTCACATGAATCCGCTGATCGCCCCCGAGTCCGGCCGTCATGACCCGCGCTGCGCGCTGTCGGTCAACGTCAACAAGGTCGCGCTGCTGCGCAACACCCGGCACCTGGGCATCCCCAGTGTGACGCGGGCCGCGCAGCTCTGCCTGGAGGCCGGCGCGCAGGGCATCACGGTGCACCCCCGCCCGGACGAGCGCCACATCCGCGCCGCCGACGTGCGTGATTTGGCCGCGCTGATGAAGGCCTGGCCGCAGGCGGAATACAACATCGAGGGCAACCCGACGCAGAACCTGATGGACTTCATCCGCGAGGTCCGTCCGCATCAGGCGACCTTCGTTCCGGACAGCGAGGACCAGTTCACCTCCGACCACGGCTGGAACCTGCCCAAGGACGCCGAGCGGCTGCGGCCCCTGATCGCCGAGTGCAAGTCGCTGGGCGTGCGGGTGAGCCTGTTCATGGATCCGATTCCTGCCGCGATGGCGCAGGTTGCGGCGCTGGGCGCCGAGCGCATCGAGCTCTACACCGAGACCTGGGCGAGCGCCTTCGGCACCGAACGCGAGGCCGAAGTCCTGGCCGAGTTCACCGCCACCGCGTGCGCCGCGCTGGCGCAGGGCCTGGCGATCAACGCCGGCCACGATCTGAACCGCGACAACCTGACGCGCTTCCTGCGCGAGGTGCCCGGCGTGGCCGAGGTCTCGATCGGCCACGCGCTGATCGCGGACGCGCTGGAGCTGGGCTATGCCGAGACCGTGCGCGACTACCAGCGCTGCATCCAGCGCGCCTACGCCTGACCGGCGGCCCCGCCTGAAAGGACCGCGATGATCTATGGCATCGGCACCGACGTCTGCGACATCCGGCGCATCCGGGAGACCTTCGCTCGGCGCGGCGTGCGCTTCGCCGAGAAGGTGCTCGGGCCGCATGAGATGGCGGTGTTCCAGTCGCGCTACGACAAGGTCCAGGCGCGCGGCATCGCGTATCTGGCGACGCGTTTCTCGGCCAAGGAAGCTTTTTCCAAGGCCGTCGGCATGGGCATGCGCATGCCCATGACCTGGCGGTCCTGCGAGGTCGTCAAGGCGCCCAGCGGCAAGCCCGAGATCCGGCTGCACGGCGCGCTGGCCGAGTGGTTCGAGGCCAAGGGCCTGAAGGCCCACGTCAGCGTCAGCGACGAGACCGATTACGCCACGGCTTTCGTCGTGGTCGAAACGCGCGACTGAGCGCCGGGGCTGGCCGCGGCATCGCCCGCGCGTCGCCCCTTCCACTGAATTCACGGAGAGAGACATGACCGAATCCCTGCACGCCCCGGTGATCCTGGACATCGCCGGCACCGCGCTGACCGACGCCGATCGCCGCCGTCTGGCGCATCCGCTGACGGGCGGGATGATCCTGTTCGCGCGCCACTTCGAGAGCCGCGCCCAACTGACCGCGCTGTGCGCCGAGGCCAAGGCGATCCGGCCCGATCTGCTGATCGCGGTGGATCAGGAGGGCGGTCGCGTGCAGCGCTTCCGCACCGACGGCTTCACCGCGCTGCCGGCGATGCGCGCCCTCGGCGAGCTGTGGATGGAGGACGCGATGCGCGCCGTGCAGGCGGCCACCGCGACCGGCCTGGTGCTGGCGCTGGAGCTGCGCGCCTGCGGCGTCGACTTCACCTTCGCGCCGGTGCTGGATCTGGACCATCAGGACGAGACCCGGCAATCGCGCAGCACGGTGATCGGCTCGCGCAGCTTCCATGCGGATCCGCGCGTGGTCAGCCTGCTGGCGCAGAGCCTGATGCAGGGCTTGGCGCTGGCCGGCATGGGCAGCTGCGGCAAGCACTTCCCGGGACACGGCCATGTGGCGACGGACTCGCACGTCGGCGTGCCGGTGGACACGCGCTCGCTCAAGGCCATCCTGTCCGAGGACGCACGCCCCTTCGAATGGCTGAGCCTGAGCCTGTCGGCGGTGATGCCGGCGCACGTGATCTACCGCAAGGTCGATGCGCGACCGGCGGGCTTCAGCCGCCGCTGGCTGCAGGACATCCTGCGCGAGCGCCTGGGCTTCGCCGGCGCGGTCTTCAGCGACGATCTGAGCATGGCCGGCGCCCGCGTCATCGAGGGCCGCGAGGTCGGCTACACGGAAGCGGCGCTGGCCGCGCTGGACGCGGGCTGCGACCTGGTGCTGCTGTGCAACCAGAGCCTGGAGGACGGCGGCCGAGCCATCGACGAGCTGCTCGACGGCTTGAGCGCCGCGGCGGCCGACGGTCGCTGGACGCCCGCCATCGACGGCGAGGCGCGCCGCGCCGCGCTGGTGCCGCAATCGGCGCCGCTGACCTGGGATGAGCTGATGCTCGCGCCGCGTTACCTGGAGGCGCTGGCACGCTTGCCCTGATCCGTGCGCGTCGGCGAGACCGGCCCGAGGCGCGCGAGCGCCAGGGTCAATCCGACGCGCCCTGCGCCATCTTCGCGAACCACGCAGACTGGCCGGTCTTGTTGAGCCGGTACCAGGCGTCGAGCGTCTCGGGCTCGTAGACGTCGAGGGTGTCGAAGATCGCGCGGGCGAAGTCCAGCGCGGACATGCCGCCCGCCGTGATCAGGCCGCGATCGACGACCACCGGCTCGTCGACGTAGCGGTCGCTGCCGGCGTACTCGGGCACCCCCTTCAGATAGGCGAGCGCGTTGCTCGTGTGCTGCCTGTCGTCCAGCACGCCGAGTCGCGCCAGACCCGCCGTCGCGCCGCAGATCGCGGCCACGCGCTTGCCGGCGTCGAGGAAGGCCTTGGCCGTCTTCGCCGCCTCCAGGTGCTCGCCCTTGTCCCAGCCGGCGCCGCCGGGAAGGATCAGCAGCTCGCTGTCGTAGGGGAACAGGGTCGAGAGTCGGATGTCCGGCATCACCGACAGCCCGCCCATGGAGCGCGCCAGATTCGCGCCCGCGGCCGCCACGGTCTTCACCTGCCAAGTACCGGGCGCTTTCTGGAACTCGGGCGTGTTGATGCCCGCGACCGCGTAAGCGGCCTCCCAGTCGGCGAAGCCCTCGAAGAGGTAGAGGTGGACGGTGCGGATGGGCGTGTTCATGCCGATCCGGCGGCAAGGTGCGTGCCCGCGATGCACCGACTCGGCGCGGCGTCTCTTGGCCGAAGAAACGAGGATGGCGATCAGACGCGGGATGTTGATACTGCGCAGATGACAGCTCCCTCCGGTTCCACGCCGTTTCCCGCGCTGAGCGCGCCCTCGCTGACGCTGGAGCCCGTCTCCATCGCGCATGCCGAGGAGATGCACGCCGTCCTGGCCGATCCCTCGATCTACGAGTTCCTGTCGGACGAGCCACCGACACTGGAATGGTTGCGAGCCGCCTACGCGCGACGCGCGGCCGGTCGCTCGCCCGATGGCGCCGAGCAGTGGTTCAACTGGATGCTGCGGCGCGACGATGGCCGGCTGATCGGTTACGTGCAGGCGACGATCGAGTCCCGCGACCGCTGCTGGGTCGGCTACGTCGTGAGCCGCGAGGGGCGCGGGCAGGGTCATGCGACTCGCGCGGTGGCCGCGATGATCGAGTACCTGGTGCGCGCGCACGACGTGTGGCGGCTGCTCGCCACCGTGGACGCCGGCAATGCGCGCTCCATCGCGCTGCTGGACCGGCTGGGCTTCGACCTGGCGCCGCCGCATGTGAAGGAGCTTGCGGAACTCGGCCCGGATGAGCGCCTCTATCAGCTGGAACTCGTGTCGGGCTAGAGGACTTCGACCCGATCCGACCTTGGCGAGGCCCAGCCCGGCCTCAGCGCAAGCGGCCGAGCAACGCTTCCAGCGCCGGTGGGGACAGTTCCCCGGTCCGCTTGGCCACGAGGCGCCCCGTGCCGTCGAAGAGCAGCGTCGTGGGATAGCCGGCCTGCTTGAACGCCGCGCTGGCCTGGCGCCGTTCGTCGATGGCGACGTGGTTCAGCGTGAGCCGCTGCGCGGCCAACCACATCGCCACGAGGGCGGGGTCCTCACCCTGGTTGATGAAGACGAACTGGACCTCCGGCCGGGCGCGCTGAGCGTCGGAGAGCATGGGCATCTCGCGGACACAGGGCCCGCACCAGGTGGCCCACAGGTTGATCAGCACCGGCTTGCCGCGCAGCGCGGCAAGTTCGATCCGACCGCCGTCGAGCTGCTCGAAGGCGAGGTCGGGCAGCGGTTGCGCCGCAGGCCGCATCGCGAGCTGGATCTGTCCCGCGATGAAGAGCGCGGTCCCCAGCGCCAGCGGCACTGAGACCGGCAGTCGCAGCGCGGGCGTGTTCCTCAAACGGAAGGTCGCGAACATCCACAGGGCGATGATGCCGACCTCGGGCGACCAGCCGCCGTCGCGCACATTGAAGACGCTGAGCGGGTGGGCGACGTAGAGCTCCTTGTACTGGTAGACGAAGCCCAGCCGCGCGAAGACCAGCGCGACGATCAGGCTGCGCCACAGCAGCGGGCCGGCGTCGACCTGGCGGCGGCGCGCGATGAAGCCGGCCACGGCCAGCGAGGCCGCGACGGACAGGCACAGATGGACGAAGGTCCAGGGCAGGACCAGCGGTCCGAGGGCGACGGCGTCGTTCATGGGCGTGGGGTCATCGAACCGCCACGGCGCAGCGCGCGGGCGCGAGGGCGACGGGGATCGAGCGAAGGGGGCATGAGATCGGAGGATCCTAGCCGCGGTCGTAGCGCCGCTAACATCGGCGCTTCCTGTCGTCGTGCGCTTGGAGATCTCGTGGATGTGACCGCTTGGTTGGGCTTTGTCAGCGTGGCGCTGTTTGTCACCTTCACGCCGGGCCCGGCGGTGCTGATGGCGATCTCGAACTCGCTGAGCGTCGCGCCGCGTCGCGCCATGGTGGGCTCGCTGGGAGTCAGCCTGATCGGCTGGCGCGGCTGGACGCCGTGAGCGGGAGGCGCGCATGTTCTCGCATGTCTTTCTTGGCGTCGCCGACTTTGATCGGGCGCTGGCGTTTTACACGCCGCTGATGGCGGCGCTGCATCTGCCGCAGCGTTTCTGCGATCCGGCACGGCCCTGGGCGGGCTGGCAGTCGGTGCCGGGGCCGCGACCGCTGTTCGTTATCGCGCATCCCTTCGACGCGATGGCCGCCACGGCCGGCAACGGCCAGATGACAGCCTTCCTGGCGGCGAGCCGCGGGACGGTGGACGAGGCGCATGCTGCGGCGCTCGCGCATGGCGGCGTCTGCGAAGGCGCTCCCGGCCTTCGGCCCCAGTACTACGAGCACTACTACGGCGCCTATTTCCGGGATCCGGATGGGAACAAGCTGTGCGTGGTCTGCCATGAGGAGCCGCGCTAGCGGCTCCCCTCGCTCAGGCGCTCACTCGTCCGCCAGCAGACGGATCACGAGCGCCGCGACGCTGGCCACCGCGGCCATCAGCGTGACCGCGATCCAGCCCCATGAGGCCAGCAGGACGCTGCCCAGCGCCGCGCCGCTGGCCATGCCGATGAACATGCCGGTGAACAGCAGCGCGTTGAGCCGGCTGCGCGCCGCCGGATCCAGGCCGTAGACGATGGTTTGGTGCGCCACCAGCGTCGCCTGCACGCCGAAGTCGAAGACCACGGCCAGCACGACCAGCACGGCGATGGCGGCGCTCTTGTCCAGCCAGGGCGTGACGGACATCGCCAGGAAGGACACGGCGGTCAGCAGCGCGCCCAGCTTGGTCACGACGCCGGGCCCGCGCTTGTCGGCGATGCGGCCCGCGAGCGGCGCTGCGAGCGCGCCCGCCGCGCCGGCCAGCCCGAAGGCGCCGGAGATCGCGCTGCCGATGCCGAAGCGCTGATGCAGCATCACCGCCAGCGTCGACCAGAAGGCGCTGAAGGCCATCGCCAGCAGGGCTTGCGCAACGGTGGCGCGACGCAGCGTCGGCCAGGCGCGCCACAGCCCGCCCAGCGAGCGCAGCAGCGCGCCGTAGGTGGTGCGCGTGGCCGGCGGCGAGGACGGCAGCCAGCGCCAGCTCGCCAGGCCCGCGATGCTCAGCGCCAGCGCGGCCAGGCCGTAGACCCAGCGCCAGCCCAGCAGATCCGCGATGACGCCGCTCATCACCCGCGACAGCAGGATGCCCAGCAGCAGGCCCGTCATCACCTGACCGACGATGCGGCCGCGATGATCCGGCGGGCTCAGCGCCGCGGCCATGGGCACCACGTCCTGCGCGAGCGTCGCGGTCAAGCCCAGCAGCGCGCTGGCCGCGAGGAAGGCCGGGAAGCCGGGCGCGAAGCCGCTGAGCAGCAGCGTCGCGATCAGCAGCACGAACTTGGTCAGGATGACCTTGCGGCGATCGAAGCGGTCGCCCAGCGGCGTCAGCAGCAGGATGCCGGCGGCGTAGCCCAGTTGCGTGAGCATGGGCACCGCGCCGATGCCGCCGGTCGAAGCGTGCAGGTCGTCGGCGAGCGGCGCCAGGATGGGCTGGCTGTAGTACAGCGACGCCGCGCCGAGACCGGCCGAGGCGGCGAGTAGCACGATCAGCGGCGCCGAGGGCGCGCCGTCGCGAGCATGTGCCGCGGCAGACGGCGATGAGGAAGCGGGGAAGGGCAGCGAGGACATGGCGACTCCCGTTGAATCGGATGAAGTGAGAAGAGGAGAGAGAAGAGGAAAGAGAAGAGGGAAGCAATGGTTTGAGGAACGCGGCGCGCGCCGGTGATGGAGAGATGGGCGATGCGCGTCGTATGGATGAGCATTCTTCGGATCGAGCCCCCGCCCAGGAAGCTGGCCGGCGTGCACAGCGGCCATACGCGCGGCGTATAAAGCCGGCCATGAACGACGCTCTCCGTGACGGCGGCCAGGACCGCCTCGCTCTGCTGCAGACCTTTCTCCGCGTCGCGGAGGCGGGCAGCTTTTCCGCCGCCGCGCAGCAACTCGCCACGACCCAGCCCACGGTCAGCCGGCGGGTGCAGTTGCTGGAATCGCTGCTCGGCGCGCGCCTGGTGGAGCGCTCCACCCGGGGCCTGCGTCTGACCGAGGAGGGCGAGCGCTGCGCCGCGCAGGCGCAGGAGCTGATCGACGGCTGGCAGTCGCTGGCCGAGGACATCGACGGCGGCGAGGAGCTCTCCGGCACGCTGAGATTGCGCGTCCCGCATGCCTTCGGCCAGAGCCAGCTGATCGAGCCGCTCGCGGCCTTCCTGACCAAGCATCCGCGCGTGTCCGTCGAGTGGATGCTGCAGGACCAGCTCCCCGACTTCAGCCGGGAGAACGTCGACTGCTCGCTGCTGGTGGGCGAGATCGCTCAGCCGAATCTGATCGCCACGCAGCTGGCCGAGGTGCCGCGCGTGCTGGTCGCCGCGCCGGCGATCGCGAGGAAGCTGCCCAAGGGCCTGGACAAGGCGGCGCCGGAGGAGATCGCGGCGGTGCTCGCCGCACAGCCCTGGCTGGCGCTGCTGGCCTTCTATCGCGATGGCATCGAGCTGGTGGGCGCGAAGGGCGATGGCCGCGTCGAGATCCCGTTCAAGCCGCGCCTGGGCACTGACAGCCTGTTCGCGCTGGTCGAGTCCGCGCGGCGCGGACTGGGCGTGGCGCTGGTGTCGCAATGGGCGGTGATGGACGACCTGGCCGAGGGCCGGCTCGTGCGGCTGCTGCCGTCCTGGTGCGCGACGCCGCTGCCGATCTCGCTGGTCTATCCGTCGCGGCGTCTTCAGCCCGCGCGGCTGCGGGCCTTCCTGCAGGTGATGCGCGAAGTCATCCCGACCATGCGCGGCATGCGCGAGATCCGGCGGCGGTGAAGACCTGGCACCTCGCGGCATCCAAGGTTGTCTTCGGCGGCTTCGGCCTGTGCGGCACGATCGTCACCTTGAGCAAGGCGCTTTGATCGGAGGGCTCACTCCAGCGCCGCCCATTCCTCCGCGGCCACCTCGCGGATGCAGCGCACGAAGTACTCCGCGGCGCGGGTGAGCAGACCATCCTCGCGCACGAGCAGGCTCATGCTCAGCCGCGGCAGGTCCTTCGCCACAGGCAGCGGCGTGAAGCGCTCCCGCAGCTGCGGCATGCCGATCGCCAGCAGCGACCAGAAGAACACCACGTCGTTCTGCATCGCCAGGCTGTGGAACAAGGCCTGCGAGGTACAGCGCGTCACCCGTCGCGGCGGGGTCAGGCCTTGCGCGCCGAAGAGTTCGGCCAGGAAGGTCGGGAAGCGGCCGGTGATGTCGGTGTGGATCCACTCGGCATCCTGCAACTGCGCCAGCGTCGTGCAGGCCGCCAGCGGGCTGTCTCGATGCACGGCCAGCGAGGTCGGCAGCGAGAACAGTGGCTCCCACTTCGCCGGTCCGGTCTCCTGCGGCCCGGTGGCCGCGCCCACCGCGAAATCCAGCTCGCCGCTCTGCAGGTTCTCGTTGAGCTGGTCCGAGGTGTACTCGATGAAGCTCAGCTCCACATCCGGCCAGGCTTGACGGAATCGCGCGAAAGCGCGCGGCACGATGGTCAGGCCCGCCAGCGGCGTCACCCCCACCGTCAGGCGGCCGCCGCGACTGCCCTTGAGCGCCAGGATGTCGTCCTCCGCGCGTTGCATTTCCCTGACGATCAGCCGTGCGCGCTGCAACACGATCTCCCCCTCGGCCGTGAGACTGACCCCGCGGGTCTGCCGCACCAGCAGCCGCAGGCCCAGTTCCGCCTCCAGATCCTTGATGGCCTTGGTCACCGCCGGCTGGGTCAGATGGAGCGCGCGCGCGGCGGCGTTGATGCCGCCGTGATCGGCCACGGCCACAAGGGCGATGAGTTGATGCTGCTTCACGACAAGGGAGCGGACGTGGTGGAGGAGGGGCCCGCACGGACGCCGCGCAAGCCCGTCGCCACGGGCCCGAAAGCCCGCTGCAACGGGCTGCGAGTGTCGGGCAACCCGGGAAACCGATCAATAAGCGTTGGTTATCGACATAACCACCGGTCAATTGCCGGTTCTTGATTTCGTCATCAGAGTCCGTCCCGCCACGAGCTGTACGGCGCCCCAGAAGCGGTCCAGAGCAGTCCCCCACCGCACAGTCCCTCCCCCCAGAGACAAGAGAGATCCCGTGACCCTGATGACCCCCACGCCGAACGCCGAGCGCACCGACCGCACCACGCGCATCGAGCGCCTCGTCCGTCCGGCCCTGGCCCTGTGCGCGTTGCTGTCCGCCGGCAGCGCCTGCGCCGCCGAGCCCTATCTGTACAAGCACTTGGCCCGCTGGCCCGAATTCAGCAGCGGCGACAATAAAGTTTCGATGTACGGCACCGTTGACCTGGGCGCCAACTGGACCAAGACCGAGGGCGCTCCCGCATCCAAGACCCTGCAAAGCGGCGGCGACTACACCTCCAAGCTGGGCATCTACGGCCGCGAGGATCTGGGAGGCGGACTGAAGGCCGAGTTCAACCTCGAGGCCAGCCTCAAGGCCGACACCGGCACCGTCACCGCGACGCAGTTCTGGGATCGCGCCGCCTGGGTCGGGCTGAAGTCCAAGGACTGGGGCACGCTGCGCCTGGGCAATCAGCTCGGTGCGACGCTGCCGCTGTTCGTCGACGTCTTCGGCGTGGTCACGACCAACTCGGTCAGCTACTGGCTGGCCAGCGCCATCGTGCAGAAAAGCGCCTACACCTCGGGCATCTCATCGATCGGCCTGAACAGCGACCTGGGCAACGGCGCCTCGCAGGTCACGACGCGGGTGCCGCGTGCCGTCAGTTATCAGACGCCGCGCGTCGCCGGTTTTGACGCCAAGCTCATGTACGCGACGGGTGCGAACACGACGGCGTTCAACAAGGTCTACAACAAGGCCGTGGTGACGACCTACATCAACGGCCCCTGGTTCGCGGCCGCCAGCTACAACCAGGTCTTCGGCAACAACACGGTGACCGGCGCGGCCGTGCGCACCGACGTCACCGGGCTGGCCGGCATCTACGACGCGGGCGACCTGGTGCTCTCCGCCGCGGTCAATCAGAACGAGGTCAAGATCACCGACGGCGGCAAGGCCACGGTCTACTCGCTGGGCCTGATCGTGCCGTGCGGCCGACATGTGTGGCGCGTGTCGGCCGTCTACCGCGACACCAGCGGCGTGCGCAACCAGACCACCAAGCAGGAGGCCGACAGCGCCGCGCTGGGCCTGATGGCGGGCTACGACTACGAGCTGTCCAAGAGCGTGGGCCTGTACGCTCGGGCCGGCCTGATCCGCAACTTCGGCGCGTCGACGGTGGTGTTCCAGAACGCGCAGCTGCCGCTGCAGACCGGCTCCACCAACGCGCAGCTGGGCATCGAGACCCAGACCGCGGCACTGGGCATGTACGTCCACTTCTGATCCGATGAGCGCGACCGTGGCTTCTTCCGTCTCCCCCGAGTCCCGCATCGCCGTGCCGCCGCGGCGCGCCCTCGTCGTGGCGCTGCTGATGGCCGTGATGGTCATCAGCGTGCTGGACAAATCCATCTTCGCCTTCGCCGGGCCGCAGATCATCGACGAGCTCGCGCTGACGCCGGAGCAGTTCGGCTTCGTCGGCAGCGCGTTCTTCTTCCTGTACTCGGTGTCGGGCCTGCTGGTGGGCTTCCTGGCCAACCGCTGGCCGGCGCGCTGGATCCTCAGCGGCATGTCGCTGGTGTGGATGCTGGCGCAGCTGGCGACCGCGGCGGCCGGCAGCTTCGCCGCGCTGGTGGCCAGCCGCATGCTGCTGGGCGCGGGTTGCGGGCCGGGCACCGCGGTGACGCAGCACGCCTGCTTCAAGTGGTATGCCCCGCGCGAACGTGTCCTGCCCGCCGCGCTGATCCAGGTCGCGATCATGCTCGGCGCGGTGGCGGGCGCGCTTTCGCTACCGCTGCTGATCCAGAAGCTCGGCTGGCGCAACGCCTACCTGATCCTCGCGGGCGTCGGCCTCGCATGGCTGCTGCTGTGGCAGGTCTTCGGACGCGAGGGGACGCAGGGCGACGCGCAGGCCAATGACGTACCGCCCTTGGCCGCGAACCGGAGCTCGACCGCCACGCGGCAGTCGACCGACGAGTCTGCCCCCGCATCGACTTCCGCGCCCGCCCTCGCGTCCGCTTCTTATCGCCGCCTGCTGCTCAATCGCAGCTTCCTGGTGGTGACGCTCGCGGGCTTTTGCAGCTACCTGCCGACCGCGCTGATCTACAGCTGGGTGCCGGTGTATCTGCAGCGCGGACTCGGGCTGACGCCGACGCAGTCGGGCCTGATGGTGATGGTCGCGACCGTCGGTGTGATCGTGCTGAACCTGATCGTGTCCGCGCTGTCGCAGCGGGCGCTGCATCGGGGCGTCTCGGTGCGCACGGCCATGGTCGTGCCGCCCATGCTCGCCTGCGTGCTGTCGGGCGTGGCGCTCGCGGCCATCGGCTTCACCGCGCGTCCCTTGGCCGCGACGCTGACGCTGTTCGTCATCGGCAGCATGCTGGTCAATCTGCTCCCGGCCTTCTGCAACAGCATCGTGGCCTTCATCGCGCCGCAGGCGCGGCGGGCCAGCATGCTGGCGATCCACATCGGCCTGATGACCAGCGCCGGCATGCTCGCGCCGCACGTCGTCGGCGTGGCGGTGACGCACTTCGGCGGCGACATCGCCCGCGGATTCGAACTCGCCCTCGGCGGCTTCGGCATCGCACTGATCGCCGCTGGCCTGGTCGGCTGGCGCTTCATCGATCCCGAACGCAGCCGCCGCGACGCCTCGGGCTGAACGCTCGCCGGCGCGACCGCCATCGCCATCGCCTCGGCCCTTCGCCTTCCTCTTTCATCTCCACTCCGAGACCCGGCCGCGCAGGCGGTCGGGGCAGATCCTCATGTCCGACAAGCCCTCGCGTCATCAACGCGTCCCGGCGCCGCAGCAGCGCCCGGCCTCTCTTGAACTCCAAGCCACCTGGCGCGATGCCGCCGTTGACGACGGTTTCACCGTGATCGCCGTGGGCGACATCATCATCACGCACGCCATCCGCAAGCAGATCGCGCGCAAGTCGCCGGCGCTGCTGGCGCTGCTCGCGCGCGGCGACGTGGTGGTCGGCAACTACGAGGGCTCGGCCATCGATCTTGAACGCTACGACGGTCACCCCGAGGCGGAGTCCGGCTTCGCCTGGCTGATCAGCGATCCGGATGCGCCGCGGGACCTCGCGTCCATGGGCTTCAACCTGATGGCGCGGGCCAACAATCACGCGCTGGACTGGGGCGTGGCCGGCATGCGCATGACCGATGAGCTGCTCGACGACGCCGGCATCGCGCACGCCGGCACCGGCGCCAGCCTGAGCGCCGCCCGCGCGCCGGCCTTTGTCGCCACTGACCGCGGCCGCGCCTCGCTGATCTCCTACGCAACGACCTTCGAAGCCAACTCGCCCGCCAACGATGGTCTGGGCGAGGTACCCGCGCGTCCGGGCCTGAACCCGTTGCGCACGACGCCGCATCGACTGGTCAGCCCGCAGGATTTCGCGGTGCTCAAGCGGCTCAACGATCAGGAGGCTTTCCAGGACCACCATCTGCTCAAGGCGCTGCACGGCCAGCACAGCGTGTACCTGGGCATGAAGCTGCATTACCGCGTGGATCCGGACGCCGCGCCCGGTTCGCTGCGCATCCATCACGAGTGCGACAAGCGCGATCAGCACGAGATCCTGCGCCACGTGCGCCAGGCCAAGCAGACCTCGGACTTCACCATCGTCGCGCAGCACACGCACGAGCCCGACAACTTCACCACCGAGCTGCCCGACTACCTGCCCGCGCTGGCTCACGCGCTGGTGGACCAGGGTGCCGACATGCTCTGCGGCCACGGTCCGCACCAGCTGCGCGGGATCGAGGTCTACCAGGGCAAGCCGCTGCTGTACTCGCTGGGCAACTTCTGCTTCATGGACAACAGCCAGCAGGTGATCGCCCGTGATGAATGGGAGGAGCCCGAATGGGCCGCCGCCGAGCACATCGTCGGGCCCAAGGGCATCACGAATCCCAAGCTGACGACGCCGGCCGAGTTCATGGAATGGCGCCGCGTGGTGGGCATCTTCGCGGAGCCGATCTGGTTCGAGAGCGTGGTCGCGGAGTGCCGTTTCGGCGCCGACGGCCGGCTGTGCGAGCTGCTGCTGCATCCGATCGAGCTGGGTTTCGCCGGTCGCGACGCGGATCGCGGCATACCGCGCATGGCCGTTGACAGCGAGGCCAACGGCCATCAGGCGCGGCGCATCCTGGAGCGGCTGAAGACGCTGTCGGAGGAATTCGGCACCCGCATCGAGATCGAGGCCACCGAGGTCGACGGTCAGACGAGCAGCCTCGGACGCGTCGTGATCGAGGTGAGGTCTTGAGCATGGTCACCGACTTCGACCTGAGCGTCTTCTCGGCGAGCTATGCCGAGGCGCGCGACAAGTTCCTCGCCGCGACTGCGCGGCTGGGGCTGGCGGTGCGATCGCATCTGCATCCGCTCGAGGGCCGGGACGGCGAGCGGCTGGCCATCGACGTCGTGCGTGTCGGTCGCGAGGACGCCCTCAATCTGCTGGTCGTGAGCAGCGGATGCCACGGTGTGGAGGGCTTCTGCGGCTCCGCGGTGCAGATCGATCTGCTGCGCGACCAGGCCTTTCAGCACGCCTGCGATCGCCAGGATCTCGCGGTGCTCTATCTGCATGCGCTGAACCCGCACGGCTTCTCGTGGGAGCGTCGGGTCACGAACGAGAACGTCGACCTGAATCGCAACTTCCGCGACTTTGGCCGGCCTTGGAGCGAGGACCTCGACTACCTCGCCATCGCGCCGCTGCTGTTGCCCGAGCGCTGCCCGCCGACCTTGCGGAGCTCGCTGGGTCTGACCTGGCATGCGCTGACGCGCGGCCGCAAGGCCATCCAGGCGGCGATCTCGCGCGGTCAGCAGGTCGATCCGAAGGGGCTGTTCTTCGCCGGCCATGGGCCGACCTGGAGCAACCTGCGACTGCGCGAGATCCTGCGCGAGCAGGCGCAGCAATGCGCGCGCATCGGCTGGATCGACATCCACACCGGACTCGGGCCGATGGGCGTGGGCGAGCGCATCTACAAGGGCCGCGTCGACGCGGCCTCGATCGCCCGCGCGCGGCGCTGGTGGGGTCAGGACGTGACCAGCAGCGAGGAGGGGAACTCCTCGTCCAGCGTGCTCGGCGGGACGCTGGATCAAGGCGTGATGCAGGAGTGTCCGCAGGCGCAGTACAACGGCCTGACGCTGGAGTACGGCACGCTGCCCGGCCGCACGGTGCTGGACGCGCTGCGCGCGGATCACTGGCTGGAGAACCATCCGGAAGCCGACGACGCGACGCGACGCCGCATCAAGCGAGACCTGCGCGCGGCGTTCTACGTCGAGACCGATGAATGGAAGCGGCAGGTGCTCGAGCAGGCGAGGGCGGTCGTGGGTCAGACGCTGGTGGGACTGGGGTCGCCGCTCGAAGTCTGAGGTCCTGACTGGAGGAGGGAAGTCTCCCTGCAAATCCGCGTGGATCGGGCCTCATTCACCTGAGAACAAGTCAGTGCGCGCCTGACCTCGGCGGCGTAGATTGCTCACCTTCGGCGCAAGGATGGTCAAGCGAGAGGTGCAGCATGGAGATTGAGGTCTATCTGGCCCTGAGTCGAGGCGGTGTGGATCCGCCTGAAGCATGTTTGGCGGCACAGGAAATCAGGAGGGGCGTGCAGACCTTGATCGATGGGTCGCAGCGAGAGCTGGCGACGAAGAGCGACATTGCGCGCATGGAACAGGCGACGAAATCCGATATCGCACGCCTGGAACAGGCGACGAAATCCGACATCGCACGCCTGGAACAGGCGACGAAGATGGACATCGCGCGCCTGGATGTCGAGATCGGAAAGGTGCGCGTCGAGATGGCGGGCATGCGTTCAGATCTGACTCGGACCATGGCTGAGGGGCAGAGATGGACGATCGGATCAATCTTTGGCGGCGTTGGGTTGCTGATAGCCGTCGTCACCCTGCTGAAGTTCGTCGACTGACGCGCATGCCGAAAGCAAAAGGACCGCCCTCGGGCGGTCCTGCGTTTGCGCGGGGCGCTGATCAGCCCTTGGTCTTCTTCGCAGGGGCCGAGCCCTTGGCCGCGGCGAGCGTCTTGCCCACGCCCTGCATGTCCATCTCCATCTTCATCTTCATCCGCACGCCCGGCTGCACGCCGATGTCCATGTCCAGCGTGAGCGCCATGTCGTTGCGCAGCATGAGGCGGTCGGCCATGCGGATGACCATCTTGCCGCCGCCAGCGCCGGTCATCTTGGCCTGACCCACGCCATCCGCAGCCGAGGCCGATTCGGCCGGCGCGGGTGCCGCGCCCGAAGCCGCGGAGGCCCCCGGCGTCGGCAGCGTCATGGACATGTCCATCTTCACGCCGACGTCGAAGCTCGCGACGCCTTTGGTCAGATCGGTCAGCGTGTAGCGGCCCACGACCTTGCCCATGCCCGCCGCCACCTGCGCCGGCAGCGCCACATCCATCGGCAGCTCGATCGACTCGCCCACCTTCAGCGTCGTGCCGTTGAACTTGCGCATCCAGTCGAAGGACTTGTCGAAGATCTGCTGGCTCATCTCCTGCGTCCAGGCCTGCGCCATCGGGCTGTTCGGGTCCATCTCGACGTTGATCGATTGGATCTGATCGTCCTTCAGCCCCGCCTTGAACACGACCTTGCCCATGCTGGGCATGGGCTTGACGTTGCCCTGGGCGTCGCGCATCTCGCTCTTGAGCGTGACCATGTCCGCCTGCATCGTGTAGCTGCCGTCCTTGCCCTTGGGCGTGGTCAGGACGGTCTGACGCATCTCGCTCTGCATGGTGAAGCGGCCGGCCTCGGCCAGCTTGTCGGCGTTGGCGCGCGCGCTTTCCGGCGCGCCCGGGCCCAGCTCCATGGCCATCGCCATGCGCATGTCCGTCTTCAGGTCCAGTTGCTGACGGCTGCCGGGCAGCGGCATCAGGTTCATCGTGACGCTGTCGGGCTCGGCGGCGATGGCGGCGCCCGGCAGACCGATCGCGAAGGACAGCGCCAGCGCCGCGAGGCGCGGACGCGGCAGCGAGCGGGCGGTGAAGGAGGCGGACGGTGCGGTGCGCGCAGCGTGTGCCGTGAGGGCGATGCGAAGCATGGAGGTCTCCCGAGGGGATCGTGTGGTCGTGCGCCGCGTGCTCCTGCGGCGATGGCCGACATCATAGGGATGCGGCGTGAGCTCACGGCCCCCTCCGAAGAGGGGCAGATAGGGTCGATGAAAGGGCTCCGCAAACGAAAAGACCGCCCGAAGGCGGTCTTGCTGGGGATGCGTTCCTGGCGGGGTCAGCCGCGGTAGTTGTTCTGCATCCGGTAGCCCCGCGCGTAGAGCGCGAACAGCAGCGCCGCGACCAGCGCGAAGCCGGCGAAGAAGAACATCTGGAAGGCCGTCACGCTGGTGCCGGTGGATTGGATGTAGCTGGTCACCGCCTCGCCCTTGACGCTGGAGTTGGCCAGGAGCACCCACAGGTTGCCGATGGTCACCGACAGATTCCAGAAGCTGGTGATCACGCCCTTCATCGGCAGCGGCGCCTGGCTGTAGGCGAACTCCAGCCCCGTCGTCGAGACCAGCACCTCGCCCAGCGTCAGCAGCGCGTAGGGCAGGACCTGCCAGGTGATCGACACCGATTGACCGCCGTCGATGCTCAGCTGGATGCCGCCCACCACGATCCAGGCCACGCCGGCGAAGGCGATGCCCGCGCCCATGCGGCGCAGCGCGGTCAGCTTCAGCCCCATGCGCTCCAGCAGCGGATACAGCACGAAGTTGTTGAACGGGATCAGGATCATGACCAGCGCCGGATTCAGCGCCTGCATCATCGAGGACTCGAACCAGGCCGGCTTGGTCATCTGGTCGGCCTGCAGCACCCAGGTCGAGGCCTTCTGGTCGAACAGGGACCAGAACGGCGTGACCAGCGCGAACAGCACCAGCAGACGCAGCACCGTGCGCACGCCCTCGACCGCCTCGGGCGGATGGACGGCGGCGGCGCGCTCCAGCTGCATCCAGGCGCCGGCGCCGCCGAAGCCCAGCAAGAGCACCAGCGCGGAGCAGAACGCGATCACGAAGCCCACGCCGGGCGCCGTCGACAGCGTCAGCGCGCCGATGGCCAGCACCACGCCCAGACCCGCGACGATCAGGCCGGCGCGGCCTTCACCCGGACGCTGCGACAGCAGCGCCGTGCGGACCACCTTCAGGAAGCCGTGCGGGTCGCGGTGCGACACGCCGGCCGGCACGTGGGTGTACTTGCGGCGGCCGCTCCAGAAGATCACGGTGGCCAGGAACATCAGCCCGCCCGGGATGCCGAAGGCCACGCTGGCGCCGAACTTCTTCAGGAAGATCGGCATCAGCAGCGACGCGAAGAACGAGCCGAAGTTGATGATCCAGTAGAAGGCGTCGAAGACCTTCTGCGCCAGCGAGCGATTGCTCTTGTCGAACTGGTCGCCGATGAAGGAGCTCACCAGGGGCTTGATGCCGCCCGAGCCCAGTGCGATCAGGAACAGGCCGAAGTAGAAGCCCTTCAGGTTGTTCTCGAAGATCGCGAGACAGGCGTGGCCGGCGCAGTACACCAGGCTCAGCCAGAGGATGGTGTTGTACTTGCCGAAGAAGCGGTCGGACAGCCAGCCGCCCAGCAGCGGGAAGAAGTAGACGCCGATCACGAAGGTGTGGAACACCTCCTTGGCCTCGCCCTTGCGCAGCGGTTCCGGAATGGCCAGCAGCAGGCTGGTCATCAGGAACACCGTCAGGATGTTGCGCATCCCGTAGAAGCTGAAGCGCTCGCAGCCCTCGTTGGCGATGATGTAGGGGATCTGCGGCGGCATCTTGGGCGCGGTCTGGGCCGCGTTGCCTGCCGCGCCGCCCGGATGGGCGGCGGTGGTGGAAGAGTTCAAACGAATGTCTCCGTCTCGTCGTCGGGCGCTCGTGACGCCCCAAAAGGAAAGCCGCCGGGTGATGCCTCGGCGGCTGTGGCGATCAGGGCTCAACGCCCTGCGCGGTCTCCGGTTTGCTCCGTCGCCCCGATTGACCCCCTCTCCGCAGGGGGAGAGGGAGTTGGATCGCCCGCGCCGTCTCCGGTTTGCCCGTCGCCCCGATTGACCCCCTCGCCCCGCTTGCGGGGAGAGGGTGGGGGAGAGGGGGCGTGGCAGGTGCGACTGCCGTAGAAAAGACCCTCTCCCCCGCCCTCTCCCGCAAGCGGGAGAGGGAGTCAGAGCGCCCGCCCTCGCCCGCAAGCGGGAGAGGGAGTCGGAGAGATCAGGCTTCGAAGGGAAGCTTGAACTGGCTCAGATCCTTGCGGGTCTCGACCAGCACCAGCGGACCTTCGTCCAGCACGACCACCGGCGCGGGCTCGCGACCCAGCTTCGGACCGGCCGGCTCGGCGGCGATCGCAGCCTGAGCGGCGGCGATCTTGTCGGCATCGCTGTTGACCCACACCAGACCGGCGCCTTCGGCGACAGCGCTCAGCTCGCCCAGCGGCAGCTCGAAGCGCGGCACGGAGGCGGCGACCGGAGCGGCCGGAGCCGGAGCAGCAGCCACCGGTGCGGCGACAGGCGCAGCCACCGGAGCCGGGGCCGGAGCGGCCGGCGCCACCGGAGCGGCCAGCGCGACCGGCGTTTCCACCGGCTGCTCGCCACCCAGTTCCAGCTGACGCGGCGCGGCGCCGGCATCCAGCACCAGACCGTCGATTGCAGCGGAAGCGTCGGCTGCAGGCGATTGCTCGCCGCCGACCGCGCCCGGCTCGCCTTCACGGCGGTCGCGACGATAGCGGTCACGGCCACCGCGACGGCGACGCCCGCCTTCACGGCCTTCCTCGCCCTCGCCGCCTTCGCGACCGGCCTCGACGCCTTCAGCGCCTTCGCCCTGGACCACCGGGGCCTCGGCCGATTCCGCGCCTTCAGCGAAGGAGGTCTCGCCATCGACCGGGGCCTGGCCCTCGATCAGCGCGCCTTCGACCTGCTCCCCCTCGGCACGTTCGCCGCGGTTGCCGCGACGACGACGACGACGCCCCGAACGCTCGTCACCGGCGCGCTCTTCAGCGCCTTCGCCGGCGGGTTGCGTGTCAGCGAATCCCAGCGGGGACTCGACGTTGGCGGCTTCCGTGCCGGCCAGCGGCAGCAGTTGCTCGGTCGCGTTCTCGGCGACGACGCCTTCACGCGGCGCACGCTCCTCGCGGCGGCGGCGGCCTTCGCCACGCTCGCCACGGTCACCGCGTTCGCCTCGCTCGGCGCGATCACCACGCTCGGCGCGGTCGCCACGTTCCGGACGCTGGACGCCATCGGCAGCCTGTTCCGGCCGGTCCGCGCGCGGCTCGTTGCGGCGGCTGCGATCACGATCGCCGCGCTCGCCACGTTCTCCTCGCTCGCCGCGCTCCGGACGCTCACCGCGCTCGCCTTGCGGCTTGCCTTCACCGCGCGGCTTGCCGTCGCGAGCCTTCTGCTCGGAACGCTCGCCGCGTTCGCCGCGTTCGCCGCGTTCGCCGCGTTCGCCACGTTCGCCACGTTCGCCACGTTCGCCACGTTCGGCGCGATCACCACGCTCGCCGCGACGGTTGCGGTCGCCACGGTCGCCACGGCCGTTGCGGTCGCGCTCGCTACGCTCGCCACGTTCCTTCTTGGCCGGCTCGGCGGCCTTGGCCTCGGCAGCGGGGGCCGGCGCGGGCGCGGACTCTCCGCCGAACAGGCTCTTGATCCAGCCGAAGAACCCACCGCCGGCGGCCACCGGCGCGGCCGGAGCCGACACGGGGGCCGCAGCAACCGGCTCGGCCGCCTTGGGGGCGGGGGCCGGCGTCGGCATGGGCGCCGGTTGCTCGGGCAGGATGCCCTTGATCACCGGTTCCTGCTTGTTCTTCTTCTCGGCGCCGCGACGGGTGATGCCCACCTCGTCCTGCGGCTCTTCCATCATGGTGTAGCTGGCTTGCAGGTTCTCCAGACGCGGGTCGTCGTGGCGCAAGCGCTCCAGCTTGTAGTTGGGCGTGTCGAGATGCTTGTTGGGCACCAACAGCACGGTCACGCGCTGCTTGAGCTCGATCTTCGTGATCTCGGTGCGCTTCTCGTTGAGCAGGAAGCTGGTCACTTCCACCGGGACCTGGACGTGCACGGCCGCGGTGTTGTCCTTCATGGACTCTTCCTGGACCATGCGCAGGATCTGCAGCGCGGACGACTCGGTGTCACGGATGTGGCCGGTGCCGTTGCAGCGCGGGCAGGTGATGTGGCTGCCTTCGCTCAGCGCCGGGCGCAGGCGTTGGCGGCTCAGTTCCAGCAGACCGAACTTGCTGATCGAGCTGAACTGCACGCGGGCGCGATCCTGGCGCAGCGCGTCGCGCAGGCGCTGTTCGACCTCGCGGCGGTTCTTGGACTCCTCCATGTCGATGAAGTCCACGACGATCAGACCGCCCAGGTCCCGCAGACGCATCTGGCGCGCGATCTCGTCGGCGGCTTCCAGGTTGGTGCGGGTGGCGGTTTCCTCGATGTCGCCGCCACGGGTGGCGCGCGCCGAGTTCACGTCCACCGAGACCAGCGCCTCGGTGTGGTCGATCACGATGGCGCCGCCGCTGGGCAGGTTCACCGTGCGGCTGAAGGCCGTCTCGATCTGGTGCTCGATCTGGAAGCGGCTGAACAGCGGGGCGTCATCGCGGTAACGCTTCACCTTGTGCGCCGTTTCAGGCATCACATGGCTCATGAACTGGTGGGCCTGCTCGAAGATGTCGTCCGTGTCGATCAGGATCTCGCCGATGTCGGCGGTGAAG
The DNA here is from genome assembly GCF_039595295.1 of Roseateles sp. Lineage (GTDB taxonomy): Bacteria > Pseudomonadota > Gammaproteobacteria > Burkholderiales > Burkholderiaceae_C > Roseateles. The sequence goes on from NZ_JBCNLU010000021.1 coordinate 25,553, forward strand.
TAGTCGCGGATCGCGCGGATCACCAGCGACGACTCCTGATAGATCAGGAACGCGCCCTTGCCGCCGCGTGCCGCCTCGTCAATGGCGGTCCACAGCTTGAGCATGTAGTTCAGGTCCCACTGCAGCTCGGCCGCGCTGCGGCCGATGCCGGCCGTGCGCGCGATCAGCGACATGCCCTTGGGGTATTCCAGCTGGTCCAGCGCTTCCTTGAGCTCTTCGCGGTCCTCGCCCTCGATGCGGCGCGAGACGCCGCCGCCGCGCGGGTTGTTGGGCATCAGCACCAGGTAGCGGCCGGCCAGCGACACGAACGTGGTCAGCGCCGCGCCCTTGTTGCCGCGCTCTTCCTTCTCGACCTGGACCAGCAGTTCCTGGCCTTCCTTGATCGCGTCCTGGATCTTGGCCGAGCGGACGTCCGCGCCTTCGCGGAAGTACTGGCGGGAGATTTCCTTGAAGGGGAGGAAGCCGTGGCGGTCCTCGCCGTAATCCACGAAGCAGGCTTCCAGCGACGGCTCGACGCGCGTCACGACCGCCTTGTAGATGTTGCCCTTGCGCTGTTCGCGGCCTTCGATCTCGGTTTCGAAGTCCAGCAGTTTCTGTCCATCGACGATGGCCAGGCGACGCTCTTCCTGCTGCGTCGCATTGATCAGCATGCGTTTCATCAGTTCTCCTCCACGTCAGGGACGTTGCCGCTGACGCGCGTTCATCAGAACCGCCGTCGGTGATTCACCGGCGGGCGATTCGACCGATGCACGAGAAACGCGAGAGAACCAGGAAAGGAATCGCCCTGGACTGCCATTCGAACCGTTCAATCGACGGTTCGGGATCGCAGCGTTGGCGCGTGCGCCAAGGGTCCGGGGCCGCATGTTCCTGTCCGCGCGCGCGCTCCGGAGAGCGCGACCCGTCCACGGCCGGAGCCCGGCGTGTGGACGAAGCCATCACGCGCTCGCAAGCGGCGGGGGGTTGAAGGGACTTGAGAAAACATCCGGAATCGGAGCCTGGTGCTGACGACAGCGCCGGGACTCGCGTCCTGTCGCTGTCGTCGTGAAACCTTGTTGTGCTGCCCGCGCCGCCTGCCGACGTCCATGACGTCCTGGGCCGCGTGAGCATGGTTCTGACGACGTTGCTCTGCCATCTCGCCACCGCGCCTGCCGACTCGCTTTGGGTAGCCGGCCCGACGTCAATGACCTGACGTTGCATCACCAAAAGTAATGGACAGCCTACTCACAATTGCCATCCACTGCCACGTTCAAGTCTGACTCGAGCGCTGTCGCCCGAGTAAAATGAGAAAAATCAAATACTTACAACGAAAACGTGGCAAGCAGCATTATAGGGGCTAAAGCCCGCAAGCCCGCCCCAGGGACTGCCCGCAGTGCCACGCGCGATCCGGCGTCCCCCAAGAAGGTGGCAGCCCCCCCCGCCGCGGAGGGGTTGGCCCAGGTCCGGATGCTGACCGTCGACGAAGGCTCCGCCGGTCAACGCCTGGACAACTTCCTGATCCGCGAGCTCAAGGGCGCGCCCAAGACCCTCGTCTACCGGATCATTCGCTCGGGCGAGGTCCGCATCAACAAGGGCCGCTGCAGCGCCGATTCGCGGCTGGAGGTGGGCGACGTCGTCCGCGTCCCGCCGATTCGACTGGCCGAGAAGCCCGCCGATCCCGCCATCCCCGCGCGCGAGTTCCCCGTCGTCTTCGAGGACGAGCATCTCATCGTCGTCGACAAGCCCGCCGGTGTGGCGGTGCACGGCGGATCGGGAGTGAGCTTCGGCGTCATCGAGCAACTGCGCCGCGCGCGTCCGCAGGCCAAGTTTCTGGAGCTGGTGCACCGGCTGGACAAGGAGACCTCCGGCCTGCTGATGATCGCCAAGAAGCGCAGCGCGCTGACCCACCTGCAGGACCAACTGCGCGAGCGCGAGACCGGCAAGACCTATGCGGCGCTGGTGTCGGGCGTGTGGAGCAAGAGCAAGAAGGTCGTGGATGTGCCGCTGCTGAAGTTCGTCGGCAGCGACGGCGAGCGCTGGGTGCGCGCGGTGACGAATCCCAAGGATCCGCAGGCCGACCAGGCCAAGCGCTCCATCAGCCTGGTGAAGGTGGCGGAAGGGCTGCCGGGGCAGGGCGGCTACAGCCTGCTGGACGTGACCATCAAGACCGGTCGCACGCATCAGATCCGGGTGCACCTCGCGCATGAGGGGCATCCCATCGTCGGCGACCCCAAGTATGGTGACTTCGAGGCCAACCGCGCGCTGGCCCGCGGCGTGCTGCGCTTCGACCGCATGTTCCTGCACGCGCGCGAGCTTCGATTCACCCACCCGGCCACCGGCGAGACCATCACCCTGACGGCACCGCTGCCGCCGGAGTGCGAGACACTCCTGGCCGCGCTGCGCCGGACTGCCGCCTGATCGGCGTCCGACCCCGTTTCCCTTTGCCGTCCCTGCCGAGCCCGCCATGCCTCAACGCTTCGATCTGATCGCCTTCGACTGGGACGGCACGCTGTTCGACTCCACCGCGCTGATCGTTCGCAGCATGCAGGCGGCGGCGGTCGACCTGGGCCTGGAGCCGCCCTCGCGCGAGCGCGCCAGCTACGTGATCGGCATGGGCCTGATCGAGGCGCTGCGCCATGCGATGCCGGATCTGGAGGCTTCGCGCTATCCGGAGCTGGGCCAGCGCTACCGCCATCACTACTTCGCGTCGGCGCACGAGGTGACGCTGTTCGACGGCGTGCCGGCGCTGCTGCGCGACCTCAAGGCGCGTCATCACTGGCTGGCCGTGGCCACCGGCAAGAGCCGGCGCGGTCTGGACGAGGCGCTGGCGGCGGTCGACATGAAGACGCTGTTCGACGGCACCCGCACCGCCGACGAGACCGCCAGCAAGCCCAATCCGATGATGCTGCTGGAGCTGATGCGCGAGTTCGGCGTCGAGCCTGAGCGCACGCTGATGATCGGCGACACCACGCACGACCTGGCGTTGGCGCGCAATGCCGGCTGCCCCGCGGTGGCGGTGACCTACGGCGCCCATGCGCACGAGTCGCTGCTGGACTTCGAGCCGCTGCTGGTCGCGCACGACGTGAAGACGCTGCACGACTGGCTGCTGGCGAACGCCTGATTTCCATTCCCCTGACCGATGACCGAGCAAGACCTGCCCCCGGTGCCGCTGTGCGCCTCCGCTGAACTCGAGGAGCGCGGCCGCGCGCATGTCTTCGACGTCATGCACTTCCGCCAGCCGGCGACGGCCTTCGCGCTGCGCTTCGACGGCCAGGTGGTGAGCTACCTCAACCGCTGCGCGCATGTGCCCACCGAGATGGACTGGCAGGAGGGCGAGTTCCTCGACAGCCGCAAGGAGTACATCATCTGCAGCATCCACGGCGCGGTGTACCACCCGCAGGACGGTCGCTGCGTGACCGGCATGTGCGGCCGCATCGGCTTGACCAAGCTGGACGTTCGCGAGAGCGACGGACAGGTCACTTGGTATCCTTCCCGCGACACGCGTCCCGTCTTCGAGGACTGAATGAGCCACGACAACCCCTCCGACCTGCCGCCTCCGATCCCCGATGCCACGCCGCATCCGGAGGACATGCTGAAGCAGGCGGCCCCGGCGGCCCCGGCGGCCCCGGCCGCCTCCGAGTCCACTTCCCGTCCCGCTGCCGCGACTGCCGCGGCGGCCACCGCCCCGACGGCCGCGCCGACCACCGGCCGATATGAGCACGTGATCGAGCAGTTCGCGCATGACTATCTGCGCGATCGCCGCAGCGACCGGCGCTGGAAGACCTTCTTCCGGTTGATCTGGGTGACGCTGGCGCTGCTGTTCGTGTGGATCCTGTTCATGAGCAAGCATCCGGCCAGCACGGCGGTGGGACCGCACACCGCGCTGGTCGAGGTGCGCGGCGAGATCGCACCCGATACGGAGGCCAGCGCCGAGCTGATCGTGTCCGCGCTCAAGGCGGCCTTCGAGGATCAGAACTCGGCGGCGGTGGTGCTGCGCATCAACTCGCCGGGCGGCAGTCCGGTGCAGGCGGGCATCGTCAACGACGAGCTCAAGCGGCTCAAGGCGCTGCACAAGAAGAAGGTCTACGCGGTGGTCGAGGAGATCTGCGCGTCGGGCGCTTATTACATCGCCGCGGGCGCCGACGAGATCTACGTCGACAAGGCCTCGGTGGTGGGCTCGATCGGCGTGCTGATGGACGGCTTCGGCTTCACCGAGATCATGAAGAAGGTCGGCGTCGAGCGCCGCCTCATGACCGCGGGCGAAAACAAGGGCATGCTGGATCCGTTCTCTCCGGTGACGCCCAAGCAGCAGGCCTATGCGCAGGCGATGCTGGACCAGATCCACCAGCAGTTCATCCACGTCGTGCGCGAAGGGCGCGGCGCGCGTCTGAAGGAAACGCCGGAGACCTTCTCCGGCCTGTTCTGGAACGGCGAGCAGGCGGTGCAACTGGGCTTGGCCGACGGCACCGGCAACCTGGACTACGTCGCCCGCGAGGTGATCAAGGCCGAGGACGTCGTCGACTACACGCCGCGCGACAACGTCGCGGAGCGCCTGGCCAAGCGCTTCGGCGCCGCGATGGGCGAGGGCGCGGTGCGGTCGATGAAGTCGATGGCGACGATTCGCTGAGCTGTCGCTGAGCGCCCCGCCGCGCCGCATGTGTTCGAGTGATCGCTCGTGCGCTCGATCGACTGATGGGCCCCTTGCGGGCCCATCGTCGTTTTCGGATGCGTCCGAGATCGTCCCCACTACGGCGCACCCGCAGCCGGTGCCGCAGATGGCGCGCACCGGTGTTGCGGGACATCACGCGGCGCCCCGGGGTGTCGCGTCGAGGAGCGACCATGAAACGAGACCACGAGTTTCACACCGAAGGCACCTACCTCTTTCCTCCGCCTGACACCCTCAACGAGTTGGCGCTGCCCCCGGGAAGTACTTGGACGGGGACTCAGATCGAGGTGGAGTCCTTCGGCCTCGAGCCGTACGAGCTACGTGGGGTTCAGGGCTATATCGACTACGAGAAGCTGAGCGACATCCTGGTCGACTCGAAGGATGAAGAGATCGAGGCGATCTTTGACGCCATATGGACCCTCGTGACGGGGCGTCAGGGCGGGCAAGAAGGAATCGCCCGGTTGGGCGAGCTGGAGCAGCAGATGGTGGAGCGAGCTGATGCTCTGGACTCGAACGTCTTTGTGGCACTGCCGCCCAGTGCGGGCGGGCTCGACTTGATCGCGAGCCGATTGCCCGAATTGGTCGCGGGCGACTTCGAGGTCGGCTCGATCTCCGACCACGCCAGGAAGTCCGCAGGGGGCGATGCGGACCGCGCGCCGGACAACGTGTTCGTGTCCAACTTCGAGGTCCCGCCGGTGTCGGAGCTCCGCCTCTCTTCGGTCCTCGACGGCGTGGCCGACGGGCGGGAGGGTTCCAGCGAATCGTTCTGGACGAAGGATGTCCGTCCCTATCAGTCCATGTTGGATGCGGAAGTCCAGATCGTCACGTCGTTGGACCAGCCCTTCGAGCAGCGCTACGCCGTGATCGCTGCCTGACCGCGCCATCTCCGCCCGTCGGACGCGCGACAATGCGCGTCCGACCCAGCCCGCCGCCAGGCCTGTTCCCGTTCCCTGATCCCAGGACCGACACCATGAACATTGCCTCCCGCGGCGCCTGGCTGGCGCTGTCTCCCTTGCTGGCCTTGCTCGGCGCCTGCACCGTCCCTGACTCATCAACGAGCGGCGCATCGAGCACCGCTTCCAGCGCTTCCACCGCCACAGGGCCCAAGGCCGCGCCGCCCGAGTTCATCCTGCTCGGCGAGCTCCACGACAACCCCGATCACCACCGCGCCCGCGCCGAGCAGCTGCGTCAGCTGATCGCGCAGGAGCCGCGCACGGTCGTCGTCTTCGAGCAGTTCTCCCGCACGCGGGACGCGGCGGTGGCGCAGGCGCGCGTCGCGCGTCCGGGCGATGTGGACGCCGTCATCGACGCGGCCCAGTTCGACCGCAAGAACTGGCGCTGGCCGCTGCATCAGCCCCTTTTCGACGCGGTGCTGGCCACTGGCGCCGAGGCCCACGGCGGCAACATCGATCGCGATCAGGTCCGCAAGATCGTGCGCGAGGGCGACACCGCCTGGCCGGCCGATCTGCTGGCGCTGCGCGACCGCACCGCGTGGAGCGCGACGCAGCAGGCCACGCTTGGCAAGGACATCCAGGACGGCCATTGCGGCGCGATGCCCGAGTCGATGCTGCCCGGCATGGTCCAGGCGCAGCGCGCGCGGGATGCCGCGATGGCCAAGGCGATGCTGGATGCGAAGCAGGCCGGCGCGAAACGGGTGGTGCTGATCGCCGGCAACGGCCATGTGCGGCGCGACGTCGCGGTGCCCGTGTATCTGCAGGCGGCCGGCGTGCCGGCGGCGGACATCGCCGCCATCGCGTATCTGGAGCCGGGCAGCAGCGTCCCGTCCGGCGGCTACGACCGCGTCGAGCGCGCGCCCGAGGCCAAGCGCGAGGATCCCTGCGCGGTCTTCAAGCGCTGAGCGCTGAGCGCGCGGGGTCAATGCGATCCCCTCGCGGGGTCAGGTCATGCCAGCACCACGTCGACGCCGCGTCGGCGCAGTTCCGCGACGATGGCCGCGTCGGCCTCGTCGTCGGTGATGAGGATGTCGAGCTGCTCGACCGGCGCGATGACCGAGAGGTTGCGCTTCATCAGCTTGGAGGCGTCGGCGACGGCGACGACCTGACGCGCGATCTTCATCATCTGCGCGTTCAGCTGCGCTTCCAGCAGATGCGGCGTCATCAGGCCGATGTCGGGATCCAGGCTGTCCACGCCGAGGAAGAGGCGGTCGGCATAGAGGCTCTGCAGCGCGGTCACCGCCTGCGGGCCGGACAGCGAGTAGGAGTTCTGACGCAGCAGGCCGCCGGGCATGACGACGTTGATGCCCGGCACGGTGGCCAGCAGCACGGCGATGTTCAGCGCGTTGGTGATCACGTTGAGCGACTGCAGGCGCATGCCGCGGATCTGCTTGGCGATCTCCTCGGTGGTGGAGCCCGAGTCCAGCATGATGGTCTCGCCGTCCTTGATGAGCTTGGCGGCCTCGACGGCGATGCGCACCTTCTGCTCGTGGCGCAGCTTCTGCTTGACGCTGATCGGGACTTCCTCGCTGTCGCGATGGGCGAGGGCGCCGCCGTGGGTGCGCATCAGGGCGCCGCTGGAGGCCAGCGCGTTGAGGTCGCTGCGGATGGTCACCACCGAGATGCCGAAGCGCTCCGCGAGTTCCTCCACCGTGACCCGGCCTTGCGCCTGCACCTGGTCGCGGATGAGCTGACGGCGCTCGTCGATCAGCAGCGAGGCCTCGGGTTTCTCGGCGGGCGCGACGCCCGGGGTGCGGGTGGAAGACATGAGGATGTGGAAGTCGGGGACTTTCGAATGATATCGATGGGGCTGCGTTCGTAAGTCTGGGAGAAAGCCTTAAGGGGGCTCTGGGGTGCGACGGCCCTCACCCCAACCCCTCTCCCACTTCGTGGGCGAGGGGCTTCTGTGCGCGTCGCCGTGTAGAGCCCCTCGCCCGCTTGCGGGAGAGGGGTTGGGGTGAGGGCCGTTGATCACCGCGAGCCCATCACCCCCTCGCATCCAAATCCGGCTGAACCCTTGCTCCGACGATCCGCGCCGCATACATCGCCGCGCCCAGCTCCGGCCCGAAGCGCGGCGCCACCAGCGTTGCGTTCTTCAGCGTCCTCGCCATCGCCGCCCTCAACGCGCCGGTCACCGCATCCCCGGCCTCAAACACGCCACCGGTGTACGACACCTCCACCGCCGCATCCCCGGGCAGGTCCAACTGCCTCGCGACCCCGGCCGCCAGCAACGCCAGCTCCTCCCCCGCGCGCCCCAACAGTGCCGCCGCCTGCGCGTCTCCCGCGGCCGCGGCCGCCGACACCAGCCTGGCCAACTGCGCCAGCCGGCTCCGCGCCGCCGCGCCATTGATCGCCGCGCAGACATCCAGGTCGTGCTTCAGCGCAAAGTGCTCCCGCACCAGCCCGAGCAGCGGCCCCGCTTCCGCGCGCCCATCCGCCATCCGCGAGAACAGCGCCAGCCCCTCCCTCGCCAGCCAGTACGCCGAGCCCTCGTCCCCGAAGACCTCGCCCCAGCCGCCGCTTCGCGCGCCGCGACCTTCCCACTCGCCATAAGCGATGGACCCGGTGCCCGCGACCAGGCTGATGCCGTCGTTCCCGCCCAGCGAGCCCGCCCAGCTGCACACCATGTCGTTCCCGACCCTGGCCCGCGGCAGATGCGCGAGCAACCCGTCGAAGTCCGCCAGCAGCGCGCTGTCCTCGCCATGCGCGGGCAGGCCCGCGAAGGCCGACCGCAGCGCCGCCGTCGTCAGCCCGGCCTGACGCAACGCCTCATCCACGCCGTCGCGAATCAGCGCACGCAGCGCGTCGAAGCCGATTTCCAGGTAATAACTGGTCGGCGCCACATGCCGCGCCAGCAGCCGGCCGTCGCCGGCCAGCAGAAGGAAGGAGGTCTTGGTGCCGCCGCCGTCGATGCCGAGGTAGACCGCGTCGCGGTCCTGCCCGCCGTCATGGCCGCGATCGTGACCGCGATCGCGGTCGTCGACGCTGGCGTTCGTCGCTGTCATCGAACTCATCGGGATTCAGCCCTGCGCATGCGGATGGATGATGACGCCGCTGACCACGCGGGTCACGGTGCCCGAGGCGCTGGGATTGTCGGGCGTGATACCCAGCCTCAGCGAGGCCAGCAGCGCCAGGCACTGGCCGAAGACCAGCGCCACCGGCGCCAGCGCCAGATCGGGCGCGTTGGCCGGCAGGTCCAGCAGCACGTCGTCCTCGGCCAGCGCGTCGTCGCCGTTGAGCGCCGCGGTGCTCAGCGCGATCACACGGCCGCGTCCTTGGCGGCGCAGCTCGCGCAGCAGGTCCAGGTCGTAGCGGCGGGTGTAGCTGTCGTTGGACAGCAGGATCAGCACCAGCGTGCGCTCGTTGAGCACCGTCTTCGGACCATGCCGGAAGCCCAGCGGCGAATCCGCCAGCGCCACCAGCTGCCCGTCGGTCAGCTCCAGGATCTTGAGCGCCGCCTCATTGGCCAGGCCCTTCAGGCCGTTGCTGCCCAGCACGACCACGCGCTCGAAAGGCTGCTCGCTCAACGCGGCCAGGCGCTGGCCTTGCGTCGCCAGCAGCTGCTGCACCGCCTCGCCCAGGACCCCGGGTGCCGGCAGCGGCAGCTCGAAGGCCCAGGCTGCGGCCAGCAGCATGCCGGTGAAGCTGGAGGTCATCGCGAAGGCGCGATCGTGGGTCTCGTCGGGCAGCAGCAGCACCTGGGCGCGCGCGCGCCCGCCCAGGCGGCGCGCCAGCGTGCCCTCGGCGGCGCAGGTCACCGCCAGGTGATGGCACTCGCCGACCACGGCATCGGCCAGCTCCACCGCGGCCAGGCTCTCTGGCGAGTTGCCCGAGCGCGCGAAGGACACCAGCAGCGTCGGCACGCCAGGCTGCAGGCATTGCGCGGGATTGGAGACGATGTCGGTGGTGGCCACGGCCTCGACGCGGATGCCCGGCCGCGCGCCCAGCTGCTGCAGCAGCGCCGGGGTCAGGCATTGCCCGATGAAGGCGGAGCTGCCGGCGCCCGTCAGCACGATGCGCAGATCGGGCAGGGCCAGTAGCGGCTTCAGGAAGGCGTCGAGCGCCGCGCGCTGCGACTGCACCAGCGCATGGACGGTCTCCCAAACGGCGGGTTGCTGGGCGATCTCGCGCGCCGTGTGCGGGGCGCCGCGGCGGTCGAACTCGGCGGAGGTCAGATGAAGCAGGGTCATGTCTTGTTCTGTCGGTGAAAGTCGGCGACGGGTCGAAGCGCAGCGGTGTCGCTGGCGTGGGTCCGGCGGCTCAGGCCGCGCAGGCGTCGAGGTAGGGGCGCAGCGACTGCGCCGCGCCGTCGCGCAGCAGCTCGGCCGGGCGGTTGCGCAGACGGCCGTCGCGGATCGCGTCGTACTGGCGCGGCAGGAACTGGCTCAGCAGCGTCAGCGGCGGCGGCGAATGCTCCAGCCGGTCCAGCATCCCGGCGCAGGCGCGCTGCACCGCCGGATGGGCCCAGTAGTAGCGGATGCGGTCGCTCAGGCTGTAGGCCAGATCGACCTCCAGCCGCGCCGAGTCCTGGTAATAGGGCTTCCAGTGCTCGGGCTCGGCGCGCATCACGCCCAGCACGGTCTCGACCAGCCCCTGATCGCCGCCACGCTCGCGGCCCAGCCATTCGCGCTCGACGGCGGCCAGCGCCCACAGCGTCTCGCGCAGCGCGAAGGTCGCGCCGGGGCCGACCTTCAGGATGGCGAAGTGGTCCCGCGCCAGCTGCGCCAGGTGATCCGCGGTCTGGTAATCGGTGGAGTGCGCCTCGAAGACCAGACCCGGCTGCGCGGCGATGAAGGCGCTCAACGCGCGCGCCTTCTCCGGCCGGTAGTCGATGACCTTGTGGTGGTCGAACTCCACGCCCGGCTGCACGACCATCGCGATCACGCGCTCGAACGCGGCCTCCAGGCCGGCCGCGCCGAAGGCCTCGCGATGCAGCGCCAATGTCGCGTCGGCGGCCTCGGGCGAGGTCACGGCCAGTTCCTCCAGATCCTCGTGCGCGCCGCCCGGCACCGGCACTTCGGTGCCGATGACGTAGACCGGCGGCTCGCCGCGGTCGGGCGCGTCGCGCCAGGCTTGCTCGGCGGCCAGGCACAGCCGCACCGCGCGCGCCGCGATCTCGGGCTCGGGCAGCGGCACCGGGTCGTCGGCGCAGGACATCGAGCAGTCCAGGTGGATCTTGCGGAAGCCCGCCGCCACGTACTGCGCGACCATGATCTCGGCCTTGGCCATCGCCTGTGCAGCGGGCAGCTTGCGCCAGGCGTTGGGACCGAGATGGTCGCCGCCCAGGATGAGCAGCTCCGGCGCCAGGCCTTCCTTGTCCGCGAGCGTCCGCACGAAACGGCGGAAGTCGATGGGCGTCATGCCGGTGTAGCCGCCGTCCTGGTTGACCTGGTTGGAGGTGGCCTCGATCAGCGCGGGGCGGCCCAGAGCCGCGCACTCGCGCAGCGTCGCCGCCAGGACGACCGGATGCGCCGAGCACATCGAGGGGATGCCGACGGCCGTGGAGCCGCCGAGGGGCGCCGGCTGCTTGTGGCGGCGCACGAGATCGAGCATGAGTTTCAAGCGATGTCCTTCCTGGGCTTGATGAGGCGTTGAGCGCGTGGCTGGGTGGGCGCGGCCTGGGGTCAGGCCTTGCCGTCGCCGAGCGGATCGCGGGCCGGGCCCGGGGTGGGCTCGGCGGAAGAGGCGGGCGAGGGGGTTTCCGGCTGCAGCGCCAGCAGCAGCGCGGCCAGCAGCGCCAGCGCGACCCCGGCCAGCTTGGTGCCGCTGGGCGAGGCGCCGCTCAGCGCCATCGACAGCAGCGCGGTCAGCAGCGGCGCGCCGGCGTTGACCAGCGGCGCCACCACCAGCGCCTTGCCGTGGCGGAAGGCGTAGACCAGGGTCAGCGCGCCCACCGCGTTCAGCACCTGGATCAGCGCGGCCAGGCCGGGGCCGTTCCAGCCCCAGGGAATCGGGTGGGAGAAGTCCGTCATCCACAGCGCGGCCGGGATGCAGGCCACGGCGCTGACGGCCATGTAGAAGAAGATGCTCTCGGCGCTGGCGACGCTGTTGGCCGTCTTCAGGAAGAAGGCCTGCAAGCCCCAGGCGGCCATGACCACGAGCGCCAGCACGAACCACAGCCCCAGGTCCTGCGCCTGCTGACCGGGCTGGTAGTCGAACAGCGGCAGCGCGATCAGCGCCAGCACGATGCCCGCCAGGCCCAGCTTGCCGGTGCGCTCGCGCAGCAGGCCGAAGGACAGCGCGATGGTCACGCCTGGCGACAGCGACACGATGGGAAAGATCAAATAGGCCGGACCCGACTCGACCGCGCGGAACAGCAGCATCTGTCCGCCCGCGCCCAGCAGACCCACGGTCAGGCCTTGGATGACGGCGCGGCGGTCGCGCTGCAGTTGCCAGCCGGCGCGCGCCAGCACGATCAGCGCCGGCGGCAGCATGGTCAGCGCCCACACGACGTAGACCAGCGTGTCGGGGAAGCCGCGTTCGGCGGAAAGACCGGTCAGCGCACCCCAGACGCCCCAGAACAGGGTCGTCACGAGCGCGTAGGTCAGCCAATGTCGTTGCATCGAGAGCTTTCGAGTTAACTTTCGTACGAAAGAATAGGGCAATGAAATCGGAAACACAACGGAAGTTTCCGTGACAGCGCACCAACACGGCCATTTCGCGGGAAAACCCGATGCATATTGCGTCCGTCAGGCGTGTCCATGGTGCTGTTTGACGCGATCGTGAGGCTGCTTTCGATTCCGATCGTTTTCGGCGATAGGCGTATCGAAAGCGAAATCGTCGGTAAAAACGATATGCGAAATCAATCGAAAGGACTCGTAGACTTGCCGCAAGCCGGTTCGAGGTCCAGGAACCGGCACTCCGCGCCAGCCTGAGAGAGAGACCCGGCGCGCCCCCATGCGGATGCCTCCGCCGGCCCCGGACGAGCCGGGACGCGGCGGACACGACAACAAAGGAACCTTGTGATGCGAGCTCCCCTGTCTTCCCTTCTGCCCGCGCTTGCCCCGGGCTTCGTGGCGCGACCCGTCGCGGCAGCCGCGGCGCTGGTCGCGATGAGCGCCTTCGCTCAGGCCCAGGTGCAAGCCCCGGCCGCCGCGGCATCGGCCGCGCAGACCACGCCCGCCGAGGCCGACAAGGCCAAGGCCCCCCAGGACGCCGCCGATCAGACGCTGGAGCGCGTCGAGATCTCCGGCACCCGCGCCAGCCTGCAGCGCTCCCTGAACCTCAAGCGCAACGCCTCGGGCGTGCAGGACAGCATCAGCGCCACCGAGCTGGGCCGCTTCCCGGACGACAACGTGGCGGACTCGCTGAGCCACATCACCGGCGTGTCGATCAGCCGCACGGCCGGCGGCGAAGGCCAGAAGGTCAGCGTGCGCGGCCTGGGTCCCGGCTACACGCTGACGACCTTCAACAACCGCATCCTGGCCACCGACGGCGAGGGCCGCGACTTCGCCTTCGACGTGCTGCCCTCGGACATCATCAACGGCGCGGATGTGGTCAAGAGCGCCCAGGCCTCGGCGATGGAAGGCGCCATCGGCGGTCTGGTCAATCTGCGCTCGGCCAGCCCCTTCGATCAGGCGGGCGAGCACGGCCTGCTGCGCGTCGAGGGCGACCGCAACCTGATGAGCAAGCTCAACGGGGGCAAGATCTCCGGCACCTACAGCAACACCTTCGGCAAGGAGTTCGGCGTGCTGCTGGGCGTGGTCTACGCCGATCGCAAGGTGCGCACCGACAGCGCCGGCAACGACGGCGGCTGGACGCGCAACCCGATCTCCGATCCGGCGGCCAACTGGACCGGCAATGCCTGGGGCGGCAACATCGACCCGAACGGCAACGGCGTGCTGGATCCCGATGAAGAGGGTCTGATCGGACCGGGCCAGTTCCGGGTCGGCTCGATCATGGAGCAGAAGAAGCGGCTGGCCCTGTCGGGCAAGGTCGAGTGGCGGCCCACCGACAACCTGAAGGTCGTCGTCGACGGGATCAAGACGCGACTGGACTCGCCGCAGATCGGCTATCAGCAGTCCTTCTACACGCTGTTCTCGCCGGGTCGCTGGTCCGACATCAAGACGCAGAACGGCGTCGTCACCGGCTTCACGATGAACAACACGGATCCGGAGCTGCGCCTGAATCCGGAGCTGCTGAACCAGTCCGTCCACCGCGTCGTCGACAGCGCGGTCTACGGCGCCAACGCGGAATGGAAGGCGACCAACGAGCTGAAGTTCGTCGGCGACGTCTACCAGTCGACCTCGCGCCGGCACTCGGGCGGCCAGGACACCTACACGGTGCTGCGCATGAATCAGCCCAACGTGACCACGGTGTCGCTGACGGGCTCGGCCGTGCCCGACATCAAGACCACGCTGACCGACGGCCGCGATCTCACCAGCGGTCTGGCCGCCGGCCTGTTCGGCCCCAGCGACTTCAACACCCATTACCTGGGCCTGTCCGGCGACAACATCGACGACAAGATCACCGGCGTCAACGTCTCCGGCAGCTACGCGCTGGACCGCTTCAACATCGACCAGCTGCAGTTCGGCGTCTCGTACACCAAGCGCAACAAGAACCGCGACCTGGTCGACAACGCCATCAACGGCGGCGAGAACTATTACTCCGGCAGCAACGCGATCAACGTCGGCGCGCTGGGCGGCAACGTGCTGGACCAGCACCTGAGCCTGCCCAACTTCATGAGCGGCGTGTCGGGCAACTTCCCGCGCAGCTTCCTGGGCTTCGACGTGCCGGCGTATCTCGCGGCGCTGCAGGCCTACAACGGCAAGCCGCGTCCGGACGGCGGCACCTACGACTTCAGCAAGGCCGGCCCGGTCTGGAATCCGCTGCAGAGCTACCGCGTGCGGGAGAAAACGACCTCGGCCTTCATCCAGGCCGACCTGTCGGGCGACAAGTGGAACGCCGACGTGGGCGTGCGCATCGTCAACACCAAGACCTCCGCGAAGGCCTGGGACGCCAAGATCGCCAGCCTGACCGAGAACGGCCCCTTCAACTACACGGCGGTCTATGCCGACCCGACCGAGATCGGCCAGAACGCGAGCTACACCTACGGCCTGCCCTCGGCCAACTTCGTCTGGCACTTCGACGACAAGCTGCAGCTGCGCCTGGGCGCGGCCAAGACCATGGCGCGTCCGTCGGTGGAGCAGCTGGCGCCGACCAGCACCACGGCCAGCGTCGCGTGGGGCGACTTCACCCAGGTCTACGGCGGCAACGCCGACCTGAAGCCCTACAGCGCACGCCAGTTCGACGCCTCGCTGGAGTGGTACTACGCGCGCAACTCGGCGCTGACACTGGCGGTGTTCCAGAAGAACATCAAGAACCAGATCACCACCAGCTGGGAGACCGGCGTGGACATCGGCGTGCCGGGCCACCTGTTCAATGTGCTCAAGCCCATCAACGGCGACAAGGCGCGTGTGCGAGGGCTGGAGGTCGGCTTCCAGCATCTGTGGGACAACGGCTTCGGCGTGCGGGCGCAGTACACCCGCAACAACTCGCGCAGCTGGGTGGGCGGCGAGGAGCGCGCGCTGGAGGGCATCGCCCCCGCGACCTCGTCGCTGGGTCTGCTGTACGAGAAGGGCCCGTGGAGCCTGAGCGCCACGGCCGACCACACCGATGACTTCGTCACCGCCAACAACGTGCTGGGCCGCGGCTTCAACGAGCGCGCCAAGGCCATGACCTGGCTGACGGCGCAGGCCTCGTACGAGTTCAACAAGTGGCTCAAGGTCTCGATCGAGGGCCGCAACCTGACGGACGCGAAGCAGGAGTACACGCTGGGCGACGGCAACATCACGCTGCCGCAGGGCTACAACCGCTGGGGCCGCGCGTTCACGATCGGCGCGAGCATCAAGTTCTGATGTCTGGGGATCACGCAGTGAAGAGGACCACCCGAACGATGCATGCGATGAACACGCGCTTCCAAGCCTCCGCAGTCGCGCGCGCCACGCTGTGCGCGGCGACGCTGATCGCGGCGCTGGGCGCCGCCGGTCTCACGACCCACGCGCTCGCCGCCGGTCAGTCCGGCGACAAGGCCGCCGCCGCCGAAGCCCGCTACACGATGGCCGACTTCGACAAGGTCACCAAGATCGACGCCCACGTGCACCTGCACAACGCCGATCCGGCCTTCATCGACGCGGCGCGCAAGCTGCGCTTCAAGGTGTTGACGATCAACGTCGACTACCCGGACTTCCCGCCGCTGGACGACCAGCAGCGCGCCGCCGTCGCGCTGCGCAAGGCGGCCCCGGCGGACGTGGCCTGGGCGGTGAGCTTCGCCTCGGAGACCTCGGACCAGCCCGGCTGGCTTGCGGCCACCGAGCAGCGCATCGATGCGGGCATGAAAGCCGGCGCGGTGGGCGTGAAGGTCTGGAAGAACATCGGCATGAGCCTGCGCAAGCCCGATGGCCAGCTGGTCATGATCGACGACGCGCGCTTCACGCCGCTGTTCTCGTGGATCGAGCAGCGCGGCATCCCGCTGCTGGGCCACCAGGGCGAGCCGCACAACTGCTGGCTGCCGCTGGACAAGATGACGGTCAACAACGACCGCGAGTACTTCGCGCATCACCCGCAGTACCACATGGCGCTGCATCCGGAGATGCCCAGTTGGGAAGACCAGATGGCCGCCCGCGACCGCATGGTGGCGGCCCATCCCAAGCTCAAGTTCATCGGCATGCACATGGCCTCGCTGGAGCGCAATGTGGACGAGCTCGCGGCCTTCCTGGACCGTTTCCCGCTGGCCAAGGTCGATCTGGCGGCGCGCATCGGGCAGTTGCAGTACCAGAGCCAGCAGGACCGCGAAAAGGTGCGGCGCTTCATGATCAAGTATCAGGACCGCCTGATGTACGGGACCGACGTGTCGCAGCCTCCGCAACAATCCGGGGCCGAGCTGCTGCGCGAAGTGGAGCCGGTGTGGCGCATGCATTGGCGCTACTTCAACACGGAGGAGAGCTTCAAGGTGGATGACCTGGATCAACCGGTGCAAGGGTTGGGACTGCCGCGGGCGGTGGTCGACAAGCTCTATTACCTGAACGCCGAGCGCAGCTTCCCGACCGCCTGGAAGGCGGCGCGATGACGGCGCGCCGCGCCTTCCTCCAATGGCTGGGGGCCGCGCCGGTGGCGACGATGACGCCGCGCATCGCGCTCGCGGCGACGGCGGGCGCGGCGGCTTCGGCCCGCGCTGCCGACCTCGGTCGCGGCCATGTGCGGCTGCAGGATGAGCGGATCTCGCTGCAGTTCGACGATCGCATGCGCAGTCGGGTGGTGCGCGTCGACGGTCCGCGTCCGCAGGCGCTCACGGGCTTCGACGCGGGCGAGCAATTGATCCTCGCGGGCGGCAAGCTCGTCGATCGCTTCACGCTGAGTGCGGCGACGCCCGTCACCGCGACGCCGGCGGGCGGGACGCCCTTCGGCCCCGGCCAGCGCCTGACGCTGAGCGGCCGCGCCGAGGGCGTGGCCGTCGAGAAGATCGTCGCGGTCACGTTGCTGGACGAGCATCCCGGCCTGGCGCTCATGGAGGTGGCCTTCATCAACCGCGCCGACAAGCCCGTCGAGATCGCGGGATGGACCGTGGCCTCGCACCGGCTGCTGGCCTCTCCCCGGCATGCGGGCGGGTGGTGGAGCTACTCGGGCTCGACGCACACTGACCGGCGCGACTGGATGCAGCCGGTCAAGCGCGGCTTCGAACAGCGCAACTTCTTCGGCATGGATTCGTCGGACTACGGCGGCGGCACGCCGCTGGTCGACGTGTGGCGCCGCGATGTCGGCGTGGCCGTCGGCCATCTGGACAAGCTGCCGCGTCTGGTGTCGTTGCCGGTGAAGGCGGTGGGCGACCAGGTCGACATCGGCATGCGCGGCGACGTCGCACGCACGCTCGCGCCGGGTGAATCGCTGACGCTGCCGCTGGCTTTCATCGCGGTGCATGAGGGCGACTGCTTCGTGCCGCTGGATCGCTACCGTCGGCTGATGAATGCCCAAGGCCTGATCGCGCCGGAGCCGCCGCGCAGCGCGCACGACTCGGTCTGGTGCGCCTGGGGCTATGAGCGCGACTTTTCGCTGGACCGTGTTCGCGCGACCTTGCCGAAGGCGCAGGAGCTGGGGCTGAAGTGGGCCGTGCTGGACGACGGCTGGCAGCGCGCGACGGGCGACTGGTTCGACATCGACCTGGCGAAGTTCCCGCGCGGCGAGGAGGACATGAAGGCGCTGGTCGCCGACATCCATGCGCGCGGCATGAAGGCGCGCTTGTGGATCGCGCCGCTGGCGGTGGCGCCGGGCAGCGACGAGCTGCATGCGCACACCGACCTGCTGCTGCTGGACAAGGACGGCGCGCCGCAGGCCATCACCTGGTGGAATTGCTTCTACCTCTGCCCGGGCGCGAAGGGCACGCAGGAGCGCACGGCGGCGATGTTCCGCAAGATCATCGGCGAGTGGGGCTTCGACGGTCTGAAGATCGACGGCCAGCATCTGAACGCGGTGGCGCCGTGCTTCAACCCCAAGCACCATCACGCCAAGCCGGAAGACTCGTACGAGCAGATGGCCGAGTTCTACCGCGTGATGTGGGAATCGGCGCATGCGGTGAATCCGGAAGCGGTGGTCGAGGTCTGCCCCTGCGGCACGAGCTATGCCTTCCACAACATGCCCTGGATCGACCAGGCGCCGGCCTCGGACCCGCTGTCGAGCTGGCAGGTGCGGCACAAGGGCAAGGCGCTGAAGGCGCAGATGGGGCGCTGGTCGGCTTACGCGGGCGATCACGTCGAGCTGTCGACCGGTGGGATGGACTTCGCCTCCTCGGTGGGCCTGGGCGCGGTGGTGTCGACCAAGTTCACCTGGCCGGAGGATCCCAAGCCCAAGGACTCCTTCCTGCTGACGCCGGAGCGCGAGACGCATTGGCGCAAGTGGATCTCGGCGCACAACGCCAAGGGCCTGTCCGATGGGACCTATCGCGGCGAGCTCTACGACATCGCCTTCGACAAGCCCGAGACGCACGTCGTCGAGAAGAACGGCGCGATGCATTACGCGTTCTATGCGCCGGCCTTCGACGGCACGGTCAGCCTGCGGGGCCTGGGGCCGGGGGTGTGGAGGATCCGGGACTACGTGAACGGCGTGGATCTGGGTCGCGTCGATGCGGCGAGGCCGACGCTGAAGGTGGCGTTCAAGGAGCACCTGCTGATCGAGGCGGTGCTGGAGAGCACGGGCACGCTGCCGATGGCGCGCGCGGCGCGCTTGCCGGCCCGGTTGCTGGGGCGGGATCGCTTCCCGGTGGCCTCGGCCTGGGAGGACGCGCCGTCCAGCTTCTTCGCGCATGACTGGCGGGGGCAGCCGCTGAAGGGGACGCAGTCGACGCGGGTGCAGATGCTGCACGGCGACGGCATGCTGCATCTGCGCTTCCTGAGCCGCTACAACGCGATCAACGTCTACGACCGCGAGGTGTCGTCGACGGCGATCTGGCCGCTGTGGGAGCGTGACGTGGTGGAGGTGTTCCTCCAAGCCCCGCGGGACGTGGGGACGCGGCGCTATCGCGAGATCGAGGTGGCGCCGAATGGGTTCGTGATGGACTTGGAGGTGGACGGGCAGGGGCGCAAGCGGCTGATCGATGCGTGCCAGGCGCGGGTGTCGCGGGATGAGCATCACCGCCTGTGGATGGCGGAGTTGAGCATTCCCATGCCGGCGTTGGCGGCGAAGCGTCGGGAGGCGCTGGAGGGGTGGCGGATCAATCTGTTCCGCATCGAGGGGAACAAGGAGACGCGGCAGTTCTCGTCATGGAGTCCGACGAATACGCCGGTGGCGAATTTCCATGTGCCGGAGGCGTTTGGGTATCTGAGCTTCGAGCGGGCCTGAAGTCGGGCGGCGTCGTGGCAGAGCCCGAAGACCCTCTCCCCCGCCCTCTCCCGCAAGCGGGAGAGGGAGTCATGCGGGCTCGCTGACTTCAACGACCCTCACCCCAACCCCTCTCCCGCGAGCGGGAGAGGGGCCAATCGGCGCGAGGTCGAGGCTGGCTGCGTAGTGCCCGGCGTCACTCCCTCTCCCGCTTGCGGGAGAGGGCGGGGGAGAGGGTCTTCCGCGCTCAAGCCCCCTTCGCCTCTCAAGCCCCCGCCGCCTTCTTCTCCACCGGTCCCGCCTTCTTCATCGGCACCGGCTCCGGCAGTTCCTTCGCCTGCAGCATCCTCGCCTGCGTGACCAGCTGGTTGTGCGCATCCAGGAAAGCCGCCGCAATCACCTTGCCCTCATTGCTGTTGGCCCAGCCCGCGCCCGCGGCGCCGCCCAGCTTGCCCAGCACCAAGCCGCCCATGCCCAGGTCGGTCACCCGCACCGAGCCCGTCGCCGCGGCCACCTGCTCGGTCGTCTCGTTGTCCGTGAGCAGCAAGGCCACCTGCGCCTCCTTGAGCTTGATCTGCTCCGCCGCGCCCACGAGCTTGTTGAGCACCGGAATCATCCCCAGGATGCCGCCCACTTGCCGACCCGCGTCCTGCTCGCTGAACGTGAGGCTGGGGATCAGCGTGTACTGCGCTTCATAGCCGCGGCCCTTGCGCACCGTGTTGCCCTCGCTGCGCAGCACGCCGGCGTCCTTGAGCTCCTGTTCCTTGATCGTTGCCTTCAAACCCGAGTTGCGGTCCACCACCCGGAAGCAGCCGCTCTGCTGCGCGAGCAAGCGCACCAGCGGCAGCGGCGTGTTGGGCAGGCCGTTGGCGCCGGTGATGGTGTAGCCGTTCGGGTTCTCGACCAGCGCCAGCGTGGCCACCGGCGCGTCGCACTTCATCAACTCGCGGTTGGCCTTGCTCGCGCCCGCAGGGCCTGCAGAGCCCGTGATCTCCGAGCTGCCTTCGCCCAGCGTCGCGCCCTGCTTGCCGCAGCCGGTGAGCAGCGTCGCCGCGAGCCCCACGGCCGCGGCGATCGCGAGCATCGAGCCCGCGCGAGGCAGGGAAGAGCCGAGGTGAGCAGGGAAGCGCGCGATGGCCATGTCGATCTCCTGTTGGCGCCGGCGACGATCCACCGGAAACGGCGGCGACCATAGCGCAAATGTGCGACGACCCGCCCCCCACCGAAGGGTGAATGCGTCGCTGAATGTCGGCTCGTCGGGCCCGCTCTTACCGGCGGTTACCGCAATGACGCCCTCACGCGCCCTCACGCGCCCTTCACGCCGAGCACGCGCGGCGGGGCGATCCTGGGAAATCACGGGGACCGGCGGCCCGGCGGGGCGGGGCACTTGGCCGAGAATCCGCCCCTTCGGTCCGACCACGACCGCGAGCATCCCAAGGGTTCCGAATGAACGACAAGACCCCGAGCCGCGCCACCGCGTGGCTGATCTGCGCCCTCGTCGCCGCGGCGCTGTACGGCAACTACTACGTCTACGACTCGATCGGCCCGGTGGCCGACGCGCTGCAGAGCCAGCGCGGCTTCACCGACACGCAGGTCGGTCTGCTCAACGCGATCTACAACCTGCCCAACGTGCTGCTGATCCTGGTCGGCGGCGTGCTGGTGGACCGCTTCGGCGCCGCGCGCGTCACGGTGTGGACCTCCGCCATCTGCTTCGCGGGCGCGCTGCTCACGGCGTTCAGTCCCAGCTTCGCCGGCATGGCCGCGGGCCGCTTGCTGTTCGGCATCGGCGCCGAGACCTTCGGCATCGCCACCTTGGCGGTGCTGGCGCAGTACTTCGTCGGCGGCAACGTCGCCTTCGCGATGGGCCTGACGCTGTCGATCGGCCGGCTGGGGTCCTTCTCCTCGGACATGTCGCCGACCTGGTTCTCCCATGCCTACGCGGCGGGCTGGCAGCCGCCGCTGCTGATCGCGGCCGCGGCGGGCTTTGCGTCCTTCGTGGCGGCGGTGCTGTACTGGTGGATCGATCGCCGCGTCGCCGGCAAGGGCGCCGCCGAGCGCCAGGCCCAGCCCTTCGTGCTGCGCGACCTGCTGCACTTCGGCAAGGGCTACTGGTACCTGCTGGCGCTGTGCGTGCTCTGGTACTCGGTGATCCTGGCCTTCCGCAGCACCTTCTCGATCAAGTACTTCCAGCATGTGCACGGACTGGACCTCGCGGCCGCCGGCGCGATGAACAGCTACGTCTTCCTGGCGGCGGTCTTCGCCACGCCGGCTTTCGGCTGGCTGTGCGACCGCGTGGGTCGTTACGCGCCTTTCCTGGCCTTCGGCGCGCTGCTGCTGCCGATCGCGATCGCGACGATGGCGCTGACCTCGGCCAGCCTGTGGATTTCAACGGCGCTGATTGGCATCAGCTTCTCGCTGGTGCCGGCGGTCATGTGGCCGCTGACCAGCAAGCTGGTCGCGCCGGCGCGCTTCGGCACGGCCATCGGCCTGATGTGGGTCGCGCAGAACGCCGGTATCGGCGGCGCCAACGTGGTGGCCGGCTGGCTCAACGACCGCGCCGGCGCGAGCGCCCAGAACCCCGCCGGCTACGAATCGATGATGCTGTTCTTCGGCATCGCCAGCGTGGCGGGCGCGGTGTTCGCGCTGATCCTGTGGCTCACGGCGGGCCGCAAGGAACAGGAACGGGCCACGCATCAGGGGGCATGAGGCGCAGCAACGCCTGGCGAGCGGGCTGACCGCGTCAGGCCTCCCGCTTCTCGATCCCGTGCGGCGTCCAGATGGACTGCTCGTCACGTCCACGGGCGCGGATCGCTTCATTGATCGCTCGGACTTCCGGCTGGTCGTAGGCTCGCGGGTGGTCCAGGTGCAGGACCGGCGCGCGGTACCGTATCCGCTTGCCGGTCACGCCGATACGCTGCAGGCGCTCACCGAGTTCCACGTCCTCGCCGCCATATCCCATGCGCTCGTCGAAGCCGTTGACGGCCCGCAGGTCCTTCATCCAGCCCGAGGCGTTGTGACCGTTCCAGGTCGTGCGCGCCTGCATGACCCGGTCCAGCACGGCGGCCCCAAAGCGCCCCATTCCGAGCCGCGTCCGGCTCCGGAGATCGCTCGGCAGCCCGTGCGCCCGTAGCCATGCCAGTTCGAAGCAGCGGCCCGAGGTGATGTCAGCGGGCGCGATGGCGCGGCTCAGCGACATGGACAGCTTGAAGTAGCCGCCGGACAGGAAGCGGCCCGGGGCGCGATGCCGCAGATGCGTGTCGACGAAGTCGGCGCGTGGAATGCAGTCGCCATCCGTCACGATCACGTAAGGGGCGCGAGCGGCGCACAGCGCCTTGTTCAGGATCGCGCATTTGCGAAAGCCTTCGTCGGCTTGCCACAGGTGCTGCACCTCCACTCGCAAGCTGCCGCGCATGGACTCGACGACGGCCCGCGTCTCGGGCCCCGAGCCGTCATCGGCCACGATGAGCTCGAAGTCGCTTCGGGTCTGTGTGGCGAAACCCAGCAGCACCTTGTGCAGCCATTCAGGCTGGTTGTAGGTCGTGAACACGACCGAGGCCGTCAGCCTTCGAGCCGACGAAGCGTGAGAACCCGGCATACCGGACCGTCCTTCGAAGTGGAAAGCGGTCCCAGTGGTCGAGCTCGGGCGGCTCGTTCGCAGTGACGATCCATGCGCGCGGAGGAGCGTCCCCGTCGCAGGGCCGGTCTCAGCGGCCGACGTCGTCTCCTCGTTCGTGGATCCCATGCAGCCTCGCCGCCGCCGCGAGGTGCGACTTCACCGCCAGCACATGCCCCGGCATGATCGCCGCCAGATAGAAGCGCCCCAGCAGGTTGTGGCAGCGCACCGTCGTGGTCGCGACCGCCTCGCGATGCGCGGCGCCGGCCGGTCGCCGGATCAGGATGGAGAGCTTGAAGTCCAGGTGCCTGTCCTGCTCCCCGAAGACGACTTCCTCGGGCGTGGACGACAGCACGCGGAACATGCCCACGTGCGCGATGCCGTTGGCCGCGAGGTGGGCCCGCATCGCCGAGCTCGTCTTCAGCCCGAGCGGCTTGACCGCCGCGTCGCGAATCCCCAGCAGCACGCGGAACCATCCGGGCGGCTGCTCCAGCACCGCGCGGGAGAGCGCCACCGCATCGTCCGGCGCCTCGTCCTTCAAGCGGATGGCGAAGGCGTCGGTGTGCGACGCGGCCGCGTAGTCCGCCGCCAGGCGGCTGTCGGTGGGCGGGGGGATGCGGCGGATCGTGGACATTGGGCGAGTATCTCCCTTAGAGTCCACCTCGACCCCGGCACCGTCAGGGAGGTGTCCGAATGGAGAGTCCCATGCAGACATACGGTCGCAGCCTGGCCATCGGCTTTGCGCTTGCTTTCGCGATCCTGTGCGTCGTCGGGGGCTTGGCGATACGCAGCGCCTTCCTGATGGAGCACGCCGGTACGCGCGCCAATCAGAGCCAACAGGCCCTGCGCGAGCTCAACAGCTTCGGCGAGGCGCTCACCGTCGCGGACACCGCCCAGCGTTCCTACCTGCTCTCCAACGACCGCGCCTACATCGAGCCCTTCGAGAAGGCCGTGATCGACGTGCGCGATCGCCTCGCCATGTTGAACGCATCGCCGGTCTGGATGGAACGCGCCGCGGTGCTCCGTGACATCGAGGACGATGTCCCCGGCCTGATCGGGATCTACCGCGAGCGCATCGCGCAGCGCGCCACGATGCCGCTGGAGGAGGTCACCCGCCATCCCAAGGCCGCTGAGAGCCGGCGCCGCCTGGAGACGCTGCGCAAGCGGCTGTCGGAGCTGGAAGCGTCCGAGGTCGCCGTGCTGAACGCACGCACCACCGAGATGACCGACACGACGCGGCTCGTGAAGCGCGTGTCCATCGGGGGTGTGGTCGCGGGCCTCGCGCTGGTGGCGTGGATCGGCGTCGCCTTGCAGCGCCGCCTGATGACGACCATCGGCGGCGCGGCGGTCGAGCTCACCCAGCAGGCCAAGGAGCTGCGCGCTTCGTCGCAGCAGCAGGCGGGCGCGGCCAAGGAGACCGCCTCCGCGGCGATCCAGCTGTCGTCGACCATGCACGAGGTCCAGGCGGCGGCCAAGCAGATCGCGCAGCGCTCGTCCGAGGTCGAGGAGATCGCCGCTGCCAGCACCCGGGCCGCGCAGGCCGGCAGCCAGGCGATGCTGCGCGCTCGGGAGACCGTCGGCGCGATGCGCGGGCAGATCGACCGTGTCGTCGAGCACATGACCGCGCTGGGCCGAGAAGTGCAGGGCGCCGCCACGGTGCTGACCACCGTCGAGGAGCTGGCCGAGCGCACCAACATCCTCGCGATCAACGCCACCATCGAGGCCTTCGCCGCCGGCGACGCGGGCCAGCGCTTCCAGGTCGTGGCCGAAGAGATCCGGCGTCTGGCCGAGAAGATGCGCACCGACGCGATGGACATCAAGTCGCAGCTCGAGTCCATCCGCAACTCGTCCAACGCAACCATCATGTCGACCGAGGCGGGATTCAAGGCGGTCGAGGCGAGCTCCGCGTTGTTCGGAGAAGTCGATGCGGCGCTGGATCTGATCGCGGCGCGCGTCGTCGCTTCTGACACCGCCAGCCGCGAGATCCGCATGGCCACGCTGCAGCAGTCCACCGCGGCGCAGCAGTTGGAGACGGCGCTCAACGAGGTCAATCGCGCGACGTTGGATTCGGAAGGAGCCTCGCGTCGCAATTTGGAAACGGCGACCGCGGTCGCCGCGACAGCGGATCGGCTCAGCGCCTTCGTCGCGCCGCCGACGGAGCTGGTAGCGATGCGCAGGATGGTGGCGGTGTAAGGGGCCAGGTCTTGCTCCCTCTCCCGCTTGCGGGAGAGGGCGGGGGAGAGGGTCTTTCTTCACGTCCTGTTCACAGACCCGACAAGCACTGCTACACTTTTTGCGAATTATTCGCATCTGTGCTGTAAGTCCCTGTCGTGCATAAAGAAAATAGAACACCTCGAACCGTCAATTTCGGCCCCTTCCAACTCCTTCCTCTCCTCAGCGCTTTGATCGGCGGCGCCGCCTGGGCCGCTGATCCCGCAGCGCCCGCCGCACCGGCCTCGGCGCCGAGCGCCTCCTCCCCAGCCTCTTCCGGCGCCAGCACGACAGCCAGCACCGCCGCCGCGAAGGCCG
This sequence comes from Roseateles sp., assembly GCF_039595295.1. Taxonomy (GTDB): domain Bacteria; phylum Pseudomonadota; class Gammaproteobacteria; order Burkholderiales; family Burkholderiaceae_C; genus Roseateles. Next base: position 51,099 of record NZ_JBCNLU010000021.1, read on the forward strand.
CCCAGGACGCCGCCACCGACCTCGGCAAGGTCACCATCTACGGCGTGCGCAGCGTCGCCCCGGGCAAGACCAGCATCACGCCCAACGAGATCGAGCGCCAGCAGGCCCTGACCGTGCAGCAGCTGCTGGACAACCTGCCCGGCGTGGACCTGAACGGCACCTTCCGTCCCGGCGGCCAGAGCCTGAACATGTGGGGCTTCGGCGACGTCGAGGACATCCGCGTGCAGCTGGACGGCGCCAACAAGGGCTTTGAGAAGTACCGGCAGGGATCGATCTTCATCGAGCCCGAGCTGATCAGGCGCATCACCGTCGACAAGGGCGCCCACTCGGTGCGCTACGGCAACGGCGGCTTCGGCGGGACCATCCGCGTCGAGAGCAAGGACGCCGAGGACCTGCTGCGTCCGGACGAGCGCCTGGGCGGTCTGGTCAAGCTGGGCTACGCCAGCAACGACGACCAGCGCATCGGCTCAGGCAGCCTGTTCGCGCGCTCGGAGGCGGGCACCGCGCTCCCGTGGCAGGTCCTGCTGAACGTCACCGGCCGCGACTCCGGCGATCAGAAGCGCGCCGACGGCAGCGTCTACGAGTTCTCCGAGACGCACAGCCGCTCGGCGCTGGCCAAGCTGACGTTGAGCTTCGGCGAGGCGCGGCTGACGCTGTCCCACATCGAGGGCCGCAGCAAGGCCTGGTCGCCCTTCGCCGCCAAGCGCGACGAGGTGCCCGCGCCCACGCCCGCCGAGATCGCCAAGTACGGCGAGCGCGAGGCCTGGCTGCGCAAGGTGCTGTGGCGCGATCAGACCGATCGCACGCAAGCGCTGCTGTGGACCTGGGCGCCGAGCGCGCAGCCGTTGATCGATCTGCAAGTGCGGCTGACGCAGTCGACCAGCAAGCAGGACGACTCTCGGCCGGACTCCATCACCAGCGACTTCGCCGCCAGCCTGGGCAAGGAGAGCCATGCGAGCTACCGCGATCGGCAGGTCGACATCAGCAACACCGAGCGCTTCGAGACCGGCGGCATCCGCCACGCGCTGGCCACGGGCCTGCAGGCGCAGCGCCATGACCGCGACACGCTGATGTTTCTGCAGACGCGGACGACGGACGCGAGCTACAACTACGGCTGGTTCCAGCCCTACTACATGCCCTCCGGCGAGCAGCGCACCGTGTCAGGCTGGATCGAGGACGAGCTGCGCTGGGGCGCGTTCACGCTGACGCCGGGCCTGCGCTACGACGAGGTCCGCACGGCGGGTCAGCCCAACTTCGCGCCGCGCTACAACGACCCCAAGGCGGGTCATGACTACAGCGCCGTCTATCACCGCGGCTGGTCGCACCACCTGTCGGCGAGCTGGCAGGCGACGACGAGCACGACGCTCTTCCTCGATGCGGGCCGAACCTGGCGCGCGCCGGTGATCGACGAGCTCTTCGAGGTGCAGTCGGCCGCGTCGAGCGCGCCCGCGACGAGCCGTGGTCTGCGCAAGGAGCGGGTCACCGCGCTGCGCGGCGGCGCGAAGTACGAGCGCGCCGATTGGCTCGCGCAAGGGGACGCGCTGGCGGCGACCTTGACCGTCTTCCGCAACCTGGTGCACGACAACATCCACAAGCGCTTCGGCATCTTCGTGGAGCCGGGTACCCAGCGGCCGCCCAATATGCCGTTCTATCGCAACCTGCCGGGCTATCGCAGCCAGGGCGTGGAGCTGGAGACGCATTACGAGCAGCGCCGCGGCTTCGGCAGCGTGTCGATGGCGTGGATGAGCGGCGAGCATCGCGGCTCGATCCGCGATCCGTGGGCAACGAAGAATCAGCCGCTGATCGACATCGGCGCGCCCAAGGCGGTGGTGGTGCTGGGCGCGAAGTGGCCGGGGCTGGGGCTGTCGGCCGGATGGCAGGGCAAGTTCGTCGCGGCGCAGAACAAGGTGCCGGACGATGAGATCGTGGCTTATGCGCTGCCGAAGTCCAAGGGGTATGGACTGCACGGGCTTTTTGCGCAGTGGCAGGGGCGTGGCAGGCTGGCGGACACGCGCGTGATGCTGAGCGTGGACAACCTGTTCAATCGCAGCGTGCAGCCTTATCTGGCTGAGGCGGTTTATGCGCCGGGACGGAACGTCAAGCTGACGTTGAGTCAGCGGCTTTGAGCCCGAAGACCCTCTCCCCCACCCTCTCCCGCAAGCGGGAGAGGGAGCCGTGAGGCTCGCTTCCTTCGCTTGACTGCGGAGCCCTCCTGTTCCCGCTCCCGCAGAGCAGGTCTTACTCCCTCTCCCGAGGGCCAGGTCTTGCTCCCTCTCCCGCGGGGCGGGAGAGGGCGGGGGAGAGGGTGGGAGCTCCCGCAGTCCAAGAGCTCCCGCAGTCCAGGAGCCCTCCCGCCGCCTCAATCCGCCGACATCTTCGCGCTCTTCGCCACCTTCCCGAGCCGCTCATACTCCCGCGCGCTCAGCGCCTCCAGCTCTGCCGCCGTGGACGACTTCGGCGAGAACCCCGCCGCCGCCAGCTTCTCCTTCACCCCCGGATCCGCCAGCGCCGCCTGCAGCGCGGTCTGCAGCTTCTTCACCACCGGTGCCGGCAGATGCGCCGGCCCATACACGCCGAACCACGGCTCCACCGAGTACCCCGGCAGCCCCGCCTCCGCCAGCGTCGGCACATCCGGCAGCGCGGGCGAGCGCTGCGACCCCGCCACCGCCAGCGCGCGCAGCTTGCCCGCCTGGATATGCGGCAGCGACGCCGGCAAGTTGTCGAAAGCCACCGGGATCTGACCGCCCACCAGATCGGTGATCAGTGGCGCGCTGCCCTTGTACGGCACATGGGTCCACTCCGTGTGGCTCAGCTGCCCGAACAGCACCCCCGCCAAATGCATCGACGTCCCCGCGCCCGCCGTCCCGAACGGCGAGCCCGGATTCTTCGCCGCCCACGCGCGCAGCTCGGCCACGTTCTTCACCGGCACCGCGGCACCGACCTCGAGCACGATGGTCGAATTGCCCAGCAGCCCGATCGCGCTGAAGTCCTTGCGCGGATCGAAGGACATCTTGCGGTAGATGTGCGGGTTCAGCGCATTCGTCGAGATCGCGCCCATGCCCACGGTGTAGCCGTCGGGCGCGGACTTGGCGACCGCGTCCATGCCCAGATTGCCGCCGGCGCCGCCGCGGTTCTCGATGACCACCGTCTGGCCCAGGGTCTGCGACATGTGCGCGCCCACCGTGCGTGCGACCAGATCGGTCGTGCCGCCGGCCGCGTAGGGGACGATGAAGCGAATCGGCTTGGACGGGAAGGCGTCGTCGGCGAAGGCGGGCAGGGCGGCGGCGCCGCAGAGCGCGGCGGCCAGGCCGACGACGGTACGGCGCGACAGCGCGCGCGAGGAGCGAATGGACATGTGTGTCTCCGGCAGATGCCTGTGATTGGATATGCCGGATGAGCGTAGCCGCCGCGCGTGACCGAGACCAGAAGTCGACGCCCTCGAAACGCGCGCAAGACGCGGAGATCGCCCTGGCGTGCCGGCGCCGTGTAGCAGTTCACGCGGACACCCTGCTGCAGTTCATCGCCGCGAGACAGCGTTCCGTCGCAATCGCCGCGCCGATCGTCATCGCGACGCGGCATGCTGTGGCGCGCCTTCACCGGCCACGAGAAGCAGTACAAGCACGAGCGCCCCGGCCCCGCGCCGCGACCAGCACCTCTCAGGGAGAAGACTCGATGACGCACTGGACACGTCGCCTGTTCACCGCCGGCCTGCTGGCCGTTCCGCTCATGGTGAGCGCGCAGACCGCGGCCGCGACCGCCGCGGCCCCAGCCCCGGCCACCACTCCGGCCTCGACCTCGACCTCGGCCGCCACGCCGACCGCCGGCGCCTTGCCCGACAGCGCCCGCATCGGCGCCTACGTGCAGAAGATCTTCGATGAGCAGAAGCTCACCGCCGACGGCCCCGGCGTCGTGGTCTTGGTGGCCCGCGGCGATCAGCTGCTCTACCAGGGCGGGCGCGGCATGGCCAGCATCGAGCTCGGCGTGCCCATCGCCACGGACATGCGCTTCCGCATCGGCTCGGTGACCAAGCAGTTCGCGTCCGCGACGCTGCTCAAGCTGATCGATCAAGGCCGCGCCAAGCTCGACGATCCGCTGTCCAAGTACCTGCCCGACTATCCGAAGGGCGAGGGCATCACGCTGCGCCAGCTGCTGAACCACACCTCGGGCGTGAAGAGCTACACCGGCATCCGCGGCTACATGCACAACCCGATCCGCCGCGATCTGGACACGAAAGCGCTGATCGCCGAGTTCAAGGACCTGCCGGTCGACTTCCCGCCCGGCGAGCGCTTCGCCTACAACAACTCCGGCTACGTGCTGGTCGGCGCGGTGATCGAGGCCATCACGGGCAAGACCTGGCACCAGGCGGTGCAGGAGCTCGTGCTGGCGCCGGCCGGCCTCCAGCAGGTCGTCTATCCGGGCGAGCAGCGACTGGTCCCGCGCATGGTCGAGGGCTACAGCGTCGACCGCGAAACAGGTGCGGTGACCACGGCCGGTCTGCTGAGCATGACGCAGCCACAGGCCGCGGGGGCGCTGGTGTCCGACGCGCAGGACCTGTGGCGCTGGAACCGTGCGCTGCACGGCGGCAAGCTGCTGTCGCCCGCGCTGTATCAGCAGATGATCACGCCCGAAGGTGCCGCCAAGGAGGCGGGCTACGGCTACGGCATCACCGTGGGAACCCTGCGCGGCGAGCCCAAGCTGGAGCACGGCGGCGGCATCCACGGCTTCGTCAGCGGCCTGACCTATCTGCCGCAGAGCGGCGTCAGCGTGGTTCTGCTGCGCAACACCGACGGTCCGGGCTTCAGCCTGGGCATGGCGGGGCGCAAGCTGGCGGCCTTCGTCATCGGCAAGCCGTACCCGGACATCGTCCCGGTGACGCTGAGCACCGAGCAGCTGCAAGCCTTCGCCGGCGGCTACAAGCAGCAGGCCGACGCCACCGCGCAGCGTGAGCTCCAGCTGCACGACGGCAAGCTGCGTTGGTTGCGCCAGGGGCGTCCCATCCTCACGCTGGTGCCGACCGGCAAGGACAGCCTGGCCATGGAAGGCACCATCGGCGTCATCAAGGTCGAGCGCAACGCCGACGGCTCGGTGGCCGCGCTGGTGTTCTTCGGCCAGGGCGGCGAGCCCGGCGAAGCGGGCGAACGCTGGTTGAAGTGATCGGGTGACCGGTCGCCCGGTTGAGCGGCCGATCGCTTGAGCGGCCGATCGACGCTCAGAGCAGCTTGAACCGGTGGGCGTGGGCGGGACTGACCGCCAGCGTCTCCGGCCGCTGTTTGAGCGTGATGCTGAGCTTGCCGCTCAGCGTCCGCACCACCGACTTGATCGCATGCGCGTTGACGATGGTGGAGCGGTGAACCTGCCAGAAGTGCTCGCCGTCCAGGCGCTCGATCAGGTCCTTGAGCGGCATGGAGATCAAGGATTCCGTCGTCGCGGTGACGACGGCGACGTACTTGCTGTCGGCGCGGAAGTAGACGATGTCGTCGACGGCGATCAGCTGCAGCTCGCGGCCCAGCTGCACGGTGATCCAGCGCAGCGGCTCGACGCGCGGCGGCGGCGTGCCGCGCGCGATGCCGGTCAGGTCCGCGGGCGGCTGCGACAGCCGCTCCTTCAGCCGCAGCAGCGTGCGCGCCATGCGGGCGCCGTCCAGCGGCTTGAGCAGATAGCCCACCGCGCCCTCGTCGAAGGCCTGCACCGCGTACTGCTCATGCGCGGTGATGAAGACCACATGCGCGCGGCGCCCGATCAGCTGCGCGACCTCCAAGCCCGAGAGCCCCGGCATCTGGATGTCGAGCAGACAAACCGCGGGCTGGAGCTGCTCGACCATGCGCAGCGCCTCGTGACCGTCGCGCGCGATGCCGACCACCTGCGCCTGCGGCCATTGGCGCAGCAGCTCCTCTCGGATCTCGTGCGCGAGCAGCGCTTCGTCTTCGGCGATCAGGATGCGGGTCATGGGCGCGAGGGTAGCGGAGGGGCGTCGGGGGCGCCGGAGGTCACCGGCCAGATGAGCACGATCAGCGGGCCGTCTTCGTCGAGCAGCCGCAGCGAGGCGCGCTCCCCGTGCACGGTGATCAGGCGCTGGGCAAGGGCGGCGATGGGCACACGACGCGCGACCACGCGAGCCGCCTCGAAGCCACCGCCGCCGATCGCGCGCAGCCGCAGTTCGGCCATGCCCTCCCATGGCGCCGAGCGCAGCGACAGCCGCCACGGCACCGGCTGATCGTCGATCAGCGCGCGCACCAGCGGCAGCAGCACCATCGGTGCGATGGCCCACGGCGGGGGCGTGTCCAGACCATCCAGCCACAGCCGCGCATGCGCGGCCGCGGCGGCCGGCGTCGGATCCTCGGCGGTGAGGCTGGCGTATGCGCGCAGGGCTGCGATCTCGCGTGGCAGGTCGGAGAGTTCCGCGTCCAAGTGGGGTTGTTGAGCGCGCAGGAAGTCGATCAGCGCGGCCAGTCGCGCCTGCGCCTGCCGCGGCGCGCGCATCAGCTCGTCGTCGATGACGCCGAGCTGCGCGGACAACAGCGCGGGATCGACGCGCGCCTGCAGCGCCAGCAGCTGTGTCGCGGCCAGCTGCCGACGATGCGCCTCGGCGTTCTCCTGCAGCGAGACCAGCCGCTCCTGCGCGCGCGTCGACAAGCGCAGATGTGCATAGATCGTCATGCCCAGCGACTGCCAGGCGAAGGTGGTCGCGGCCAGGTTCAGATCCTGGGTGTGACCCCACCACATCTCGCGGCCCAGCCAGGGCGAGAGCAGCGGCGCGATCACCCAGATGCCCAGCACCACGGTGGCGAGCACGACGGCCGGATACGCGATCCACGGCGGCACGCGGCCCGCGTCGATCAGGTGATTCGCCAGCATGGTGAGCCCCAGCGCGGGCACGCCGAACTGCAGCACGTTGTAGGCGACCGTCGACCAGGGATTCGAGGCCAGCGAGTTGCCGAGCGGCGTGCCGTTGGCCACCATCGTCGCGACGCCGATCAGCACCGCGATGAGCGCCAGGCGGCGCGGATTCATGGCGGAGCGCGTGGGGGGGCTCATGGCGCCATTCGAGGGCGAACTCGGAGAAGGGTGCCGGGACGGATCCGTCGGCGTCGTCATGATCGACTCCACGGCAGCTCCACGCGCGCGATCAGCCCGCGCGGCTGGTTGAGCAGCAGGCTGAGCTTGGCGGCGCCGCCATGCAGCGCGGCCAGCTTCGCCTGCAGCGTCACCAGCCCGGTGCCGGTGCCGCCGCCCGGCGTCATGCCGGCGCCGGTGTCGGCGACCTCCAGCCGCAGCAGGCCGGGGCGCTCGGGATCGGGGCCCGCGAGGACTGCGATCTCGCCGCCCTCGACCATCGGCGTGATGCCGTGCTTGATCGCGTTCTCAGCGAGGGTGAGCAGGCAGGTGCTGGGCACCACGACCTCGTCGAGCCCCGGCGCGATCTCGAATCGCAGCGTCAGGCGATCCTCGCCGATGCGGCGTTGATGCAGCGCCAGGAAGGCCCGCACCAGATCCAGTTCCCGCGCGAGCGGCGTCTGGGTCTGGCGCAGCTCGGGCAGCGCGGCCGACAGGTAGCGGCGCAGGTCGCCCAGCATCGCGTGCGCCGCGGGCGGATCGGTCTGCGCCAGGCGCCGCACATGGGCCAGCGTGTTGAACAGGAAATGCGGCTCCACCTGCGCATGCAGCAAGGCGCTGCGCGCCTCGTCGAGCTGACGGTCCAGCATCGGCGCCTCGCGTTGCAGCGCCTCGGCGGCCTGCTCGCGGGCTTGCCGTCGACGGCGGTACTCGATGGTCAGGCAGGCGACGGACGCGAACATCGCGTGCATCTGCAGTTCATAGGGATGGCGGGGCAGCAGATGCCCGTCGGTTTGCCCGATCACGGCGCCGATCGCGGGACTGGCCATCGCGAGCAGGAGGATCTGCAAGCCCAGTCCGACGACGCGGTCGCCGCCGCCGTCCTTGATCAACCAGCGCCGCGACAGAATCGCCGCCAGCCAGAGCGCGCCGTTCCACACCGCGAAGCCCAGCCAGAGCACGAACCAGCCTTGCGGCGGCACGGCGCAGGACTCGTCCATCGCGCCCAGCGCGCAGGTCACGATCTTTGGCAGGACCAGGCCGCTCGCCAGCACGGCGCTGAGGACGGCGGCGAGCAGCAGCTCGCGATGGTCGGTGCCGACCGCCGCTCGGGCGCTGCGGTCGAAGCGATCGATGCTGATGGGAAGGTCGACGGGCATGGGGCGGGTGGATTCAAGGCGCGCGTTCGAGCAAGGCCACGACGCCCTGCGAGCGGTCGCGGCCGGGAGCCTCAGGCGCGAAGCGGATGGTAAGGCGGTAGCCCTGCGGAATCCCGCCGCGGCAGCTCAGCGATTCCAGCGCGAGCCGCGTGCGCAGCGCATAGCGGCGATGGCCGTCGACGGTGATGGACTGGACGCGGCCCGCGCGGTCGACCTCGAAGCGGGCGTGGACCTCGCCGTCCTCGCCGATGGCGCGGGTGGCGCTGGCGAGCAGATCCTCCAGTTGCTCCATCGCATCGGGGCATTGGGCGAGCGCGTCCGGAAGCGGCGCCGCGAGTGAGGGCGCCGTCCGCGGCGACTGCGCCGATTGCGAGGACTGCGAGGCCTGCGCGAATGCTGTGCTGGAAGTCATGGCCGCGAGCGCAAGCACGCCGGCGGTGACGATGAGTCGATGACCGCGGCGGGGGCGGTGGGTGTGATGGCTGCGCATTCGTCGTGCTCCTGGAATCGCCGCGCCGGGGTGGCGCCGTGGCGTTGTGGAGCGGACGATAGGAAGCGGCCACGAGCGAGACACGCGCCACCGGACGAAGGCGCGAGCGAGCCGACGAATCGATCAGGGGAGGCGATGGAACGGCGGAGAAGCCGAGCTCGACCAAGACGGTCTCTGCGAGCTCCCGGGCCTACTTGACCGCGCTGAGGCCGGGCCCGACTCGTCCATCCGGCCGGTCCAGCCGATACAGCCCGACGTCCACGCGATCCGCCAGGAAGCCCGCCTCACAGTAGCAGAGGTAGTACTCCCACAAGCGCTTGAACGGCAGGTCGAAGCCTTGCGCCTCGATCGCCGGCCAGGCGGCCAGGAAGCGCCGGCGCCACTCCGCCAGCGTGCGCGCGTAATCGCGACCGAAACGCAGCTCGGTGGCGCAGCTCAGGCCCGCCATGCGCGCCTGTTCCGCGATGCGCTCCGGCGTCGGCAGCATGCCGCCCGGGAAGATGCAGCGCTGGATGAAGTCCGGGCTGACGCGGTAATGCGCGAAGTGCGGCTCGGCGATGGTGATGGCCTGCAGCAGGGCGTGGCCGCCGGGGAGCAGCCGATCACGCAGCGTCGCGAAGTAGACCGGCCAGTAGGCCTCGCCCACCGCTTCGATCATCTCGATGGAGACGATGCGGTCGAACCGGCCCTGGACATCGCGATAGTCCTGCAGCCGCAGGTCGACGCGATCCGCGACGCCCCAGCGGGCCGCGCGCTCGCGCGCGAAGGCGAGCTGCTCGGTCGACAACGTCACGCCCACGACCGACACGCCGCGTCGCGCCATCTCGGCCGCCAGCGTGCCCCAGCCGCAGCCGATCTCCAGCACGCGCTGACCCGGCCGCAGATCCAGCAGCGCCAGGATGCGATCGAGTCGGCGGGCCTGGGCTTCCTCCAGCGTCAACGCCTCCCGGACTTGGCCGTCCGCCGCGTACAGCGCGCTGGAGTACAGCATGCTGTCGTCCAGCCAGCATCGGTAGAAGTCGTTGCCCAGGTCGTAGTGCGCGGCGATGTTGTGACGACTGCCGCGCCGGGTGTTGGCGTTGGCGCGATGCAGCAACCGGGCGAGCCAGCGAGCCGGACCTCGCGTGTCGGCCAGCGCGCCCAGCGCCGCTTCATTGGCGATGCCGAAGGACAGCAGCGCGGTCAGGTCCGGGGAACTCCAGTCGTCGTCGCGATACGAGAACGCGAAGCCCAGATCGCCCTGCAGCGCCATGCGCAGCGCGGGCCGCCAGCGATGCAGCCGCAGCTCCGCGCGCGGTCCAGGCAGCGGGCCCATGGCCTCGACGCGGCGGCCGTCCGGGAGCGTGAGCGTGAGTTGGCCGTGCCGGATGCGGGACAGCAGCGCGCGCAGGGGCGCATGGCGCGAGGACGCAGGCGCGCCGCTCAGCCAGGCGGGAGGAAGGGATTGCGAGGGTGTCGGCGTGGAAGAGGAGGGCATGGTGGCGGGGAGGACGCCGGGTCGGGGCGTGAACGTGTCGTCGGGCATGGCGGCGTCCTCAGGTCGGGTCGCCACGGCGGACGACGGTGATCGGTGCATGCGGGGCGTCGGGCCGCGGCTGCAGCCGCGCGCCCTTGATCCACAGCCGCAAGGCTTCCCAGTGGATGCCGACGATCACCTTGAGCGTCAGCAGCGGATAGGCGACCAGCAGCGTGAGCAAGGCGCAGTCGCTCAAGGACGCGCGCGTCGCGTCAAGGCGCGCGTTCAGGACGGCGGTGCCGGCGGGTGGCTGAGTGCCGTGGTCGTCGCCATGACCGTGGTCGTCCATCGCCTCGCCGTCGTGGACGCTGATGCCCAGCGAGAGCGACTCCCGCGGCCGCTCGACGCGAAAGCGGTAATGCAGGTCCATGCCGAGAAAGGGCGAGACGTAGAGCCGCTTGTCGCAGCGCTGCGAGATGGGACCCTCATCGCGCTGGGCGTCGTCGACGGGGATCAGGTAGCTGTGGCGTTGGCCGAAGGTGTTGTTGACCTCGTAGACGATCGCTTGCAGGCCGCCGTCGGGCGCGTCGCAGAACCACACGCTCAAGGGATTGAAGGCGTAGCCGAGCAGGCGCGGCAGCGTCAGCAGCCGGATCGCGCCGCCGCCGCGCAGGCCGGCCTCGCGCAGACGGGACTCGATGTGGGCACGCAGGCCGGGACCGTCCGTGGCCGTTCCGTCGCCGTGGTCCGTGGGTCGGAAGCTGAAGAGGTTGAAGCGACCGACCGAGAACCAGCACAGGCGCGCGTCCAGCGTCGCGAGCTCGTCGATGTCGATGAGCATCGAGAACACGCGGTAGGCCAGACGATGCCGCATCGGCTTCAGCCGCTGATGCATCACGCGGCCGCGGTACAGGGCCGAGCGGAAGCGCTCAATGCCGGGCTTCGATTCGCGGTCGAGCCGGCGGTCTCGCGCAATGGCGAAGTCGCTGGCGTCCGATTCTCTCTTGATGCGCTTGCCGCTCTCGCCGCTCATGACATCACCGCCGGCGCGAGGTGGATGCGGCCGGACTCGTTCTCGACGGTCCAGGGGCGGCGCACGCCGCCAAGCGCCTCGGCCACGGCCAGCCCGGCTTGCAGACCGTCCTCGTGGAAGCCCGAACCCAGGTAGGCGCCGCAGAACCAGGTGCGCTCACGGCCTTGCAGCGACCAGAACTCGCGCTGCGCCGCGATGGCGTCGGCATCGAAGCGCGGATGCTCGTAGACCTCGGTGCGGATCAGGTGCTCCGCGCGCGGCGGGCTCGGCGGATTGAGCGTCACGAACAGCGGCCGGCCATCGGCGCCCTGCGGCAGATGCGGCTGAAGGCGGTTCATCCAGTAGGTGACGGCGGGCATCTCGGGGGCCCGATCCGCCCGGTCCGCGCGGTCCGCCCGCGAGGCAGTGCCGCGATCGGCCAGGTAATTCCAGCTCGACCAGACGGCGCGGCGGCGCGGCATCAGCGCGGGATCGCTGTGCAGCACGGCGAGGTTGCGGGTGTAGGCGAAGGCGCCGAGCAGGCGCCGTTCGCTCTCCGTGGGCGCGCTCAGCATCCGCAGCGACTGGTCGGCATGCGTGGCCAGCACGACCTGATCGAAGCGCTCGGTCCAGGCGCCGCGACGCGTGCGCAGCCGCACGCCCTCGGCGTCGCGCAGGACGGCGGTGACCGGCTCGTCGCGATGGACGCGGCCGTCGAAGTCGTCGATGAGGCGCTTCACGTACTCGCGGCTGCCGCCGTTGACGGTGCGCCAGATCGGCCGGCCGGAGACCTTGAGCAGGCCGTGGTTCTCGCAGAAGCGGACGAAGGCGGCGACCGGATAGCGGCCGATGTCCGCCGCCGCGGACGACCAGATCGCCGCGCCCATCGGATACAGGTGGTCGTCGCGGAAGGCGCGCCCGTAGCCGCGCGCATCCAGGTAGCCGTCCAGCGACAGGTCGCCGCAGGCGGCCGCGTCCCGGGGCGCCTCGCGGTAGAAGCGCAGCAGGTCGCGCAGCATGGACCAGAAGCGCGGACGCAGCAGATTGCCGCGCTGGGCGAAGAGGCTGTTCAGGTCGGTGCCGGCGTACTCCAGCGCGCCCTGGTCCAGGCTGACCGCGAAGGACATGTCGGTCGCCTGCGTCGGCACGTCCAGATGGCGGAACAGCGCGCTGAGGTTGGGATAGGCGGGCTCGTTGTAGACGATGAAGCCGGTGTCTACCGGGACCTGCGCCATGCCGCAGGGCGCGTCGACGGTGTGACTATGGCCGCCGAGCCGGGATTCGGCCTCGAAAAGCTCCACCCGATGCTTGCGGGACAGCAGCCAAGCGCAGGACAGGCCCGAGATGCCGGCGCCCACGACGGCGATGCGTTGAGGGCGGTTGTCGCTGGCGAACGGGGGGGGCAGGCTGTCTCTGGCGATGGGGCGGCTCATGGGCGGGTCCTCGCGGTTTCTGCTTCTACGCGCGACCTCGCGATCTGGATCTCTGCCGGGGTCGCCCATCCTCCCGGAATCGTGAGATGGAGGGCGCTGATCGCCCCGATGCGCGACGACGCTCGCTGAGCGATGATCCGGCGGGCCGTTGCGCGCGTATCAGCCGACATGGGCAGCCAGGAACGCGACGCATCGACCAAGGCCCCGGACTTCGGACCGGGCGCCCAGCCCTTGCCGTCTCCCGCTCAGAAGGTCCGTCGCTTGAAGCTCGTCTCGTCCGATCCCGATCCCGATCGCGCCGCCGCGCCGGACCCCGCCCAGGAATGGGCCGGGCTGGTGCGCCGCGTCGCCGAGCACGGCGATCGCGAGGCTTTCGGGCGGCTGTTCTCGCACTTCGCGCCGCGGGTGAAGAGCTATTTGATCCGCACCGGCAGCGACGAGGCACTGGCCGAGGAGCTGGCGCAGGAAGCGCTGGTGACGCTGTGGCGCAAGGCGGCGCTGTTCGATCCGGCGCAGGCGGCGGTGTCGACCTGGGTCTTCACCATCGCCCGCAACCTGCGGGTGGACGCGGCGCGCCGGCATCGGCTGGACGGCGCCGGCGACGAGTGCTTCGAGTTCGACCATCTGCCGGCCGATCAGGCCGATGTTCCCGACCACGCCGACGCCACCCGGCAGGCGCGCCGGGTGCGTGAGGCGCTGGAGCGCCTGCCGCCCGAGCAGGCCCAGGCGCTGCGCCTGTCCTTCTTCGACGACGAGCCCCACGCCCGCATCGCCCAGGAACTGGGGTTGCCGCTGGGGACCGTGAAATCCCGCATCCGACTTGCCGTGGCGCATCTGCGCAAGCTGCTCGAGTCTTGATCATGATTCCGTCAAGCATCCGCCATCACCCCGCCGACGAGCTGCTGCTGTCGCTGGTCGCCGGCAGCCTGCCCATCGGTCTGCGGCTGGTGGTGGAAACCCATCTGGAGCTGTGCCCCGCCTGCCGCGAGAAGGCGGCGATGCTGCGCGCCGTCGGCGGCGTAATGCTCGACGAGCAGCCGGCCGCGACGATGCGCGAGGACGCGCTGGCGCGGGCGCTGGCGGCGGTCGACCGGACGGAGCGGGTCGTGGCGCCGGAGGTGGCCGCGCTCGGCTTGCCCGTGGAAAGCGTCCGTGCGGGCTTGCGGACGGGCGAGGGGGCGTCCAAGGTGCCGACGCCGCCACCCTTGCCGGCGGGGGCGACCTGGCCGCGCGCGCTGGCGGATTGCAGCGCGACACGCTGGCGCTGGATCGGCCCCGGCATGCGCTGGAGCCGCGTGAGCGTCCCTGGCGCGCCGCAGGCGAACGTCTTCCTGCTGCGCATCGCCGCCGGCAAGTACCTGCCGCAGCACACGCACCGCGGCACCGAGCTGACGCAGATCATCTACGGTCGCTTCCACGATGGGCGCGCGCTGTTCGGGCCGGGCGACTTCGACCTGGCCGATGGCGACGTGCACCACCAGCCGGTGGTGCAGGACGGCAGCGAGTGCATCTGCGTCGCGGCGGTCGAGGGCCGGCTGAACTTCGACGGGCTCATCGCCCGCTGGTTCGGCTCGCTCGTCGGCATGTGACCAGGGTCAGCGCCGCGGCGACGCCGGAGGCGGTGCCGCTGACGACGGCACCCCAGAGCAGGTCGATCACGGTGACCTGCCAGGGCCAGTCGCGCAGCGTGGCCTGGTTGGTGAAGTCGTAGGTGGCGTAGGCGATGAGGCCGAACAGCGCGCCGCGCAGAAAGCCGGCCACCGCGCGCGACGCGTCCACCGCGGGCGCGACGGCGAAGAACACCAGACCGATCAAATAGAGCGGATAAAAGAGCGCGACCGCGAGCCAGTCGACCGTGGGCGCCATCAGGTGGCCGATGCTCGGTTTGTAGAAGGCCGCCTGCGTGGCGCTGAGCCAGATGCCGTCCATGGCGAGGAAGACCACGGCGGTGAGCACGTAGGCCAGCGGCCATCGCCAGGAGGGGTGCGGGCTGGCGGTCGCGGGGGAGGTGTTCATGATCACGGCAATCGGTAGGTGAGAAGGCGGTCGCCCTTGACGCGCGCGTCGAGGCCGATCCAGCGGCCGTCCTCGCGGGCGAGCCACAGGGTCAGGTCTTGTCGCGTGCCGGCGCTTTCGGTGGAGAGCTTCCAGCGGATCGCCGGGAGCTCGCGTCCGCCGACGCGCAGCGTGGCATCGGGGAGCCGCTCGAAGCGGGCGTCGTCGACGCGGCCGGTCTGCGGATTCAGCAATCGGGTCTGGCGGACCAGCGCCGGATGCCAGTAGGCGTAGCTCATCACGCAGCCCGCGATGGGGGAGTCGGTGTCGTCGGCGCGCGCGTTGACGGATCGTGTCTTGCCGTCGTCGTCGGTGCGGGCGTGGATCTCGGCGAGACAGTCGCCGCGCCAGCGCTCGCTCGCCTCGTGCCGATAGCGGTAGACGCTGAACCCCAGCAGCTTGACGTCGAAGCGGGCGGTGCTTTGCACCTCGCGGGCATCCGCTCCGCCGCTCACGACGAAGCGATGCGAGCCGATGGGTTTGTCGTCGAGACGGACTTCGAAGTCCCAGGTCTGGGGAGTCGGCTGCGCCTGGGTCTGAGCAACGGCGGGGCCCGTCATGGCGGCGGCGATCGCCGCGATGGCGACGCTGAATGCGAGGGGGGCGATGAGCGCGAAGGCGCTCGCACGCGGCGGCGTCATCGCAATCCTCCGCGCTTGGGCGGCCAGGGGATGAAGGCGCTGGTGCGGGCGACGTAGTCGCGGTAGGCGGGGCGGCGCTCGCCGATGTCTTTCTCCAGCAGGGTGACGCCGGAGACGCGCAGCAGCAGGACCGTCATCAGCAGCGGCGAGGCGAGCGCCCAGGCGGCCGATAGTCCGCCGCCCGACAGCGCCATCACGCCCAGGCCCCACCAGAGGCAGCATTCGCCGAAGTAGTTGGGGTGGCGGGACCAGCGCCACAGTCCGGTGTCGAGCACGAGATCGCCTGTTCCCCGCGTGCGGCGGAAGCGCGTGAGCTGCGCATCGGCGACGGTCTCCATCAGCAGGCCGATCGCCGCGATGGCCGTGCCGATCGAGTCCCAGGCGCTCCATGGATTCGCGTCCGGCCGGGCGGCCGCGAGCACCGGCCATCCGACGAGCCAGCCGAGCACCGCTTGCAGCAGGAACACCAGCCACAGGCTCTTCAGCGCGAAGCCGGGTTGGTTGCGCTCGCGGATGTCGCGATAGCGGCGGTCCTCGCCGTGGCCCCAGTTGCGCACCGTGACGTACAGGCCCAGCCGGATCGCCCACAGGACGATGAGCGCCACCATCACGATCACGCGCGCATCGGCGCCGAGGCGCCAGGCGTAAAGCAGGGCGGGAAGTGCGATGAACGCGGACCAGACGCGATCCGCGAGGCTGGCATCGCGCAGGGGGAGGCTCACGAGCCAGGTGGCCATGCCGAGCGCGACGGCGATGAGCAGGCCCTGCGCGGCGACGACGCCAGCGATGCTGCTGGTGGCGGCGATGGCATCCATGCGCCGGTCCTCAACGCCGCGGCGCGAAGAGGTAGTGGCTGACCCACCATTGCTGCCCGCGGTCGTAGGCGAAGAGCTCCTCGACGGCGAGCAGGAACAGCCGCCAGCGCTGCCACCAGGTCGACGCGTCGGCGGCGCCGTAGACCGATTCGAAGACGGGCCGCAGCTCGGCGCGATGGGCGTCCAGCCGTTCCAGCCAGGCGGCGGCGGTGCGCGCGTAGTGGCGGCCATCCCAGCGCCAGCGCTGTTGCAGCGCGAGGTCGTCCTGGCACAGCAGCGCGAGATCGTCGCTGGGCATCATGCCGCCGGAGAAGAAAAAGCGGCTCATCCAGTCGCTGGGGTCGCGGACCTCGAAGGTGTAGGGCGCCTCGCGATGGGCGAAGACGTGCATGAAGAAGCGGCCGTCGTCGCGCAGCCAGCGCGAGACCTTGGCGAAGGCGCGCGGCCAGTTGCGCAGGTGCTCGAACATCTCGACCGAGACGATGCGGTCGAACTGGCGATCGAGGCTGCCGTCCTCGCCGAAGCCGTTGAAGTCGTGGGTCTGGACGTCGAGGTTGCTGAGACCGCGATTGGCGGCTTCGCCTTGGATGAAGGCGCGTTGGGAGGCGGAGTTGGAGATTGCGAGGATGCGCGCGTTGGGGAAGCGCTCGGCCATCCACAGGCTCAGGGATCCCCAGCCGCAGCCGAGCTCGAGGATGCGTTGGCCGTCGGCGAGCTGGGCACGGGCGGCGGTCTCGGCGAGGGCGGCTTCCTCGGCTTGCTCCAGGGTGTGCACGCCTTCGGGCCACCAGCAGCAGCTGTACTTGCGGCGGGGGCCGAGCATCGCCTGGAAGAGCGCGGGCGGGAGCTCGTAGTGCTGGTCGTTGGCCAGGTCTTGCTGGATCGCGAGCGGGGAGCTGCGGAGCTCGGTCAGGAAGGCCTGGGTCAGGTCGGCGGCGGACTCGTGGTCGCCGTGGCGGGACTCGTCGAGCCGGGCGCGCAGCAGGCGACGGATGCCGCCGCGTAGCGCGACGTCGGGCAGCAGGCCGCGTTCGGCCAGTCCGAGGGCGATGGTGGCGAGGTCTCGTTCCATGGGGGGGCTCGATGAGGTCGACAGTGGGTTGTACGCAGGCAGGGACGGGATGGATCTCTTTGGGGGCGAGGCAAGGGCGGGGCCCAGGGATCGCCAGGAAGGGGGAAAGGGTTTTCACCGGCTTGTGGTGAGGGGCGGCGGGCACGAACTTGGGGGGATGTTCTTCTTCAGACACCCTCAGCCCGTCGTTGACCGCAGGCCGGTGGCGGAGCATTCGGTGACGATGGTGCGGCCGGCGTTGCCGACGTGGGTGGTGGGCCCCGAAGACCCTCACCCCCCCCCTCTCCCGCAAGCGGGCGAGGGGGAATACGGCTCTGGTGTGCCACGGCCCTCACCCCAACCCCTCTCCCGCACGCGGGCGAGGGGCTCCGAGGCGCCAAGCAGTGTTGAGGAAGAGTCATGCAATGCGGAGCCTGCTTTCAACCCCGACCCCGAGGCGCTGATTGGCCCCTCGCCCGCGTGCGGGAGAGGGGTTGGGGAGAGGGCCGTTGCAAACAGCGAGCCTCAAGCCCCGCCGAGGCGCTCGGTCGATGAAGACAGGAGCGCCACATGAGCTTCTGGAGCCGCTGGAGCTACTGGCTCGCGTTCCTCATCTTGTCGGTCCTGGTCGTCGGCCTGACCGAGACGGGTGGGGACGGCGCGCCGGAAGTACCAGACGCGGCCGTCACCGCCGCCGCCCCCGAACCACTGCGTCCATGGCCATCCGCACCGAGCGCACAAACCACTAGCGCTCCGTCTTCGCCAATCTCCGCCCCCGGACCACAAGGCGGTGCCGGCGCCGCGCCCTCGGAACGTCGACTGTCGCTCCATCGCTTCGCCACGGCTGACAGCTTCCAGGTCCTTGCCGCGTCCATCCTGGCCCAACCGACCAAGGTCGCCGTCGAGGATCTGCGTCTCTACCACTCGCGCTGCCGTTTCGTGCTCAGCCAGTCCGGCCCGGATGGGCACGCGGACCCGGCGCAGGTCGAGCGCTTCCGCAAGTTCTGCGGTGAGGATGTGAGGCAACGCAACAACCTGAGCTATGCGATCGACGGCGCGTATGCACGGCTCGGCGATGCTTCGCAGGTTTGGAAGGATTGGCTGGCGGCAACGCGCCATGCGCTGGCGGAGGGCGATTCCGAGCGTGCAGTCGAATCGCTCTCCACGGTGTCGGCTGAGCAGTTGATGCAGTGGGCTCAAGCCCAGGGCATCCAGGATCCGACGCTGGGGCTGGAGGCCCAGGTCGCCTACAACGGGCACATCCTTGCGCTCTTCTCCACGCAGTGCGCGATCACTGGCTGTGACCAGCGTTACTGGTCAGCCTTCTACTGCTCGCAGATTCCGTCGACCTGTCAGGGCGCGACTCTTGATGCGCAGCTGCAGCTGACCTTCGCCGAACTGGTGGGCGATCCGGACAAGGCGCGCGCCCTCTGGCCTGAGCTGCTGCGGCGAGCGCGGGAGTTCCGGCGGAGCCAGCTCGGGCAAGGCTAAACCGCGCGCGACAAGGCGAGGAAGCGAATCCTCCGAAGTCCTCTAGACTTCCTCGTTCCTCGGAGGCAAGCCGCCATGCCCATCACCGCCATCCACGCCGACATCACGCGACAGCCGGTCGACGCCATCGTCAACGCCGCCAACTCCTCCTTGCTGGGCGGCGGCGGGGTGGACGGCGCGATTCATCGCGCGGCGGGCCCGGATCTCGTCCACGAGTGTCGGATGCTCGGCGGTTGCAAGACCGGCGAGGCCAAGCTCACGCGCGGCTACCGCCTGCCCGCGAAGCACATCATCCACACGGTGGGCCCCGTCTGGCGCGGCGGCGCCGACGGCGAGCCGGCGCTGCTCGCGTCCTGCTACCGCCGCTCGCTCGAAGTCGCGGTCGCAGCGGGCGTCCGTTCGATCGCGTTCCCGAGCATCAGCACCGGCATCTACGGCTATCCCATCGAGCACGCCAGCCGCGTCGCGATCGACACCGTGAGCGGCTTCCTCGCCGACCATCCCGAGATCGAATCGGTGACCTTCTGCTGCTTCTCCGCGAGCGATCTGGCGGTCTACGAGCAGGCGTTGAAGACGGTCAATCCCTGACCATCGCCAGGCCGACGCGATCGACCGTCTCCGGGAGCGCAGGTCGCACAGCGTGGCGGGCAGCCGTCCATGGCATCGCGCAGATCGCCCACCCCTCCCGCCCCACCTTGACCTCAAGCCCACTTGAGCTCCGATACTGCCGGCCTGTCGACCCCGTTCCCGCAGTACCCGCATGTCGTCTCAGCAGTCCCAGCCCCCCGCCTCCCCCACCCCCCCGATCAGCACCCCCGTCCTGCTCCTGATGGCCGTCACCTGCGGCCTGTGCGCCGGCGGCAATTACTTCAACCAGCCGCTGCTGCATTCCATCGCCGTCGGCCTGAACGTCAGCGAGGGCACCGCCGCATCCACCGTCACCATCGCGCAGGTCTCCTACGCGATCGGCCTGCTGCTGCTGGTCCCCCTGGGCGACATGCTGGAGCGCCGCCGTCTGGCTGTCGCATTGACGCTGCTCGCCGCCATCGGCCAGTTCATCAGCGGCTTCGCGCACAGCATCGCCATGCTCGCGGTCGGTACCGCGATGGCAGGCTTGTTCTCGGTCGCCGCCCAGGTGCTCGTGCCCTTGGCCGCGACGCTCTCCGCGCCCGAGCATCGCGGCCGCGCCGTCGGTCTCGTGATGAGCGGCCTGCTCACCGGCATCCTCGCCGCGCGCAGCGTCGCCGGCTTGCTCTCCAGCCTGGGCGGCTGGTCGACGGTGTACCTTGTCGCCGGCACCGCCATGATCCTCATCGCCGCCGCGCTCTGGCGCGTGCTGCCTGACTCGCGCAACCCGCAACGCGGCAGCTACGGCGAGACGCTGCGCTCCATGGGCGAACTGCTCACGCGCTTCCCGCGCCTGCGCAGCCGAACGCTGCTGGGCGCGCTGGCCTTCGCCTCGGTGAGCAGCATGTTCTCGACCATGGCGCTGCTGCTGTCCGGTCCCTCGTTCGGCCTGGGCGACGGGGCCATCGGTCTGGTCGGACTGGCCGGTGTCACCGGCGCGCTGATGGCCAGCTTCGCCGGACGCCTGGCCGATCGCGGCTATCTGCAATCAACCAGCGGCGCCGCCGCGCTGATGCTGGTCGCGAGCTGGGCCGTGCTCTGGATGGGCGGCAGCTCGCTGATGTGGTTCATCGCCGGCCTGCTGCTGATCGACATCGCGCTGCAGGGCGTGCACATCAGCAACCAGAACGTGGTCTACGCCTTGCAGCCCGAGGCGCGCTCGCGGCTCAACGCGGTCTACATGACCGGCTACTTCATCGGCGCCGCGGCCGGATCGGCGGCGGGCTCCGTCGCGTTCCAACGCGGCGGCTGGGATGCGAGCTGCGCATTGGGCGCGGTGCTCGCGACCGCCGGTCTCGCGGTGTGGCTGTGGGACTTGCGGCCAGGCCGCAGCACCAGCCAGCTCGCGCCCGCGGTGAGCCACGCGGTCACCGCGCCGTAAGCCATCACCCAGCCGAAGCCCTGCGTCACTGCGGCATAGACGATCCCCGTCGCGGCGTCGGGCGCGATGAACTCGGCGATCGTCCGCCGCGCGCCGGCCGCATCGCCGCCGGCCAGGCGCTCCGCCAGCGCGTTCAGATGAACGCCATCCACAGCCGAGCTCAAGGTCCCATGCAGCGCCGCCAGAATGCCGGCGAGCAGCAACAGCCCCATGACCGCGATGTTCAGCGCCAGCGTGATGAGGCGCGCGCTGACGTCCATGCCCGAGGCCATGCCCGCGCGATGCGGCGGCACGGAGGAGGTGGTCATGCTGGTCGCCGGTGTCGTCGTCAGTCCAAGCCCGATGCCCGCGACGAGCGCGCCCGGCAGCACCGCCCAGGCGGCGAGCTCGACGTGCCGGCTGCCGAGCAGCATCAACGCGAAGCCCAGTCCGATGATGAAGAGCCCGGCGGGGATGACGATGCGCGCCTCCAGCCGCAGCAGCAGCCATTGGGCGATCGGCGGCATGACGAGAAAGGGCACGGTGTAGGCCAGCAGCGCGAGCCCGGTGGTGGCGACGTCGTAGCCCAAGCCCGCCGAGAAGTAGAGCGGCAGATAGATCATGAACGGCCAGTAGCTGCAGTTCATGCCCACGCAACCGAGGATCGCGCCCGAGAAATCGCGGATGCGGAAGACGCTGAAGTCGAACATCGGATGCGGGTGGCGGCGCTCGACGATCACGAAGCCGAGGAGGGCGAGCGCGGTGACGGCGGCCAGGGCGAGGGTGGTCGGACTCGCCCAGCCGAAGCTGCCGCCTTGCGTGATCAACGTGGTCAGGCCTAGCACCGCCACCGTCATTGCGAGGATGCCGCCCAGGTCCAGGCGCTGCTGCTTCGCTTGCGGATCGATGGATTCCTCGACGCCGAGGAAGATCAGCGCCAGGCCCAGCAGCGCCAGCGGCGCATGCGCGACGAAGACCCACTGCCAGCTGGCGAGCGCCACGATGGCGCCGCCGATCACCGGCCCGAAGCCCAGACCGATGCCCGCGACGACGCCCCAGATCGCGAAGGCGCGGGCGCGCTGCGTCCCGTCGGGAAACTGGTGCGACAGGATCGCGATGGAGCAGATGAACATCGCGCCGCCGGCCATGCCCTGGAGGAAGCGCGCCGCGATCAGCAGCGGCGTGTCGGGCGCGAGGCCGCACAGCAGCGAGGCGATGCCGAACGCGAGCACCGTAACCGCGAAGACGCGGCGCCGGCCATAGCGATCGGCGAGCGTGCCGGTGGCCATCAGCACGCTGGTGCA
The DNA here is from genome assembly GCF_039595295.1 of Roseateles sp. GTDB lineage: Bacteria > Pseudomonadota > Gammaproteobacteria > Burkholderiales > Burkholderiaceae_C > Roseateles. The sequence continues at coordinate 73,047 of NZ_JBCNLU010000021.1, forward strand.
GGCGATGGTGTAGGCGTTCATGATCCATTGCATGCCCTGGAAGTCGGCATGCAATCGGGCTTCCAGCACCGGCAGGATGATGGGGACGCTGGAGATCTCGAGCCCGAACATCAGCGCCGCGAGACAGACGGCGGCCAGCGCGAGCGCGGAGGCGCGGGGTGAGGAGACGGACGTGGAGGGCATGGGCGCCGATTCTTATGACCCTCGTCTCATGGGGCAAATGATTAAATTCGTTCCGATTCAGCGGGCGGATTCATTAATCTGCGCGGCATGAGTTTTGACCCCGCCCTGCTGCAGGCCTTCATCACGGTCCACCAGTCCAACGGCTTCACCCGCGCGGCCGAACGGCTGCATCTCTCGCAATCGGCGATCAGCCATCAGGTCCGGCGGCTGGAGGAACTGGTCGGCCGACCGCTGTTCCATCGCACGACCCGGCGTTTGAGCCTGACCTCGGATGGCGAGGACTTCCTGCGTTTGGCCGAGCGCATCCTGCAGGCGCAGGACGCGCTGGCGCAGCACTTCAGGCGCTCGCCGATCGAGGGGACCGTGCGGCTGGGCGTGCCGCAGAGCTTCATGAGCGAAGGGCTGCCGCGATTGCTGCGGCAGTTCTCGCGTGGGTGCCCGAACGTGAGGTTGGAGGTCAGCGCCGGTGTGACGCTGGATCTGGGGGCGATGGTGCGGGATCGGGAATTGGATCTCGCGGTCGTGGTGTCGGTGGCAGGGGAGGGGCGAGGGCAGCTGCTGCAGCGCTTGCCGATGGTGTGGGCGGCGAGCGAAGGCTTCTCGCTGGAAGACCATGCGTCGATGCCGCTGGCGTATTCACCGCCTCCGTGCGTGTGCCGGCAGATCAGCGTGGATGCGCTCAATGCGAAGGGGATCGCATGGCATGGGGCGTTCAGCTCGCACAGCCTGGAGGATCTGCGCGCGGTCGCATTGAGCGGATTGGCGGTGACCTCGTTCACACGGGATCATTTGAGGCCGGGGATGGCGGCGCTGGATGAGCGCGATGGGATGCCGGCGTTGCCGGAGCTGGATTTCTGTTTGGAGTTCAGCGAAGAGGACGCGTCGGCAAGGCCGCCGGCGGTGGCGGAGCTGGGACGCTTGATCGTCGCGTCGGGGTGTATGGCCTAGGGCTCGCTGCCTGCATGGGCCCTCACCTCAACACATCTCCCGCAAGTCACTCTCCGGACACTCGACGGCCCTCACCCCAACTCCGCGCCGCCAAGTCATGCTCTGGCCACTCGACGGCCCTCACCCCAACCCCTCTCCCGCAAGCGGGCGAGGGGCTAGGTGCGCATCTTGCGTTGAGGCTACACCGCAAACGCCGGAGCGCCGGCGGCCCCTCGCCCACGAAGTGGGAGAGGGCGGGGGGAGAGGGCCGTCGCAGGCTGCGGAGCGCCAATCGCAGGCGCTTAGAACTCCTTCGTCAAGCTCACATACACCGTTCGCCGCTGCCCATACTGCGGCGCGCCGACCCCGATGCCCGAGCCATCGCGCAGCTGATAGACGTGATCGAACAGGTTGAGCACCGACAGCCGCGCCTCCACCGGCCCGCCGCCGCCGAACTCGAACCGCTTGCTCACATCCGCGTTCACGCTCGTGTACGACGGCAGGTGCGTCGTGTTGGCAAACCCGTTGCGCAAGCCGCTCCCGAAGACCGCGCTCGCGCCCACCGCGTAGCCATCGGCCAGTCGCACGTTGCCACCCGCCGAGGCGCTCAGCTTCTGCTCATGGTCCAGATGCACCCAGTGATTGGCGATGAAGTCCAGCTCATCCTGCTCGAAGTTGAACTGCCCCGTCTCCACCTGCGTCGCGCGCGCATGCACCGTGCCCAGGTTCATGTACGCCGACCAGTTGGACTCCTTGTAGGTCGCCGACAGATCGACGCCGTAGATCTTCCCGTGCGCGTAGTTGAACGCCGAGTAGATCAGCGCGTTCCCGAACTGCCCCTCGTCCTGCAGGTGCTGCACCGCGCGGTAGTAGCCGTCCACGCCCAGCGTCAGCTTGGGCGTGACCTGCCAGGCCGCGCCGGCGTCGTAGTAGTTGGAGCGCTCCGCGCGCACCGCGGTGTTGGCATCCGACGGCAACGCATTCGTCGTGCCCGCGAAGGCCGCGACCGACGTGGTGTCGATCTTCTCCGTCGGCGGCGGCGTGAAGTAGCGCGCGTAGCCGGCATGCATGCGCAGCGTCGGTGTTGCGTCCCAGACCAGGCCGATGCGCGGGCTGAGCTGATGCTCCTTGGTCACCGTGTCGACCTCGTCGTAGCGCACGCCGTAGTTCAGCGTCAGCGCGCGATCCAGCTTCCACTCGTCCTGCAGATAAGCCCCCCACAGATGCCCGCTCAGCCGGCCCGAGTCCGCGATGCTGACCGGCGTCGTGCTCGTCTGATTGCCGTCGTCATCGGCGGGGAAGACCAGCGCCTGGTTGGCGGTGCTGGCGTGCTCGCGCTGGACGAAGAGACCGGTGCGCAGCGTGTGCGCGCTGTTGAGGCGCCAGCTCAGATCGGCCTGCGCGCCGTTGGCCTCGTTGCGGCGCAGGATGTCCGCGGCGACGCCCAGGTACTGCAAGTCGCCCACCGGGTCCGGCGTGTAGTGGACGTCGGTCGTGCGATGGAAGAGCGAGACCTGGTAGTCCACGTCGTTGCCGATGACGCTCTGATAGCTGACCACGGCGAAGCGGTTGCGCTCGCGCTGACGGGCGTCGAGCGTGCTCGAGTCCTTGTCCGGCGACCCGGCCAGTGAGAACGCCGTCGACTGCCCCGGCGAGTTGGGGATCTGGAAGCGGTTGTCGGTCACGCCGGCCATGGCGCTGATGCGGGTGTCGTCGTCCAGCAGATAGGACACGAGGCCGAAGCCCTTGCCCTGATTCGTGCGGTCGTGCAGCGCGTTGCGCGAGGCGGTGGGGTTCTCGATGCCCAGGTCGTTGCCGAGGTAGGAGCCGCTGAACTCGTAGCTCAGCCGGCCCTCGGTGCCATGCAGCGTGAGGTCCAGCTCACGCGAGCGCTGCGTGCCCAGCGTCACGCCGACGCTGCCGGCGAAGGGCTTGGCTTCGGCGTCGACGCCCTTGGTCGTGATGTCGACGATGCCGGCGGTCCGGTACCCGTATTGCGCGGGGAGCGCGCCGGTGAGCAGACTGATGCTTTCGGCGAAGCGGGTCTCCAGCGTCTGACCGAAGCCGCTGATGGCCTCGGGGATGACGACGCCGTTGATCCGGTACTGCAGATTGGCGTGATCGCCGCGCACATGCAGACCGCCGTAGGAGTCCTGCACGACGCCCGGCGTCTGCAGCAGGACTTGATTGAGCGGCGTGTCGTCGCCTTGCGGCAGGCGGGCGATGTCGGCCTTCTCGAACTTGTAGATGGTGCTGCCGGTGTCCGGCGACAGACCGTTGCGCGCCGCGTCGAGGCGGCTGCGCGCGCCCATGACCTGGACGGTGGGCAGCGGCGTGCCGGTGGAGGAGGGCGTCGCGTCGGAGGCGGCGGCTCGAGGGGCGGCGGGCGTGTCGTCGGCGCGCGCGGGCAGCGCGTGCAGCAGCGGATAGGCGAGCGACAAGGACAGCGCGAGCACGCGCAGCTTGGGAGTGGACATGGTGATTCTCTGAATGCGTTCGAACGGACGCAGGCCGGCGGCGTCGGTGCTTCAGCGAAGCACGCGGACGCGGCGCAGCGGCGATGCGATCAGGGGAGCGAGGTCAGAGAACCAGCGGAGGGCCGCGGCTGCGCGGCAGCGGCGCAGGCAGCGAGCGGGCGCTGAGCTCGGCCGCGGAGGCTTGGACGTGCGCGGCGTCGGCCAGCGCGAGGACGGGCGGCTCGGACCGGGCCGAAGCGGCCAGGTCGTCGAAGGCGAGACAGAGCTCGCAGAGCTGCTCGGAGGTGAGCTCGTCGGTGTCGACGGCGCTCTGGCCGTGGTCATGCGCGCCCTGGGCGGACGCGACGGTCTGGCTCGCAGGAACGCCACGCGGACCCGCCAGATGCCCGATGCCATGCCACACCGCTCCCTGCTGCGACAGCAGCATGAAGAGCGGGAGCAGCAAGTGCAGCAGGGGCTTGCGCATGGGGCGGGATTATGGGGCTCGGATCGAGCGCGGCATGAGGCTAGCATCGACGCACTTCACAGTTCTTTGCATGACAACGATGGCTGCATCTCGATGGATCCGAATCCTTGCTCCTGTTGCCCTTGTGCTCCCGTTCGCTTTCGAAGCGCGGGCGGATGAGTTCATCGACCGGCTGGTCGCGCTTCAAGCGATCAATGACGGAAAGCCGTCCGATTACTTGTCCGCCATCAAGGTCTCGCAGAAGTCATGCGCAATGCAGGAAATGGATGAGTTCACGCGCTTCGAATGTCCGATTGCCAAAGGCAGGAAGGCCAAACTGGAGGTGAACGTCGAATGGCGTTCCACATCGAGATCCGATTGGCGACGAATGACCTTCTGGCTCAAACCGGAGTCGGAGCAACGCACCATTCGAGACTTGCGCGAAGCGTTTTTCGCTGACTGGCGCCTGTCCTTTGACTCCCACCAAAATGTGTTTGATAACCCGGCGTGTGGATATCGGCTCAACACGACAAAACGTGGGCTGAACTTCGCCGTGGGCGCCTACACGAGCGACGAGAGCGGTGCATGTCACGAGAAGCTTCGGCTGTTCGTGTTCTCGATCATCAAGCCCGTGACGGGTCCAGCGTCCGAATGATGGGGCGACTTCGGCTGCGCCCTCATCGAGCGCGCAGCCGCTCCTGATTACCTCTTCCCCTTGACCGCGTACATGTCGAATTCGCCGACGAAGGGATGCGTGCCGATCATCTCCTGATGGATGTACTGGCCCACGATGATCTCGCTCAGGCGCAGCATGCGGTCGGGCACCGGGTAGTTGCAGCCCAGGATGGCCTCGCACATCTCGTAGATGAAGTCACGCGCCGCATGCGGGCCCGTGTCAACGCGCCCTCAGCGCCTGATCCACGCCTGACACGCCGCATCACTCGCCGCGCCCGCGCGCACCGTCATCATCGGCAGACGATCGCTGCTGCCGTCCACCGGCAGGTAACGCAGCTCCTGGCTGCCCTCGTCGGTCTTGACCTTGAGCATGATTTCCTTGGCCGTGTCGTCGCCGAAGATCGACCAGCCTTGCAGCGTCATGCCATCGCGCAGACCCGCGCGATAGGCCGGCCCATCCACGACAACGCCCGCCGCGGCGTACTTGCGCAGCGAGCCGATGTCAAAACCTGGCACCCAGCGCGCGACATCCTTCCAGCCGACGCTGAGGCACGGACCGGCGAGGCCCTCGTCGAGCTCGAAGCTGCGGCCTTCGTCGACATGAAGCCGCACCTGCTCGCGCGGCTGATCGCCCAGCGACGTGGTCAGCGCTTTGAGCACGCGCTCATACGCGGGATCGTCGCTCTTCACGTTGCCCACGGGCAGCAGCAACCCGCGCAGCAGGCCATCCAGACCCGCCGGGTCCTTCTTGCGCAGCTCGCGGTCCCAGCCTATCGCCAGCAGCTCGCCGCGCGCATACATCTGGCGTCCGGCGTTGTTGTCGCTGTGAAAGCGGGGTGCGATGCTGGCCGCGGTGGCGTTGCGTTCCGGCGAGCGCCAGTAGCCGCGCAGCATCCGGGTCATCTTGTCGGCGTATCGATCCAGCGTCCACACGCCGCCGGACAGCAGCAGGCGGTGCGTGTAGTAATCGGTGAAGCCCTCGGACAACCAGTAGCGACGGGCCTTCTGATCCGCGCTGTCGTTGCCATGATCGCCCAATCGATTCGGGATCCAGAGATGCAGGTTCTCGTGACCGATGAGGAACTCGAAGCTGTCGCTGTTGATCGCGGCGTCCTGGCTGACATGCAGCACCGCCGCCTGCGTCACCAGCGTCCCGCCGTTGTTGCCCGCGCTGTAGTTGGGCGTGCGCACCACCGTCTGGCGCGGCGCGCTCGCATCGCCCCAGAAGCGCCGATGCGCATCGAGCAAGCGGGTCACCTGATCCGCGAAGCGCGCATCCTCCGAGGTCTGAACGCCGCGACTGGCGACGACGATCGGACCGCTCGCGAGCGGCCGCTGCGCCACCCGCCAGCCCGGTCCGCCCGCGTAGAAGGCGTGACGCAGCACCGCATGCGATCCCGGCAGCGCGATGTCCGCGCGCGGCGCCACGCTGCCGTCGAAGTAGCTGCCCAGCAGCGGGCCGGGTGAGCCGGCCGCGCCGGACGGCTGCTCGATGCTCAGACACATGCGGCCCGGCCGGTCGTCGCCCCACACGTCCACGCTGGGCAGCGCGCCGTAGCCGAAGAACTGGAACCAGTCCGCGCCGATCTGCGTGCGATAGAGCTGGTCCTGCTGCTGGACCTTGCCGTCGTCCGGATCAGCGAGCGCCGCGCGGATCTCGTAGCGCAGCGTCACCGCGCCGTCTGGGGCGTGCTCGACCGTCCAGCGATTCGCGTTGGGGCCGGGCAGCACGCGTACGCCGGGCGACTGCTCCGCCGCGGGCGTCAGCGAGGCGCCGTAGTCGTTGATGCCGGCCCAGCCGACCTGCGTCCGGATGCCGCTCTCCTTGCGGCCCTCCGCCGGAAAGACCAGCGTCACGTCCAGCCGACGCGGCGTCGTGTCATAGCGCGGCGTGATGCGATAGCTCAGATCGCAGGCCCGCTCGGCATGCGCGGCGATCGACGTCAGCAGCAACGCCGTCGCGATCAAGGATCGCCGCGACGGGGTCAGGACTTGCGCGCCCCTCAGCGCGCTCATCAACGCGTCGTCGCGGACAGGGCCGCGCGCCAGGTCTGAAGTTGTTCCAAGGTGGCGGTCGTCCCGCCGCAGACGATCACCAGCGGCGAATCGAAGGACGCGAGCGCCGCATCCTTGCGGTACAGCGCGGCCAGCGTCGCGCCGCAGGCGGGCTCCACCAGCACGCGGTGGTCGTGCAGCAGGCTGAAGCAAGCTTCGACCGCCTCACGGTCGGACACCACCACCGATCGGATATCGTGCGAGTGCGTGAGCTCGAAGGCGTTTTCGCAGACCTGCTTCGCGCCCAGCGAGGTGGCGATGCTGGTGATGGCGTCCAGCTCGACGCGGCTGTCCCGCGCGATGGCCTGCGCCAGCGAGTCGGCGCCTAAGGTCTCGACCGCGATCACCGGCACCTCACCGAGGCCGTTGCGCCGCAAGCCCTCGACGACGCCGGACATCAGCCCGCCCCCGCCCACGGACAGCAGCACCGCATCGAAGCGAGTGCCCGAGCGAACGACCTCGTCGATCATCGACGCGTGCCCCGCCCAGGTCACCGGACTGTCGAAGGGATGCAGCGCGGCGGACGAGGCGTCCACCATCGTCAGCGCCAGCGCGTTCGCCTCTTTCCAGGTCGCGCCGTGGACCACGATGTCGGCGCCTTCCAGCTCGATGAGTTCGCGGGCGCGCGCCGTCGTCGTCTCGGGCACGACCACGGTCACCGGAATGCCCAGCTGCCGCCCCGCATACGCGACCGCGATGCCGGCGTTCCCGCCCGAGGACGAGATGAAGCGGCTCTTGCCGGCGCGCGCATGGGCTTCGCAGGACGCGCCGATGCCGCGGATCTTGAAGGATCCGGTGGGCTGCAGCGCCTCCATCTTCAGCCAGACGTTCTTCCCCGTATGGCGGCTCAGCGCGCGCGAGGGGATCAGCGGGGTCTCGATGTGCAAGGGCAAGCGGGCTCTCCTGGAACGCGGGGCGGACGACGGCGCAGCATAGCCGCTCAGGTCGTGAAATCGCCCGCGGCCTCCGGCTGGTAGATGATGTCCGCGACCTCGGCGGCATGCGTGTCGCCGTCGGGGCCGGACCACTCGATGCGTTCGCCGCGTTCCGCGCCGAGCAGGCTCAAGCCCAGTGGCGAGAAGACGCTGATGCGGCCGTCCTCGAGATTTGCGTCGCGGGGATAGCTCAGGGTGACTTCCATCGGCTTGCCGTCCGCGATCAGCGCGACGCGCGAGCACATCGTGACCACGTGCGGCGGGACGAGGCGCGGGTCGATGGCTTCGGCGAGGTCGAGGACTTCTTCTGCCATCTCGGCGGTGTGGACGGGCAGCGTCGAGCCCGCGCGCGGTGCGCGGACCAGGTTGGACAGACGGACGTGATCCAGCCAGCTCAGCTGGCGTGCTTTCAGATTGAGCGCCATGGCTCCTCCATGAACGCGGCGTGAAACGCGCGCGGGTGGCCCGGGGAGTGCCCGGCGACCGATGGGGAGTGGGTGAGAGTGAGGGGTCGCCGGGCCTAGGGAAGTGCGGCCGCGAGCGCATGGCGCCGCGGACCGCCCGCGCGCGGACGACGGCCGGCGCGCGTGGCGGCGGCGGGAGTCAGGGCGGTGGGCAAGGCGGGCATGGGGGCGATCATAGGCGCCTCACGCCCGCCTCGGCTCAGCGCAGGAAGAATGTGGCGGACGACAAGGCCACGGCCAGCACCGCCAGCACCGCGGTACGCAGGTTCAACGCGCCGCGAAAGCGACGCGCGCCGTCCTCGGCGTCCGCGCGGGCTTGGGCCAGGGCGGTGCCGAGCGCCTCCACGCGGTCCTGCTGTGCCGTGACCTGCCGCAGCAGCGTCTCGATCTGCTCTTGCTGGCGCTTGGACAGATCGTCCATGCCGCCCAGTCGGTCGCCGACCGCGTCCAGGCGAGCGCCCTGTCGACGCAGCTCCGCGCCCAGATCGTCCACCCGTGCGCTCGCCTGCGCGACGCGATCGTCCTGCGCGGCCAGACGGCCGTTCTGCGCGTCGACCAGCGCTTCCGCCTCGCGGATCCTCAGGTCATGCGTCCTCATCGCCTGGCTCAGCTGTTCCTGCTTCTTGAGCAGGTCTTCCTGCTCCTTCAGCTGACGCACGACCGACAGCACCTCCTGACGCGCCAGGTCCGACAGTTCCTCCTCCGAAGCGCCGCTCAGACGCATCTCCAGTTCGCGCACGACGACGCGGTTGGCGGCGATGTTGCGCACGCCCAGGCCGAAGAGGTACTTGGTGACGTTGGACAGTCGGGCCTGGAACTCGAAAGAGATCTTCTGCGCCTTCGCGCCGGATTGAACCGCAGTGGCCAAGGTCTTGCCCGAGTGCTGGAGCTCTTCGATCGCCTCCTTCTTCTTGTCGGAGAAGAGCGACCAGCCAGTCTCGGCCCGGCCTGCCTCGATGGCGCGTTTTTCCGCGTCCTGGGCGGCCTTCAGTGCCTCTTTGACGCTGAGGTCCAGCTCGTTGAGCTTGTCGATCTGGCCCTTGATGGCCTCAGGAAGTTTGTCGTCGCCGAAGACCGGCACGGTGAAGGTCGCTTCGGCGACGCGGGACGGCAGTTCAAGTTCGATCATGGTGTCAACCCAGAGAGAGAAGGTGTTGGATGTCGCCGATGAGTTGCGGGTTCCGTTCCTGGATGCCCGCCCGCATCTGCCCGATGCGCCGCAGCGATGCGTCGTTGGCCGCCGTGGCGCGGACGTGCAGTTCCGCGGCGACCGCCATCATTTGCTCGGTCTCGCGCAGACTCGCTTCCGTCGCGGCAGCGGCCCGCCACATGTCCGCCTGAAGGTAGGCGATCTTCACGTGAGCCAGTTCGAGGTGGCGGCTCATCGCCGCGATGCGCTCGTCGCGACCGCGAGCGCGTTCCGCGCCCATCGAGACATCCGAGTAGATGGCGATGGCGAAGCGGCCGATGCCCACGAAGTTCACGCGCAGCGCCAGCTGGGTCCAGAAGCCCGCAGGGTTGCCCGCGGACCGCAAGGCGGCGCGGATCGCCGCGTCGGCCAGATCCACCGCGGTGAAGGTGCCCGTGGCGATCGTAAGCATCCGCGTCATGGTGCGGTTGTTCCACGGCAGGGTCTTCTTCCACTCGATGGCGCCGAGGGAGCGCTTGGCCTTCCATTCCGAGACCAGGCGGCGGATGAAATAGAAGGCGCGCACCAGCACTTCGTTGATCATCACGGGCACGGCCTGGCGACCCAGCTCGTAGCCCACCGCCATTTCACTGCGGAGATCGAATTTCTCCTTGACGAAGATCTCGTTGAGCTTCTGCGGCAGTCCGGTCTTGTCCAGGCCGGGAATGGTCGACAGCTCCTTGAGCATGGACACGATGGGTCCCGGGATTCCCATGCCGGCGCCGGCGGTCTTCTTGCTGCCGGACATGTCGCTGACAAGATGGAAGAACCAGTTGACCGTGCCGCAGAAGAACTTCGAGCGGATGTCCGTGCCGATCAACTCCGTGCCGCTTTCGTCCAGGCCGATGGGCAGGAAGGTGCCAGCCGAGTTCTGGAAGTAAGCGGTCTTGGTGAACTGGGTGAGGATCGAGAAGAACAGGCCCAGGGGTGTGGGATGGTGGGCGAGATCGTCGAGATGATGGCTCTTTGCTGAGATGCCGAGGTCCTTGCCGTGCCACACGTTGTCGCTGGGCGAGCGAAACTTGTTCTCGAGGAACTCGATGGCCTTGTCGAGTCGATCCCCTTCAAAGCCGTTCTTCTTGGCGACGTCCATGACGAACTCGTTGACCGTCCGATTGCTCCAGGCCTTGCCGCGGTCGAAATCGAAGTCGCCGACCCAGAGGATGTCGATCAATCCCGCCAGAACACCGCTGCCGACGGCCACCAGGTTGTCGATGCCGTCCGCATGATTGGTGAGGCGGTCGATGTCCTGATTGAGCGCATCGATGCGGGCCTGCGAGGCCTCGATCTCCTGCTCGACGCGTCGCAGGCCTGATTCGATCGAATCGGGCTCCGTCGTCGATTCATTCGCCGCCGGTTCGCCGGCATTCAATGAGAAGTCGTACTCGACTTCCAAATCCTCTTGGAGGATCTTGAAAGGCGGCAGGTCGATGGTGGATGAGTTCAAGAGAGGGCCTCGCAATGGATCGGGCTGGATCGGGCGGATTCTCTGGTGTGCTTTCTCCGTCGTGGCTCACCAGTTCGGGCAGGAGCGTGAAGTACTGCTTCGAATCGCCTAGCCGTTGGAGGCCGAGGCTTTGGCCCGCTGAATGCGCGCATAGGTCGCCAGGGCGGCTGTCGACAATGCGCCGCAAACAAAGCAGATCGCGAATGCGGCCAATTGCTCGAGGGGGGAAGGGCTGTTCATGGCGGAATGAAGAATGAATGAGCCGCCAGTGTGAATTCGGGCTGGCTCATGGGGTGAGCCAGCAATGGGAAGAAATCAACCCAATCCCATCTCCTGAATCGCCCGCACCAACGCCGAGAAGTCCACCGGCTTGAGGAAGTGGCCCTCGAAGCCCACGTCCAGGGCGCGGCGCCGATCGGATTCGCCGGCGAAAGCGGTCAGCGCCACGGCGCGCAGCGACTGCATCGCCGGCAGCGCGCGCACGCGGGCGATCAGCTCATAGCCGGTCATGTCCGGCATCCCGAGGTCCGAGATCAGGAGGTTGACCTCGGTGCCCGGCAGCAGGGTCAGGGCTTGCGCGCCGCTTCGGGCCTCGATGACCTGCGCGCCTTGCAGCTCGAGCGCGCGAGCCACCATCTCCCGCACCGCGTCGTCATCGTCGACGACCAGGATGCGCGCGCCCGTCAGCGAGATCCGGTCCGTGGCGCCCGCATCGGGCGAGGCGCTCGCGAATTCGCGCGTGCCGATCACCGGCAGCCGCACGGTGAAGCGCGCACCGCGGCCTTCGCCGTCGCTTTCGGCGCGGACCTCGCCGCCGTGCAGCTCGACCAGGTTGCGCACGATGGACAGCCCCAGTCCCAGGCCGCCGTGCTGGCGCGCCATCGAGCCGTCGGCCTGGCGGAAGCGCTCGAAGACGAAGGGCAGGAAGCCCGGCGGGATGCCAATGCCGCTGTCCTCGACGATCAGGTCCGCATGGTCCTTGCCGCCGCGCAGGCGCACGTGGACCTCGCCGCCGCGCGGGGTGAACTTGATGGCGTTGGACAGCAGATTGGCGACCACCTGCTGCAGGCGCACGGCGTCGCCCATCACCGTGGTCCCGGCGTCGACGGTCACATCGGTGAGCAGCCGGATGCCGGCGCGCTCGGCGGCCGGCGCGAGCAGCTCCACCGCGGCCAGCGTGAAGCTGGCGACCGCGACCGGTGCGACTTCGAGGCTCAGCTTGCCGGTGGTGATGCGGCTCATGTCGAGCAGGTCCTCGATCAGCTGCGCCTGCGCCTTGGCGCTGCGCTCGATGACGTCGATGCCGCGGCGCAGATCGGGCTGGTCCTCGCCCAGCTTGCGCCGCAGGATGTGGACCCAGCCGGTGATCGCGCTCAGCGGCGTGCGCAGCTCATGCGACAGCGTCGCGAGAAACTCGTCCTTGACCATGCCGGCCTGCTCGGCGGCCAGGCGGGCGGTGCGCTCGCTCTCCAGCAGCCGGGTGCGCTCGACCATCGCCGCATGCGACGCGGTGTAGAGCCGCGCGTTGTCGATCGCGATCGCCGCCTGGCTGGCGATGCCCTCCGCCAGTCGCTCGCTGCGCTCGGTGAAGACGCCGATCTCCTCGTGACCGAAGAACAGCCCGCCCAGCACCTCGCCGGAGCGGCTGATCACCGGCACCGCCAGATAGCTGCGCACCGGCAGATGGCCCGGCGGCTTGCCGTGATGCGGCGCCCACTGGCCGTAGCGCGGATCGGCCATCACGTCGTCCAGACGGATGGTGGGCTCGCCGCGGAAGGTCGGGCCGAAGAGGGCGGTGGGGCGCGGATGGCCGAGCTTCTCGAAGTGCTTGCGCTCGGCGCCGGAGAGGGCGTACAGCAGATAGGCCTCGCCCTGGTCGTCGACGCCGTTGTAGAAGAAGGCGCCGAAGCGCGCGCCGGTCAGCGCGGTGGCCGCGTCGGTGACGCGCTGCACCAGCGTGCCGATGTCCAGCTCCGCGGCCAGCGTCGCGCCGGTGCCGTTGAGCAGCTCCAGCGTGCGCGCTTCCTCGCGCAGCGCCGCTTCGGCACGGGTGCGCTCCAACGCTTCCCAGCAGCGCGCGACGACGATCTTCACCAGCGAGACCTCGTCGTCGGTCCAATGGCGAGGCTCGGCCTGATGCACGGCCATCGCGGCGACGAAGCGGCCGTGCTTGTGCAGCGGCACGCAGATGACCGACTGGATGCGGGTGCGGACGTAGGCGGAGCGGTCGGCGGCGGCGGTGACCGGGTCGCGGTCGATGTCGTGGTTGACGTAGGCCTGATCGGCGCGCATCAAGCGCAGGACGTCCTGGCCGAAGTCACCGAAGCGGTAGCTGCCGACGATGCTGGGCACGCCGTCGTTGTAATCGCCGATCAGGTCGAAGCTGTCCTCGTCGGCGCGCACGGTGGCGTAAGCGCAGCGGCTGGCGCCGAGCTCGCGGCCCAGGCGCTCGGCGGTGAAGCGCATCACGTCGGCGGGATCGGTCAGGGTACGCGTTCCCTGGGCCAGCGCGTCCAGGAACGCGAGCCGGCGCGACATCAACACCTTCTCCGTGGTCTCGGCGAAGGTGACCAGGACGCCGCGGGCCTGGCTCTGATCGTCGCGCACGGCGCTGTAGGAGAAGTTGAAGTAGACGTCCTCGGGATAGCCGAAGCGGTCGATGGTGAGCTTGAAATCGTCGAAGCCGACAGGATGGCCGGCCAGCGCCTGCTGCCACATCGGGCCGATGGTGGGCCAGATCTCGGCCCAGGTGTCGGGCGCGCGGCCGCCGAGCGCGGGCTCGGCCTTGGAGCCGAGGATGGGCAGGTAGGCGTCGTTGAAGATCTGGATGAAGTCATCGCCCCAGGCCAGGTACATGGGGAGCTGACATTCGAGCATGGTGGCCACGACGGCGCGCAGCGACGCCGGCCAGCGGTCCATGGGCCCCAGCGCGTTGGCGGCCCAGTCGAAATCGCGCACGCGGGCGGCCATCTCGCCCCGGATGGGCGTCATGGCGGCGGAGGCGGGGAGGTGGTCCATGGACGGGGCAATCAGGGCGGGCAAAGCGGCAGCGACTGTACTGCCTTCCCGCGTGAGAACGCGCGCCCGACGTCTTGCTGCTCTCCCTTCCAGTCGCGCGTCCGGTGGCGCGCGGAGACGGCTATCGCCTTACCCGCGATCGCCGCCGCGCCAGCCCCGCCAGCAGCCCCACGCCGCCCAGCATCAGGGCGTAGGTCGAGGGCTCGGGCACCAGCACGGCCATGGCCCAGACGCCGGGCGAGTTGACGAGCCCGCCTTGGCGCGCATACGCGCCGTCATAGCCGCCCTCGACCATGTCGAGCGATTCGTAGATCAGGCCGGTGCTGGAGGTGCTCAGGTTCAGGCGATCTGCCCGTCCGGTCGGCGAGCCCATGTAGTAGCTTGCCTGGATGTTCCATTGGTAGGGCTGGTTCAGCTCGTTGAAGCCGTTGATGTTGAGCGTGCCGCCGATGAAGGGGCCGTAGTCGGGGCACACCGGACAGACCTCGTGAGGCGCGGCGGGAATGGTGAGCCGGTCGGTGACCAGACCGTTCATGTCGCGCAGGATGATGCTGAAGCTGCGCACGTCGGCGGCCGTCACCACGCCGGTGAGCAAGCGGTCGGAGATGATGACCACGTCCATGGACAGGAGCGCGAAGGTGCGACCGTTGCGCGGATCGCCTTCCCACGGGTACCAGGTGGTCGTCGTCACCGTGAAGGGGTTGCCGGTGTAGGTGTACTGGTAGTAGTCCGCCGCCGCCGGGGTCGACGTCAAGGCGAGCATCGTCGCCAGGCCCATCGCGCAGACGAGCGGGACCTTCGCAATCGGAGCGTTGCGCATGGGGGTCTCCTTGAATGTTGTAGCGGTGTCGAGCACCTCCACAACACTAGGCGCACCATGCCGGTGCCGTCCGTTTGCTCGCCCCTCGATTCATGGACGTCGACCCGGGCGCGAGGGCGATCCGTGACCTCGGAACAAGGGGCAGGCCTGGCACACCGTGTGCCGCGCTCGCCCCCGACCCTGTCGTTGTTGCCGATGGTCCGTCAAATGCGCGCTTCAGGGCATGCCGACGGACTCCCGCGCCCACTGCTCGCGGCGCGCATCTCGCGATGGGATGCGCTGCTCCTCCAACAAGAATCGGAGGAATCGCTGAATGCAGAACGTCGAGTACTCGGTCGGCTGGATCACCCTGGCGCTCATCAACGCCGGCCTTGCTCAGGGCAAGAACCGGCGCGGCTGGGTCTGGTTCTTGGTGTCGCTGTTGCTTGGTCCGATCGCCACCTTTCTGGTCGTCATCTGGTCGAAAGAATGAAAGCGGCGCCCGCTGGGGACGCCGTGTTGATCAGAAGCTGAGCGCTCTCAGAGGGAATTGAGGAAAGCCAGCAGCGCCTCCCGATCCGCGGTGCTCAGGTTGACGAACCGATCGCGGCTCTTGGCGCCTTCGCCGCCGTGCCACAGGATGGCCTCGGTCAGCGTGCGCGCCCGGCCGTCGTGCAGATAGCCGACCTTCACGCCCGGGCCCGCCACCGACTCGGTATAGCCGATGCCCCACAGCGGCGAGGTCCGCCATTGCGTGCCGCTGGCCTGGCCCTCGATCAGGCTGTCCGCCATCTCGCTGCCCATGTCGTGCAGCAGCAGGTCGGTGTAGGGCTTGATGCTCTGGTTGCGCATCTCGGCCAGCTCCGTCGACGCGCCCGTCTTCATGTCCGCGACATGGCAGGCCGTGCAGCGCATGGACGCGAACAGCTTGGCGCCCGAGGCGATCTTGGTCGGATTCACGTCCAGGTAGGGCAGCGGCGTCACGCCCTTGGGGAAGCCGCTGGTCAGGCTGCGCTGCGCCGGCACGCCCAGTTGCGCGACGTAGCGCGACAGCAACTGCAGGTCGTCTTCGCTGACGCCGTTCTCCACCTTGCTGCGATTGCACTTGGCCGGACCGGCCAGGCAATCGCGGTTCGGGTACACCGGAGACGTGACCGACATGTCCAGCAGCAGCGCATTGGCCGTCTGATGGCGCAGGCTGACCTTGGACGCCTTCCAGCCGTAGCGGCCCACGCGCACGCCGCCGGTCTCCGGGTCGTAGACCAGATTGGCCTGACCCTTCACGCCGTCCTCGTCGCCGGTGGTACGCACGCGCGACAGGATGTCGGCGTCGGTGATCGCTTCCAGCAAACCCATGCCGATCACCGGCTGCGCGCTGCGCAGCGAGTAGATCGCCGGCGTCGGACCGTCGAAGGCGAGCTTGGGCTTGCTCAGCGTGATCACGGTGCCGTCGGCCAGGGTGACGGTCTTGGTGTCGAAGCCCGCCACCCGCACGCTGTTGCCCCAGTCCTGGCCCGCGCCGGTCGCGGCCGAGCGCGCATTCATCTGCACCGCCAGGCCGTAGATCGGATGCGGCTGCTGCTTGCCGTCGCCGCCCAGCGCGGCCACCCGCACCGCCATCGTGTCCAGGCGCTGGTTGAGCACCTGCGGCGCCAGGCTGCGGCCGTTGTTGATGTGGCAGCCGAAGCAGTTGGTCTGGTTGAAGCGCGGCCCTTGCAGCTTCACCGCGGCGGTGTTGCGGTCGTTGCCCGCCTCGTTGTGATCGCCGGTCCACATGTTGGTGTGGAACCAGCGCCGCCCCTCGACGAAGCGCTGCATGTTCTGCATCCCGATCTGCGTGTTGGGCTGCTGGAACATGAAGGTCGCGTTGTCGGCGTAGTCGTAGGAGATCGACCCGGTCCCGCCCTGCAGCGTCTCCGCCGGCAGCGCCGCGTTGAGCAGGCGCGGCTGGACCCCGTACCAGGGCCGCAGGCCGCTGCCGACCACGTAGGTCACCTCGTTCGTGTAATAGCGGAAGTTGCCGCTGTCGCCGATCGCGTCCATCGAGGCGCGGCTCGCGAAGAAGGAGCCGGTGAACTCGATGGCGTCGCCCAGTTGCAGGTTGCGCGAGGGCACGTTCACGCCGTTGGGCACCAGCACGCCGTTGGCGTTGGCGGCGACGTCCTGGTGGCCCGGCACGTTGTCCAGCACCACGGAGCAGCCGTCGTTGGCGCCGACGATGCCGGCATAGCCGCTGTCGGGGCGGCGCAGCGCGTTCTCGGGCGGCTTGGGGATGACCGGGCAGGAGGTCAGGTCCTTGAAGCCGTCGGTGTAGGTGGTGTTGTCCAGCAACTGGCCCGGCGACATCCAGCCGTAGCCGGTGACGTTGGGATCGTCGAAGCGGCGGAAGAACGAGTGGCCGCCGCCGCGCTGCGCCTGCTGGTAGTACTGGTTGACGATGATGCGCGGCTTGGTCACACCCGCCACGCGGCTGTTGTCGATGAACTCCACGCCCCAGGTGCGGTTCTTGAAGTAGTTGGCGATGAAGTTCAGATAGGCGCCGGGACCCTTGTCCTGCGGCTTGCCGTTGGCGTCGACGGTGGCGTTGACGCCGTAGCCGATCTCGGCCCAGTCCTCGCCGCGCTCACGCGCATGGCGCGAGCGGCCGACGAAGCCGAAGCGCGTCACCAGCGTGCCGTCGGGCAGGCTGAACTGCACCTGCTCCAGCACCGGCGCCGCGGCCGGTGTGGCCACCGCGGCGCCCAGCGCCGGAACCGCCTCGGCCGAGGTCGCCAGCGTCGGCAGCGTGTTGTCGCTGCCGGGCGACGTGAAGCTGACCTCGAACAGCGAGTAGCCGTACTGCGTCGCGCGCGCCACGCCCTGGAGGCGCAGGTAGCGCACGCTGGCGTTGAGGTTGAAGAACTCCTCGGTGCCGCCCTGGCCGCCGGCGACGTAGCGCAGCTGATACCAGGTCTGGCCGTCGTCGGAGACCTGGATCGCGTACTCCTTGCCGTAGGCGTTCTCCCAGACCAGCTTCATGTAGCCGAGCGGGGTCTTGGCGCCGAAGTCGAACTGGATCCAGGCCTTGTCGTCCTGCGCGCTGGACCAGCGCGTGGACAGGTTGCCGTCGATCGCCTTGTCGGGGCCGTTGGCGTTGTTCTCGGTCGCGCTGGACGTGGCCTTGGCGACCGGGACGGCGACGCCGGGCTTGCTCAGGTCCAGCCCGGTCGGCAGTTGCAACGAGACCGGCAGCGTGGGCGCCGGCGCGTCGTTGCCGGTGGGCAGCGAGGGCGGGGTGGGCGCGGGCGGCGGGAGCTCGGGCTCGGCGTCGCTGGCGGCGGGCGCCGGCGCGGGAGCGGGTGCAGGTGTCGGCGCGGGTGTGCCGGCGACGGGCGGGCTGCCTGCATCGGCGGACGAGCCGCCACCGCCGCCGCAACCGGCGAGCGCGCCCGCGGCGCCGAGCGCCAGAACCGCGCCGAGCTTGAGCCCCCAGGGCATGGTGGGGGGAAGGGGGCACGGGGCCCCGGGAACCTGGTGGCGCATGGCGCTCCTGCAACTCCGAGAAAGGGACACCGGGCGGCGCAAGACGCGTCGCCGTGGTGGAGGGATGCGTCGGAGATGCAGGGCTCGTGCCGGTTGCGTCTGGTTGCAACCCGGCTGCGAAATGGAGAAATTGGGCGATTGGCAAAAATAGAGGTTCTTCGCCGATGTGCGGGGAAGAACGAGACGCGGCCAGGTGCCGCACCTGCTAAGTTGAAGTTGTCGAGACTCACTTTCGCAGGGGGCAGCCATGGCCGCGTCCCAGTGTATTTCTCGCCTGGG
>NZ_JBCNLU010000022.1:0-89326 GCF_039595295.1 Roseateles sp.
TTCAGCGCGCGCAGCTCGTCGACGAATTCGGGGCGGAAGAAGAAGTGCTCGTCGGGGTTCTGCCAACAGGTCTGCTCGCCGATGTAGTGGGCCAGATCCCGCGCCGGATCGACGGCGGGATTCAGCAGCACCGTGCGCGCGCCGCTGCCCTGCGCCACATGCGTCGCATAGAAGCCGCCCAGCGAGCTGCCCATCACCGCCATGGTCGCGCGCGGCCAGTCGCGGATCAGCTCGGCCACCAGGGCCATCGCCTCGCGCGGCGAGGGCGGCAGCTGCGGGCTGGCGAAGACCAGGTCGCCGGGGCGATGCTCGGCGACCCAGCGCGCCATGCGCATCGCCTTGGCCGAGCGCGGCGACGAGCGGAAGCCATGCAGATACAGCAGATGTGTGCGACGTGCGGGCGGCGTGCCCTGCGGCGGTGCGGCGGAGATCGGAGCGCTCATGGCGCGGCAGTGTAGGCGCGGCGCGCGGGGCGATCGTGCGAATGGCCGATGGCATCGAGCATCCGGGGCAGGGTGAGCCCGACGTCACTTCCGGCATGGGTCATTCGGCGCGCGAAGATCGCGCCCGCGTCGCGGCGGCAGCGTGCCGTTGCGCTCGTTACTTCGCATTGACGCGTGGCCCCGGGCCCCGCACATTGCGCGATCCGGCCGGACCCCAGGGAGGGGCCGGCATTTCCCAACAGGGCCCGTGCCGGCGACCCCGGCCTCGCCCAGAACAAGACGTCGACCATGATCCACAGGGACACGATCCAGCTGACGGCCATCGCGGCCGCGGCGCTGCTGCTGACCGCCTGCGCCACGCCGGGCACCCCCCCCACCGCCGCCGCGCCGGCCGCCCCCGCCGCGCAAGCGCCGGCCAACGCCGCCTCCGGCGCGCCGGGCGCCCCGGGCGCGACCTCGCCGATGACGGCCGCGCGCCCGCCGGTCGACCCGACCGCGCCCAAGCCCTTCGCCGAAGTCAGCCGCGACACCAAGCGCCAGGACGGCCTGTTCCCGATCCTGCGCAAGGACGAGAAGGTCTGGATCGAGATCCCGCGCGCGATGCTGAACAAGCCCTTCCTGTTCACCATCAACATCACCAGCTCCATCGGCGAGCGCGGCTTCTACGCCAGCCAGATGGGCCCGGACGTGATGGCCGAATGGCGCCGTGTCGGCAACACCGTTCAGCTGATCGCGCTGAACACCAAGTTCCGCGGTGAAGGCGGCGGCAAGCGCGCCGTCGAAGAGGCCTTCTCGCCCTCGCTGCTGGCCGCCGGCCCCGTGGCCAGCGCCGATCATCCGGAGCGCAAGTCCTTCCTGGTCGACGCCGGCCTGCTGCTGACGGACATCCCCGGCATGTCCACCCGCCTGGAGATGGCCTACCGCCTGCCCTATGCGGTGGATCGCGGCAACTCCTACTTCGAGAACACCCGCGCCGACGCGCAGCTGAGCACGCTGGGCGCCAAGGTCCATTACTTCACGCCGCGCATCCCGGCCCCGCCGCTGGTGCCGCCGCCCGTGCCGGTGCCGACGCCGCCGCAGGCCACGCCGGACGCGCGCTCGATGTTCATGGGCTTCGTCTACAACTTCCGCGCGCTGCCCGAGCAGCCCGCCGCCACGCGCCGCGCCGACGGCCGCCTGGGCCACTTCACCGAGTCGTACACCGACCTGGGCGACGACCTCAAGCCCAATCCGCGCGTGCACAACGTCAACCGCTGGCGCCTGGAGAAGAAGGATCCGTCCGCCGCGCTGTCCGAGCCGGTGCAGCCCATCGTCTACTGGATGGACAAGAACATCCCGCCGAAGTACCGCCCCGCGGTCGAGGCCGGCATCCTGGAATGGAACAAGGCCTTCGAGAAGATCGGCTTCAAGAACGCCGTCGTGGCCAAGCAGCAGCCCGACGACGCGGACTGGGACAACATGGACGCGTCGCACGCGTCGATCCGCTGGTTCGTGGGCTCGGACGTGGGCTTCGCCATCGGCCCCAGCCACGTCGATCCGCGCACCGGTGAAATCCTGGATGCGGACATCGGCATGAGCGACGTGTTCAGCCGCGGCGGCCGCGCCTTCATCGCCGAGGACGCCCCGCGCGGCCTGCACGATCACGGCACCGGCGAGGTCGCCTCGATCGGCGAGGCCCATGCGCTGGCCGCCCTGAACCAGGGCTGGCGCGACAGCCGCAACGCGACCTACTGCACCTATGCGCAGGACGCGGCGGCGGAGATGTCCTTCGCGCTGGACGTGCTGGAGTCGCGCGGCGAGATCGCCCCCGACAGTCCCGAAGCCGACGCCTTCATCCAGGCGCGGATCAAGGACGTGATCATGCATGAGGTGGGTCACACGCTGGGTCTGAAGCACAACTTCAAGGCCTCGACGCAGGTCACGCAGGCGCAGCTCAAGGACAAGGCCTGGACCGACGCGAACGGTCTGTCGGCCTCGGTCATGGACTACAACGCCTACAACATCCCGCTGCAGGGCGAGGCGCCGACCACCTACAACAACACCACGCTGGGCGCCTACGACTACTGGGCCATCGAGTACGCCTACAAGCAGGTCCCCAAGGAGACCGAGGCCGCCGAGCTGCTGCGCATCGCGTCGCAGAACACGCTGCCGGGCCATGCCTACGCGGACGACTACGACGCGGGCGGTTTCGGTCCGATCGACGGCATGGATCCGCTGATCAACCGCTTCGACCTGGGCGACGATCCGCTGGCCTATTACAAGAAGCGTCTGAAGCTGACGCAGGAGCTGTGGGCGCGCGTGCAGAGCCGCAAGCCCGAGGCCGGCGACGATCCGCTGCGCCAGCGCCGTCAGCTGCAGAGCGGCTTCTCGCAGCTGGGCCGCGCGTCGGAGCTGGTGGGCAAGTACGTGGGCGGCATGATCACGAACCGTGACGTCCCGGGCGCGGCCACGCCGGCCCAGCGTCCGGTCGATCCGGCCAAGCAACGCGAGGCGCTGCGCTTCCTGGCCACCGGTCTGTTCAGCGCGGACAGCTTCCGCTTCAAGCCGGAGTTCCTGACCTCGATCACCGCGGACTACGTGGACATGAACAACCGCGGCTTCGTCAGCATTCCGGCGGCGGTGTCGCGGGTGCAGCTGGCGGCGCTGGATCGCCTGCTGCAAGCGCAGACGGCCATCCGCCTGATCGAGCTGCCGAACTACGTGCCGGCCTCGCAGCGCAAGGGGCTGATCTCGATCCACGAGGTCTACTCGACGGTGCAATCGTCGATCTGGAGCGAGCTCAAGACCGGCGCGGAGATCGATCCGCTGCGTCGCAATCTGCAGCGCGAGTACCTGCGCCGTCTGCAGGCCAACTTGACGCGCGGCGGCGCGGCGTCGGGTCAGTTCGCCGAGGCCTACGCGGTGCTGCGTCTGAACGCGGTGCAGCTGCAATCGGAGCTGCGCGCGGCCCAGGGCAAGGGCTCGATCGAGACCCGCGCCCATCTGGCCGAAAGCCTGGACCTGATCAGCACCGTGCTGAAGGCATCGATGACGCGCACTTGATGGGATGAGCGGCTCGGTCCTGGTGATCGGGCCTCTCCAGCATCCAAGCGAAAGGCCGGCATTGCCGGCCTTTTTTATGGGTCTGATGGGAACTCTTATTTGATTTATTGGTTCTCATAAGACCCTTAATGGAGTCTTGACGATTGCTCTCCTAAGTGCTTACATACGGTCCCTATGGGAACCGTAAAAGCGTTTGATGGGTCTGGACAGAGCCCTAAGGAAATTCGCCCGTTGCCCGCACCCGTCGGGCGCGTGCTGTCCAAGCTCGGGGGCGATATCAACCGGGCTCGGCGACGGCGGGGGCTCTCGCAGCAGTCGTTGGCCGAGAGGGCCGGCGTCGGCCTGAGCACGATCAAGCGACTGGAGGCGGGAGATCCGCGCATGCAGTTGCATGTGCTGGGCAGGGTGCTGATGGTCTTCGGCGAAGTCGGGCGCTTGGATCACCTTCTTGACACCGGGCTGGACGACATCGGACTTGCGCTGATGGACGAGCAACTGCCCAAGCGGGTTCGCACCAGCAAGTCTCGCGATGGCGCGTTCTGAGGAGCGCAGATGCCGCCAGCCACCAAGCCTCTGAACAGTGATGTCTTCGGCGTGTGCCTCGGAGATGCCGCAGTCCCCGTCGGTCGACTCAAATTCGTTTCGCAGGGGCGACGCGAACTGGCGCAGTTCGTCTATGAGGATTCCTGGCTGTCGCATGAGCGCTGCTTCGAGATCTCTCCAGATCTTCCCCGGCAGTCGGGGTATTTCTCGCGACGTGCAGCGGGTGATCGTGACTCGCCATTCTTCTTCGCGCTCGCCGATACCGAACCGGATGCCTGGGGGCGACAGGTCATCGACCGTGCGCATGCCAAGGCGCGACGCAAGGATGCGACTCTGGCTCCTTTGCGTGCCATCGACTATCTCTGCGCGGTCGACGACTTCAGCAGGATCGGAGCGCTCCGTCTCACGAGCGGCGATCAGTGCCTGCGGGCAGTCCCACAGGGCGAACGTGCGACGCCTCCCTTCATTGAGCTGGAGCGCGTCTATCGCGCTACTCGTGCCGTCGAGTCCAGCAAAGAAACGCAGGAGGATCTCCGTTACCTCCAAGGCAAGGGAACGTCTCTGGGGGGCATGCGCCCGAAATGCACGGTGCTCGACGAGACGGGACATCTGGCGATCGGGAAGTTCCCAAGCATCGCGGATTCGATGAACGTCACTCGGGCCGAGGTGCTCGCCCTGCGATTGGCACGAAGGGCTGGCATCGACGTGCCGGAGGCGCGTGCGGTGGAGGTCAAGGGCATCCCCATTGCGCTGATCCGGCGCTTCGACAGGACGACGACCGGAGCCCGAATTCCCTACTTGTCAGCGGCGTCCATGCTGCAAGCGGAGCGCGAGGAGCGCCGGGCCTACACCGAACTCGTCGACCTCCTCATGCGCAAGGGCGCCAATCCGTCTGCTGACGCGCGAGAGCTCTGGCGGCGGCTGGCGTTCAATCTGCTGATCACCAACACCGACGACCATCTTCGCAATCTCGGGTTCCTTTACGACGGCGGTGGCCAGTGGCGGCTCGCGCCGGCCTTCGACCTCAATGCGATGCCCGGCAAGCTGCGCGAATCGAAAACCTGGTTGAGCGAGGACTCAGGCCCGATCGATTCCATCGGCATGCTCATGGACGCTTGCGGGTACTTCAAGCTTTCGGGCAGCGATGCCCGCACGGTCCTCGAAGAGGTCGTGGATGCGATTGACGCGTGGCGCCACGAGGGCATGGCGCCGGAAGTAGGCTTGACCAAGCGTGAGCTCGACGCCTTCAAGGACGCCTTCGAGCACGATCAGACGCGCGAGGCGAGAGAGCTGCTCCGCGCGTAGTCGCGAACTGAAAACGGCGCCCGAAGGCGCCGCTGTGTAGATGGACCAGGCGAGCCGCTCGGTGGCTCAGACCCTCAAGCGTCCCTGTCCCCGACCGGATACCGCCGCTCGGCGGCCACGATGTCCCAGACGGCGATGAACATGGCCGCGAACAGCGGGCCGATCACGAAGCCGTTGATGCCGAAGGCCGACATGCCGCCCAGCGTCGACAGCAGCACGATGTAGTCCGGCATCTTGGTGTCCTTGCCCACCAGCAGGGGCCGAAGCAGGTTGTCCACCAGCCCGATCACCACCGTGCCGAAGAGCAGCAGACCCACGCCCGAGGCGATCTGGCCCGTCGCGAGCAGATAGATCGCCACCGGCGCCCACACCAGCGCCGCGCCCACCGCCGGCAGCAGCGACAGGAAGGCCATCAGCACCGCCCACAGGACCGGCGCATGGATGCCCAGCACCCAGAAGGCCAGTCCGCCCAGCGCGCCCTGGATCGCGGCCACCGCGATGTTGCCCTTGACCGTCGCGCGGATCACCGTCCGGAACTTCTCGCCCAGCTGGCGCTTGTAGGAGTCCTGCAACGGGAGCGCATCGCGGATGCGGGCCGAGAGCTGCTCGCCGTCGCGCAGCAGGAAGAACAGCAGGTAGAGCATCACGCAGAAGCTCACCAGGAAGTCGAAGGTGTCCTGGCCGAAGCCCAGCGCCTTGGTCGCCATGAACTGGCTGCCCTGGTTCAGCGCGCTTCCCAGCTTTTCCTGCAGGTTGGACAGGTTGTGCAGGCCCACGCGCTCCAGCAGCTCCAGCAACCAGGCCGGCAGCGCGGCATAGACCTGCGACACATAGACGCCGAAGTTGAACTTGCCGCTCTTGACCATCTCGAAGACGACCGTCGCCTCCTTCACCAGCGCGCCCATGATCCAGGTCAGCGGCAGCACCACCAGCAGCAGGATCAACACGATGGTCAGCCCCGAGGCGACACCCGGCCGCTTCGTCTTGCGCAGCAGCTTGCGATACAGCGGTTGGAACACGATGGCCAGCGCCACCCCCCACAGCACCGCGCTCAGCATCGGCCACAGGATCCAGCCGAACGCCACCGTCACCAGTGCCAGCAGGCACAGGAAGGACCGGTTCTGCAGCGCAGGCACCAGCTTGCCAGGACCACTCATCGTCTCGTCGCTCCTCGGGAACTGTCGAATGTCGGCGGGGCAGGCAAGAACCGACCCCGCTCGGATCCGGACACCCGCCCGGATCGGCGCGGGGCGCAGGATCGCCGGTTTACCTCAGCGCGTCCAGCAGCTTTTCGTGGATGCCGCCAAACCCGCCGTTGCTCATGCACAGCACGTGATCGCCCGGCTTGGCCGCCCGCTTGACCATGGCCACCAGCGCGTCGACGTTGGCGCCCACCAAGCCCTGCTCGCCCAGCGGGGCCAGCGCCTCGGCCGCGTCCCAGGTCAGACCGTCCTGGTTGCAGAAGCTCAGATCGGCCTCCTCCAGCGCCCACGGGAGCTGCGCCTTCATGGTGCCTAGCTTCATCGTGTTGGAGCGCGGCTCGAAGACCGCCAGGATGCGCTCCTGCGGCGCGATGCGGCGGCGCAGACCGTCGATGGTGGCGTGGATGGCCGTCGGGTGATGCGCGAAGTCGTCGTAGACCTTCACGCCGCCGGCCTCGCCGCGCAGCTCCAGCCGGCGCCGCACGTTCTTGAATGTGCCCAGCGCCTCGGCGGCCTTCTCGGGATCGACGCCGACGTGCTCCGCCGCCGCGATCGCGGCCAGCGCGTTGAGCTGGTTGTGCTCGCCCAGCAGGTCCCAGGTGACGTGGCCGACCTTGAGGCTGCCGCGCAGCACGTCAAAGGACGTCGGCTCGCCGCGGGCGCGCAGCGCGCCGGGCTCTTCCTTGCGGGCGCCGAAGCGCTGCACCTCGCTCCAGCAGCCGCGCGCCAGCACGCGCTGCAAGGCCTCCTCACGGGCGTTCACCACGAGGCGGCCCGTGGACGGGACGGTCCGCACGAGATGGTGGAACTGGGTCTCGATGGCGGCCAGGTCCGGGAAGATGTCCGCGTGGTCGTGCTCGAGGTTGTTCAGGATGGCCGTGCGCGGCCGGTAATGGACGAACTTGCTGCGCTTGTCGAAGAAGGCGGTGTCGTACTCGTCGGCCTCGATGACGAAATACTTCCCGCCGCCCAGCCGCGCCGACACGCCGAAGTTCTGAGGAACGCCGCCGATCAGGAAGCCCGGCGCCAGGCCCGCCGCCTCCAGGATCCAGGTCAGCATCGACGTCGTCGAGGTCTTGCCGTGTGTGCCCGCGACGGCCATCACATGCTTGCCCTGCAGCACGTGCTCGGCCAGGAATTGCGGACCGCTGGTGTAGGGCAGGCCCGCATCCAGGATGGCTTCCATCAGCGGGAAGCGGCCTTCCGACGAGCGCGTCACCACATTGCCGACGACGAACAGATCCGGTTTGAGCGAGAGCTGCTCCGCGCCGAAGCCCTGGATCAGCTCGATGCCCAGGGCCTCCAGCTGCGTGGACATCGGCGGATAGACATTGGCGTCGCAGCCGGTCACCGTGTGGCCGGCCTCGCGCGCCAGTGCCGCCAGGCCGCCCATGAAGGTGCCGCAGATGCCAAGGATGTGGATATGCATGTCTCTCTCTCAGCTGCTGTACCAAACGGTAAGCAAGGGTAATGCCTGTCGCGAGGTGAAATACCCGCGCAAGCCCGGGCACGCCGCCTGACGAGCGCATCGGAAATCCCGGCGCTCCGAGGTCCCGAGGTCACGGCAAAGGGCCGGCACTCGGCCCGGCCCGTCGCCGGTCGTTTCAGCGCAGCGCGGCGCGGGCGGCATCCAGCGTCGCGTCGATGTCGGCGTCGCTGTGGGCGGCGGAGACGAAGCCCGCTTCATACAGCGCGGGGGCCAGGTAGACGCCCGCGTCCAGCATGCCGTGGAAGAAGCGGTTGAAGCGGTCCTTGTCCGTGGTCATCACGGTCGTGTAGTTTTGCGGGAGCTCCGGCAGCAGGAAGAAGCCGAACATGCCGCCCTCGCAATCGGCGGAGAAGGGCACGCCGTTCTCGGCCGCGACGGCCTTCAGGCCGTCGACCAGACGCCGGGTCCGCGCGGTCAGCGCGTCGAAGACGCCGGGCTTTTTGAGCTCGCGCAGCGTGGCCAGACCGCAGGCGGTGGCCACCGGATTGCCCGACAGCGTGCCGGCCTGATAGACGCCGCCCAGCGGGGCGAGGTGGCGCATGATTTCGCGGCTCGCGCCGAAGGCCGCCAGCGGCATGCCGCCGCCGATGACCTTGCCGAACACGCTGATGTCGGGCACGAAGCCGGGAATCAGATCGGCGTACAGGCCCTGCGCGCTGCGCAGGCCCACGCGGAAACCGGTCATCACCTCGTCCAGCACCAGCAGCGCGCCGTGCTGGCGGCAAAGCTCGCGCAGCCGGGTCATGAACGGGACGCTGGCGCGAACGAAATTCATGTTGCCGGCGATGGGCTCGATGATCACGCAGGCCAGCTCCGGGCCGTGCAGCGCGAAGGCTTCCTCGAGCTGCGCGACGTTGTTGTACTCGAGCACGAGGGTGTGCTGCGCCGTCTCGTCCGGCACGCCGGCCGAGGTCGGGTGGCCGAAGGTCGCCAGACCCGACCCCGCCTTCACCAGCAGCGCGTCGGTGTGGCCGTGGTAGCAGCCCTCGAACTTGATGAACTTGCTGCGACGCGTCGCGCCGCGCGCCAGCCGGATCGCGCTCATCGTCGCCTCGGTGCCGGAGCTGACCAGGCGGATCTGCTCGCAGCTGGGGACCAGGGCCAGGATCTCCTCGGCCAACTCGACCTCGCGCTCGGTGGGCGCGCCGAAGGAGAAGCCTTCCAGCGCGGCCCTCTGCACCGCCTCCAGCACGGCCGGATGGCCGTGGCCCAGGATCATCGGGCCCCAGGAGCCGATGTAATCGATGTAGCGCTTGCCGTCGGCGTCGACGATGTAGGCGCCTTCACCGCGCTTGATGAAGCGCGGCGTGCCGCCGACCGCGCGGAAGGCGCGCACCGGCGAATTCACGCCACCAGGAATGACGCGCTGGGCGCGGGCGAACAGGGTCTCGTTCTGGCTCATGGGATCGGGTCCGTACTACTCGAGGGTCGCCGCGCGGCGCGAAAGCGTTTGTCGCGGGGCAGGGTCAGTGGATGCGGCGCGGGCCGCCCCGGCTGGGCGGCTCGTCCATGGCGACTTCGTCGGTCGTGGCGGCGGTCAGCGGCTGGCCGTCCTCGCCTTCCTCACCGGGCGGCAGCGCCCAGAAGAAGCGGTCCGGCACCACGTTGCCCATGCCGGGACGGAATCCCGCCTCCAGCGATTGGTCCAGGAACGCCAACGCCTCGCCGACCGCGTCGTGCGGCTCGGCGCCCACCGACAGCAGCGCCGCCAGCGCGGCCGACAGCGTGTCGCCGGCGCCCACGAAGCTGGCTTCGAAACGCTCGAACTTCTCGCCCGTGATGGCGCCCTGCGGGCCGGCCAGCACGTTGTCGATGAATTGATTGGGAAGGCCGATGCCGGTCACCAGCACATGGGCGGCGCCATGCTGGTTCGCGGCGACGGCCAGCTCGCGCGGGGAGGCCGGGCGATCCGCGTCCCAGTCCGGGAGCAGGCAGTCGCTCAGCGTCTTGTGGTTGCCCACCAGCACCAGCGTCTGGGGGAGCACCAGCTCGCGGAAGGCGTCCAGGTAGCTCTGCTGCTGCTCCTCGTCCAGCCAGGAGATGCTGGGGAGATAGGCCACCAGCGGCGTGTCCGGGTAGTCGGACAGCACCTCCGCGACCGAGGAGATGCCCTCGGCGCTGCCCAGGAAGCCGACCTTCCAGGCGGCGACCGGGACGTCCTCCAGGATGGAGCGGGCCTGCTCGACGATGACGTCGCCGTCCAGGGTGTGGTGGTCGAAGACTTCGGCCGTGTCGCGCATGACGATGGCGGTCACCACCGGCAGGGCGTGCGCGCCCATGGCGGCGATGGTGGCCACGTCGCCCGCGCTGCCGCCCGCGCCGCTGGGGTCGCTGGCGTTGAAGCTCATCACGCAGGCGGGCGGGGGGGATTCCTGCTCGTCGTCGACGGCGTCGTGGGGGGCTTGCGAGGAGAGGTCTGGGCGGCTCATGAATGGGTGGCGCGAAGCCGTGAACTGATGCGCGGGATGTGAAGAAGCACCGGTATCGACTGTTGTTTCATCGGTACTTCTGCCCTCCGATCGGCTTGGGGGCCGTGGCTACAATCTTTCGATCATTGTAGTGATGCAAAGTCAACCCATCGTGAGCGAAGCAAGGACCTGGATGTGCCTGATCTGTGGCTGGATTTATGACGAGGCCGCGGGTGATCCCGAGCACGGCATCGCCGCCGGCACACGTTGGGAGGATGTCGACATGAACTGGACCTGTCCTGAATGCGGTGCCCGCAAGGAGGACTTCGAGATGGTCCAGATCTGACCCCGATCTGACCCGTATTTCCGGGCGCCGGCCGATCGTCCTGTCATCGATCATCGCCGCCGACCCGGAAGCCGGACGCCCGTCGTCCGGCGACTGTCGCGAGCTTGAAATTTCTCTGACAACCAACGTCTGAACCATACGGAGAACAGCTTGGAATCCAGCGCGAGCCCCCGCACGGCGACCAAGGTGCTGGTCATCGACGACAGCAACACGATCCGCCGCAGCGCCGAGATCTTCCTCAAGCAGGGCGGCCACGAGGTCGTGCTGGCCGAGGACGGTTTCGACGCGCTGGCCAAGCTCAGCGACTACCAGCCCGACCTGGTGTTCTGCGACATCCTGATGCCGCGCCTGGACGGCTACCAGACCTGCGCCATCATCAAGCGCAACCCGCAGTTCTCCAACGTCCCGGTGATCATGCTGTCCTCCAAGGACGGCCTGTTCGACAAGGCGCGCGGCCGGATGGTGGGCTCGCAGGACTACCTGACCAAGCCCTTCACCAAGGACCAACTGCTGCAGGCGGTCCAGCAGCACCGGCGCGAGGCCTGAGCCCGCGTCCGGCCTCCAGCCCAGTTTCTGCTTCACCCACCCAACGACGCCCAATCCGACCCGGCCGCCGCACGCCGTCGCGGGGCGCCACAAGGGGAGATCTCATGCCCATCCAAAAGATCCTGCTGGTCGACGACTCCAAGACCGAGCTGCACGCGCTCAGCGACATGCTGGGCAAGCGCGGCTTCTCCGTGCGCACCGCCGAGAACGGCGAGGAGGCGATGAAGCGCCTGGCCGAGGAGAAGCCCGACCTGATCCTGATGGACGTGGTCATGCCCGGCCAGAACGGCTTCCAGCTGACCCGCGCCATCACCCGCGACGAGCGCTACGCCGACGTCCCGGTGATCATGTGCACCAGCAAGAACCAGGAGACCGACAAGGTCTGGGGCATGCGCCAAGGCGCGCGCGACTACGTCGTCAAACCCGTCAAGGCCGAGGAATTGCTGGCCAAGATCAAGGCGCTGGGCTGAGCACATCATGGCCAACAAGCAAGCGCTGCGCGAACTTCAACAACGGCTGGCGCAGCGCATGCAGGCGGCGCGCGAAGCGCCCCAGGCTGCCAGCTGGCTGGCCGTCGAATGCGCCGGGCTGGGGTTGCTGCTCCCGCTGAAGCAGTCCGGCGAGATCTTCACGCCGGTCCCGCTCCAACCCGTCCCCTACACGCAGCCCTGGATGCTGGGCGTCGCGAATCTGCGCGGCGGCCTGCACACGGTGGTGGACCTGTCGGCGTTCCTGGGCCTGCGCGGCTCCACGTCGCTGAGCGCGTCCCATCGGCTGGTGTCGGTGAATCCTGAACTGGGCATCAACTGCGCGCTGCTGGTGGATCAGCTGCTGGGGCTGCGCGGCGACGAACAACTCCAGGCCGAGCCCGATGCGCCCGGCCATCCGGACTTCGCCCCGGCGCGCATGCGCGACGGCGAGGGCCGGCGCTGGCAGGTGCTGGATCTGGAAGCACTGGCCCGGCATCCGCAGTTCCTGCGCATCGTGTTGAACTGAGCGCCAGACGGCGAGGCCAAGGTCCCGTCCCGGGTCCCGAACGACGAAACGACCAAACGAGGGTGAGATGAGCTTCCTGGACAAGATCAAGAACAAGGGCAAGAACGAGGGCAAGGCGGACGTCGACATCGACGCAGGACCGACCACCGAGCAGACGGGGCCGGGCAGCGACGACACGCAGGACTTCCAGCCCTCGATCATCACGACCGCCCAGCCCACGCCCGAGTTCCAGGACACGAACGCCGGCTATCAGCCCTCGGCGTCCGCCCCCGACACGCCCACGCCCATGCCGGCGGTCAAGGCGCCCGCGGCCCGGCGCACGCCGCTGTACACGGTGCTGGTCGCGGTCGGCGTGATCGGCACGGCCGCCACGGTCGCGACCGCGCTGTACGGCAGCAACCGCTCGGCGGCGCAGGTGCGCGGCGCCGGTCAGGCGGCCATGCAGTCGCAGCGCCTGGCCAAGGCGGTCTCGACCGCGCTGCTGGGCAACAAGAACGCCTTCCCCGAAATGAAGGAAGCGTCCGAGGTGCTGACCGGCGTGATCGGCTCGCTGCGCGACGGCAGCGGCGATCTGGCCAAGGCCCCGGGCTCGTTGGACGAGACCCTGGACAAGATCGCCCCCATGGTCGCCCGCGCCGACAAGAACACGAAGGTCATGCTGGCGCAGGAGAAGGTGCTGACGCAGGTCGGCGCCGCGCTGCGCGCGATCAACCGTCAATCGTCGGACCTGCTGGAAAGTGCCGAGGCGGTGGCCTCGCTGTCGCTGCAGAGCTCGGCCCCGACCGGCGAAGTCGCCGCGGTCGGTCAGCTGGTGATGCTGACCCAGCGCATCGGCAAGTCCGCCAACGAATTCCTGACGCAAGAGGGCGTGAGCCCGGAGGCCGTCTTCCTGCTGGGCAAGGACCTGAACGCCTTCCGCGAGATCGCCCAGGCGCTGCTCAACGGCAACCCCGAGCTGCACCTGGCCGGCGCCAAGGACGCGCAGGTGCGCGAGCGTCTGAAGGTCCTGTTGACCCAGTACGACCAGACCCGCACGCAGGCCACGGCCATCCTGTCCAACCTGCAGGGCCTGGTGTCCGCGCGGGAAGCGCAGACGGCGATCCTCAACGACAGCGAAGTGCTGCGCAAGGACCTGGACCAGCTCTCGCAAGGCCTGGAATCGGCTGGCGGACTGAATCCGCTGCTGCTGATCGGCATGGTCGCCTCGCTGGCGCTGCTGGTGGTGGGCGCGCTGGGCTTCCTGCGGCTGTACGTGTCGGACCAGGGCCGCCGCGCGCAACTCGCCGAAGAGCAACGCCGCGAGGCCGAGGCGCAGGAGCAAGAGGCCAAGCGCGTCAACGACGCCAACCAGGCCGCGATTCTGCGTCTGATGAACGAGCTGCAGACCGTCGCGGAGGGCGACCTGACGCACCAGGCGACGGTGACCGAGGACATCACCGGCGCGATCGCCGACTCGGTGAACTACACGGTGGAAGAGCTGCGCACGCTGGTGCACCAGGTGCAGACCACGGCGGGCCGGGTGACGGAAACGACCGCGCAGGTCGACCAGACCTCGACCGAGCTGCTGGCCGCCTCGACCGAACAGCTGCACGAG
The DNA here is from genome assembly GCF_039595295.1 of Roseateles sp. Taxonomy (GTDB): domain Bacteria; phylum Pseudomonadota; class Gammaproteobacteria; order Burkholderiales; family Burkholderiaceae_C; genus Roseateles. The sequence continues at coordinate 13,915 of NZ_JBCNLU010000022.1, forward strand.
ATCCGCGCCACCGGCGAGGCCGTGCTGCAGATGGCCCACCGGATCAACGACGTGTCCGCGCAGGCGCAGCAGACCGCCGACGTGGCCCGCCAGTCGCGGGAAGCGGCCGAGCAGGGTCTGCAGGCCATGCAGAACAACATCGGCGGCATGAACCAGATCCGCGATCACATCCAGGAGACCTCCAAGCGCATCAAGCGGCTGGGCGAGTCCTCGCAGGAGATCGGCGAGATCACCGAGCTGATCTCCGACATTACCGAGCAGACCAACGTGCTGGCGCTGAACGCGGCGATCCAGGCGGCCTCCGCCGGTGAAGCCGGTCGCGGCTTCTCGGTGGTGGCGGAAGAAGTGCAGCGGCTGGCGGAACGCTCGGCCGACGCGACGCGCCGGATCGCGGCGCTGGTCAAGACCATTCAGACCGATACCCACGACGCGGTGGCCGCCATGGAGCGCTCCACGCTGGGCGTGGTCGAGGGTACGAAGCTGTCCGACGCGGCCGGCCGCGCGCTGGAGGACATCGACTCGGTGTCGCGTCGCCTGGACGAGCTGACCGCGCAGATCTCGGCGGTTGCGCAGAACGAAGCGCGCGCGGCCAACGAGGTCGGCGCCAACATCCAGCACATCTTCGCGGTGACCGAGCAGACTTCCGAGGGCACGCGCTCCACCGCTCAGATGGTGCATGAGCTGTCGCGTTCCGCCGAGGCGCTGAAGCAGTCGGTGGCCCGATTCAAGGTCGTCTGATCATGGACCTCACGCGCGAATCCGAGTTCCCTGCCGACCTGAGCCCGCTGGCTTGGGTGCAGGAGGAACTGCGCCGCACGCTGGAATCGGTGCACAAGGCCCTTCGCCGCGTGCTGCGCGATGCCGATGCGCGGTCCTCGCCCCTCACCGGCGGCGACGGCCAACCCAGCCCGGCGCTGCAGGGCGCGGCCCAGCAGATGCACCAGGCGGCCGGCGTGCTGGCGGTGGTCAGCCTGCCCGCCGCCGCGCAGCTGCTGCGCGCCGCCGAGGCCACGCTGTTCCGTCTGGCCGAGTCCCCGAACGCGGTCACCGTCGCCGAAGTGGAGGCCGTCGAGCGCGCCGACTTCGCGGTGCTGGCCTTCATCGCCAAGACCCTGGCCGGTGGTCAGCCCAGCTCGCTGGCGCTGTTCCCGGCCTACCAGTCGCTGCAGGAACTCAACGGCGCGGGCCGGATTCACCCGGCCGACCTGTGGACCGAGGAGTTCCGCTGGCGCGAGCTGCCGCTGGATACCGCCGTCCGCGCGCTGAGCGCCGAGCAGATGCGCGGTCCCTTCGAGACCCTGCTGCTCAAGCAGATGCGCGCCCCGGCGCCCGGTCAGGGCCAGCTGCTGAGCGACCTGTGCGCGGGCCTGGCGCGGACGCAGTCGCTGCCGAATGCGCGCACGCTCTGGATGCTGGCCGCGGGCCAGTTCGAGGCCCAATCGCGCGGGCTGCTCCCCGTGGACACGCTGGTCAAGCGGCTGGGTTCGCGGCTGCTGGCGCAGCTGCGCGCGGGTGGTGACGCCGCCCCGTCCGAGCGTCTGGCCAAGGACCTGCTGTTCTTCGCCGCCGCCTCGCGTCAGCCCGAGCCCGGCAGCGCGCCGCGGCTGGAAGCCGTCCAACAGGTCTACGGGCTGGTGGAGGCGCAATCGGTCGACTACCGCGACGACACGCTGGGCCGCATCGATCCGAACTGGGTCGCCAGCGCCAAGCGCCGCGTCGCCGTGGCCAAGGAATCGTGGGCCTCGGCCGCCGAGGGCGAGACCCATCGCCTGGGCGGGCTGAACGAGCAGTTCGCCAACGTCGGCGAGTCGCTGCAGAAGCTCTTCCCCAGTGGTGAAGTGCTGGGTGACACGCTGCGTCGGGCCGTCGTCGCGACGCTGCGTTCGGGACAGGCCCCGTCGCCCGCGCTGGCGATGGAGATCGCGACCTGCATGCTCTATCTGGAGGCGGCGCTCGAGGACGAGGCCTTCGACCAGCCCGAGCAGGCCGAGCGCGTCAAGAGTCTGGCTCGCCGCATCGAGTCCGTCGGTCACGGCGAGGCGCCGCTGGCGCTGGAAGCCTGGATGGAGGAGCTGTACCGCCGCGTCGCCGATCGCCAGACGCTGGGCTCGGTCGTGCACGAGCTGCGCGCCAGCCTGTCCGAGGTCGAGCGCCAGTGCGACGAGTATTTCCGCGACCCCGCCAAGCGCGAGCTGCTGATCCCGGTGCCGAATCAGCTGCAGACCATGCGCGGCGTGTTCAGCGTGCTGGGTCTGACGCAGGCCGCGCAGGCCATGCTGCGCATGCGCGACCAGGTCGATGAACTGGCCAACACCGAAGTCGATCCCACGCTGCCCGGTCCGCAGGCGCAGTTCGACCGGCTGGCCCACAACCTGGGCGCGGTCGGCTTCCTGATCGACATGCTCAGCGTCCAGCCGCAGTTGGCCAAGCGCATGTTCCGTTTCGACGAGGACGCGGGCCTGCTGCAGTCGCTGGTCGGCCGCGAGAGCGAGCAACGCGCCCATGCGCGCGAGCTGGCCGACGCCGAAGCCGCCGCCAAGCCGCAGCTGCTGGATCAGCTGCAGGCGACCGCGCAAGCCGTCGCCCAGGGCGATCGCTCGACCGAGGATCTGGCGCGCGATCTGGAACGCATTTCTCACGAAGCCCGTGCCGCCGACGATCTCGGCCTGGCGCAGGCCGCGCAGCAGGCGCAGCAGCAGTTGCTGTCGGCCGGCGATACGGCCACCGGCCATCAGGCCGCCGAGTCGCTGCAGCAGTTCATCGAGGCCGCGGCCCCGGTGGCTCCCCCCGCACCCGCGCCCAGCGCCCCGATCCCGCAGGCCGAGGAAGCCATTGACGAGGAGATGCTGGGCATCTTCCTGGAAGAGGCCGCCGAGGTCGTCGCGACCGCGCGCGAGGCGCTGATCGCGCTGGCCCGCAACGGCTCCGACAAGGAGCAGCTGACGACGGTGCGCCGCGCGTTCCACACGCTCAAGGGCAGCTCGCGCATGGTCGGGCTGAACGAGTTCGGCGAAGCCGGCTGGGCCTGCGAGCAGCTCTTCAATCACCGTCTGGCGGAGCATCCGCAGGCGGACCAAGATCTGCTGCGCTTCAGCAATGAGGCCCTGGACGCCTTCCAGGACTGGGCCGTCGCCATCGGCGAGTCCCGTCCGCACGGTTATCACAGCGCTCCGTTCCGCGCCGCCGCCGATGCGCTGCGGCTGGAGAACCGCTATCAGCCGCTGCAAGCCGCGGCCGCCGCGATCCCGACGCCGGTGGCCGAGGCCGCCGTGCCGCTCTCGCTCGCCGTGGCCGCCGAGACGGCCGACCTGGGCCTGACGCCCGCGCCGGCCCTCCCCGAAGCGCATGAGCCGCATGAGGCTCCGATCGCGCACGCCGCGCCGGTCGATCCCGATGCGCCGGAGCTGGTCGAGTTCGTGGACTTGGGCGATCTGCCCGAGCTGGCCGAGTTCAAGGAACTGGCCGATGTCGGCGAAGTCATCGAAGTCGCCGAGCTGCCCGCCTTCCCTGAAGCGGTCGATGCCGTCGAGCACGAGCACCCGGTCGATGCGGACCATGTCGCCCGTGTCGACGATCTCTCCTTCCGGGGCGACGCGATCGACCTGGCGCCGGGCGAGTTCATCGAGCCGTCGGACGTGCCGGACCCGTCCGAGCCGACGCTGGCGGAGCCCTCCGAGGCCGTCGCGCCGACGCCCGATGAGCAGGCCGCGCTGGACCTGCTCGCGACGCTGGACGCCTCGCCGCGCTCGCTGGTCGAGGATCTGCCCTCGCTGGACCTGCCCGCGCTGGACCTGCCGGGCTTGGACGTCGAGCCGCTGCCGATGCCCGATCTGGACATCGTCACCGACATCGGGTTGCCGCAAGCGGTGCCTGGCGCGGTCGCTGCTGCCGAACTGACGACGCTCACCGAGCTGCCGCTGGAGTTCCCCGCCGATCTGCCGCTGGACCTGAGCGCCGACGCGCCGGCCCAGATTCCGGAGCTGACGCAGGCGCTGCCGGAGCTCGACGCGACGGTGGATCTGGCCGCGCTGAAGCCGACGCCGCCCGAGGAGCCGCCGGTCCTGGACGCGACGCTGGAGCTGCCGACGGTGGCCGAGGAGGTGCAGGCGTCCGATCTGATCGAGCCCGCCACGCCGTCCGAGGCCTTCGAGACCCTGGATCTGTCCACGCCTCCGGATTTCACCGCCGAGCCCACGCTGCCGCTGGAGCCGACCACGAGCTTGGACTTGCCACCCGGCTGGCCCGAGGACGCGCCGCTGGTGGACATCGAGCCGACCTCCGCGATGCCGCTGGAGGACGCGCCGGCGTCGTTCATCGATGAGCCGACGCTGGATCTGCTGGACCTGTCCGATCTGTCCGCGCTGAACACGCAGGCCGTGCCCGCGATCGACGCGATCGATGCGCCCGCCGTCGAGCTGACGCTGGACCTGTCGCAGGAGCTGATCGAAGGCGCCGAACACGTCGAGCCTCCCGAAGGCGCAGAGCCCGTCGACGAGGACGCGCTGGCGACGCTCGACGACGAGGCCGCCACGGCTACCCCGTCCGGGACGCCGGTCGACGGCCTGTCGCCGCTGACCCTGTCCGATCTGGAGCTGCCCGACCTCGACCTGTCGTCGCCGCCGACGCCGTTGACGCACGCCGCGCCGGCGCTGAGCCTGGTCGGCGGCACGGCGGTCTCGCCGCCGCTGGATGACGAGCCCGAGGAGTCCGACGAGGGCGTCAAGGTCATCGGTCCCCTGCGCATCAGCATCGCGCTGTTCAACATCTTCCTGAACGAAGCGGACGAGCGTTCGCGCCAGTTGCAGGTCGAGCTCAGCGAGTGGTCGCTGCTGCCGCAATCGCCGCTGCCCACGGACGCCGCCGCGCTGGCCCATGGCCTGGCCGGCAGCGCCGCGACGGTCGGCTTCGAGGATCTGTCCGCGTTGGCCCGCGCGCTGGAGCATGCGCTCGAACGCGCCCAAGGCCACGAGGTCGCCGATCCGACGCTGTTCCCGCGCGCCGCCGACGAGATCCGCCGTCTGCTGCATCAGTTCGCCGCCGGTTTCCTGAAGGAAGCCGATCCGGTGCTGATGGCCGATCTGCAAGACTTCGAGCCGGGCGCGCCGCTGCCCGACGGCCATGCCGACAGCGACGCCGGCTTGCTGGCCATGTCGCTGCAGGAGGTCTCGACCGCCGCGCTGTCGTCCAGCCCGAACGACTTGTCGGCCTCGCTGGTCGATCCGATCGATCCGAGCGACGCGCTGCCGCCCTTCATCGCCTCGGCGCATGAGCTGCCGCCGGCGTCCGCGCCGGTCTCCGCGGCCGACGATGATTTCGACTTCAGCCTGCCCGACCAGATCGAGCCGGAGCTGATGCCGATCTTCGAGGAAGAGGCCGAGGACCTGCTGGGCGAGCTGCACGCCGCGCTGCGCGAGTGGGCCGCGACGCCCGCTGACACAGGCCGCGCCGCCGCTTGCATGCGGGTGCTGCACACCTTCAAGGGCGGCGCCCGCCTGGCCGGCGCGATGCGCTTGGGCGAGCTGGCCCATCAGCTGGAATCGCAGATCGAGCGCCTGGTCGGCGACGGCGAGCCGCGCTACGAGCAGCTGCTCGCCTTGCAGGACGCCGGCGACGGCCTGGAGCACGCCTTCACCACGCTGCAGCGCACCTGGCGCGATCCGCAGCCGTTGGCCGCGGCCTCGACGCCCGTGCCGACGCAGGCGCCGATCTCGGCGACCGCCGTGGTCGAGACCGTGCCCGCGCCCGCCGAGGGTTCCGACGCGATCCTGGTGGCCGAAGGCGATGCCTCGGCCGAAGCTGGGGCCGAAGCCCAGGCCGCTCACGCGTCCGAAGCCGCGGAGCTGGTGGAGCCGTCCACGACGGCTGAGCCTCTGGTGTCTTCCGAGACCGAAGCCGAGCCGGAACCCGAAGCGGAACCGACGCCCGCGCCAGTCCCCGCGCCCGACGTCGAGATCGACTGGGCCCATTTCAGCGAGATCGCCGACCTCGGCCAGCCGCTGGAGAGCGCCCCGGTGGCGCCGGCCGCGCAGGTGCGCGTGCGCGGCGTGTTGCTGGAACGCATGGCCGCGCTGTCCGGCGAGGTCTCCATCCGCCGCGCGCGGCTGGAGTCCGAGCTGGGTCAGATGCGGACCTCGCTGGCCGATCTGGACGACAACCTGGAGCGCCTGCGCACGCAGTTGCGCGAGCTGGAGCTGCAGGCCGAGGCCCGCATCGCCGCCCGCCAGGAAGCCGTCCACGCGACCGGCAAGGACTTCGATCCGCTGGAGTTCGACCGCTACACCCGCTTCCAGGAGCTGACCCGCATGTTGGCGGAGTCGGTCAACGACGTGGCCACGGTGCAGCGCGGACTGCAGCGCAACGTCGCGGCCGGCGAAGACGAATTGGCCGCCCAGTCGCGCCTGACCCGCGAGCTGCAGGACGACCTGCTGCGCACGCGCATGGTGGAGTTCGACTCCAGCCTGGCCGAACGTCTGCATCGCGTCGTCCGCCAGGCCGCCCGCGAGAGCGGCAAACAGGCCCAGTTGGAGATCCGCGGCGGCGGCGTCGAACTGGACCGCGCGGTGCTGGAGCGCCTGACGGGCGCCTTCGAGCACCTGCTGCGCAACAGCGTGGTGCACGGCATCGAGACGCCGGAGGCGCGCCAGCAGGCGGGCAAGACCGCGTCGGGCCGCATCGTGCTGAGCCTGCATCAGGAAGGCAACGAGATCCAGGTCCGCTTCAGCGATGACGGCGCCGGCCTCGATCTGGCGCGCATCCGCGCCCGCGGCGAAAGCCAGGGTCTGATCCAGCCGGGTCAGACGCTGGACGACACGCGGCTGATGGACCTGATCTTCGAGCCCGGCTTCTCGACGGCGGAAGCGCTGACCGAGATGGCCGGCCGCGGCGTCGGCATGGACGTCGTGCGCTCGGAAGTGAACACGCTGGGCGGCTACGTGCTGACCCAGTCGACCGCGGGGCAGGGCGCCAGCTTCGAGCTGCGCGTGCCGCTGACCACGGCGCTGACGCAGGTCGTGGTGCTGCGCTACGGCGATCGCAAGGTCGCGGTGCCAGCCAGCCTGATGCTGTCGGTGCAGCGCCTGTCGGTCGAGCAGGTCGAGCAGGCCTATGCCGACGGCGCGCTGATGGCCGCCGGCGAGCGCATGCCCTTCTACTGGCTGGGCGGTCTGATGCATCACAGCGATCGCGGCGTCGCGCAAAGCAAGACGGTGCCGGTGGCGCTGGTGCACAGCGCGCAGCAGCGCCTGGCGCTGCATGTCGACGAAGTGCTGGGCAACCAGGAAGTCGTGATCAAGAACCTGGGCCCGCAGCTGATGCAGGTGCCGGGTCTTGCCGGCATCAGCCTGCTGGCCTCGGGCGACGTGGCGCTGATCTACAACCCGGTGGCGCTGGCCAACCGCTACGGCCATGCCGCGCAGCAGCGCGTGCACGAAGCGCAGGCCGCGCGCCAGGTCGTGGTCGAGCAGGCTCCGGTCCCGCTCGCGCCCCTGGTGATGGTGGTGGACGACTCGCTGACGGTGCGGCGCGTGACGCAGCGCCTGCTCGAGCGCGAAGGCTATCGCGTGCTGCTGGCCAAGGACGGTCTGGATGCGATGGAGCGCCTGGGCGGCGACGAGCTGCCCACGGTCGTGCTGTCGGACATCGAGATGCCGCGCATGGACGGCTTCGATCTGGTGCGCAATCTGCGGGCCGACGCACGCCTGTCATCGCTGCCGGTGATCATGATCACCTCGCGGATCGCGCAGAAGCATCGCGACTACGCGCAGCAACTCGGCGTCGACGACTACCTGGGCAAGCCCTATGACGAAGAGCACCTGCTCGGACTCATCGCCCGATACACTGCGCACCATTCCGCCGGCAAGCCGGCGCGGGCATAAGCGTCGGGAAGCTCCCGGATGCGGTCGATGCCCTACAAGAGCAGCGAACACGCACCATGTCCGGGGTTGTCGATCATCTTGCCGAACTGACGGGGTTTCGTGACCGGGACGTCATGGACGTCACCCTGGTCACGGCGCTGCGCGACCTCGTGGGCGGCCTGGTGGCCGTGGCCATCTACCGCTGCGTCGGCGAGCCCGGCGAGCAGCGCTGGCTGACCCGCGCGCGATTGCGCGCCGGCGATGCGGTCGCCACCGCCGATTCGCTCTGGATCGACCCGGACGCGCTCCCGAAACTGGACGAACATCCCCGCCGGCTCGAATGCCTGACGCAGCGCAGCGTGCTGCAGCAGCGCGAGGAGCAGGACTGGGTGACGCTGTTCCCGCTGGCCACCGAGCGCGAGATCGTCGGCGTGCTGGAACTGCACACCGCGCGCCGGCTCAAGGCCGACGCCCAGCGCATGGTCTCCAGCGTGCTGCGGATTTATCACAACTTCCAGGGCTTGCTGGACTACAGCGAGCGCGACACGCTGACCGGGCTGCTCAACCGCAAGACCTTCGACGAGAGCTTCCTGAAGGCCGTGTCGGAGCTCCCGAGCCGCAAGCAGGCGGCGAGCGCCGGCGACGACCGGCGCCACGCCGATGTCCATCCGCGCTATTGGCTGGGCGTGATCGACATCGACCACTTCAAGTCCATCAACGACCGCTTCGGTCATCTGATCGGCGACGAGGTGCTGCTGTTGCTGTCGCGCCTGATGCGCAGCAGCTTCCGTTTCAATGACCTGCTCTACCGCTTCGGCGGGGAGGAGTTCGTCGTCCTGATGCGCTGCGAGGACGAGGCCGACGCGGCCCATGCGTTCGAGCGCTTCCGCCACAACACCGCCCAATACGCGTTCCCGCAGGTGGGCCGCATCACGGTGAGCATCGGCTTCACGCAGATCCGCGGCGGGGATTCGCCGGCGGCGGCGTTCGAACGCGCCGACAAGGCGGTCTATCACGCCAAAGGCGCCGGCCGGAATCAGGTCCAGAGCCACGCGGCGCTGGTCGCGCAGGGCCGAATGACCGAGTCCCTGCAGCTCAGCGATGTCGAGCTGTTCTGAACCCCGATTCGGCCCCTGCGAACACCCTCGGACGGGGCGCTCAAGAACTGACCCCGCGTACCGTACGCCGCATGCCGGGCGCGCGGCGGCCGGTCGGGGGCCTCGGCATCATGGACATCGTGGTGCCACAGGCACGGGCATGTGAGCAGGGGCTTGCTTTTCTGGGCGAGCACCTCTAGCGTTAGCCCCATGTGAACGTGTCACGCAGAGGGCACGTCCAGTCGACCGAAGAGAGAGCGAGAGTTCCAGGGATCGAAAGATCCAGCGGATCCCCCAGCGAATGAACGGGGTCCGAGGCAGTGGGGTGGAGCCGGACGCTTGTCATCACCGGAATACGACGGTCTCCACAGGGTGAGTTGAACACGGGTGCTCGAGCCCGGTCCTACATGCGCTTGCAGACCTTTCCGGTGGCCGCGGGCTTGCTGCTCGCCGGCTGCATCGCCTTCGTAGTCACCGCGTACAGCGAATACCGCAGTCTGGGCGATCTCACGCGCCAGGAGGCTGTGCGCGCCCATGCCTTGCGCACGCAACTGCTGATCAGCGAGCTGAACGGGCTGCTGGTCGATCTCGAGACGGGCCAGCGCGGTTTTCTGATCACCGGCGATGCGGCGTTTCTGGACCCCTATGAGAAGGCCAATCGGGAGCTCGACGCCAGCTACGTGGCGCTCAAGGACGCGCTGGCGGTGAGTGGCGACCGGCAGCAGCCGGCCTTCGAGCGTCTGGACCGCGTCATCGCGGAGCGCCGCCGGCAGGTGGCCGGCAACATCGAGAGCCGCTGGAAGCTGGGCGTCGGCGCGCTGGGCAATGTGCAGGCCTACGTCGCCGGCAAGCAGGTGATGGACGAGATCCGCGGCGAGCTGGGACGGCTGAAGTCGCTGCAGCAGCGCCGCATCGACGCGATCGAGGTGGAGGTGGTCCGGCAGACCGAGCGCACCACGCTGCTGGCGCAGGTGTTGCCGCTGGCGGGCGGCGTCATGGTGGCGGCCGCGATGCTGGCGCTGTGGCGTGAGCGCCAGGGTCGCGACAGCGCCGAGCGCGCATTGCGCGACAGCCATGCGCAGCTGGAATCGGCAGTGGCCGAGCGGACCCGGGAATTGAGCGAGGCGCTGACGCGCATCCAAAGCTTCACCGCGGAGCTCGATCGCGGTGTCGAGGCGGAACGCCGGCGGCTGGCGCGCGAGGTGCACGATCAGCTCGGTCAGCTGGGCACGGCGGGCAAGATGCTGGCGCTGTCGATGGCACGCAAGATCGCGCCGGCCAAGGAGCCGATGCTGGACGAGATGCTGGGCATTGCCGACGAGGTGATCGGCGCGGCGCGCCGGATCGCGACCAGTCTGCGGCCGCCGCTGCTCGATGATTTCGGCTTTGCCGCCGCGGTGCAGCATTACGTGCAGGGCCTGCAGCGGCAGACCGAGCTGGTCGTCGATGTGGACCTGGCGCCGGACGACGCGTTGACGTCGGAGCAGCACAACCAGCTGTTCCGCCTGCTGCAGGAGGCGGCGACCAATGTGCTGCGGCATGCGCAGGCGCATCAGCTGACGATCTCCTCGGTGATCGAGGGGCGCGAGTACCTGCTGCGCATCGAGGATGACGGCGTCGGCCCCGGCCATGTGCGGGCGGACGCCTCGGGCTTGCGCAACATGAGGGAGCGCGCGGTGCTGGCCGGCGGATCCATGGTTTTTGGACCGGGGGACGGCCGGGGGACGCGTATCGACGTGAGGGTGCCGCTTTCGGGAGGAACGGGAGCGGCGGATGCCGATGGCGAGGCCATCGAGAACGAGGAGGGCTGGGATGAGGTTTCTGATCGTTGACGACCATCCGATCATGCGGCTTGGGGTCAAGCAGCTGATCCAGCATCAATGGCCGCAGGCGGTGATCGACGAGGCCGCGACCATCGCCGAGGGGCTTCAGCACGGCCAGGCCCACAAGCCCGACGCGCTGGTGCTGGACCTGTCCCTGCCCGATGCCAGCGGCACCGAGGGCGCCAGCCGCATGCTGCGCGCGCTCAAGGGCGTGCCGGTGCTGGTGCTGAGTCTGAATGCCGAGTCCGCCTACGCGGCGCGATTGCTGCAGATGGGCGTCTCTGGCTATCTGCCCAAGGACAAGGCGACCGACGAGCTGGTGGTGGCGCTGCAGCGATTGCTGCAGGGCGGGCGCTATGTGACGGCGGCGATGGCGGATCACCTGCTGGGGCTGCTCAGCGGCGCGTCGCCCGACCAGCTGCCGCATGAGCAGCTGTCGGCGCAGGAGCACCGCGTGATGCTGCTGATCGCGGCGGGCAAGACCCCGGCCGAGATCGCCGACACCATGCACCTGTCGGCCAAGACGGTGGGCACCTACCGGGCCCGCATTCTGGAGAAGACGGGCTGGCGCAACAACACCGAGCTCACCAAGTATTGCGTGCAGCACGGGCTGACGGACGCGATCTGAGCGCCGCATCGCTTGGGACAGCGCAACCCTGAGGGGTTGGAAAATGGGGAGGGGACCTGTAGGTGATCGCCGGACGAACCCTGCGGACGGAGCCCGACACCAGCTTGCGTGGCACGCTGCTGATGCGTTCCCCTGCCCGAGCGGAAGATGCCGGACATGCAGCGACGACCCGTGGCTGCGCTGATCCGGAGTGCCGCTTCATGGACATTTTTCTCGTCGAGGACTCGTCGGCCATCCGCCGGCTCCTGGCGCGCCGACTCGACTCGATGCCCGGCGTGCGCGTCGTCGGTGAAGCGGACTCGGCCCCCCAGGCGGTGGCCCTGATCGACTGGCTGCAGCCCGACACGGTGCTGCTGGACATGACCCTGGTGGTGGGCACCGGCATCGACGTGCTGCGCGCGCTGCGCCGCAAGGGCTACACCGGCCGCATCCTGATGCTGACCCACCATGCGATGGACGCCTACCGCGACCTGTGCATGAAGGCCGGCGCCGACGGTTTCTACGACAAGGGCAGCGGTCTGGAGACGCTGTTCGGCGATCTGGACGAGCTGCTGCAGAGCGAGCGCGCCAGCGGCCGTCAGTCGCGGCCCTCGTCGCTGCTGCGCGACGGCACCACCGGCATGCTGGGGCAGGTCGCGCTGCTGGAGCGGCTGGATCAGGTGCTGCGCATGGTCAACGCCGAGGCGGGCAAGGTGGCGGTCAACATCGTGGTGCTCAAGGGCCTGGACGCGCTGCTGCGCGGCGAGGGCGTCGCCGCGGCGGCGCCGGTGCTGGTCGAGATCGGCCGGCGCCTGTCCGGTTGCGCCGGCCCGGCCGACCTGCTGGCGCGTCACGCCAGCGAGCAGTTCGCCCTGGTCGTGACCCGAGTGGGCTCGCCGTCGGAAGCCGAGGCCCTGGCCGAACGCATGCGCGAGTCGCTGAGCGAGTCCTTCGATCTGGGCGGCCATCCGGTGCGGCTGGACGCGCATGTCGGCATGTCGCTTTACCCCCGCGACGCGATCACCGCGCGGGGCCTGCTGATCCTGGCGGAGGCCCGCGCCCATGGCGCACGGCTCCCCGAAAAGGGCAGCGTCGTGGTGCATTGACGGAGCACGGATGCAGGGACGGATAGACAAGCTCCTCCCCGATCGACTCGACGCCCGGGCGGCGGCCACAGGCTTGCCCGCCCACGGCGGCGGACCGCCGGCAGCGCCGCTGCGCCTGGCGCGTGCGGCACATCGGCTGGACCTGCTTCCGGCCCTGTTGCACCTGATGGGCGCGCTCGCGCTGTGGCCGCACGAGGCCGGCGCCGCCACCGCGACCAACTCGCTGAGTTCTCAGACCACGGTCACCACGGCCTGCAACGTGTCGGGCTCGACGCTGAGCTTCGGCACCACCATCAATCCCATCGGCGCGGTGCCGATCGACGCCAGCTCGACGCTCACCGTCGAGTGCACCAACTCCACGACCTTCACGCTGTCGCTGAACGCCGGCATCAACGCGGGCGGCTTCACCAACTTCAGCCAGCGCAAGCTCAAGAACGGCAGCTACACGCTGAGTTATCAGCTCTACACCGACTCCGGCCGGACGACCGTCTGGGGCGACGGCACCGGCGGCAGCTCGACCTACGGCGGCACCGGCACCGGCAACCTGCAGACGGTCTACCTCTACGGCCGGCTGCCGACGCTCACCGGCGCGGTGCCGGGGACCTACACGGACACGGTGACGGTGACGATCACGTATTGAGGAGCGTGAGGAGCGCGTGTTGACGATCAGGCATTGACGGTATCGGGCGAGGCCGATGCGGCCCGCGACGGAAGCAATCGAACAGATCAGGGAGAGATGTCGATGAATCCGAAGAAGACAGTGTGGTGCGAAGGGACGGCCGCACCTGCGGCGGCCCGGCCGGGCGCTCGGCGAGGCGCGTGCAGACGGGTCTTGAGCACCCTGCGGCGGGTGGCGATGCGAGCCGCCGCCGCGGCGTGCCTCACGCCTGCCGCGTGGGCGGCGGATGTGAGCATCATGCCGGTCAACGTGCGGCTGGACCGCGTGAACGACCGGGCGACGGTGCAGGTCCAGAACAACGGCAACGAGTCCGTGACCATGCAGGCCGAGGGCATCCTCTGGACCCGCCAGAATGGGCAGGACGTGGACGGCCCGACCAACGACCTGCTGGTGAATCCGCCGATCTTCACGCTGCAACCGGGCCAGGCGCAGGTGCTGCGCGTGGGCATGCGGCGCGCGCCCGATCTGCAGCAGGAGGCGACCTACCGCATGGTGCTGCGCGAGGTGCCCACCCCGCGCGCCACCGACGGCACGCAGGTGACCGGCGCGGTGCGGGTGCTGGTGGCGCTGCGGGTGCCGGTGTTCGTCGCGCCGGCGCAGGTGCGGCGCGCGGAGAGCTGGAGCGTGCAGCGCGCCGCCAGCGGCGAGACGGTGGCCACGGTCACCAACGGCGGCAACGTCCATGTGAAGGTCAGCGAGCTGCGCATCACCACCGCCGCGGGCGAGGTGAAGTCCCTGCCGGTGCAGGGCGCCAACAGCGTGGTCTTCCCCGGCGAGCAGCGCAGCTACCGCGTGCAGATGCCCAGCGGCGCGGTAGGCAACCTCCAGGTCATGACGGACCAGGGGCTGCAGACCATGCCGGCGGCCGGCACCACGACCAAGTGAGACGGCCCTGCCGCCGATGATCCTTCGACACGGTCTGCGGGCGCTGGTGACGCTGACCGCGATCGGCGCGGGCGCCGACCCACGCGCGCAGGCGCCGCCCGTCACGCCGGTGCCGTCCGTGCCCGCGCCGGTCCCGGCGCCGCGGCCCGCCGCGTCGGCGCCCCTGCCCGCGCCCCCCGTGCCCCCCGCCGCGCCGGCCTCCGCCGCCGAGGATGGCGCCACCGCGGAGCGCTTGGCCGCGCAGACGCCGCGTTTCGGCGAGACCCTGCTGCTCGGGCTGACGATCAACGGCATTGCCCAGCCGCAGACGGTGCGCGCGGTGCGTGTGCCCGAGGGCCTGGCGATCCCGCAGGAGCTCTGGACCGAGCTGAAGTTCAGGCCCGGCGGCTTGCCGCCGCGCATGATCGACGGCGAGCTGCACATGATCCTGGGCGAGGGGCCCGGCGAGCTGATGCGCTGGCGCATCGAGGAGCTCAGCCAGACCCTGGAGATCGACGCGCCGCCGCAGGCCTTCGCCGATCAGCAGATCGAGATCGCGCGCGCCGCGACGCAGGTGACGCTGCCCTCGACCTTCGGCCTCTACGGCAACTACGACCTGCAATGGCAGCGCCAGCTGCGCAGCGGCACCGGCGCGGGCACGGCGGGCAGGGGCACCGTCGACGGCTTCGGGGAGCTGGGCCTGCTGACGCCGGCCGGCGACCTCAACCATCAGCAGCTCTATCGCAGCGGCACCGGCGGCGGCTGGGTGCGGCTGTCCACGCGCTGGACCATGGACCGGCCCGAGCACCTGACCAGCTGGCGCCTGGGCGACGGCATCGCGCAGCCCGGCACCTGGGGCCAGGCGATGCGCTTCGGCGGCGTGCAGTGGAGCACCGATTTCTCGCTGCGACCCGGCTTCCTGAGCTTTCCGCTGCCCACGCTCAAGGGCGAGGCGGCGCTGCCCTCGACGGTGGACGTCTTCGTCAACAACAGCCAGCGCCTGCAGGGCCGGGTGCAGGCCGGCCCCTTCGACATCACGGACCTGCCCATCGTCACCGGGCAGGGGGAGATCCGCACCGTGGTGCGCGATCTGCTGGGGCGCGAGCAGGTGGTGGTGCAGCCGTACTACATCAGCCCTTCGCTGCTCAAGCCGGGGCTGTCCGCCTACAGCCTGGAGACCGGCTGGCTGCGCGAGAACTACGGCGTCGACAGCAACCGCTACGGTCGCGCGATGCTCAGCGGCACCTGGCGCAACGGCGTCAGCGCGGGCTTCACGCAGGAATGGCGGGGCGAGTTCGCCGCGCGCCAGCAGGCGGTGGGGGCTTCCGGCCTGTGGCTGATCCGGTCGCTGGGAACGCTGAGCCTGTCCGGCGTGGCCAGCCGCAGCGACGATCCGGACGCGCGCCGCGGCGGCCTGCTGACGCTGGGCGTGGAGCGCCAGGGCATGAACTGGAGCGGCGGTTTCCAGATCAAGCGGGCCAGCGCCGGCTTCACCCAGCTGGGCGCGCCGGTGCTGCCGAAATGGAGCATGTCGGCCTCCATCGGCACCTCGTGGCGCCAGTGGGGCCTGGGCATCGGCGTGGTGAACCAGGGCAAGCCGCAGCGGCCGGCGCCCGAGGGGCTGCTGCAGGTCGGGACCAAGCTGGTGTCGCTCAATGCCAGCCGCTCGCTCGGCAACTGGGGCTTCTTCGGCGTGTCGGCGCTGCGCGCGGGCGACGGCGGCGGGACTTCGATCTCGGTGTTCTGGACCATGCTGCTGGACGGGAACAAGAGTCTGTCCACCGCCTGGCAGGGGCTGCGCGGCGGCGCGCAGCCGGCGCAGGATGTCTGGCAGGTGCAGCTGCAGAGCAACCCCCCGGTGGGCGAGGGCGTGGGCTATCAGCTGATGGCCGAATCCAGCGGACGTCAGCAGGCGCAGGCGCAGTGGCAGAGCAATGTGGTGGCGCTGGAGGGGGGCGTGGCGCGGCTGGCCGGACGCACCGACGTGCGGCTGGGCGCCAGCGGCGGGCTGGCCTACATCGACGGCAGCGCCTATGCGAGCCGCCGCATCGACGGCGGCTTCGCGGTGGTGCAGGTCGGCGAGCAGCCCAATGTCCGCATCACCCACGACAACCAGCCGGTGGCGCGCACCGATTCGCGCGGTCGCGCCTTCCTGCCTTCGCTGCGCGGCTATCAGGTCAATCGCGTCGGCGTCGTGGCCGACGATCTGCCGCTGGACGCGGAGATCGAGGCGCTGGAGCTGCAAGTCACGCCGGCGGCGCGCAGCGCGGCGCTGATCCGCTTCCCGATCACGCACAGCCAGACCGCGACCTTCCGCGCCGTCGACGAGGACGGCGAGCCGCTGCCCGCCGGCACCGAGCTGCGCTTGATCGGCTCGCCGCGCGCCTTCCCGATGGGCCTGGACGGGCGGGCCTATCTGACCGGGCTCGCGACCGAGTCCGGCGCGGTCAACCGGGTGCGCGCGATGCGCGAGGACGGCACCGCCTGCATGCTCGAACTGCGCCTCGCGCCGCAGGCGGCGGAGCTGCCCGAGCTGGGTGACATCGTCTGCAAGAAGGTGGCTCCGGCCACGCCGCCCGCATCGCCGCCGCCCGCGTCACCAGCCCCCACATCGCCGGCCCCCGCCTCATCCTCTGCTTCGAAGGAGTCGTCATGAGCCCTCGCGCTTTCTCCCGCGTGCCTTTCCGCTCCCCTCCTCGTCCCACCGGCTTGCCGGCGCGTCTGGCGCTCAGGGCGGCGCTGGCGCTGCCGCTGGTGCTGGCCGCGCAGGACGCCTCGGCGATTCTGTGCACCGGCATCTGCAGCTGCACCGCGCAGACGACCAGCCTGCTCTTCGCCAACTACAACCCGCTGGCCTACGGCAATGTCGACACGACGGGCACGGTGTCGATCAAGTGCGGCGGCATCGCCGGCCTGCTGATCCCGTTCACCATCGCGCTCAGCACCGGCGGAGGCAGCACCTATGCCGGTCGGCGCATGGCCAGCGGCGTCAACCTGCTCAGCTACAACCTGTATTCCGACCCGGGCTACACCTCGATCTGGGGTGACGGCACGGCGTCGACATCGATCATCTCCGGCGGCGTGCTGCTGGACGTGCTCAGCCTGCTGGGCACGGCGACCTACACCGTCTACGGCCGCATCCCGGGCCGGCAGGTGACGACCGTGCCGGGCGGGCCCTACGTCGACGCGGTGACGGTGACGATCACCTACCAGTGATCCTCACCCTCGCGCTCCGGCCGCGAGCCGCCGCGGAGGCCGCACCGCGAGGTCTCATTGATCCGACACCTGAGGCGCGTCCGGGAAGCCGCGGTCCTTGACCACGGCGTAGCGGTCCATGGTGGCCATGCGCGCCGTCTCGTGGCGCACGATGGGCGCGGGATAGTCGCGGCCCAGCACCACGCCGCAGGCGGCCAGCTCCACCGGCTTGGCCAGCCAGGGCGCGTGGATCAGCTTGGGCGGCAGCTTGGCGAGTTGCGGCAGATAGCGCTTGATGAACTTGCCGTCGGCGTCGAACTTCTCGCTCTGGTTGACCGGATTGAAGATGCGGAAGTAGGGCTGCGCGTCGCAGCCGCTGGACGCCGCCCACTGCCAGCCGCCGTTGTTGGCGGCCAGGTCGAAGTCGATCAGCTTCTCGGCGAAGTAGGCCTCGCCGCGGCGCCAGTCGATGCCCAGGTCCTTGATCAGGAAGCTCGCCGTCACCATGCGCAGCCGGTTGTGCATGTAGCCGGTCTCGTTGATCTGATGCATGGCCGCGTCCACCAGCGGATAGCCGGTGCGGCCCTGGCACCAGGCCTCGAAATCGGCGTCGGCATCCGGGCCTTCGGCCCAGCGGATGCGGTCGTACTCGGGCCGGAAGGCGCGCTCGGCGACGCGGGGATGGTGGTGAAGCACCTGGTGATAGAAATCGCGCCAGATCAGCTCCGACAACCAAGTCTGCGCGCCCGCGCTGCCGCCCTCCGCCGCGTAGCCGCGCGCATGCGCCTCGCGCGCCAGCTGGCGGATCGAGATCGTCCCGAAGCGCAGATGCGTGCTGAGGTAGCTGGGGCCCTTGGCGGCGGGGAAATCGCGGGTGTCGTTGTAGCGGTCGATGCGATCGAGGAACTCCTCGAACAGCCGCTGCGCCCCGGCGCTGCCGCCGCTCAGCGCCGCGTTCAGGCCTGCGGGCTGGAAGCCGATCTCGGCCAGCGAGGGGACGCGCTCGCCGTGCAGCGGCGTTCCGTCGGGCAGGGTCGCCGGCAACCGCGCGAGGCGGTGCGCATAGGCCGCCACCGGATAGCTGCTCAGGAAGAAGGGCGTGACCGTCTTGAGCCACGCGTTCTTGTAGGGCGTGAAGACGCCGTAGGGCTGACGCGCGCCGGTCAGCACCTCCGAGCGCTCGAAGATCACGTGATCCTTGAAGCTCTCCACCTGCAGCCCGCGCGCCAGCAGCGCCTCGCCGACGGCGGCGTCGCGCCGCAGCGCGTCGGGCTCGTCGTCGTGGTTGAAATAGAGCGCGCCGGCGCCCAGTTGCGCGGCCAGCGCGGGGATCTGCTCGCGGGCCGCGCCGTGGCGCACGATCAGCCCGGCGCCCTCGGCAAGCGCCCCCAGATCCGCGTCCAGCACGCGCAGCGCCTCGAGGATGAACTCCACGCGCCGGTCCGCGCGCGGCAGCGCGTCCAGGATGGCGGTGTCGAGCACGAAGGCGCAGAACACGCGGCGGTGGCGCTTGAGCGCGTGATACAGCGCGGCGTGGTCGTCGGCGCGCAGGTCGCGGCGTAGCCAGACCAGGGCGGTGTCCGGGTCCGGCGCGGTGGTTGGGGAGCGATCCGTCATGGGAGCGGAGTGTCGGTGAAATAGAATCCGCCGCTATGTCCAAGGAACGCATCGACCTGACCAACCAGTTCCTGATCGCCATGCCGGGCATGGTGGACGAGACCTTTGCCGGCTCCGTCGTCTACCTGTGCGAGCACAACGAGAAGGGCGCGCTGGGCCTGGTCATCAACAAGCCGATTTCGCTCACGCTGGGCAACCTGTTCGAGAAGGTCGAGCTCGAACTCAACGACATCGACATGGCCGCGCGGCCGGTGTTCTACGGCGGGCCGGTCCAGACCGAACGCGGCTTCGTCCTGCACGAGCCGCTGGACGAGCAAGGCAATCACTACAACGCGACGCTGGCCGTCCCAGGCGGCCTGGAGATGACCACCAGCCGCGATGTGCTGGAGGCCCTGTCCAACGGCGCCGGCCCCCGCCGGGTGCTGGTCACGCTGGGCTACAGCGGCTGGGCCGCCGGACAGCTCGAGGAAGAGATCGGCCGCAACGGCTGGATCACCGTCGACGCCACGCCTGAGATCATCTTCGAGACGCCCATCGAGGAGCGCTACGCCAAGGCGCTCGCGCTGCTGGGCATCGATCCGCGCATGCTCAGCCAGGAGGCCGGGCACGCATGAACCCCGGGAGCCACGCCATGAACGCCGCGACTCCCGCCTCCTACGTTTCTCCCCTCGCATTCGATTTCGGGACCAAGCGCCTGGGCGTGGCGACCGGCAACCGGATGCTGGGCAGCGCGCGCGGGTTGCGGACGATCACCGAGCAGGGCGACGCCCGCTGGGCCGCGATCGCGGCGCTGATCCAGGAGTGGCAACCCGATGCGCTGGTCGTCGGCGTGCCGAGGCACCCCGACGGCGCCGAGCACGAGATGACGGCGCGCGCGAAGAAATTCGCCGGCCAGCTGCGCGGCCGCCACCGGCTGCCGGTGGTCGAAGTCGACGAACGCTACACCAGCGCGGAAGCCCAGTCGCAGGGCGCGCGCGACCTCGATGCCGCCAGCGCGGCATTGATCCTTGAACAATTCTTCCGGGAACATCCATGAGCACATTGCACCTTGATGCGGAAGCGCTCTACGCCGACCTCGCGCGCGGCGTCCAGCGCCTGCTGCAACCTGATTGCGCCCTGGTGGGCATCTGGTCCGGCGGGGCCTGGCTGGCCGAGCGCCTGCAGCAGGACCTGAAGCTGGACGGCCAGCACGGCGTCATCTCCAGCGCGCTGCACCGCGACGACTTCGGCAGCAAGGGCATGAACGCCAGCGCCGATCACACCAAGCTGCCCTTCGATGTCGAAGGCCGCCACATCGTGCTGATCGACGACGTGCTCTTCACCGGCCGCACCACGCGCGCGGTGATCAACGAGCTCTTCGACTTCGGCCGCCCCGCGAGCGTGACGCTGGCGGTGCTGGTCGACCGCGGCGGCCGCCAGTTGCCGATCGAACCGGTGTTCTCGGCCGCGCGCGTCGCGCTGGCGCCCGAGCAGCGCCTGCGCCTGGCCAAGGACGAGTCCGGCCGCTTCAGCTTCGACGTGAAGGGGGACTGATCCCATGCTGAGCAAACGCAATCCCCAGCTCAACAAGCACGGCGAGCTGATCCATCTGCTGTCCACCGAGGGCCTGCCCCGCGCGGTGCTGCACCAGATCCTGGACACGGCCGGCACGTTCCTCTCGGTCAACGACCGCGAAGTGAAGAAGGTGCCGCTGCTGCGCGGCAAGTCGGTGTTCAACCTGTTCTTCGAGAACAGCACCCGCACCCGCACGACGTTTGAAATCGCGGCCAAGCGCCTGTCGGCCGACGTGATCAATCTGGACATCGCGCGCTCCAGCACCGCCAAGGGCGAGACGCTGCTGGACACGGTGGCCAACCTGTCGGCGATGCATGCGGACATGTTCGTGGTCCGCCACAGCGAGTCCGGCGCCCCGTACCTGATCGCGCAGCACTGCGCCCCGCATGTCCACGTGGTCAACGCCGGCGACGGCCGCCACGCGCATCCGACGCAGGGCCTGCTCGACATGTACACGATCCGTCATTACAAGAAGGATTTCACCAAGCTGACGGTGGCGATCGTCGGCGACATCGTGCACTCGCGGGTGGCGCGCAGCGACATCCATGCGCTGTCGACGCTGGGTGTGCCGGAGATCCGCGCGGTCGGTCCGAAGACGCTGGTCCCCGGCGATCTCAAGGACATGGGCGTGCGCGTGTGCCACGACATGGCCGAGGGCGTGAAGGACGCCGACGTCATCATCATGCTGCGCCTGCAGAACGAGCGCATGAGCGGCGCGATGCTGCCCAGCGCGGGCGAGTACTTCAAGAGTTTCGGCCTGACGCCCGAGAAGCTGGCGCTGGCCAAGCCCGATGCCATCGTGATGCATCCGGGCCCGATCAACCGCGGCGTGGAGATCTCCTCCACCGTCGCCGACGGGCAGCACAGCGTGATCCTCCCTCAAGTCACCTTCGGCATCGCGGTGCGCATGGCCGTGATGTCCATCCTGGCGGGGAACGAAGCATGAAGATCCTGATCAAGAACGGCCGGCTGCTCGACCCGGCATCGGGCCTGGACAAGACCGGCGACCTGGCGATCGCCTCGGGCCGCATCGTCGCGATGGGCGAGGTCGGCGATTTCAACGCCGACCGCGTCATCGACGCCACGGGCCTGGTCGTCGCGCCGGGCCTGGTCGATCTGGCCGCGCGTCTGCGCGAGCCCGGCCATGAGCACGAGGGCATGCTGGAGAGCGAGCTGGCCGCCGCGGCGGCCGGCGGCGTGACCAGCTTGGTCTGCCCGCCCGACACCGATCCGACGCTGGACGAGCCCGGCCTGGTCGAAATGCTCAAGTTCCGCGCCCGCAAGCTCAGCCGCTGCCGGTTGTTCCCGCTGGGCGCGATCACGCGCGGTCTGGCGGGCGAGTCGCTCACCGAGATGGCCGAGCTGACCGAGGCCGGCTGCGTCGGTTTCTCGCAGGCCAACCAGCCCATTCGCAACACGCTGACGCTGCAGCGCTCGATGCAGTACGCGGCCAGCTTCGGCTACACGCTGTGGCTGCATGCGCAGGATCCGTGGCTGAGCGGCGGCGTCGCGGCGAGCGGCCCGGTGGCGACGCGGCTGGGCCTGTCGGGCGAGCCCGTCGCGGCCGAGACCATCGCGCTGCACACCATCCTGGAGCTGGTCCGCGTGACCGGTGCCCGCGTCCACCTGTGCCGCCTGAGCAGCGCCGCCGGCGTCGAGCTGGTGCGCCAGGCCAAGAAGGACGGTCTGCCGGTGACGGCCGACGTGTCCATCAACTCGCTGCACCTGACCGACGTGGACATCGGCTACTTCGACCCGTCGATGCGCCTGACGCCGCCGCTGCGCCAGCAGCGCGACCGCGACGCGCTGCGCGCCGGTCTGGCCGACGGCACCATCGACGCGCTGGTCAGCGACCACAACCCGGTGGCGGCGGACGAGAAATCGCTGCCCTTCGCCGAGGCCACGCCGGGCGCGACCGGTCTGGAGCTGCTGTTGAGCCTGGCGCTACGCTGGGGCGCGGACGCGGGTCTGACGATGGCGCAGAGCCTGGACGCGATCACCTCGCGGCCGGTGAAGGTGTTGGGCGGGTCACTGGGCTCGCTGGCGGCCAGCGCGGGCCGGCTGGTCGAGGGCGGCGTGGGCGACGTGCTCGTCTTCGACGCCGAGGCCAGCGGCGCGGTGACGCCGGAGCGTCTGGTCAGCCAGGGCAAGCACACCCCGTTCAGCTTCGACATCACCGGCTTCGAGTTGCCGGGCCAGGTGCGCTACACGCTGGTGGCTGGCACGGTTGCCTACGAATCGCTGGTCACCGACGCCGAGCGGACCGCCTGATGCGGGCCCTCGTCGGCGCCTGGCGCGCGCTGCGCATGCTGGCCCACATCGGGCACGGCGTGTATCTCGTGCAGCTGCGCTGGAGCGGCTTCGATCAGAAGACCAAGCAGCGCTACGTGGGCTGGTGGTCGGGCAAGCTGCTGCGGGTGCTGGGCGTGCGACTGGAGGCGCCGGGGGCGCAGACGCCGGCCCCGCGCCTGATCACCGCGAATCACATCTCCTGGCTGGACATCGCGGCGATGCACGCCGTGATGCCGGAGGCGCGCTTCGTGTCCAAGGCGGACATCGCGACCTGGCCGCTGGTGGGCTCGCTGGCGACGGCGGTGGGCACGCTCTACATCGAGCGTGCCAGCAAGCGCGACGCGCTGCGCGTGGTGCACAAGACGGCGGAGGCGCTGGCCGCCGGCGAGACGGTGGCCGTCTTCCCCGAGGGCACGACCGGCGCCGGATATCCGCTGCTGCCGCTGCACGGCAATCTGCTGCAGGCGGCGATCAGCACGGCCACGCCGCTGCAGCCGGTGGTGCTGCGCTGGCATCAGCCCGGCAAACCCTACAGCGAGGCGGCGCAGTACATCGGGAAGATGTCGCTGATGGAGAGCCTGTGGCGCATCCTGACCGCCAAGGATCTGGCGGTGGAAGTGCGGGCGCTGCCAGCGCTCCCGACCGAGGGGCTGGACCGCCGTCATCTGGCGGAGGAGCTGGCGCGTCGAATCACGGCGGCGTTGCCGACGCCCTGATGAGCGCGGGGGCCTCGCTGTCCGGTGAGCCCGAAGACCCTCTCCCCAGCCCTCTCCCGCAAGCGGGCGAGGGGGCCGGGCGTGCCCTCTCGCAAAAGCGCGCGAGGGGGCCACGCGTGCCCTCTCGCTGAAGCGGGCGAGGGGCATTCAGCGCGGTGCTTGTTCACTCCCTCGCCTGCGGGCGCTGTATTACTCCCTCGCCCGCGGGGCGGGAGAGGGCGGGGGAGAGGGTGGGAGCGTCGCAGTACGCCGCCCCCCCCAGGCGCGGTACTTGCCCTCGGGCGACCGATTGCCGCCCGGACCAGGGACTGACCGGTCCCCGACGGCGGCAAATGGTGCGAGGATCCGCCGATGCTGCTTGCCTTCGACGACGAACAGGACCTGGCCACGCGCTTGGCCATTGAGCTCGGACGCCCGATGGGCGTCATCACTCGCCACCGTTTCCCGGACGGGGAAGTCCGGCTGGTGCTGCCCAAGCCCCTGCCCACGGACGTGATCCTGCTGCGCGGATTGCAGCATCAGCCCAACGACCGGCTGGTCGAGCTGCTGATCGCCGCGCCGACCGCGCGCGCCTGGGGGGCGCAGCGGCTGTCGCTGGTCGCGCCCTACCTGGCCTACATGCGCCAGGACATGGAATTCACCTCCGGCGAGGCGGTCAGCCAGCGCCACATTTCGGCCCTGCTGGCGACGCAGTTTGATCGCGTGGTCACGGTGGATCCGCATCTGCACCGCATCGCCAGCCTGGACGAGGTGATGCCGGCGGGCCGCGGCGTGGCGCTGTCGGCCGCCGCGCTGCTAGGCCGATGGATCGCGGCGCAGGTGCCGGGCGCGGTGCTGGTCGGTCCGGACGAGGAATCGGGTCAATGGGTCGCGGAGGCGGCGAGGGCGGGGAAGCTGGCGCATGCGGTGGGCCGCAAGGTGCGCTTCGGCGACACGCAGGTCACGCTGGCCTTCCCGGACGTGGAGGTGCGCGGGAAGGCGGTGGTGCTGCTGGACGACATGGCCTCGACCGGACGCACGCTGATGGGCTCGGCGCGTGAGGCGCTGGAGCGTGGCGCCACCAGCGTGGACGTGGCGGTCACGCATGCGCTGTTCAACGGCGATGCGCTGCCCAAGCTGCGCGAGGCCGGCGTGCGCCATGTCTGGAGCAGCAATGCGGTGCCGCATGAGAGCAACGCCGTGTGCGTGGCGCAGCTGCTGGCGACGGTGTTTCGGCGGCGGTGAGGCGGCCCTGAGGCCAGTCTGAGATCGCGTCCCGCGCGCGCTCGCCCAAAAGAGAAAAGCCCGGCACTGCCGGGCTTTTTGCTGCCTGCGGCCGCGGTTCGTGGGCCGCGGCTCAGGCCGTGAAAGCGCTCAGGGCGATCACGCCTTGCCCTGATTTGCCACCGCCGCGGCGGCCTTGGCGGCGGCTTCGGCATCGCCCAGGTAATAGCTCTTGATGGGCTTGAGGTCCTTGTCCAGTTCGTAGACCAGCGGGATGCCGTTGGGAATATTCACGCCAACGATGGCTTCGTCGGCGATGCCGTCCAAATACTTCACGAGAGCGCGGATCGAGTTGCCGTGGGCCGCGATCAGCACCCGTTGTCCCGACAGAATGGCGGGCGCGATCTGTTCATTCCAGTACGGCAGCACGCGGGCCACGGTGTCCTTCAGGCACTCGGTCAGCGGAATGTCGCTGGGCTGCAGACCGGCGTAGCGGATGTCGCCGCGCTCGCTGCGCGGGTCGCCCGTTTCGAGCGCGGGCGGCGGCGTGTCGTAGCTGCGGCGCCAGACCAGCACCTGCTCGTCACCGTATTGCTTGGCCATGTCGGCCTTGTTCAGGCCCTGCAGGGCGCCGTAATGGCGCTCGTTCAGGCGCCAGCTGTGACGCACGGGCAGCCACTGGCGATCCATCTGGTCCAGGGCATGCCACAGCGTCCAGATGGCGCGCTTGAGCACCGAAGTGTGAGCCACGTCGAAATCCAGACCGGCTTCCTTCAGCAGACGGCCCGCCTGCTGCGCTTGGGCCACGCCGGTGGGCGTCAGATCGACATCGGTCCAGCCGGTGAAACGGTTCTCGAGATTCCAGGTCGATTCGCCGTGGCGAATCAGCACGAGCTTGTACATGGGGTCTGTCTGTGAAGTTTGGCCGGGTCCCGGCGGGCCCGGCGGATTCTAGAGGTTCCCCCCCAGGGGGATCGCCTCAAGAAGCCTTCCACACCGCCGACAACAGTTTTCGCATCGGGCGAAAGGCGCACCGCGCCCTCGCCATTCCGCTCCGGCCCGTGCCGGGCTTCAACGCAGTACTGGAGTACTTTCAATGATGGTTGTGAAGAGCTTGCGCATGACGCCCCTGGCGCTGGCGCTGGTGGCTTTCGGCGCCCAGGCGCAGAGTCAGTCGGACTCGATGTTCTCGTTCTCCGGCTTCGGCACGGTCGGCCTGACCGGCGCGACCAAGGACGGCGCCGAGTACGTCATCCCCGGCCAGGTGCACGGCGCCGACAAGTCCATCAGCGGCGAAGTCGACTCCAAGCTGGGCCTGCAGGGCACGGCCAAGTTCAACAGCCAGTTCTCCGCCACCGTCCAGGTGCTGACCAAGCAGACCGGCAAGGGCGACTGGACGCCGCAGATCGAATGGGCCTTCGCCAAGTGGCAGGCCACCCCCGGCCTGGCCCTCCGCGCCGGCCGCATGGGCGCCCCCTTCTTCGCCGTGTCCGACTTCCGTGACGTGGGCTACGCCAACACCTGGCTGCGCCCGCCCATCGACGTCTACGGCCAGGTGCCCGTCAGCCACTTCGACGGCGCCGACGTGAACTGGACCACCCAGATCGCCGGCAAGACCGTGTCGGTGCAGGCCATCGGCGGCGAGAGCTCCTCCTACGTTCGCCAGGTCAAGATCGAGATCAAGAAGATGGTCGGCGTGAACTTCACCGCCGAGCTGCTGGACGGCCTGAACCTGCGCCTGGGCCATGTCCAGGGCAAGCTCAGCGCGCACAGCGCCTCCGCCGACGCGCTGGTCGGCCTGCTGCGCCAGACGCCCTTCGCCGCCGTGGGCAACGCCTTCGACCCGACCGACAAGGACGCCAGCTTCTCCGGCATCGGCCTGACCTACGACGAAGGCCAGTGGCTGGTCGCCGCCGAGTACACCAAGCGCCGCACCGACTCCTTCGTCCCCGACACCACCGGCTGGTACACCACCGTCGGCTACCGCGTCGGCAAGTGGACGCCCTACGCCACGCTGTCGCAGCAGAAGACCGACAGCAGCAACGTGGACAACACCATCCCGTCCAGCGTGGTCGTGGCCAACCTGCCGCTGCGCGCCGTCGTCGACGCCGCCCTGGCCGCGCAGAGCACGCCGCAGAAGACCATCGCCGTGGGCGTGCGCTGGGACGCGTGGCGCAACGTCGCGGTCAAGGCCCAGTACGACAGCATCAAGACCACCGGCGCCGGCCAGTTCTACAACGTCCAGCCGGGCTTCAACAACGCGCGCGTCGGCGTCTACAGCCTGGCTGTGGACTTCGTGTTCTAAGCAAGACAAGAGGCTTCAATGCAGTTCAACATGATCAAGCCCCTGCTCGGCGCGCTGGCCCTCGTCGCCGCGGCCTGCGCCCAGGCGCAGGTCGCCGTGGTCGTCAATCCGAAGAACCCGGCCGCCAGCATGACGGCCGACCAGGTCTCCAGCATCTTCCTGGGCAAGACCAATACGCTGCCCAGCGGCGCCGCCGCGCAGGCGGTGGACCTGCCCGACAGCGCCGCCGCGCGCGAGCACTTCTATTCGAAGGCCACCGGCAAGTCCTCGGCGCAGGTCAAGGCCGCTTGGTCGCGCCTGGTGTTCTCCGGCAAGGGCACGCCGCCCAAGGAGCTGGGCAGCGCCGCCGAGGTCAAGAAGTTCGTCGCCGCGAATCCCGACGCCATCGGCTACATCGAGAAGTCGGCCGTCGATGGCTCGGTGAAGGTGGTGCTGAGCGTCGACTGACGCCGCCGCCCGCCGCGGGCTCGCCCCGCTCCGACGCCGCGCAGACGGCCGGAGCGGTGGCCCCGCGGCACTTCGGGCGGATCGATCTTCCGGGGAGGCCGGGTGGAGACAGTGAAGACAGTGAAGAACTGGAGTCAGGCATGAATTTGAAGACCCGTATCGCGATGCTGCCGGTGCTGGCGGCGATCATCTTCGCGGTGGGCATCGCGGTGGTGCTGCTCTTTTCCTCGCGGACCTCGGGCGCCATCCATGCGCTGGGCGAGGCCGACTATCCCTATCTCGTGGCGACCAACCAGGTCGCCGCGCAGCTCGAGGCGCTGGGCGGGACCATCCAGTCCGCCGTCGCCGAGGGCGAGAAGAAGCGCCTGGACGAGGCCGCCGAGCGCGCCGCGTCCATGCGCAAGGTGATCGCCTCGATCAAGGCGATCCCGGGCCGCGCCGATGAAGGCGCCAAGCTGGACGCCGGCTTCGAGGCTTATTACGCGGCCTCGGTGGAGACCGCTCAGCTCTTCCTGGGTATCAAGCAGGGCGATCAGGCCGGCGCGATCCCGAAGATGCAGGCGGCACAGAAGTCGCTGGAGCAGACCCTGACCGAAGCGCGCAACGACGCGCGCGCGACTTTCGACGCGACGCTCTCGCGCGCCGAGAACGGCGTGGGCGCGGGCCTGTGGGCGACGGTGGGCAGCGGCCTGATCGTGGTGCTGTGCCTGGGTCTGGGCTCCTGGCTGCTGATCGCCAGCGTGTGGCGCCAGCTCGGCGGCGAGCCCGAGTACGCCCGCGACGTGATGCGCCAGATGGCCGAAGGCGATCTCTCGCAGCGCATCGAAGTGGCGCCTGGCGCCGACGCCAGCCTGCTGGCCGCGGTGCGCGACATGGCGCAGGGCCTGTCGGCCATCGTCGCCGATGTGCGCAGCGGGACGGACTCGATGACGGTGGCCTCGCGCGAGATCGCCGCCGGCAACCAGGACCTGTCGGTGCGGACCGAGAAGCAGGCCGGCTCGCTGGAGCAGACCGCCTCCAACATGCAGCAGCTGACCGAGACGGTGCGCCAGAGCGCCGACGCGGCCAGCCAGGCCAATCAGCTGGCCGGCAGCGCCGCCACGGTGGCGCGCAAGGGCGGCGAGGTGGTGGGCCAGGTCGTGTCGACGATGGACGAGATCAGTGCCAGCTCGCGCAAGATCGGCGACATCATCGGCGTGATCGACGGCATCGCCTTCCAGACCAACATCCTGGCGCTGAACGCCGCCGTCGAGGCCGCCCGTGCCGGCGAGCACGGCAAGGGCTTCGCGGTGGTGGCGTCGGAAGTGCGCTCGCTGGCGCAGCGCAGCGCCGAGGCCGCGCGCGAGATCAAGACCCTGATCGGCGCCAGCGTCGAGCGCGTCGAATCGGGCTCGCGCCTGGTGCAGGACGCGGGCGTGACGATGGAGGAGATCGTGGCCAGCGTGCAGCGCGTCTCGGACATCATCAGCGAGATCACCGCCGCCTCGGCCGAGCAGAGCCAGGGCATCGGCCAGGTCAACGAGTCGGTGGTGCAGCTGGACCAGATGACGCAGCAGAACGCGGCGCTGGTCGAGGAGGCCGCCGCCGCCGCCAACAGCCTGGAGCAGCAGGCCCGCGGCCTGCAGTCGGCGGTGTCGACCTTCAAGCTGTCGTGATCGGGTGATCGGGGGGATCGGGCACAGGTCGGTCCTGCGGGACGACCTGCGCCGCGGGAAGCCGGGCTTTCTATAATCGCCCGCTTTTGGATTCAACAAAGACGGGCGGCGCCTTGAAGTTCCTGATCGAAAACTGGTATCTCGTGCTGACGGCCCTGGTGTCCGGCGGCCTGTTGGCCTGGACGTCCGTGAAGGACAAGTCGGCCGGCGTCTCCACCGCCGAGGCGGTGCGCCTGATCAACCGCGAGAAGGGCGTGCTCGTCGACGTCAGCGACGCCGCGGAGTATGCCGCCGGCCATGCCAACGGCGCACGCAACGTGCCGCTGGAAACGCTGACTGGCACGGAGCTCCCCGCCAAGCAACTGCCCAGCAACAAGGCCCTGCCGGTGGTGCTGATGTGCAAGAGCGGCGCACGCGCCCAGCGCGCCGCTGGCATCCTGCGCAAACAGGGCTATGCGAATGTCGTCGTCGTGGCAGGCGGTCTGAAGGCCTGGCGGGAGGCGAGTTTGCCCATCGAGAAGTCCGCGGCCTGACCGGTCCGATCGCGCAAGCGGTCGAACCGGACCCGACGCGGACCCGGCTCGAACGCCCCTGACCTGATCATTTGGAGAACTGGCGATGGCTGCCGTGAAGATGTATACGACCCTGGTGTGCCCCTACTGCGTGCGCGCGAAGTCGCTGCTCAAGCAGCGCGGCGTGAGCCAGATCGAGGAGATCCGCGTCGACCTGAACCCGACCGAGCGCGACGCCATGATCCAGCTCACCGGTCGCCGCACCGTGCCGCAGATCTTCATCGGCGACACCCACGTCGGCGGTTGCGACGACCTGATCGCGCTGGACCAGCGCGGCGGCCTGCAGCCCCTGCTGGCGGCCTGAACGGCGCGCGCGTATCGGACGGGAAGGGCGGCTCCGCGGAGATCGCCCGTCGCTGCGACGATGCGAACATCCGGGATCCCTCGGTCATAATGCCCGCCGCGGCCCGCGTTGGCGGGCCTTTTCATTTGGATGACCCTCATGGCCGACGACACCAACATCCCCGTGTTCCAGATTCAGCGCATGTACCTGAAGGATCTGTCGCTGGAGCAGCCCAATGCTCCGCAGATCCTGCTGGAGCAGGCTCAGCCGCAGGTCGACATCAAGCTCTCGCTGGCCGCCGAGCCGATCGCCGAAGGCCTGTTCGAGGTCAGCGTCACCGCCACGGTGACCACCACCGTCCAGACCGGCGGCGAAGACAAGACGCTCTTCCTGATCGAAGCCAAGCAGGCCGGCATCTTCGAGATCCGCAACCTGCCGCAAGACCAGCTGGAAGGCATCCTGTCCATCGTCTGCCCGCAGATGATCTACCCCTACCTGCGCGCCATCGTCTCGGACGCGTGCACGCGCGCCGGCTTCCCGCCGGTGATGCTGACGGAAGTGAACTTCCAGGCCATGTTCGAGGCCCAGCAGGCGCAGATGATGGCTGTGGCGCAAGCCAACGGCGACGCGTCGACCGCTCCGAACTGAGCGCTCGCCCGTGAACGCGCCGGCCTCGCGGACCTGTCCGCCGGCCGGCGTGTCGCTTTCTGCTTTCTGAATCGACCGATCCGACGAGATGAACACCTCCGCGCCGATGAAGATCACCGTGCTGGGCGCGGGCGCCTGGGGCACGGCGCTGGCGATCGCCGCGAGCGCACGCCACGACGTGCTGCTCTGGGCCCGCGACGCCGCCGCCATCGCGGCGATGCGCCACGCGCGCAGCAACGAGCGCTATCTGCCCGGCGCCGCGTTCCCCGCGTCCCTGGTGCTGGACGACGACCTGGACACCGCGATCCGCCACGGCCGTGAAGGCCTGATCGTCATCGCGACGCCGATGTCCGGCCTGCGCGGGATGCTGGCGCGATTGCCCGAGGGCGTGCGCGCGCAATGGCTGTGCAAGGGCTTCGAGGCCGGCACCGGCCGCCTGGGCCACGAGATCGCGCGCGAGGTCGCGCCGCATCTGGCCGCCGGCATCCTGTCGGGGCCGAGCTTCGCGCAGGAAGTGGCCGCGGGTCAGCCGACGGCGATGGTGTCGGCCTCGGCCGATCCGGCGCTGGCGCAGCTGGGCGTGCAGGCCTTCCACAGCGAGCGGCTGCGGGTCTATTCGTCGGCCGATCCGGTGGGCGTCGAGGTGGGCGGGGCGGTCAAGAACGTGATGGCGATCGCCGTGGGCATCGCCGATGGCTTGCGGCTGGCGGCCGAGGCGCAAGGGCGGCAGGGCCCGGGCCTGAATGCGCGCGCGGCGCTGATCACGCGCGGTCTGGCGGAGATGCAGCGGCTGGCGCTGGCGCTGGGCGCGCATCCGGAAACGCTGCTGGGTCTGGCGGGGCTGGGAGATCTCGTGCTGACGGCCACCGGCGATCTGTCGCGCAACCGGCGGGTGGGCTTGCTGCTGGCCGAGGGTCTGGATCTGCCGGGCATCCTGGCGAAGCTGGGCCATGTGGCCGAAGGCGTCTACAGCGCGCCGACGGTGCTGGCGCGGGCGCGGGGCGCGGGCGTGGACATGCCGATCACCGCGGCCGTCGTCGAGGTGCTGGAAGGGCGCATGAGCACGCATGCCGCGATGGATGCGCTGATGGGCCGCGAGGCCAAGTCGGAGTGGTGAGCGCGATGCTGAGGCGCCGCGAGCTGCTCGCCGCTTCCGCGCTGTTGCCGCTTGCCGGTGCGGGAAGGGCGGAGACGGTCTGGCCGTCGAGGCCGATCCGGCTCGTCGTGCCGTTCCCGGGCGGGAGCTCGCCGGATCTGGTGGCGCGATCTCTGGCGGGGCCGCTGGGGCAGGCGCTCGGGCAGCCCGTCGTCATCGACAACAAGCCCGGCGCCGGCGGGAACATCGGTACCAGCGCGGTGGCGAAGGCGCCGCCCGATGGGCACACGCTGCTGTTCACGATTCAGGGGCCGCTGATCACGGCGCCGCTGCTGTCCAAGGCCTTGCCTTACGACCCGGCTCGGGAGCTGCGATCGGTGAGCTTCGTGGCGAGCTCGCCCAATGTGCTGGTGGTGCCACCGTCGCTGGGGGTGGACACGGTGGCGCAGTTCGTGGCGCTGGCCAAGCGGCGCGCCGGAGCGCTGAACTACGGGAGCGTGGGGACGGGCTCGGCGGCGCATCTGGCGATGGAGTCGTTCATCGCGCGGGCGGGGCTGTCCATCGTGCATGTGCCGTATGCCGGGTTCCCGCAGGTCGTGAACGCGATGCTGGCCGGACAGGTCCACGCGGGGTTCATGGTGCCGGCGATCGCGATGCCGCAGGTGAAGGCGGGCAAGTTGAAAGCGCTCGCGGTGACCAGCGCGGGACGCTTCGCGGCGCTCGCGGAGTTGCCGACGGTGGCGGAGTCCGGGTATCCGGGATTCGAGGCGACGTCGTGGCAGGCGCTGCTGGCGCCGGCACGGACGCCGGATGCGGTCGTGCGGCGGGTCGCGATGGAGACGATCCGGATCGTGCGCGGCGAGGCGTTTCGGCGGGAGTTGCTGCCGCTGTACTTCAGCGCGGCGGGGACGGCGCCTGAAGGGCTGGATGCGCTGATGCGCGATGAGCGGGGGCGCTGGGGGGCGCTGGTCAAGCAGCTCAAGATCGAGCCGGAGTGAGGGGCGTCAAACGCCGCCCACATAGCCGTTCTGCCGCCACCCTTCGAAGACCGCCACCGCCACCGCGTTGCTCAGATTGAGGCTTCGCTGCCCCTCGCGCATCGGCAGCCTGACGCGCTGCTCCAACGGGAACGTGTCGCGCAACGCCGGCGGCAGGCCCGCCGTCTCGCACCCGAAGACCAGCCAGTCCCCCGGCTTCAACGCGACCGTCGGAAGCAAGCTGCTCCCCCTGGTCGTGAACGCGAACATCCGCGCCGCATCGGGCTGCTCATCGGCCAGGAACCGCTCCCAATCCGCATGCCGCAGCACCGGCGCGTACTCGTGATAGTCCAAGCCCGCGCGCTGCAGCAAACGATCCTCCATCGAGAACCCCAGCGGCTCGATCAGATGCAGCCGGCAGCCGGTGTTGGCGGCGAGCCGGATCACGTTGCCGGTGTTGGGCGGGATCTCCGGATGGACCAGCACGATGTTGAACATGGGAGGACTCTGCTTCTCGATGTGATGCGCGCGCTGACCGATGCGAGGGCTACGGCGTTCGCGCCGCCACCCAGGCCTGCACGTTGACGGCGCCCGCGCGGCGCAGCGCGAGCGCGGCCTCGTGCAGCGTGGCGCCGCTGGTCATGACGTCGTCGACGATCGCGACCCGCAGTCCCCGCGCCGATCCCAGCACCGCGAAAGCCCCGCGCAGATTGCTTCGGCGCTCGTCGAGCGGCAGCTTCGCCTGCTGACCGGTGTGCCGCACGCGGACCAGGGTGCGCGCGCAAAGCCGCGATTGTCGCTCCGTGACGAGCGGCAATCGGCGCGCGATCTCATGCGCCTGGTTGTAGCCGCGCTCGCGCAGGCGCTCCGTCGACAAGGGAATCGGCACGATCAGATCGGGCGCCGCGCCGATGTCCGCCCGCGCGATCGCGCGTCCCAGCCGCGCCGCCATCAGCGGCGCGAGCTCCAGACGCTCGCCGAATTTCAGCCCGAGCAGCAGCCGGTCCCACGGGAAGACGTAATCCATCGCGGCGATGCAGCGCGACAGCGGCGGCGGATGCGAGGCGCAACGGCCGCAGCGCAGGAGCGGCCGGCCAGCGACGTTGGGCTCGTCGACGGTCTCGCCGATGCCCGCGCCAAGCTCTGCGCTGATGCCTGCCGGCAACATCAGGGCGCATAGCGCGCAGCGCGGCGCATCGTCGACGGGATGGCAAGCTTCGCATTCCGCGCAGATCGGGCCCCGGCACCAGAGGCGGCACAGCGCGCACTGGCCCGGCATGGAGAGGGTCGTGCCAGTCAAGGTCCAGCGCCGGACGAGGTCAAACATGGCCGCCTACAATCCCGGCCCATGAATGGCGAAGAGCTTGGGCCGCCCAGCACACAGCAGATCGATGCAGGCGCGGCGCGGCGGCAGCGCCGTCGGATGGCCGCATCCGAGCAGGCCCCGTGGCTGCATGACGAGGTCGCGACCCGCATGCTGGACCGTCTGCCGGTGATCCGGCTCCAACCCACCGCGGTGCTGCAGAGCCGCCCCTCGACGGGCGGCGGCGACGCCGGATTGCGGCGGCACTATCCGCAGGCCACGCAGCTCTGGCTGGAGCCCGACGAGGACGTGCGCGCCTTGCAGCAGCAGCGCCTGAAGCGCGGCTTCATGCAGTCGGTGATGGACAAGCTGCGCGGCAGCGCGGGGACCGAAGTGATCGCCGAGCCGCCCGCCGCGGCCGCGCAACTGCTGTGGTCCAACATGGAGCTGCACGGCGAGGCCGACAAGCCGGCGCTCGTCGCGCAGTGGCATCGCGGGCTGGAAGTCGAGGGCTGCCTGATGTTCTCGTGCCTGGGGCCGGACAGCTTCATCGAGCTGCGTCCGATCTTCGCGCACGAGGGCTGGGGACCGCCCTCGCCGGACTGGGTCGACATGCATGACCTGGGCGATCTGCTCGTGCATGCGGGCTTCGCCGATCCGGTGATGGACCAGGAACATCTGCGGCTGACTTGGCGCCAGCCGGAGGATCTGCTGCGGGATCTGCGCGCGCTGGGCGGCAACGTCGCGCCGGCGCGCATGAAGGGTCTGCGTTCGCGGGCCTGGCGCGATCGGCTCATGCGCGCGCTGGAGTCGCTGCGCGGCGCCGACGGGCTGCTGTCCTTGAGCGTGGAGCTGGTCTACGGCCACGCGTTCAAGCCGCAGCCGAAATTGAAGGTCGCGGCCACGACCGAGGTCTCGCTGGACCAGATGCGGGCCATGGTCCGCGGCGCGGGCAAACACTGACCCCCGTCGCGCGCGGATGGTGTCAGCACCGACGCGGGCGAGCCAGCCGCGCACGTGCTCTGAGGGTAATCCTGGGCCGGTCGGCCCTCTATGGGCGGTCATAGTCCGTGAGGGGGCGGGGCTAGAATCCGCCCCCGACTGGAGTACGTCTGCTGGCCCTGAAGGTTTCTGCCATACGCGTTGGCATCGAAGCCCGCCCGTGCGGGCTCGAGCGCTGACGCCGCCTGGAGGAGACAGCCGGGTGACAAGAGCTTGAGAAAGACTGGATAAAGAGACGACCATGACGATTGACATCAGTTGCGTGCATCAACTGGGGCGCCGCTGCAGCCAGCTCGCGTTCGGCCTGTCGGCCGCGCTGGCCAGCCAGGTCGCCTGGGCGGTGAACGACCTGCCGGGAGGCCCCGCCGTCAACCAGCTCAACCTGCATCCGCCGGTCACCAAGATCGCGCAGGAGCAGATGTGGCTGCACAACATGATGCTCGTGCTGTGCCTGGCCATCTTCGTCGCCGTCTTCGGCGTGATGTTCTATTCCATCTTCAAGCACCGGAAGTCCAAGGGCGCGGTCTCCGCCAACTTCCATGAGAGCGTGAAGGTCGAGATCGCCTGGACCATCATCCCCTTCATCATCGTCATCCTGATGGCGCTGCCCGCCACCAAGGTCGTGGTCGCGATGAAGGACACGACCAATTCCGACCTCACCATCAAGGCCACCGGCTACCAGTGGAAGTGGGGCTACGACTACCTCAAGGGCGAGGGCGAGGGCATCGGCTTCGTCTCGACGCTGGACGCCTCGCACCGCGCGCTGTCGGACTCCGGCCATCCGGGCTCCGTCGACAACTACCTGCTCAAGGTCGACAACCCGCTGGTCGTGCCGGTGGGCAAGAAGATCCGCATCATCACCACCGCCGACGACGTCATCCACGCCTGGATGGTGCCGGCCTTCGGCGTGAAGCAGGACGCGATCCCGGGCTACGTGCGCGACACCTGGTTCAAGGCCGAGAAAGAGGGCGACTTCTACGGCCAGTGCGCCGAGCTCTGCGGCAAGGAACACGCCTACATGCCCATCCACGTCAAGGTGCTCAGCGCCAAGGACTACAGCGCGTGGGTCGACGGTGAGATGAAGAAGATCGCCGCCAAGGCGGACGATCCCAGCAAGGTCTGGACGATGGACGATCTGATGGCCCGCGGCCAGAAGCTCTTCGACGCCAACTGCGCGGTCTGCCACCAGGCCAACGGCAAGGGCGCGGGCCAGTTCCCGGCGCTGGACGGGTCGGCGGTCGTGAAGGCCGAGGACCACGCGCAGCAGCTGCACCTGGTGCTCAACGGCCGCAACCAGATGCCGGCCTGGAAGGGCGTGCTCAAGGACAGCGAGATCGCCGCCGTCGTGACCTATACCAAGAACGCCTGGTCCAACAAGACCGGCCAGATCGTGCAGCCCGCGGAAGTCGTGGCCGAGCGCGCCAAGTGACTTTCCGCCGATAGAGC
Organism: Roseateles sp.; assembly: GCF_039595295.1. Lineage (GTDB taxonomy): Bacteria > Pseudomonadota > Gammaproteobacteria > Burkholderiales > Burkholderiaceae_C > Roseateles. Next base: position 50,255 of record NZ_JBCNLU010000022.1, read on the forward strand.
GACCGAGGAATTGACATGAGTGCAGTGCTTGACCACCCGACCGGTCATGTTCATGACCATCATGACGATCACCACGACCACCATGCCCCCACGGGCTGGCGGCGCTGGGTCTTCGCCACCAACCACAAGGACATCGGCACGCTGTATCTGCTGTTCAGCTTCACGATGCTGATGATCGGCGGCATCCTGGCGCTGTGCATCCGCGCCGAGCTGTTCCAGCCGGGTCTGCAGTTCTTCAACCCCGAACTCTTCAACCAGTTCACGACCATGCACGGTCTGATCATGGTGTTCGGCGCGATCATGCCGGCCTTCGTGGGCTTCGCGAACTGGATGATCCCGCTGCAGATCGGCGCGTCGGACATGGCCTTCGCGCGGATGAACAACTTCAGCTTCTGGCTGATGATCCCGGCCGCGATCACGCTCGTGGCCTCGTTCTTCATGCCCGGCGGCGCACCCGCCGCGGGCTGGACGCTCTATGCGCCGCTGACGCTGCAGATGGGTCCGTCGATGGATGCGGGCATCTTCGCGATGCACATCCTGGGCGCGTCCTCGATCATGGGCTCGATCAACATCATCGTGACCATCCTCAACATGCGCGCCCCGGGCATGACGCTGATGAAGATGCCGATGTTCGCGTGGACCTGGCTGATCACCGCCTACCTGCTGATCGCGGTGATGCCGGTGCTGGCGGGCGCCATCACGATGACGCTGACGGACCGTCATTTCGGCACCAGCTTCTTCACGCCCGCGGGCGGCGGCGACCCGGTGATGTACCAGCACATCTTCTGGTTCTTCGGCCATCCCGAGGTCTACATCATGATCCTGCCGGCCTTCGGGATCATCAGCCAGATCGTGCCGGCCTTCGCGCGCAAGCGCCTGTTCGGCTACGCCTCGATGGTCTACGCGACCGCATCGATCGCGATCCTGTCCTTCATCGTCTGGGCCCACCACATGTTCGCTACCGGCATGCCGGTGACGGGTCAGCTGTTCTTCATGTACGCGACCATGCTGATCGCGGTCCCGACCGGGGTGAAGATCTTCAACTGGCTGGCGACGATGTGGCGCGGCTCGATGACCTTCGAGACCCCCATGCTGTGGGCGATCGGCTTCATCTTCGTGTTCACGATGGGCGGCTTCACCGGCCTGATCTGCGCGATGGCGCCCATCGACATCCAGATCCAGGACACCTATTACGTCGTGGCGCACTTCCACTACGTGCTGGTGGCGGGCTCGCTCTACGCGCTGTTCGCGGGCGTCTATTACTGGGGTCCGAAGTGGAGCGGCGTCATGTACTCGGAGACGCGCGGCAAGATCCATTTCTGGGGCTCGCTGATCTTCTTCAACGTGACCTTCTTCCCGATGCACTTCCTGGGGCTGGCCGGCATGCCGCGACGCTATGCCGACTACCCGATGCAGTTCGCCGACTTCAACGCGCTGGCGTCCATCGGCGCCTTCGGCTTCGGTCTGATGCAGGTCTACTTCTTCCTGTTCGTGGCCGTCCCGATGATGCGCGGCAAGGGCGCGAAGGCGCCGCAGAAGCCGTGGGAAGCCGCCGAGGGGCTGGAGTGGGAAGTGCCGTCGCCGGCCCCCTTCCACACCTTCGAGACGCCGCCCAAGCTGGACGTCACGGCGACCAAGATCATCGGCGACAGCTCGCCCGCGCATTGAGCGCGGTGAGCGAAGGAGCAAGGCCATGGCGCACACGCCCGAACAACGCAAGAGCAACCTGCGCCTGGCGCTGATCCTGGCCAGCGTGGCCGCGATCTTCGCGATCGGTTTCGTCGTGAAGATCGCCGTGCTGGGCGCGGCCTGAGCGGGCGCGCGGTCACGTCGACGCCAGCCCCGAGCGAGCACCCGATGAGCAGTCGCAAGATCGCCGCCTGGCTCCGCCGGGAGAACCTGCGGATGACCGGCAAGCTGCTGGTCGTCGTGGGGTTGATGTTCGGCTTCGGCTACGCGCTGGTGCCGATGTACCGCGCGATCTGCACGGCGCTGGGGATCAACGTGCTGTCGCTGTCGGAGCGCCAGCATGCGGTGCGGGCCGAGGACGTCAAGAACACGCAGATCGACTACAGCCGGCAGATCACGATCGAGTTCGACGCCAATGCGCGCGGCCCCTGGGACTTCAAGCCGGCCAAGCGGCATCTGGTCGTGCATCCGGGTGAGCTGACGACGGTGATGTACACCTTCCAGAACATCCAGCAGCGGACCATGTCGGCACAGGCGATCCCGAGCTACGCGCCCAAGCAGGCGACGCCGTATTTCAACAAGCTGGAGTGCTTCTGCTTCAACGAGTACACGCTGAAGCCGGGCGAGCAGAAGGAATGGCCGGTGGTCTTCGTCATCGATCCGAAGATTCCCAAGGACGTGCGCACGATCACGCTGTCCTATACGTTTTTCGAGGTCGCCGGCAAGGGCAAGGCGCAGGCGGCCGCGCCGGTGCTGCGCGCCGGGCCGAGCAGCTGACAGGGATCGCCCGATGTCCGAGGAGCTCAAGCCCGGCGAGGACCTGAAGCTGGCCGCCCGGCGCCGGGGCTCGTTCTGGGGCACCTTGCGGGCGGTGGCGTGGTCCTTCTTCGGGGTGCGCAAGGGCTCGGAGTACGAGAAGGATGTGTCGCAGCTGAACCCGCTGCACGTGATCGCGGCGGGCGTGATCGCCGCGGCGCTGTTCGTGGTCGGGTTGATCCTGCTGGTGCGCTGGGTCGTGAGCAGCGGCGCGGCGCTGAATTGAGAGTGAAGTTGGCAGTTTGAAGTTGTAGTCGTTCAGAGAAATCAGCGGTTGTGAACGCGATCGCGTCTGAGGAGAGACAGGCATGTCGGCAACGACGATTCAAGGCAAGACCCCTTATTACTTCGTGCCCGGTCCGTCCCGGCATCCGGTCATGGCCGCGTTCGGTCTGTTCTGGGTGATCCTGGGCGCGGCGCAGTGGATCAACGGCCACGACTGGGGCAAGTGGTCCCTGCTGGTGGGCCTGCTGTGGTGGGCCTTCACGCTCAAGCAGTGGTTCGGCGACGCGATCCGCGAGAGCGAAGGCGGCATGTACAGCGACCGGATCGACGTGTCCTTCCGCTGGAGCATGGGCTGGTTCATCTTCTCGGAGGTGATGTTCTTCGCGGCCTTCTTCGGCGCGCTGTTCTGGTCGCGGGGCTACAGCATCCCGACGCTGGGCAGCCTGGACAACGCCTTGCTGTGGCCGGACTTCAACGGGCTGTGGCCCAGCGTCGCGGCCGGGGCGACGGCGTCACCGGCGGGTACGGTGGACGCTTTCTCGACCATGGGGCCGTGGCCGATCCCGACGATCAACACGGCGCTGCTGCTGACCTCGGGCGTGACGCTGACGATCGCGCACCATGCGCTGATCGCCAATCACCGCGCGCGTTGCATCGGGTTCATGTGGCTGACCGTGCTGCTGGGCATCGTGTTCCTGGGCTTCCAGGGCTACGAGTACTTCCATGCGTATCACGAGCTGAACCTGAAGCTGAACTCCGGCATTTTTGGCTCGACGTTCTTCATGCTGACGGGCTTCCATGGCTTCCACGTGTTCGTCGGCATGCTGATGCTGCTGTTCATCACGCTGCGGCTGATGAAGGGGCACTTCACGCCGGATCGGCACTTCGGGTTCGAAGGCGCGGCGTGGTATTGGCACTTCGTGGACGTGGTGTGGCTGGGGCTGTACGTCGTGGTTTACTGGATGTGAGCTGACCACCCGATGAGGAAGCGCCGCTTGTGCGGCGCTTTTTTCTTGGGCTCGCTGACTGCCACCGCCCTCACCCCAACCCCTCTCCCGCAAGCGGGCGAGGGGCAACGTAGCGGCCGGGGGAGAAGAGGGGTCTTACTTGCCGATGGGAAGACCCGTGGGTTGAATCCAGCCCATCCACGCGCTGAACAGGATGAACAGGAAGAGCGCCACCGACAGCCCGACGCGCAGCGCCAAGGCCCGGAACATGGTCGCCTTGCCCTTCTGCTTGCGCAGCATGAGCACCCCCGCCGAGGCGAGCGCGCCAAGGATGCCGATGAACGCGACGATGACGATGAATTTCATGACGATCGATTATTCATGCCGAGACCCGCAAGGCCATCGGGCTGCGCCCGGGGATGAGCGTGGTTGAGACCCAGGCCAAGCCGCGGCGGCGCGGTGTCCTGCTGATCGCAACCATCGTCGGCATGGCCGCGACCGTGGCGCTGGGGCTCTGGCAGCTGGACCGCGCCGATCAGAAGAAGGTCTTGCAGCGCGCCATCGACGAGCGCGCCTTGCTCGCGCCGATCCGCGGCAGCGATCTTCCGCCCGCCGACCTGCCGCCGCCCGGCGCGCTCGAGCATCGCCATGCGACGCTGACCGGCACCTGGGACGCCGCCCACACTATCTATCTGGACAACCGCGTGATGGAGGGCCGCACGGGCTTCTACGTCGTCACGCCTTTGAAACTGGCCGGGCGTCAGGACGCGATCCTGGTCCAGCGCGGCTGGGTCCCTCGCAATGCCGCGCGCCGCGAGGATCTGCCCCCTGTGACCACCCCGCCGGGCGATGTGCGGATCGACGGCCGCCTCGCGGCTTCGCTCTCGCGCGCCTTCGAACTCGGACGCGAACCGGGGTCGGGGCCGATCCGGCAGAATGTCGACCTCGCGGCCTTCCAGGCGGAGACCGGTCTGCGGCTGCTGCCGCTGGTGCTGCTGCAAGGCGATTCCGACCGCGTCGGCGGTGCGTCCGCCGTCGCCTCCTCGGCCAGCTTCTCAGCCTCCGGACCGGCGGGTGCGAGCCCGCTCGACGACACGACCGACGGACTGCGTCGCCACTGGCCGGCGCCCACTGTCGACGTTCACAAGCATTACGGTTACGCCTTTCAATGGTTTGCGCTCGCGGCGCTGTTCCTGGGTCTTTATGTCTGGTTCCAAGTCCTCGCCCCCCATCGCGCTGGCCGAGCCGTCGGCGCCCATGACTGAGGCCGCCCCCGCGCCGGTCGACACGCCGTTGCCGCCGGACGGTCCGGTGACGATGGCCGTGCACACCATGCCCTCGCCGCTGGCGCCGGTCGATCCGCCCAAGCGCTCGCGCTGGACGCTGTGGCTGGTGCTGGCGGTCTGCGCCGCGCCGGTCATCGCGTCCTACTTCAGCTTCTACGTGCTGGACCTGCGCGGCCGCGCCTACAGCGACCTGATCTCGCCCACGCGCGATCTGCCGCCGACGCTCACGCTCAGCACGCTGCAAGGCGCCCCGGTAGCCGCCGAGGCCCTCAAGGGCCAGTGGCTGCTGACCTACATCCCCGACCGCGCCTGCGACACCGGCTGCGAGCGCATGCTCTTCATGCAGCGCCAGCTGCGCGAGATGCTGGGCAAGGACCGCGACCGGCTGGACAAGCTGGTCCTCGTCCCCGACGACGTGCAGCTCACGCCGGCCCAGGTCGATGCGCTCACCGGTCACAGCGCTCCCGCGACGGTGCTGCGCGCCCAGCGCGGCGCCATCGAGTCCTGGCTGATGGCCTCGCCCGGTCATCGCCTGGGCGAGCACCTCTTCCTGGTCGACCCGATGGGCCGCTGGATGCTGCGCTCGCCCGCGACGCCGGAGCCGGCACAGCTGAAGAAGGACCTCGAGCGCCTGATGCGCGCCAACGCCGGCTGGGACAAGCCGGGCCGTTGAGAGGATGAGGACGACGCGCGCATGAACGGATTGGCCCTCGGTTTCGATTTCGAGCCGCTGCTGGAGCTGCTGGCGGTGGCCGCGCTCGTGGGCGCCGTGCCGCTGCTGTTCTGGCAGTGGCGCCATCGCCGCGACACGACGGCCCGGCGCCTGCGCGCGCTGACGGTGCTCGCCGCCTTCCTGACCTTCGACCTGATCCTGATCGGCGCGCTGACGCGGCTGACCGATTCCGGCCTGGGCTGCCCGGACTGGCCGGGCTGCTACGGCAGCGCCTCGCCCTTGGGCGCGCGCGACGAGATCCACGCCGCCCAGACGGCCATGCCCACCGGCCCGGTGACCCACGGCAAGGCCTGGATGGAGATGCTGCATCGCTACATGGCGGGCGGCGTCGGCTTCCTGCTGGTGGTGCTGGCGGTGCTGAGCTGGACGGTGTGGTGGCGCCACCGCCGCGCGTCCAAGGCGGTCGGGTCGTCCCAAGTCGCCGCGATCTCGCCCTGGTGGGCGACGGTGTCGCTGATCTGGATCCTGGTGCAGGGCCTGTTCGGCGCCTGGACGGTGACGATGAAGCTCTTCCCGGCCATCGTCACCAGCCACCTGCTGCTGGCTTTCGGGCTGCTCGTGCTGCTGGCCTGGCAGGCCGAGTCCTACGAGCCCCGCCCGCTGCGCTGGCCAGCGGGATTGCGCGCCGCGATCGGCGGCTTCACGCTGCTGGTGATCGCGCAGATCGCGCTGGGCGGCTGGGTCAGCACGAACTATGCGGTGCTGGCCTGCCAGGACTTCCCGACCTGCCAGGGCCAATGGCTACCGCCGACCGATTTCAATCACGGCTTCTCGCTGTGGCGTGAGCTGGGCCGCGGCGCGCAGGGCGGCTATCTGCCCTTCGAGGCGCTGACGGCCATTCACCTGGCGCATCGCGCCGGCGCGATGATCGTGTTCGTCGCGCTGCTGGCGCTGGCGGCCGCGCTGTGGCGCCAGGGCGCGAGCGATCCGGCCGGCGAGGGTCGGCGCTGGGCCCGCCGCCTGCTGGCGGTCGGCGCGTGGCAACTGGCCTCGGGCCTGTCGAATGTGGTGCTGGGATGGCCCTTGCTGGCCGCCCTGGCGCATACCGGTGGCGCCGCCGCGCTGCTGCTGATGTGTTCCATCGTGCTGGCGCGCTCGCGCGCCGGCGCCCGGACGTGTGTGATCGAGACGACGCGCCACAGCGTCGGCCTCATGACGGTGAGTTCGAAATGAGTTCCGCGACCTCCGCCCCCATGCCTTCGCGCTGGTGGCAGTTCTATCAACTGACCAAGCCCAAGGTCGTGCAGCTGATCGTGTTCTGCGCGGTCATCGGCATGGCGCTGGCGATTCCCGGTCTGCCGCAAGGCGCCGAGTGGGGCACGCTGCTGGCGGCCACTGCCGGCATCTGGCTGGTGGCCGGCGCCGCGGCCGCATTCAACTGCCTGATCGAGCAGCACATCGACGCCAAGATGAAGCGCACCGCCTGGCGGCCGACCGCCCGGGGCGAGCTCAGCCGCAACCAGACGCTGGCGTTCTCGGGCCTGCTGTGCGCGCTGGGCTCGGCGCTGCTGTACGTGCTGGTGAATCCGCTGACCATGTGGCTGACCTTCGCCACCTTCGTCGGCTACGCGATCATCTACACGGTGGTGCTCAAGCCGCTGACGCCGCAGAACATCGTCATCGGCGGCGCCTCGGGCGCGATGCCGCCGGTGCTGGGTTGGGCCGCGATGCGCGGAGACCTCGGTCCCGAGCCCTGGCTGATGTGCCTGATCATCTTCCTGTGGACGCCGCCGCACTTCTGGGCGCTGGCGCTGTACCGCAGCGAGGACTACCGCAAGGCGGGCCTGCCCATGCTGCCGGTGACGCACGGCAACGAGTTCACGCGGCTGCAGATCTTCCTTTACACCTGGGTGCTGTTCGCGGCGACGCTGCTGCCTTTCCTCAGCGGCATGAGCGGCTGGATCTATCTGGCCGCGGCCGTGGTGCTGGGCCTGAAGTTCTGCCACCACGCCTGGCAGCTGTGGCGCGAGTACTCGGAAGCGCTGGCGCGCAAGACCTTCATGTTCTCGATCCTGCACCTGTCGCTGCTCTTCGGCGCGCTGCTGCTGGACCACTACGCGAGCCCGTGGATCGGCTGAGGCCGGCCGCGTGGCTCCATGACTGACGCGGCGTGCGCGCCGCATCGATGACGGAATCGGAAGTGCCCATGATCTCGCGACGTCCCCTCCTGCTGTCGGCGCTCGGCGCCGCGGCGCTGCTCGCCGGCTGCGACAAGCTCGGCCTCGACAAGCTGGGCTTCGGCCAGAAGGCCAGCTTCCAGGGCGTGGACCTGACCGGCGCGGCCTACGCGCGCGGCTTCAATCTGCCGGACCAGAACGGCCGCTCGCGCAGCCTGGAGGAGTTCAAGGGCAAGGTGGTGGTGGTCTTCTTCGGCTTCACCCAGTGCCCCGACGTCTGCCCGACCACGCTGGCCGAGCTCGCGCAGGTGAAGAAGGCGCTGGGCGCGGACGGCGACAAGGTGCAGGGCGTGTTCATCACCGTCGATCCGGAGCGCGACAAGCCCGAGCTGCTCAAGCCCTATCTGTCCAGCTTCGATCCCAGCTTCATCGGCCTGCGCGGCACGCCGGAGCAGCTCAAGGACGTGGCCAAGGAGTTCAAGATCTATTACGCCAAGGTGCCGGGCCAGTCGCCCGACAGCTACACGATGGATCACACCGCGGCGAGCTTCCTGTTCGATCCGCAGGGCCGGATCCGGGTGTTCTCGCGCTATGGCGCGGGCGCCACCGCGATGCTGGCCGACATCAAGACGCTGCTGAGCGGCGCTTGATCGCCTGGGCCCCAAAGAGAAAGGCTCCGTGAAGGAGCCTTTCGTCGTTCAGGGCGGCGCCGAAGCGCTGATCGCCGGCGGATCAGGCCGCCGTCATCGCCTTGCGCATCTTCTTCATCGCCGCGACCTCGATCTGGCGGATGCGTTCGGCGGAGACGCCGTACTCGGCGGCCAGCTCATGCAGCGTCATGCCGCCGGAGCTGTCGTCGTTCACCTTGAGCCAGCGTTCCTCGACGATGCGGCGGCTGCGCGGGTCCAGCGTCTCAAGCGCCAGACGCAGGCCGTCGCTGGCCAAGTGGTCGCGCGAGCGCGATTCCAGCACCCGGGTCGGCTCCTGCGAGTCGTCCGCCAGATAGGCGATGGGCGCGAAGGTCTCGCTGTCGTCGTCGGTCTGCGGCTCCAGGGCCACGTCGCCGCCGGACATGCGGGTTTCCATCTCCAGCACTTCCTCGCGCTTGACATTGAGCGTCTCGGCCACGTGGTCGATCTCGCTCTCGGTCAGCGACGCGCGCTGCTGGTGATCCGAGTTCTCCTTCAGCGCATGCTTCATCGAGCGCAGGTTGAAGAACAGCTTGCGCTGGGCCTTGGTCGTGGCGACCTTGACCATGCGCCAGTTCTTCAGGATGTACTCGTGGATCTCGGCCTTGATCCAGTGCATCGCGTACGACACCAGGCGCACGTTCTGCGCGGGGTCGAAGCGCTTGACGGCCTTCATCAGGCCGACATTGCCTTCCTGGATCAGGTCGCCCTGCGGCAGCCCGTAGCCCAGATACTGACGCGAGATCGACACGACCAGGCGCAGGTGCGACAGCACCAGGCGGCCGGCGGCGTCGACGTCGCCCTTGGATTGCAGACGCTCGGCGTAATCGCGTTCTTCGTCGGAAGTCAGCAGCGGGATGCGGTTCACCGCCGTGATGTACGCGTCCAGGTTCCCCAGCGAAGGCACCAGAGCCCAGGGATCGCGGACCGTCAATGCAAGGTTGTTGGACATGTGTTCGTTTCTCCTGTACCGGGCCGGTCGTCCGGGCCGATGAGCAGTGATATTAGCACTCGCATCCGGCGAGTGCTAACAGCGTCCCGAAACTCACTGTTTCAGATGGGACTTCAATGGCTCCGCCGCACAAATGAGTATGTGCACCGCGTCTTAGCGCCGACTTAAGTCATTGACTTGATTGAGAAATCTCTGAAGTTTTCAGACCGAAGCTGAAGGTCGCGCCCGCACCCTCGGTGCTGGAAACGCTCAGCCGGCTGCCCATCAGATCGAGCAGGCGCTGCGTGATAACCAGCCCGATGCCCGTCCCTTCGATGCCGCCGCCCTCGCGGCCCAAACGGTTGAAGGGCTGGAACAGCTGGGCTTGCTGGGCGGGCGACAAACCCGGGCCGGTGTCGGTGACGCTGAGCTCGATCGTGCCGGCGCCGGTCCGGCGGGCGCGCAGCCAGACCTGGCCGCCCTCGTGGTTGTACTTGACCGCGTTGCTCAGCAGATTGGTCAGCACCTGCTTGAGCCGGGTCGCGTCGGCGCGCACCAGGTCGATTTCCGGCGCCAGATCGACCTCGATGGCGACCCGCCGCCGCTGGCGCTGGGTCTCGACCATGGCCAGGCTGTCCGCGACGATGGGGGCCAAGGCGTGGTCGCCCATCCGCACCCGCAACTGGCCGACCTCCAGCCGGGAGAGGTCCAGCGTGTCGTCGATCATCGCCAGCAGGTGCCAGCCCGATTGCTGGATCTGCGCGACCCAGCCCAGCTGGCGCTGGCTGAGTGCCCGTTCCTGGTCCGTCTCCAGCAGCTGCGAGAAGCCCAGCATCGCGTTCAGCGGCGTGCGCAGTTCGTGGCTCATGCGGGAGAGGAACTCGTTCTTGGCCTTGTTGGCGGCGATCTCGGCCTCGTGCTCGCGTTCGAGCTCGGCCAGCCGGAGTTGCTCGCCGATGTCCTCGACGATGCCCAGCAGCCGGAACGGCCGGCCCTGCGGATCGCGCAGCAGGTTGACGGTCGAGCGCACCGTGATGACCTGCCCGTCGCCGCCGATGTAGCGCTTGATGCGGCTGTAGCGGTCCAGCTCGCCGCGGATCAGCGCCAGGCCCAGCCGGTTGTCCTCGGCGCGGTCGTCCGGGTGGGTGAAGGCCATCACCGAGCGTTCCTTGAGCTTCTCCGACGGGATGCCCAGCAGCTGGCTGAAGTAGGGGTTGATCTCCTGCGGGCGGGCCCTCAGGTCGGTGGACATCACGCCCACCGGCGCGTTCTCGACGATGGCGCGGAAGCGCTCTTCGCTGTCGCGCAGGCGGTGGGTGGCCTCCTCGACCCGGCGCGCCACCCGCGCCGTGTTGCCGGTGATGACCAGCAGCAGCACGCCCAGCAAGGCCGTGCCGGCCAGTCCCGCCAGCGCGAAGGGCAGCGTGGCGTTGCCCTCCAGCACGGGCAGCCCGCGGGGCGCGTAGACCTGCAGCCGCCAGGCGCGGCCGGCGAAGTCAAGGTCGCGCTCCTGGTGCGGCAGCGCGGCGGGCAGCTCGCGGCAGCGAGGGTCGCCGGCCAGCAGTGCATGGGTCGCGCCGGGCGTGACGTCGGTCAGGCAGAAGTCCAGCGCGGACCCCTGCGGCAGCGCCGCTTGCAGCAGCGCCTCCGGCCGCAGCGTGGCGAAGGCCAGCCCGCGTGCGCGGCGCGCCTGACCGGCCGCGTCGCGCGGGGAGGACGATCCGTCCTCATAGATCGCCCGGTAGACCACCACGCCCATGATGCGCACGCCCACGTCCTGGGACAGCGGGAAGCTCTCGCTGGCGGCGGGCTGGCCGGTGGCGAAGGCGCGGTCCTGCGCCGCGCGGGCCTGCGGAATGCTGCGGATGTTCACGCCCATCGCGGGCCGGTTGCGCGCATAGGGCGCGATCAGCCGGATCGGGAGCAGATCGCTGCCGATCGGGTCGGGACGGTCGCCAGGGCGTGCGCGCTCGTGGACCAGGTAATCGGGATAGCCGTCGGCCCGGGCGGCGCGCTCGAAGGCGGCGGTGTCGGCCGCGCGCAGCACCGGCGCCCAGCCCACCGCATAGACGGCGCCGCCGGCGCGGGCGCGCTCGGCATGCGCGCGCTCGAAGTCGACGCGAGAGATGCCCGGCGCCACCATCAGCAGGCTGTGATTGGCCTCCAGCGCGTTCAGCGGCGCCATCAGCCGGCCCGACATCCCGTCCAGCGCGTTGATTGCCTCCAGCTCGAAGGCGTGGCGGCGGCGGCTTTCTTCGTTGCGGGCGACGTGCAAGGTCGCCGCGAACAGCAGCGCGCAGGCCACGAGCAAGGGCAGGGCGACGCTGAGCCGACGCGGCGCCCAGTGCGCGCGCGGCAGCCCGAACAGCGTCAGCGCGATGGGCGCGCCGATCAGCACGCCGATGGCGTCGCCGATCCACCAGAACAGCCATTGCTGCCCCAGCTGTCCGGCGCCGACGGCGCCCGACAGCCACAGCGCCGCGATGCCGATGCTCGGGCTGACCAGGCAGGCGACGCCCACGGTGGCGCCCAGAAAGCGCAGCAGCTCGCGGGGCTCGATCAGCGTGGGATGCGGGCCCAGCCAGCGCCGCGCGAGCCACGCGCCCAGCCAGGCCTGCAGCGCGCCGCCCAGGCCCACCAGCAGCGGTTGCAGCAGGTTCAGGTGCTCGCGCTGATGGGAGATGGACAGGCTGACCAGCGCGCCGCCGACGAAGATGCCCGGCAGCACGCGCCGACCCCAGCGAAGCACCACAGCCACGGCCAGGCCGGCGGCGGGATAGACGGGCGAGACGAAGTCCGGCGGCAGGATGAGCCGCAACGCCAGCACGCCCAGCGCGGCATAGGCCAGCGCGAGCGCGAGGTTCAGCAGCGCGGTGCGCGCGAGGCTGCGGGGAGCTTGTTCCTCGGGGTCGAGGGGCGTTGCGGCAGGGGACGGGGAGGCTGACGCGAGGGAGGGCGCGGCGGTCATGGCCCCAGCCTACCGCCGCCCGGTCGCCGCCGGAACCGCGATCAGCCCCGCGAACGCGCGGCTGTCCCTGTAATCCAACGACGGGAACGCGAACCGCGTCGACTCCGTCACGCGTTCGCGCTCCCGCCGGCGCGCGTCAGACCGGCTGCCAGCCCAGTCCCAAGCTCTTTTGCAGCGCGACGAAGTCCTTGAGCAGCTCGGCCTCTCCCTCCAGCGCCTTGAGCTGCGCATCCGTGTCGCGGCGCTGGGCGTCGAGCAGGTCCAGCTGGCTCGCCGTGCCGGCTTGGCGCCGTTGCTGGGCGAGGTTCAGCGCGCGCGCCGTCGAGGCTTGCTGCGCGCGCAGATGCGGCAAGGCCTGGCGCTGCTGGCCGAAGCGCGACAGCGCGGTGTTGGCGTCCTGCAGCGCGCCCAGGACCGCGGCCTTGTAGTTGGCGACGGCCTCGTCGCGGCCGGCCTCGGCCTGACGCACCGCGGCGGCGGTGCGGCCGAAGTCGAGGAAGTTCCAGCTCAAGTAAGGGACGGCCGCCAGCGCCAGGCTGTCCGCGCGCAGCAGCTTGCCCGGATCGGTCGCGGCCACGCCGATGTTCCCCAGCAGGCTGAGCTTGGGGAAGTACTTGGCCTTCTCCTGGCCGATCTGGGCCGTGCGGCCGGCCAGTCGGCGTTCGGCGGCGCGGATGTCGGGGCGGCGTTGCAGCAGACCGGTCGGGTCGCCGATGGCGACCTCGCGTGGCGCGGTCGGCAAGACGGGCGCGTCGCTGGCGAGTTGCGCATCGAGCGCGCCCGGCGCCTGCCCGGTCAGCAGCGCGAGCCGGTCCAGCGAGGCGGCGATCTCGGCGGCAACGTCGGTCAGCGCGGCGAAGGTGGTCTCGGCCTGCTGGGCGCGCTGCTCGACGTCGTCGGCCGGGGCCACGCCTTGCGCGAGCCGCTGCCGCGCCAGCGCAAGGGCCTGCGAGTCGACGGCGGAGGTGCCCAGCAAGAGCGCTTGGCGGCGCTGCTGCGCACGCAGCGCGACGTAGGTCTGCGCGACCTCGGCGGTGAGCGACACCTGCGCATCGGCCAGGTCGGCCTGTACCGCCTGGGCCTGCGCGGTGGCCGATTCCACCGCGCGGCGCGGGCCGCCGAACAGGTCGATCTCCCAGGTTGCGTCGAAGCCGGCGCTGTACAGATGCAGCGTGCTCTCGTGGTCCGTGCCCGGGCCTTGCCAGACGCCCGCGCCCAGCGCCGAGGCCGAGCCGCTTGGACGCCGATTGGCCTCCTGCTGGCTCAGCGTCGCGCGGGCGGAACGCAGCCGCGCCTCGGCGGCTTGCAGCGTGGGGCTGTTGCGCAGGGCTTGCTCGACGAGCGCATCGAGCGCCGGATCGTTCAGCGCCTGCCACCAGCTGGCGGCGACGGGCTGGGCGGCCTGAGCAGCTTGAGCGGTCGCGGCATCGCGGGCGAAGCGCGATTGCGCCAGCGCGTTGCCGGCCACCGCCGGCGCGCCCTCGTCGTTCGGGCCGACGGCGGCGCAGCCGGCCAGCAGCAGCATGGCCGCGGCGGCAGCCACCGCCGACCGCGTGGTGAGCGTCGTCAAGCCGACGCGGATCGGGGAGGGAAGTCGGAAGGTCGTCATGAAGGGTCTCACTGCGCGCGGCTTGAGCGGGTCGCTCAATGCGCGTCGTTCTGCACCGGGGCCGCGCCGGGAGCGGGCGGCTTGGGCGCCTTGAGCGTCAGCGCCAGCGGGATGCACAGCAGCAGCGCCATCGCCAGCACGTAGAAGGTTTCGGAGAAGGTCATCACGCTGGCCTGCTGGTGGATGGTCAGCACCAGCTCCTTGATCGCCTGCAGCTGCGCGTGGGCGAAGTCACCGACCTGCGCGACGTGGCTGGCGGTGCTGGCGGCCAGCCGTTCCTGCAGCGTCGTCGAGTTGGCGTTGAGCGTTTCGCTCAGGCGCTCGACGTGCAGGCTGTTGCGGCGGTCGATGAAGGTGCCGATGACGGCCAGTCCGACCGAGCCGCCCAGGTTGCGCGCCATGTTGTAGATGCCGGCGGCGTCGCCCGATTCCTCGCGCGTGACCGTGGCCATCGAGGCCTGGTTGAGCGGCATCATGCAGAGCATCTGCCCCACGCCGCGCAGCAGCTGCGAGCCGATGAAATCCTGGCCCACGCTCTGCGCGGTGAGGCTGATGTCCAGCAGGCAGCTCGCGGCGAAGGCCAGCAGGCCCAGGATCACCATCACGCGCAGGTCCACCCGCGTGATGAGCCGGGGCAGGATGGGCATCATCAGGAAGGCCGGGACGCCGGCCAGCAGCATGATCGCGCCCGACTGCTGCGCGTTGTAGCCCGCGATCAGCGCCAGGAACTGCGGCACCAGGTACGAGATGCAGTACAGCCCTGCGCCCACGGTGAAGACGATGACGATGACGCTGGCGTAATGGATGTTGCGCATCAGCTTGAGCCGCAGGATGGGCTTGGCCGCGTAGCGCTGCGACAGCGCGATCATGATCATCCCGGCGGCCGAGACCAGGCTCAGCATCACGATCAGCGAGGACTCGAACCAGCGTTCGCGCTGGCCCTCCTCGAGCACCACGGTCAGCGTCGACAGCCCGACCGCCAGACCCACGATGCCCAGCCAGTCGGCGCGGATGAACTGGTCCAGATGCGTGCGCTCCGGCGGCAGGCCCAGCAGCAGCAGCGCGAGCAGCGCCGCGCAGACCGGCACGTTGATGAAGAAGCACCAGTGCCAGCTGGCGTTCTCCGTGAGCCAGCCGCCCAGCACCGGCCCGAGCAAGGGCCCGAGCAGCACGATCAGCCCGAACAGCGTCATGCCCACTGGCAGCTGATGGCGCGGCAAGCGGGTGCGGATGATGGTCTGCGCCGTGGGGATCATCGCGCCGCCGGTGAAGCCCTGGCCGATGCGCGCCAGGATCAGCATGGGCAGGCTGCCTGAGAGGCCGCACAGCACCGAGAACAGCGTGAACAGCGCGGCATTGCCGACCAGGAAGTTGCGCAGCCCGAAGACGCGCGTCAGCCACGCGGCCAGCGGGATCATGACGATCTCCGACATCAGGTAGCCGGTGGAGATCCAGGTGCCCTCGGTGCCGGTCGCGCCGACCGAGCCCTGGATCTGCGGCAGCGCCGAGTTGGTGATCGAGATGTCCAGCGTCGCCATCAGCGCGCCGAGCGCGCCGGCGGCCACCGCGATCCAGTCGGTGGCGGTGGCGTTGGGCTCGGCCTGCGCTGCGGCTTGCGGGCGACTCGGCGCGGCGCCGGCGGCGGCCGCGGCTTCAGCCATGGCGGGCCTCCGAGCCGGCGTTCGCGCCGACGTTCTTCGGAGCCGCGGGCTTGCCGTCGGCGGGCTTGGTTTCCGCCGACTTGCTCTCAGCGGACTTGGCGGCGCCCTCGCGCGTGTCGACCTCGGCCGTCACCGACAGGCCGGGCAGCAGACGATCGCGCACGGCGGCGGTCGTCTCGACGCGGATGCGTACCGGCACGCGCTGGACGATCTTGGTGAAGTTGCCGGTGGCGTTCTCCGACGGCAGCAGCGCGAACTGCGCGCCGGTGCCGGGCGAGAAGCTCTCGACGGTGCCGTGGAGCTCGGCATCGGGCAGGGCGTCGACACGCAGCGTCACGGGCTGGCCGGCGCGCATGCGGCCGATCTGCGTCTCCTTGAAGTTGGCGACGAGATAGACGTCTTGCGTCGGCACCACGGTCATCAGCCGCGTGCCGGGTTGCAGCAGCTGGCCGACGCGCACGGTGGTGTCGCCGACGCGGCCGTCGATGGAGGCGCGCACCACGGTGTCGTCGACGTCCAGGTGGTTCTGGCGCAGCGCGGCCTCGCCGGCCTCGACCTGCGCCTTGGTCTGCGCGATCTGCGCCTCGCTGGATTTGAGCTTGCCCTCGGCGGCCTTCACCGCGGCGTTGCTCGCGGAGAGGCTGGCCACGGCCTGATCGCGCGTGTTGCGCAGCTCGGACAGGCGCTCGGCGGTGGTGGCGCCGGTGGCGGCCAGCGGCGTGTGCCGCGTGAGCTCGTCCTGCGCATGGGCCAGCGCGAAGCGGGACGAATCGGCCTGCGCCCGTGCTTGCGCGAGCTGCGCCTGCTGCTGGAGCAGGTCCGCTTCGACGCGGCGGATGTCGGCCTTGCGGGCGTCGATGGTGGCCTGCGACTGGTCGGCGGCGGCCTGGTACTGGCGCGGGTCCAGCCGCACCAGCGGGTCGCCGCGCTTCACCGGCTGGTTGGCGACGACGTAGACCTGCGTCACGTAGCCGCCGACCTTGGGCGCGGCAGTGACGCTGTCGGCCTTGAGGTAGGCGTCGTCGGTGGACTCGATGAAGCGACCGACGGTCCACCAGTGCACGCCGTAGACGCCGGCGGCGACCAGGGCGGCCGCGGCGATCGCGAGCATCACCGGACGGCGCTTGCGGGGCGGCTTGCCGTTGGAGGACGCGGAAGTGGAGGGGGAAGAGAGGGCGGAGGACGGCGCGGCGTCGGGCCCGTGCGGGCCGGCGGAGGTCTGGGAGGACATGGTCGAGCCGGATCTCCGGCGCAAAGAATTATTCCGACCGATATCTTTTTCCAGTTGGAATATTTATGTCAACTGCTATATTTTGCTTTCCGTCGGGTTCGCGCCGACGTGTGCGTTTTCTCCGCCGCGGTCTTCACGAGACCTTCACGGCGAGGCGCCGCGACCGCGAGCAGCCTGACGGCCAGCCGTACCGCCCGCCATGACCGACGCCACCGATCGCCCCGTTCGCCCTGTCCGCCCGCCCCGCCACCGCGCCGAAGCCTCGTATGCCCGAGGCGAGGAGACGCGTCGCCGCATCATCGAAGTCGCGATGCGGCTGTTTGCCGAGCGCGGTTTCGAGGGGGCCTCGACGCGCGAGATCGCCAAGGCGGCGGGGGTGAATGCGCCGGCGCTGCAGTACTACTTCGACAACAAGGAAGGCGTGTACCGGGCCTGCGCCGAATACATCGCGGAGAGCTCACGGGCCCATTTCGCGCCGGTGGTGACGCGGACGGAAGCCGTGCTGGAGGATCCGGCGGCGACGCCGGATCAGGTTTTTGAGGCCTTCGGCGAGATGCTGGACGCGCTGACCGACTTCCAGCTGCTGCCCGACGATGCCGAGTACCGCCGGCTTTTCATCGCGCATGAGCAGGTGGGGCATGCGCCGGGCGTGCTCTTCGAGCTTTTCGACAGCACGGTGCGGCCGCGCATGGGCGAGGTCTCGGCGCGGCTGGTGGCGCGCTACTGCGGCCTGAAGCCGACGGACCCGATGCTGCCGATGCGCGTGATGATGCTGTGCGGACAGGTGATGGTGTTCTCGCTGGGCAAGCGGACCATGCTGACCAAGCTGCGCTGGGACCAGTTCGGGCCTGACGAAGTGGCCATGATCAAGCGCGCGGCGAGGGAGCATGCGCGGGTGTTGATGGAGAGTTGGCGCGCCGGCGCCGCGTCGGCGGGGAAGGGCGCCGCCTGAATGCGCGAAGTCCCCGGGGCCTGGCGGCCGCCGGGGACTTCATTTGATGGTGGGATCGGCTGGAATCAGACGTTGAACAAGAAGTTCAACACGTCCCCATCCTTGACCACGTAGTCCTTGCCTTCCGCGCGCATCTTGCCCGCGTCCTTGGCGCCGGCTTCCCCCTTGTACTGGACGAAGTCCTCGAAGGCGATGGTCTGAGCCCGGATGAAGCCGCGCTCGAAGTCGGTGTGGATCACGCCGGCCGCTTGCGGGGCCGTGTCGCCGATGCGGATGGTCCAGGCGCGCACTTCCTTCACGCCCGCGGTGAAGTAGGTCTGCAGACCCAGCAGCTTGAAGCCCGCGCGGATCAGACGGTTCAGGCCCGGCTCGTCCTGGCCCATCTCGGCCAGGAACATCGCGCGGTCCTCGTCCTCCATCTCCGACAGCTCGGCTTCGGTCTTGGCGCAGATCGCCACCACCGGACCGTTCTGCGCCGCCGCGTATTCCTTCAGGCGATCCAGGAACGGGTTGTTCTCGAAACCGTCCTCGGCCACGTTGCCGACGAACATCGCCGGCTTGGCCGTGATCAGGCACAGCGGCTTGAGGATGACCAGCTCTTCCTTGCTGAAGTCGATGGTGCGCACCGGCTTGGCCTGGTCCAGCGCCGCCTGGCACTTCTCCAGCACCTTCACCAGCGCGATGGCTTCCTTGTCGCCCGCGCGCGCCACCTTGTTGTAGCGGTGCAGGCTCTTCTCCACCGTGCCCAGGTCGGCCAGGCACAGCTCGGTCTGGATCACCTCGATGTCGGCGATCGGGTCGACCTTGCCGCTCACGTGGATGACGTTCGGGTCCTCGAAGCAGCGCACCACGTTCACGATCGCGTCAGTCTCGCGGATGTGCGACAGGAACTGGTTGCCCAGGCCTTCGCCCTTGGACGCGCCGGCCACCAGACCGGCGATGTCCACGAATTCCACGATCGCCGGCACGATGCGCTCCGGCTTGACGATCTCCGCCAGCGCGCCCAGGCGCGGGTCCGGCAGCTCGACCACGCCGACATTCGGCTCGATCGTGCAGAAGGGATAGTTCTCGGCGGCAATGCCGGCCTTGGTCAGGGCGTTGAAGAGGGTGGACTTGCCGACGTTGGGCAGGCCCACGATGCCGCATTTGAGGCTCATAGGAAAGCTTTCGGGAACTTGAGAAAGGGCGGCCAGAGGATTCCGTCAACCCCCCGGCGCTTGTGGGCCGGCGGCGACGCCCGCGGCGCGAAGCGCGCATTTTAGACGGCCCGACCGGGTGGACCCCAGCCCCCTGCCTACAATCCCCCGCCATGGAAAAGTTCGACGTCCTCGTGCGCGGCAGCGGCTGCGTCGGCCGCAGTCTGGCCCTGGCGCTCGGCGCCCGCGGTTATCGCGTCGCGCTGCTGGCCCGCCCCTTGGCACCGAACCGCTCGGGCGACGTGCGCGCCTATGCGCTCAACGCCGCCTCGGTCGCGCTGCTCACCCGGCTGCGCGTGTGGGAAGGCCTGGCCGAGGACGCCCGCACGCCCGTGCACGACATGCGCATCCACGGCGACCGCGCCGGCGCGGAGCTGCATTTCAGCGCCTGGGAGCAGGGCGCCGGCGAGCTCTGCCACATCGTCGACGCGGCCGCGCTGGAAGACCAGCTCGACGCCGCGCTGCGCTTCGCCCCGCATGTGCATCGCGTCACCGAGCCCGTCCCCGCGACGCTGCAGGCGCTGTGCGAGGGCCGCGACACCGGCGCGGCCGAGGAGTTCGGCGTCCGCTACGAGCGCCACGACTACGGCCACCTCGGCGTGGCCACACGGCTGACTTCCAGCCAGCCGCATCAGAACCAGGCCTGGCAGTGGTTCCGCTCGCCGGACGTGCTGGGGCTGCTCCCCTTCGACCGGCCCGAGCCGGGCAACAGCTATGGGATGGTGTGGTCGCTCCCGCGCGAGCGCGCCCAGCAGCTGCTGAGCTGCGGCAAGTCCGAGTTCGAATCCGCGCTGCTGGAAGCGACCGGCGGCGTGGCCGGCACGCTGTCGCTGGCGGGCGAGCGCCAGGCCTGGCCGCTGCAGCTGTGCCGCGCCGACACGCTGTGCGGCCCCGGCTGGGTGCTGCTGGGCGACGCGGCGCATCTGGTGCATCCGCTCGCCGGCCAGGGACTGAACCTGGGCCTGGCCGACGTGGAAGCGCTGGTCGACGTGATCACCGCCCGCGAGTCCTGGCGGACACTGGGCGACGAGAAGCTGCTGCGCCGCTACGAGCGCGCCCGCATCGCGCCGACCTGGGCGATGGGCGAGCTCACTGACGGCCTGCTGCGCGGCTTCGCCAGTCAAGTCCCCGTGATCGCGCGCCTGCGCAACGAAGGCCTGCGACTGGTCGACCGCGCGGGCCCCCTGAAGAAGTGGCTGACGGCGCGCGCGCTGGGCCAGTGAGCGACACAATCCCGTCCATCCCCCGTGTGAATCCTCGCGTGACATCCACGCGGCGCACCGATGGCACGAATCGAATGAAGGCGACCATGAAGACCGTTTCCCGCAAGTCCCTGGCCCTGCCGCTGGCGCTGGCCGCGTTGGCGCTGTTCGGCTGCACCGCGCAGGCCAACGAGGACACCATCCGCAAGAACCTCGCGACCATCCTGCCCAAGGAGATCAAGGTCGACGAGGTCCGCCCCAGCCCGATCGCCGGTCTGTGGGAAGTCCGCATCGGCTCCGAGATCCGCTATACCGATGCCACCGGCCAGTACCTGGTCGAAGGCGAGATCCTCGATCTCAAGAACAAGCGCAACATGACGCAGGACCGCGTCAACAAGATCACCGCGGTGGACTTCTCGACCCTGCCGCTCAAGGACGCGATCGTCTGGAAGAAGGGCGACGGCAAGCGCCGCATCGCCGTCTTCGCCGATCCGAACTGCGGCTACTGCAAGCGCTTCGAGAAGTCGCTGCAGGAGGCCAACAACGTGACGGTCTACACCTTCGTCATCCCCATCCTGGGCGGCGACTCCCCGGACAAGGCCCGCGCCGCCTGGTGCGCCAAGGACAACACCGTCGCCTGGCGCAACTGGATGCTGGACGGCGCGGCGCTGCCGCGTCCGGACGGCAAGTGCGACGCCGCCGCCATTGACCGCAACCTGGCGCTGAGCCAGAAGATCCGCGTCAATGGCACGCCGGCCATCCTCTTCGAGGACGGCTCGCGCGCGCCGGGTGCGATCTCCGCCGAGCAGCTCGAACAGCGCCTGCAGGCGATCGAGAAGAAATCCTGATCCGTCCCCGCGGCCTGGTCCGCGGCCCAACGCGCCCCAGGCGCCCCAGCGATGAACGACCGCACCGTCACCCCGTCCCCCAACTCCGCCGCCGCCGCGTCGCTGCGCGGCGTCAATCCCGTCGCGCTGCGGCTGGGCTACGCGGGGCTGATCCCCTTCATCCTGGGGGCCGCGCTGGTCTGGCTGGTGCGCGAGGACGCCCATCCCTACGTCACCGACGGGCTGTCGCGCTATGCGGCGGTGGTGATCTCCTTCCTGGGCGCGATCCATTGGGGTCTGGGCTTCCGCCAGACCGTCCCTTCGCCCACGCCCTTCATCTGGGGCGTGGCGCCGGCGCTGCTGGCCTGGATCGCCTCGACCATGCCCGCCTATGCCGGCCTGGTCATCGAGGGCGTGCTGCTGATCGTCTGCTACCTGGTGGACCGGCGGCTGTATCCGTCGCTGGGCGCCTCGGCCTGGCTGACGCTGCGCTTCCGGCTGAGCGCCGTCGCGGCGCTGTGCTGCTTCATCGCCGCCCAGGGCACCTGAGGCGAGTTCGGCAGCCCCGGGGGCTCGCCGTTCGACCTCGGGTCGTCCCTGAGCGCCAAACGCCCGGCAGGGACAGGACTCTATTCCCGGCCGGGCCAGTCTTGGTAGGCTGTCCGTCATGACTTCCCACACCGCTTCGGCCACCGCCGCGATCCATTACCGCGTCGCCGTTTCCGACCCGCACGCGCACCGTTTCGAGGTGACGCTGACCGTGCCCGCGCCGGAGCCGTCACAGACGCTCAGCCTGCCGGTGTGGATCCCGGGCAGCTATCTGGTGCGCGAGTTCTCCCGCCACTTCGGCGTCGTGACCGCCCGCCAAGGTCAGCGCGAGGTGCCGGTGCGGCAGGACGCGAAGAACACCTGGTCCTTCGACTGCAGCGGGCGCGGCGCGCTGGTCGTGAGCTATTCGGTCTACGCCTTCGACACCTCGGTGCGGGCGGCCTTCCTGAACGCGCAGCGCGGCTTCTTCAACCCGACCAGCCTGTGCCTGCGGGTGCACGGCAAGGAGTCGGCGCCGCATCGCCTCGAGCTGGCCGGCCTGCCCAAGGACTGGGACGTGGGCACGGCGATGCGCGCGGTCGAGGGCACGCCGCATCTGTTCGAGTCCGCCGATTACGACGAGCTGGCCGACCACCCCTTCGAACTGGGGCCGTTCTGGCGCGGCGAGTTCGTCGCCGAGGGCGTGCCGCATGAATTCATCGTCGCCGGCGCGCTGCCGATCTTCGACGGCGAGCGCCTGCTGCGCGACGCCCAGCGCATCTGCGAGGCGCAGATCGCCTTCTGGCACTGCCACAAGAGCAAGCCGCCGATGGGGCGCTACGTCTTCCTGCTCAACTGCGTGGACGACGGCTACGGCGGCCTGGAGCACCGCGCCAGCACGGCGCTGATCGCGTCGCGGCGCGATCTGCCGCGGCTAGGCCAGGCCGAGGTCACCGACGGCTACGTCAAGCTGCTGGGCCTGATCAGCCACGAGTACTTCCACACCTGGAACGTCAAGCGCCTGCGGCCCGACGTCTTCGAGCGCTACGACTACGACCAGGAGAACTACACCGAGCTGCTGTGGTTCTTCGAGGGCTTCACCTCCTATTACGACGACCTGTTCCTGGTGCGCGCCGGGCTGATCGACGAGGCCCGCTACTTCAAGCTGATCGCGCAGACCTTCACCCAGGTGCTGGGCGCGCCGGGCCGCAAGCATCAGAGCGTGGCCCGCTCCAGCTTCGAGGCCTGGACCAAGTACTACCGCCAGGACGAGAACACGCCCAACGCGGTGGTGAGCTATTACGCCAAGGGCGCGATGGTGGCGCTGGCGCTGGACCTGACGCTGCGCGGCGCGGAGAAGACGGCCTCGCTGGACGAGCTGATGCGGGGGCTCTGGAAGGAGACCGGCGGCGGCCCGGTGAGCGAGGCGCAGATCCTGCGCAAGCTGAGCGACATCGGCGGCGAGACCGTGGCGCAGGCGCTGTCGACCTGGGTACACGGCACCGACGATCTGCCGCTGCCGCAGCTGCTGGAGCGCATGGGCGTGCGCTGGGGCCATGACAAGCCGACGCTGGCGCAGCGCCTGGGCCTGCGGGTGACCGAGGCCGACGGCGTGGTGATGGTCAAGCAGGTGCTGCTGGAGTCGGCGGCGCTGGAGGCGGGGCTGAGCGCGGGCGATGAGCTGATCGCCTGCAACGGCTGGCGCGTGCGCAAGCTGGAGGACCTGCCCCTGATGCTCGATCAGCAGGACCCGCAACGCCTGACCCTGCTGGTCTCGCGCGATCAGCGGATGCTGACGCTCAAGCTGGCGCTGCCGGCGCAGGACGGGGCGGCGCGCCCGGTCTGCCTGGGGCTGCTGGACAAGGCCCCGGCGCGGGCGCAGAGCCTGCGCCGCGCATGGCTGGGCGGCTGAGCCCGCGAGCCGGGCGCGGTGCGCTCGGCCTGGGCCTGCTGACGCTGGCCGTGCTGGCGGCCCACCTGTGGCTGCTGCGCGGCGCGCAGGACCTGCACGATCGATGGATGCCGGAGACGCCCGAGCCGGATCGGCTCGAAGCGGCTTTCGTGCGCGAGCTTCCTCAGGCCGAACCGCCCAAACCGCCGCAGGGCAGTGAAGGAAGGCCGGGCGCGCCTGCGCCCCGACTGGCGCCGTCGCCCGCATCGAACGAGGGCATCGCGCCGATCCCGCCGGACGAGGTGGCCAGTCGACCGCCGCCGCCCGAGTTGCAGACGCTGGTCGCGCCTTCGGCGCTGGCGGTCTCGGACGCGGTGGGTGATTTCATTCCCGGCGTCGAATGGCCCTTGTCGACGCAGCTCGAGTACACGCTGGGCGGCGATTTCCGCGGGGCCATCCATGGCGACGCCCGCGTCCAGTGGCTGCGGACCGGCGCGCACTATCAAGTTCATCTGGAGGCCTGGGTCGGGCCGTCCTTCGCGCCGCTGATGTCGCGGCGCCTGAGCAGCGACGGCGAGATCACGCCGATGGGCCTGGTGCCCAAGCGCTTCGACGAGGTGACCGGCGGACTGGCCGGCGCCAAGCGGCAGTCGACGCTGCTGTTCGACCTTGGCGGCGTGCGGATGTCCAACGGCCGGCGCGAGCCCGCGCCCGACGGCACACAGGACGCGGCCAGCCAGTTCGTGCAACTGACCTGGATGTTCCTGACCGGCCGGCAGACGGCGCAGGCGGATCAGCTCATCCAGCAGCCCTTGGCGCTGCCGCGCAACCTGCACCTGTGGCGCTACAAGGTGCGCGGGCTGGAGGATGTGCAGACGCCCATGGGCGCCATCCCGGCCTGGCACGTGGACTCCGACATGGACGACACGCGCGGCGACATGCAGGCGGAGTTCTGGCTGGCGCCCTCGCTGCAGTTCATGCCGGTGCGGGTGCGGATCTGGCAGGACCGGCCACGGGATCCGCGCACCCACATCGATCTGGTGCTCAAGCGCATGCCGCTGCAGGCGATGGCGCCGGCCGCGCCGGCTTCGAGCGCCGCCTCGTCGCCCCTATAGTTGCCCGCATTCCAAGGAGACCCTCATGACCCAAGCCCTGACCGAGACGCCTTTCGAGAACATCCTGGTGGAGGTCGTCGGCACCGGCGAGCGCAAGACCGGCCTGATCCGCCTGAATCGTCCCAAGCAGCTGAACGCGCTGAGCGATCCGCTGATGGACGAGCTGGGCCGCGCGCTGCGGGCCTTCGATGCGGACGATGGCATCGGCTGCATTGTCTTGACCGGCAGCGAACGTGCATTCGCGGCGGGCGCGGACATCCCGACGATGGCGCCGCACACCTTCATGTCGGCCTTCAAGAGCGGGCTGATCTCCAAGAACTGGGAGACGATTCTGGAGATCCGCAAGCCGGTGATCGGCGCGGTGGCGGGCTTCGCGCTGGGCGGCGGCTGCGAGCTGGCGATGATGTGCGACTTCATCATCGCGGCGGACACGGCGCGCTTCGGCCAGCCGGAGATCAAGCTGGGCATCATCCCCGGCGCGGGCGGCACGCAGCGCCTGCCGCGCGCGGTCAGCAAGAGCAAGGCGATGGACATGCTGCTGACCGCCCGGATGATGGACGCCGCCGAGGCGGAGCGCGCGGGCCTGGTGTCGCGCGTGGTCCCGGCCGAGCAGCTGATGAGCGAGGCGCTGACGGCGGCCGAGACCATCAACGGCTTCAGCGGCCCGTCGACGATGCTGATCAAGGAACTGGTCAACCTGGCCTACCAAGGCCCGCTGACCGACGGCGTCGCGGTCGAGCGCCGCTACTTCCACGCGCTGTTCGGCTCCGACGACCAGCGCGAGGGCATGGACGCCTTCCTGGCGAAGCGCTCGCCGGTCTTCAAGCACAAGTGAGCAAGACGCCGGCCGCCGGGGTGGTGTGTTTCCCTCGGACGGCCGGTTTGCCGCTCCGTGCCCGATTGCACGAATGTGTCAGCCATCCTTGACCCCTGTCACTGTACGGTCACCGCTCAGCTGGGCGATTGTTGACGATCCATGAACGGATCTTTCCGGTTTGTCTAGTGTTTCCCCTAGGGTCCGACGCCTACAGTTCAACCCATGGACGACGCGGAGTGCGGAGTCCGGTGCAACAAACCCCTGAAGGAAACCGCCATGAACACGCTCAACAAGTTCACCCTGATCGCCGCCGCCCTGCTGTCCGCTGGTGCCGCCTTCGCCGCCGAGCCGGTCGAAAAGACCCGCGCCGAAGTGATCGCCGAGCTGCAAGCCGCCCGTGACTCCGGCGAAGTCGCCACCCTGTCGGCCGACCAAGCCGGCGTCAGCGGCCTGAGCAACGGCATCAACGCCCCCACCGCCAGCCAGCTGGCCGCCAAGGCCGCCGCTCAGAAGCTCGCCAAGAAGGGCGCTTCGACCGAGCCGGTCAACGCCGCCAAGTAAGGCCTGACCTCGCACGGCCCTCACGGGCCGGCCCCCTCGACACCGCCGGATGCGCCGGCCGGCGATCGGGGCAGAGACCAAAAGCAAAGGGACACCGATCGGTGTCCCTTTCGCGTTTTGGCTTTCGCCGTTGGCGTTGGAGCCGCCCGGAAGCGTCCGGGGCGGCGGCAGGGCCCGCAGGCCCCGCGTCACATCAACCCTCGCGGCGCAGCGCCGGGAAGAGGATCACGTCGCGGATCGACGGGCTGTCCGTGATCAGCATCATCAGGCGGTCGATGCCGATGCCGCAGCCGCCGGTCGGGGGCATGCCGTACTCCAGCGCGCGAATGAAATCGGCGTCGAAGAACATCGCCTCCTCGTCGCCGGCGTCCTTGTTGGCGACCTGCGACTGGAAGCGCGCGGCCTGGTCCTCGGCGTCGTTCAGCTCCGAGAAGCCGTTGGCGTACTCGCGGCCGGTGATGAAGAGCTCGAAGCGCTCGGTGATCGTCGGATCGGCGTCAGAGGCGCGCGCCAGCGGCGAGACCTCGACCGGGTAGTCGACGATGAAGGTCGGCTCCCAGAGCTTCTCCTCGACCGCCGCCTCGAACATGCCGAACTGCAGCGCCGACAGCCCCCAATGCGCGGGCGCTTCCTCGCCCAGCGCCTTGAGCTTGGCGCGCAGCGCCTCGGCGTCATCGGCCTCGGCCTCGGTCACGCCGGCGTGCACGATCAGCGACTGGCGCACGGACAGGCGGGTGAAGGGCTTCTCCAGATCCACCGGCTTGCCGGCGTAGGTCACCAGCGCGCTGCCGGTCGCGGCGCGGGCCGCGTGACGGATCACTTCCTCGGTGAAGCTCATGACCTCCTGGTGGGTCCAGTAGGCCGCGTAGAACTCCATCATCGTGAACTCGGGGTTGTGCCGGACGCTGATCCCCTCGTTGCGGAAGTTGCGGTTGATCTCGAAGACGCGCTCGAAACCGCCCACCACCAGACGCTTCAGATAGAGCTCCGGCGCGATGCGCAGGTACATCTCCTGATCCAGCGCGTTGTGGTGCGTGATGAAGGGCTTGGCGTTGGCGCCGCCCGGGATCGGATGCAGCATGGGCGTCTCGACTTCCAGGAAGCCGTTGTCGACCATGTACGAGCGGATCGAGGACACCGCCTTGGAGCGCGCGACGAAGCGCTCGCGCGCCTTGCCGTCCGAGATCAGGTCGGCGTAGCGCTGGCGGTACTTCTGCTCCTGGTCGGCCATGCCGTGGAACTTGTCCGGCAGCGGACGCAGCGACTTGGTCAGCAGGCGCAGCGTCGTCACCTTGACCGACAGCTCGCCGGTGCGGGTGCGGAAGAGCGTGCCCTCGGCGCCCAGGATGTCGCCCAGGTCGAAGTGCTTGAAGTCGGCGTAGACCTCCTCGCCCAGCGCATCCTTGGACAGGAAGAGCTGGATCGCGCCGGTCGCGTCCTGCAGCGTGGCGAAGCTCGCCTTGCCCATGATGCGCTTGAGCATCATGCGGCCGGCCACCGTGACCTGCACGGCCTGCGGCTCGAGCTCCTCATTGGCCAGCTCGCCGTACCGCGCCTGCAGCGGCGCGGCGCGGTGCTGCGGTTTGAAGTCGTTGGGGAAGGCCGCGACCCCCTTGGCCTGGGCTTTCGCGCGGACGGCGGCGAGTTTCTCGCGGCGTTCGGCGATCAGCTTGTTTTCGTCTTGGGCGGGCGCCGGCGTGTCGGTGCCGATCTGGGGGTCTTGGGACTGGCTCATCGTGGGCTGCAAAAAAGGCAGGGCGCGATTTTAGGCTTTTAAAATCGCCCCCCATGTCTCAGTTCCCCATCCTGGACCGGCCCGTCCGTGTCGCCCTCGTCGGTTGCGGCCGCATTTCCAAGAATCACGTGGAGGCGCTGGCCCGCCACCAGGGCCGCGCCGAGCTGGTCGCCGTCTGCGACATCCGCCCCGAGGCGGTCCAGGCCGCGCTGGCCCAGACCGGCCTGCCGGCGGAGCGCGGCTTCGACTCGCTGCAGGCGCTGCTGGCCGGCTCCGATGCGGACCTGATCGTGCTGTCCACGCCCAGCGGCCTGCACGCCCAGCAGGCCATCGCCTGCGCCCAGGCCGGCCGGCACGTGCTGAGCGAAAAGCCGATGGCGACCAAGTTCGAGGAAGGCCAGGCCATGGTCCGCGCCTGCCGCGAATCGGGCGTGAAGCTCTTCGTCGTCAAGCAGAACCGCCTGAACGCCACCGTGCAGCTGGTCAAGAAGGCGCTGGACCAGGGCCGCTTCGGTCGCATCTTCATGAGCACGGTCAACGTGTTCTGGACCCGTCCGCAGAGCTATTACGACGCCGCCCGCTGGCGCGGCCGCTGGGACATGGACGGCGGCGCCTTCATGAACCAGGCCAGCCATTACGTGGACCTGCTGGATTGGCTGGTCGGCCCGGTCGACAACGTGCACGCCTACACCGCGACGCTGGACCGCGACATCGAGGCCGAGGACACCGGCGTGATGAGCCTGCGCCTGCGCCACGGCGGCCTGGCGTCGATCAACGTCACGATGCTGACCTACCCGCAGAACCTGGAGGGCTCGATCACCATCCTGGGCGAGAAGGGCACGGTCAAGATCGGCGGCACCGCGGTCAACAAGATCGAGCACTGGCAGTTCGATACCCCGCATCCCGATGACGAGCTGGTCAAGAACGCCAGCTACGAGACCACGAGCGTCTACGGCTTCGGCCACGCCGCGTATTACGACAACGTCATCCAGACGCTGCGCGGCGAGGCGCAGGCGCAGGTCGACGGCTACGAGGGTCTGCGCTCGCTGGAACTGCTGATCGCCTGCTACCGCAGCGCGCGCGACGGACAGCGCGTCGGCCTGCCGCTGGTGTTCTGACATGGGCTGGTGGAAACACGACAGCGCCCTTGTCGACGAGGGCGCGCAGCTGGGCGAGGGCACCAAGGTCTGGCACTTCAGCCACGTGTGCGCGGGCGCGCGCATCGGGGACGGGTGCTCGCTGGGGCAGGGCGTGTACGTCGGCAACGACGTGACCATCGGCCGCAACGTCAAGATCCAGAACAACGTGTCGGTCTATGACGCGGTGACCTTGGAGGACGACGTGTTCTGCGGCCCGTCCATGGTCTTCACGAATGTCTACAACCCGCGCTCGGCGGTGTCGCGCAAGAACGAGTACCGCCGCACGCTGATCCGGCGCGGCGCGACGCTGGGCGCCAACTGCACCATCGTCTGCGGCGCGACCGTCGGGGAGTACGCCTTCGTCGGCGCCGGCGCGGTGATCAAGGGCGATGTGCGGCCCTACGCGCTGATGGTCGGCGTGCCGGCCCGCCAGATCGGCTGGATGAGCCGGCATGGCGAGAAGCTGGAAGTTGTCGCCGGCTGGGCAGTGTGTCCGGCGAGCGGCGAGCGATATGAAGTCACGGAGTCCGGCTGCCGTTTGGCACGGGCTGAAGGTTGAAAGAAGAACTGCGTCGCCAGACGCTGAGGGAGTGATTGTGGAGTTCAAGGTTTTGTCCCATGCCTCGTTGTTGGTCAAGCAAGGTGGGGCGTCGATCCTGATGGATCCGTGGCTGCTCGGCTCCTGCTATTGGCGCTCGTGGTGGAACTTCCCGGAGCCTGTGTTCGACCAGTCCGAGTTGGCTGCGGTGGATGCGGTGGTTATCAGCCATGTCCACTGGGATCATTGGCACGGTCCCACTTTGAAGAAGCTGCTTCGCGGCAAGCGGATCATCGTGCCTGATGAGCCGGGGTTGCGCAGCGCGGAGGACCTTCAAGCGATTGGGTTCAAGGACGTGGTCAGACTTCCGCACGGGAAGCCGCTCAAGATCGGTGATCTGACGCTCACGATGTACCAGTTTGGTCGCTATCTCAACGATGCTGCGATCGTCGTCGAAGGTGGTGGAACGGTGTTGCTCAATGCGAACGACGCAAAGATTGCCGGCGCGGCATTGCAGAACATCGTAAATAGGCACGGAAAAATCGACTTCGCCTTCCGATCACATTCTTCGGCGAACGCCCGTGTCTGCTTCAAGGTTATCGGCGATGAGAGCTTCGTTGCCGATGATCGAGAACACTACTTCCGTTCGTTCCAGGGGTTCATGGATGCCGTCAAACCGCGCCATGCGGTGCCCTTTGCTTCCAACCACTGTCATCTGCACGACGACGTTTACGGCATGAACGGCTACATCTCCAATCCGCTTCAACTGCGCGAGTACTGCGATCGCGCGCCGAATGTGGACTGGAAACTTCAGGTGATGATGCCTGGCTCGACGTGGAGCTCGGAGCGGGGGTTCTCGCTACGACCTGAGACGGAATTCGAGAACTTGAAGGAGTCGTTGAGCGCCTATCGCGAGAAGGTTTCGGCGACGCTGGTCAAGTACACGGAACAGGAGAATGCCGTAAAGATCAACGACCGGATGGTCGAGCGCTTCATGGAGTACTTCAAGGCGAAGGGACGTCCCGCAGGTTGCGCTGGCGACCTGACGCTGACGGTGCGCTGGCCAGATGGGCGACGCCAGTCGTACGACTGTCACATCGATACGCAGACCTTTGAGGTCCTCCCGGAGGAACGCGGCCCGCAGGCCGGTTTGCCCGTGATCGAGATGCCTGCCATCGTGTTCCGTGATGCCGTGGTGAAGAACATGTTCCACCATGCGGGGATTTCCAAGCGCTGCCTGTACATCGCGGCGAACCAATTGGATATGGATCGGCTGGTGCGGATTGTTGGCTTCTTGGACAACTATGAACTGGGAGTCTTCCCCAAGCGTTGGGCCTATCAGAAGCGTCTGTATGGCGCCTATGTGCGCCGCTGGCGCGAGCTCTTCGTTTATGCCCACGCCTTGTGGCTGTTGAAGGTCCGCAAGAAGCCCATGTACTTGGTCGAGGAAGCCATTCTTCGAGGCGAGTTCTGATCATGTCGATCCCCTTGCCCTTCATCGATCTCAAAGCCCAGTACGCGGCGCTCAAGCCCAGCATCGACGCGCGCATTCAGCGCGTGCTCGACCACGGCCTATACATCATGGGTCCCGAGGTCAAGGAGCTGGAGACCGCGCTCGCGGCCTATGCGGGCACGAAGCACTGCATCACCGTCGCCAGCGGCACCGAGGCGCTGCTGATCGCGCTGATGGCGCTGGACCTGCAGCCGGGCGACGAGGTCATCACCACGCCCTTCACCTTCGCCGCGACGGCCGAGACCATCGTGCTGCTGGGCGGCGTGCCGGTCTTCGTCGACATCGAGCCAGACAGCCTGAATCTCGATGCCACGCTGATCGAGGCGGCCATCACGCCGCGCACCAAGGCCATCATGCCGGTGAGCCTCTACGGTCAGGTCTGCGACATGGATGCGATCAATGCGATCGCGGCCAAGCACGGCGGCATCCCGGTGATCGAGGACGCGGCGCAGTCCTTCGGTGCGTCGTACAAGGGCCGCAAGAGCTGCGGCCTGTCGACCTGGGGCGCGACCAGCTTCTTCCCGAGCAAGCCGCTGGGCTGCTACGGCGACGGGGGCGCGCTGTTCACCGACGACGACGTGCTGGCGCAAGCCGCGCGCGAGATCCGCGTCCACGGCCAGAGCCAGCGCTACACGCACACGCGAGTGGGTGTCGGCGGCCGTATGGACACGCTGCAATGCGCGGTCGTGCTGGGCAAGCTGGAGCGCTTCGATTGGGAGATCGCGCAGCGCCTGGCCATCGGCGTGCGCTACCAGCAGCTGATCGGTGAGCTGCCGCTGCAGCGTCTGGCCGTGCGCGAGGACCGCGATTGCGTCTGGGCGCAGTTCACCGTGCAGGTGGACCGCCGCGAGGCGGTGGTCGAGGCGCTGAAGCAGGCCGGTATTCCGACGGCGGTGCATTACCCCAAGCCGCTGCATCGTCAGCCCGCCTATGAGAACCGCTGCCGCATCGCGACGCCGCTGCCCCACTCGGAGGCCGCCGCGCAGCGCGTGATGAGCCTGCCGATGAGCGCGGACCTCAGCGAGGCGCAACAGGACCAGGTCGTCGCCGCGCTGCGCGCCGCGCTGACCTGACCCGGACCACGAGAGGCAAGCACCCGATGGCGCTGCTGGGGTACACGCTGGATGCGGTGCGCGCGCGAATCGGGGCGCGGGTCGCGGCGTGGCTGGGACTGCGGGTCGGGGCGCGCGTTCAGATCCATCCCGGTGCGCGCGTGCGCTCCGGTGCCGGCAGCGCGATCGGCGACGGCTCCATCCTTTATCGCGACGTGCAGGTGCTGGCCACCGGCCAGGGTCGCTTCACGATGGGCGCGCGCAGCCATATCGCGCCGGGCGGCTATCTGCTGGTCGCGGGACAGCGCCTGTCCATCGGGGACGACGTCGCCATCGGGCCGGGCCTGATGGTCTTTTGCGAGTCCAACGCGGTGACCGCGACCGGCCTGTTCCGCGAGGCCTACCGGCGCGCCGACGTGCGCATCGGCAGCAACGTGTTCATCGGCGCCCGCGTGACGGTGCTGCCAGGCAGCGTCATCGATGACGACGTGGTCGTCGCGGCGCATGCGGTGGTGCGAGGGCACCTGGCCTCGGGCTGGGTCTACGGCGGCGTGCCGGCACGGCCGCTGCATCGCATCGATGCCGAGCGCGGCGCGGCTTCCGCCGCCGAGGCCACGCAAGGCGCCGTCTTCGACGACGAGCTGGCCAGTCGGCTTGAGGGCATCGACGGCGCCATCGCCCCGTCGACCCGCTCATGAAAGGTCATGTCGCCGGCGCGCTGCGTTGGCGTGATCTGCCTGCCGCGCTGCTGCACTGGCTGCGGCGCGGTCACGCCAGCGGCGATGACTTCCGCGCCGTGTTCGCCCGCAGCCTGGGCATCGATGCCGGCGAGCTGAAACTCTTCGGCAGCGGCCGCGCGGCGCTGCACGCGTTCACCGCATCGCTTGAGCTGCCGCCGGGATCGGAAGTCCTGCTGCCCGGCTACACCTGCGTCGTCGTGCCCAACGTGTTCATGCACCTGGGGCTGACGGTCCGCTATGTCGACATCCCCGCCGACAGCTTCAACCCGAGCGTCGAGGACTGGTCCGCCGCGATCGGCCCGAAGACGCGGCTGGTGGTCGTGCCGCACAACTTCGGTTTCATCACCGCTTGCCTGGATCGGCTGCGCGCCGAGCATCCCGACATCGTCATCGTCGAGGACGCCGCGCATGCCTGGGGCGGCACCGATGCCCAGGGCCGCATCGCCGGCACGCTGGGCCATGCGGCCTTCTTCAGTTTCGAGTACTCGAAGCCGCTGACGACCGGCACGGGCGGCGCGCTCGTCGTTCACGACGCCGCGCTGCGCGAGCGCTTCTCCGCTTTCGAGGCCAAGCGCCCCGCGCGGCATGCGCCGTCGACCTCGACCGTCGTCAAGCAGCTGCTCACGCTGGGCTGGCATCGGCTCACGATGAGCTTGCCGCGTCCGGCGCTGAATGCGCTGATCGCGATCTTGCGCACGCCGTCGCGGATGCTGGGCGTCGTCGCCAAGACGCCGGACAGCGAGATCGCCGGCGACAGCCAGCCCGACTACCGCGCCGGCCTGCATCCGCTCAGCGCTGCGATCGGTCTTGCCCAGGCGCGCCGCTTCGCGGAGATCCATGCGCTGCGCCGCGCCCAGGCGGGGGAGTACGACGCGCTGCTTGCCGATCTGCCGGGATGGGAGCGACAGGTCGCCGTAGCGGTCTCTCCGTCGACATCTGCGTCCACATCCGCGTTGACATCCGCGTCGTCACCCTTGTTGGCCACGAGCGCGGCGGTCGTCGGGCGTGGCGATGTGCTGCTCCGCTACCCCGTCTTGCTGCCTGACACCGCGACGCGCGACGCCGCCATCGAAGCGCTCGCCCAAGCCGGCATCGTCGGCGGGACCTGGTTCGACGACGTCGTCCATCCGAAAGGCAGCCGTCGCTTCGGCTACGCCGAGGGCGACTGCCCGCACGGCGAGCGCGCCGCACGCACCGTGCTCAATCTGCCGCTGGGCCGCCATGCGCGTTTGAGCGCCTCGCAGCGCGCCGCCGTGCGCGCGATCGCCGAGCGCTTCGGAGGGCGGCGATGACGATCCGCCGCCGCTTCGCGCAACTGGCGAGCGCCTCGCTGCTCACGCAGGCGATCCCGATGCTGGCCGCGCCGCTGCTCACGCGCTGGTACGGCGCCGAGGCGCTCGGCCATTGGGCGCTGTTCGTGGCGCTGGCGGCCAACCTCGCCACCATTGCCAACGCACGTTACGAGTACGCCATCGTCATCCCGCGCCGCGACGGCGAGGCCGCGCTCGTGCTGCAGCTGGCGCTCTGGATCGCCCTGTTCATGGGCCTGGCGACGGCCGTTGGCGCCGGTACCTGGCACCTCGCGATGGCGCATCACGCCAAGCTCGGCGGTCGCTGGGTCTCGCTGGACGCGCTCGACCCGTGGCTGCTGATGCTCGCCCCCATCGTCGCGCTGGCGGGGCTGCAGCAGGCGCTCAGCCTGTGGAACAACCGCCAGAACAACATCGGCGTCATCGCCCAGGCCCGCGTGCTGCAGCAGGGCGTGATGGCCGCCGCGCAGGCGGTAGCCGCGCTGGGGGGCTTCGCCGGCGTCGCGGCGCTGGTGCTGTCGCAAGGCCTGGCCTCGCTGCTCGCGCCGCTGTGGCTGCTCAAGCGCGGCAGCCGCTGGCGCCGCGCCACCCGGCTGGACCAGTCCGGCAAGACCTGGCACTGGCGCCACCTGCGCCGCCTGGCCTGGCGCTACAAGCAGTTCCCGCTGCTCAACAGCCCGCACGCCTTCGTCAATGCGGCGCAGGAGACCCTGGTCCTCGCGCTGATCGCCGCCTGGGCCGACGCCGCGACGGCCGGCTATTACGCGCTGATGGTGCGTCTGGTGAAAGCCCCGGCGACGCTGGTGGGAGGCGCACTGTCCGAGGCCTTGCTGGGCGAGCTCGCCCGCGACTGGCAGCGCGGCGCCGATCTGCGTCCGCGCCTGATCCGCGCGATCCGCCTGCTGGCGATGGTGGCGTTGCCCTGCATGGTCTTCCTGATGGCCGTCGGCCCGGCCTTCTTCGGCTGGCTGCTGGGCGCCGACTGGGCCCAAGCGGGCGAGTACGGCCGGTGGCTCGCGCCCTACGTCGCCGCGCACTTCATTGCCGCGCCGCTGACGGTCACGCCCATGGTGACCGGCCGCCAGCAGGGCGCCCTGATCTTCAGCCTGATCGGCAACTCGCTCTACGTGCTGCCGGTCGCCGTCGTCCTGAGCCAGGGCGGTCACTTCACGACAGCGCTGGGCGTCATCGCCGTGCTGCTGCCCCTCTATTTCGCGATCTATCTGGGATGGCTGGTGCGCGGTGCCGCGCCTCGACCCGGCTTCCACGGAGTGCCTGCATGAGACTGGTCCTGATCGGTGACGGCGAGAGCCCCCACCTCCTGAAATGGGCCCGCGCGCTCTCGCAGCAGCGCGATCTCGAGCTCTGGGCCGCGTCCACCCGCGGCTTCGCGCCCGAGTTCCTCTTCCTGATTCCCGAGGACCGCCGCCTGGCGCTGAGCACCGACCCCGCGCATGCAGGTGGCAACATCGCCGTGCTCAAGCAGCTGCCCGCGCTGGGCGCCTGGCTGCGCAAGGTCGACGCCGACTGGCTGCATGCGCATTACCTGACCTCGCACGGCACGTTGGCCTGGGCGGCGCGCCGCGGCTGGAAGCTGCGGGCCCGCATCGCCGGCTCGGCCTGGGGCAGCGACATCCTGGTCACGCCGAATCAAGGCTGGGCCTATCGCTGGCTGACCACGCAGGTGCTCAAGGCCTGCGCCGTGACGACTTCCGACTCCGAATACATGGCCGCCCGCATGCGCGAGCTGGGCGCGTCCGAGGTCATGACCTTCCCCTTCGGCCTGGAGCAGATGCCCAAGCAGAACGTGCGCAAACAGCCCTGGCTGTTCTTCGCCAACCGCGGGCTGGAGCCGATCTATCAGCCGCATCGCGTGATCGAGGTTTTCGCCGCCATCGCCGCCAAGCGGCCCGAGGCGCGCCTGGTCGTCGCCAACGACGGCTCGCTGCGCGGCGCGCTGGAGGATCAGGCGCGTTCGCTGGGTCTGGCCGATCGCATCGAATTCACCGGCCGCCTGGACGCCACAGCGCAGGGCCGCCGCTATGCCCATGCGCGCTGGTTCCTGAGCCTGCCGGAGAGCGACTCGGTGTCGGTCTCGGTGCTGGAGTCCATGGCGCACGAGTGCCTGCCCATCCTCTCCGACCTGCCCGCCAATCACGAGGTGCTGGGCACCGCCGGCAGTCTGGAGCTCGTTCAGCCCGAGACCCTGCTGGGTCGCCACGGCCTGATCCTCAAGCAAGACGAGGACCTCGCGACGCTGCCCGACCGTCTGCAGATGCTGCTCGGCGAGGCCGATGTCGCCGGCCAGTCCGTCGACGCGGACCGCTTGGGCGCCGCCAACCGGGCCTGGATCGCGGAGCACGCGATGTTCGGACCCGCCGTCTCCCGATTCATCGAGCGCCTGAAGCGCCAGGACGTCTGAATGTCCAGCGCCTGAACGTCCGAGCTCTGATCTTTCCCATCGTCCTCATGAAGCTGCTGCTCATCAACCACTACGCCGGCTCGCCCAAGCACGGCATGGAATACCGCCCCTTCTACCTGGCCCGCGAATGGGTGAAGGCCGGCCATCAGGTGCTGATCCTGGGGGCGTCCTACTCGCATGTGCGGACCACGCAGCCGGACCCCGGCATGGCGCGCATGAGCGGCGTGAACTACCACTTCTACGACACGCCCGAGTACCAGGGCAACGGCATGGGCCGGGTCAAGAACATCTGGTCCTTCTGCCGTCAGGTCTGGAAGGACGCGGACATCCTGGCGCGCGAGTTCGAGCCCGACGTGGTCATCGCCTCCAGCACCTATCCGATGGACGTGTGGGTGGCGCGCCGCATCGCGCGCCTGGCCAAGGCCAAGCTGGTCTACGAGGTGCACGACCTGTGGCCGCTCTCGCCGATCGAGCTGTCGGGCATGTCGCCGCGTCACCCCTTCGCGATGCTCTGTCAGAAGGCCGAGAACGACGCCTACCGCGATGCCGACGTGGTCGTGTCCATGCTGCCCAAGGTGCACGGTCACATGGCCGATCACGGCCTGGACCTGAACAAGCTGCACATCGTCCCCAACGGCATCACGCTGGACGAGTGGAGCGAGCACGGCGAGCCGCTGGACGCCGCGGTGCAGGCGCACCTGGTCGCGCTGCGCGCGGCGGGCCGCACGGTGGTGGGTTACGCGGGCTCGATGGGCGAGCCCAATGCGCTGGACGTGCTGCTCGACGCCGCCAAGCTGCTGAAGGACAAGCCGATGAGCTTCGTGCTCGTGGGCGGCGGCCATCTGCGCGAGAAGCTCGAAGCGCGCGTGCGTGACGAGGGATTGACGAACGTCGCGATGTTCCCGCCCATCCCGAAGGCGCAGATCCCGTCGCTGCTCAAGGGCTTCGACATCGCCTACATCGGCTGGCAGCGCACGCCGATCTATCGTTTCGGCATCGCGCCCAACAAGCTGATGGACTACATGATGGCCAAGCGGCCGGTGCTGCATTCGGTGGAGGCGGGCAACGATCCGGTGGCCGAGGCCGGCGCCGGACTGACCGTCGCGCCGCAGGATGCGAAGGCCGTGGCCGACGGCCTGCTGCGCCTGGCCGCCGTGCCCGCCGCCGAGCGCGAGGCGATGGGCGAGCGCGGCAGAGAATTCGTGCTGGCGAATCACACCTATCCGGTGCTCGCGCAGCGCTTCATCGACGCGGTGACTTGACCCTCCACGCAGTCTTCACCCCGGCCTTGCCGACGACGACATGACCCAGGACCGAGAACTTCAGGCCATCGCCCAGCGCTATGCCCGCCGTGACGAGCGGCTGGCCGGGCTGGAGCGCTACAGCCTGCTGCGCCCCGAGGTCTGGCAGATGCTGCATGAGCGCCAGGCCGCGATGCTGCGGCTGCTGGCCGCACATCGCGCCGCGCCGGGATCCAGTCTGTCCGGCCCGGACGGCCCGCTGCCGCCGGCCGAGTGGCGCATGACCGAGGTCGGCTGCGGCGCGGGCGGCAATCTGATGGACCTGCTGCGCCTGGGCGCGCTGCCGCAGCACCTCACCGGCATCGAGCTGCTGCCCGAGCGCCTGGACGCGGCCCGCGCCGCGCTCCCTCAGCAGCTGCGGCTGCTGGCGGGCGATGCCTCGCAGGCGGCGGTGGAGCCGGGCAGCCAGGACCTGGTGCTGCAGTCGACGGTGTTCTCCTCCATCCTGGACGACGCGCTGCAGCGCCGGCTGGCCGACGCGATGTGGCGCTGGCTCAAGCCGGGCGGGGCGGTGCTCTGGTACGACTTCATCGTCGACAATCCGCGCAATCCGGACGTCCGGGGCATGCCGATGGCGCGCGTGCGCGCGCTGTTCCCGCAGGGCCGGGCGACGGTGCGCCGCGTCACGCTGGCCCCGCCGCTCGCACGCGCGGCCTGCCGCCTGCATCCCGCCGCCTACCGCGTCCTCAACACGATTCCATTGCTGCGCAGCCATGTGCTGGCGCTGATCACCAAGACACCATGAGCCAAGACCAGAACCCCGACGGCGAGAAGCTGCCCTTCCTCCCGTTCGCACTGCCCCAGCTGGGCGAGGAAGAGATCGCCGAGGTCGTCGACACGCTGCGCAGCGGCTGGGTCACGACGGGCCCCAAGGCCAAGCGTTTCGAGCAGGCCTTCGCCGAGTTCCTCGGCGAGCCGCAGATCGAATGCGTGGCGGTGAACTCCGCGACGGCCGGCCTGCATCTGGCGCTGGAGGCCCTGGGCATCGGCCCCGGCGACGAGGTCATCACCACGACCCACACCTTCACGGCCACCGCCGAGGTGGTGCGCTACATGGGCGCGGACGTGGTGCTGGTCGACATCGACCCGGCGACGATGAACATCGCCATCGACCAGATCGAGGCCAAGATCACGCCGCGCACCAAGGCCATCATTCCGGTGCATTACGCCGGTCTGGCGGTGGACATGCTGACGCTGCTGGACATCGCGCGCAAGCACGGGCTGAAGGTGGTCGAGGACGCGGCGCACGCGCTGCCCACGACGCTGGAGAAGGAGCTGATCGGCACCATGGGCAGCAACGCCACGGTGTTCAGCTTCTACGCCAACAAGAC
>NZ_JBCNLU010000023.1:0-87868 GCF_039595295.1 Roseateles sp.
GTTGCGGTGATTGGCCGGCGCTCCCTCGGGCTTGGCCTCGCCGGGCGCATAGCCCAGGTGATGGCTCAGCTCGGCGCCCAGCGCGCGCTCCAACACAGCCTTCTTGAACTGCTGGAAGATGTTCTCACCCTCGGGGACCCGGGCGCCGTTTTCGGCCGGGTTGGACGTGAATCCGAGCTGTTTGCAGAGTTTCGAGCCAACGCGATGGGGTCTGAAAGATTTCCAATTCCCTCGGTGCGCGATCTTCGAGTAGCGATGGTGGTGCCAGCCACTCCCGCAGCGTCCTTCGGAGGAGGGACGGATGCGGACGGTCGAGCCCATGCTGGGTTGATCAGCGATGCGATGCTGATCGTCGGCGTAAATGAGAAAGACGTCGGTGTTTCGAAAGGCCCCATCAACGGGGCCCTGTCAATCTTTGGATCCAGTGACTTGGGTCAATCCCTCAAGGCGTTTTGTTCAATGAGCGCCGCTCTGTCGGCGCGACCTTCTGGCGAACGGCCACCGGCTCCGCGTTTGATCAACTTCCAAGGTTCGGCGCCCGTGACCCGTGCCGCCGTGTTCTGGGAGGCGCACGACTGGGAGCTCTACCTCGAGCGAGAAAAGATGCGACAGATGATCGATTTGCTGACCGGTCAAGTCGTCGACGCCAAGGGCGATGAAAGCACTTGCCCCTGAGGCTCAATTGATTGCGGCGCTGCAGGTACGTCTTGTCGCTGACTTTGTCGCTCGGCGCGAGGGGCCGCTTGAGCCTTAGGGGGGCGTATGTCTCAGAACCTGGTGCCTCACTCAAGCGAGCGCTTCCCAGAGAGCGCCGTCTCAGATCTTATTGCTCATGAACCCGGGTCAGCAAGACCTGACCCTGAACGACCCGCCGAATCGCGGGCCGTTGCCGTTTGATGTTTGATGTTTGATGTTTGATGTTTGATGTTTGATGTTTGACTCGGATCCCGCTCATGGATGGCTCAAGGCAGCATCGTCGCCACCGGCCCAACCCATCGCCTTGAGGGCCTCGACGCATCGCGTCGCGGCCTCAACGACTAGCGAGCACCTCGCTCAGCCGCATGAGATCCGCAATCGCCGTATGCGGCGTGCCCGTCCTGTCTGACGGCAACGACGCCCCCTCATGCCGCGTCACCCACACCGCCTGCGCCCCCGCCCGCACCGCGCCGACCACGTCCAGCTCCCAGTCATCCCCGACGTGAAGCAGCTCTGACGGGTGCACCCCGGCTAAATCAGCCGCGGCATGAAACGCCTCTGCTTGCGGCTTCGCGACTCCCAGCGTCGCCGCGCTCAAGCTCCCCTTGAGCAGATGCCCGACCCCTGCGCGATGAATGCATCCATTCCCATTCGACAGCCCGACCAGCGTGAATCGCTGGCTCAGCGCCTCGAGTGCCGGCAGCACATCCGGATAGAGCTCCACTGTCAGCCGCTCTTCGAAGAACACCTCGAATGCCGGCTCCACCAGCGCGAGGTCCTCTCCCGCGTCCGCCAACATCGCGCGAATCGACGCCCGCCGCATCGCGCTGAAGTCCAGTTGCAGTTCCGGATGCTCGGCATCCACTCGCGCGCGGTAATCACGCAGTGCCGTCGGAGACGCCAGCAACCCCGCCGTCCCCGGCGCATTCACCCGCAGCCACTGCGTCAACGCCGCCTCGGCCCGCACCACGCAGGGCATGAACGGCCACAGCGTGTCGTCGAGATCAAACGAGATCGCCCGAATCCGATTCAGCTGCATACGCTCACCAGCGTCGGTTGCGCGATGCGCAGGTAGTCCTCGGTGTTGAGCACCATCGACCGATCCAATCGGCCCGCATTGAATGCGATCTCGCCGTAGCTCTCGACCAGCGCCGGGTCCACCAGCAATCGCATGCCGGGCTCCGCGAAGGGCGGAATCGCGCCGATCACATTGCCCGTCGCGGCCATCGCCTCCTCGGGACTCGCGAGCGTCGCCTTCTTGATTCCGAGCGCCTCGGCGACCTTCCTGAAATCGAGCTTCCTGTCGCCCGACAGGATCACCAGCGCGAGCTCGCCCGCGCCGTCCTTGCTCTTGCACAGCATGGCCTTCGCGCCCTGACCGGGCGCGGTGCCGCGGATCTCGGCCACGAGATCGGAGCGCCCCTCGGGCGGGTGCTCGATGACGCGGAAGCGCGCCTGTTGGGACTCGAGTAACTGGAGGAGGGTGTCGTGCTGCATGGGCGCCATTGTTGAACAGCGGCGCCGCATGCACCCGACGCGTCCCTCAAGGCCTCAGCTCACTCGGTCGCTTCGAAGCTCTCGCCCAACGCCGCCGCCATGTCGCGGATCTCCGCCTCGCTGCTGACGAAGGGCGGCGCGAGCTGGATGGTGTCGCCGCCGTAGCGGACGTAGAAGCCCTTGCGGATCATGTCCATCGCGATCCGATACGGCCGTTTGGCCGGCTCGCCCGGCGCGGGCGCGACGGTGATGCCCGCGGCCAATCCGAAGTTGCGGATGTCCAGCACGTGCTTGGAGCCGCGCAGGCCGTGCACCGCGTCCTCGAAGACCGGCGCCAGCTCTCGCACCCGCTGCAGGGCGTCGTCGCGCTCCAGCAGGTCCAGCGTCGCCAGGCCCGCCGCGCAGGCCACCGGATGCGCGGAGTAGGTGTAGCCATGCGGGAACTCCAGCATGTAGTCCGGCCCGCCCTGCGCCATGAAGAGGTCGTGGATGTCCTGCCGTGCGACCACGACGCCCAGCGGCTGCACGCCGTTGGTGATCTGCTTGGCCGCCGTCAGGATGTCCGGCGTCACGCCGAAGGCCTCGGCGCCGGTCCACGCGCCGGTGCGGCCGAAGCCGGTGATGACCTCGTCGAAGATCAGCAGGATGTCGTGGGCGGTGCAGATCTCGCGCAGCCGCTGCAGATAGCCCACCGGCGGGATGACCACGCCGGCTGAACCGGAGAAGGGCTCGACGATCACCGCGGCGATGTTGCTCGCGTCGTGCAGCGCGATCAGTTGCAGCAGTTCATCCGCCAACGACGCGCCGTGCGGGCCGTCGGCCGGCGGCATGCCCTTGTGGAAGCTGCCGTTGGGCGGCTGCGTGTGGGGCAGGTGATCCGCCTCCACCGCCTGACCGAAGGTCTTGCGGTTGCCGACGATGCCGCCCACCGAGATCCCGCCGAAGTTGACCCCGTGATAGCCCTTCGCGCGGCCGATGAGGCGGGTCTTGCTCGCCTGGCCGCGTGCGCGCCAGTAGGCCCGCGCCATCTTGAGCGCCGTGTCCGCCGACTCCGAGCCCGAGCCGGTGAAGAACACGCGGTTGAGCCCGGCGGGCATCTTCTCGACCAGCCGGTTGGCCAGCGCGAAGGACAGCGGATGGCCGAACTGGAAGGCCGGCGAGTAGTCCAGCGTCGCGACCTGTTTGCTGACCGCCTCGACGATCTCCTGGCGCGCATGGCCCAGGCCGCTGCACCACAGGCCGGACAGGCCGTCGAAGAGACGCTTGCCGTCCTGCATCGTGTAGTAGCAGCCCTCGGCGGCGGTGATCAGGCGCGGATCGGCCTTGAACTGGCGGTTGCCGGTGAAGGGCATCCAGTGGGCGTCCATCCAGCCCGCGCCGGTCTCGCGCGGCGAGTTGGACAGATGGGGATTCGGCGAGGTCGGGTTTTCCGTCATGGCGCGTCCTGATGAGAGAGGTCGAGAGCGGATCCGAGGATCGAAATCGACCGCCATCTTGCCAGCGCCGTCACTTGCGGCAGATGATCGCGAATCAATGTCCACTTGCCAGCGCATGAA
The DNA here is from genome assembly GCF_039595295.1 of Roseateles sp. Taxonomy (GTDB): domain Bacteria; phylum Pseudomonadota; class Gammaproteobacteria; order Burkholderiales; family Burkholderiaceae_C; genus Roseateles. Next base: position 3,750 of record NZ_JBCNLU010000023.1, read on the forward strand.
ACCAAGCAATCCCCATCTTCCTGGCCAGATCGCGGATGTCGACCTGCGGTTGCTGCGCGTCTTCAAGTCGGTCGTCGAGTGCGGCGGCATGGCGGCCGCCGAGCTGGAGCTCAACGTCGGCATGCCCACCATCAGCCGGCAGATCAAGGATCTGGAGGAGCGCCTCGGGCTGGTGCTGTGCCGCCGGGGTCGCGCCGGCTTCGCGCTGACGGCCGAGGGCGGCGAGCTGTATGCGGCCGCGCTGCAATTGCTGTCGGCCACTACGGACTTCCGCTCGCGCGTGGAGGAGATCCACGATCGCATCGGCGGCGAGCTCCATCTGGCGGTCTTCGAGAAGACGGTCAGCAATCCCGCCAGCCGCATCAGCCAGGCGCTGGAGCGCTTCCATCGCGCGGCGCCGGCTGTGAGCCTGAACATCCACGTCAGCGGCATCGAGGCCATCGAGCAAGGCGTGCTCAGCGGCCAGTTCCAGCTGGGCATCGTGCCCGAGCACCGGCAGTCGGCCAGCCTCGCCTATCAGCGCCTGTTCTCGGAGCCGATGCAGCTCTACGCGGCGCCGGGGCATCCTTGGTTCGCGTCGACCGAGCGCTGGAGCTGGGCCGACCTGCGCCGTCAGCCGCTGGCCGCGCTGGGCTACCAGTCGCCCAACATGCGGCTGGCGCATCGCAAGCAGCTGGTGCGCCAGGCCACGGCCTCGGACCAGGAAGGCGTGGCGATGCTGATCCTCACCGGCTGCTTCGTCGGCTTCCTGCCCGGCCATTACGCGCAGCCCTTCGTCGACGAGGGGCGGTTGAGCGCGGTCTCGCCCGGCTTGCTCGGCTACCAGTGCGAGTTCGTGCGTCTGCATCGCAACGATCCGTCGCCGTCGCGCGCGGCGAGGATGCTGATCGAGATGCTCGACGAGGCGCATGCCCAGGAGAATTGAATGACCCGCCCACAAGGATCGTCCATGACCCTCCGACCTTTGCTGGCCTCGACGGCCTTGCCGACCTTGATCGCCCTCGCGTCGCTGACGGCGCTCACGGCGCTGGCGGCGCTGCCCTCACTCGCTCATGCCGAACCCGACATCCGCGTCGGCTTCTCGCCCGAGGGCTCGGCGCGGCAGCTGGTGCTGGTGACGATCGGGAGCGCCCAGCGCAGCATCCAGATCCTGGCCTATGCCTTCCAGGCGCCAGACATCATGCAGGCGCTGGTCGACGCGAAGCAGCGTGGGGTCGAGGTGCGCGTGGTCGTCGACAAGAAGCGCAACCAGAACAAGACCAGCCGCAAGGCGATGGACTTCGTGGCCCGACACGGTGTAGAGCTCCGCACCAACGACCATTTCCACATCCACCACGACAAGACCGTCATCGTCGACGGGGAAACTGTCGAGACGGGCTCATTCAACTTCGCGCCGTCGGCGGAGACGCTCAATTCCGAGAACGTCGTCGTCATCCGCAACGCGCCCGAGGTCGCGCGCCAGTACCTCGCGCACTGGCAGTCGCGATGGAACCTCGGGCAGCCGTATGCTCCGGCCCCGACCGATTCGCCGAATCAGAAGCAAGACAGCAAGCCCAGGGAGAAGCCATGAATCCTCGCCTCAAACGCGCCGCCACGGCCGCCCTCTTCGCCGCGATGGCCGTCGCCGTCGGTCCGGCCTCCGCCGACTTCGATCCGAAGCGCTGCTATGAGAAGTGCATGGAGAAAGAGAAGGACCGCGAGAAGTGCGAATACGTCTGCGACTACAAGGGTTTGAGCCGGTGCGCCGACAGTCTCGCGCGCTGATCGCCGCGCTCGCGATCGCCGCGCTGAGCGGCTGCTCGACTTACCGACCCTGGCTGAATGCCGGCCTGCCGCCGAGCGCCGACGGCACGCCCCCTGCGGCGCCTGTCGCACCGCGCCGTCCCTCGGGGCCGGTCGTTGCGGCGGTGACCTTGTCGGGGGGCGGCGCGCGTGCCGCCGCCTTCGGCCTGGGCGTGCTGCGCGAGCTCAAGGCAACGACCTTCACCATCGACGGCCAGCCCACGACCTTGCTGGACCAGGTCAATCTGGTGAGCGGCGTGTCCGGCGGCAGCATCCTGGCGGCGCATTACGCGGCCTTCGGCGACGAGACGCTGACCCGCTTCGAGCCCGACTTCCTGATGCTGCCCTTCGAGGCCGGCCTGATCCGCCAGGCCTTCGCGCCGGCGCGGCTCTATCACCTGACCTCGCCCTGGTACGGCCGCAGCCACATCCTGGCGCAGCGGCTGGACGAGCTCTATCAGGGCCGCACCTTCGCCGACCTGCGCGCGCGTCCGAACGCGCCCGACCTGATGGTCACCGCGACCGACCTGACCACCGGCACGCCCTTCGACTTCACGCCCGAGCAGTTCGGCCTGATCTGCTCGGACCTGGACCGAACGCCGCTGTCCTTCGCGGTCGCGGCCTCGTCGGCGGTGCCCATCCTGCTGTCGCCGATGACGCTGCAGAACCACGCCGGCGAATGCGCGCCCGGTCCGGCGCCGCGCCCCTCGCCCAGCACCGGCGACGACTACCGCACCCGATTGCTGGCGCTCAGCGCGCAGAGCTACCGCGACGCCAAGGAGCGTCCCTTCATCCATCTGGTCGACGGCGGCGTCTCCGACAACACCGGCGCGCGGCTGCTGCTGGACCGGCTGCTGGCGGGCGGATCGATCGCGACCTCCTTCAAGGACGCGCCGCCCGGATCGATCCGTCGCATGGTGCTGATCACGGTGAACTCCGAGCGCGATCTGGCCGAGCGCATCGACGCGAGCGACAAGGTGCCCACCACCGGCCAGGTGATCGAGACGCTCATCTTCGGCGCGGGCGCGCGCGAGACCCAGGTCACGCTGGCGATGCTCAGCGACGACCAGCGCCGCTGGCAGGAAGAGCTGATGCGCACGCGCGGCACGCCGGGCAGTCCCTTCGCGGCCGATGCGGAACTGCAGATCGTCAGCGTCAGCCTGCACGACGTGCCGGACGACAAGATCCGCCACAGCCTGCTGCGCGTGCCAACCGCGTTCACGATCGAAGCGCTGGACGTGCGCGAGCTGCAGAAGGCCGGCGCGGAGGCGCTGCGCTCGTCGGCGGCGTTCCGGAAGGTGAAGGAGGGGCTCGCCCGGTTGGGCGAGCCAACGCTCACCCCACCTGCGGCTGATACCGCTCCAGCCAATGCGCATACGGCGCCGGCAGCACCCAGGTCGGGCGCTCCTTCTTGAGCTCCTGCGCGGCCTGATACGGCCAGTGCGGATTCGCGAGCAGCGCCCGGCCGATCATGACCAGATCCAGCTGACCGTCCGCGACTGCGCGCTCCGCCAACTGCGCCGTGTGGAAGCCCCACGCCGACGCGACCGGCAGGCCGGCTTCCTCGCGCACGCGCTTGGCGATCGGGCCCAGGAAGGCCGGGCCCCACGGCACCTTCGCGTCCGGCGTCGAGAAGCCCACGCTCACGCTCAGCAGGTCCAGACCTTCGGCCTTCATCGCGCGGGTCAGGCCGATGGCCTCGGCCAGTGTTTCTTCATCGCGGCCGTCGTACTCGATCACGCCGAAACGGGCCGTCAGCGGCAGATGCTCCGGCCAGACCTTGCGAACCGCGCGCAGCGTCTCCAGCAGGAAGCGGCCGCGGTTCTCTGCGTTGCCGCCGAATTCGTCGTCACGCTGATTGGCGTGGACCGAGAAGAAGCTCTGCGCCAGATAGCCGTGCGCGAAGTGCAGCTCCAGCCAGCGGAAGCCGGCATCGCGCGCACGCTGAGCGGCGGCGACGAAGTCGGCTTGCACGCGGGCGATGTCGTCCTTGTCCATCGCCTTGGGCACTTGCGGCAGGCCCTTGCCGAAAGCGACCGCCGACGGCGACAGCGTCGCCCAGCCGCGCGGGTCGCCGGCGGCGATGTGGTCGTCGCCTTCCCAGGGCTTGTGGGCGCTGGCCTTGCGGCCGGCATGCGCGATCTGGATGCCGGGCACTGCGCCATGCGCCGAGATCGCGGCCGCGATGCGCGCCAAGCCGGCGGCCTGCTCATCGTTCCACAAGCCCAGGCAGGCCGGCGTGATGCGGCCTTCCGGCGCGACGCCGGTGGCCTCGACGATCACCAGCCCCGCGCCGCCGCGCGCCAGCCCGGCGTAATGCGCCAGATGCCAGTCGTTGACCAGGCCGTCGGTGGCGCTGTACTGGCACATCGGCGGCACGGCGATGCGGTTGCGCAGCACCACATCCTTGAGGGAGAACGAAGAGAAGAGTTGGGACATCGAGGACTTTCGGAGAGGGGAGGCGGTCGCGCCGCACAGCGATCGGCGACCGCGCGCAGGCCGGAAAGACCTGCGGAAGCGGCAGTCTAAAAACTCACGTCCATAATGAAAAGTCATGCGCTCTTATTGCGTCGATAAGAGTTGCTTATGTTTTCAGGACTCCCCATGCTGAATCCCCAATGGCTCCGCAGCTTCGCGACGCTCGCCCGGCTGGGCAGCTTCACCCGTGCGGCCGAGGCGCTGGACCTGACGCAGGCGGCGGTCAGCCAGCATGTGCGCCATCTGGAGAGCACGCTGGGATCGCTGGTGATCCGGCGTCCGCGCGCGATCGAGCTCACACCTGCCGGCCAAGCCACGTTGGACTATTGGCGCGAGCTGGACGAGGCCGATCAACGCTTGCGCGGCCGGCTCGCCGACGAGAACGCCTGCCAAGGCGAGGTCGGCATCATCACGCCGGGCGGCATCGGGCTGCTGATCTATCCGCAACTGCTGGACTTGCAGGCGCAGCGGCCGGGCCTGGTGGTGCGGCATCGCTTCGCGCCGGATCCCGAGGTGCTGCAGGCGGTGCTGGACAACCGCTATGAGCTCGGCCTGGTGACGCTGCGCCCGGACGACGCGCGGCTCGCGAGCTGCGCGTTCCTGGAGGAACGGCTGGAGCTGGTGATGCCGGCGGGCGAGGAGGTCCGGACCTGGGAGGACCTGCGCCGCATCGGCTTCATCGACTATCCCGACGGCCAGTCCATGGCCAATCGCCTGCTGAGCCGGCACTTCCCGGGCTCGCCAGGCGTGAAGGACCTGCCGGTGCGCGGCTTCAGCAACCAGATCGGCCTGATGCTGGAGCCGGTCGCGCGCGGGCTGGGCTTCACCGTGCTGACGCAGCATGCGCGGCGTGCGTTCCCTCGGCAGGACGAGATCCGCGTGCTCGATTGCGGCTCGCCGGTGGTGGACACGCTGTGGCTGATCCATCGCGCCGAATGGCCGCTGTCCGCGCGCGCTCAGCATGTGGTCGAGCATCTGCGCGGGACGGTGGGGGCGATGGCGCCGAGCTTGCCGCAGTTGCTCTAATCCTCCGTCCTCCCCAAGCCCTCGCGATCGCGCTCATAGCGATGCGCGAGCGGGAAGGGCGGCAGCCAGGACTCGCGCCGTATCGTCCAGAGCTCGTAGGTCGGCGTGAATTGGTCCGGCGCATCGAGCGCGCCCAGCGAGACCTCCACCTCATCCCCGCTGCGCGAGAACACCGACGAGCCGCAACGCGGGCAGAAGTGCCGGCCGGCGTAGTGGTGCGTCTCACCGTCGATCCGGACCGCCTCTTGCGGATAAATCGCCGACGCATGAAAGAGCGCCCCATGATGCTTGCGGCAATCGAGGCAGTGGCAGAGGCCGACACGATAGGGACGCCCCTTCGCGACGAGCCGCACCTCTCCGCAAAGACAGCCTGCGCTGATCCGGTCCATGAGTCTCTCCTTGGGCCAAAGCGGCACCCGGCTCGCACGCTCGGCGAGCCGATGCCGAGTGGAAACTAGCGCGCGCAGCGGCGTAGCGTCAATCCACGCGGAACGACACACCCGTGATGAACAGCGTGTCGCCCTTCTTCAGGCCCGGTCCCGGATCGCTGTCGTAGCGATGCGAGACGGTGGCCGTCAGACTCAGCCGTTTGGTCATCGCCACCGACACGCCGCCGTCGAAGACGGCGCGGTACTCGCCGCTGTTGCGCAGATTCGGCAGCACCGACAGCTTCTGCTTCAGCGTCGTGCTGTCGCTGATCTTGTGCGTCGATTCCTCGGCGATCAGCAGTTCGGTGTTGTTGTAGCGGCTGCGAGAGACGCCGTCCTTGATCTCCGGTGCGAGGTAGCGCTCGGCCGTGTAGCCCAGACCGCCGGAGACGTCGAAGGTCAGGTCGTCGCGCTTGATGACGTGGTAGCCCAGACCGCCGCCGACCGAGTAGCGCGAGGACAGATTCGCCGGCTCGTCGCGCAACGCGTCGAACTGGCCGAAACCGAAGATGCGCTCGTTGAGGTCGCGTTGGTAATGCGCGCCCGCCGAGTAGCGCTGCTCGGATTCCGAGTCGTCGTTCTTGACGTACAGCGCCCGCGCGTTCATCGAGAGCTTGTCGGTCTCGCTGGCCTTCACCGTTTCGCCGCTGAGGTTGACCGTCGTCGAGTTGCTGTTGCCGGAGGAGAGGCTCGCGCCCGCCGTCAACAGCGAGCGCCATTGCCCATCCGGCTTGACCGTCACCTGCGCCTGGCTGGCGAGCGGCAGAAGGGAGATTGCGCAGAGGCAGGCGGAAGCGATGTGCTGACGCGTCGGCGGCATGGCGGAAGTCCTTTGGGGGAGTTGAATGACGCCGGCCTGCGGCAAGTGCCGCTCCCACGCGGTAACGAGTCGTTGACGCCAGGTGTTGCGAGGCGCGCGGCGCCTGCAACTGCTGCGCGTGCGCGACCTCGATGCGTTGCAGCGCCGTCGCGGAGTCGAGCCGGCTGCGCCACCGCGACGGTGAGCCCCTCGCGTAGCACCTGCTGCTCTTCGGTACGTTGTCCGAGGTTGCGATGCGCAAGCGAGATGGAGGGGTAGATGTCAACCCAGGGCATGACCGCGTCCAGCACGGCCTCGATCTGCTCGGAGCGCCACAGCTCGCCGCACAGGTCGGTCAAGTGCCAGGCGAGCTCCACGCCGAAGTCGCCGGGCTCGCCGGCGATGACCTGCTCGAACAGCGCCATCGTCGGCGCGAGCCGGTCCTGGGCGCTGCAGGGCTCGTCGGCGTAGGCGCGCGTCTCGGCGGCCAGCCAGGACCTGCAGGCAACGGCATCAAGGACGGGCGGTAAGGGCCTCACGGTCACGCCTCCAACGACGGACCATCATGCGCAGCGTCATTCGAAGTGCGGCCCTGGGCCTTCCCCTGAGAGCCGGTCCCCGTCGTTGCGCAAGGGACAGGCTTTCAGCGACAGGCAACCGCAGCCGATGCAGCGGTCCATCTGGGTGCGCAGTCGGGTCAGGGTGCGGATGCGCTCGTCCAGCGATTCGGCCCAGGCCGAGGACAGGCGCTTCCAGTCCGCCTTCGTGGGCTCGCGTCCGTCGGGGAGAACGGCGAGCGCGTCGGCGATCTCGCCCAGGGCGATGCCCATGCGTTGCGCGACCTTGATGACGGCCAGGCGCCGCAGCACCGAGCGCGGATAGCGGCGCTGGTTGCCGGCGTTGCGCTCGCTGCGGATCAGGCCGCGTTGCTCGTAGAAATGCAGCGTGGAGACGGCCAGGCCGCTGCGGGAGGCGATCTCGCCGACGCCGAGGCGGTCGTCCTTGCGGGCCAGGTTCATGGATCGAGGGTCATGTCTTGACCTCAAGTGAAGTTGAGGTTGGATAGTAGGCGGATTTTCAGCAACGACATGACCGCCATGCTCCGATTCACGAATCCCGCCGGGCTCTATGACCCGGCACCGAATGGCTACTCGCATGTGGCGACCGTCGACGGGCCGGCACGGCTGGTCTTCGTCGCCGGGCAAGGCGGGGAGGATGCCCAGGGGCGGCTGGCCGAGGACTTCGGCGCCCAGGTGGATCAGGCGCTGGAGAACCTGCAGATCGCGCTGGCGGCAGCGGGGGCGCGGGTGAGGGATGTCGTCAAGCTGACGGTGCTCGTCGTCGATCACTCGGAGGCCAGGCTGTTCCTGCTCGGCGAGGCGATCAAGGCGCTTTGGGGGGAACATCCGACGCCGGCTTGCACCTTGATTCCGGTGCCGAGGCTGGCGCTGGATGGGATGCTGTTTGAGATTGAGGCGACGGCGGCAGTGGCTGCATAGCGCGGAGCTCCGGTGCGCTCTGGGCTGCGACGGCCCTCACCCCAACCGGCGGATCGACCGGCGGATCGACCGGCGGCGCGCCTGCGACGTATCGGCGTGTAGCAAGGGCGTCGGGCAATCGCACGACCTGCGCGAGGCTCGCGCCAGTCCCGGTCCCGGCGCGACCGAAACGGTCGGACTAACTCTTTCGAGGGATGCCTCGGCGCTCCCGCGCCTTGCGCCGGCGAGGTGGCGGCTCCTATGATGGGTTTCATGTAGTGTTCCCTACATTGAAGTGCCCATGAACGACCTCGCCCACCTGCCCTCCATCGAGCTGTCCCCCCACGGACCGCGTCTGCATCGCGTCAGCCCCGCGGCCGGGGCGGCGACGCTGGTGGCCGGCCGCGGCAGCGAGGCGCCGGCCACCCTGGCCGTCCTGCAGCGCGAGTACGCCTTCCGCGCCGCCCTGCATCCCGACTGGGCCGCCATCCCCGAATCCATGCAGCCCGCCGGAGAGGGCGCCTTGCTGTTGCTGCGCGACCCCGGCGGTCGCTTGCTGCGCGAGCTCGTCGGCGCACCGCTGCCCGCCGAAGACTTTCTGCGCCTGGCCCTGGCGATCACGACGGCGGTCGAGGGCATGCACGGCGCGGCCGTGATCCACCGCGCGCTCTCGCCCGATCGCATCTTCATCGACGGCCCCGCCGCCCGCGCCACGCTGACCGGTTTCGGCTTCGCGCTGCGTCTGGGCGCGCCCGGACCGCAGGCGGACGAGACGCTCGCCTGGGACGACAGCTGCTTCGACTACATGGCGCCCGAGCTGGGCGCCCGCATGAATGTCGATGTCGACGCGCGTGCCGATCTCTATGCGCTGGGCTGCATCTTTCATGAGCTGCTCACCGGCGCGCCGCCTTTCGAGGGCGCCGACACCGCGGCGCGCGTCCACGCCCACGCGACTCGACGGCCCGCGCCGCCACACGAGTCCCGCCCCGATCTGCCGGCGCAACTGTCGAGGATCGTCATGCGATTGCTGGAGAAGTCCCCCGATCAGCGCTACGCCGATGCCAACGGCCTGCTCGCCGACCTGCGCAGCTGCGACGAGCTGCTGCGCCGCCATGGCGAGATCCCCGATTTCGCGCTCGACGCCCGCGCCGCGATCGCCGCCGTGCGCGACGACGGACCGCTGGTTGGCCGCGATGACGAACTGGTCCAGCTGCGCCTGCTGCATGAGCGCGTGCTGGCCGGCGACGGCGCGCAGACCGGCTGGGTTTGGGGCCCGCCCGGGATCGGCAAGTCCTCGCTGCTGCGCGAGGCCGTCGCCCGCATGGGCGCCGGGCCGGGCACTGCGGCGCCGCTTGTGGCCACGGGCAAGTGCACCGCCGCGCGCGGCGGCCTTCCCTTTGATTGCCTGTCCCGCGCGCTGGAGCCGCTGTTGCAGCGCGTGCTGGGAAGCTCGGACATCGAGTTCGACGTCTGGCGCGACCGCCTGCGTGTGGCAACCGAGCCGGTCGGCGCCACTGTCGCCGGACTGGTGCCGGGCTTGCGTCAGATCCTGGGCCTGCCCGCCGACGCGCAGGCGCCGGCCATGGCCGACGCGGCGCTGATCTTCGAGCGCGAGATCGTGCTGCGCGCGATGGCCCGCCTCATCGCCTGCTTCGCGCGTCCGGAGCGCCCGCTGGTGCTGCTGATCGACGACCTGCAATGGGCCGACGTGGACACGCTCCAGGTCCTGGAGCGGCTGCTCATCGACCGTGCGCAGGCTCCGCTGCTGGTGCTGGGATCGGTGCGCTCGCAGGAATCGCCGGACGTGCAGGACGGGCATCCGCTGCGCGCGACGCCGCTGTTCCAGCGCCCCGACGCCCTGCATCTGCGCGTGAGCCCGCTGGAAGCCGGCGCCGCGCGCGAACTGGTCGCGCGTGCCCTGCAACAAGACGCGGACCAGCTCGGCGAGCTGATCGCGCTGATCGAGTCCTGGACCGGCCGCAACCCCTTCTTCATCCGACGACTGCTGGCGCGTCTGGTCCACGAGCAGCTTCTGTCCTATGACGCCGAGTCCGCGCGCTGGACCTGGGCGATCGAGCGCATCGCCGCGCACCCCGCGATGCGCGACGTCGGCGAGCTGCTGGCCGACGAGCTGACCGCGCTGCCCGACGCCACGCGCGCGCTGCTGCACACGCTGGCCTGCCTGGGCGATCACGCCAAGGATTGCCTGCTCGCGTTCTCCGCCGGCATCGACGAGTCCATGCTGGCCGAGACCCTCGCGCCCGCGGTGGCGGCGGGCTTCGTCGCCGACGAGGGCGATCACTGGGCCTTCATCCACGACCACGTGCGCGAGGCGGTGCACGTCGCCCTGCCGACGGCGCAGCGCGCGGCGCTGCATCTGGACATCGCCCGGCGTCTGATGACGGTGGGCACCGGCGTCGTGCAGGCCGACGGCCGCACGGCGGCCAAGGCGGCGATGGCGGAACCGCCGGTGTTCTCGATCGCCGCGCAGGCCAACCTCGCCGCGCCCGCGGTGACGGATGCGGCGGAGCGGCGCCGCTTCGCGCTGATCAATCTGGAGGCCGGCAAGCGTGCGAAAGCCGCGACCGCGCATCACTCGGCCCTGGAGTTCCTGGGCTGGGCGCTGCACTGGTTCGGCGACGAGCAGACCAGCGCCGACGCGCTCGAGGCCAGCCTGCTCTGCGGCGAGGCCGAGTTCATGACCGGCGCGCTGGAGGCGGCCGAGGGCCGGCTGGCCGCGCTGCAGGGCATGGCCGGCGACGGACTCTTCGGCACGGACGTGGCGCGGCTGCGGGTCGCGCTCTACACGACGCTGGGCCGCTTCGATCTGGCGCTGGACGTGGGCTTCGCCTTCCTGGCGCGCGCGGGCATCGAGCTGCCGCGCCGGCCCACCGATGCGCAGGTCGACGAGGAGCATCAGCGTCTGCGCGGCTGGCTCGATGAGCGCGGCGTGGCCGGTCTGCGCCACATCGGCGCCGACACCGACCCGCTGCGCCGCGCGATCGTGGACATCTTTGCGGACCTGCTGCCGCCGGCGATGTACTCGGACCAGAACCTCGAGGACCTGATGCTGATGCGCATGGTCGGCCTGGCCGTCGCCAACGGTCACACCGACGCCTCGGTCAACGGCTACGTGTGCATGATCCGCGTGCTGGGCGAGCGCTACGGCGACTACGGGCGCTCGCGCGAGTTCGGCGAGCTGGCGCTGCATCTGATCGAGGACCGCGGCCTGCGCCGCTATCAGCAGCGCGTGCATCACACCTACGCGACCTTCGTCGTGCCCTGGACCGCGCCGGCCCGCGTCGCGCGTGAGCATCACCTGCGCGCCTTCGACATCGCGACCCGCGTCGGCGACCACACCTTCGCGCTGTACTGCGGGCGCAATCAGGCGACCGGGATGCTCTTCGCCGGCGACTTCCTGGAAGACGTGCGCCAGACCGTGGACCGCGCGCTGCAACGCGCGCGTGACGCCAACTTCAAGCTGGTTGTCGATGCCTTGCTGGCGCAGCGCTCGCTGCTGGCCGCGCTTCAAGACGGCGAACCCGGCCGCGACCACGCGGACCTGCAAGCCGCGCGCCCCGGCGATGCCGAGCGCATGGCCGAGCCGGTCGAGAGCGCGCCCGCCACGCTGGTCGACTTCGCCTATTGGGTCTATCGGTTGCAGGCGGGACTGCTCTTCGGCGATCTGCCGGAGGCGCTCGAGGCGCGTCGTCGCGCCGAGGCCTGCCAGCGCGCGGGCCGCTCGTTCGCCGAGTACGCGGACCTGCCGTTCTACGGCGCGCTCGCCTTGCTGCGTCTGCGCGAGCGCGACGACGCGCAGGAGGCCGCGCTGCGTCGTCATGTGGCGGCGCTGGACACCTGGGCCGCGGACTGCGCGGAGAACTTCGGCGCCCGTCGCGCGCTGGTGCTGGCCGAGCAGGCCCGCGCGCTCGGGCATGCGACCGAGGCCGCCGAGCTCTACGCCAGTGCCGTCGCGCAAGCGCGTCGCCACGGCTTCGCGCAGGTCGAGGCGCTGGCGGCGGAGCTCGCCGCCGGCTTCCACGCGGACCAGCATCGCGAGATCGAGAGCCGCGCCTATCTGCGCCATGCGCTGGCCGCCTGGCAGCGCTGGGGCGCGGTCGCGAAGGCGCGCGACCTGCTGCAGCGTCATCCCGAGCTCAATGACGCTGACCAGCCCGCTGCGCCGACCAGTCGACTGCATCAGCTGGACGTGCAGGCGGTGCTGCGCATCACGCATGCGCTGGCCAGCGACATCGTGCCCGAGCGCCTGGTCGAGACGACGATGCGCACCGCGCTGGAGTCCGCCGGCGCCGACTACGGCGCGCTCGCGCTGCTGCGCGACGGGCAATGGATCGTGCGGGCGCGCGCGCGGCTCAACGATGACGAGCTGGTCGTGACGCAGGAGCCGGCGCCGTTCTCGCCCGAGGTGCTACCGGTCTCGATCGCGCATGCGGTGGCGCGCACGCAGCATGCGGTGCAGCACGACGACGCGCGTGACGCGCCGGCTCTGGCGCAGGACGACTACGTGATGCGCGCCAAGCCGCGCTCGCTGCTATGCGTGCCGATGATGCGCTACGCGCGTCTGATCGGCGTGCTCTACCTGGAGAACTCGCTGGCGCCGCGCGTCTTCACCACGGCCAAGGCCGAGCTGCTGGAGGTGATCGCGTCGCAGGCGGCCTTCTCGCTGGAGAACACGCGGCTCTATGAGGAGCTCGTCGATCAGAACCGCCAGCGCGCCGAGGCCGAGGAGCGTCTGCGCAACGCGCTGCAGGAGCTCGCGCGTGCCAGCCGGTTGAAGGCGATGGGCGAGCTGGTCGCTTCCATCGTTCACGAGATCGGTCAACCACTCAGCGCCATCGACACCTCGGCCAGCGCGGCCGGTCGCTGGCTGCGCCGGCCCGAGCCCGACATCGGCGAGGCGCTCACCATGATTTCCCATGTGAGTCTGAGCGCCAAGCGCGCGAAAAGCATCATCCAGGGACTGCGCGCGATGGCACGCAAAGCCGAGCCGCAGTTTGCCGAGGTTGATCTGGGCGACGCGCTGCGCGAGTGCGCGACCCTGGTCGGCGGCTCGCTGGCGGAGCTCGGCGTCACGCTGTCGGTGACGGGACCCACGATGCCTTGCCCGGTGCGCGGCGACCGGGTGCAGCTGCAGCAGGTCGCGATCAATCTGCTGATGAACGGCGCCGAGGCCATGTCCGATCTGCCGACCGATCTGCGCCGTCTGTCCCTGCAGTGGGCGGTGACGCGTCCGGATCTGGTCGAGGTCGTCGTCGAGGACCGCGGCGTGGGCATCGCCGCCGACGCGGTCCGTCAGGTGCTGGAGCCCTTCTTCACGACCAAGTCGCACGGGATGGGCATGGGTCTGGCGATCTGCAAATCCATCGTCGATGCGCACGGCGGCGCGTTGAGTTTCGATCCGGGCGCCATTGGCGGCACGCGGGTCACGCTGAGCCTGCCCAGCTTTGGCGCCAGTCCTCAGCAGGAAGGATGAGGAGATCGCGCCTTGCGGACGGCGACGGGGCATACGGCGGTCATCTCGGTGGAAACCCTCGTATGAGAGGAGCCGCCGCTTGGTTGGATTGGTCGAGGAAAGGGGCTCTGGTCATATCGACGACATCGCGGACACGAGCTCGGATGGCCCGGACACCGCGATCCGCCGACCCGTCGGCAGCCGGTCGCGACCGAGTGCGCGACGCGCGCCGCCGGGCATCCCCTGACCCAAGGAGTTGACGATGAACCACCATGAAATTCCCCTGTTCCCGCCGCGGCGCTTCCAGCCGCAGCGCCTGCTGCTCGCCGCGACGCTGGGCTGCGCGTTGATGGCCGGCCTGATGTCGGTCGCGCTGGCCGAGCCGGCCGCCTCGGCCACGACGGGCCCCGTGACCCGCGACCAGGTCGTCGCCGATCTGAAGGCCTATCAGGACTCGGGCCTGGCCGCGCTGGAGTCGGACGAGTCGCAATCGAAGATCGGCACGGCCGAGTGGCGCGCGGCGCGTCTGCGCTATCTCGAGTTGCGCGGCATCCCGGCCGACGGCGCGGTCAAGCCGGCGCTGTCGCGCCAGCAGGTGCTGACCGATCTGAAGTTCTACCGCGAGTCCGGTCTGGCCGACGTCGAGCGCCGTGATGGGGAGGAGTCCAATCAGTCCGCCGCCCTCGTCGCCGCGCAGGAGCGCTACGACCAGCTCACGATGATGGACATGATGGACCGCCCGCTGACGCGCGCCGAAGTCGTCGCCGATCTGCAGATTTATCGCGAGTCCGGCCTGGCCGCCTATGACCGCAGCGAGGGCGACGTGCAACGCAGCAGCGCCGGTTATCAGCAGGCGCTGGCCCGCTACAAGCAGCTCAAGCGCGACGGTCATTACCAGCATCTGGTGATGGCGCTCGGCAAGTCGAGCTGAACGACGCCTTGTCGATATCGCCATGCCTGCCGCACGACCAAGCACTCGAACAACATCGGTCGCCCGACATGCCCGGCGTTTCCCCTCTCCCGCCAGCGAGAGAGGGGGAGGAGTGAGGGCCGGCGCCCCACTCCGACCTCCGTTCCTGCATTCTTTTCCCCCTCGACCCATCCGCAACCCGTGGAGCCCGCGATGACGCTCTCCCTCCTCGCTCTCGGCGCCGTCGCGCTGACCCTCGCCCTGATCGCCGGTGCCGCGTTGGTCGACTGGCCGCGGCGCTCGTTCGCGCTGATCCTGCTGGCGATGTCCAGCGTCGGCGTGACCAGCCAGGCCGCCTCTCCGCCCGTGGAAGGCATGGCCCCCGCCTTCACCGGCGCCACCGGCTGGCTCAACTCCCCGCCCATCGACCTGAGCGCGCAGCGCGGCAAGGTCGTCGTGGTGAGCTTTTGGACCTACTCCTGCATCAACTGCCTGCGCGTGCTGCCCTACGTGCGCGCCTGGTCGCAGCGCTATGCGAAGCAAGGCTTGGTCGTCGTCGGCGTGCACTCGCCCGAGTTCGGCTTCGAGAAGGACCCCGCCAACGTCACCCGCGCGGTCAAGGACCTCAAGCTGACCTACCCGATCGCGCTGGACGACGGCTTCAAGGTCTGGCGTGCCTACGGCAACCGCTTCTGGCCGGCGCTCTACATCGTCGATGCCCAGGGGCGAATCCGCCATCACCAGTTCGGCGAGGACGGGTCGCCCGAGACCGAGCAGATCATCCAGACCCTGCTGCGCGAGACCATGCCGCCCGCACCCACGACCTCGACCACCGTGGCGGCCAAGCCCGCCGCCGCGGCGGCGACGGCCACGCCGACCTCCCCATCGACGCCCGCGCCGATGGACACCGATCTCAGCGGCGTCGGCATGCCGGCGGACCTGGATCATCTGCGCTCGCCCGAGAGCTACATCGGCTACGCCCAGGCGACCAGCATGGCCGGAGCGAGCGCGCTGTCCCGCGACCGCTCGCGGCGCTACGTCGCGAGTCAGCTGGACCTCAATGAATGGACGCTCTCCGGCGCATGGACCGTCGGCGCCGAGTACGCCACCGCCGACGAGGCGAACGCATCCCTCGCCGTGCGTTTCCACGCGCGCGACGTGAACCTGGTGATGGGCCCGCCGAGCGACGGCGGTCCGGTGAAGATCCTCGTGACCATCGACGGCCAGCCGCCCGGCGAGGACCACGGCGTCGACATCGACGCGCAAGGCAACGGCATGGTGGACGCCACGCGGCTCTACCAGCTGGTGCGCCAGCGCGCGGTGCAACGCGACCGGCGCGTGGAGATCCGCTTCCTCGGCACCGGCGCGCGGACCTACGCCTTCACCTTCGGTTAACGAGCTCATCTCTTCGTATAGGGCGGCCGCCGCGGGGCCGCCCGCAGTGCTACCGTGCGCGCCAGCGCGATCAGGTGACCGTCATGCAGCAAGTGTTTTCCCAGCCCGGCAAGCCGGCCCCCCACATCGCCGGCCAGGCGGACGCTGCGGTGCGCCGCACCGTGTTCATCGTCGACGACGAGGACCTGATCCGGACCTCGCTGGCCAGCTTGCTGCGCTCGATGGAACTAGAGGTGAAAGACTTCCCCTCGACCGCGGCCTTCCTCGCCGCGCCCAAGGTCAGCGGTCCGTCCTGTCTGGTGCTGGACGTGCGGCTGCGCGGTGAAAGCGGGCTGGCCTTCCAGCAGTCGCTGGCCGGCCGCGGCCTGGGCCACATGCCGGTGATCATCATGACCGGCCATGGGGATGTCTCCATGACCGTGCGGGCGATGAAGGCCGGCGCGCGCGACTTCCTCGAGAAGCCGTTCCGCGACCAGGACATGATCGACGCGGTCATCGCCGCGCTGGAGCTCGATGCGAAGCGGCTGGTCGTCGAGCGCTCGCTCGAGGAGCTGCGGGGCTGCTGGGCGTCGCTCACGCCGCGCGAGCGCGAGGTGCTGGAGCACGTCGCCTCCGGTCGTCTGAACAAGCAGATTGCCGGGGAGATGGGCATCGCCGAGATCACCGCCAAGATCCACCGCGGCCAGGGCATGCGCAAGATGCGATCGCGCTCGGTGGCGGAGCTGGTGCGCAAGATGCAGGCGCTCGGCGTGATCCGCGAGACCGTCTGAGCCCCGGAGCCCGCGCGTGTCGATCAGCCCCTCCGCCGTGATGGCCGACCCGGATGCCCCGGTCGCCTCGGCACTTCCGGCCGCTGCGGTCGCCGCCGCCACCACCATCGTCGCCGTCGTTGACGACGACCCCTTCGTGCGCGCGGCCACCGGCAGCCTGGTGCGGGCTTTCGGCTGGGAGGCTCACACCTTCTGCTCGGCCGAGGACTACTTGGCGTCGGGCCTCGCGGCGCGCACCGCCTGCCTGGTCTGCGACATCCAGATGGAGAGGCTCGACGGCATCGGGCTGCTGGCGCGCTTGCAGAAGGACGGCGTCGCGCCGCCGACGCTGTTCATCACGGCCTTGACATCGGAGACGGTGCGGCGCCGCGCCTTGGGGCAGGGCGCGCTGCACGTCATCGACAAACCGATCGATGCGAATGAGCTGGAGGAGTGGGTGCAGCGGGCGCTGGCGTCGGGGCCGCGAGGCCGCGCGTCAGGCGGCTGACCAGCAGCAGCACGGTCGCGTTCAACGCGAGTCCGACGATGCCGATGTTGAGCTGATGCACCCAGGCCGGCGCGAAGGGCAGCAGCTCGCGCGTGCCGGCGCCGCTGACCACGGTCGCGGCCACGAAGCCGACGCCGACGACGATCCCGGCCATCACGCCGTAGCGGTTGGCATAGGGGCGGCCGATCAGCGCGCACAGCAGCGCCGGCGCCAGCTGCGTCACGACGCCGAAACCCATGAGCAGCAAGGCCACGATGCTGGAGCCGCCGCGCAGCGTCAGCGCGACCGCGATGAGCGTCAGCACCGGCGCACCCAGACGCGACACGAGCATCAGGCGCGCGTCGTCCGCGCCCGGATGCAGCGGCCGATAGAGGTTGCGCGCCAGCAGCGTCGAGGCCGAGATCAGCATGATCGATCCCGGCACCAGCGCGGTCAGCATGCCGGCCGCGCCGATGACGCCAACAAACCAGGGATCGAAGGTCTGCAGCGAGAGCTTGAGCAGCGCCAGATCGATCTGACCGCCGCTCAGGCCCGGCACCTTCAGCACCGCGGCATAGCCGGCGAACATCGCGAACAGCATCACCAGCGCGTAGAGCGGCATCACCACGGCGTTCTTGCGGAAGCTGCGCTCGGTGCGGGCGGTGAAGACCGCACTGAAGGCATGCGGCCACAGGTACATGCCCAGCGCCGAGAGCGCCACCGTCGACAGGAACCACACGCCGCCGCGGCCGGGTTCGGCCAGCGCGAGAAAGCCGGGCCGGGCGGCCTCGATGCTGTCGAACATCGGGCCCAGGCCGCCGTAATGGTGGAAGGGCAGGTACAGGCCAAGGAAGACGCAGACGACCAGCACCAGTACGTCCTTGACGACGGCCGTCATCGCCGAGCCATGGATGCCCGACAGCATCACGTAGACCGTCATCACGCTGGCGCCCAGCCACACGGCGGCGGCCGGCGACAGCGCGCCGTAGGAGGTGATCTCGACGATCAGGCCCAGGCCCTTCATCTGCACCACCAGATAAGGCACCAGCGCGAGCAGCGCGACGGCCGCGACCAGCAGGCCCAGCGCGGGGCTGTCGTAGACCTTGGCGAAGATCTCGGGCTGGGTCATCGCGCCGTGCCGCCGGGCCAGGCGCCAGATCGGCGGCAGCAGCCAGTAGGACATCACGAAGGCCAGGGAGGTGTAGACCAGGATGTAGAGCGCCGCGCCGCCGTGGCCGTAGGCGTAGCCGCTGGCACCGAGGAAGGTGAAAGTGGTGTAGAGCTCGCCGGCCATCAGCACGAAGACCAGCAGCGCGGAGAAGCCGCGGCCGCCCACGCTCCATTGCGCCAGGTCCATGGTCACGCCGCGCCGCGCGCGCAGCGCGATGGCGACGGACAACGCCAGCGGCAGCAGGATGACGACAGCGGCGAGGTTCATGAGCGATGGCCGCGTGGCGCGTTGGTGGCGGGCAGCGGGGCCTCGCCGCCGTCGATGCCGGTCTCGGCCTCCTCACCGCGGTTCGCGGGATCGAGCCGGTAGACGATCGCCATCACGACGGCGCACAGCAGCGTGCCCGAGATGATCCAGGCCATGAAGAAGGGCAGGCCGGCGACAAAGGGCCGCACGCGGTCGGCGAAGACGACGCCCAGCACCGCATGCGCGACGGGTAGCAGTGCGAGCCAGTGACGCAGCTTCATCCGGCCTCCGGGTTCATGATCGTGTCGATCGCGCATGCACGCCGCGACCGGTGGCGGCAAGCGCGCGCAGCACCACGTCCGGCGTCGCCGGCGCCTCGCGCACGCGGGCGCCGGTGGCGTGGTGGATCGCGTTGAGGATGGCGGCGGCGGTGGGCACCAGCGCCGGCTCGCCGATGCCCTTGGCGCCGTAGGGGCCGATGGCCGTCGGAGCCTCGACGAAGAGCGTCTCGACCTCGGGCACGTCGTGCACCGTCGGGATCAGGTAGTCGTGCAGGTTGTCGTTGCGGCCGGGCAGGTACTGCTCCATCAGCGCGAGTCCCACGCCTTGCGCGACCGCGCCTTCGATCTGGCCTTCGAGCAGGGTCGGGTTGACCATGCGGCCCACGTCGTGCGCCGCCACGACGCGGCGCACCCGCACGCGGCCGGTCTCGATGTCGACCTCGACCTCGGCCATCTGCGCGCCGAAGGCGTAGGTCGCGTAGGGACGGCCCTGGCCGGCGGCGTTCAGCGCCACGGTGGGCGGGTCGAAGCGCTCCTCGGCGGCGATGGCGTAGCCGTGGACGTCGACGGGCAGGTCGGCCAAGGACAAGCGTCGCGCGACGCCTGTCCCGTCCGCTTGCGTGTCTGACCCCGTCTCAGCGCCGGTGCCGTCATCGCTTCGGACGCCGACCCAGCCAGGACCGAACACGACTGGCGCATCGGCCGGCGCGTCCAGCAGCGAGCGCACGCGGCGCAGCAGCGCGGTGCCGGCGAGGAAGGTCGCTCGCCCGGTGACGAAGGTCTGGCGCGAGGCCGAGGTGCGGCCGCAGTCCGGCGTCAGATGCGTGTCCGCGCCGACGATGTGCAGGCGCGTGATGGGCACGCCCAGCGCGTCGGCGGCGATCTGCGGGATCACCGTGTTGGCGCCTTGTCCCGCGTCGACCGCGCCCTGATGCAGCACCAGCGTGCCGTCGGGCCGCAGCCCGATGCGGACCGTCGACGGATTGGGCGACGCGGTGTTGCCGCAGCCGTAGAAGAAGGCCGCCATGCCGACGCCGTAGCGAAGGTGAGGGCGCGCCGCCCCGTTTCGTTCGTGGGCACGCTCGCGCGCCGCGATCCAATGCGGCCGCAGCGCATCGAGGCACGCCACCATGCCGACGCTGTCATCGAGTACCTGCCCCGTGGGCAGCGAGTCGCCCGGCCTCAGCGCGTTGCGGGCGCGGAACTCCAGCGGATCCCAACCGCCGTGCAGCGCGAGCTCGTCGATCAACTGCTCCTGCGACATCGTCGTCTGCGGCACGCCGAAGCCGCGGAAGGCGCCGGCCGGCGTGATGTGCGTGTGGACGGCGCGGGCGCGCGCGGCGTAATGCGGCACACGATAAGGGCCGCCCGCATGCACCGGTACGCGGTTGGCGACCGCCGTTCCCCACGACGCATAGGCGCCGGTGTTGTAGTCGCCTTCGAATTCGACCGCCCGCAGCAGACCTTGCTCATCGGCGGCGAGCGTGGAGACGATGCGCGCCGGATGCCGTTTGGTCGAGGTCGCCATCGATTCCTCGCGCGTGAACACGATGCCCACGGGGCGATCCAGATGCCAAGCCGCGACTGCGAGCAACGGTTGCACCGTCATGTCCAGCTTGCCGCCGAAGCCGCCGCCCACGGCGGTCGGCACGACGCGGATGCGCTCCGGCGCGACGCCCATCACCCTCGCGAGGTCCTCGCGATGCGGATGCGGCGCCTGCGTCGGCGAGCGGACTTCGATCGTGTCGCCGACGCGCCGTGCCCAGCCGGCTTCGGGCTCCAGGTAGGCGTGCTCGACGAAGCTCGACGAGAAGCGGCCGCTGACGACGTGCGCCGCCTCGCGGATCGCGGCCGCCGCGTCGCCGCGCTTCACGCGGCCTTCGATCAACTGGTTGCCGACGCGGCTCGCGTGAAGCTGCGGGCTGTCGGGGTGGGCGGCGTCCTCGACGCTGAAGACGGCGGGCAGCGGCGTCCAGGTGACCGGGAAGTCGGCGAGGTCCAGCGCGGCGACGGCCTCGCGCTCACCGGCGATCAGCGCGACGGCTTCGAGGCGGTGACGGGTCTCGCTCTCGGCGAGGACCGGCTGGTCCGCATAGGCCGGCGCGATGCCGTGGAGGTTGCGGCCCGGCACGTCGGCGTGCGTGAACACGCGGACGATTCCGGGATGGGCTTGGACGAAGCCGTCGACGTCGCCGAGCGTGAAGCGTGCGCGGTGATGCGGGCTGCGGACCGCGCGCAGGAAGAGGGCGTCGGCGGGAATGCCGTCGGCGCCGAAGTGCTGGCTGCCGTCGACCTTGCAGGGGCCGTCCAGGCGGGTGAGCGGCTGGCCGACGTTGATGCCGGTCTCGGGCGGCGGCGTGAGCGGGCGCGAATCGGCGCCGGTGGCGACCTCGACGATCGCGTCGACGATCTTGCGATAGCCGGTGCAGCGACACAGCACGCCGTCGATCGCGGCGCAAGCGGTGGCGCGGTCCGTCACCCGGCCCGCATCGATCGCGGCCGCCGCGGCGGTGAGCATCGCCGGGATGCAGAAGCCGCATTGCACCGCCTGGTGCGCGAGGAAGGCGTGCTGCAGGCGCGCGCCGGTGCGACTGGATTCGGCCAGGCCCTCGACGGTCAGAACGCGACAGCCGTCGAGCTGCGCGACCGGCGTGATGCAGGCGTAGCGGGGCTCGCCGTCGACGACGATGCTGCAGCTGCCGCAGTCGCCCTGGCCGCAACCGACCTTGGTGCCGGTCAGGCCCAGGTCCTCGCGCAGGAAGGCGACGACGGTGCGCGAGCGATCGGCAGGCAGCGTGCGGCGCTGGCCGTTGATCTCGGCCCAGGCGGTGTCGCCCGCATCGGCGCATGCGTCGGCGGAGGGCGGCGTCGTGACTTCATTTGGAGGCGACATGGTTCACCTCCATCTCGATGCCGCAGTGCGCGGCGGCGCGCTCGATGGCGACGCGCACCAGATGGCGGCGCAGCGCGGCGCTGCCGCGGTGGTCGTCGATGGGCGAGAGCTCCGGCATCGGCGTGTCGCGGATGAGGTGCGTCAGGTCGACGGGGCGGGCGCCCTCGAGTCTCGCCTCGAGACCGCGCAGCCGCACCGGGACGTCCGAGGCGCCGCCAATGGCGATCGCGGCGCGCGCGGCGACGCCGTTCTCGTTCCATCGCAGGCAGAGCGCCGCCGAGACCGTGGCCAATGCCGTCCCGTCGCGATTGGCGAGCTTGATGAAGGCGCCGCGCTCATGCGGAGCGGGCGTCGGGATGAGCACGGCGCTCAGCAACTCATCCGGCCTCAGCGCGGTGTGGCGCCGCCCGAGCAGGAACTGATCGAGCCGCAATCGCCGGACACCGGCCAGGCTGGCGAGCTCGACCTGCGCCTCCAGCGCGAGCAGCGGCGGCACGCCGTCGGCGATCGGCGAGGCGTGGCAGAGGTTGCCTCCCAGCGTTCCCTGCACCCGGATCTGCCGGGAGCCGACCTGGCCCGCCGCCTCGCGCAGCACGCCCGGCGTGAGCGGCGATTGCTCGATCGCTTCCCAGGTCGCGGCGGCGCCGATGCGCAGATGGCCGTCCGTCAGCGCGATGGGCTTCAGCGACGCGACCCGGCCGATGTCCAGCCACGTCGACCCGGCGACCGGGCGGGACGGATCGGCATAGACGTCGGTGCCGCCGCAGAGCACGCGCCGCGGATGGCGCGCGAGCTCGGCCAGCGCCTCGTCGAGGGTGTGGACGCGAAGATGGTTCATCGGGGCAAGCGGCCGGTCCCAGGCGCGGGGCGCTGGGGGGAAGAGTCGTTCTGCCGGGCCGTGCGGGCGATCCTACAAGTCGAGGATGGCGCACGGTGCGCCCCGCGACGCCGATGCCGCTTGAGACCAGGATCGGCTACCTCTTCGGAGGTAGCGCGGCGCTCCCCGGCAAACTCAATCCGCTCGCACCACGCGCTGCAGGCTGTCGATGACGAAGCCTTCCCACTGCTCCGCGGCGACGCCGTTGTCGATGGAATCGCCCAGGAAGGCGGACATCGTGTAGCGGTTGGAGGTGAAGAAGTAGGACGCCGACACGATCAGCAGATAGACGTCGCGCGCGTTCAGCGCCGGTCGGAACAGTCCCCGCTCCGCGCCCGTCGTCAGGATGCGGTCGATCAGCCGCACCGCGTGCGAGGAGTACTCCGTCGCCTTGTCCGACTTCTGCACGTGCTTGCCCTTGAGCAGGTTCTCCGTGTTGAGCAGGTTCACGAACTCGGGATGCCGCCGGTAGTAGTCGATCTTAAAGCGGATCACCGTGTTCAAGGCCTCCACCGGATCGTCCGGGTCGGCGACGCACTTGGCCTCGGCCTCGTCCATGCGCTGGTAGATGCCTTCCAGCACCGCGATGAACAGCCCCTCCTTGCTGCCGAAGTAGTAATAGATCATCCGGTCGTGCGTCTTCGCGGAGCTCGAGATCTTCTCGATGCTGCCGCCGTCGTAGCCGTACCGGGCGAAGACCTTGGTCGCCGCCTTGAGGATGCTGTCGCGGGTCGCCTGGGCGGCGGCCTCGCGCATGCCGGTGCCGCGCACCGCCTTGGTCTGCTTGGTCTGGGCCATGAATGTTCCGGTGCCCGGAGCGCCGCCATCCTGGGCGGCGTCTCCGTCCCGACGCGGGATCGCCGCGCCGGATGTTGATTTCATGTAGCAGGCACTACATGAATGTGGCGATGATACGCAGCGTCATGACTTCCGGCAATCGGGGGATCGCGCGGGGCGCGCCCCGCCGTGCGAGCCGCGTCCGCGCGCGAGCAGCGCGCGGGATCTCGATCGCGGATCGATACCAAGGTATGAGCGCCGCAGGCCGCTCGTTCAATTCTCCGCGGCAAGTGCCGCTGCTCTGATGGCGGACATCGCGGGGCGCCGCTCGCGCGTCCCCGGATCAACCCGCCGAACGGCCCTGCGCCGACTCGGCAACCCGCCAATCAGAGGCCCACATGTCCAAACGCATTCTTCGCACGCTCACCCTGTCGGCGCTGGCCGCCTTCGCCGTCGCTCTGCCGGTCCTGGCCAAGGACGCCGCGTCCGCTTCGGCCGCTCCGACCGCCGCGTCGGCGACGACCAAGCCCACCATCGTGCTCGTTCACGGCGCCTTCGCCGACGCCTCCAGCTGGAACGGCGTCGCCGGCGAGCTGCGCGGCAAGGGCTATCCCGTCGTCGCCGTCGCCAATCCGCTGCGCAGCGTCTCGGGCGACGCCCGCTATACCGCGTCCATTCTGGACAAGATCCCCGGCCCGGTCGTGCTGGTCGGCCACTCCTACGGCGGCTCGGTGATCAGCAACGCGGCGGTCGGCCAGACGCGCGTGAAGGCGCTGGTCTTCGTGTCGGCCTTCGCGCCGGAAACCGGTGAATCCGTGGTCCAGCTCGCGGGCAAGTTCCCCGGCAGCACGCTGGGCGACGCGCTGGCCGCGCCGGTGCCGCTGCCCGAAGGCGGCGTGGACCTGTACATCGACCAGGACAAGTTCCGCAACCAGTTCGCCGCCGACGTGAAGCCGGACGCCGCGCGCCTGATGGCCGTGGGCCAGCGCCCGGTGGCCGAGGCCGCGCTGAAGGAAGCCAGCCAGGGCACGGCCTGGAAGACCCTGCCGAGCTATTACGTCTACGGCAGCGCCGACAAGAACATTCCGCCCGCCGCGATGGCCTGGATGGCCGAGCGCGCCCATGCGCGCAAGACACTCGTGATTCGCAACGCCTCGCATGTGGTGATGGTCAGCCATCCGCATGAAGTCGCCGCGCTGATCGAGACCGCCGCGCACGACGCCGAGTAAGCCCCCGCGCCCGCGGCGTCCGCCCCTTGCCTGGCCGCCGCGGGCCGTGCTTTCCCGCCACTCCCCCTGTCCCCCCAAGGAGATCCTCATGACGAATGAATCTTCCCGCCGCGACTTCCTGTCGCTCGCCGCCGTCGGTGGCGCCGGTCTGGCGCTGTCCGGCATCACCGGTCTGACCGGTGGCGCGCTCGCCGCGACGGCCGCCACCGGCCGCGAAGCTTTCGGTCCGGTGCGCCAGATCAAGGCCGGCCTGCTCGACGTCGGCTACGTGGACCTCGGCCCGCGTGACGGCACGCCGGTGATGCTCTTCCACGGCTGGCCCTACGACATCCACACCTACGAAGAAGTCGCGCCGCTGCTGGCCGCGCAAGGCTTCCGCGTGATCGTGCCGCACCTGCGCGGCTACGGCTCGACGCGCTTCCTGTCCGATGCGACGCTGCGTTCGGGCCAGCAGACCGCGCTGGCCGCCGACACCATCGCGCTGATGGACGCGCTGGGCATCCGCCGCGCGATCATGGCCGGCTGCGACTGGGGCGCGCGCAATGCCTGCGTGGTCTCGGCGCTGTGGCCCGAGCGCTGCCAGGCGCTGGTCTCCGTCAGCGGCTTCCTGGTGCTGAACCGCGCCACCGCGCTGACGCCGCTGTCGCCGGCCGACGAGTTCTCGTGGTGGTACCAGTACTACTTCGCGACCGAGCGGGGCCGCATCGGCTACGAGAAGAATCTCAAGGAGTTCGCGCGCTTCATCTGGCGCCAGGCCTCGCCGAAGTGGAACTTCGACGACGCCACCTTCGATCGCGCGGCGGCCAGCCTGGTCAATCCGGATCAGGTCGCGGTGGCTGTACACAACTACCGCTGGCGCATCGCCGCGGCCGAGGGCGACCCGCAGTACGAGGCGCTCGAGACGCGTCTGGCGCAGGTGCAGTCGGTGTCGCTGCCGTCCATCACGATGGAAGGCGACGCCAACGGCGCGCCTCACCCGGCGCCCGCGGCCTATGCCTCGCGCTTCAAGGGCAAGTACGAGCACCGCAACCTGAGCGGCGGCATCGGCCACAACCTGCCCCAAGAGGCGCCGGCGGACTTCGCCAAGGCCATCATCGACCTGAGCAAGTGGTAAGCCACTCCCGACAAGAAAGAGACATCCCCATGACCCGCATCATCGAGAAACCCCTGTACACCGCCACCACGCTGACCACCGGCGGTCGCGAAGGCGCCGGTGTCTCCAGCGACGGCGCGCTGGACGTCAAGCTCAGCACGCCGGGCGGCGGCGGCAAGGGCACGAATCCGGAGCAGCTCTTCGCGGTCGGCTATTCGGCTTGCTTCATGGGCGCGATGCGCCGCGTGAAGACCGCCGACAACGTGCGCGTGCCCGACAACGCCTCCATCGAGGCCGAGGTCACGCTGGGCACCACCGCCGACGGCGGCTTCGCGCTGGCGGCCAAGCTGCATGTCAACCTGCCGGGCCTGACCGAGACGCAGAAGTGGGCCCTCGTCGACGGCGCGCATCAGCTGTGCCCGTACTCGCACGCCACGCGCGGCAACATCGAGGTCTCGTTCAGCGTCGCCTGAACTCGGCGTGGCGAGCGCGGATCGCCGGCTCGGGCGCAGGCTCAGAGCTCGATGATCCCGCGCTTGAGCGCGATGGTGACCGCATGCGTGCGGTCCTTGGCCGAGAGCTTGCCCAGGATGGTCCGGATGTGGACCTTGACCGTCTCCTCGGTCAGCGAGAGGCTCTCGGCCACTTCACGATTCGCCTGACCCAGCGCGACCAGCCGCAGCACCTGGGTCTCGCGCAGCGACAGCGTGCGGCTGTGCGCGTGCTGGGCGATGGCGGCCTCGATCTCCGCCGGCACCATCAGCCGACCCGCGTGCACGCCGCGGATGGTGTCCACCAGGTCGGTGCGCAGCAGGCCCTTGAGCAGATAGCCGGAGGCGCCCGCCTTCATCGCCCGCATGGCCTGGAAGTCGCCGGGGAAAGTGGTGAGGATGACGATGCGCGCCTCGGGGAACTCGCGACGGATCGCGGCCATCGCCTCGATGCCGTCCATGTCTCGCATGCGCAGGTCCATCAGCGTGACATCGGGCAGGTGCTGGCGGAAGCGGGTGAGCGCATCCAGCCCGTTGCCCGCCTCGGCCACCAGGCGCATGTCCGGCTCGGCGTCCACGACGGTGGCGATGCCACTGCGCATCAGCGCATGGTCGTCGACGGCCATCACAGTGATGGGCCGGGGGCTCGGGGTGGTGTCGGTCACAGGGGCGGCAAGAAGGACGCGATCGGCCGGATCGCGAAAGCCCAAGCGTAGCCGCTGTGCCGGCCGCCGGCTGACGTACCGTTGCCCCCGGTTGCGAAGTCATCCCTCGAAAGAGTTATTCCGCGACCTGGCCGGACCAAAGTTCTGATAGCGTCCGCGCGACCTCCCGCTCGAGTCGATGACGTCCGATCCCCACCGTTCGCCGCTGCGCCAAGGCTTCTGCCAGCGCTTCTTGCAGCGTCTCCTGCAACGCTGTGCCCTGCGGTCGCTGCGGCGCCTTGCCGCGACCGTGGTCGTCCTGTGGGCGTCCGTGGCGGGCCTCCCGGCGGCCTGGGCGCTGGATGCGGATCTGCGGCTGAGCCAGTTCCAGCATCGCGCCTGGACGGCCGCGGACGGCGCGCCGACCGAGACCTGGGCGATGACGCAGTCCACCGACGGCCTGATCTGGATGGGCGGACCCGGCGGGTTGCTGCGCTTCGACGGTCTGCGCTTCGAGCGCTTCCCGACTTCGAGGGCGACGCCGTTCCCGGCCGGCGCGGTGTTGCGGGTGATGGCCGCGTCCAACGGCGATCTGTGGGTGAGCTTCTTCCCCCGCGGGCTGGTGCGGATCCGGCAGGGCGAGGTCTGGCAGGTGCCGGAGTCCGAGCCGGTCGCCGCGCAGCGGGTGCGCTACCTGTCCGAGGATGCCGACGGGCGGATCTGGGTCGGCGGCGAATCCGCCTTCTTCCGCTTCGACGGCGAGCACTGGACGCGGGGCGACGAGATCCCGGGCTTCGGCGGCATGCCGCTGGGCGGGCTGGTGATCGACGGCCGCGGCACGGTGTGGGTGTGCGCGCGGGACCGGCTGGTGCAGGCGCTGCCGCGCGGCGCGACCAGTTTCAAGAGCGTGGGCGATTGCACCGACGCGCGCAGCATGCCGGTGACGGACGGCCGGGTCTGGATCGTCGACGCGAAGTCGGCGCGGCGCATGCCCGAGGTCTCCCAAGCCCCGCTGCTGCCCCGGCTGACCTGGGGCGCGAGACGCTCGTCGCCGACCTGGCTCGATCGCGAGAGCAACCTGTGGTCGCTGTACTGCCCCGCCGGGCTCTGTCGGCGAAAGCTGCCGATCTCCACCTCCGACGCCATCGACCTCCCCGAACCCCCCGAACGCATGGGCGTCGCCGAGGGCCTGAGCGGCGACTTCGGCATGACGATGATGGAGGACGTCGAGGGCAATCTGTGGGTCGCGACCAAGACCGGTTTGGACCGGTTCCGGCGCGCGGCGCTGGTCCCGGCGGAGCTGCCGCGCGGGACCAGCAACTACGCGCTCGCGGCGGAGCCCGACGGCAGCGTGTGGACGGCGGCATCCGCGACGGGGACCTATTCGAAATGGCGCTTGAGCGGCGTCGGCGATGCGGCGTCCCTCCCGGCACCGAATGCGCAGGTCACCGCGGTCGGACGCGACGCGCAGGGGCGTCTGCTGATGGGCGGATCGAGCGGCCTGTGGCGCAGGGAGGGGGAGCGCTGGGTCGAGCTGCCACGGCCCGTCGGCGCGCAAGGCCGATGGGTGCTGGGCATCGCGGCGCAGGGCGGGAGCATGCTGGCCTCGTTCCAGAAGCTGGGCGTGCAGCGCTTCGACGACGGGGTCTGGCAGCCGCTGGCGGTGCCCGGCGAGCCGGGTCCGGTCGAGGCGGCCTTGGCGGTCGCGCCGGATGACGCGGTCTGGCTGGGGCTCAAGAACAACCGCGTGCTGCGCTTGAAGGACGGTGCGGTGCGCCGCTTCGGACCGGAGGAGGGCGTCGATGTCGGCGATCCCTTCCTGGTTTATGCAGGGCGCACGCGCGTGCTGGTGGCCGGCGGGCTGGGTGTGGACGTGTTGCACGGGGATCGTTTCGTGCCGCTGATGTCCGAGTCCACGGATGCGCTGATGGGCGTGTCGGGCATCGTGGAGACGGCCAACGGCGACCTCTGGCTCAACGGCCGCAAGGGCGCCGTGCAAGTGACCAAGGCCGATCTGGACGCCTTCCTCGCGGATCCTGGAAAGCCTTTGCGGCATGCGCTGATCGATGCGCTCGACGGCTATCCGGTCAGCGCGACCTCGTTCTGGCCGCAGCCCAGCGTCGTGGAGGCCGCGGATGGGCGGCTCTGGTTCGCGGGCATCACGGGCGTCGCCTGGCTGGATCCGCGCCGTCTGACGCGCAACCCGGTGGCGCCGGTCGCGCGCGTGACCGGCGTGCGCGCCGACGGCGTCGAGTACCCGCCCGGCGCGCCGCTGCGGCTGCCGATCAAGACCTCGATGCTGGAGCTGCGCTTCTCGGCGGCCAGCCTGTCCATTCCGGAGCGGGTGCGCTTCCGGTTCAAGCTGGAGGGCCAGGATCGCGGCTGGCGCGACAGGACTTCGCGGCGCGAGACCCTGTACACCAACCTCGCGCCGGGGCGCTACGTCTTCCACCTGCAGGCCTTCAACAACGACGGTGTGCCGACGGCGGGCGAGACCCTCCAGGTCATCGAGATCCCCGCGGCCTTCTATCAGACGCTGTGGTTCCGCGCCGCCTGCGTGCTGGCGGCCATCGCGCTGATCTGGGCGCTGCACCGGTTGCGCATGCGGCAGGCGGCACGCGCCGCGCGCGAGAAGCTGCGCACCCGGCTGGCCGAGCGCGAGCGCATCGCGCGCGAGCTGCACGACACGCTGCTGCAGGGCGTGCAGGGACTGATCCTGCGCTTCGAGGCGAACGCGACGCGGCTGCCGATCGATCACCCCGCCCGCGCGGCCATGGAGCAAGACCTGGCCCTCGCGGATGAGGTGCTGGACGAAAGCCGCCGGCGGGTGATGGCGCTGCGCTCGACGCCGGCCGCGGCGGGAAGCCTGGCGCGAGCGCTGGAGGACGTGATCGCGCAACTGGCGCGGGACTACGACGGCGAATGCCGCGTGGAGATCGAGGGCCGTGAGCGTCCCTTGAAGCCTGAGGTCCGCGAGGAGCTGCGATTGATCTTCGGCGAGGCGTTGCTGAACGCCTTCCGGCATGCCGACGCGACGCGGATGACGCTGTGCCTGCGCTACGGCTGGCGGGGGCTGCGGGTCACGCTGAGCGACGATGGGCGGGGCATTGCGCCGAAGCTGCTGGCGGACGGTCGGCCGGGTCACCTGGGGCTGGTCGCGATGCGCGAGCGCGCGAGGGCGATCGGGGCGCGTTTGTCCGTGGCCAGTCGCGTGGGGAAGGGGACCACCGTGGAGCTGCGGCTGCGCGCGTCGAAGGCGTATGCCGCCGGGCCGATCGAATCGGCCCATACAGCCGATTCAGCCGATGCGGTCGGTCCGGTGAAGGACAATCCCGCCCCATGACCGAGAACGCCCCGCCGCCGCAAGCGCAGCCCCGCAACCCCCTGCACGGGATGACGCTGGAGGCCATCGTGACCGCCCTGGTCGACGAGTACGGCTGGGAGGGCTTGGATGACCGCATCCCGCTGCGCTGCTTCGCCTTCGAGCCCAGCGTCAAGTCCAGCCTGAAGTTCCTGCGCAAGACGCCGTGGGCGCGGGAGAAGGTCGAAGGGCTCTATCTGTTCATGCTGCGCGAGCGGCGCAGGAACGAGCGGGGCTGAGCGCCGGATCAGAAGCTCCTCAGTAACCGGGCGCCATGTCATAGGCAATCTCGGCGCTGCGGTTGAAGTACCCCTCCGTTGCAGTATGATGATCATCATATTAGTATCCACCCCATGGCACCGATCAACCCATCCCCCCGCAACGCGAAGACCGACCGCAAGGAGGCGTCGCGCGAGCGCATTCTGGAAGTGGCCTCGCGCGGCGTGAGGCGCGCCGGCTTCCACGGGATCGGCGTGGCCGACGTGATGAAGCAGGCCGGGCTGACGCATGGCGGTTTCTATGCTCATTTCGAGTCGCGCGATGAGCTGCTCGGCGCGGCTGCAGCGCGGGCGGGGCAGGACAGCCGGGCGCTCTTCGAGGACCTATTGAAGCGTCTCACCGCGGCCGGCGTGCCGCCGTTCCGGGCGATGGTCGAGACCTATCTGCACGAGAGCGGCATCGGCAACTGCGAGAACGGCTGCCCCGTGGCTGCGTTGGTCTCGGAGATGCCGCGGCAATCCGAATCGGTGCAGCAAGTTTCGCGCGCGCTGATGACGCACCTGCATCGCATGGTGGGCGAGGCGCTCGGCGACCGCGCGCCGGCCGACGAGGCGTGGTCCATCGTCAGCAGTCTGGTCGGCGCGCTGCAGCTGGCCCGGGCTTTCGGCGACAACGATCAGGGGCGAGCGGTGCTCGACAGCACCAAGCAGGCGCTGCTGTCCCGCTACGGCGAAGAGGCGAAAGCGAGCACCGTCAAGTCCAACAAGGAAACGAAGTCCGACGCCAAGCGTCGGCATTGATTCGACATGGCCTCCCTCGCGAGGCCATTCGTTTGTCTGTAAATATGACGTGCGTCATATGAAATCAACGGCCGCGAACGCGGTCATCGAAGCAAGCTGGAAAGGAACAGCCATGAACATCGAAGGATCCGTCGTCTTCATCACCGGTGCGAATCGGGGTTTGGGTCTGGAATTCGCCAAGCAGGCGCTGGCCCGCGGCGCGAAGAAGGTCTATGCCGCGGCGCGGCAGATCGAGTCGGTCACGCTGCCGGGTGTGATCCCGGTGAAGCTGGACGTGACCAAGCCGGAGGAGGTCGCCGCCGCCGTCGCCGCTTGCGGCGATGTCACGCTGCTGATCAACAACGCCGGCATCGGCCGCACCGGCGGCGCGCTGGCTGACGACGCCGAGGCGCTGTTGCGTGATCAGCTGGAGACCAACCTCTTCGGCGTGTGGCGCTTGAGCAGCGCCTTCGCCGCCACGCTGGGCCGCAACGGCGGCGGCGCGATCGTCAACATCCTGTCCATCCTGAGCTGGGTGAACACGCCGACGCTGGGCGCTTACGGCGTCAGCAAGTCCGCGGCCTGGGCGCTGACCAACAGCCTGCGTCAGGAGCTGAGCGCGCAGGGCACGCAGGTGCTCGGCTTCCATGGCGGCTTCATCGACACCGACATGATCAGCGCCTTCGACGTGCCCAAGTCGCGCCCGGAGGACGTGGTCCGTCAGACGCTGGACGCGGTGCAGGCGGGGCAGGTCGAGGTCTCCGTCGACGAATCGACGCGGCAGGTCAAGCAGGCGCTGTCGGCGGGCGTGTACCTGCAGGACGCGCTCGCGCATTGAGCGCGGCGTCAGGCCTTGCCTGAGCGCTCCAGTCCACGCAGCCGCAGCAGGATGAGCATGCCGGCGGTCAGCACCGCGGCGGTGATCCACATCGCCGCCTGGTAGTTGCCGCTGGCCTGCGCCATGGCGCCGGCCAGCGCGGGCGCGGTCACCTGCGCCACGCCGTAGCTGAGCGTCAACCGCGCCATCGCCTTGCCGGGGTTGCCGGGCGAGCGCCGCCCCACGAGGGCGAGGGTCAGGCTCACCAGTCCGATGAAGGTCGCGCCGTAGAGCAGCGCGCCGCCCAGCGCGGCGGCGAGGCTGCCGGACAGGGCGGGCAGCACGACGGCGAGGATCTGCAGCGCGAAGGCGGTGAGCAGCGCGTTGATGTCGCCGATGCGGCGCGCGACGCGATCCCAGAGGAACACGGCCGGTGTCGCCGCGAGCCCGACCAGCAACCAGGCCCACGGGCCCTGGCCTTTGAGCAGGGGCTGGCGCTCGACGATGGCGACGGTGAAGGTGGCGCTGATGACGAAGCCCCATCCGGCGCAGAAGTAGCTGGCGAGCATCCATCGCATCCAGGTGGCGCCGGGCGCGCCGGTGCCGAGGGCAACGGTCGTGGGCGGCGGCGCGGGCGGTCGCCACCACCAGGTGACGGCGAGCAGTGCGACGCCGACGACGACGAAGCCCCACCAGTGCCCGGCCCAATCGAGACCGAGGCGGTCCATCGCCATCGCCCCGACGGCGGAGACCACGATGCCCAGGCCCAGTCCCATGAAGTGCACGCCGAGCTCGGGCCGCTTGCCGGCGCGCATCAGGAAGCCGAGAACGAGGCCGGAGCCGAGCAGCATGCCGGCGGCGCCGCTCAGGCCGCCGAGGTAGCGGGACAGCGCCCACAGCGCGAGGTTGGGCGCAAGCGGCATCATGGCCGTCGCCACGAGGCCCAGCAGCATGCCCCAGAGGTAGAGACGGGCGCGCCAGCGCGGATCGTCGATCCAGGCGGCGAGCAAGGCGCCGCTCATGTAGCCCGCATAGTTGATCGCGGCGAGCGTGCCGCCCATGGCGTCGCCGAGGTCGGCCTGCTGCTGCATCAGCGGCAACAGCGGCGTGTAGGCGAAGCGCGCCAGACCGATGCTGAGGATCAGGCCGGCGATGCCGCCGGTGGAGACTTGCCAGGGGTGGAGGTGGCGTTCGCTGCTCATGGGGCGCGTCAGGCCGCAAGGGCGTCGATTTCCTCGACCAACTGATCCCCGTGCGTCCGCAGGATGACCTCGATGTCGTACTGCGCCTGGAGGTTGAGCCAGAACCTCGGGTCGATCCCGAAGGCCAGGCCGAGCCGGATGGCGGTATCGGCCGTGATGGCGCGATCGCCGGCGCAGATCTCGTCGATGCGGCGCTGCTGAACGCCGATCGCCTTGGCCACGCGATAGCGCGTCAGGCCCATGGGCTCGATGAACTCGGTCAGCAGGATCTTCCCGGGATGCACGGCATCCAGGCGCCGGCCCGTCGTGATGTTGCTGAAGTCCAGTTGATTGAGCTGGCTGCGCGGGATGCTCATGGGGTCGCTCCGATCTCAGAAAGCCGGGTCAGTGATAGTCCGCCACCTCGACATCGAGTGCCGCGCCGGCTTTCCAGCGGAAGCAGATGCGCCATTGGCGGTTCACGCGGATGCTCCACTGTCCCTTGCGGTCACCCTTCAGGAGCTCCAGCCGATTGCCCGGCGGCACCCGAAGCGTCTCGATGGACGGGGCGCCGTCGATCATCTTCAGCTTTCCACGGATGGCGTTCTGGAGCGCGCGAGGCATCTCGCGAATCTCCCGGCCATCGAAGATCGCCGCTGTACGGCGGTCGGCGAAGCTCTCGATCATGATTAGTATTGACGCGCAATAGTAGATGCGTCAAGCCTAGCGATCGCGCGGGCGTGCGACCTTGCGCGATCGCATGGTCCGGTTGCGTCCCCATTTGGCGGGGATGCGGGGACGCGACAAGTCAGGCGCTTGTCAGCGACGAGGCGCGTATCGGCGAGCCCAAGGCCTCACACAAACTGCGCCGCCGCATGCCCCGACGCCCAGGCCCATTGGAAGTTGAAGCCGCCCAGATGGCCGGTCACGTCCAGCACCTCGCCGATGAAGTACAGCCCCGGTGACTTCAGCGACTCCATGGTCTTGGACGACACCTCCTTGGTGTCGACCCCGCCCAGCGTGACCTCCGCCGTCCGATAGCCCTCGGTCCCCGCGGGCACGAGCTGCCACGCGGACAGCTGCTCCGCGATGCGCTCCAGCTCCGCATGCGTGTATTGCTTGATCGGCTTGGACACGAACCACTGCTCCGCGATCAGCGTCGCCATCTTCTTGGTGAAGACCTCGCCCAGCAGCGTCTTCAGCTCCGCATTGGGCCGGTCGTTGCGCTGCTGCGCCAGCCACTGCGCGGCGTCCACGTCGGGCAGCAGGTTGATCTCCACCGCCTGGCCGGGCAGCCAGTACGACGAGATCTGCAGGATCGCCGGGCCGCTCAGCCCGCGGTGCGTGAACAGGATGTTCTCGCGGAAGCTCTTGCCGTTGCAGCTCACCAGGCAATCGACAGAGGTGCCGCTGAGCTCGTTGCACAGGTCCTTGAGCTGATCGGTGATGGTGAAGGGCACCAGCCCCGCGCGCGTCGGCAGCAAGGTGTGCCCGAACTGCTTGGCGACCTGATAGCCGAAGCCCGTCGCGCCCATGGTCGGGATCGACAGGCCGCCGGTCGCGATCACCAGCGACTGGCATGTCATCGGACCCGCCGAGGTCTGCAGCGCGTAGCCGCCCTCGACCTTCTCGATCGACTCGACCGAGGTCTCCAGCATCACCTGCGCGTCGACCGCGGCGCACTCGGCGAGCAGCATGCGCAGGATGTCGATGGACTTGTTGTCGCAGAAGAGCTGGCCCAGCTTCTTCTCGTGGTGGGGCACCTGATGCTTGTTGACCAGGGCGATGAAGTCCCACTGCGTGTAGCGCGCCAGCGCCGACTTGCAGAAGTGCGGGTTCTGCGAAAGGAAGTTGGCCGGCTCGGTGTACAGGTTGGTGAAGTTGCAGTTGCCGCCGCCGGACATGAGGATCTTCTTGCCCGCCTTGTTGGCATGGTCGACGACCAGCACGCGCCGTCCGCGGGCGCCCGCGTGCGCCGCGCACATCAGGCCCGCGGCGCCCGCGCCAATGATCACGACATCGATGTCCAACACGACTGCTTCCCTTCGACTTTCAAACCGGGCCCGACCGCTGCGGCGGGCGCGGGAGCTTAACGCATGCGGTCCGGCGCGAACTCTGCCGCGCCGGGCCGATCGGTGCGCCGTCCAATTGTGTGGGGCAGGGGAGAGGGTCTTCGGGATATGCCCAATCCGAATAGCAGCTAGTCCCCGCCATAACTAGGACGACGAGGCCGGGCTCTCCACAATCCGCCGCAACGCCTCATCG
The DNA here is from genome assembly GCF_039595295.1 of Roseateles sp. GTDB lineage: Bacteria > Pseudomonadota > Gammaproteobacteria > Burkholderiales > Burkholderiaceae_C > Roseateles. Next base: position 39,079 of record NZ_JBCNLU010000023.1, read on the forward strand.
CCTGTCGCGCAAGACCCCCATGATCATCGACGTCCACGGCCACTACACCACCGCTCCCGCCGCGCTCGGCGCCTGGCGAGACCTGCAGATCGCCGCGCTCCAGGACCCGTCGCGCACACCGCGCGCCTCCGACCTGCGCATCAGCGACGACGAGCTGCGCGAGTCCATCGAGACCAATCAACTCGCCAAGATGCGCGAGCGCGGCTCCGACCTCACCATCTTCAGCCCGCGCGCCAGCTTCATGGCGCATCACATCGGCGACTTCCAGACCTCGTCCACCTGGGCCGCGATCTGCAACGAGCTCTGCCACCGCGTGGCCGAGATGTTCCCCGATCACTTCGTCGGCGCGGCCATGCTGCCGCAGAGTCCCGGCGTCGATCCGGCCAGCTGCATCCCCGAGCTGGAGCGCTGCGTGCGCGAGTACGGCTTCGTCGGCATCAACCTGAATCCCGATCCGTCCGGCGGCCACTGGACCAGCCCGCCGCTGACCGACCGCCACTGGTACCCGCTCTACGAGAAGATGGTCGAGCTGGACATCCCCGCGATGATCCACGTCAGCACCAGCTGCAACGCCTGCTTCCACACCACCGGCGCGCATTACCTGAACGCCGACACCACGGCCTTCATGCAATGCCTCACCGGCGACCTGTTCAAGGACTTCCCGACGCTGCGTTTCCTGATCCCGCACGGGGGCGGCGCGGTCCCGTATCACTGGGGCCGCTTCCGCGGCCTGGCGCAGGAACTCAAGAAGCCGCTGCTGGACGAGCATCTGCTCAACAACATCTTCTTCGACACCTGCGTCTATCACCAGCCGGGCATCGACCTGCTGACGAAGGTGATCCCGGTGAAGAACGTGCTCTTCGCCTCCGAGATGATCGGCGCCGTGCGCGGCATCGACCCGCTCAGCGGCCACCATTACGACGACACCAAGCGCTACATCGCCGCCACGCCGCACCTGAGCGACGAGGAACGCCACCTGGTCTACGAAGGCAACGCCCGCCGCGTGTTCCCCCGGCTTGACGCGCGGCTGAAGGCGCGCGGACGATAGGGAGGCTTCATCGGGGACGCCGATTGCGGGACAATGCGCGCCCCTCGCGGGCACGCAATCTGCTTAGCTTTCCTTCATGAGCGACCCCCAGCCAATCCCTTCCCACGCCGAGCGTTCCAACGAGCTCTCGGCCGGACCCTCGCCCGAGCCGTCCGCCGTCGAGCCGCTCGCCGACCTGGCCATCCGCTCGCACACGACCTTCGAGGACGCGCAGGCCATCTTCACCGGCACCATCTTCGTGTCGCTGGCGCTGATCCTCTTCGCGCAGGTCGGGCTGCTGACGGGCGGCACGGCCGGCGCGGCCTTCGTACTGCATTACGCCACCGGCATCAGCCTGGGCAAGCTGTTCTTCCTGATCAACCTGCCGTTCTACTGGTTCGCCTGGACCCGCATGGGCCGGGAGTTCACGCTCAAGACTTTCGTCTCGATCGCGCTGCTGTCGGTGATGACCGAGTTCTCGCCCAAGCTCTTCGCCATCGACCGCATCCATCCGGCCTACGCGGCCGTGCTGGGCGGGCTGCTGCTGGGCTCGGGCTGCCTGTTCCTGGCGCGGCATCGCGCCAGCCTGGGCGGCGCGACCATCGTCTCGCTCTACCTGCAGAAGGCCAAGGGCTGGCGCGCGGGCAAGGTGCAGATGGGCATGGACTGCGCCATCGTGCTGCTGGCGCTCACCGTCGTCGATGTGGAGCGGGTCGCGTACTCCGTGCTCGCGGCCGTGGTGATGAACCTCTTCATCGCGGTCAACCACAAGCCCGGACGCTACGCGGTGTTGTGAGCGCGGCCCGCTCGGGCCGCGAGACTCATGCCGAGCTTTCCGATGGATCCCGCTGCTCGGGCCGTTCCTGGGCCTGTCGCCGCCGGAACTCCGGCGTCGGTAGCCCGCCCACGCCCCAATTCTCCAGCTCGATCTCGTCGATCACGACGAAGGTCATGTGATGCGGCTTGCCCAGCACCTGGAACAGCAGATCGCTGACGCCCTGGATCAAGGCCGCTTTCTGCTCGGGCGTGGTGGCGCCGGCGCCGGGGGTGGTGCCCTCGCGGGTCACCTGGATGTTGACGTAGGGCATGCGAGCTCCTTGGCTTGAGACCGACGGCGGCTCACCAGCGGCCGGCGTGCTGGCCGCCGTCCACGTGCAGCGTCTCGCCGGTGACGAAGCCGGCCTGTTCGAGATAGCCCACCGCCTGAACGATGTCGGCGATGTCGCCCATATGGCCCATCGGATGCAGGGCGTCGAGGAACTCATGCGTCTGCGGCGCATGCATCGGCGTCCGGATGATGCCGGGCGAGACCGCGTTCACGCGGATGCCCTCCTTCGCGAGCTCGATGGCCAGGCCGCGAGTCACGGCGTCGAGGCCCCCCTTGGTCAGACTGGCCAGGCCGGCGGGAACGCCGGCGATGGGCTGCTCGACCAGCGTGGTCGTGATCTGCACGATGTGGCCCGCGCGTTGCCGTTGCATCTGGGGAATCACGAGCTGCGTGATGTGGAAGAAGCCGCCGAGGTTGACGTCGACGACGTCGCGGAAGTCCTGCTCGGTGTATTCGGAGAAGGGCTTGGCGACGAAGATGCCGGCGTTGTTGATCAAGGTGTCGACGCGGCCGAAGCGGTCCAGCGCGGTCTGCACGACGCGCTGGGCGACGGCGCGATCGCCGATGTGGCCGGGCACCGCGACGACGTCGGCGTCCTCGCCCTGCCGGATGGCGCGGGAGTTGGCGATGACGGCGTAGCCGAGCGCGCGGTAGGCGGCGACGAGGCCGGCGCCGATGCCCTGCGAGGCGCCGGTGACGATGGCGACGCGGCGATCGTTCGCGGTCTGGATGGAAGTGCTCATGGGACGGTCCTTTCTTTCTGAGGGGCGCCGGAGGCTTCCGGCGTTGTCGAAAGAGTAGGGACGAGGTCCCGCGAGGGGGAGCCGCTATCCTCGCTCAATGGCTGATCAGAAACGCACAGGGGCGACGCCCGATTGGGAGGACCTGCGCGTGTTTCTCGCGTTGGGGAGGCACGGCAGTCTGTCGGCCGCGGCGCGGGCGCTGTCGGTGAACCACGCGACGATCTCGCGCCGCATCCAGGCGTTGGAAGACAGCCTGGGCCGCAAGCTGGTGGATCGTCGCCCCGAGGGTTACGCCCTGACACCGGAGGGCCGCCGCGTGCTGACTGCGGCGGGCGAGATGGAGGCCGCGGCGCAGACCCTCAGCCGGGCCGGCGACGACGACGCGCCGCGCGGTCTGGTCCGTGTGAACGCACCGCCCGCACTGGCTCAGGCCTTTGTGATCGGTCGCCTCGCGACCTTGCCGGCGCTGCATCCGGGACTGGATGTGGACCTCGCGACCGACCTGCGGTCAGTGAGCTTGGACCGGCACAAGGCGGACATCGCGATCCGGCTGGGGCGACCCGCCGATGGCGACTTCATCGCGAAGCTGCTGGGCGTGATGGGCTTCGGTTTCTACGGCACGGCGCCACTCTGCGAGCGGCATGGCCGCGCGGATGCCGATGAACAGGCACGTGCGGGGCGGGCAGCCGAGTCGCCCGTGTTCATCGGCTTCGACGAGGCCAACGCCGACATGCCCGAAGCGGCCTGGCTTGCGCGCCGATTCCCTCGCGCGCGGGTGGCTTTCCGCGCCGACAACCAGATGGCGCAGGCGACGGCGGCACGCACCGGCGCGGGCCTGGCCTTGCTGCCGCATTACATCGGGCGGCAGGTACCGGATCTCTTCCCGTGCGATCTCGGCCCCGTGCCCGAGCCGCGCGAGATCTGGCTGCTGATCCGGGGCCGGGACCGGCGCGATCTGCCGATCCGCACGGTGGCGGAGTACCTGATCCGCGTCTTCGAGGAGGAGCGGGCGCTCTTCGCGGTCTAGGTCGACGAGGTGGGCGGAGCGGCGTCCGCCGCGGCCAGCAGCGTGCCTGGCGGACGCGCGTTACACGGCCATCACTTCGGCTGCTTGACGATGCGCAGGTAGGGCTTCGGCGCCTTCCAGCCTTCCGGGTAGATCGTCTTGGCTTCGTCGTCGGAAACCGATCCGGCGATGATGACGTCGTCGCCCTGCTTCCAGTTCACCGGCGTGGCGACGCGGTGCTTGGCGGTCAGCTGCATCGAGTCCAGCACGCGCAGGATTTCGTCGAAGTTGCGACCCGTGGTCATCGGGTAGGTCAGCATCAGCTTGATCTTCTTGTCCGGACCGACGATGAAAACCGAGCGCACCGTGGCGTTGGTCGCCGCGGTGCGGCCCTCGGACGTGCCGCCCTCATCGGCCGGCAGCATGTTGTAGAGCTTGGCCACGGCCAGATCGGTGTCGCCGATCATCGGGTACTTGACCGACGCGCCCTGCGTTTCCTCGATGTCGGCGACCCACTTGGCGTGGTTGTCCACCGGGTCGATGGACAGGCCGATCAGCTTGGCGTTGCGCTTGGTGAATTCGGGCTCGATGCGGGCCATGTAGCCCAGCTCGGTCGTGCACACCGGGGTGAAGTCCTTGGGGTGCGAGAACAGGATGGCCCAGCTGTCGCCGATCCAGTCGTGGAAGGTCAGTTCGCCGTGCGTGGTCTTCGCGGTGAAGTTCGGGGCGATGTCGTTGATGCGCAGGGACATGGTGGGCTCCGGTGTCGTCAGGTCGGTCGAATGGATAGGATCGCAATTCTCATCCCTGCGATGGAGGATGACGACCCCCCGCCCAATGCCCTCATCCGGTTCGCGTCTATGCATGCGCGGCGCGCGCATGAGCGCCGCTCAAAAAGGTCGCCCGAAATCCCAGTTCAAGCCCAGCGACCACCAGTCCTCGCGCGGCGTCGTGCCGGTGGCGCGCGCCCGCGCCCGGCTGAGGTCGAGGGAAAGCTTCTCGCCGAGGAAGCGCCGCAGTCCCACGCGCGCCAGCGGGCGCTGACCGTCGTGGAAGACTTCGGCCAATCCTTGCCACTCGGGCACGGGCTGCCATTCGACGGCGACGCCGCGTTGCCAGCGGTCCGGCGATCCCGCGCGCAGCGCGCGGCCGACGTTCAGGTGGACGGCCAGATCGTGGCGAGGCGCCCAGCTGACCGGGATCACCAGCAGCGCTTGCCGCTTGGGGGCCAGGCTTTGCCAGCCGACGGCGGCGGCCGCGCCGATGCTCCATGTCGGCGACAGCGCCTTCGCCCATTTCACTTGAGCCGCATGCGGATGCAGCGTGGGCGAATCGGTGGCGGTGCCGCGGTCCAGGCTCACGCCGAGCTCGACGGCCGCGATCCGACAGGCGCCTCCGGCATGCTGCAGACGGCGGCGCTGCTGATGGGCGTGCTCGACCCACAGCTCCAGGGTGCATTGATCGGGATCGAGGATGGCCGCGTCGTCCACCGCGTGGTGGCCGCCGGCCGCATGGCAATGGCTGGACAGCAACAGGCCGGCGAGCAGCGCGACCAAGACCGTCGGGATGGCGAGCATGAGGATCTCCTGGGGCGAGTGTCGCGCGTGCCGTGGACGCGGTGATGACAGCACCGTTCCGGCTATCGGGTCGATTGAGTGCTTCACTTGCCGTTGCCTGAACGGCGGTCCTAGACTCGGCCGGCCATCGTAGCCAGCGGACAGTCTCGGCGCCTGAGCATTCAGGCTCAGGTTCCCCACAAACGATCCCGAGGAGACCGACATGTCAGGTGAAATGAAGTGCCCCGTCACGGGCGTTCCCCGCAAGCACACCAGCGCGGGCGGCAAGGGCAACCGCGACTGGTGGCCCGATCAGCTCAATCTCTCCATCCTGCATCTGCACTCGGCGCGCGCCAACCCGATGGGCGAGCAGTTCAAGTACGCCAAGGAGTTCCTGACCCTGGATCTGGACGCCGTCGTCAAGGACTTGCACGCGTTGATGACGGACTCGCAGGACTGGTGGCCGGCGGATTACGGGCACTACGGCCCGTTCTTCATCCGCATGGCCTGGCATTCGGCCGGCACCTATCGCATCCAGGACGGACGCGGCGGCGCGGGCACCGGCTCGCAGCGCTTCGCGCCGCTCAACAGCTGGCCGGACAACGGCAACCTCGACAAGGCCCGCCGACTGCTGTGGCCGATCAAGCAGAAGTACGGGCGCAAGCTGTCGTGGGCCGATCTCATGATCCTGGCGGGCAACATCGCGCTGGAGTCCATGGGCTTCAAGACGCTGGGCTTCGCCGGCGGCCGCGCCGACGTGTGGGAGCCTGAGACCGACATCTACTGGGGCCCGGAGACCACCTGGCTCGGCGACGAACGCTATGCGGGCGACCGCGATCTGGCGAATCCGCTGGCGGCGGTGCAGATGGGGTTGATCTACGTGAATCCGGAAGGACCGAACGGCAATCCCGATCCGGCCGCGTCGGGTCGCGACATCCGCGAGACCTTCCGCCGCATGGCCATGAATGACGAAGAGACGGTGGCGCTGGTCGCCGGTGGGCACACCTTCGGCAAGTGCCACGGCGCGGGCGACCCGGCGCAGGTCGGGCTGATGCCCGAGGGCGCGGCGCTGGAGGAGCAGGGGCTGGGCTGGAAGAACGCTTTCGGCGACGGCATGGGCGTGTACACGATCACCAGCGGCATCGAGGGCGCCTGGACGCCCACGCCCACGACCTGGGACATGAGCTACTTCGAGACCCTGTTCGGCCACGAATGGGAGCTGACCAAGAGCCCGGCCGGCGCGCATCAATGGACGCCCAAGGGCGGTGCCGGCGCGGGCACGGTGCCGGACGCGCACGACAAGACCAAGCGTCACGCGCCGATGATGACGACGGCCGACCTGGCGCTGCGCGTCGATCCGGCCTACGAGAAGATCTCACGCCGCTACATGAAGGATCCGCAGGCCTTTGCCGACGCCTTCGCCCGCGCGTGGTTCAAGCTGACCCACCGCGACATGGGCCCGCATGCGCGCTACCTAGGCAAGCTCGCGCCCAAGGACGTGATGATCTGGCAAGACCCGGTACCGCCGGTCGATCATCCGCTGGTCGACGATCAGGACGTGATCGCGCTCAAGGCCAAGATCCTGGCGAGCGGGCTGAGCATCTCGCAGCTGGTGACGACGGCCTGGGCGTCGGCGTCGACCTTCCGCGGCGGGGACAAGCGGGGCGGCGCGAACGGCGCGCGCATCCGGCTCGCGCCGCAGAAGGAATGGAAGGTGAATCAGCCGGCGGAGCTCGAGAAGGTGCTGAGCCGGCTGGAGACGCTGCGGCAGGAGTTCAATGCCGGGCTGGGCGGCGGCAAGAAGATTTCGCTGGCGGATCTGATCGTGCTGGCGGGCGGCGCGGGCGTCGAGGCGGCGGCGAAGAAGGCCGGCATCGCGCTGACGGTGCCGTTCTCGCCGGGCCGCACGGATGCGTCGCAGGAGCAGACGGACGTCGAGTCCTTCGCGGTGCTGGAGCCGATGGCGGATGGTTTCCGCAACTACATCCGGCCGGACCTGGTGGACTCGGCGGCGGAGCTGCTGATCGACAAGGCGCAGCTGCTCACGTTGAGCGCGCCGGAGATGACCGCGCTGATCGGCGGACTGCGGGTGCTGGGTGCCAACTTCGGGCAGTCGACGCATGGCGTGTTCACGACGACGCCGGAGACGCTGAACAACGACTTCTTCGTCAACCTGCTGGACATGCGGACCCGATGGCAGCGGGCGGCGGAGCCGGGCGTGCTCGAAGGCCGAGATCGGACCAGCGGTGAGCTGAAGTGGACGGGGACGGCGGTGGATCTGGTGTTCGGCTCCAACGCGCAGCTGCGCGCGCTGGCCGAGGTCTATGCGTCCAGCGACGGCAAGGAGGTCTTCGCCCGGGACTTCGTCAAGGCGTGGACCAAGGTGATGAATCTGGATCGGTATGACTTGCTTTGAGCCTTGGGGGCGGGGCGAGCCTGAGGTGTAGGCAAATTGGCTACGGTGTAGGCGGATTGCCTACGCTGTAGCCCGATTGCCTACAATGTAGGCAGATTGCCTACGCCTTCAGCAAGCCCGCCATGAATGAATCCCAACTGACCGAAGTCTTCGGCAGCATCGGCCGCTTCCGTGTGCTGCGAGCGCTCTTCGCCGAGCCGGCTCGTGGTTTCGGTCAGCGCGAGTTGGCGGCGGAGGCGGGGACCGACGTGGGCAGCGTGGCCCGTTGGTTGCGGCGGTGGGTCGCGGCAGGGTTGGTCTCGCGGCGGCAGCAGGATGGATTGCCTCGCTATCAAGCGAGTCCCGATCCATCGCTCGCGCCGCTGGTGGCGCTGATGCAGCAGGACAGCCGGCTCGTTGAGACATTGAAGGAGGCGCTGCAGCCCTTGAAGGGGGTACAGGTCGCTTTCGTTTTCGGCTCGGTCGCGCGCGGTGAAGCGGGTGCCGACAGTGACATCGACGTCCTCGTGCTGGGAAGTTTGTCGGAACTCAAGGTGAACGTTGCTTTGAAGCCCGCGGCTCGCGCGCTCGGCCGCGAGGTGCATGCGACGGCCTCTACGATTTCCGCCTTTCAGGAACAGCTTCGTGGCGGGGAGAGCTTCGCGCAAGACATCGCGCGAGGGCCGCGAATACCCTTGATGGGGGATTTCGATGCCGAAGTCATTTCAGGAGCTGGCGGCCCGGCCTGAGGCGCCTCTGAAGCCGCTGGCGGTCAATGCGCGAGACGTGGTGCAGTGGCTCAACCAGGCGCAAGCCAAGTTGCAGGACGCGCGCCACCCGGCGATCTCCAATGGCACGCGCATGGACGCGGCATGGGATGCGGTGCTGCTGTCCTGCATGGCCGTCGCGTGCGCCGAGGGGTGGCGCATCACGAGTGATCGAGGTCACCACGCGGTGGCGTTGGAAGGCGCGGCGCACGAGCTGGCGATCGGCGAGCGCCGCTTCGATGAACTGGACATTCTTCGCGACTGGCGCAACCGGAAGTACCGGCCCGGCTACATGGTCGAAGGCGATGAACTGAGCGAGGCGCTGGAGTGGGTCGCGCCCTTTCTTGCGGACGTCGCGACCTGGTTTGATCGGAAGCATCGCGCGCTCATCCAACGTGGGCTGGCGCGCTGAGCCGGGGTCACTTGGGCGATATACGTTTCGTTCCATCTCCCCTGCCCCTTCATTCCTAAGATGCCGGAATGAACCGATTCCCCAAGCCGTCGAGCGCGCCTCGCCTGCCGCTCGATGCCGTGATGTTGCTGGTGCTGGTCCTGGCCGCCTGTGGCGGCGGGGGCGGAGACGCGCCTCCCGTGGCAACGACGCCCACGACACCGACCACCCCGACCACTCCCACGACCCCGACCAATCCGACCACGCCGCCTGCCGTCGTCGGCACTTGCGACCTGCCCAACTTCCAGCAGGACCTGCTGACTCGTATCAATGCGTTGCGGGCAGCGGGCGCAAGCTGTGGGAGTTCCGGGACCTTCCCTCCCACCACGGCGCTGAGCTGGAACATCAATCTGACCAACGCCGCCGATGCGCACGCGCTGGACATGGCGACGAAGAATTACTTCAGCCATGACAGCCAGGACGGGCGCTCGTTTGCCGATCGCATCACCGCCGCCGGCTACAGCTGGAGCGCGGCCGGCGAGAACATCGCCGCCGGGCAACCCACCGTCGAATCGGTGATGAGCGCGTGGATCAACAGCCCCGGGCATTGCGCGAATCTGATGTCGGCGAGCTATGTCCATGTGGGTGTCGCGTGCCGACCGGCTGCGTCGACGTCGAACTCGTACTCTAGGTATTGGGTCATGGACCTCGCGAAGCCGCGCTGAGGCTGACATGCGTCGCTGCTCAGCCCCTTGCAGCGAAGCCGCGCTGAGGCTGCCATGCGTCGTTGCTCAGCCCCTTGCATAGCGCTGCTATGCGGCGGGACCTCGCGCCTAGCCTGGCAACCTCAGCGCGACTTCGCGGCGATTAGGCCGCCTGCTTTGGGCGCCGCACGGCGCGCAATTTCCCCGTCTGTCCCCCGCCGCAGTAGAACAAGCCCGCGCCATCCGACTCCAAACCGCTGACACCCATGTGGGCGGGCATGCTCAGCCGCTCCAGCACCGCGCCATCCTTCGGGTCGACGCGACGCAACTCGCTCTCGTCGCCCTCCCAGGTGGCGTGCCAGAGCTGCCCGTCCACCCAGGTCACGCCCGTGACGAAACGGTTGGACTCGATGGTGCGGCGCACGTCGCCGGTCTCCGGATCGATCTGGACGATCTTGCGGTCGCGGTACTGCCCGACCCACAGACTGCCCTCGGCCCAGGTCAGCCCCGAGCTTCCATGTCCGGAGTCCGACGGCGCGGGAATCGAGCCGATCACCCGACCCGTCGCCGGATCGATCTTGTTGATGCGCGACTCCGCGATCTGATAGAGATGCCGGCCATCGAAAGCCGTGCCCGCATCCGCCACGCAAGGCAGCGTGCGCACGACCTCGCCGGTCGGCGGATCGATGGCCAACAGCCCCAACGCCGTCGCCGCCCAGATGCGATCGCCGTCGTGGCTCACGCCATGCACCGCCGGCGCGCCGGGGTAGGGTCCGTACTCCCGCACCACCTCGGCCGCGCGCGAGGCAGGCAGTCCCATGGAAGGCGTCAGCTCCGCGCCTTGATGCGGATCGCAGGCGGCGCTCTGCGAGGTCGATTGCGAAGGCGATCCGGAGGTCGATCCCGAAGTCGATTGAGAAGTGCTCATCGTGGTCTCCTTGCGGCGGGGATGGTGGATGAAGAAGGAAGAAACCCGTCGCATGAGGGGCAATCTATCCAGCCGGCGCCGAAGCCGGGAGTAACAAGATCGTCGTGATTCCCGACAGCCCGCCCGTCATCGGCGGCGCCAGCCAGCGCTTCGCCCGCGCCTGGCCGATCGCGCGCACGAGTCCGTCCGCTTCCAGCTCTGCCAAGGCCCGTTGAACAGTCCTCTGGCTCGCGCCCATCGCGAGCGCCAGCGCCGAGGTCGACCACGCCGCGCCGTCCGCGAGCAGCGCTTGCAGCGCCGCCTGCTCGCCGTTGATGGGCGGCGCGAGCATGGTGACCGTCCGCCCCTCGTCGACACGCAGCGCGAAGCCGCGCGAGGTCGCATCGATGCTGGCGACCGGCTCGATCAGCGCGCGCAGCCGCCCGAGCTCGACCCGCAAGCGCGCGCGATGGGTCTCGTCGGGATGGCGGGTGCGGAAGGCTCGAAGGATCAGCGTCGCGCGATCGACGTCGCCCGGCCATGCCTCCGCCAGCGCCCGCGCGAGCACGAACAGCACCGGCCGCCGCGCGAGTCCCACCTCCAGCCCTTCGCCGCGAATCGCGCGACGGCAGGCATCAATGACCAGCGTCGGCGAGGCGAGCAGGTCCTCGACCTCGCCCAGGCGCAGCGGCTGCTCGACGCCGGCGTCGATGCGCCGCGCCGCGGGACGGTCGAGCAGCGCGTGCAGCTGCTCGGTCTCCGCGATCAGCGCCGCGACGCCGGTGTGGCGCGCCGCCGCCAGCGCCTGGATCAGCGCGAGTCGCGCCTCGCGGATGCGCAGCGCGCGCAGCGCCAGCTCCGCTTCCGCGAGGCTCGCCAGCGCCGCAGGCAAGGGCGGGCCGGCCGACGGATCCACCATCGGCAGCGCCCGTGACGCCTCGTCCAGGCGCCCCAGCAGAACCAGCCGCCGCACCGCGATGAGCCGCGCCTGCAGCGCGTTGATGCGGTCGTCGTGGGCGTCCAGCACCTCGGCCGCCTGGCGCAAGGCGCGCGGCGGATCGGCGAAGTCACGCATCGCCAGCGCCACCTCGGCCTCGGCGACCACGCAGCGCGCCCGTGACACGGCCTCACTCGGCCCGAAGGCCTTGACCGCCTTGCGCAGCAACTCGCGGGCGCGGGCGTGCTCGCCCAGCTGCGCCATGGCGATGCCTCGCAAGGCCAGCGCGGGCGGGTCCTCGCGCAGCGCCACGCGCTGCAAGGCGCCGAGCGCGTCGCCGGCGGCGAGAAACCGCGCGGCGGCGGTGATCAGGGCGTCCACATTAAACTCCCGGCCATGGAACTCAAGATCGTCGTCTACTCCAAGTCCGCCTGCCCGCAATGCGACACGGCGAAGATGCTGCTCAAGTCGCGCGGCATGCCCTTCCAGGAGATCCTGATCGACGACGAGGCCGAGCGCCTCGCCTTCTACGAAAAGTGCGGCCCGGCCGTGCGCCAGATGCCGCAGGTCTTCATCAACGACCAGCGCGTCGGCGGCGTTACCGGCCTGCAAGCCGCGCTCAAGCAGCTCGGCCGCTGAACCCCGCTGAGCGCTCACTAGCCTCAGCGCTCGTACAGCTCCAGCGGCAAACCGTCCGGATCGGCGAAGAACACGAAGCGCTTGCCGGTGAGCTCGTCCACCCGGACTGGCTCCACCCCGATGCCCTGCGCCTCCAGCGCCGACTTGCATGCGGCCACGTCGTCCACGACGAAGGCCAGATGCCGCAGCCCGCGCGCCTCCGGATACGAGGGCCGCGCCGGCGGATCCGGGAAGCTGAACAGCTCGATCTGCGTACCGTCGGGCAGCGCCAGGTCCAGCTTGTGGGAGCGCCGCGCCTCGCGGTAGGTCTCCGCGATCACGCGCAGCCCCAGCACCTCGACGTAGAAGCGCCGCGAGCGCCCATAGTCCGCGCAGATGATCGCCGCATGGTGCATGCCCCGCAGCATCGTTCCGGTCTCCATTCGATGGCTCTCCCACTGCCTGCCGCCGGGCCTCGACGCCTCCGGCCATGACTCCACTGCCTCGCGCCTGATCAGCGCCCTGCACGCAGCGTCTGCCGCAACGCCTCCACGTCGACCGGCTTGACCATGTGCTCGTCGAAGCCGGCCGCGCGCGTCTTCTCCCGGTCCTGTTCCTGGCCCCAGCCCGTCAGCGCGATCAGGCGCGGATGGCCGATCTCCGGCGCCATGTCGCGCAGGCGCCGCGCGACCTCATGCCCGTCCATGTCCGGCATGCCGATGTCCAGCAGCACCGCGTCCGGACGCAACACCCGCACCGTCGTCAGCGCCGTCGCCCCGTCGTAGGCCACCTCGACCTCCGCGCCCATCAGCCGCAGCAGCTCCGCCGTCGTGTCGGCCGCATCGCGGTTGTCGTCGACCAGCAGCAGCCGCGCGGACAGCGGCGCGTCGTCCAGCGCGGTCTCGCGTTCGACCACCTCGGGCGCCGCGATCTCCGGCAGACGCAGCTGGAATCGGCTGCCCAGCCCCAGCCCCTCGCTCGCCGCGCTGAGCTGGCCGCCATGCAGCCGCGCCAGCGTCTGCGCCAGGCTCAGCCCGATGCCCAGCCCGCCCTGCGAGCGGCTGTGCGAGCGGTCCAGCTGCGAGAACAGCTCGAACAGCCGAGGCAATTGCTCCGCCGCGATGCCGATGCCGTTGTCGGTGACGGTGAGCACGGCTTCGCCGCCCTCGCGCGACAGGCTGACGTCAATCAGCCCGCCCGCGTCGGTGTAGCGCGCCGCGTTGTTGAGCAGATTCACCAGCAGCTGCGTCAGCCGCACCGGATCGCCGCGCACCCAGGGCGCCGGACCGTCGAAGCGCAGCGTCAGCCGATGGCGCTCGCGATCGATCAGCGGGCGGCTGCTCTCGACCGCCGCATCGACGATGTCGCGCAGGCTGACCGCCTCGTGCCGCAGCGTGATCAGGCCGCGGCTGATGCGCGAAACCTCGATCAGGTCGTCGACCAGTCGCACCATGTGGTTGACTTGGCGCTCCATCAGCTCGCGGATGTCAGCGAAGCGCCCCTCCCGATCGGCTGCGCCGAGCAGGTGCACCGCGTTGCGGATGGGGGCCAGCGGATTGCGCAGCTCATGCGCCAGCGTGGCCAGGAACTCGTCCTTGCGGCGGTCCGAGCGCAGCAGCCGCTCTTCGCGGTCCTGCAGCGCGCGTTCGCCGCGGGCGCGCTCCACCGCCACTCGCGTGCGATGCGCCACCTCGCGGATCAGGCCGATGTCATCGGCGCTCCAGGCGCGCGGGTGATCGTCGTGCACGAACAGCAGCGCCACCAGCCGGCCCTGCTCCACCACCGGGACGTTGACCAGCGTTCGCACGCTCACCTCGTCGAAGCGCTCGCGGTGATCGCGGGTGAGCGGATCTTCGTGGACATCGGCGATCGCGACCACCTCGTCGCGCTTGAGCACGTCCACGAAGTCGCCGTAGTCGCGCAGCCGGTGCTCGCCGGACACGCTCGCGCCGGCGCCGCGCACCCAGTCGCGGTCGATGCGCACGACCTCGGCCTCGTGATCGACGCTGCAGTAGCCGGCGCGGCTGGCGCCCAGCATCATTCCCAGCATCTGGGCCGACGCATGACCGATCGCGCCGGGATCGCGGACCTCGCGCAGCCGCTCGCTCAGGCCGGCCATCGCGGCGCGGCGCTGCTCGCCGCGCACCCGCGCGGTCACGTCCACGCCCTCGACGAAGATGTGCGTCACCGCGCCGCTGTCGTCGCGGATCGGCTGATAGACGAAATCCAGGAAATGCTCTTCCGGCTGCCCGCCGGTATCGGCCGAGAACAGCGCCGATTGCGCCGTGTAGGCGCGGCCCGTCTCGTAGACCGAATCGAGCAGCTTCACGTAGCCCTGTGCGGCAGCGTCGGGCAGGGCCTCCGATACGGTGCGGCCCAGCAGGTCGCGCCCGCCGACCAGGCGCTGATACGCCGGGTTGAGGCTCTCGAAGCGGTGCTCGGGGCCGGCCAGCACGGCCATGAAGCTGGGGGCCTGCTCGAAGAGCTGCATCAGCCGCTCCCGCTCGCCGCGCACGCGGCGCTCGGCGGCGACCTTGGCGGTGGTCTCCACCACGATGGCCATCACGCCCGCCGGATGCCCCTGGTCATCGAGCATCGGGGAGTAATCGAGGTTCAGCCAGGCCGATTCGGCGCGGCCGTGGCGATCCAACACCAGTTCCTGATCCTCGTAATGCAGCGTGCCGCCGGCCAGCCCGACTTTCATGACATGGGCGTTGAAGTCGGCCACCTCGGGCCACCCCTCAAGGACGTTGCTGCCCAGCAGCCGCGGATGCCGCGTGCCGGCGAAGACGCCGTAGGCGTCGTTGTAGATCATGACGCCGCTGGGGCCCCAGAGCATCACGATCGGCACCTGCGAGCGCAGCATCAGCGCGGTGGCGTGGCGGATGTGCTCCGGCCAGCCGGCCAGCGGGCCCAGCGGCGTGCGGCTCCAGTCCAGCGCGGCGATCAGGCGGGCCATCTCGCCGCCGCCGGAGAGGAAGGCAGGCTGGGCGCTTGCGTCGGAAGAGTCGGCCACGGAGGCTCCGCGAATCGAGGATCCGCGAGTATCCGTCCTGGCGCGGGTCCGGCCCGCCGGTGTCAATCCGCGGCGGAGGCGGTCGGGGCCGAGTCGATGTCGCCGAGACCGCCGACGTAGCGATAGGCGGGGTAGCCGGATGTCGCGCCGGCTTCCAGGTCCAGCTGATACGCGTGGACGTGGACCGCCTCGCCGCCGTCTTCGAACTGGCAATGGCCGCCGACGGTCGCGCCCGCGGCGTTGCGGCGCTCGATGTCCTCGGCGTCGTCGTGCATGTCGGCGTTGACCCAGACGTACTCCAGCCCTTCGCCACCACGCGCGGCGGCTGTCGAGCGCACCGCATGGCCGCGCAGCATCGGCGTCATCAGCGCGACACAGCGGTCCATCTGCGCGGTCTCCTCAGGCGACAGCTGGGGGCCGCGATAGGCGACGCCCACATCGGGCGCGACGGACATGCCGCCCAGGCTCAGCTCCGGCGCTTCGGAGCAGCCGCCCAGCAGACCGGCACCCGCGCCGGCCAGCAGCGCCGCTCCGGCGAAGCGGACGACAGAGGCGAGCGGGCGGTGGTGCGGATGGCGTTGGGACATGGGGACTTCCTGAATCAAGGCGTGACCGTACCGGACGGGGCGACATCGCGCTGGCTCGGGGTTGTTGGGCGCAAGGCGCACGCGTTGAGTGCGCGTGTCGGAGTGCGTCAGCTTTGACAACGCAATTTACGGGAGGGTAAGAAGCGCTGCCTGCGCCTCATGCATCATTCGCACAATGACTCCTGCATCTTTACCGGGCCGTGCCGCGCGCGCTCCGGCGCTCACCGCGCTGCTGCTGAGCCTGGCGCTTGCCGGTTGCGTGAACCTCGCCCCTGACTACACCCGACCCGCGCCCGCCGTGCCGCGGGCCGACGCCTCGACAACGAACATCGCGACCGATCCGGCAAGGCCTGGCACCTCGGCGCTCAGTGCGTCCGATGCCGCTCAGGTGCTGCCGGACTGGCGTGCCGTGTTCCTTGACGAGCGCCTGCGCGGTACGGTCGAGCTCGCGCTGCGGGAGAACCGCGATCTGCGCATCGCGGCCCTGCAGATCGAACAGGCCCGCGCCGTCTTCCGCCAGACCGACGCCCAGCGCCTGCCCGCGCTGAACGCCTCGGCCGGCGCGAGCCGCTCGGGCACCGCTGGCGCGGTGACGCAGCAAGTCTCGCTGCAGCTCGCGCTGTCCAGTTACGAGCTCGACTTCTTCGGTCGCGTGCGCAATCTGAGCGACTCGGCCGCGCAGGCGCTGTTCTCGCGCGAGGAGTCGCGGCGCAGCACGCAGATCAGCCTGGTCTCCGAGACCGCCGCCGCCTGGCTCACCTGGGCCGCCGACCTGGAGCGCCAGCGGCTCGCGCAGGAGACCCTCGCCAGCCGTGAACGCAGCCTCGCGCTGACGCGCCGCCGGCATGAGCTGGGCGCTATCTCGGGCCTGGTGCTCTCGCAGGCCGAGACCGCCGTCGAGAGCGCTCGCGCCGAGACCGTCGTCTGGCCGACCACGCTGGCGCAGGATCGCCACGCGCTGGAGCTGCTGCTCGGCGCCGCGTTGCCGGCATCGCTGGAGCCGCGCGCGGCGGACGCCTCGGGCACGCTGAGCCAGCTCGTGGAATTGCCCGCCGGCGTGCCGTCCTCGGTGCTGCAGCGCCGTCCCGACGTGCTGGCCGCCGAGCACGCGCTGATCGCATCCCACGCCGACATCGGCGCCGCGCGCGCCGCCCGCTTCCCGAGCATCAGCCTGACGGCTTCGGCCGGCACGGGCAGCCGCGCGCTGTCGGGATTGTTTGATGCGGGCTCGGGGAGCTGGAGCTTCGGCCCGTCGGTGTCGCTGCCGATCTTCGACGGCGGATCGCGTGCCGCGGCGGTGCGGCAAGCCGAGGCCAGCCGTGACATCGCGCTCGCGACCTACGACAAGACCATCCAGACAGCGTTCCGCGAGGTCGCCGATGCCTTGGCCGAGCGCGCCACGCTGGCGGACCGGCTGGCGGCGCAGCGCGCGCTGCTGGCCGCGACCGAACGTCAGCTGCGGCTGGCCGAGGCGCAGTACCGCGTCGGCAGCACGACGCAGCTGGACTTGCTGGATGCGCAGCGCTCGCTGCTGAGCGCGCAGCAGTCGCTGATCGCGTTGCGGCTGAGCGAGCTGCTCAACCGGGTGACGCTCTACAAGGTGCTGGGCGGCGGCTGGCAGGACATCGCGACCGCCGTGGCCGCTGCGCCGACGACCGCCGCGACGACGACCGCGCCGAACGCCGCGACCACCGTCGCGCCGAAGGCGGCGACGAACGCGGCGACGAACTGAACGATTCGAGGGAGATCCGATGAAGAAGTGGTTGAAGCCCGGCCGGCTGGCGCTGGTCGCGGTGATCGTCATCGCCGCGGTGATCGCCGCGCGGGCGATCTGGTTCCGTCCGCCGCCCCCGCCGCAGGTCACGACCGCGGCCGTCGAGCGCGGCGACATCGAAGATTCGGTGCTGGCCACCGGCACGATCAACGCCTACAAGCTGGTGAGCGTCGGCGCCCGCGCCACCGGCGAGGTGAAGCGCTTGGCCGTGGCGCTCGGCGACAAGGTCAAGGAAGGCCAGCTGATTGCCGAGATCGACGCCCTCACTCAGCAGAACGCCTTGCGCGACGCGCAGGCCTCGCTGCGCAGCGCCGAGGCGCTGCTCGCGTCGCGCAAGGCGACGCTGGCGCAGGCCGAGCTCAGCGCCAAGCGCCAGCGCGCGCTGGAAGCCGCCGACGCCGGCGCCCGCGCCGATCTGGAGACCGCCGAGGCGGCGCTCAACACCGCGCGCGCCGATGTCGACTCGCAGGCCGCGATGGTCGCGCAGTCCCGCATCAACGTGGACACGGCGCAGGTGAACCTGGGTTACGCCCGCGTGGTCGCGCCGATGGACGGCACGGTCGTGGCCATCGTGACCGAGCAGGGGCAGACGGTGAACGCGGCGCAGACGGCGCCGACCATCATCAAGCTGGCGCGCCTGGACACGATGACCATCAAGGCCAAGATCTCCGAGGCCGACGTGCCGCGAGTGAAACCCGGCATGCCGGTGTACTTCGCGCTGCTGGGCTCGCCGGACCGCCGCATCGAGGCCTCGCTGCGCGCGGTCGAGCCGGGCGACACGACGCTGGCGGACACCAGCGCCACCAGCACTACCAGCGCCTCGACCAGCAGCACCAGCGCGATCTACTACAACGGCATCTTCGACGTGCCCAATCCCGACGGCACGCTGCGCATCAACATGACCGCGCAGACGACCATCGTGTTGGCGCGCGCCAAGGGCGTGCTGACGCTGCCCTCGACCGCGCTGGGCAAGAAGGACCCCAAGGGCCAGTACGCGGTGCGCGTGCTCGCCGCCGACGGCCGCATCGAGGACCGGCTGGTCCGCGTCGGCATGAACAACCGCGTGCGCGCCGAGGTGCTGGACGGTCTGCGTGAGGGCGAGCGCGTCGTCACCAGCCAGGCCACGGCCGGCGCCGCCAACGCGCAGATGGGCCAGCGCCGCGGCCCGCCTCCGGGCTGAGCGATGGCGGCACTGCTTGAACTGCGCGGCCTGGTCCGCGAATTCCCTGCCGGTGAAGGCGTGGTCGCCGTGCTGCGCGACGTCGACCTGACGATCGAGGCCGGCGAGATGGTCGCCATCATCGGCCCGTCGGGTTCCGGCAAGTCGACGCTGATGAACATCCTGGGCTGCCTGGACCGGCCCACGCGCGGCAGCTACCGCGTCGCCGGCCAGGAGACCGGCGCGATGGGGCCCGACGAACTCGCCCGCCTGCGGCGCGAGCACTTCGGATTCATCTTCCAGCGCTACCAGCTGCTCGGCGACCTCGACGCTATCGGCAACGTGGAGATCCCGGCGATCTACGCGGGCTCGGCGGCGGAGCGCCGTCATGAGCGCGCGCGTCAGCTGCTGGGCCGGTTGGGCCTGGACGAGCGTCTGCATCACCGGCCGGGTCAGCTGTCCGGCGGTCAGCAGCAGCGCGTGTCGATCGCGCGGGCGCTGATGAACGGCGGCGACGTGATCCTGGCCGACGAGCCGACCGGCGCGCTCGATCAGGCCAGCGGGCGCGAGGTGATGAAGATCCTCGAGGAGCTGCATGCCGACGGGCACACCATCATCCTCGTGACCCACGACGCGCAGGTCGCGGCGCACGCGCAGCGCGTGATCGAGATCAGCGACGGGCGCATCGTCGCGGACCGTCGGCGGCCCGACGCGACGCCGCCGGCCACGCTGGCCAAGCCGGAAACGGCGGCCGCGGGCACCGGCCTGATCGCGGGCTGGGCGGCGGTGCTGGGGCGGGTGGGCGAGGCCACGCGCATGGCGCTGCGCGCGATGGCGGCGCACCGGCTGCGCACGCTCCTGACGATGCTGGGCATCATCATCGGCATCGCCTCGGTGGTGTCGGTGGTGGGACTGGGGCAAGGCACGCGCGAGAAGGTGCTGGCCGACATCAGCGCCATGGGCACCAACACCATCGACATCATGCCGGGCGAGGGCTTCGGCGACCGACGCGCGGCGGCGGTGCGCACCTTGCGCGCGGCAGATGCGACCGCGCTGTCGCAGCTGGAGTACGTGGACAGCGTGACGCCGTCGGTGAGCGTCAGCGCGGGGCTGCGCTATCGCAACGTGGACGTCAGCGCCTCCATCACCGGCGTGGGCGAGCAGTTCTTCCGCGTGCGCGGCTACGAGTTCGCGCAGGGCCAGGCCTTCAATGCGGAATCGGTGCGGCTGCAGGAGCAGGTCGCGGTGATCGACGACAACGCGCGCAAGACGCTGTTCCCCAACGGGGAGGCGGCGCTGGGCGAGGTGATCCTGCTGGGCACGGTGCCGGTGCGCATCGTCGGCGTGACCGCGAAGAAGGAGAGCGCCTTCGGCAATGACGAGTCCAACAGCATCTGGCTGCCCTACACGACGGCGATGAGCCGGCTCACCGGCCAGGACTATCTGGCGCGGGTGACGGTGCGGGTCAGCGACGCGGTGCCCAACGCGGCGGCGGAGGAGGGGGTGCGCGCCTTGCTGACGCACCGGCATGGGAAGACCGACTTCTTCATGATGAACACCGACAGCATCCGCAAGACGGTGGAGCAGACGACGGGGACGATCACGCTGCTGATCTCGTCGATCGCGCTGATTTCGCTGGTCGTGGGCGGGATCGGGGTGATGAACATCATGCTGGTGTCGGTGACCGAGCGCACCGGCGAGATCGGCGTGCGCATGGCCGTGGGCGCGCGCCAGGGCGACATCCTGCGGCAGTTCCTGATCGAGGCCGTGCTGGTCTGCCTGATCGGCGGCGGGCTGGGCGTGGCGCTGGCGGTCGGCGCGAGCCTGCTGGTCGACCACTTCGCGGCGGGGACGGGCTTCCGCATGGTCATCTCGACGACGGCGATCGCGGGCGCGTTCTGCGTGTCGTCGCTGATCGGCGTGGTCTTCGGGTTCCTGCCAGCGCGCAATGCGGCAAGGCTGGATCCGGTGGAGGCCTTGGCCAGGCCTTGAGGTCGGGTGGCACGGAGCGGGCGTCGGACCTGGCGCCCGAACCCGGTGCCCGAACTCTGTGCCCGAACCCGGTGCCGTGCGGGGCCAGGTCTTGCTGGGGCGGACGGTGATCGGGTTGGCGAATCGGTTCCCCGGGCTGTCGGGCGGCCAAGCAGTTCGTCATCGTGCGGATGCAATTCGTCGGAGGCGGGGAGCGAGGGGGTGTGGCGCCTCTAGACTCCGCTCCCATCTGAAACCAACGAGGGAGTCCCCCATGATCATCCGTACTGCTGCCGTGATGCTGGCTGTCGCTGCCACCGCCCTGACCACGGGTTGCGTGATCGCGCCGAATTCGAGCGAGACCAACGCGCAGCGCGCCGAGGATGTCCGCAAGAT
The DNA here is from genome assembly GCF_039595295.1 of Roseateles sp. Taxonomy (GTDB): domain Bacteria; phylum Pseudomonadota; class Gammaproteobacteria; order Burkholderiales; family Burkholderiaceae_C; genus Roseateles. The sequence goes on from NZ_JBCNLU010000023.1 coordinate 60,141, forward strand.
GAGCGAGCAGGCCACCACGACCTGCGGCGCCGGCTTCGTCAAGGAAGTGAACGCGAAGAGCTTCACCTGCAAGTGAGGGGCGGCTTCCAGCTCGCCTGAACGCTCGGTCCACCCCCTCGCCCGCTTGCGGGAGAGGGCAGGGGAGAGGGTCTTCGGGCTCTTGGTCGCGTGGCCTTCGAAGAGAAGACCCTCTCCCCCACCCTCTCCCGCAAGCGGGAGAGGGGGCAAGACGGCGGCACCGCAGGCGGGAGAGGGAGCAAGAGGGCGAGGGAGCAATCCGGCCACGGTCAAGGGGCATCTGTCCAGCACTCGCCCTCCGAAATGGCGCAGGGCTGACGAGGCGATACCGACTGCGCGATCATCGCGACTCGTCCACCGAGTCAGGATTCGCGCCATGTCGACCGCCGCTCCCTTCGCCCCCTTCTTCCTCGGTACTCGCCTGCCGCTGATCCAGGCGCCCATGGCCGGCGTCCAAGGCGCTCGACTCGCCGTCGCCGTGAGCGAAGCCGGCGGCCTCGGCTCGCTTCCCGCGGCCATGCTCTCTCCGGACCAGCTCCGCACCGAGCTCCAAGCCCTGCGCGACGACACGACCAAGCCCTTCAACGTCAACTTCTTCGCCCACACGCCCCCGGTGCCCGACGACGCCCGCGAGGCCCGTTGGCGTGACCGCCTCGGCCCCTACTACGCCGAGTTCGGCATCGACCCCACGCAGATCAAGCCGGGGCCCGGCCGCGCGCCGTTCTCCCCCGAAATCGCCGATCTGGTCGAGCCCTTCGCCCCTCCCGTGGTCAGCTTCCACTTCGGCCTGCCGCCCGCGGACCTGATCGCCCGCGTCAAGGGCTGGGGCAGCAAGGTGCTGGGCAATGCGACCACGGTCGACGAGGCCCTCTGGCTGGAACAGCACGGCGCGGACGCGATCATCGCCCAGGGCTGGGAGGCGGGCGGTCATCGCGGCCACTTCCTCAGCCACGACCTGACGCGTCAGCCGGGCACCTTCGCGCTGCTGCCGCAGATCGTGCGTGCCGTGAAGGTGCCGGTGATCGCGGCCGGCGGCATCGCCGATGTCTGCGGCATTCGCGCGGCGCTCGCGCTCGGCGCGTCGGCGGTGCAACTGGGCACCGCCTTCCTGTTGGCGGAGGAGGCCACCACCAGCGCTCATCATCGTGCGGCGTTGCGCGAACCGGCCGGTCGGCACACGGCGGTGACCAACCTTTTCACCGGTCGTCCGGCGCGCGGCATTGTCAACCGCCTCATGCGCGAGATCGGTCCGCTGAGCGAGGACGCGCCCGAGTTTCCGCTGGCGACGGCCGGTCTTGCGCCGTTGCGCGCGAAGGTCGAATCGCAGGGCAGCGGCGAGTTCTCGTCGATGTGGGCCGGCCAGAACTTCTCCGCCGTGCGCGAAGCGCCGGCCGCGACCATCGTCGCGGAGCTGTCCGTGGCGTTCTGAAGCGCGCGCGCTATCCCGTGCCGGAGCCCGTCAGGGCAGGGCGGCGCCGCGCGCCGCTTCGTAGAGCGCGTACCACTCCGGCCGGCTGAGCGTCACCCGCAGCGCATCGCCGCAGGCGCGAATGCGCGCCGGATTGGCGCTGCCGATGACCGGCTGAATGCGCGCCGGATGCTTCATCAACCAGGCCAGCAAGATGCCCTCCGTGCTCACCCCGTGCTTCTGCGCGAGCTGATGCACCAGCGCGCGTCCCGCCTCATCGGCCGGGTCCTGCGCGGTGTCCCCGCTGAAGCGGCCACGCGCAAGCGCGGCCCAGGCCTGCAGCTGGATGCCGTGCTGCTGGCAATGCTCCAGCGTACCGGCCCAGGCGAGCGCCCCCGGACGTGCACCGGCCTGGCGGTCGTTGAAGCAGGTGCCGGCGTCGATCGGTTCCAGGTGGCCGAGACCCAACTCCAACTGATTCACCACCAGCGGCTGATCCAGCGCGCGGCCCAGCCAGGCCATCTGACCGGCGTTCATGTTGGACACGCCCAGATGCGAGACCTTGCCCGCGGCGCGCAGGCGCTGGAAGGCCTCGGCGATCTCGTCGGGCTGCATCAGCGGATCGGGGCGGTGCAGCAACAGGATGTCCAGCTTCTCGGTGCCCAGACGGCGCAGGCTGGCCTCGACCGCTTGCACGATGTAGCCGCCGGACAGGTCGTAGCGTTTGCCGCCCTCGTCGTCGGCGAAGCGGATGCCGCATTTGCTCTGCAGCACGATGCGATCGCGCAGCGAGGGCATGCGGCGGAAGAGCGCGCCGAAGACCGACTCGGCCTTGCCGAAGGTGTAGATGTCGGCGTGATCGAAGAGCGTGACGCCGATCTCGAGCGCGGCTTCCGTGGCGGCCTGCGCGTGGTCGACGTCGGCCTCGGTCCACGGGTTGTGGTCCCAGTGACCGCCCAGGCCCATGCAGCCGTAAGCGAGCGGGCTGGCGGTCGGGACGTGCTGCTGCAAGGGGAGGGCGTGGCGCATGGCGGGACCTGGGGCGAGCTTGTAATGGACGAACGCGCCAATGAAGGCGCGAGGGAAAGGGCATCGCGGGAGCGCGAGGAGCGGCATTGTGACGCGGCGGGAGGGCTCCGCGTTTCAAGCGGGTTTCATTCGCCAGCGACCGCAGTCAGGCGGCGCCGGGCCGCACGGTTACGCGCCAGGCGCGCTGAAGTCAGCCAGCCTTCTTACCCCCTCGCCCGCTTGCGGGAGAGGGCAGGGGAGAGGGTCTTTCGCACGAGCTGCGCACCCCTTCACGCCCGTCGCCCTCGTGCCCCGTACGGCAGAGCCGCCCGCTCTGTGCGCCGGGCCACAATCGCGGGCAGCCACGCCGTCCATGAAATCCGCCCGATCTCCGCATTCCCCCGTGCTCCGTCCCGTCGCCCTGGCGCTTGCGCTGGCGACCGCCCTGTCGTCGGTGGAGCTCGCGGTGGCGGTGACGAGTCCGCTGACCGCCGCCGCGTCCGGCAAGCCGGCGCCCGCATCCAGCGCCTCCAGCGCGTTCAGCGCTTCCGCCGCCACGGCGACGTCCGCATCGGCCCCCCCTGCCGCCCGCGCCGCTTCCGACGCCTTCGCCGATCTGCGCGACCCGGTCCGCGCGGTCAGCCAGTACAAGATCGATCTCTGGCAGACCGAGCAGGGGCTGCCGCTCAACACGGTCCAGGCCTTGCTGCAGACGCGCGACGGCGGGCTGTGGGTCGGCACCGCCGGCGGACTGGCGCGATTCGACGGCCGCCGCTTCATCGGCTTCGACACCGCGCAGACGCCCGAGGTCGCCTCGCAGCCGGTCTTCGGCCTGATGGAGGACCGCGCCGGCCGGCTCTGGATCGGCCATCCCGCCGGCGCCGTCGTCTATGAGAACGGTCGTTTCAAGCCGGCGATCACCAAGGAACAGTCCGGAGGACGTCGCATCTGGTCCTTCGCGCAGGATGCGGACGGCAGTGTCTGGGCGGCCGGCGAGGCCGGGCTGTTCCACATCCGCGACGGCCAGGTCCGGGTTCTGCGCGAGGCCGACGGCCTGCCCAGCGTCAAGCTGCGCGCGCTGACCTTCGACAAGGCGGGCACGCTCTGGATTGCCACCACCGGCGCGGGCCTCGTGGCCATGCCGCCCGGCGGCGGCTTCAAGGTCTTCAATCCGTCCAACGGCTTCCCGCATCTGCAGGTGCGGCAGGTGCTGGCCGATCCGGCCGGCGGCATCTGGGCCGCCACCGCCGGCGGCGGCCTGGTCCGCATGCAGGGCGTGGATCATCCGGAGCCGCGCGTCTACACCACCGCCGACGGCCTGCCCACCGACCACCTCACCGCGCTGGCCCGCGATGCCCGTGGCGATCTCTGGATCGGCAGCTGGGGCGGCGGCGTCAGCCGCTTGCGCGACGGCCGCTTCAGCACGGTCTCCACCGGCAGCGGACTGGCGGGCAGTCAGATCTGGACGATGGCCGCCGATCGTGAGGGCAGCGTCTGGGTCGGCACCTGGGTCGACGGCCTGAACCGGCTGCGCAATCGCGCCTTCACCGTACTGGGCACGCCCGAGGGCCTGAGCCACGACAATGTGCGCTCGGTGCTGATGGCGCGTGACGGCGGCGTCTGGGTCGCCACCTCCGGCGGCGGGCTGGACCGGCTCAAGGATGGCCGCATCACCGTGCTGGGCAAGACCGACGGCCTGCCCACCGAAGAGATTTCCACCCTGCACGAGACCCGCGACGGCACGCTCTGGATCGGCACCTACACCGCCGGCGTCGCGCGCCTGGGCCGCGACGGCCGCATCGAGGTCTTCGGCGCTGACGCCGGCCTGCCCGGCAACGAGGTGCGCGCGATCCGCGAGGACCGCGACGGCACGCTCTGGGTCGGCACCCGGACCGGCCTGGCGCGCTTCGACGGTCAGCGTTTCGAAGCCGTGAAGGCGCCCGGCCTGCCCGCCGAGGGCGTGGCCGCCATCCTGCAGGATCGCAGCGGCACGCTGTGGTTCGGCACCACCGGACAGGGCCTGGTGCGCTGGCGCGACGGCGCCGCGACCACCTTCACCACCGCCGACGGCCTGGTGTCCAACTGGATCATGACGCTGAGCGAGGACGCCCGCGGCGCGCTCTGGATCGGCACGAACGGCGAGGGCATCAACCGCCTCAAGGACGGCCGCATCGGCGCGGTGCGTCCGCGCGACGGGCTGTGGGACGGGCTGTCGCAGGTGCTGATCGAGGATCAGGCCGGCCAGTTCTGGATCACCTGCAACCGCGGCTTCTATCGCGTCTCGCGAGCCGACCTCGAGGCGTTCCTGGACGGCAAGCTCGAGCGCGTGCGCTCCGTCGGCTTCGGTCCCGGCGACGCGCTGCGCGCCACCAGCTTCGCCGGCGGCCTGCAATCGGCCGGCGCCATCGACGCGCAGGGCCGGGTGTGGCTGCCGTCCTCGGGCGGCCTGGTCATCGTGGATCCGGCGCGTCTGCCCGGCGGCGGCGATCCGCCCGTCCCGCGCATCGAGCAGCTCAAGGTCGACGGCGAACTCCACGCCCTGGACGGCCAGGCGCTCGCGCTGCCGCCCGGTCCGGTCGCGCTGACGCTGACGCTCGCGGCCTCCACGCTGCGCGAGGCTGACCGTGTCCGCTTCCGCTTCCAGATGGAAGGCCTGACCCGCGGCTGGACTGAGGTCGGCGCCGATCGCGAGCTCACCTTCCCCGCGCTGCAGCACGGCCATTACCGGCTGCGGCTGGAGGCCTCGCTGGACGGCGTGCGCTGGCGCGAGGCGGGCACGCCGCTCGAGCTCAGCGTGCAGCCGCGTTTCCACCAGACCGGCTGGTTCCAGCTGCTGGCCGCGGCGCTGGCCATCGGCCTCTTCGCCGGTCTGGTGAGCTGGCGCACCCGCCTGATGCGACGTCGTCAGGCCGAGATGGAGCAGCTGGTGGCCCAGCGCACCGAGGAGCTGCGCTTGGCCAACGAGCATTTGCGCCAGCTGTCCTTCCTGGACGCCGTGACCGGGCTGGCCAACCGGCGCCGCTTCAACGAGGCGGCCGCCGAGGAGTGGCGCCGCGCGCGCCGCAGCGGCGCCTCCCTGGGTCTGGTGCTGGCCGACGTCGACGCCTTCAAGCGCTACAACGACCAGATGGGCCATCTGAAGGGCGACGAGGCGTTGGCCGCCGTGGGCGCCGTGTTCGCCGCCTCCGTCGGCCGGGCCGGCGACCTGGCCGCGCGTTACGGCGGCGAGGAATTCGTCGTCCTGCTGCCCGGCGCCGACCGTGCCGCCGCGGCCGATGTCGCCGAGCACATCCGCGCCGGCATCGAGGCCCTGGGCCTTCCGCATCCGTCCTCGCCGGCCGCGCCGGTGCTGACGATCAGCCTGGGCGTGGCCGCCTGTGTGCCCTCGGACGAGCGCACGCTGGAGAGCCTCATCGCCCAGGCGGACGATGCGCTGTACGCCGCCAAGCGCGAGGGCCGCAACCGGGTCCGCTGACGCTGGTGATGCGCCGGCGCGGCCGGTCGCCACACTCGGGCGCAGGGAAATTCATTCCCGCGACACCGCCGCCGGTGTACAACCGCGAACACCGCCTTGCCCCGTGTTCATCGAGTCTGTCACCGACCATGCAGATCCTTCGTCACCACCTGGGCCGCACCTACGTCGTCGACGCCGCCGGCCCGAGCACCGGGCCCTGGCATGGGCGCTTCGTCGTCAAGGGAGAGGAGGACGGCAACCACCCGGGCGCGACCTCCTGGCACGATCTCTCCGACGATTTCGCGTCCGCGGACGAGGCGACGGCCCATGCCGACGCGGTGGCACGGCAGTACATCGCCACATTTGCAGAACAAGCGTGAGAAGAACGCGGCGTTCGCGGCTCTCGCGACGACCGCTTCCCGCTGAAGGAGGAGGGAGCGGCGCTTGCCCGCCCGACTCCGCCCGCGTCGAATCATGTCGGCCCCTGGCCGGACCGCCTCTTGCCCGCCTCCGCTGTCGTGATTCTGGTGATCCGTGTGATCCGTGAGCATTCAGGGAGAACAACATGTCGTCGCTGTCCAATTTCAGGATAGGCACGCGGCTGGCCGCCGCATTCGCCGTCGTCATCGCGTTGTTGCTGATCGTGCTGGCCGTCGCCGTGTCGGTGCTCAACCGCACCAGCGACACCATGGACCGCATCGTCGATGACCGCTATGCGCAGATCTCGCTGAGCGACGACATCAAGAATGTCGGCGACCAGGGCGTGATCGTCATCGGCCGGCTGCTGTTGAGCACCGATGCGGCCCAGGCCAAGCGCTACATGGACGACTACGCCAAGGTGCGAGCCGCCAACACCGAGAACTTCGCCAAGTTCGAGAAGATGCTCAACACCGAGCAGGGCAAGGCGATCTTCGCGGAACAGTCGGAGGCCCGAAAGACCTATGGCGCGGCGGTGCGCAAGGTCTTCGAGCTGGTCGCCGCCGGCCAGCGCGAGGCCGCGATGGCCGTCTACCAGGGCGACATGGCGCGCGAGCAGCTGCGCTACTACGCGCTGATCGACAAGATGGTCGACTACCAGAACCAGGCGATGAGCGATGACGTCGCCCATGCCAAGGAGGATGCGCGGCGGTCCAAGCTGTGGATGGGCGTGGTGGCGGCGATCGCGGTGGTGCTGGGCGTGGGGACGGCGATCAGCATCACGCGCTCGCTGACGCAGCGCATCAACGGCGTGATCGAGCTGGCGGAGGATGTCGCCAAGGGCGACCTGACGCCGCACACGCTGCCCGAGAGCCGCGACGAGATCGGTCGTCTGATCGGGGCCCTGCAGCACATGCTGAGCAGCCTGCATCAGATCGTGTCCAAGGTGCGGCATGGCGCGGACACGATCTCGGCCGCGGCGCGCGAGGTGGCGCAGGGCAATGCCGACCTGTCGGCGCGCACGGAGGCGCAGGCGAGCGCGCTGCAGCAGACGGCGTCCGCGATGGAGCAGCTGACCGCTGCGGTGCGCATGAGCGCGGACAACGCGGATCAGGCCAAGCTCTCGGCGGCCTCGGCTTCGCAGGTGGCCGGCGCGGGCGGCAAGGCGGTGAGCGAGGTGGTGGCGACGATGAGCTCGATCTCCGCGTCCTCTCAGCGCATCGGCGAGATCATCGGGACGATCGACGGGATCGCGTTCCAGACCAACATCCTGGCGTTGAACGCGGCGGTGGAGGCGGCGCGGGCCGGCGAGCATGGACGCGGTTTCGCGGTGGTGGCCTCGGAGGTGCGCGCGCTGGCGCAGCGCTCGGCGGGCGCGGCCAAGGAGATCAAGTCGCTGATCGACGCGTCGACGGAGCAGGTGGGGGCCGGCAGCCGGCTGGTGGAGCAGGCGGGCGCGACGATGTCGCAGGTGGTGACGGGCATCCAGCAGGTCAGCGGGGTGGTGGCGGAGATCAGCGCGTCGAGCCGTGAGCAGAGCATGGGCATCGAGCAGGTCAATGCGGCCATCATGCAGATGGACGACACCACGCAGAAGAACGCGGCAATGGTGGAGCAGAGCACGGCGTCGGCGAAGGCTTTGCAGGATGAGGCGATGCAGCTGAACAACGCGGTGAGGGCGTTTGTGTTGTGAGGGGGCGGAAGACCCTCTCCCCCGCCCTCTCCCGCAAGCGGGCGAGGGGGCATTTGGCTCGCTGTCAAACGTGAACTTCGCGCTGTGGGTACTCCCTCTCCCGCGGGGCGGGAGAGGGCGGGGGAGAGGGTGGGAGCGTGGCAGTGCTCAGGAGCAATCGATGAACGATCGGATCCATGACCGGGCACCATCGGGTGCCCCATCCACCCGCTGGCGACCCGAAGTGCTTGCCTTCATCGACGCGCATCGCCGCGACGGCCACCGCTGCGCGCGCCTTGATCCTCTGGGGATATCCCGCCCCGCCGACCTCGGTCTTCTCGACCCCCAGCGCTTCGGCCTGCAACCGGGCGACTGGCTCTCACCGGCGGGAACGCCGCTCTGGAGCGCCCGCACCGTCGCCGATCTCGACCGCACGCTCAAGGCCGTCTACTGCGACGGCCTTGCCCTGGACGCCAGCGCGGTCCGCGACGACGCCCGCCGCGACTGGCTCTTCCGCGAGATGGAAGCCGCCCCACCCACGCCCGGCGGCGCCGCGCAACGCCTGGCCCTGCTCGAGCTGCTGGTCCGCGCGCAAGCCTGGGAGGCTCACGTCGCGCAGGCCTTCCCGCACGCGAAGCGCTTCTCGCTGGAAGGGAACGAGACGCTGATCCCGCTGCTGCACGCGCTTTGCGACGAAGCGGCCGGCTCAGGCGTGCGCCGCATCTTCCTGGGCATGCCGCATCGCGGCCGCGTCAACGTGCTGGTCAACCTGATGGGTCTGGCGCCGGCCCGCGTGCTCGACTACTTCGACCCCAAGTCCCCCACGCCCGAGCTGCACACCGACCTCGTCTACCACCTCGGCGGCGAGCGCGAGCTGACGACGCCGCACGGCCCCTTGTCGCTGACCCTGGCGCACAACCCCTCGCACTTGCAGAGCGTGCATCCGGTGCTCACCGGCATGGCGCGCGCCTGTCAGGACGCGCTGGACCGAGCACCTGGCGCTCAGGCCGACGCGGGCCGTCGCGAAGTGCTCGCGCTGATGCTGCACGGCGACGCCGCTTTCGCGGGGCAGGGCGTGGTGATGGAGACCCTCATGCTGGGCGGCAAGCCGGGTTACGGCGTCGGCGGCACGGTGCATGTGATCATCAACAACCAGGTCGGCTTCACCGAGCCCAATCCGATGAGCGCGTGGCCCGCGCAGTACTGCACCGACGTCACGCGCATGGTCGACGCGCCGGTGCTGCGCGTGAACGCCGACGAGCCCGAACAAGCGCTGCGCGCCGCCGCGATCGCCATCGCCTGGCGCGCGCGCTTCGGCTCGGACATCGTCATCGACCTGATCGGCTATCGGCGGCTGGGCCATTCGGAGAGCGACGTGCCGGCGCTGACGCGGCCTCACATTCACGCCATCACGCAGGCGCATCCGACGGTGGTCGATCGCTATGCCGCCGCGCTGAAGGCTGATGGCGTCACGCCGCCGGATGCGGACATGGCCTCGCACCTGACGCATGCCCGGGTGAGGGCGCATCAGGCGTTCGCCGATCCGTCGCTGCCGGACGAGGCCGAGACGCCGCATGCGCTGCGGCGACCCGGCGAGGCGCCACCGCTGGATGCGGCGGGTCTGCGGGTGCTGGTCGACGCGATGACGCGTCTGCCCGAGGACTTCGAGCCGCACGCGATGGTGCGCACGCTCACGGACCACTGGCGGCGCATGGCCGGCATCGCCGAGTCGCCGCTGCCGCTGGACTGGTGCTTCGCGGAGAACCTTGCCGTCGCCACCATCCTGCGCGGCGGGATGAACGTGCGGATTTCCGGCATGGACGTGCGACGGGGGACGTTTCTGCATCGGCAGGCGGTGTGGACCTCGCAGCGGAGCGGGAGCTCGGACGCGCCGGCGGAGTTCGTTCCGCTGCGGCAGATCCCGCCCGGCGGCGGACGTTTCGACATCTACAACTCACCGCTGTCGGAAGAGGCGGTGCTGGGCTTCGAGTACGGCTACAGCGTCGGCGCTGCGCGCACGCTGACGGTGTGGGAGGCGCAGTTCGGAGACTTCGTGAACGGGGCGCAGGTCTTCGTCGATCAGTACATCAGCTCGGGCGAGGAGAAGTGGGGGGATGCGTCCTCGCTCACGGTGCTGCTGCCGCATGGCAACGAGGGCATCGGGCCGGACCATTCGAGCGGCTATCTGAGCCGCTTCCTGCAGCTCTGCGGCGAGGACAACCTGCGTGTGTGCTGCCCGTCGACGGCGGCGCAGTGGTTTCATCTGCTGCGCAGGCAGGCGTTCGACACGCTGCGGAAGCCGCTGATCGTGATGTCTCCCAAGGGCACGCTGTATGTCGAGAAAGCCTCGCATGGGACGGTGGAGGAACTGACGGGCGGAGCGTTCAAGACGGTCATCGACGACGCGCGGGTGGAGCTGCCTCGGCAGGTGGAACGGTTGCTGCTGTGCAGTGGGAAGGTCCATTACGACTTGGAACGGGGCCGGCGCTCGGTCGCGCGGGCCGATCTGGCGCTGGCGAGGATCGAGCAGTTCTATCCGTTTCCCGCTGACGCGTTGATTGCGTTGTTCGCGCGGTATCCGGCGTTGGTGGAGATCACCTGGGTTCAGGAGGAACACCGGCAGCAGGGGGCTTGGGCGTTCATGCGGGAGCAGTTGGAAGAGATCCTGCCGGCACATTGCAAGCTGCGCTGCGTGGCGCGGCGGCCGAACGCGTCCGGTGCGACGTCGTCGCATGCGATTCATCAGCTGGAGCAGGTGGAGCTGGTGGCCAGGGCGTTGGGGGAGGCGTGAGCCCGCCCCTCACTGCCCCAACGAATCCGTCCGCCTCTCGCTCGACCCGCTGCCGCGCCCCTGCGCCTGCGGCCGCCCGAGCTGCAAGATCTCGATGGCATGACAAGCCGCCTCGGTCGCATAGGTCAGCGCCTCGTTCTCCGTCGCCCACACCCGGTCCAACGGCGGATGGACCACGTCCACCAGCCCGTCGACCAGCGCTTCTTCCGCATCGCTGCGCCGCCTTCCATGGTCCAGCAACCGATACCGTCCCAAGAACGATCCGCTCGCCTGAGCCTCTGCTTCCACGCGGTAGCTGATGCCGCGGTACTGTCCGTCGCGTTGCATGTCGGTCTCCGTTTTGTCCAACCCGATCGCGGCAATCCTCGCGCCCGAAGCTCCAGGCAGTGCTGGCGGTAATATCCGCCCCGTTCAGACCTGACCCCGATCCCGATCTTGGATGCTCTGCTCGCCCAGCTCTCCGCGACCGTCCCCGGCGCTCGCAATGTCGAAGACCTCACCCGCCCCTTGCTGGAGATGCTCGGCACGGTCACCGGCCTGGAATCCACCTACTTCACCACCATCGACCTGACTGCGGGCCGCCAGACCGTGGTGCTGGCCCGCAACGTCGGGGCCATGACCATCCCGGAAGGCCTGAGCGTCGACTGGTCCGACACCCTGTGCAAGCGCGCCCTGGAAGAAGGCCGCATGGCCACGACCGACGTCGGCGCCTGCTGGGGCGACTCCGATGCCGCGCGCCAGCTGGGCATCCAGACCTACGTCAGCGCCGCCGTGCGCGGCGACGACGGCGAACTGCTGGGCACGCTCTGCGCCGCCAGCGGCACCACCCGCCCGATCGCGCCGGAAACCGAATCCCTGCTCCGCCTGTTCTCCTCGCTCGTCGGCCAGAACCTGCAGCGCGAGCGTCTGGTGGCCGACCTGCGCGCCGCCAACGAGCAGCTCGCCACCTACGCCCTGACCGACGCGCTGACCGGCCTGCCCAACCGCCGCGCGCTCTTCGACGAGGTGCAGCGCCAGCTGCAGCGCGCCGCGCGTGACGGCAGCTGCGTGCTGATCGGCGGCATCGATCTGGACGGCTTCAAGGCGGTCAACGACCAGCTCGGCCATCACCGTGGCGACGAGTTCCTGCGCCAGATCGCCCAGCGCCTGTCGCTGGAGCTGCGCGGCTCCGACATGCTGGGCCGTATCGGCGGCGATGAGTTCGTCGTCGTCGGACCGGGTTTGTCCTTGAGCGGCCTGCCTCCCGTCAAGCATGCGCTGATCGGCGAGGGCGAACCCTTGCTGGCCGCCCGCACGCTGGAACAGCGCGCCACGCTTGCGACCGTGGGTCACTTCGATCTGGACGGCCGCAGCCTGCAGTACGCGGGCGCCAGCGTCGGCGTCGTTGCGATCAACCCGGTCGGCACGACCGCCGAGGAAGCGTTGCACCTGGCCGACGAGCGCATGTACGAGATCAAGCGCGCCCGCCGCCGGTCCGCGCCGGCACCGAGCGTCGCCGCCGCGCAGGCCGCGGAGTGACGCTCAGCGCGGTCGCGCCAGCTGCAGTTTCTCGATCAATCGATCCGCTTCGACCGGCTTGGCGACGTGGTCGTCGAAGCCTGCCGCGATGGCCGCGTCGCGGTCCTGCAGCGTCGCCAGGCCGGTAAGCGCCACCGCGTACACCGGCAGCGCGCCGGCGCCCAGTTCCCGTTGCCGCAAGCGGCGGATCAAGGCGTAGCCATCGGCACCGGGCATGGCCACATCGCTGATCAGCGCGTGGAAGGCCGGGCCTTCGGCGGCACCGCCCGCCGGGCCCGCATCGCCCGCCAGGCCCGCATCGCCCGCACCGCCCACGCTTGCCGAGCCAACACTGCCGTCCAGCCCGCCGGCGGTGTCGATGACGCGCCAGGCGTCCTCGACCGAGCCCGCCGACGCCACCTCGGCGCCCGCCGCTGCCAGCAGATGCGACAGCGCCTCCAGCGCATTCGGATCGTCGTCGACCACCAGCACGCGCAGCCCGTGCAGGTCGGCATCGCCCGCAGGGACGGCGGCCGGGGCCAAGGCCTCGCTCGCCAGATCGATCGCGGGGAAGCGCACCGTCAGTCGCGCGCCGCGGCCTTCGCCCTCGCTGTGCGCCGTCACCGTGCCGCCATGCGCCTGCACCAGGTGACGAACGATGGACAGCCCCAGGCCCAGGCCGCCGTACTCGCGCGTGCGGCTGATGTCGGCCTGCGTGAAGCGGTCGAAGAGCGTGGGCAGCAGATCCGGCGCGACGCCGATGCCGGTGTCCGTCACGGCCAGCTCGATCATCGGCCCGATGCGGCTCAGCGTCACCGAAATCCGTCCCCCACTGGGCGTGAACTTGATCGCGTTGCCCAACAGGTTGGCGACGATCTGCTGCACCCGCCGCGCATCCCCCTGGATGCGATGCGCCTGTTGCAGACCGGTGCCGCGCAGTGCCAGGCCCTTGCCCTCGGCCGTGGGGGTCAGCCCCTCGGTCACGGCGCGCACGCTGCCGGCGAGGTCCAGCGGCCGCATGTCCAGCGCCAGATGGCCGGACGAGATTCGCGACACGTCGAGCAGATCGTCGATCAGCTGAGCCTGCGACTGGCAGTGCTTGAGGATGGTCGCGATCGCGCGCGTGGCGGTGGCGTCAGTCAGCGTGCCCCGCTCCTGCGCCTGCTTGAGCACCGAGGCCCAGCCCGCGATCACGTTCAACGGCGCGCGCAGCTCGTGCGACACCATGCCCAGGAAATCGTCCTTGGCCGTGTTGGCGCGCTCCGCGTCGCCGCGCGCATGCTGGGCCTGACCCAGCGCGCACTTGAGTTCGTGAATGTCCTGGAAGGCGATCACCGCGCCGTCGATGCGATCGTCCGCGGTCCGATAGGCGCGGACATTGATCATCCACCAGCGCTCGCCGCTGTCCTGCAGTTCGTGCTCGACCGGAGCCAAGCCTTGCACCGCCGCCTGCACCAGCTGCTCCAGATGGCCGATCGCGAAGCGGTTGCTGACGTTGCCGATCGGTTGTCCGACCGCGTTCGCGCCCAGCCCGAAGAGCTGCGCCGCCTGTGGCGACGCGTGGCGCAGCTTGAGCTGTCTGTCCAGCAGCACCACCGGCAGGGGGATGCCCTCGACCAGATTGCTCAGGTCGTCGTTGACCAGGTCCAGCTGGTCGTTGCGGGACTTGAGCTCCTCGTTCAGCGAGATCAGCTCCTGATTCGCCGACTCCAGCTCCTGCTTGGCGCTCTGCAATTCCTCGTTGGCGCTTTGCAGCTCCTCGTTGGTGCTGAGCATTTCCTCATTGGCGGTGCGCAGCTCCTCGTTGGCCGACTCGAACTCGATCACCAGCGTGCGCAGCTGCGCCTGCGTGCCCTCGAGCTCGTCGGACAGCGTGGTCACCGTGCGTTCGAGTTCATCGACCCGCGCCCGCGGCGCGCCGGCCGCGGCGCCGACGGGCTCCGCGACGTCCTCGACCTGCGGAGCCAGCGTGACCAGGAAGTGCTGCAGCGCCTCGCCGGTCTCCAGCGGCAGGACCTCCAGCGAGTAGCGGCGCTCGCTGAAGGCCACCCGCTCGCGCCGCACGGGGGCGGCGGTACGTTTGGCCTCGATCAGCGCGGTGCGCACCGGGACGTTGAGCTCCGCATGCAGCAGCCGCGGCAGGGCCAGCGTGGCCTCGCCGCTCGCCGGGGCGATGAAGGGCGCGACCTCGCCGCGGAACTGCACCACGTCGCCTTCCTCGTTGACGACGAAGCCCGGCGGCGCATAGCGGGCCAGCGCCACGCGGTTGGCGGCCTCGCTGACCAGGTCGGGCGGCGGCGCCGGCGTGGGGCGCGGCGCGCTGCCTTCGTTGGCCCAGGGGCGCAAGGCGTCGATGGGGAACAGCGGCCGTTGGCGGCGCGCGTTGGCCAGCTTGCGATAAAGATGCGGCGCGCCGGCATGCTCGAAGCCGTCGGAGGCCGAGGTCGCCTCGGCGCGGCCCAGCAGCAGGAAGCCGTCGGCGCGGGTGGCGTAGTGCAGCACTTCGAAGACATGCTGCTGCGCCTCCTTGCGCAGGTAGATCAGCATGTTGCGGCAACTGATCAGCCCCATGCCCGAGAACGGCGCATGCGCCAGCAGGTTGTGGCGCGCGAAGACGCACATCTCGCGCAGGTCCTTGGCGACCAGATAGCCGCCGGCGCTGGGCACGAAGGCGGTGTCGCGGAAGGGCTGCGGCACGTTCTCGAGCGCCGCCGCGGCGTAGCGGCCGGCGCGCGCGGTCTCGATCGAGGCCTCGTTGATGTCGGTGCCGAAGATCTGCACGCGGCGCGTGATGCCCTCGGCGTTCATCGCCTCCTTGAGCAGCATCGCGATGGTGTAGACCTCCTCGCCGGTGGAGCAGGCCGGCACCCAGATGCGGATCGGGTCGTGGCGCAGTTCCAGCAGCTTGGGCAGCACCACCTGGCGCAGGACGTTCACGAACTCCGCGTCGCGGAAGAAGGCGGTCACGCCGATGAGCACGTCGTCGCGCAGTGCGGCGGCCTCGTGTGGGTCGGCGCGCAGGAAGTGCAGATAGGCGCCGACGTCGCGGTCCTTCTGCAGCAGCACGCGGCGCAGGAAGCGGCGGCGCAGGTTGACGTCCTTGACGTACGCCAAGTTGACGCCGGCCTTCTGCTGGACGATGGCCAGCGCGGTCTCCAGCGCGTCGGCGCTCTGGCTCTCGCCCAGCGCGGTGTCGGCCAGTGCGTGGGCCGGGTCGCCGAAGCGGCGCACCAGCGCGGCGGCGATGTCGGCCGGCGGCAGCACCTCGTCCACCAGTCCGGTGTTGATCGCGGCGGTGGGCATCCCGTCGTGCTCGGCGGACTGAGGCGCCTGCGCGATGACCAGGCCTCCCGCGGCCTTCAGATCGACGATGCCGGCGGCGCCGTCCTGGCCCGTGCCGGACAGGATGGCCACTGCGGCGTCGACGTCCGGATCCTGCGCCATCGAGGCCAAGCAGGCGTCGATCGGCAGGTGCAGGCCGGGCTGGCGGCGGGTCAGCCTCAAATGACCGTCGAGCGCGATGACGCCGGCGTTCTCCGGCATCACGAAGACGCGGTCG
This sequence comes from Roseateles sp., assembly GCF_039595295.1. Taxonomy (GTDB): domain Bacteria; phylum Pseudomonadota; class Gammaproteobacteria; order Burkholderiales; family Burkholderiaceae_C; genus Roseateles. The sequence continues at coordinate 75,965 of NZ_JBCNLU010000023.1, forward strand.
TGCTCGATCCGGCGCAGGTGCTCCAGGCGCTCGACCGGGAGCGCGGTGCGGCCCTGCAGCACTTCCGGGAGTTGGGTTTCCTCGGTCGGATCCAGGTGCGTGATCACCAGGACCGCGAAACCGGGGTTGGGGGGCAGGGCGCCGAGCACCGTCCCCAGCGCCTCGATGCTGCCTGCCGATCCGCCCAGCACGACCACGCGCAAGGGCTGTCGTTCTTCGGTGTCCACCCGGTGTCCTGTTCTGCCGCGAAACTCGGCGCAGTCTAACCGTGCGGGTTCGCAACGGCGGCTGTGCGCGTGGGGCAAGCGGCCTGCCAGGGCCTGCACAATCGCGGCCCATGAAAACCAACTATCTCCTGGCCGCCATCCTGGCATGCAGCGCCATCGGGGCCTTCGTCGCCGACAAGTCCATGAAAACCATCTTCGCGCTGGCTTCCGGCGGTATCGCCCTCTACGCGCTGTTGCGTCAGGTGATCTGATCGGGCCATCCTCCGCCAGGGCGGCGCTCGCCCTTCGATCACAGCCGGCGCCGCGCCCCCCGGGCGCCGCCGCCGTTCACCCGGCCGGTCCCGCCGTTCATCCCTCTCCCCCCGATATCCCCCCGCGACCACCCTATGGTGGGATGGCCCCGCTTCGGACGGGCGCCGATAGTGACGGTTCGTCAGGAGAGGACCCCATGCGACACCGCATCGCACGACCGGCTGGGCAGGCCGGCCGATCGCACCGCGCCAGCCATCAATTCACATCGGTCATGCAGCACATCCTGCGGCAGACCGAGGTGCTGCTGCAGCGGCGCATCCCGTTCAGCCCGTCCGGCTGGCCCATCGAGGCCGACACCCCCGCGCTCGACGGCCTGGAGGTGTCCGAGTCCACCTGGGATGAATGGACCGACGCGATGGCTCGGCAGGCCGGCCATCCCGGCTGAGGCCAAGGGGGCGTCCGCATCGACGCCCCCGTCCGTCCCCGTTCCGGGACGACGATCGCACGGCGCCGCTGTCCCTGCGCGACCGCGCTTCCACGCCGCGTCCACGCCGCTTCCCTTCCGTTCTCCTTCTGCTTTCGCGCCCGGCTCGACCGGGCGCTTTGCATTTCGGGTCGGGCGCTGATCGCCCAATTCCGCACGACCGCTGCGGGAACTTGAGCCGGCAAAGCGGGCGCAAGCCGGCGCATCTCGATCGTTCGGTGATGTGCATCACCCAGCGTGTGTCCATCCGCTGGATCCGGACCCTCATCGCGGCATGCCCGCCACCCCTGGCGGCGAAGAATCCGCTCACCCCAATGAACGAGAGCGCTTCGCCATGAACGTCAAGACCGCTTCTCCCGCATCGGCGCACGGCGCCGGTGCCGCCCACGCCGCCTCAGGCGCTTCCAAGAGCGCCAAGCCCGCGATGGCAGCCAACGGTGCCTCTGCCGGCAACGCGGATTTCTCCAAGATGCTGAAGAGCGCCCAGGCCGATGCCCCGGCCGCCGCCTCCGCCACCCGTGCGGCCCCCGCGACCGCGCCAGCCGCAGCGACGCCGGCCCCCGCGCTGGCGCCGGCCACGCTGGCGGTGGACACGGCCTCGCTGGCCGCCCGCGCCTGAACGCCGGAGATCGCATGACCAGCGTTGCTTCCTACTCCGGCGCGCTCGCCGACAGCGGCGGCCGAGCCACGGTGGCGGCCTCGGTGTCGAGCCCGGCGTCGTCCGGTGGTTCGCCCGAGCTGGGCTTGACCATCGGATTGCCGGTGCTCGGCGTGACCGCGACCTTCAGCGCCGAAAGCCTGCAGGCCCTGGCCGGATCGGCCGCGGATGTCGTCACCGGCGCGGCCAGCGACATCGGCGAGGCCGGGGCGAACGTCGTCAAGGGCGCGGCCCAGGCGGCCACGCGCGTGATGAACGCAGTCGGCGACGGCGCGGGCGCGGTGCTGGATGCGGCCGGCGAAGCGGGCTCGCAGGTCGCGAGCGTCGCGGGCAACGTCATCGGCTACGGCGTCATGGCGGCGCTGGCCGGCGGCGCGGTGCTGGACGAGCTGGTCTGAGGGTCAGGTCATGCGCGCTTCCCCGATTCGAGCGACGCTGCGGCGACCGCTGGGCCTGCTGCTGGCGCTGGTCGCCGCGGCGGGACTGGGCGGCTGCGGCATCCTGAGCCCACTGCCGGCCTGGGAGCTGGTCAAGGCGACCGGCACCGCGACCTCGACGGCGCTGGCCACGGCCGCGCCGGCCAAGGCCAGCAACACGGTGCATCACGGCGACGCGCCGGTGCGCGATGTCTGCATCGAGTTCAACCGCAATGCGCCGCTCGAAGACCTGGTCCCGTCGCTGCAGGCGGAGCTGCGCCGGCAGGGCGTGGAGAGCCGCGTCTACGAGCCGGGCACCGGGCTGCAGCAATGCGGCGTGTGGCTGCGCTACGTGGCGACCATCGAATGGGGCGTGCCGCCGATGGCCAGCGCCTATCGGGCGAATCTGAGCGCCGCGTCGCTGAGCCTGCATCGCGCGGACGGGACGCTGCTGTCGACCAGCAGCTACCAGGCCGAGGAGAACTACGGCATCGCGCGCTGGGCGGGCACGCGCAACAAGATCGCGCCGGTGGTGAAGGCGCTGATCACCGGCTTCGAAAGCTGATTCCGAACGTCGATCGCGAGCGTCGATCGCGAGGATCGATCTCGAAGATGGATGTCGAGTTGATACCGAGTTGATGTCGAGCGCCGATCGCGAGCGCAGAGGGAGACACAGGATGAGCCAATCGACGAAGGAACCGATCCAGCAAGGGCGCGCGCGCTGCGCGGGCGCCGTGTTGATCGCCGGGGCGCTGCTGGGCGCGTGCGGCAGCCCGACGCCGCCGACGGTGCCGGGCCCGATGCTGGTGCAGCCGCCGCAGGCCGCGATGTACATCGAGCGGCCCTCCAACGGCGCGATCTATCAGCCGGGCATGTCGCCAACCTCGCTGTTCTCGGGCGAAAAGCGACCCAGCGCGATCGGCGACACCTTGAAGGTCGACATCCAGGAGACCTTGAAGGCGAGCCAGAAGCAGACCACGGACACCTCGCGCGACAACAAGGTCGCGGTGAAGGGGCCGGGCGGCAAGAGCAACGTGGGCGCGGTGGAGCGCCTGCTGAACCTGGACGCCAACGCGTCGGGCAGCGACTCCTTCAAGGGCGCGGGCACGACGGAGACGGACAACAGCTTCGTCACGCAGGTGGCGGTGAGCGTCATCAACGTGCTGCCCAACGGCAACCTGTTGGTGGCGGGGGAGCGCAACGTGGGCCTGAACAAGGGCGTGAACACGCTGCGCTTCTCGGGAATCGTCAATCCGCGCGACATCCGCCCGGGCAATGTGGTCGCGTCGCGGGACGTGGTGAACGCGAGCCTGGAGAGCGTGGCGCAGGGGGACGTGTCGGAGGCCTCGTCGCGCAGCTGGTTGCAGCGCGTGCTGGCCAGGAGTCTGTCGATCTGGTGATCGGGACGCGCGTCAAAGCGCAAAGGGGCCGGCGCCACGGGGCTTATCGACCGATCGGCGCGGGGACTCCGCTTCTATAACCAACGATTCGCCGTCAAGGCGCTCGCGAAGTCCGCCACAGGCGCGGAGGGCGGAGCCTTGTCCGGCGGGTTTCATCGCACGACAAGCATGAGCACGAGAGGGACGCGAACGCCGCGCATGGACGGCGACCCGGCGACGGGAGACGACTGGCTGGCCGATGGTCAGATCCGGACTTACCGTCGCGGGCAGAAGATCATCGAGGCCGGCAGTCCGCTGGCCGAGTGGATCGCGATCAGCGGCGGCGCTGCCTTTCTGGCGGCGCGGGTCGCGGCCGACACGCGCGTGGCGGTGGCGGCGCTGTGGCTGGGGGACGTGATCGGGGCGGACTCGCCGCTGGGCAAGCTGGCGGCGCGCTACGACGTCACGGCGCTGGTGGACGTGACGACCATCCACATTCCGCTGACGCGGGTGAAGGATCCGCATGCGCCGCAGCGCGATGCGGCGACGGGGGAGCTGTATGCGGCGACCGCGTCGCGGCTGCAGGATCAGATCACGATGCGCCTGGCGGGCAACGGCCTGCAGCGGCTGGTGAGCGTGCTGGCGACGCTGGCCGCGGCGCTGAGCAGCACCCCGCGGGCGATCGCGATCGGGAACAGCCTGTCGCTGCCGGTGTCGCAGGCCTGCATCGGGCAGCTGTCGGGCTTGTCGCGGCGGCAGACCTGGATCTACCTGGGACAGCTGGCGGAGAAGGGCTGGAGCCGGACCTCGCGGACCAAGGTGACGCTGGAGGGCGTCAACGCGTGGCTGAGCCTGATGGCCGAGGTCGAGATCCGCGGGCTGGATTGCATCGCGACGGTGGATCAGTGCGACATGGTGTTGTCGGAGCTTGCCAGCAAGAGGTCATTCACGAGGTGAGGCGAGAGCCGTAGAGTCGCCTGCAGTCGCCGGTGCCGTCCGTGGCGGTGCGGGGTCAGCTGTTGATCGAGTTGCAGGCGACTGTCGGGCTTGACGACAGCGGGTCATTCACCGCTTGAGAGTCGCGGACGACTGCGTCCCATTCGCCGTCGGGAACGACCATCGCGGCGCTGGCGGATACGCCATCACGCCCATACCTTGGTTCAATAGCCCGCCCTCGACGATCTTGGTCTGATCCCTGCCATTCCCCGAATGGCATGAGGTCTCCCATGAACCCAAATCGTCTCGCGTCCCTGTTCATTCCGGCGGTGCTCGCGATCGCGTCGCTCACCGCGTCGATGTCGGTGTCGGCCAGCGACAAGCCGGCCAAGCCCGCGCCGCCCGCCGCAGCCGCGTCGACGCCTGTGGCTACCGTCGGCGGCAAGCCCGCCTCTCCGATCTACGGCGTGGTGCTGCCCGACGGTTATCGCAACTGGCAGATGGTCGGCGTCGCCACCGAGGACGCTCCGCTCGACGAGTTGCGCGCCGTCGTCGGCAACAAGCTCGCGATCGAGGCCTACAAGCTGGGCAAGCTGCCGTTCCCCGACGGCGCGATGCTGGTCAAGCTCGCCTGGAAGCGCGAGCGCTCCAAGGAGTTCCCGGCCGCCACGGTCCCCGGCCATGCCACCACGGTCCAGGTGATGGTCAAGGACTCCAAGCGCTACGCCAGCAGCGGCGGCTGGGGCTACGGCCGATTCATCAACGGACAGCCCGTCGACGCCGCCCAACATCAGACCTGCTTCGGTTGCCACGACTCGCTGGTCAAGGACCGCGACGACGTGTTCACCAAGTTCGCGCCATGAGCCCGTCGACTCGACCCCTTCGTCGCCGATGCCGCGCTCAGCGCGTGCGCGGCGCGGGTCGAGTACGAATGGATAGGTCTTCGAGCCGATCGGGCAGGTCCGGTCGCGCTCGGCCGCTTAGAGTCGTGCGCGTCTCCCCTTGCTCCAGCCATGACCGATTGCCCGCCCGAAATCCCGGCCTGCGCAGCTGATGCCGCAGGCATCGACATCAACGTATCGACCGTCCGCGTCGACGATGCGACCGGCCCGATGCCGCGCGAGATCGGCCGTCTGCGCCAGGTCTTGCGCGGCCCCGCGCTGCCGTTCACGCGACCCGGCAGCTTGAGCGGCATCGGCAAGACGTCCGTCGAGGACGCGGTGCGCGTGTCCGCAACGGGACTCGACGGCGATGAGCAAGGCGATCTGCGCGTGCATGGCGGACCGGACAAGGCGGTGCACGTCTATCCCTGGGCGCATTACCCGAGCTGGCGCAGCCTGCTGAAGGGCAACGCGCAGGCGATCGACTTGCTGCGGCATCCGGGCGCCTTCGGAGAGAACTTCAGCCTCGACGACCAGACGCCGTCGGGCGAGCCGATCGACGAGCACACCGTGTGCATCGGCGATCGCTGGCTGATCGGGAATGCGCTCTTCGAGGTCAGCCAGGGCCGCCAGCCCTGCTGGAAACTCAACGACCGATTCGCGCAGGCCGACATGGCGGCCCAGCTGCAGCGCAGCCTGCGCACCGGCTGGTATCTGCGCGTGCTCGATACCGGCAGCGTCCGTGCCGGTGATCCGATCCTGCTGGTCGCCCGGCCGCATGGCGATTGGCCACTCGCGCGGTTGCTGCGCGTGATCGCGGACCGCGACACCGATGCCACCTTGCTGCGCGAGGTGCTGACGCTCCCGCTGCCGCCCTCGTGGATCAAGCTCTTCGCCCGCCGCCTGGAATCGGGCGAGGTGGAGTCGTGGGTGAATCGGATGGCCGGGCCGGCCGAATCAGGGCGTTGAAGCGTCGACGCTTACCCCGCCCGGCGCCCCAACATGATGATCAGCATCCCCGCCAGGCTCACCGCCACGCCGAGCCAGTCCGTCCCGGTCGGCTTGATCTTGTCGACGACCATCAGCCAGACGATCGCCACGCCGATGTACACGCCGCCATACGCCGCGTAGACACGGCCCGCCGCCGTCGGATGCAGCGTGAGCAGCCAGGCGAAGAGCGCCAGGCTCGCCGCGGCCGGAACCAGCAGCCACGCCGACTTGTCCTGCTTCAGCCAGAGATAGGGCAGGTAGCAGCCGACGATCTCGGCCAGCGCGGTGAGGATGAACAGGCCCAGGGTGCGCAGGATTTCCATGGCGGGATTTTGTCGACTCCGCCAGAGCGGTCACGGCCTCAGGCGGCGAACCGGATCTCCGCCGCTTTCCTGGCCTCCATCCGCGGCCCGAAGCCGTTGAGGTTGCGCAGGATCAGGGTGTGGTGGTCGATGATCTGCGGCGCGGTCAGATCGCCGAAAGCAATGGTGGTGTGAGCGTCCTCGACCAGGGTGACGTCGTAGCCCGACGAGAGTGCCCGCCGCGTCGACGTGTCCACGCAGAAATCGCTCTGCGCGCCGCACACGATGAGGTGGGTCACGCCCAGCCCCTTCAGCACCGGATCAAGATCCGTCTGGTGGAAGGAGTCCGGCGAGGTCTTGAACACCCGCCGGTCCTCGGGCAAGGCCGCGAGCCGGTCGTCCAGCTGCCAGCCGTCGCTGCCGTGGCGCATCTGCTCGCCGTCCGCCTCCTCGTGCTGGACGAAGATGACTGGCGAGCCGGCCTCGCGTGCACGAGCGATCAGGCCGTTGACGCGATCGATCACCGCGCCGACCTCGTGACAGGCGTACTCGCCGCTGCACAGCGCGCGTTGCAGATCGATGATGAGCAGGGCGGTGGTGTTGGCTGTCGTCATGGCGCGCGGCTCCTGGATGTGGAAGCGGACCAGCATACGCGGCCCGAATGACCGGGCCGGTCGTCATCGCCCCGCGGCGACCGGCGACGACCGGACGAGACCGGCGGGACTCAGAACTTGTAGTTCAACACCACCCGCATCGCGCGGTTGTCCCCGCGCATGCCGTTGGGCTTGTCGAGGTTGAGGTTGTCTCCACCCAGCCGATTCGTCGGCGCGCCTGCCGCCGGCGCATTCCCGATCCAGTCGTCGAAGCCGCCGTAGTTGTTGGCGCCGAAGACGTTCAGCACGTCCAGCCGCAAGGCCACGCGGTGGATGCCGTAGCGGAACTCCTTGCCCACGCTCACGTCCACCTGCCGGTAGCTGGAGGACTTGCCCTCCACCAGCACGCATTGACCGGCGCCGCCCGTGCAGTCCGTCAGCCGGCGCGGGAAGCCGCTGGCATACGTCCCCTTGGCCGCGAAGGTCAGACCCCAAGGCAGCAGCTTGTCCGTCATGAAAGCGCCCACCAGCCGGTGCTTGTCCACCAGCGTGCTCGGATTCCAGCTCCGCCCCGGCCGCCCGTAGGTCCAGTCGAAGACGTCGTTGCTCCACTGCAGATTGGTCGTCTTCGCGTCGCTGTAGGTGTAGGCCAGCGTCGCGGTCCAACCCGAGGCCTCGGTGTAAGGCTTCTCCGCCTTGAGGAACAGCGAGTCGGTACGCGTGCGCCCGATCGTGTCGCCCAGCACCAGCTGGCCGTAGCCGTCCGGTCCGCCCCACAGCGGGTCGATGCTGGCTTGCTGCGCGAAGCCGCCGTTGGGATCGCGGTTGCCGCTGAACCAGACGAACTGGTTCTTGGCCTCGACGCGGCTGATCGCGATCTCGCCGTTCCAGGTCGGCGTGAGCGCCTGTCGCAAGCCAATGCTGAACTGGTCCGCGTAGGGCATCTTCAAGTCGTTGCGGATCAGCCAGATCTCGCCGCCCGGCGCCTGGTTCTTCTGGAGCTCGTCCAGCGCGTGATTGGCCATGGTGCGGTCGTAGCTGCGGCCGTAACCCCCGTAGACCACCGAGGCGCGATCCCCGAAGAGGTCGTAGGAGAAGCCCACCCGCGGCGCGAATGCGTTCTTGAAGGCCTTGCGTGAGCTGCCGCTGCTGACGTACTGCCCGATGTCGATGCCGCCCTTGGCCAGCGATTGCGCGTAGGTCTGACCCACCGCCGGCGCGATGCCGAAGCGCGTCACGTCTGGCGCGAGCAGCGCGGCGATGCGATCGGCCGGCGTCGCATAGCCGTTGTTGAGCATGTTGTCCTCGTAGTCCCAGCGCAGGCCGAGGTTGAGCTCGAGCTTGCGCGTGAGCGTCCAGTCGTCCTGCAGATAGAGCCCCCACTGCCGGTTCTTGAAGGACACCGCCGTCGGATCGGTCGCGCGCCGGATGTTGCATTGGTCGCTGGTGCGGCCGTTGTTGGAGACGTTGGTCCCCAGGCAGTTCGCGCCGTCCCAATAGGGCTGACCGGTCACGTTGTCGATGAGCACGTCGACCGAGTCGACCGCGTTGGCGGTGCCGCTCAGGTCGTAACGCATGTCCTTGAGCTTGAGGCCGCCCTTGACGACGTGACCGTCGAATCCGGTGTAGGTCAGCTCCTCCGACACGAACACGCCGCGCTGCTTGCGCCGCTGCGCGTCGGGCGAGCCGCCGTCGATGATCACGTCCTGCGAGGTCGTCAGCGCCTGCGGCGTCGAGGTCGACACCTTGTAGCGCACCATCGGTGTGTCCGACGAGGACTGCGGATTCCACACGTAGTCCTCGTAGCCGATGCGCGCCTCGCTGAGCCAGTCGTCGCGCGCCCATTCGTGCTTGAGGTCGACGCGGGTCTCGTCGTTGCGCCGCTCCTTGTCGTTGCCGGGCAGGGAGAGGTTGCGGTCCTCGGCGATGCGGTCGGTCTCGCGCCGCAGGCGCGCGCTCAGCGTCAGGCGATGCTCGTCGTTGAGCTGCGCGTCGAGCTTGCCGAAGAACAGGTCCTCGTGGAAGGGGTCGACCTGGTTGCCCTGGCGCGCGCGCAGGCCCGGCACGATGCCGGCGTCGGGCAGCTTCTCGAAGTTCTGGCCGATGATCTGGCGCGAGTCCTCGATGCGCTTGCCGTCGTAGGCAAAGAAGTAATGCAGCCTGTCCTTGACGATGGGACCGCCGATGCTGCCGCCGTACTCGTATTTCTCGGACGAAGGCCGCTTCACGCCTTGCGCCTCGCGCGCTTTCTCCAGCGCGTTCAGCGAGCGCCAGTTGGTGCCGGTGCGGTCGGCGTAGAGCTCGCCGTGCAGCTCGTTGGTGCCGGACTTGGTCACCGCGGTGATCGCGGCGCTGCTGACCTGGTCGAACTCGGCCTTGTAGTTTTGCGTCAGGACCTTGTACTCGGCGATGGCCGATTGCGGGAAGGGGTTGCCGCGCGAGTTGTCCTGGCCGCTCAGACCGCCGCGCAGGATGTTGTTCTTCTGTCCCACGCCGTCGATGAAAACGTTCAGGTGGTCGAAGTCCTGCGCCCCCGATTGCAGCTTGCTCAGACCCGAGGCATCGCTGGAGAAGGCCACGCCCGGCGCCAGGTCCGCGGCGCTGAGGAAGTTGCGCGTGTTCTGCGGCAGCGCCTCGATCATCTTCTGCGAGACCGTGGTGCCGACCTGCGAGTCCTTCACGCCTTGGCGGATCGCGTTGCCCTCGACGGTGACCTTGCCAAGTTGCACCGGCTCGGCCTTGCCGTCGACGGCGGTCGCCGGGGGCGCTGCGGCCTGCAGGTCGAGCGCGGCGCTCTCGCCGACGGACAGCGTGATCTGCTCGGTCTTGAGCGGCGCGCCCGAGGCGTCGAGCACGCGCACCACATAGCTGCCCGGCGCCAGGCCGATCAGCGCATAGCGGCCGTCGGTGCGGGTGGCGGTCCGATAGCTGGTGCCGTTCGCGGTGTTGACCGCGGTGATGGTGAGGCCGCCGTTGGCCGCGCCCGGTGCGACCGTGACCAGACCGCGCACCGTCGCGCGGCTGACCTGGGCGTGCGCGCCGCCGGCGCTCAGCGCCAGGGCGAGCGCGGCGGCGATCGCGGTGAGGGAGACGAATCGGGGCGCCGGCGTCGCGGGCGACCTCATGTGGGTAGCCCCGCCTTGGCGCGTTTCATCTGCTCGTTGAAGACCTGTTCCAGGCTCTTCTTTTCAGGCAGTACGTAGACGATGCCCCCTTGCTTGCCGAAGGTCGGCCACAGGGTCTGCTCGAAGAATTTCACCGGCATGTTGATGCAGCCGTAGCTGATGCGGTTGTCCTTGGGCGTCGGCGAGGCCAGACGCTCCAGGCGGCGCTCGGCCGGATTGGTGGGGCGCACGCGGTGCATGGAAACGGCGGCGTCGTAATCGACCCAGAGCACGTCTTCATGCGAGGCGTTGCGACCCGGCTGTGCGACGAATCGGCCCGCCGGGGTGGTGCGTTCGGAGGGGCGGACCTCGGCGATCGGGCGCAGGCCGATGCCCGCGACGCTGTCGTCGCCGGCCGCATAGCCCAGCAGCACCGGGGTGGACGCGACCAGCTTGCCGTCCGGCTTGAACACCAGCACCTGCGCCTGGCGCTTGTCCAGGATGGCGAAGGGACGGCCGTTGTGGTCCCAGCCCGCCATCACCCATTGCGCCAGCAGGCGGGCCTGCTTGGACACCTTGGTCTTGCCGAAGTCGGCCGTGCCGGTCTGCCGCGGAGGTGCGGGAGATCGCGCCGCCTGATGGACGGGCTGGCCGGACGCAGGCGTCGAGAGATGACCAGATGCCATCGGCACGGGCGCCGGTCGCATCTGCTTCATGAGATAGGTGGCCGCCGGCCACGCGAGCAGCGCGGCGGCCAGGCCCAGCGCCAACCCCTGGGCGGCCCAGCCGGCGCGCTCCCGCAGGTGCTTGGGGATCCGCTCAGGCGCCGGGGAGGGCGGCGGCGGATCGCCGAAGTAGTACCCGCTGGAGGCTCTCAGCATGATGGGCTTTCAGGAGTCATCGAAGGATCCTCGGACGCGAGGCAGTGGACTCGGTCCTCGGATCAGGCGTCGGGGCCTTGAACGTCAGACCGCGATCAGTTGCGGTCGGCGCGCGGAGCCGGCGTGCCGGCGGCCGTGGGCTCGCTGGGCAGCGGCTCTTGCGTGGCCGGCTGCTGCTGGGTCTGCCATTGCTCCGACGACTGCGGCTGCGATTGCTGCGACTGGGCTTCCGATTGCATCTGCTGCGACTGCTCGGCGCCGCTGGCCGGCTGGTCGGCCGGGGTCATGCTCTGCTCGGCCGGGACGGCTTGCTGCGTCGGGTCGGTCTGGGTGGACGGGTATTGCTGCTGCTGCGTCTGCGCGTTGGGGTCGGTGTTCTCGACCTGCGCGTAGGCCAGGCCCAGCACGCTGGCGAAGGCGGTCAGCGCAACAGCGCCGGTGACAAGGGACTTGGTGGCGTTCATGTGTCTCTCCTTTGGGCTTGAAGGGCCGATCGGGTGAGATCGGTTAGGAGCAACTGTGGACGTCCGGCGGGTCCGCTTCCGTGGGTTGAGAACGCGAGCGCTTGTAGGACAAACGGCAGCTTTCACATCGATACAAAACGGGAGCCGGTGTCGCGGTGAAACGGCCGGAAACGACGTGTTCATCGGGGCAAGCGGCGATCCTGTGCAGCTCGAAGACCCTCTCCCCCGCCCTCTCCCGCAAGCGGGCGAGGGAGTAAAGGCGACCCAGGTCATCGAGCGCATCAAGCGCATCAAGCGCATCGAGCATCGAGCATCGAGCATCGAGGACATCGAGGAC
>NZ_JBCNLU010000024.1:0-81537 GCF_039595295.1 Roseateles sp.
CGAAGACCCTCTCCCCCGCCCTCTCCCGCAAGCGGGCGAGGGAGTAAAGGCGACCCAGGTCATCGAGCGCATCAAGCGCATCAAGCGCATCGAGCATCGAGCATCGAGCATCGAGGACATCGAGGACGTCGAGGACATCGAGAACATCCCCGGATAACAAAAAGCCGGACGACCCCGAGGGGCGGTCCGGCAAACGAAGACGCTGATGGACGCCTTCGGAGACTTCAGGAGAGACGAGAGATCGAGGGATCGGGAAGATCCAGGAAATCGATGAAGTGGAGATCGGGGCCGGTGCGCCCCGGTGGCTCAGCGGGCCGAGACGGCGGCCGCGTCGGCTTCGCCGGCGGTGGCCTTGGCGGTCTTGGCGGCTTCCTGCGCGGCGAAGCGCTGGATCAGGGCCGCGTACTTGGGCGAGGCCTTCAGCTCCGCGTAGCGGGCTTCGGCCTTGGCGCGCTGGTTGGCGTTCAGCGAGAAGTCCTCGGTGCGGTCCACCGCAGCCAAGCCCGATTCGCGATAGATCTCCAGATCGGCCAGCACTTCGGCGCGGGTCTTCTGGCTGGCGGTGATCGGGTCGAGGTGGCTGTAGCTCTGAGCGAAGGCCGGGGCCGCGACAGCGGTCAGGGCAACCAGGGCGGAGGCGATCAGGGTCTTGGCGGTGTTCATGGCATGTCCTTTCAGCGGTGCGAGCGTTCCGGCTCGGAGGATTCGTGGGGCGGCGTTGCGTTTGCCGATGGCTGAACAATAGGCATTGACCCGAATCACATAAATGGTTCGATCCGGAACGCATCGTTGTCGGCTTCGCAACAATCGCGCCCCTCGCCCTGAACCCCCGCGCGTGCGGGGTCTTAGTCCGTCAATCGCACAAACCCGAGGTGTTGTGCCGCCAGCCGCCCGGCCCGGCATGACGACCGGCTGTCGGTTCCGTGCGAATGACGTCCGTTTTCCCAGCAGGTTTGTCAGGAAACGTCTTTGACATGCGTCAAGATCGCGCCCGCCGAAAGCCTCCCGATCCATTTCTTGCGCCGCGTAACGAGTGAGCAAGCCCTCACGGCTTGTTGACTGGTCGCGCTACCAGAGGGACAGGGCGAGGGGACGGACGGCCGATCGCGAAACGGGAGGAGGGTTCCGTCCCGCGATCGAAGGACACCGGGCCGCCCCATGGCGGCCCGTTCAAATTCTTCTGGAGGACTGAATGTCTACTGTGCTGACCGACCCCAGCGTCGGATCCGCCGGCTCGAGCTGGCTGGACAAGGAGCGCACCATCGCCGCTCCCGGCTTCAACCGCTGGCTCGTGCCGCCGAGCGCGCTCGCCATCCACCTGTGCATCGGCATGGCCTACGGCTTCTCGGTGTTCTGGCTGCCGCTGTCCAAGATGCTGCAAAGCGCCGGCACCGGCGCCGCCTGCGGCAAGGACGTGGGCTTCTTCGAGCAGCTCACCACCACCAGCTGCGACTGGACCGTGCTGACGCTGGGCACGATCTACATGCTGTTCTTCCTGTTCCTGGGCTGCTCCGCCGCCATCTGGGGCGGTTGGCTGGAACGCGCCGGCCCCCGCAAGGCGGGTCTCGTGTCGGCCGTGTGCTGGTGCGGCGGCATGCTGATCTCGGCCTTCGGCATCCATACCCACCAGTTCTGGATGATGGTGCTGGGTTCCGGCGTCATTGGCGGCATCGGTCTGGGCCTGGGCTACATCTCGCCCGTGTCGACCCTGATCAAGTGGTTCCCCGACCGGCGCGGCATGGCCACCGGCATGGCCATCATGGGCTTCGGCGGCGGCGCGATGATCGGCTCGCCCCTGGCGGTGGAGCTGATGAAGCGCTTCGCCACCCCGACCGACCCGGGCGTGATGCAGACCTTCGTCGTGATGGCGCTGATCTACTTCGTGTTCATGGTCGCCGGCGCGTTGGGCTACCGCGTGCCCCCGACCGGCTGGAAGCCGGAAGGCTGGACGCCGCCCGTGGCGCAAGCCGCCAACGCCATGATCACGAAGCGCCACGTGCACGTGAAGAAGGTCTGGGGCATTCCCCAGTTCTGGCTGGTGTGGGTCGTCCTGTGCATGAACGTGACCGCCGGCATCGGTGTGATCGGCATGGCCAGCCCGATGCTGCAGGAGATCTTCGGCGGCACGCTGATCGGCGTGCAGGCCAAGTACGCCGAGCTGGACAAGACCCAACTGGCCGCGATCGCCGCGATCGCTGGCGGCTTCACCGCGCTGCTGAGCCTGTTCAACATCGGCGGCCGCTTCGTGTGGGCCTCGCTGTCGGACAAGCTGGGTCGCAAGCTGACCTACACCGTGTTCTTCGTGCTGGGCGGCCTGCTGTACGCCTCGCTGCCGAGCAGCGCGGCCGCGGGTCACAAGCTGGCCTTCGTCGGCGCGGTCTGCGTGATCCTGTCGATGTACGGCGGCGGCTTCGCCACCGTGCCGGCCTATCTGGGCGACCTCTTCGGCACGCAGTTCGTGGGCGCCATCCACGGCCGTCTGCTGACTGCCTGGGCGACCGCCGGCATCCTGGGCCCGTTCATCGTGAACGGCATGCGCGACTACCAGCTGGGCATGGGCATCCCCCGTGAGCAGGTCTACAACCAGACCATGTACATCCTGGTGGGCATGCTGGCCGTGGGCCTGCTGGCCAACCTGCTGGTGCGTCCGGTGGCCGACAAGCACTTCATGACCGACGCCGAACTGGCGGTCGAGAAGCAGCTGGCCCACGAGAAGGCCGCCGCCTCCGAAGTCGGCAGCGGCCCGGGCGCCGGCAAGGCGACCCCGGCGGCGCTGGTCTTCGTGGCCTGGCTGGCCGTGGGCCTGCCGCTGGCCTGGGGTATCTACAAGACGATGCTGAGCGTGGCCAAGTTCTTCAACTGAGCTTGACCGCAGGCCCCTGGCCGGCGCCCTCGGGCGCGGCCGGGTAGCATTCCCCTCGCCCCGGCGGCCGTCGAGCTTCGGCGACCACGGGGCGACTCCGTTTCCGGGCATGTCGTGCCGGGGCGGAACTCAAGAATTCAGAGGACTCGATGAGCGAGCAGAAGATCCACTTCTACAAGGGCCCGGCGGGCGGTTGGGGCGCGCTGAAGAGCGTCGCCAAGACGCTGCAAGCGCAAGGCATCGCGGTCAAGGGCGCCAAGACGCTGCTGTCGGCCAACCAGCCGGACGGCTTCGACTGCCCCGGCTGCGCCTGGCCGGACCGGGATCACCGCTCGACCTTCGAGTTCTGCGAGAACGGCGCCAAGGCCATCGCCGCGGAAGCGACCTCGCATCGCGCCACGGCCGACGTGCTGGGCGGCCACACCGTGACCGAGCTGGCCGGCTGGTCCGATTTCGACCTCGAGAACCTGGGCCGCATCACCGAGCCGCTGGTCTATGACCCCGCCAGCGACCGCTACGTGCCCATCGCCTGGGACGACGCCTTCGAGCTGATCGCCGCGCGCCTGAACGCGCTGAAGGATCCCAACGAGGCGATGTTCTACACCTCCGGCCGCGCGAGCAACGAAGCCGCCTTCCTCTATCAGCTGTTCGTGCGCGAGTTCGGGACCAACAACTTCCCCGACTGCTCCAACATGTGCCACGAGCCCAGCGGCCAGGGCCTGAAGCCGACCATCGGCATCGGCAAGGGCACGGTGACGCTGCACGACTTCGAGCGGGCGGACGCGATCTTCATCTTCGGCCAGAACCCGGGCACGAATCACCCGCGCATGCTGGGCGAGCTGCGCGAGGCCTCCAAGCGCGGCTGCAAGATCGTCAGCTTCAACCCGCTGCGCGAGCGCGGTCTGGAGCGCTTCGCCGATCCGCAGGACAAGCTGGAGATGGCGACGATGGGCAGCACGCCGATCTCGACCAACTACTTCCAGCTGCGCATCGGCGGCGACATGGCCGTCATGAAGGCGCTGTGCAAGCGCGTCTTCGAGCTGGACGACGCGGCCGTCGCCGTGGGCGGCGAGCGCGTGCTGGACTTGGACTTCATCGCCGAGCACACGAGCGGCTTCGATGACTTCGAGGCCAGCATCCGCGCCGAGTCCTGGGACGCGCTGCAAGCCGAGTCCGGCCTGTCGCGCGAGCAGCTCAACGCGGCCGGCGACCTGTACGCCCAGGCCAAGCGCGTGATCATCTGCTGGGGCATGGGCATCACCCAGCACCAGCATTCGGTGGCGACCATCCAGCACATCGCGGCGCTGCTGATGCTGCGCGGCAACCTGGGCCGCGAAGGCGCCGGCGCCTGCCCGGTGCGCGGCCACTCCAACGTGCAGGGCGACCGCACGATGGGCATCTACGAGAAGCCGCCCAAGGCGCTGCTGGACCGGCTGGGCCAGGTCTTCGGTTTCGAGCCGCCGCGCGAGAACGGCTACGGCACGGTCGAGTCCATCCAGGCGATGCTGGAGGGCAAGGGCAAGGTCTTCTTCGCGCTGGGCGGCAACTTCGCCGCGGCGACGCCCGACACGGTGGCGACCTGGAAGGCGCTGCGCTCGACCGACCTGACGGTCCACGTGACCACCAAGTTCAACCGCAGCCACACCATCCATGGGAAGGAAGCGCTGGTGCTGCCCTGCCTGGGCCGCACCGAGATCGACATGCAGGCCACGGGCCCGCAGGGCGTGACGGTGGAGGACTCGATGAGCATGGTGCACATCTCCAGCGGCATGAATGCGCCGGCCTCGGAGCACCTGCTGTCCGAGCCCATGATCGTGGCGCGCCTGGCGGCGGCGACGCTCAAGGGTCGTTCCAAGACGCCGTGGCTGTGGCTGGTCGAGGACTACGCCCGCATCCGCGACAAGATCGAGGAGGTCTTCGACGACTTCAAGGGCTTCAACGAGAAGATCAAGCAGCCGGGCGGTTTCCGCCTGCGCAACACGGCATCGGAGCGGGTCTGGAACACGCCCACCGGCAAGGCCAACTTCATCACCCACGCGCTGCCCACCGACACCCCCTTCCACCTGGCGCAGGCTCGCGCGCAGGAGCACAAGACGGTGGTGTTCAACTTGGCGACGGTGCGCTCGCACGACCAGTACAACACGACGATCTACGGCATGGACGACCGCTACCGCGGCGTCTGGGGCCATCGCCGCGTGGTCTTCATCCACAAGGACGACCTGCGCCAGATCGGCATGAAGGCCGGCCAGTGGGTGGACATCACCAGCGTCTATCCGGACGGCGACACGCGTCGCGCCGAGAAGTTCGTGCTGATCGAATACGACATCCCGCGCGGATGCATGGCCAGCTACTTCCCGGAGACGAATTCGCTGGTGCCGCTGAGCAGCGTGTCCATCGGCGCCGGCACGCCGACGTCCAAGTCCATCCCGGTGGTGCTGACCCTGCGTCCGCAGGACGCGCCGCTGCCGCAGGAGCAGGCGCGTTCGGTCGCGGGCGCGAACGCCTGAGATCGGACCTGACGCAGAGACCGAGGCCGAGACAGGGACCGACCCCATGAGCCGCGACGACGTGCCCGATTCCGCGATCGACGACGACGTAGCGATGGACGACGGCGACGTCGCGGCGCAGGCGCGCGTCGCGCTGGAGACGCTGGCGGAGCTGGACGCGGGCAACGGCGTCTCGCTGCCGCGTCTGGCCAAGCGAACGGGGACGCGGGTGAGCGTGCTGCTGCGGCTCTACACGCTGATGAGCGACGCCCGCGTCGGCGCGGAGCAGGGACCCGGCTGGGTCCGGCTGCAGCTCGACGAGGACGGGCGCTGGATCGCGCACATCACGCCGGCCGGTCGCGGCGACGAGGAGCCTTCCGCATGACGAGCTGCCCGCTGCCCGGTCCCGAGGACCTGCGTCCCGACGAGGGCGATGCGCCGCTGCCTGCCGCGCTGATCGCGGTACGGCCGCGGCGGCTGGGCGCCGCGCGTGCCGCCGACGAGGAGTTCGTCGCCGAGGAGGTGCCGATCGCGCTGGAGTACAACGGCCTGTCGCATGCGGTGATGCTGGCCACGCCGCTGGACCTGGAGGACTTCGCGCTGGGCTTCTCGCTCACGGAAGGGCTGCTGGCCACGCCGGCTGATCTGCTGGATGTGGAGCTGCGCACGCGGGCCAACGGCATCGCCTTGCAGCTCACCGTCACCGCGCGTTGCGAGGCGCTGCTCAAGGAGCGTCGTCGCAGCATGGCGGGCCGCACGGGGTGCGGGCTCTGCGGCACGGACAACCTGGACCAGGTGTTCCGTGTGCCGGAGCGCGCGGTGCCGCCCTTGCCGTCGGCGCTCGCCGCGCCCGAGGCGCTGGTGCCGGCGCTGTCGCGCGCGATGCGCGAGCTGGCCGAGGCTCAGCCGCTGCAGCAGCGTACCGGAGGCATCCACGCCGCCGCCTGGTGCGAGCCGGATGGCGGCGTCACCCTGGTGCGCGAGGACGTGGGGCGCCACAACGCCCTGGACAAACTGATCGGCGCCATGGCGCGTGCCGGTATCGATCCGTCGACGGGCTTCGCCGCCGTCACCAGCCGTGCCAGCTTCGAGATGGTGCAAAAGGCCGCGATCGCGGGCATGCCGATGCTCGCGGCGGTTTCCGCGCCGACCCACCTGGCGATCCGCACGGCGCAGTCCTGCGGACTGCGTCTGGCCGGCTTCGTCCGAGAAGGCCGAGCGACCCTCTACGCCTGACGCCGCGCCGAGGGCTCAGAACTTGCAGGCCATCCCGAGCTGGGCCGAGATGTCGACCGAGGTCGACCCGTCGCCCTTGCGGTTGAGCTTGGAGGGCATGCGGAAACGGCCGGCACACTCGGTGGCGTCCAGTCCCAGGCCGCGGAGCATCTGCTTGGGGCCGTCCATGCCGATGCTGAGCGCGTGATGGGCGCGCTTGGGGGGCGGGCCGAGGGGCGCGCCTTCGCGGGGGAGCTCGATCACGCGGATGTCGAGGCCGGAGCGCAGCGCGGGGCTGTCGCGGTCGCTGCTGTTGGGGCCGTTGCGCCAGGGTTGCAGGCGGGCGCATAGCTCGGCGAGGGTGGGCGGCTTGATGGCGGTGACGGTGGGGCGCGGCGGGGGAGGGGGCGATTCGGGGTCGGGCGCCGAGGCGGCGGCGACCGCGGCCACGAGAGACGCATCGACCGCGGCGAGGTCGGGCGCGGGCGGGCCGTCGCGCGCGACGGCGGTCGCGGCGCTCATGCTCATCAGCAAGAGCGCGGCGCCGTGGCGCCAGATCCGTGGAATCAGGTCCCGGTGATCGCCTTGCATGCTGTCCTCCAACTCCTGCGCTCGGAGACCCAAGATGCGCGTCGGGGCTGAAGGGTGGCTGAAGTCGGGGTCAGGGCTTTCCCCCGTAGTCCTGGGGGATTCCGGGCGGCTGGGGGCGCTGGCGTGCCACGGCCCCGGAAGACCCTCTCCCCCGCCCTCTCCCGCAAGCGGGAGAGGGGGTTGGCAGCGCGCCCGCTTGCGAGAGAGCGAACCTTCTTTCTCCCTCGCCCGCTTGCGGGAGAGCGAACCTTCTTTCTCCCTCGCCCGCTTGCGGGAGAGGGCAGGGGAGAGGGTCTTTCCCGGCCGCGGCCCGCCGCCGTCAGACCACCAATCCCAGCAACCTCGGCAGCGCCAGCGACAGCGCCGGCCAGTAGGTCACCACCAGCAGGAAGCCCAGCATGGTCAGCAGCCACGGCCACACCGCGACGGTGAGCTCGGTGATCCCCATCTTCGTGATCCCGGAGGCCACGTACAGGTTCAGCCCCACCGGCGGATGGCACAGGCCGACCTCCATGTTCACCGCCATCAGAATGCCCAGGTGCACCGGATCCACGCCCAGCTTGGCGGCGACCGGGAACAGGATGGGCGCCATGATCAGCACGATCGCGGCCGGGTCCATGAAGTTGCCCGCGCCCAGCAGGATCAGGTTGACCAGCAGCAGGAAGACGATCAGTCCGAAGCCCTGCGCCGACATCCAGGCCGCCATCGTCTGCGGGATCTGCTCCGAGGCCATCAGGAAGCTGAACAGCACCGCGTTGGTGATGATGTACAGCAGCATCGAGCTCATCGCCGCCGCCTTCAGCAGCACCTTGGGCACGTCCTTCAGGCGCATGTCCTTGTAGACGAAGACCGAGATGATGAAGGCGTAGACCGCGGCCACGGCGGCCGCTTCCGTCGGCGTGAACTTGCCGCTGTAGATGCCGCCGATCACGACGACGATCAGCATCAGGCCCCAGAAACTGTCGCGGAAGGCCTTGAAGCGCTCCCCCCAGGTGGCCTTGACCATGCGCGGGTAGTCGTACTTCTTGGCGCGGTACCAGGTCGTCAGACCCAGCAGCAGCGACAGGCATACGCCCGGCACCACGCCGGCCATGAACAGCTGACCCACCGAGGCCGTACCCACGACTTCGCCGTGCGGACCGGTGGCCGACATGCCGGCCGTGGCGATCGAGAACATCACCAGGTTGATCGACGGCGGGAACAGGATGCCCAGCGCGCCCGAGGTCGTGATCACGCCAGCCCCGAACTGCTTCGGATAGCCCTGCTTGGTCATCGCCGGCAGGATGATGGAGCCGACCGCCACCACCGTCGCCACCGACGATCCCGAGATCGCCGCGAACATCGCGCAGGCCAGCACGCCGGCCAGACCGAGACCGCCGTACCAGTGGCCGATCATGGTCGTGGCGAAGTGGATGATCCGTCTGGCTACTCCGCCATGCGTTAGGAAGTTCCCCGCCAGGATGAAGAACGGGACGGCCATGATCTCGAACTTCTCGATGCCGGTGAACAGCTTGAGCGCGACCGATTCGATCGGCACGTTCGTCATCGTGAAGAGATAGGTCAGGACCGTCAGGCCCAGCGAGATCGAGATCGGCATGCCGGTGAGCATGAGCACCACCAGCAGCGAGAAGATGATCAGGGTGTTCATGCGCGATCTCCCTTCGAGCCCGCCGCGGTCTTCGCGGCTTCCTCGGCGGTCTTGGCCGAGCCGATCGCCGCGGCGTCGTCCTCGATGCCTTCCACGTGGCCGTGGTCCGCGTGCGGCGCTTCACCGGTGCGGATGAAGTGCCAGCACACCTGCAGGAAGCGCAAGCACATCAGGTAGGAGCCCAGCGGCACGCAGGAGTAGGCGATCCAGGTCGGGATCTCCAGGTCGGGCGAGGTGGGGCCTTCGAAGAGGTCGGGGTTGTCGATGCCGAAGGCGTGCGTGAACGCATAGTGGGCGCCGTTCTCCCAGACGAAGGTCGCGCCCAGCGTGCCGATGGTGGCGGTGAAGACCGCGCCCGCGAGCAGGCTGAAGATCACCAGGTATTTCGCATGCTGCGGCTTGAGCTTGCGCACCAGCACGTCCACGCCGACGTGGGTGCCGGCGCGCACGCCGTAGGCGGCGCCGAACTTGGCCATCCACACGAACATGTAGATGCACAGCTCCTGCGCCCAGCTCACGTCGATGCGGATGATCAGGTCCTGCAGGTGCGGGACGCCTGCCAGAAAGCGGTGCAGCACGGCGATCGCGATCACCAGCGTCGCGGCGCCCATGAGGAAAGCGATCAGGCTCTCCTCCAATCGATCGAGCCATCTCAGGGACATGGCGATCTCCTTCGGACAAAGAAAAGCCGCGCCGCCGGAGGACAGCGCGGCTTGGAAGGTCGCCGGGAACGGCGACGGTTCAGAAAGGCGGGCCGGCGACGCCGGCGGCCGACGGGCTTACTTGGTCGGCGGGACGAAGCCGGCGGCCTTGTAGGCGGCCTCGACCGTGCTCTTGCCCACGCGGCCTTCCATCTCCTTGTGGACCGGCATCAGCGCCAGCTTCCACTCGTTCACTTCCGCCGGGGTCAGCGTGTAGATGGTGGTCTTGCCGCTGGCCTTGATCTTCTCCAGCGCCTGCTGGTTCTCGGTCTGCGCGATCGCGTTGGCGTAGGTGGTGGCGTCCTTGACGCTGCTGTCCACCACGGCCTTCAGGTCGGCGGGCAGGCCGTCATAGAACTTCTTGTTGATGATCAGCGCGTAGGCCAGGTGGCCGTGGTTGCTGATGGTGGTGTGCTTCTGCACCTCATAGGTCTTCTGGGTGTAGAAGTTGGAGGGCACGCCCTCGGTCCCGTCCACCACGCCCGACTGCAGCGCCTGGTACAGCTCCGAGAAGGCCATCACCTGCGGGATCGCGCCCAGCGCGCGCATCTGTGCGTCCAGCACCTTGGAGGACTGGATGCGCATCTTCAGGCCCTTGAAGTCCGCCACGTGGTGCAGCGGCTTGTTGGCGCTCATGATGTGGAAGCCGTTGTCCCAGAAGGCCAGGCCCTTGATGCCCTTGGGCTCGAGCTTCTTGAACAGCTCCATGCCCAGGGTGTTGGTCGTGTTGCGGAAGGAGGCGTCGTCCTTGAACAGGAAGGGCAGGTCGAAGACCTCGAACTCCTTCACGCCCAGCGGGCCGAACTTGGCCAGCGACGGCGCCAGCATCTGCACCGAGCCCAGCTGCAGCGCCTCCAACTCTTCCTTGTCCTTGTAGAGCTGGCTGTTGGGATAGACCTCGACCTTCAGCCGGCCCTTGCTGCGCTCCTCGGCCAGTTCCTTGAAGCGCTGCGCGCCCTTGCCCTTGGGCGTGTCGGGGGCGACCACGTGGCTGAGCTTGATGACGATGGGCGCTTGGGCGAACGAGGCGCCGGCGGCGCTCAGGCCGGCGACGGCCAGCGCGGCGGACAGCAGCAGGCGGCGGGGGACGCTGCGGGAGAAGAGAACGGACATGGGGGAGGTCTCCTGGTGTTCTTGGCTGCGCCGGGACTCGGGGCATCCTGGGATGGGGCGGATTGTGGAAATCGGCCCCGCGCACGGCCAGTTGTGGACTTCCACATTGGGGAAATGCGAAACGCCCGCCTCCGCGCCGCGCGTGCGAGAGGCGCAGCGCCTAGACTGCCGGCCATGGCCGCCGCGCGACGACTCCCCCACCTGCTCAAGCGCGCCAGCTGGGCTTTGCCGCTGCTGCTGGCGCTGGCCTTCGCCGCGTCGGTGGGCGTGTGGCTGCGGTTGACCGATCAGGCCGATCTGGAGGAGGAGCGGCTGACGCTGATCGCGGACTCGCTCTCGCTGGAGGCGCGCATCAGCGACTGGCTCAATGCGGAGCATGCGGCGGTGGACCGCCTCGCGCAGCAGCTGCCGGCCAAGGTCGACGACAGCACGCTGCTGCGGCAGCAGGCGGTGACCGAGGGGTTGCGGCGACTGTGGGTCAGCGTGACCGTGCTGGACGCCAACAACCGCGTGCTGGCCCATGTGCCGCAGCAGACGCCGCACACGCTGGCGCCGGTGCGCGAGCGCAGCGGCGTGAGCCTGGACGAGGGCGGCGTGACCGCGCACTGGAGCGCGCCGCGGCCGCAGGGCGGGCGGCTGGTGGTGCGCTTCGCGCCGAGCGCGCTGCTGCGCCAGACCTTGCCCTGGTGGCTGGCGCAGAAGTACGACGTGCGCCTGGTCGATGCGCTCGGCCAGCGGCTGGCGCAGAACGGCGAGCCGCTGCAGCAGCCGGGCACGCAGAGCTATCGGGTCAGCGTCGATCCGGCGATGCGCGAGACCTGGCTGGAGCTCAACACCCGCAATCGGCACACGCCGTGGTGGCACACGCTGGCGGCGGCGCTGATGGGCGTGTTCATCCTGCTGTCGGCGCTGGCCAGCGGCATGCTGCGCCGGCAGATGCGCGAGGTGCGCCGCGCCGAGAACGAGGCCCGCACCGAGGCCGCCTGGCGCCGCGCGGTGGAGGACTCGCTGACGGTGGGCCTGCGGGGGCGCGATCTGGACGGGCGGCTCACCCATGTGAATCGCGCCTTCTGCGATCTGGTGGGCTACAGCGCGGAGGAGCTGCTCGGCCGCCTGCCGCCCATGCCCTACTGGCTCCCCGACGAGATGGAGGACAGCCTGCGCCGGCACCGCCGCAACATGGCCGGGGGCGCGCCGCGCGACGGCTATGAGGCGCGCTGGATGCACCGCGACGGGCATGCCATCGACGTGATGATCCTGGAGGCGCCGCTGGTGGATGCGTCGGGCCATCAGATCGGATGGATGGGGTCCATCGTGGACATCAGCGCGCGCAAGCAGGCCGAGGAACGCGAACGCCGCCGCACCGAGGCGCTCGCCCATCAGGCGCGGCTGAGCACGCTGGGCGAGGTGGCCTCGGCGCTGGCGCATCAGTTGAATCAGCCGCTGGCGGCGATCGCCGGCTATAACGCGGGCGCGATCCGCTCGCTGGAGCGCAGCGGGCAGACCGACGAGATCGTGATGGGGGCGCTCAAGCGCCTGGGCGAGCAAGCGATGGAGGCGGGCCGCATCGTGCAGCGCATCCGCGCCTTCCTGACGCGGCGCGCGCCGCAGCCCGAGCGCTGCGCGGTGCCGGAGTTGGTGTCGCGGGTGCTGGCGCTGCTCAAGCGGGATCTGAGCGGCGTGCCGGTGGAGGTGCTGATGCCGCCGGACCTGCCGGCGGTGCAGGCCGATGCGGTGCTGATCGAGCAGGTGCTGATCAACCTGATCCGCAACGCGCTGGACGAGCTACACGGGCGTTCGGATGCGCGGCTGCGGATCGCGGCGCTGCGCGTGGGCGAGCGCTTCGTGCGCGTGGACGTCGACGACAACGGACCGGGCCTGCAGGGGCGCGGCATCGATCAGCTGACGACGGCCTTCTATTCGACCAAGGCCGAGGGCATGGGGATGGGACTGGCGATCTGCCGGTCGGTGGTGGAGGCGCACCACGGCGGCATGGAGGCCGGCGTCGGCGCGCTGGGCGGCGCGAGGGTGAGCTTCACGCTGCCGCTGTGCGCGACGCAGGCGCCGTGTCCCGATGAGCCGGCGACGTCGATGGCGCCGATGGTGTCGACGATGTCGACCACGTCGGCGCCGCGGATGACGGGGAACAAGGAGAGCGAACGATGAGCGACCCTCAGGCGACGGTCCACCTGGTGGACGACGAGGCGGCGGTGCTGGATGCGCTGGCCTTCCTGATGCGCTCGCACGGGCTGCGGGTGGAGACGCACGCGAGCGGGCCGGCCTTGCTGGAGGCGATCGAGCAGGCTTTCGAGCCGCATGGCTGCATCGTGCTGGACGTGCGGATGGAGCCGCTGTCGGGCTTGCAAGTGCATGACGAGCTGATCGCGCGCGGCATCCCGATGCCGGTGATCTTCCTGAGCGGGCACGGCGACATCCCGATGGCGGTGGACGCGATGCAGAAGGGCGCGATCGACTTCGTGGAGAAGCCGTTCAACGATCAGGCGCTGGTGAACAAGGTGCAGCGCGCGCTGGCGCTGGACGTGCATCGTCAGCGCGAGGCGCGCGCGCATGCGGATGCCTCGGGCAAGCTGGCGACCTTGACGGACCGGGAGCGCGAGGTCGCGCTGCTGGTCGCTGCGGGCAAGCTGAACAAGCAGGTCGCGGACGAGCTCGGCATCGCGATCCGCACGGTGGAAGTCCACCGCGCACGGGCGTTCACGAAGCTGGGTCTGCGCTCCGCGGCGGAACTGGCGACCCTGCTGGAACGCTTCGAGCTGAAAAGGGAGAAGGGCGCTCAGTGAGCGCCCCTCCAAGTTTCCCCAGCCGCCATCGTCGATGACGGCGCCTACTGTGAATCGCGAACGAGGCCTCAGGCCGCGTTGATCACCAGCGACACATTGCTCCCGCCGAAGGCGAAAGAGTTGCTGACGATCGCCTTCGATCGGTCGAAGTCGCGCGTCTCGCGGATCACATCGGCGATCTCCTCGAGCACGCTGCTGCGGACATTGGCGCTCGCCGGCAGCTTGCCGCGGCGCAGCGCCTGCACGCAGGCGACCAGCTCCAGCGCGCCGCCCGCGCCGATCAGGTGACCGTGCAGCGCCTTGGTCGCGCTCACCGGCACGCCGCGCTGGCCGAAGACCCGCATCAGCGATTCGCACTCGACCGTGTCGCCGACATCCGTCGCCGTGCCGTGCGCGTTCACGTAGCCCACTTGCCCCGGCTCGATGCCCGCGTCCTTGAGCGCCGCCCGCAGCGCGCGCTCCTGACCGTCGGCGTCGGGACGCGACAGATGCACCGCGTCGACGCTATGTCCGTAACCGGCCAGCACGGCAAGCGCCGAAGCGCCGCGTGCGCGGGCGTGGGAGGCCGTCTCCAGCACCAGTGCCGCCGAGCCCTCGCCCAGCACCAGGCCCTTGCGCGCGTCGTCGAAGGGCCGGCAGCTGCGCGACGGGTCTTCCGCGTCCGCCGCGGCCATCACGCCCATGGCCTGCCACGCCGCCACCGAGCCCGGATTCAGCATCGCCTCCGAGCCGCCCACCAGGGCCACGTCCGCCCGGCCCTGACGCATCAGCATCAGCGCCTCGCCGATCGCCTGCGCCGAGGAGGCGCACGCGTTCGAGATCGTCAGCATCGCCGCCTTGAGCCCGTACTTCATCGCCAGATGCGACGCCGCCGAGTTGGCCATCACCCGCACCACCGTGTACGGATGGATGCGCGGCACCTCCTTCACCAGGTGCTCCGTGTAGGACTGCTGCAGCGCGTTCGAGCCGCCCAGCCCGGTGCCCCAGGCCACGGCCGAGCGCTCCGGCGCGGCCGCCGTCGCCGGCAGGCCCGCATGGGCCCAGGCCTCGCGCGCGGCATGCAGCGCCATCAGGCTGTGCCGGTCGTGCAGGTTGCGCTGCGCCGGCGGCATGTCCTGCCCCAGCGCCAGCGTCACCGCCGCCGCCGCGAAGGGCGGCACGCCGCGGGCCGGTTCGCCCGGCTGCAGCGCCACGCCCGAGCGGCCCTGCTCCAGCGCGTCCGCCAGCGCGTCCGCGTCCGGGCCGAGCGCGCTGCACGCGCCGATGCCGGTGATCCATATGGCTTCCGATCGTGCGTCCGCGCTCATCGGCCGCTCGTCCTCAGGCGGCGGCCGCCGCCGTGTCGGCGGCTGGCGCCTTGGCCTGACCGCCGCTGGACTCGGCCAGCAGGCCGTCCACGATCGAGGACAGACCGGCGATCGTCGGCTGCTTCATCGCGATGTCGTGGTCGATCTGGACATGGAAGTGATCCTCGACCGCGAACATGAAGTCGACCAGCATCAGCGAGTCCAGACCCAGTTCGGAGAAGGCGACGTCGTTCTTCAGTTCATCGTCGGACATGCCCAGCTCGTGGCAGGCAAGGCGACGCAGTTGTTCAAGCGTGTTGCTCATGGCGGAGATCCTCGGTCGCGGTCAAAGGTTGGAGACGCTCGGCCAGGTCCGCGACGGGCACCTGACGCAGCAGGAATTGGCGGGCGGTCTGCGTGACCGCGCCGCGCTCGTTGTCCAGGGTCAGCATGTGATAGCTGTGGTGGAACCAGTGCACCTCGGGCGTCGTGCCCAGCCGGCGCTGCAGCTCCAGCACCGAGCGCGGGCCGCTGACGTCGTCCTCGCTGGCGTGCAGCACCACGGTGGGCGCATCGATCTCGTGCAAACGCGCGCGCACATGGCGGATCAGGCGCGAGGCCTGATGCAGCGAGGCGGCCGGCAGGCGGTCGGCACCGGCCGCCGAGACGTGGCTGGAGTTCATGGCCTGGGCGACCCACTCGCGCAGGCGTTCGTTCTTGATGCCGTAGGGCGGGGCTTCACGGAAGGCCAGCCACTGTCGCAGCGGCGGCACGTAGGCCAGCGGCAGCAGACGGCGCCAGGGCGAGACGTTCCAGCCGTCGAAATGCAGGCTGGTGGACAGCAGCATCAGCGCCGCGGCCGGGCGCTTGAGCGCCAGGGCCAGGGTCAGCACCGAGCCCATCGACAGGCCGCCGATGGCGACCCGCGCGTGTTTCGCGGCCAGCGCGTCGTAATGCGCGGCGGCCATGTCGACCCATTCCTCGAAGCGCGGCACCGGGCGGCGGCGGGCGCCGTCGGTGGCCGACACGCCGTAGCCGTCCAGCGCGGGGGCTTCCACGACGTAGCCGGCGTCGCGCAGCGAGCGCGCCAGCGGCATCATCTCCAGCGGATTGGCGCACAGCCCGTGCAGCAGCAACACCGCGGGCCGCGGGTCGAGCGCCGGTTGCGCCAGGCCGGTGGCCGACGGCGACGTGGTGAAAGAGTGGATTTGGTTCGGCATGTCCGGCATGTTGGCGGCGGTCGCTGTTGCGGACTTGACGCAAAGCTGTCAGAAAGCTGTCGACGCCGTTGCGCTCAGGTTTCTGCAAGGAGCCCGATGGGCCGGCGCAAGGCACACCGCTTAGGATCCTTCACCATGCGAATCCTTCTGGTCGAAGACGATGATTTCCTGGCGGAATCCACCGCCCGGGCGCTGCGCTCGCAGTCCTGGGTCGTGGACGTCAGCGCCCGTGGCGAGCCCGTTCCGCTGTCGCTGCGGGAGGATCGTTACGACCTGCTGATCCTGGACATCGGTCTGGCCGGCATCGACGGCTTCGAGACCCTGCGCCGCGTCCGCGCCCAGGGCAGCCAGGTCCCCGTGTTGCTGCTGACAGCTCGTGACGCGGTCGAGGACCGTGTGCGGGGACTGGAGGGCGGCGCCGACGACTATCTGGTCAAGCCCTTCGCGCTGAGCGAGCTGATCGCCCGGGCCCGCGCGCTGGTGCGCCGCAGCCAGGCGCGCAGCGGCAACGAGCTGCAGTTGGCCGCGCTGCGCATGGACCTGGAAGCGCGTCGCGCCTTCGTCGGCGAGGAGCCGCTGGCGCTGTCGGCGCGCGAATGGGACGTGCTGGGCTTCCTGCTGGCGCGCGCCGGCAAGGTGGTGGCCAAGGAGCAGATCGCCTCGGCCAGCAACGGCTGGGAGCAGGGCGTCAGCGACAACGCGATCGAGGTCTGCGTGTCGCGGCTGCGGGCCAAGATCGAGCCCGCCGGCCTGCAGCTGCGCACCGTGCGCGGCCTGGGCTATCTGCTGGAAGAGGCGCCGCCGGCCAAGGCCTGAGGGTGGGGTAGGCTCGCCCGCATGACCGACTCCCAGCTCCGCCGCGCCACCTACAGCCTCAAGCAACGCCTGCTGATCTGGCTGATGCTTCCCGTGCTGGTGGCGGTGCCGGTGGCCGGGCTGGTGCTCTACCAGGTCATGCACGACACGGCCATCAGCTGGCTGGACCAGGCGCTGGGCGACACCGCGCTGGCCGTGGCCAGCCTGCTGCGGGAGCGCGACGGCCAGGTCTTCGTCGACGTGTCCGGCCCGACCGACCGGGCGCTGCGCTTCGACCGCACCGACCGCATCTACTACCTGGTCCTCGATCCGGCCGGCAATGTGCTGCACGGGGACCAGCAGCTCGCGCGCATCCAGCTGCCCTGGCGCAAGCCCAACGAGTGGATCTTCACCGTCGCCAACCTGAACGGCGAGACGCTGCGCGCCGCCGCGCTGGGCGCGACCTGCGGCAACGGCCGCGTCTGCCAGATCCTGGTGGCGGAGACCCTGAACAAGCGCGACGCGCTGCAACAGCAGCTGGTGCTGGTGGTGGGGCTGATCATCGGCGGCATGGCGGTGTTGCTGGCGGCGGCGGGCTGGTGGGCGACCTATCGAGGCCTGCGCCCGCTGGCGCGGCTCAGCGCCGAGCTGGAACAGCGCGACCTCACCCGCCTGGAGCCGCTGCAGGCCAACGTGCCCGGCGAGCTGCGACCGCTGATCGCCGCCTTCAACCGCCTGTTCGAGCGCCTGCGGCGCGCGTCCTCGGCGCAGCAGGACTTCCTGGCCAACGCCGCGCATCAGCTGCGCACGCCGCTGACCTCGCTGCGGACCGAGATCGACCTGGCCTTGCTGGAGCCGCACGATCCGCAGGTGGAGCCGCTGCTCAAGCGCTTGCAGCACCAGGTGGATCGCAGCGCGCGGTTGGCGACGCAGATGCTGTCCATCGCGCGCGCCGAGGCGGACACCGCCATCAACGACCAGCCGCTGGACCTGCGCGACATCGCCGCCCAGGTGGCCGAGGACTGGGTGCCGCGCGCGCTGGAGTCGGGCGTGGACCTGGGCTTCGAGCTGGAGGGCGCTCCCACGCTGGGGCAGGGCTTCCTGCTGCGGGAGCTGCTTGAGAACCTGCTGCACAACAGCGTGAATTACGCCGGCTCGAACGCCAGCATCACGGTGAGCACCGGCTGCTCGGGCGAGTGGGCCTGGCTGGAGGTCGCGGACAACGGCCCCGGCATCCCGCCCGAGGACCGCGCGCGCGCGCTGCGCCGCTTCGAGCGCGGCGGCGAATCCAAGGTCACCGGCAGCGGGCTGGGGCTGGCGATCGCGTTGGACATCGCGCAGCGGCATCGCGGCCGGCTGGAGCTGCTGGACGCCGTGTCCGGTCCCGGACTGCGCGTGCGCTTGAGCGTGCCCAAGCGGGCCGGCTGAGCCGGCTGCCGATTCGCGCCGCGTGACCTCGCTCCGCTCAGGCGGAGGCGAACACGATCGCGCGGAACATCCGATCCAGCTTCTCCACCCGCGACGGCGCCAGGAACTGCCGCGCCCAGGCGAGCCGCCCCATCAGCGGCTCCCTCAAGGCGGCATCGGCCTGCGGCATCGAGGCCAGCCGGTGGAGCTCGGCCCTGAGCCGGTCATAGTCCTCGCGCGTCAGATTGGGCTGCGCGTTCACGACGACGCCGGTCACCTGCTGACGGCCGCCAGCGGGCATCGCGCGGGTCTTGTCGGGGCGCAGCCGGAAGCCCTCGTCTTCGACGATCGCCCGAACCCAGGCGCGCAGCCGTCCCTGGTCGCGGCGCAGCGTCGCCGGACCGGAGATCACCAGATCGTCCGCATAGCGCGAGTACGTCCCGCCGAAGCGCTCGGCCAGACCCGCCAGCCGCAGGTCCATCCCAAACAGGCTGAGGTTGGCCAGCGCCGGCGAGGTCGGCGCGCCCTGCGGCAGATGCGGCGAGGCGAGCCGCTTCGCGCCGTCGAAGTCGACGGCGCCGTCCTCCCGCAAACGCTCACGCACCATGGCCGGCGTGCGCGCGGTGCAGAGCGTGGTGAGCCGATTCACCACGCCGTCCGAGTAGCCCAGCGTGCGGAAGATCGCCGCTACACGCGCACGGCCCACGCTCGGGAAGAAGTCCCGCAGGTCGAAACGGATGACCATGCTCCGACCCGCATGACAGGCCGCGTGGCTGGCCACGTTGCGGCCGGCGACGAAGCCATGCGCCGCCTCGTGGCAGGGCAGCGCCTGCAACAGGCCGTCGAGCACGTGACGCTGCAGCGCGCGCAGCCGTGGCATCGGGGCTTCGATCAGGCGCATACCGCCGCGGCGCTTGGGGATCAACAGGCAGCGGTAATGGCGGGTGGCCTCGGCATACGGATGTGCGGGCGCGGCGATCGCGTCCCGATAACGCTGCGACGGGCCGGCGAAGTGGTCGAGCTCCTCCGGCGTCAGCCCCAGCCACCGGGCCAGATCGGCTTCGGTCTGCCAGTCGGGCAAGGCCACATGCGCGAGCGCGAAAGGGACCGGCCGCATGCGCGCGGGTCGCAGCAAGATGCGGTGGACGCGCGGCCGAGGGAAGCGCTCCGGATCGAAACCGTCGAGAAAGGCCTCGGCCGTTTGCAGCTCGTCGGCGAGTGACCGCACCGAATGCGCTCGCCAGACCGGATCGGGCCAGCGCGCGAGCGCGGCGCACAGCGGTCGCAGCCAGACGCGCGCCTCCGCGCCCAGGCACTGCTCCGCACGGGCCTGCAAGGCATTGGCGTCACGACCGCGAGGCGGCTCGTCGTCCGTCTGCAACGCGCGAGCCAGGGCCAACGCGATCCAGCGCGGATAGGTCAGGGGCACGGGATGGGTCATGGTGCAACAGGTGACCCCGTCGGTCGCCAACTCACCGGTCTCGCGGCTTCAGCTCCGCGCGGCAGCGCGGCGGCGAATCCGCGCCGGATGTCTGTCCATGGAGAGCGCCGCGGGGATGCCCCGCAGCCGGAGGCGCAGGCGCTTCCGAAAGCTTGGCGGCGTCAGGGGTCGCGGCGATTATGGGCGCGGCCTTGGCCGGCGCGCTATTTTTACTGGAGTAGGTCAGTGACGACGGAGGCCGCGATCCCTAGCCTGAGCGATTTTTTCCAAGGGGATCCCGAATGTCCGTTCTGCACCTGCCTCGATGGGTCTTCCCATCGCTGCTCGCCTCGCTGCTCCTCTCGCTGATGCTCTCGCTCGCCGCCTGCGGAGGCGGGGGGAGCGATTCGCCGTCCTCCGCCGTGAAGGTCACGTCAAGCGAGCCGCCGCCCGATGACGGGCCCGTCACCGCGATGCCGGCCGAGGTGACCGCGCTGTATCGCAGCGGCGGCAACACCGCCTCGACCGACGTCGTGCTGTTCCTGCAAGGCGGACCGATCGACACGCTGTTGTCCGAGGACCAGCTCGACGGCTTGGGCCTTGCGCTGGCGGACACGCATCTGGTCTTCGTCCATCAGGCCAGCACGCTCAACCCCGCGATCGTCGCGAATGCGGACCTCTCGCCGGCGCGCGCGCAGCGCGAGAACGCGCTGTCCGTCGCCGTGATCGACCGGTTGATCCGCCACTTCCACGCGCAGGGCAAGCGGGTCCATGCGCTCACGCATTCCTTCGGCTCCTTCCTGCTGATGCGTGCCTGGGTGGAGCACCCGGACCTGGCCGCGCTCGTCACGCGCGCCGTGGTCATGAACGGACGTCTGGACATCCCGGACGAGGTCTGGCGCGGCATGCGGACCGGCAGCCAATGGACCTTCCCTGGCGGCGGATCGCCTCAACTGGCCAAGCGCCAGCCGACGCGCGACACCTTGGAGGGCGATGACGACCGCGCGCCGGGCGAGCCGCCGTTGACCCGCACCGTGGTGTTGTCGCAGCTCCAGCTGCTGGCGGCGATCGGCGAGCCGCGGATGACGCAGCGGCTCGCGGGCCGGCGTCTGGATCAGATGGTCTACGTCACAGCGGACAGCGATGAGGCCGTCGGCCGTCTCAGCGCGGCGGAAACGCGCTTCCTGCGGCAAGCCGGGGCGACGCTCTACTGCATCGCGGGCGGCTCGCACGATGCGGGCTTCGAGGCGCCGCATGCCGAGGCGCTGGCGCAGCTGCTGCTCGGTCGTCCGGCCGAGACATCGCATTGCGAGCGGCCCACCCCGAACTGGCGACCCGGACCTCAGCTCGAGCTCTGAACCCGAGCCCGGGCCTGAGCGCGCTACCGGGCGCGGCTCAGGCCGCGCTCAGCACCGCCTGCTTGGCCGCGTTGGGCTCCAGCGGGATGTAGGCCTCGTCGGTCTCGGAGCGCTTGGCCTCGCAGCTGGCGACCAGCTGCTTCTGCCATTGGCCGTGGCGGTCGAAGAGCTCCGCCACCCAGTCCACGAAGACGCGCAGCTTGGTGCTCAGGTGCCGGTTGGGCGGGTACACCACGTACAGCGGCAGCGGGTCCGACTCCCAGTCGCAGAGGAAGGGCACCAACTCGCCCGCGTCGATGTGCGGCTTGATCATGAAGTAGGGCGCCTGGATCACGCCCAGCCCCGTCAGGCCCGCCGTCATGTAGGCGTTGCCGTCGTTCACCGACACCTTGTAGCTGCCGTAGATCTCGTAGCGCTGGCCGTTCTTGCTGTAGTCGAAGGGGAAGCGCTTGCCCGTGCGGGTCGAGAAATAGCTGACCACGTGATGCTGGTCCGACTCCAGGTCCAGCGGATGCTGCGGCATTCCGTGACGTTGGATGTACTCGGGCGAGGCGCAGCAGCCGTAGCCCCAGTCGCCGATGCGGCGCGCCACCAGCGATTGATCGGTGATCTCGCCGCCGCGCACGACGCAGTCGACGTTGTCGCCGATCAGGTCCACCGGCCGGTCCGACACGCCCAGGTCGATCTGAATGTCCGGATGCCTTGCATAGAACTCCGGAAGTGCCGGAATCAGCAGCAAGCGCGCCACGCTCGACGCGACGTCCACGCGGATGCGGCCCTTCGGCGCGGCGCGCGCGTGCGAGACCGATCCTTCGAGTTCCTCGATGTCCGAGAGCAGCCGCGTGACCCGCTCGTAATAGGCGGCGCCGTCGGGCGTGACGCTGACGCGCCGCGTCGTGCGGTTCAGCAGCTTGACCTTGAGGTGGTCCTCCAGCGATTGAATCAATCGCGTGACCGCCGTCTTGGGCAGGTCCAGCGATTCCGCCGCCCGTGTGAACGTCCCCGCTTCCACGACGCGCGCGAAAGCTTGCATGGCATTGAGCTTGTCCATCCGAACACCCCTGACCTGAACTTGAGCTGAGAGAAGAGCGCCGCGCTTGACCGGAAGCTCCGCGTGCGCGTGAGGTCGCCATCCTGCCCGATCGATTGTTTCTTCCGCGAAACGGTGATTCGCGTTGCGCGCTGTTTATCGGACGACGTCCGGCGTCTAAATTTCGCTGCATTGCAACATGAACGCCTGCCCCTTCGCCGAGCAGGCCTTTGGTGCCGCCATGGACGCGCTGCTGCTGACCTCCTGCCAAGACGATCTCCTGCCCGCCGGCGACGGCGTGCTGCCGGTGCGCGTCTACAAGGGAGCCGCTCGCCGCAAGGATGCGCCGGTGGTCATGCATTTGCATGGCGGCGCGTTCACCGAGGGCAATCTGGACAGCGGTGAGCTGGTTTCGCGCCTGCTGGCCGACGCGGGCGCCGTGGTCGTCGACGTCGATTACCCGACGGGCCTGAACCATGTCTTCCCGACCGCGCTCAAGGCGCTGGACGCGTTGCTGCAGGGCCTGCACAAGGTGCGCGCCAAGCTGTCGGGCAAGCATGCGCCGGTGATCGTCGCGGGCGAGGAGGCCGGCGGCAACCTGGCCGCCGCGCTGGCGCTGATGGCACGCGACCAGGGTCACCGCAAGCTCGACGGGCAAATCCTCATCGGACCGATGCTCAACCCCTGCCTGGCCACGGCCTCGCTGCGCCAGGCCGAGGCCGGCTACGGCGAATGCCGCTGGATGCACGGCTGGCGTGCCTATCTCGGCCAGTGCGAGACCGGCGACCACCCGTACGCCGCGCCGGCCAACACCAGCCGGCTCGCCGGACTGGTGCCCGCGCTGGTGCTGAGCAGCGACGACGACCCGATGCGCGACGAGGCCCTGGCCTACGCCCGCGCGATGAAGCGGGCCGGCGTCCAGGTGCACCAGTCCCTGATCCCCGGCCCCAGCGGATGGCCGCTGAGCCTGATGAAGCTGCCGGCCCTGGCCGTGCTGCAAGCCCCCTGGGCCCGCGCGCTGCGCGAGCGTCTGGCGGAGTTCCTCGCCCTGTTCCCGCCCGCCGGCGGGCCCCGTCCACAACCAGCCTGAGCCCCGGCGGTCTCAGCCCCGCGTCTTGCGTCTGCCTTCTTGGCCCGCCGGCATCGAACCGGGGGCCGGTCGCGGCGTCCCCGTCGTCCTCGTTTTTCCCGTCACTCCCCACGTCTATCACCGTCCCCGGAGCACCACCATGAACAAGAAAGTCTTCGCCACCTCGCTGACCGCCGTCGCCGCGGTCGTCGCGGCCGCGGTCGTCGGCCTGCACAGCCAACAGGCCGAGGCCAACCAGCCCGCCGGCGCGCCCCAGGCCATCCCGGTCTCCGTCGCCACCGTGGCGAGCCAGGACGTTGCCGCCTGGGAGGAGTTCTCCGGCCGCCTCGAAGCGGTCGAGCGGGTCGACGTGCGCGCCCGCGTGTCCGGCGCCGTGCTGTCGGCGCATTTCCGTGAAGGCGCGCTGGTCAAGGCCGGCGATCTGTTGATCACCATCGACCCGGCCCCGTATCAGGCCGAGGTCGATCGCGCCGAGGCGCAGGTGCTGGCCGCGCAGGCCCGCGTGACCTACACGAAGAGCGAGCTGGACCGCTCCACCCGCCTGTGGAGCGAGCACGCCATCGCGCAGCGCGAACTCGACGAGCGCAGCAACGCGTCCAACGAGGCCGCCGCGAACCTGCGCGCCGCGCAGGCCGCGCTGCAGTCGGCCAAGCTGAACCTGGGCTACACGCAGGTGCGCGCGCCGGTGTCGGGCCGCGTCGGCAAGCTGGAAGTCACGCAGGGCAACCTGGTGGCCGCCGGTCCCGGCGCGCCGGTGCTGACGACGCTGGTCTCGGTCAGCCCGATCTACGCCAGCTTCGACGCCGACGAGCGCACCGTCGCCCGCGCGCTGTCCGAGCTGCCCGACGGCGCCCGCAACCAGCTCGACAAGATCCCGGTGCAGATCGGCACGGCCGCCACGACCGACACGCCGTTCAACGGCCGCTTGCAGCTGATCGACAACCAGGTCGACGCCAAGAGCGGCACGGTGCGGGTGCGCGCGGTGCTGGACAACAAGGACGGCGCGCTGATCCCGGGCCAGTTCGCCCGCATCCGCCTGGGTCAGGCCAAGTCGCGCCCGGCGGTGCTCGTCAATGAGCGTGCGGTGGGGACCGACCAGAGCAAGCGCTTCGTGATGGTGGTCGGCGCGGACAACACGCTGAGCTATCGCGAGGTCCAGCTCGGCGCCAACGTCGACGGCCTGCGCGTCGTCACCGCGGGCCTGAAGGCCAATGAGCGCGTGGTCGTCAACGGCCTGCAGCGCGTGCGACCGGGCGCGCTGGTCGCGCCCACCATCGTGCCGATGAACGCCAAGGCGGAAATCCAGGCCAAGGAAGGCGCGGCGAAGGCGGACAAGTCCTGATCCGACACGTCCGCTGACCGGGTCATACCCGGTCGGCGGCCACGCTGGACAGCCCTTGGGGCGGCGATTCGGGCCGCCTCGCGGGGGACCTTTGCCTGTATCTCCAGTCGAATCGAAAGACTGACATGAATCTCTCCAAATTCTTCATCGACCGCCCGATCTTCGCGGGCGTGCTGTCGGTGCTGATCTTCGTCGCGGGCCTGCTCGCGGTGCGCGTGCTGCCGATCTCGGAATACCCCGAGGTCGTGCCGCCGCAGGTGGTGGTCCGCGCGCAGTACCCCGGCGCCAACCCCAAGGTCATCGCCGAAGCCGTCGCCACGCCGCTCGAGGAATCGATCAACGGCGTCGAAGGCATGCTCTACATGGGCAGCCAGGCGACCACCGACGGCCTCATGACGCTGACGGTCACCTTCAAGCTGGGCACCGACCCGGACAAGGCCCAGCAGCTGGTGCAGAACCGCGTCTCGCAAGCCGAGCCGCGCCTGCCCGAGGAGGTGCGCCGACTCGGTCTGACCACGGTCAAGAGCAGCCCCGACCTGACCATGGTCGTGCACTTGCTGTCGCCCAACGACCGCTACGACATGACCTACCTGCGCAATTACGCGGTGCTCAACGTCAAGGACCGCCTGGCGCGGATCGGCGGCGTGGGCCAGGTGCAGTTGTTCGGCTCGGGCGACTACTCGATGCGCGTGTGGCTGGACCCGCAGAAGGTGGCCGAGCACGGTCTGTCCGCCGCGGACGTGGTGCAAGCCATCCGTGAGCAGAACGTGCAGGCCGCGGCCGGCGTGGTCGGCGCGTCCCCCGGCCTGCAGGGCATCGACCTGCAGCTGCCGATCAACGCGCAGGGCCGCCTGAACAACGAGCAGGAATTCGGCGACATCATCGTCAAGACCGGCGCGAACGGTCAGGTCACGCGTCTGCGCGATCTGGGCCGCATCGAGCTGGGCGCCGCCGAGTACGCGCTGCGCTCGCTGCTGGACAACAAGTCCGCGGTGGCGATCCCGATCTTCCAGGCTCCGGGCTCCAATGCGATCGAGATCTCCAACAACGTGCGCGCCACGATGGCGGAGCTCAAGAAGTCCATGCCCGAGGGCGTCGACTACTCGATCGTCTATGACCCGACGCAGTTCGTGCGCGCCTCCATCGAGTCGGTGATCCACACCCTGCTCGAGGCCGTGGCGCTGGTCGT
This sequence comes from Roseateles sp., assembly GCF_039595295.1. Taxonomy (GTDB): domain Bacteria; phylum Pseudomonadota; class Gammaproteobacteria; order Burkholderiales; family Burkholderiaceae_C; genus Roseateles. The sequence goes on from NZ_JBCNLU010000024.1 coordinate 25,556, forward strand.
GCTGGTCGTGATCCTGTTCCTGCAGACCTGGCGCGCGTCCATCATTCCGCTGCTGGCCGTCCCGGTCTCCATCATCGGCACCTTCGCGGTGATGCATCTCTTCGGCTTTTCGATCAACGCGCTGTCGCTGTTCGGCCTGGTGCTGGCCATCGGCATCGTGGTCGACGACGCGATCGTGGTGGTCGAGAACGTGGAGCGCAACATCGAGGCGGGGCTGAGCCCGCGCGACGCGACCTACCGCGCGATGCGCGAGGTGTCCGGTCCCATCATCGCGATCGCGCTGGTGCTGGTGGCGGTGTTCGTGCCGCTGGCCTTCATCACCGGTCTGACGGGGCAGTTCTACAAGCAGTTCGCGCTGACGATCGCGATGTCGACGGTGATCTCGGCGGTCAACTCGCTGACGCTGTCGCCCGCGCTGGCCGCGATGCTGCTCAAGGGCCACGACGCACCCAAGGACTGGCTGACCCGCGCGATGGACAAGGTGCTCGGCCGCTTCTTCGGCGGCTTCAACAAGCTGTTCAACCGCGGCGCCAAGGCCTACAGCGGCGGCGTGACCAAGGCGATCTCGCGCAAGATCATCATGCTGGTGGTCTACGCCGGTCTGCTGGGTCTGACGGTGGGTCTGTTCAAGGCGGTCCCGAGCGGCTTCGTGCCGGCGCAGGACAAGCAATACCTGATCGGCTTCGCGCAGCTGCCCGACGGCGCCACGCTGGACCGGACGGAGGACGTGATCCGCCGCATGAGCGAGATCGCGATGAAGACGCCGGGCGTGGAGCACGCCATCTCCTTCCCGGGCCTGTCGATCAACGGGTTCACCAACAGCTCGAACTCGGGCATCGTCTTCGCGTCGCTGAAGTCCTTCGACGAACGCACCGGCAAGGGGCTGTCCGCGGGAGAGATCGCCGCCAAGATGAATGCGGACTTCGGTCAGCTGCAGGACGCCTTCGTCGTGATGTTCCCGCCCCCGCCGGTGCAGGGCCTGGGCACGACGGGCGGCTTCAAGTTCCAGCTGGAGGACCGCGGCGGCCTGGGCTACGAGGCGCTGGACCAGGCGGTCAAGGCCTTCATGGCCAAGGCCCAGAAGGCGCCGGAGCTGGCGGGACTGTTCAGCAGCTATCAGGTCAACGTGCCGCAGCTGTACGCGAACCTGGACCGCACCAAGGCGCGCCAATTGGGCGTGGCGGTGACGGACGTGTTCGACACCATGCAGATCTATCTGGGCTCGCTCTACGTCAACGACTTCAACAAGTTCGGCCGCACCTACACGGTCCGGGTGCAGGCGGACGCCGCCTACCGCGCTCGCGCCGAGGACGTCGGTCTGCTGAAGGTGCGCTCGGCCTCGGGCGAGATGGTGCCGCTGTCGGCGCTGATGAAGATCGAGCCGAGCTTCGGTCCGGAACGCGCGATGCGCTACAACGGCTTCCTGTCCGCCGACATCAACGGCGGTGCGGCCCCCGGTTACTCGACCGGCCAGGCGCAGGACGCGGTCGCCCGCATCGCCGCCGAGACGCTGCCCCCGGGCATCAGCTACGAGTGGACGGAGCTGACCTACCAGGAGATCCTGGCCGGCAATTCGGGCGTGTGGGTCTTCCCGCTGGCCATCCTGCTGGTGTTCCTGGTGCTGGCCGCGCAGTACGAGAGCCTGGCGCTGCCGGTGGCGATCATCCTGATCGTGCCCATGGGTCTGCTGGCGGCGATCACCGGCGTGTGGCTGAGCCATGGGGACAACAACGTCTTCACGCAGATCGGATTGATCGTGCTGGTGGGCTTGTCGGCGAAGAACGCGATCCTGATCGTGGAGTTCGCCCGGGAGCTGGAGTTCTCCGGCAGAAGCCCGCTGCAAGCGGCGATCGAGGCCTCGCGTCTGCGCCTGCGTCCGATCCTGATGACCTCGATGGCCTTCGTGATGGGCGTGCTGCCCCTGGTGCTGGCGCACGGCGCCGGCGCCGAGATGCGCAACGCGATGGGCGTGGCGGTGTTCGCCGGGATGATCGGCGTGACGGCTTTCGGCCTGTTCCTGACGCCGGTGTTCTACGTCGTCGTGCGTCGCCTGTCGGGCAACAAGCCGCTCAAGCAGCACGGCGAGGTGCCGCATGACGTCGAGGCCTTCGTGCAGCCGGAGCAGGGCGCCGGTCACGACTTCGGCGACCACGCGGGTCCCGGTGGCAACGCCCGTCCGCATCCGGCCGCGCCGCGTCACGAGCACGAGTGAATCTGATCTCAGGCCCCCGGTGCTCGCTGTGAAGCGGGTGCCGGGGCCGGCGGAGCCGACGAGGCTCCAAGGAGTCCAAGCCATGAAAACGAAACTGATGATGACGACGCTGCTGGCCGCCCTGGTGCTGGCCGGCTGCGCGACGCCGCCTCCGATCGACGAGTCGCGCCTGCCGCCGACGCCGACGGCCTACAAGTCGACCGCCACGGTCGGCGAGGCCCGCTGGGCGGTGGTGCCGCCGGCCGATGCCGAGCCGCGCGGCGATTGGTGGACCGCGTTCGGCGACGCGACGCTGAACGATCTGGTCAAGCGCTCGCTGGTCGGCAACACCGATCTGCAAGGCGCGGCGGCGCGACTGGCGCAAGCCCGCGCCCTGCTGCGCAGCGCCAACGCGGACCGCATGCCGCAGGTTGGCGTGAACGCCGGCGCCGCGCGCGGCACGGTGGCGGGCCAAGGCCCGGCAGCGACGACGCTTTACAACGCGGGTGTCGCGGCGAGCTGGGAAGTGGACGTGTCGGGTCGCCTGTCGCAGGCCAGCCGCGCGGCCTCGCTGGACGCGCAATCGCGCGAGTCGCTGCTGCAGAGCACGCGCCTGATCGTTCAAGCCGATGTCGCGCAGACCTATCTGGCGCTGCGCTTCACCGACCTTGAACGCCGCCTGGTGCGCGACACGGTGAGCGCCTATCGCGAGACCCTCGCCCTCACGCAGCGCCGCTATCAAGCGGGCGACGTGGCGGAGCTGGACCTGGCGCGCGTGCAGACGGAGGTCGCTTCGACCGAAGCCGACGCGATCAGCCTGGACCGCCGCCGCGCGGAGCTGGTGAACGCGCTGGCCGTGCTGCTGGGCGAGCCGGCGTCGGGCTTCTCGGTGCCCGAGGATGCGGCGCTCTCTTCGCTGCCTGCGATCCCCGCGGGTCTGCCGAGCGCGATGCTGGCGCGCCGCCCCGACGTGGCTGCGGCGCAGCGAAGTCTGCTGGCCGCGCAGGCGCGGGTGGGCGTGGCGCAGGCCGCGTGGTTCCCGAGCCTGTCGCTGACGGCGAACGGCGGCTATGCCTCGCCGGAGCTGAGCGACGTCTTCAAGTGGTCGGCGCGCGCGTGGTCCGTGGATGCGCTGCTGTCGCTGCCGATCTTCGACGGCGGCCGCCGCAAGGCGGGCGTGGAATCGGCGACGGCGGGCCTGGACCTGGCGATGTCCTCGTATCGCCAGCAGCTGTTGCAGGCGCTGCGCGAGGTCGAGGACTCGCTGAGCGGTCTGCGGACCTTGGCGCAGCAATCGGAGGTGCAGGCGTTGGCGGTGCAATCGGCTTCGCGGGCGACGGCGCTGTCGGACTCGCGCTACCGCAACGGTCTGGTGAGCCAGCTGGATCTGCTGGACGCCCGCCGCAGCGAGCTGCGCAACCGCCGCGCGGCGCTGCAGGTGCAGGCCGCGCAGTACCAAGCGACGGTGGGTCTGATCCGCGCCCTGGGCGGCGGCTGGGACGCGCCGCAAGCCTGAGCGTCACTCGACCTCAAGACCGGGATCTTTACCGGTGCCCCTTTGGCGTGCAGAGATGCACGCTTCTTTTTTTGGCCGGCGGATTCCAGTCGGTCCCCTGACGTTCATCAGTCTGCGAATCGCCGATGCGCACGAATGTGGGTCATGGTCCCGAGCGCCTCGTTTCCCTAAGGTTCATGGCTGTCAACCAGACCAGGGGAACGACATGGACATGAGGTCATCCGAGCGCTCTTGGCGGGCGAGGCCGTTGGACGCTGTGGCATTGAAATTGAATGAAACGGTGTCTACAGTTCACGAATGCCGACAACTATCGACAGCAGATCATTCAAAGACGTGCTTCGCGGGCATCCGCGCGGCGAACCCTTGGACATGCAGATCCTGCATCGCAAGGGCGTCCCCGCGCAGCGCGCGTCCGCCTGGGCGCGCAGCGGGTGGCTGGACCACCTGGGGCGCGGCGTGTATGCCATCGGAGGCGACGAGCCGACCCGCGATGGGACGCTCGCCTACTTGGCACGCAACGTGGCCGGCTTTCATGTGGGAGGCAAGACGGCGCTTGCATGGCATGGACTGGAGCACGACATCGCATTCGATGAGGTGCTCAGCCTTTGGGGCGATCGGGCGAGGGCGATCCCGTCATGGGTCGCCGAGCGGTTTCCCCTCCGGTATCAGACGGCCAGGATCCTGGATTCGGTAGCCCATGCCTCGATGGGTCTGAAGCCCTTGCTCGCAGGCGATCCGCGCATTCCCGTTTCCGTGCCGGAGCGGGCCATGCTCGAGATGCTGAGCGATCTGGGGAAGACGCAGAGCCTCGCCGATGCCCGTCGCCTCATGGAGGGGCTTGGCGGCCTGCGGGTGAAGGTGCTGGATCAACTGCTCGCACGAACACAGCGCATCAAGGTGGTTCGTGCGGCCGCACACCTGGCTGCGGACCTGGACCTCCCCTGGGCGTCCACCGCGCGCAAGCACAGCGACCGTCTCGGCGGCTCACGCTGGATCGCCGTCTCCAAGGCCGGGGAGAGATTGGATTTCCGATGAGCTTCAATGTGAGGTATGTCGACACCGTCCGGCTGTTGCTCGACATCCTGCCGAAGGTGTTTGCCTCGGGCCGATTCGCGATGAAGGGAGGAACGGCCATCAACCTGTTCGTGCAGGACATGCCCAGACTCTCGGTCGACATCGATCTAGTCTGGTTGGATCCGACGGCGAGCCGCGAGGCCGACCTCGCTGCGATTGCGGCCGAACTGGCGCGCCTGTCGCAGGACCTGCAAGCGCGGGGCTTGCAGGTCCAGTGGTCGACACGGCTCGATGGCGAGGAGGTGAGACTGTTGGCTGCTCGACATTCGACGCGCGTGAAGGTCGAGGTGAACGCCGTCTTTCGTGGGACGCTGCTCCCCGTCCGGCCCCAGCCCCTGACCGTCATGGCGCAGGAGGCATTCGATCGGGAGGTCTCGATCCCATGCCTGGCCGAAGAAGAGCTCTACGGCAGCAAGCTCGTCGCGGCCATGGACCGGCAACATCCCCGCGATCTCTTTGACGTCATGGGCATGTGGGAGCGCATGGGCTGGAACCCGATCGTGATCGATTGCTTCGTGGGGTATCTCGCCGGCCACAACCGCCCGGTGCACGAAGTGCTGTTCCCGACGGCGCGATCGCTTCAGCTCACCTATGGCAACGAGTTCCAGGGCATGACGCGGAGACCTGTTCCGCAAGCGGACCTTGTGGCGGTCCAATGCCGATTGCTGGAGGAGCTGCCCCGTCAGCTCACGGCACACCATCGCTCGTTCTTGACGTCGCTCGCGATGGCCGAGCCGGACTGGACCCTGATGCCGTTCTCGCATCTGCGCGAGCTTCCCGCCATTCGTTGGAAGCTGGAAAACTTGAGCGTCCTGCGTCGCCGGCATCCTGCGAAGTTCAATGAGCAGCATCGCCGACTGGCGAGCAGGTTGGAACGGTGAGCGAGCTCAGCAATGCCCCCTCGCCCTCACCCGCAACCTCCGCCATCCCGCCCGCATCAACCACGTCCCGACGCCGGCCAGCAGCGCCACGACGACGAACGCGCCGCCCGCGCCCGCCGGGGCGCCCGCGCCATCCTCCGCGCCGATCAGCGGCTTGAGCGCCGAGTAGCCAGCGACCACCGCCGCGATCCACAGCACCGCTCCCCCCACCAGCTGTCCGAGGGCGACCAACTTGTCCATCAACGCGCTCCGAGTCCTGATTACGCAGAAGCGGCCTAGCCTAACCGCGCCGACTCGCGGCGTCGCTCAATGGCCCTCGGTCAGGAACGGCATCACTGCGGCGAGCAGCTCATCCGGCGCTTCCTCCGGGATGTAATGCCCGCTGGGCAGCGGCCCCCCGTCGACGTCGGACGCCACCCGCCGCCATTCGGCCAGCGGGTCGAAACACTTGGCCACCACGCCGTCCGCGCCCCAGTACACGCGCAGCGGCATGGGCAACCAGCGGCCCGCCTCGCGATCCGCGCGGTCGTGGTCCAGGTCGATGCCGGCTGCGGCGCGGTAGTCCTCGCACATGCCGTGCGCCGCGCCGGGCAGGCACAGCGCGCGTTGGTACTCGATGAAGGCGCGCGGGTCGAAGGCTGACAGGCCCGCATGACGACGCCCCATCACGTCCAGCGCGTAAGCCGGTGGATCCGCTTCGATCAGTCGCTCCGGCAGCGGCGAGGGCTGGATCAGGAAGAACCAGTGCCAGTAGGCGCGGGCGAAGGCCTCGGAGGTCTGCTCGTACATCGCCAGCGTCGGCGCGATGTCCAGCAGCGCCAGCCGCTCGACGCGATCCGGATGATCCGCCGCCATGCGATGCGCCACCCGCGCGCCGCGGTCATGCGCCAGCACGCGGAAGCGCTCATGACCCAGCGAGCGCATCACCGCGACCAGGTCCAGCGCCATGCGGCGCTTGCTGTAGTTGCCGTGGTCCGCGTCGCCGCGCGGCTTCGAGGAGTCGCCGTAGCCGCGCAGATCCGGCATCACCACGCTGAAGCGCGCCGCCAGCGCCGGCAGCACGCGGTGCCAGATCGCGAGCGTCTGCGGATGACCGTGGATCAGCAGCAGCGGCGGGCCCTCGCCGCAGACACGGGCGTGGATGCGAACGCCCGGCTCGACGTCGACGAAAAGCCGCCGCGAGCTCGCGGGGAACAAGGCATCGGCGGGATGCGGTTCGGTCGTGAATCGAGCGACAGGCGCGACGGCAGATGCGGACGAGGCGACGGAGGAGTTCATGGGCCGATGCTAGGTTCGTCGTTCTGCTCCGCGCTGTCGGGCGGGAGACACATCGCGCGGGAGCGACGCTCCCACCAGGCCAGCGCCACGATGACGCCGCAGGCGAAGGCGCTCGTGGCCACCGGCGGCCAGGACGACACGACCAAGCCCGCCAGCCCCAGCACCACCGCGGCCACCAGGTGCGACCACGGCCAGCGGCCGATCACCGCGCGCTTGAACAGCCCCACGCCCACCGCGTACAGCCCGACGCCGCCGAGCAGGCACACCGCCGTCTTCAGATCGGTGTGGCCCTCGGGATGCGCGAGCACGAACTCGTCCGCGGCCGCGTTGACGATGATGCCGGCCACGATGGGCAGATGCATGTAGGTGTAGGCCAGCCGCGCCAGCCGGCCCGGGTCCTGGCTGTGAGCGATGCGGCCCGAGGCGAATTCATTCGTGGTGTCGAAGTACAGCCACCACATCGCCAGGCTGCCGCCGAAGGAGACGAGGAAGGCCAGCAGCCCGATGGCCGACAGCGGCTCGGCGGCGAAGGTCGCCCCGGTGACCAGCAGCGACTCGCCCAGCGCGATGATCACGAACAGTGCGCAGCGCTCGGCCAAGTGGCCGCCCGACACGTTCCAGTCCGTCGTCGCCGAGCGGCCCAGCCCTGGCACATGGAAGCCGGCCGACGGGCCGACGTACTCGATGGCCAGCGCGGCGATCCACAGCGGCACGCGCAGCGTCGGATCCATCGCGCCGGCGATCCACAGCACGGCCGAGACGCTCAGCCACACGCCGATGCGCTGGAAGTTGCGGGTCAGCGTGTCGTCGGCGCCGCGCACGGCCCAGAGCACGAACAGCGTGCGTCCGACCTGGATCGCGGCGAAGGAGCCGGCGAACATCAATGCCCGCTCGCCGAAAGCTTGCGGCAGCGAGGCCGACATCAGCAGCCCCAGCAACATGATCGCGAACAGCCCCACGCGCACCGGCATCCGTTCTGGGTCCAGCCAGTTGGTGACCCAGGAGGTGAAGATCCAGACCCACCACACGGCCAGCATCAGGAAGCCGGTCTGCAGCACGCCGTGCAGCGAGAAATGGCCAATCAGCGTGTGCGACAGCTGCGTGACGGCGAAAACGAAGACCAGGTCAAAGAAGAGCTCGGCGAAGCTGACCTTGGCGTGACCGTCGGGATCGGGCGCGCGCAGCAACGGATGGCGGTGGCGGCCGGCCGGCGGCGGCGCCGGACGGGCATGGGCGGGGACATTCATCCCCGAACTGTCGCATGCTCCGGTGACCTGTCCGCCGGTAGGGATGCCGGGTTGACGGACGGTGACGGGCGGCGCCCATAATCCGCCGACCGGCCCGTGCGGCGTACGCCCCGAGGCCCTCATCCACCGATCGACGACCGCCCCGCCCGAGACGACGCATGCGTCCGCCGCCCGTGCCGTTCCATCGCAGCAGCCTGGGTCGCGGCGTGGGCCTGCTGATGCTGGCGTTGGCGGCGATGGCGGTGCTGGTCACGCTGCTGGCGCTGCGCGCACGCGACACGCTGGCCGACCTGCGCCGCTTCGACCAGATCAATCAGGTCCTGCCGTCGATGACGCTGCTGATGGAAGGCCTGCTCAACGCCGAGACCGGCCAGCGCGGCTATCTGCTGACGCAGAAGAACAGCTATCTGCAGCCCTACCGCGACGCGGCGCGCGACCTGGATCGGCGTGTCGACGAGCTCGTCGAACGTGATCAGGATTCGGCCCACGTGGCCAAGCTGGCGCGCGTGCGCGAGCTGGTGCAGCTCAAGACCGGCGAGCTGGCGCAGACGGTGCGGCTGCACGAGTCGGGTCAGCATGACGAGGCGCTGGAGCTGGTGCTCAGCGATCAGGGCCAGCACCACATGAACGAGCTGCGCGATCTGCTGGGCGAGTTGACCTCGTCGCTGCGGGCGGAGCGCGCCGTGATCAGCGAACGCCTGGCGAGCAACACCAGCCGCACCGAACTGCTGTTGCTGGCGGCGCTGGCGATGCTGGGCCTCTTCACCGTGTTGGCGACGATGCAGGTGCTGGTGCGCACGCGGGCGTTGACGCGCGCGCAGAAGCGCCTGCGCGGGATCGCCGACAACGTGCCGGCCTTGATCACCCATCACGACCGCACCGGCGCGCTGCGCTTTGCCAACGCCGAGGTGGGCCGGGTGCATCACGCCGATCCGGCGACGCTGCTGGGCAAGCGCATCGAGCAGCTCAGCGGCGCCCATCACGCCGCCTTGGTGGAGCCCTTCATCGCACGCGTACTCGCGGGCGAGGCCGTGGAGTTCGATGCGCCGCAGACCGTGGACGGCGAGACGCTGCACTTCCATCAGCGCTTCGTGCCGGACATGCATGGGGACCAGGTGGAGGGGTTCTACGCGGTGTCGCTGGACATCACCGAGCGCAAGCGCGCAGAGGCACGCATGGCCGCCAGCGAGCGCCGCATGAAGGCCATCACCGACAACCTGCCCATTTTCCTGACCTACATCGACCGCGAGATGCGGCTGCGCTTCGCCAACGAGACGCTGCGGGGCTGGTTCGGGCTGGACCCGGATCTGGTGATGGGCCTGCACCTGCGCGACGGCTTCGGCGACGCGTTCTTCGAGCAGCGCCGTGTGCAGCTGGAGCTGGCGATGCAGGGCGAGCGGGTGGAGTTCCAGCTGAGCTCGGTGCTGCAGGGCAAGTTGCGGCATCTGCGCACGATCTACGTGCCGGACCGCGGCCCCGACGGCGAGGTGCAGGGCGTGTTCACCTTGGCGACGGACGTCACCGCGATGAAGCAGGCGGAGGCGCAGCTCGCGCGGCTGGCCAGCTCCGACGCGCTCACCGGTCTGCCCAATCGGCGCGAGCTGGATCCGGCGCTCACGCGCGCGCTGGCGCGGCAGCGGCGGCATGCGCATGAGGGCGGCGCGATGGCGCTGCTCTTCCTGGACGTCGACCGCTTCAAGTCCATCAACGACACGCATGGACACGGCGTCGGCGACACGGTGTTGCGCGAGTTTGCGCAATGTCTGCGGCGCACGGTGCGAGCCAGCGACATGGTGGCGCGCATCGCCGGCGACGAGTTCGTCGCGGTGCTGGAGGGGCTGAATCATCCCGACGAGGCGGCGCAGGTGGCGGCCAAGGTCGTCGAGGCGGTGGCGGCCGCCAAGCCGGGTGGGCTGGAAATCACCGCCAGCGTCGGCGTCGCGACCGTGACTGGCGGCGAGGTACCGGCGGCCGAGCTGGTGGCGCTCGCGGATCGGGCGCTGTATCAGGCCAAGCGCGAGGGGCGCGACGGCTTCGCGGTGATCGCCTGGCCGGGGCCGGGCACTGCCGTCGAGCAACGACGTTGAGCCGTCGCGTCGAGCCGCTGCTCGGCGTCATCCGCCCGCGGCGGGGATCGCACAGCCGGCGGGGGAGGGCAGGGTGAGTCCGAGCCGACACGCGCGCGGCTTCGGCGATGATGGTCCGATGAAGATCCTGTGTCCGATTCCGGGCGTCCTCATCGCCGCAGTGCTGGGCCTGGGACTGTCCACCGCCATCGCGCAAAGCGCCGCCGCGCCGCTCGAGCCGGCCGCGCGACCGCTGCGCGCGCTGACCAACGACACCGGCGAGCGCATCCAGGCCTGCACCTTGTGCCACGGTCCGCAGGGCCGCGCGACGCCGCAGGGCTACTTCCCGCGCCTGGCGGGCAAGCCGGCGGGCTATCTCTTCAACCAGCTGCAGAGCTTCCGCGACGGGCGGCGCCATCACGCGCTGATGGCCGGGCTGCTGCGCAACATGAGCGACGACTATCTGCGCGAGATCGCCGGCTACTTCGCCGCGCTGGACGTGCCGTATCCGTCGCCTGCGCCGCAGCCGCTGAGCGAGCCGCAACGCCAGCGCGCCGAGCAGCTCGTCACCCGCGGCGACGCGGCCTTGCGCGTGCCGGCCTGCACCGCCTGCCACGGCCCGGCCATGGCGGGCCGTCAGCCGGCGATTCCCGGGCTGCTGGGGCTGCCGCGGGATTACCTGGTCGGGCAGCTCGGCGCGTGGCGGACCGGCCATCGCCGCGCTCACGCTCCCGACTGCATGGCCGATGTGGCCCAGGCGCTCTCGCCCGACGACATCGCCGCCGTCGCCACCTGGCTGGCCTTGCGGCCGGCCGGCGCGCATCCGGAGCCGGCGTCGCCGGAGCCGCTGCCCGTGGTGTGCGGAGGGCTCGCGCCATGACGGACCAGCGGGACTCGGGCGCGTCGATGCGGACGCTCAAGCGCGTGCTGATCGGGCTGATCGTCGTGGTGCCGGTGATGGCGACGCTCGTCGTCGCCGGGGCCTGGGGCCGCGAGGCGTGGCTTGCCGCCAGACCGATCGCGGCGGGCTCTCAGGAAACGCAGCCCGCGCTCATCGCGCGCGGTGCCTATCTCGCCCGCGTCGGCAACTGCGCGGGATGCCACAGCGCGCGCGGAGGGGCGCCGCTGGCCGGCGGGATGCCCTTGCCGACGCCGTTCGGTACGCTGTTCAGCAGCAACCTCACGCCCGATGCGCAGACCGGTCTGGGCGCCTGGTCCAACGACGATTTCTGGCGCGCGATGCATCACGGACGCAGCCGCGACGGGCGTCTGCTCTATCCGGCCTTCCCGTACACGAGCTACACCGCGATGACGCGCGAGGACGCCGATGCGATCTTCGCGTGGCTGCGGCAGCAGCCGGCGGTGAAGCAGGCCGCGCCGGCGCATCAGCTGGGATGGCCGTATCGATGGCAGTCGGCCTTGGCGGTGTGGCGGCTGATGTATTTCTCGCCCGGGGACGAGCCGGTGCGCGGTGAGTCGCTGGAGGCGCGCGACGACCGGCAGGCGCCGCTGGCGCGCGGTCGCTACTTGGTGCAGGCGCTCGGGCACTGCGCCGAATGTCATGCGCCGCGCAATCGGCTCGGCGCGCTGGAGAACGCGGCCGGGCTGCGGGGCGGATGGGTTGGCGTGCAGGGATGGATCGCGCCCTCGCTCGCGGATCCAAAGGCGGCGGGGGTGCAGGACTGGAGCGAGCAGGAGGTCGCCGGCTGGCTGCGGGCGGGATGGTCGCCGCGGGCCTCGGCGGTGGGGCCGATGGCCGACGTGATCGCCGACAGCCTGCAGCATCTGAGCGAGGCCGACGCCCGGGCCATGGCGGTCTACCTGCGCGGGTTGCCGCGCGAGGGTTCGCTGGCGGAGGCCTTCGAGCCTGCATCGCCGGCGCAGATGGATCTTGGTCGGCAGGTCTATGCGCGTTACTGCGTCGATTGCCACGGGGATCGCGGGCAGGGGCGCCGCATCGACGGGCAGGCGGCGTATCCGCCGCTGGCGGGCAATCGCGCCGTGACGCTGGCGGCGCCGGAGAACGTCGTGCAGATGCTGGCCAACGGCGGTTACGCGCCGTCGACGGCCGCGCATCCTCGGCCCTTCGGCATGCCGCCGCTGCGGCAGGTGCTGACCGCGGCCGAGATGGCTGCCGTGGCGACGATGATCCGGCAGAGCTGGGGAAATCAGGCGCCGGCGGTGACGGAGCAGGAGGTGTTGCGGCTCAAGTAGAAGGGGGCGCCTGCTGGATAGCGGGAAGGCCCTATCCATGCGGGCAGCAGCGGCATATGGGGACGCGGCACACGCGATTTCAAGACCTTGAAGCGCGGCAAGGCGATCCCAGTTTGGGAGTCATGGCGGACACGCAGCCGCCGGATTCACTCTTACAGCAGGATGCCAAGGAGCCCCGCATGTACCAACGTCTGTTTGCCCGTGAACTGTTCAACGAGTTCGACCGCGTCCAGCGGGAAATGAGCGGCCGGCTCGATGCCCAGCGCGGGACCACCACGCGCGGCGGCTTCCCGGCCCTGAACGTCGGCCTGTCCGACGAGGCCGTCGAGGTCTACGCCTTCGCGCCCGGACTCGATCCGGCGAGCATCGCGGTCGATCTGGATCGCGGCGTGTTGACCCTCTCCGGCGAACGCGTGTCGGCGCTGACGCCCAAGGTCGACGCTGCTGTCGAAGGCGAGGTCGCCAAGCCCGCCGAGAAGCGCATCGTTCATCAGCGCGAACGCTTCGCCGGCAAGTTCCGCCGCGCGGTCAACCTGCCCGACGACATCGATCCGGACCAGGTCTCGGCGTCCTATCGCGACGGCGTGCTGCGCGTCACCGTGAAGCGCCAGCCGACGCCGCAGCCGCGCCGCATCGACATCCATTGAGTCGGTCCCGGTTCGGCCCATTCGGCACGAGCCGGCACGACACGAATCGACAAGCCCCATTCGCGACGAGATCACATCATGAGCAACTCCGCCGTTCATTCTTCTTCCTCGGACACCGCCGCCCAGACCGCCCGTCGGCGCGATGACTTCGCCATCCAGCCCGCCGTCGACATCGTCGAGGACGCGCAGGGTATTTCCTTGTTCGCCGACCTGCCCGGCGTGCCGCGCGAGCAGCTCCATCTGCGCGTCGATGGCGACCGGCTGATCGTCGAGGCGGACATGCAGCTGGATCTGCCAGAGGGGCTGAAGGCCGGGCATGTCGAGGTCTCGCGGCAGCATTACCGCCGGGTGTTCACATTGAGCAAGGCGCTCGATGCGAATGCCGTTTCGGCTGAACTGGCGCAGGGTGTGCTGCAGGTGCGGATCGCCAAGGCGGCTCATGCGCAGCCGCGGAAGATCGAAGTGAAACTGTCCTGAGCGCCTTCGCCACGCCGAACCTGACACAGGCGCCTGAGCGCTGGCGGCTCCCTGGCCCGCTTGCGGGAGAGGGCGGGGGAGAGGGTCTTCTTGGCGCCCTACGGATCAGCTCAGGCGGGACGCGGCCGCATCCGCGTCAGGCGGCGCGGACATCGCTTCGAGCGCGGCCTCGGCCGCTTGCCCGGCGCGGGCCGCGTCATCCAGACTGACCTGCAGGCGTCGCCGCATCCACGGCCGCAGATCCTCCAAGGGGCCGACCTCGGGCAACAGGCTCCAGTCCTGCAGCGCCTGCACCGCATGCGGCACCGGCTCCTTGCCCGCCAGCGCGCGCTGAAGTCGCTTCGCCGCCTCCGGCATTTCCTCGATGGTGTCGCCGACCAGGTCCTGCGCTCGGCGCAGCAGGCTCTGCCGCATCATCGACAGGTGGGCCATCAGCCGATAGCCGTGATCGAGCATCGCCAGCAACTCCTGCAGCGGCGGCCGCACGCGACGAGGCTCCGCCGCGCTGCGCTGAATCGCAGCGGACAACGCCGCCAACGCGTCGTACGCCTGCCGTCGCGCCATGCGCTGCGCGAGCGCGCCTGCCGGCGTCATCTCCGCCGTCATCGCCTGCATCGCATACTGCTGCAGCGCGCCGCGCGCTCGCTTCACCGCACGCGGCAGGTTCCGCCGCTCCCAGGCCGGCAGCACATAGCTGAAAGCCCAGGCCAGCACCGCGCCGAGCACCGTATCCGCCAGCCGCTCCGAGATCGCCATCGCATGCGTCGGATCCGCCAGGTGGGATTGCAGCAGCGCCAGCACCGTCGCCGCGATCGCGGTGATCAGATAGCGCCGGGTCACGAAGGCATGCGCGATGCCGACCGCCAGTTGCAGGGCGATGATGGTCACCACCAGGCTCTGGAACTGCGTCAGCAGCACCAGCAAGCCGCAGCCGATCACCGTCCCCAGCACCCGCATGTTGCGGCGCTCGAGCGTCTGATCGAGGCTCCCCCGCAGCACCACCGCGACGGACAGCACCAGCCAGTGCGGATGCGAGGCCCACGGCAGCGCCAGCGCGATGTAATAGGCCGCCGACAGCGCCAGGGCGCTGCGCAGCGCGTGCCGCAGCACCGGCGAGTCCAGATGCAGCTGCGCCTTGAGCAGCCCCATGGGCCAGCCCTCCGGCGTCACGAAATGCTGGAGCTGCTTGGGATCGAGCGCCATCGCCGGCAAGGGATGCGAGTCGTCGAGCGCGCGACCGATGGCCAGCACCTCGCCATCCAGATGCGACAGCCGATCCTGCAGCACCAGCTGCAAGCGTCGGCGCGGATCCTGCGCCGAGAGATCCTCCCACTCGATCGACGGCACGCCGTGCGACGCCGGCGCACGCTCGTCGAGCACCGCGTTCCGGTACTCCTCCAGCAGCCCGGCCAGCGACTTCAGCCGTTCGACCAAGGCCGCGCGCATGCGCTGCCCCACCGGGTCCTCGCCCAGCAGCTCCAGATCCAGCCGGCTCGCGAGCATCAGATCCCGCAGTTCGACCACATGCAGCAGCACCGCGGCGCTGCGCGGGTCCTGCTCCGCGTGCGGGAACAGCTGATCCCGCGCCGTCTGCAGCATCTCCGCGAGCTGGGCTTCGTTGCCCAGCCAGTCCTTCATCGCGTGCGCCGCGCCGCCGCTGCCGAGCAGCTCGGCCCGCGCGCTCAGCAGCTGTGCCAGCCCACGCAAGGCCTCGGCCAGCGACAGCCGACGGAAGCGCTGCTGCAGCAGGGCGCTGCTCAGCAGGCTCCACAGAAGATAGAGCACGATGCCGGAGGCGCCGCTCGCCAGCACGACCAGCAGCGGCTGCTGCGGCCAAGCCAGCGCGAACACCATCGCCAGGATGGGCGCGAAGGACACCGGTCCCGCCCGCAGGCCCCAGCTCAGCAGCATCGCGCCGCCGAAGGCGAGGACGGCCACCAGCAGCCCGATCGCCGGCCGATAGGGATGCAGCACCGCCACCGCCGCGACGGCGAGCAGCGACATCGCACCGCCTGTGGCGACGCGCTTGCGATTGCGGCTGATGACGCCGGGCAGATCCGCCAAGCTGGCGCAGATGGCGCAGGCCATCGCCAGCTGCGAGGCGATGTGCTCGTAGCCCGCCGGCGCGAGGCAGGAGACGATCACCTGCACCAGCATCACCCCGATGGCGACGGTCAGCCCGTTCCACCAGTGCGCCGGCCAATGCCGCCACTGGCGGAAGAAGCCGAGCACCGTACGGGGTTCGCGTCGGGGCAGCGGGCCGGCGTCGCCGCCGGTGCGCGCGGGCGGTCCGCCGTTCTGGCCCGCCGACATCAGGCTTCTTGGATGCGCTGGTTCAGATGCGCCAGCGCTTCCTCGACCTGGTCGACCAGCACCAGGCACAGGTCGCCCGGCTGCAGGCGCTCCAGCGCGCGATCGATGGCGACGAACTCGCCGCGGATCTCCTCGATGTGCTTGGTCCGCGTCGCGCCCTTCAGGCCCTGTTGCAGCAGCGCCAGGACCTCGCCGTCCTCACGCCCGCGTTGACAGGCGTCCTGGAACAGGATGGCCTCGTCGAAAGCCTCGCCCAGGATCTGCGTCTGCACGCGGATGTCCTCGTCACGGCGGTCGCCGGCGCCCGAGATGACCACCGAGCGCTTGTTGGCCGGCAGCGCCTGCACCGCCTGCACCAGCGCGCGCATCGCGTCGCCGTTGTGGCCGTAGTCGGCGATGACCGTCGCGCCGCGATAGTCCATCACGTTGAAGCGGCCCGGCACGCTGTCCGCGTCGCTCATGAAGCTGGCCAGACCGCGACGGATCGTGTCCCAGTCCAGGCCGACGCCCCAGGCCGCGGCCACCGCCGCCATCGCGTTCTCGTTCTGGAACGGGATCGCGCCGCCGCGGGTGAAGGGAATGTCGCGCAGCGGAATCGACTCGCGCCACGCGCCCTGGGCCGCGACCAGCGCGTCGCCGTCCACGTAGACGCAGCGCTTGCCCTGCGCGCGATGCGTCGCCATCAGCGGGTGATGACGGTCGCTGGCGAAGAAGATCACCTGGCCCGGGCAGACCTCGGCCATCCTGGCCACCACCGGATCGGCGGCGTTCAGCACCGCGTAGCCGTTGGGCGCCACGTTCTGCACGATCACGCGCTTGACCAGGGCCAGCTCGTCCACCGTGTTCAGGAAGTTCATGCCCAGGTGGTCGCCTTCGCCCAGGTTGGTCACCACCGCCACCTGGCAGCGGTCGAAGCCCAGGCCCTCGCGCAGCACGCCGCCGCGCGCGGTCTCGAAGACCGCTGCTTCCACGTCCGGATGCATCAGCACGTTGCGGGCGCTCTTGGGGCCCGAGCAGTCGCCGCTGTCGGTCTGACGGCCGTCGACGTAGACGCCGTCGGTGTTGGTCATGCCCACGCGCAAGCCCTGCGTCGCGAACATGTGCGCCACCAGGCGCGACGTGGTCGTCTTGCCGTTGGTGCCGGTGACCGCCACGATGGGGATGCGGCCGTCGTCGCCGCCGCGGCCGCTCTGGCCGTGCGCATGGCCGTAGAGACTGGAGATGATGGCCTCGCCCACGTCGCGGCCCTTGCCGTAGGACGGGCTCAGATGCATGCGCAGGCCGGGGGCGGCGTTCACCTCGACGATGCCGCCGCTCTGCTCCTCGAGCGGGCGCAGCACGCTTTCGGCCACCACGTCCACGCCGCAGACGTGCAGCCCCACGACCGTGGCCGCCGCGATCGCGCGGGCGGCGACTTCCGGATGCACGTCGTCCGTGACGTCGGTGGCGGTGCCGCCGGTCGACAGATTGGCGTTGTTGCGCAGGATCACGCGGCGGCCCTTCTCGGGCACCGACTCGGGGGTCAGGCCTTGCAGGTCCAGGCGCGCGATGGCGATGTCGTCCAGACGGATCTTGGTCAGCGAGGTCGCATGACCGTCGCCGCGGCGCGGGTCCTCATTGACCTTTTCCACCAGCTGGCGCACCGTGTGCGCGCCGTCGCCGATGACGTTGGGCGGATCACGGCGCGCGGCGGCGACCAGCTTGTCGCCGACCACCAGCAGGCGGTAATCGCTGCCGGGCAGGAACTTCTCGACCATCACGGTGCCGATGTCCTCGGCGGCCTTGTAGGCCATCTCCATGTGCTCGCGGCTGGCGACGTTGACCGTCACGCCCTTGCCCTGGTTGCCGTCGAGCGGCTTGACCACCACCGGCAGGCCGATCTCCTGCGCCAGCGCCCAGGCTTCCTCGACGGATTCCACCGGGGCGCCGATGGGCACCGGCACGCCGGCCGACTGCAGCAGGCGCTTGGACAGGTCCTTGTCCTGCGCGATCGATTCCGAGACCGCGCTGGTGGCGTCCACCTCGGCGGCCCAGATGCGGCGCTGCTTCACGCCCCAGCCCAGCTGCACCAGCGAGCCCTGCGTCAAGCGGCGGAAGGGGATGCCGCGCTTGCAGGCGGCGTCGACGATGGAGCCGGTCGAGGGGCCGAGGCGGATGTCCTCGTCGGTCTCGCGCAGCGCCTTGACGGCGGCGTCGGCGTCGAACGAAGCGCCGCTCTGCGCGGCGGCGATCAGCTCGACCGCCTTGTCGAAGGCGGCCCGGCCGACGTCCTCTTCGCTGTACTCCACGATGACCTGGAACGTGCCTTCCTCGGACGTCGCATGCGTGTGGCTGAAGGTCACCGGGCAGCCGGCCTGCGCCTGCAGCGCCAGCGCGGCCTGCTCCAGCACATGCGCCAGCGAGATCGGCGTCTTCTGGCTGCTGGCCGGCCTCAGCGGGCCGATGCCGGGGAAGCGCTCGCGCAGGCGGGCCTCGAAGCCGGCCATGTCGGCGAGCGCGCGTTCAGTCTCGCCGCAGTGCACGACCGCCTCGATGGCGGTGTGGCGGCTCCACATGTTGGGGCCGCGCAGGGCCCGGGTACGAGAGACTTCCATCTGACGTCTTCCGATTCGAGTGTTCTTGTGATGACGGGGAGGATGAGGGGCGTCGCGGTCGGTGGCTCAGCGCGAGCTCACTGCGGCAGCTCCGGCACGAAGGTGTCCAGGCCGGCCGAGATCAGCTCGGGAGAGATGCCGATCGCCCAGGCCGTGGCCACGGCGGCCAGCACGGACTGGCTGGAGATCTCCTGGCCGGCAGTCTCGAAGCGCTTGCGCAGCGACTCGACGTTGGCGGCCGAGGTCTCGGCGCTGCCGTGCGCCAGCACCGCCGCGCCGCCGCGCAGGAACACGCCGCGGCCTTCCTTGCCGCGGTGCTCGCTCAGCGCGGCGTTCGAGGACTCGAGCGCGTAGAAGATGACCTCGCCGTCGGACAGCGGCGCCATCTCGGCGATCTTGGCGTCGTCGGCGTTGAGCACCGCCACGCCGTCGGACAGCACCACGTCGACTTGCGTGCGCAGCACCTTGAACAGCTGGTCCTCGGTCTGGATGTCGTGCTTGTCCAGATCGCTCACGCGGCCGGAGTCGGTCACCAGACCGACCTGGCAGCGGTCGTAGGCCAGACCGTCGCCCAGGATCACGCCGGCGCCGTTCTCGACCACGATCGCGTCGACCGCGCGATTCATCAGCAGGCGGTGGCCGGCGGCCCAGGTCGCGCTGGGCTTGCGCTCCACGCGGCGGGTGCCCAGGAAGAGGCCGTCGCCGCAGGCCAGGCCGACATGGCGGCCGTTCAGGTGCAGCAGCCAGCCCACCAGACGCGCGATCTGCGCGGTGCCCTGCGAGCCCGACACGCCCACGATGGGGATGCGGCCGTTCTCGTCCTCGGCGAAGAGGTGGTCGATGATGGCCTGACCGACCGGCTGGGGCATGCCCTCGGCTGGCTTCAGATGCATCAGCAGGCCGGGACCGGCGTTGACCTCGACGATGGCGCCGCCGGTCTCGGACAGCGGCCGGGAGATGTCGCTGCAGACCAGGTCGACGCCGGCGATGTCCAGGCCGACGGTGCGCACCGCCAGCGAGACCGCATGCGCCACTTCCGGATGGATCTGCGCGGTGCAGTCGATCGCGACGTTGCCGTTGCGCTGGATCAGCACGCGGCGGCCGGCCTCGGGGACGCCGTCGCCCGACAGGCCCTGGCGCTGCAGGTCCAGCAGCACGACCGGGTCGTCGCGAATGTCGATGCGGTTGAGCGGGAAGTCCTCGGTCGTGCCGCGGCGCGGATCGGTGTTGATCTGCAGGTCGATCAACTGGATCACGCTGTGGACCCCGTCGCCGGTGATCCAGGCCTCCTCGCCGCGCGCGGCCGCCACGACCTGGCCGCCGACCACCAGCAGGCGGTGCTCCATGCCGGGGATGTAGCGCTCGACCAGGACTTCCGAGCCTTCCTTGTCGGCCAGGTGGAAGGCGGCCTCGATGTCGGCCTGCTGGCGCAGGTCCAGCGTGACGCCGCGACCGTGGTTGCCGTCGGAGGGCTTGACCACGACCGGCAGGCCCAGGTCCTGGGCGACCTCCCAGGCCTCGGCGGCGGTCTTCACGGCCTGACCGGCGGGGACCGGGACGCCCACGGCCTTCAGCAGGTCCTTGGTCAGGTCCTTGTCGCGCGCGATGCCCTCGGCGATCGCGCTGGTCATGTCGGTCTCCGCCGTCCAGATGCGGCGCTGGCGCGCGCCGTAGCCCAGCTGCACCAGGTTGCCGTCGTTCAGGCGGATGTGGGGGATGCGGCGGTCGGTGGCCGCGGCGACGATCGCGGCGGTCGACGGGCCGAGGTAGCAGTCGTCCAGCTTGTCGCGGATCGCCTCGACCGCGGCGTCCACGTTGAAGTCGTCGCCGTTGATCGTCGCCATGAGCAACGCGTGACCCTGCTCCAGCGCGCAGCGGGCGACCTGCTCGTCACGGGCCCGGAAGACCATCCGGTACACGCCATGCTGCGAGGTCGAGCGCGTCTGGCCGAAGCCGGTGGGCATGCCCGCCAGATTCAGCAGCTCGATGACGATGTGCTCCAGCACATGGCCCATCCAGGTGCCTTCGGTCAGGCGCTGCAGGAAGCCGCCGCGCTCGCCGACGCCGCAATGGTGCTCCACCAGCGCGGGCAGACGCGCGCACAGCCGGTCGGTGAAACCGGGCAGCAGGTTGGACGGGTGTTCCTCCAGACCTCCGAGGTCGAGCCAGGTTTCCAGCACCGGCCGGTAGGTCCACATGTTGGGGCCACGCAAGTAGTTGATGCGCAGGAGCTTGATGTCGTCGTGTCGGCTCATGGGAGGAGGGGGCGAGGTCTATCGGCCCGGGGGGCGGCTACTGGATTGGGAAGCGAAGCACAATTGTGCGCTTAAGAGAAAATCCGGCGAAACATCGCCAGAAGAATCACGCATGCAGCATCAACATCCTGTTTCGCCAGTTCCGGCCGGGTCGGCCGCCGAGGCCTTCGAATCACGCCATCGGCGTGGCGAGAACGTCCGGGCGACGCTGGAGGTTGACCTCGACACCCAACTCCGCTTCCGCGCGGGCGCTCTGCAACTCACCGACCAGCGCCTGCTGGCCTGGAGCCCGGCCGGCAACGCCGGTGCCCACGGCCGGGATGACGGGGCCGCCGGCGCCGCCGAGACGGATTTCCAGGAATGGCCGCTCTCTCCGGATCTGCGGCTGGAGCTCTCCGACCACGCCGGCCTGGGCCTGCTGGAGCTGGTGAATGCCTCGGGCCGGCTGGCCCGGTGGCGCTTCACGATGAAGGCCAATCTGCAGGCGCAGCGCTTCCAGGACGCCTTCAACACCCGCAACGAGGCGGCCCGCGACCAGGAGGCCGAGCCCGAGCTCTGCCCCAGCTGCCAGGCCGTGCTGCCCGAGGACAGCGAGGAGTGCCCCAGCTGCGCCCGCGAGCTGCACACCCCGCCGTCGACCTGGGTGCTGCTGCGCCTGTGGCGCTTCGCCGGTCCCTACAAGGGTCAGTTGTTGCTCGGCTTCCTGTTGATGCTGGGGGCGACCGGCGCCACGCTGGTCTCGCCCTACCTGACCATGCCGCTGATGGACAAGGTCCTGATCCCCTTCCAGCAGGGGCAGCAGATCGACACCGGCCTGGTGCTGCTCTACCTGAGCGGGCTGCTGGGCGCGGCGCTGGTGTCCTGGGTCCTGGGCTGGGCCAAGACCTACATCCTGGCACTGGTGTCGGAGCGCATCGCCGCGGACCTGCGGACCGCGACCTTCGATCACCTGCTGGGCCTGTCGCTGGAGTACTTCGGCTCCAAGCGCACCGGCGACCTGATGAGCCGCATCGGCTCGGAGACCGACCGCATCAGCGTTTTCCTGTCGCTGCACGCGCTGGACTTCATCACCGATTGCCTGATGCTGCTGATGATCACGGTGATCCTGTTCTCCAACAACGCCTGGCTGGCCCTGGCGACGCTGGTGCCGCTGCCCTTCATCGCCTGGCTGATCCATCTGGTGCGCGACAAGCTGCGCACCGGTTTCGAGAAGATCGACCGCGTCTGGGGTGAGGTCACGTCGGTGCTGGCCGACACCATCCCCGGTATCCGCGTGGTCAAGGCCTTCGCCCAGGAGCGCCGCGAGGCCGAGCGCTTCCGCAGCGCCAACAAGCACAACCTGGTCGTCAACGACCGGCTCAACAAGACCTGGAGCTTGTTCACGCCCAGCGTCTCGCTGCTGACCGAGATCGGGCTGCTGGTCGTGTGGGCCTTCGGCATCTGGCTGATCGCGCATTCGGAGATCACCGTCGGGACGCTGACCGCCTTCCTGGCCTACATCGGCCGCTTCTACGGCCGGCTGGATTCGATGAG
This sequence comes from Roseateles sp., assembly GCF_039595295.1. GTDB lineage: Bacteria > Pseudomonadota > Gammaproteobacteria > Burkholderiales > Burkholderiaceae_C > Roseateles. The sequence continues at coordinate 47,842 of NZ_JBCNLU010000024.1, forward strand.
CCGCATCGTGTCGGTGACGCAGAAGGCCGCCTCCGGCGCCAAGCGCATCTTCGACATCCTGGACCATCACTCCAACGTGCCCGAGCCGGCGCAGCCGGTGACGCTGGACAAGGTCCAGGGCGGGCTGTCGCTGCAGGACATCGGCTTCCGCTATGGCAACCGGACGGTGATCCGCGACCTGAATCTGGAGATCAAGCCGGGCGAGATGATCGGCCTGGTCGGCCACAGCGGCTCGGGCAAGAGCACCATGGTCAACCTGATCTGCCGCTTCTACGACGTGACCGAGGGCGCGATCAAGCTGGACGGCGTGGACCTGCGCCGCTTCAAGCTGGCCGACTACCGCCGCCACATCGGGCTGGTGCTGCAGGAGCCCTTCCTCTTCTTCGGCACGATCGCGGAGAACATCGCCTACGGCAAGCCCGAGGCGACCCGTGAGGAGATCGTCGCCGCGGCCCGCGCCGCGCACGCGCATGAATTCATCCTGCGGCTGCCGCAGGGCTATGACTCGCTGGTGGGCGAGCGCGGCCAGGGCCTGTCCGGCGGCGAGCGCCAGCGGATCTCCATCGCCCGCGCGCTGCTGATCGACCCGCGCATCCTGATCATGGACGAGGCCACTTCGGCCGTGGACACCGAGACCGAAAAGGAAATCCAGAAGGCGCTGGACAACCTGGTCCGCGGCCGCACGACGATCGCGATCGCCCACCGCCTGTCGACGCTGCGCAAGGCGGATCGGCTGGTCGTGATGGATCGCGGCGAGGTGGTCGAGGTCGGCCCGCACGATGAGCTGATCGCCAAGCAGGGTGCCTACTGGCGCTTGTGGGAGGCGCAGGCCCGCCGCGTCGATGCCGAGGAGCAGGACAACGTGGTCGTGGTCGCCCCCAACGTCAACGTCCACACGGCCACGCAGGCCTGATCGCGCCGAGGTTTCGACATGAGCAACATCCATTCCCTCGCGCGCAACGCCTTCGGCCGGCTGATGCTGGTCGACGCGCAAGGCCACACCCATGAGAACGTCAGCGCCGTGCGCGCGCATCCGCTGACGGCGCCGGACGAGGGGATCTCCATCATCGGTACCGACGGGCATGAGATCGCCTGGATCGATCGGCTGAGCGATCTGCCTGAGGAGCAGCGCGCGCTTCTGGGCGAGGAGCTCGCCCATCGGGAGATGACGCCGACGGTGCTGAAGCTGCTGTCGGTGTCGACGTTCTCGACGCCCTCGCAGTGGACGGTCGAGACCGATCGAGGTGCGACCAGCTTCATCCTCAAGAGCGAGGAAGATATTCGGCGGATCGGGGAGGGGCGACTGCTGATCGCCAGCAGCCATGGGCTCCACTTCCTGGTGCCGGATCGGTTCGGGTTGGATCGGGGGTCGAAGAAGCTGTTGGAGCGGTTCCTCTGAGCCCGAAGACCCTCTCCCCCGCCCTCTCCCGCAAGCGGGCGAGGGAGTCCGGCCGAGCCCGCCCGCCGGGGCGAGCCCCTTTCTAGGGCATTCATTTCTCAAGGGCGCGCATCCCTGTGGCGCCCTGTCTTTCCCTTAAGCAGTTTTGCGATGGTGGGACCGGAGCGGTTCTGCTCTACACTTGACGTTTACGTAAACGTAAGACGAATCATCCCGACGGCGTGCGCAGACGCGCCGAGGAGGTGGTCGAGGAGACATCCCATGAGCCTGCCCGGTCTGAATTTCCATCTCGGCGAGGACATCGATGCGCTGCGTGACGCGGTGCGCGAGTTCGCCCAAGCCGAGATCGCCCCCCGAGCCGCGGAGATCGACCGCAGCGACCAGTTCCCCATGGACCTGTGGCGCAAGATGGGCGATCTGGGCGTGCTCGGCATCACCGTCCCCGAGGAATTCGGCGGCGCCAACATGGGCTACCTGGCCCACATGGTGGCGATGGAGGAGATCAGCCGCGCGAGCGCCTCGGTGGGCCTGAGCTACGGCGCGCACAGCAACCTGTGCGTCAACCAGATCAAGCGCAACGGCTCCGACGCCCAGCGCAAGAAGTACCTGCCCAAGCTGATCAGCGGCGAGCACGTCGGCGCACTGGCCATGAGCGAGCCGGGCGCCGGCTCCGACGTGGTCTCGATGAAGCTGCGGGCCGAGGACAAGGGCGGCTACTACGTCCTCAACGGCACCAAGATGTGGATCACCAACGGTCCCGACGCGGACACGCTGGTCGTCTACGCCAAGACCGAACCCGAACTCGGCGCCCGCGGCATGACCGCGTTCCTGATCGAGAAGGGCATGAAGGGCTTCTCGATCGCGCAAAAGCTGGACAAGCTGGGCATGCGCGGCAGCCACACCGGCGAGCTGGTGTTCCAGGACGTCGAGGTCCCGGCCGAGAACGTGCTGGGCACGGTCGGCGGCGGGACCAAGGTCCTGATGTCGGGCCTGGACTACGAGCGCGCCGTGCTGGCCGCCGGTCCGATCGGGATCATGCAGGCGGTGATGGACAACGTCGTCCCCTATATCCATGACCGCAAGCAGTTCGGCCAGTCCATCGGCGAATTCCAGCTCATCCAGGGCAAGGTCGCCGACATGTACACGGTGCTGCAGGCCGCCCGCGCGTTCTGCTACACGGTGGGCAAGAACCTGGACGCGATGGACGGCGCGCATGTGCGTCAGGTGCGCAAGGACTGCGCCTCGGTGATCCTGTGGTGCGCCGAGAAGGCCACCTGGATGGCCGGCGAGGGCATCCAGATCTTCGGCGGCAACGGCTACATCAACGAGTACCCGCTGGGGCGCCTGTGGCGTGACGCGAAGCTCTACGAAATCGGCGCGGGCACGTCCGAGATCCGGCGCATGCTGATCGGCCGGGAGCTCTTCGCGGAGACGATGTAATCCTTTCGTCCCTGGGAAAGACCGGCGACATGCACCTGAGACCCGTCAGCCGCGACAATGCCACCCCATGAGCACGAACGAACTGCAAGACCTGCTGGACAACAACAAGCGCTGGGCCGCGGAGACTGAACAGCAGTCCCCCGGCTTCTTCTCGCGCCTGCTGAAGCAGCAGACCCCGCAATACCTGTGGATCGGCTGCGCCGACAGCCGGGTTCCCGCCAACGAGCTGGTGGACCTGCTTCCGGGCGAGCTCTTCGTCCACCGCAACGTCGCCAACGTCGTCGTCCATTCCGACCTGAACTGCCTGTCCGTCATGCAGTTCGCGGTGGACCAGCTGCAAGTGCGCCACATCATCATCGTGGGTCACAGCAACTGCGGCGGCGTGCGCGCCGCGCTGGAGGACTCGCGCGTCGGTCTGGTCGACAACTGGCTGCGCCACGTTCAGGACGTGCGCAACCATCACCACGACTGGCTGGAGACGGTGGCCGCCGACCAGCGCGTCAACGCGCTGTGCGAGCTCAACGTGCTGGAGCAAGCCCGCAACGCCTGCCAGACGACGGTGGTCCAGGACGCCTGGTCGCGCGGCCAGTCGGTTGCCGTGCACGGCTGGGTCTACGGCCTGCACAACGGCCTGCTCAAGGACCTGAGCGTCACCGCGTCGGGCCCCGACGACGTCGGTCCGGCCTATCGCCGCGCGCTGGACGCGCTGCACCGCCGCTACGAGGCGGCCAAGGGCGGCTGAGCCCCCGCACCGGAACGGCGGCCGCGATGTTCCCCCACGAGCTCAACGATCCCCGCGCGTTCGAGATCGCGCAGGCCATGCTCGAGGGCTTCGACAAGCATTACCGCCTGTTCCGCGCCGCCTCGGCCACCGCCAAGCAGCGCTTCGAGCGCGCCGATTGGCACGGCCAGCAGCGCGCCCAGCGCGAGCGCATCGAGTTCTACGACCTGCGCGTGGACGAGGCGGTCGCTCAGCTGGAGCAGCGCTACAAGACCAGCGAGCTGCCGACCGAGGTCTGGCAGCAGGTCAAGCTGCATTACATCGGGCTGCTGACCAGTCATCTGCGGCCGGAGCTCGCCGAGACCTTCTTCAATTCGGTCACGACGCGCATCCTGCATCACAGCTACTTCCACAACGACTTCATCTTCGTGCGGCCGGCCATCTCGACTGAGTTCATCGAGAACGACGAGCCCGCCGCCCAGCCCACCTACCGCTGCTACTACCCCTCGCAAGACACGCTGCGCGACACGCTGATGCGCATCGTCTGGAACTTCCAGCTGTCGCTGGAGTTCGAGGACCTGCAGCGCGACGTGGACAAGGTGTTGGAAGCCATCGGCGCGGAACTGGGCTCTTTCCGCTGGCGGACGAATTTCCAGGTACAGGTGCTGTCCTCGCTGTTCTTCCGGAACAAGGGCGCCTACATCGTCGGCAAGATCATCAACGGCTTCACCGAGACCCCGTTCGCGCTGCCCATCCTCCACAAGGAAGCGCCGGTGATCGACAACAGCGCCCCGCCCGCGAAGCCGCCGGGCCGGCTGTTCATCGACGCCGCGCTGTTCGGCGAGGACGACCTGCTGATGCTGTTCAGCTTCGCCCGGGCCTACTTCCTGGTCGACATGGAGGTGCCCAGCGCCTACGTGCAGTTCCTGCGCTCGCTGATGCCGCGCAAGCCGCGCTCGGAGATCTACTCGGCGCTGGGCCTGCAGAAGCAAGGCAAGAACCTCTTCTATCGGGACTTCCTCAACCACCTGCGCCACAGCAGCGACAAGTTCCGCATCGCGCCCGGCATCAAGGGCATGGTGATGCTGGTCTTCGACCTCCCGTCCTACCCCTTCGTCTTCAAGGTCATCAAGGATTTCTATCCGCCGCAGAAGGACACCTCGCGCGAGCAGATCCAGTCCAAGTACCTGCTGGTGAAGCAGCACGACCGCGTCGGCCGCATGGCCGACACGCTGGAGTACACCCAGGTCGCCTTCCCGCGTCATCGCTTCGAGGAGGAGCTGATCGCCGAGCTGCGCCACTTCTGCCCCTCGCTGCTGGAGGAGAACGGCGACGACCTGATCATCAAGCATCTGTACATCGAGCGCCGCATGGTGCCGCTCAACATCTACCTGCAGGAGGCGTCTCCGGCGCAGGTGGCGCATGCGGTGGTGGAGTACGGGAACGCGATCAAGGACCTGGTGGCGGCCAACATCTTCCCGGGCGACATGCTGTGGAAGAACTTCGGCGTGACGCGCCATGGCAAGGTCGTGTTCTACGACTACGACGAGATCGAGTACCTGACCGACTGCAACTTCCGCGCGGTGCCGGAGCCCCGGAACGAGGAGGACGAGCTCTCCGGCGAGGTCTGGTATCCGGTGGGCAAGCACGACGTCTTCCCGGAGACCTTCGGCCCATTTCTTCTCGGCCATCCCGGCGTGCGGGACGTCTTCATGGCGCACCACGCGGACCTGCTGGATCCGGCCTTCTGGCAAGGCCACAAGCAGCGCATCCAGGCCGGTCACGTGGAGGACGTCTTCCCCTACGACCCGCACAAGCGCTTCCATGTGCGCGACCCGGTGCCCGCGCTGAAACCGCCCGAGCCCCAGGATCGCGAGCTCCCCATCCATTGAGGCCGTCATTCGCCGCGGCGATCACGACCCCGCTTCCGACCTCACACGAGATCCCACGACTTCATTGAAGGAGAACCCCATGTCCGACTCCATCGTCATCGTCTCCGCCGCGCGCACGCCGATCGGCGGCCTGCTGGGCGACTTCGCCGGCCTCGCCGCCTGGGAACTGGGCGCCATCGCGATCAAGGCCGCCGTCGAGCGCGCCGGCATCCCGACCGACTCGATCAACGAAGCTTTCATGGGCAACTGCCTGATGGCGGGCCAGGGTCAGGCCCCCGCGCGTCAGGCTGTGCTCAAGGCCGGCCTGCCGCAATCGGTGGGCGCGGTGACGCTGTCCAAGATGTGCGGCGCCGGCATGCGCGCGACCATGTTCGCGCACGACACGCTGAAGGCCGAGAGCGCCGACATCCTGCTGGCCGGCGGCATGGAGTCCATGACCAACGCCCCCCACCTGATGTTCGCGCGCAAGGGCGTGAAGTACGGCGTCGCGCAGATGTATGACCACATGGCGCTGGACGGCCTGGAAGACGCCTACGAGCGCGGCAAGGCCATGGGCGTCTTCGCCGAGCAGTGCGTCGACAAGTACGCCTTCACGCGCGAGGCGCAGGACCAGTTCGCCATCTCGTCGACCGAGCGCAGCAAGCGCGCCAACGAGGACGGCAGCTTCTCATGGGAAATCGCGCCGGTGACCATCGCCGGCAAGGGCGGCGACACGGTGATCTCGCGCGACGAGCAGCCCTTCAAGGCCAAGCTGGACAAGATCCCGACGCTCAAGCCCGCGTTCAAGAAGGACGGCTCGATCACGGCGGCGACCTCGTCGTCGATCTCCGACGGTGCCGCCGCGATGGTGCTGATGCGCGAGTCCACCGCCAACAAGCTGGGCGTCAAGCCGGTCGCCCGCATCGTCGGCACGGCGGTGCACGCCAATGCGCCCGAGTGGTTCACGACCGCGCCGGTCGGTGCCATCCAGAAGCTGCTGGCCAAGAACAATTGGGACGCGAAGAGCGTCGACCTGTGGGAGGTCAACGAGGCCTTCGCCGCGGTGACCATGGCCGCGATGGCCGAGTTCAAGCTGCCGCACGAGATCGTCAACGTCAACGGCGGCGCCGTGGCGCTGGGCCATCCGATCGGCGCCTCGGGCGCGCGCATCATCGTCACGCTGCTGGGCGCGCTCAAGCATCGCGGCCTGAAGCGCGGCGTCGCGGCGCTGTGCATCGGCGGCGGCGAAGCCACCGCTGTCGGCGTCGAACTGATCTGAGGAACGAGAGCAGATGACGCAAGTCCTCATCATCGGTGCCTCGCGCGGCATCGGCCTGGAGCTGGTCAAGCAGCATCGCGAGCGCGGCGACACGGTGGTCGCCACCGCGCGCGACGAGACCTCGCTGGAGAAGCTGCGCGCGCTGGGTGCGACGGCGATCAAGCTGGACGTGTCCGACATGATCAGCATCGCCGGCCTGGCCTGGCAGCTGGACGGTTTCCAGTTCAACCGCGTCATGTACGTGGCCGGTCTCTACGGTCCCAAGACCATCGGTCTGCAGCCCCCGAGCGCCGCCGACTTCGACGCGGTCATGCACACCAACGTGCTGGGCCCGATGCGGGTTCTGCCGCAGCTGCTGGACGCGCTCGCGCCGGATGCGCGCATCGGCATCCTGTCCTCGCGGATGGGCTCGCTGACGCTGCGGGCCAACTCGGCGGGCTGGGTCTACCGCGCGTCCAAGGCGGCCGTGAACTCGGTCATGAAGGACGTTGCGCTGACGCTGGACGGCCGCGCGATCTGTGTCAGCCTGCACCCGGGCTGGGTCAAGACCGACATGGGCGGCCAGGAAGCCGACATCGACGTCGCGACCAGCGCCTCCAGCCTGCGCGGCGTGCTGGACGGGTTGAAGGCCGGCGACAACGGCGGCTTCTTCAACTACGACGGGCAGCCGCTGCCCTGGTGAGCGATCAGGACCCGCCGCGTCAGACGGCGGGCCGATCGCCCGGTGACGACCGCGGAGGCGGGTGCGCCGCCAGGAGACAAGGCACGAGCTCAAGACGATGAACGAGGCCGCTCAAGCGGTACAGGGAGAGGGAACGATGAATCGATGGGCACGGGTCTCGCTGAAGATCCTGGGCGGATTGGTACTGGGCGGCGGGGCGCTCTGGGCGTCCTGGGCCGCCTTCAACAACCGGTTCGTGGACGATGCGCCGCGGCCGGTGCCCGAGGCGCTGCGCGTGCCGCCGGCCACGCTGTCGGCCGAGCGCAACGCGATGTATGCGCTGTTGGGGATGAGCGCGGGCGGCGTTGATCCGCAGACTGCCGGACTGAGCCGCTGGGCGCTGATCGCGTCCGGTCCGAGCAAGCCGGAGGAACCGGCCTCGACGCTCAGCTGGCCCGGCTCCGGCGCCAATGGTGTCGCCAAAGCCTGGAATTGCGACGCGCAGACGGAAGATTGCATCGCCGTGTGGTCCCGCGAGGCGGAGGGCCTGCGCTCGCTGCTGAAAGCCCATGCCGAGATCGGCCAGCGTTGCGAGGCCATTGCGCAGACCGGCATGGCGATCGAGGAACCTTTGATCGAGCCGGTCGCCGAGCCCAAGACGCGTGGCGACCTGATGGTCGTGCGCGGCTTCAACTTCGCCTGGCGTCCGGCCTTCAACTGCCTGCGCTGGCTGCAGGTGCGATCGGTGCTGGCGTCCCAGGCGGGCGACCGCGCCGCGATGCTGGGCCTGGTCAAGCAGACGGACGCGCTGACGGTGGCGATGCTGGAGGGGACGCGCAGTCTCACCGGCGTGACGGTCGCAGGATCGATGGCGCGACGTCACTGGCATCTGGTGACCGAGCTGGCCGCGCATGACCCGAAGGCCGCGCCTGAACTGCGCGCAATGCTGCGCCCGATGTCGCCGCGTGCGACCGATGTCACCCGCTGGATCCAGACGGAGTCGCGCTTCAACCGCCGGGTGATGAAGGAACTGTCCTGCGAGGACCCGAACGCCGACCTCAAGACGCTCACGCTGGACTCCCCGGTCCGCTGCGAGTCACGCTTCTGGGCCATGCCCAACGCCACGCAACATCTCTTCGACGAGCAATGGCTGCAAGCCAGCGCGTTGGGCGCCGAGGGACCGCTGGGCCTGGTGGACTGGAAGCCGAACTTGGAGTCCAAGATGCCGCTGGGCCTGCCGAGGTGGCGCAACTCCACCGGCTACTTCATCGCCGCCGTCGGCATGCCGGGCTATGTGACCTACGTCCGCAAACAGGCCTCGGTGCTGCTGGTCAACGAAGCGGCCCGCGTCGCGCTGGCCGCCGCCGACATCGCGCCCGCGCAGCGCGCCGACTGGCTCAAGACCCAAGCCATGGACGCCCGCCTGCGCGAGCGCCTGTCCATTGTCGACGGCCAGGTCGTCGCGCGTCCCTGGGACCCGATCGAGGGCCGGACCGAGCTGCGCTATGCCATTCCTTCCGGCGTCACGAGCGCCGGCAACCTCACGGGATCCCGCACGGATTCCTCTCCGCCCCGAAGCTGACCATGCTGCTCTCCGAAGACCACCGCGCCATCCAGGACGCCATCCGCGCTTATGTGCAAGACCGCATCGCGCCCAAGGCGGCCGAGTGGGACAAGTCCCACTGCTTCCCCGCCGAGGAGCTCAAGGGCCTGGCGGCGCTGGGCTGCTACGGGGTGGCCGTGCCCACCGAGTACGACGGCGCGGGCCTGGACTACCTGTCGCTGGCGCTGATCCTGGAGGAGATCGCCGCCGGCGACGGCGCGACCTCCACGGTGGTCAGCGTCAACAACTGCCCGGTGTGCAGCATCCTGATGGCCTTCGCGAACGAGGACCAGAAGCAGCGCTTCCTCAAGCCCCTGGCACGCGGCGACATGCTGGGCGCCTTCTGCCTGACCGAGCCGCATGTGGGCTCCGAGGCCGGCGGCCTGAAGACGACGGCGGTGCGGGACGGCGACGACTACGTGCTCAACGGCGTCAAGCAATTCATCACCAGCGGCAAGAACGGCGACGTCGCCATCGTGATGGCGGTGACCGACAAGGCGGCCGGCAAGAAGGGGATCTCCGCCTTTCTCGTGCCCACGGACACGGCCGGCTACGTGGTGGCGCGGATCGAGGACAAGATGGGTCAGCACGCCAGCGACACGGCGCAGATCCTGTTCGAGAACTGCCGCATCCCGGCCGCGAATCGCCTGGGCGAAGAGGGCCAGGGATTGAAGATCGCTCTCTCGGGCCTGGAGGGCGGCCGCATCGGCATCGCGTCGCAGTCGGTGGGCATGGCGCGCGCGGCTTTCGAGGCGGCGCTGCGTTACAGCAAGGAGCGCGTCGCCTTCGGCGTGCCGATCTTCGAGCACCAGGCGATGCAGCACAAGCTGGCCGACATGGCGACACAGATCGAGGCCGCGCGCCAGCTGATCTGGCATGCCGCGTCGCTGAAGGACGCGGGCCTGCCGTGCCTGAAGGAAGCGGCGATGGCCAAGCTCTTCGCCAGCGAGATCGCGGAGAAGGTCTGCTCCGCCGCGATCCAGATCCACGGTGGCTACGGCTACGTCAGCGACTTCCCGGTCGAGCGCATCTACCGCGACGTGCGCGTCACGCAGATCTACGAGGGCACCTCGGAAGTGCAGAAGATCCTGATCGGCCGCGCGCTGGTGTGATCGGGTCCCGGGGCTGACCGCGTCGAGTGGACGCGGTCGCCTCACCCGCCTGGCTTCACTCGTCGCTGGCCAGCGCGCGGGTCCACAGCGAGGCGGCGGCATCGAACATCGACGGCGTCGCGTTCGCTGCCTTCATCGGGCTCGTCGTACTCGTCGAACTCGTCGAGGCGAACACCCGGGGATCGCGCGCCAGCGCCAGCCACGCCAGCGTGTCGTGATGACTGCCGGGCAGCAGATCCCGCTGACGCTCGACGCTCAGCCACTCGTGCAGCGCGGCATAGCGCTCGGGATGGCGCCGGGCCGTCCAGGCCAGCGCGACCAGGTCGCCATAGCCTTCCTCACGGCGGGTGGATTTCATCGACAGATAGGCGCGCCGCGAGTCCTCGCTGAGGCCCTCCGGCGCGCGCGCCGCGGCGAAGCCCGCCGGCAGCGCGAACCACGCGCCGTCCAGATATCGGCGGCAGTGGCCGAGTTCATGCGCGGCCATCAGTTCGAGCGCCTCGGCTTCCAGACCGACAGGCAGACGGGTCAGCGTGGCCTCGCCCTCGGGATTGCCGCGCAGGCTCAGCACCAGCTTGCAGCGGCCGTCACGAAAGCCCAGCGCCAGTGGCGCCGCGTCGGGCGCGTCCTGCGGCTGCACCACGACATCCAGCGGCACCGCGTCGGCCTTGGCCTGCTGCAGCACCGGTGTCATGCCGGCGATCCAACGCTGCTCGAGCGGCGTCAAGCCGGCGGCCATCGCGGTCGGGATCAGGACGGTGAGGGCGATCAGCACCGCGGCGGCGGCGCTCAGCGTGGCGGACGACTTGTTCATCACGGGGTCTGCGGGAGTGGGAGGAGCGGGGGCTGCTGGAAGGGCAGAGCCCCGATGGTGAGGGGCCTCGCGACGCTTGTGGGCGTCCGCCGTCGCGTCGAGCCGGGGCGAGCGTGACGGGATGCCGAATGTCGCCGGCAGCGTGAACACCGGGCCTGTCGGGCGCTTGTCGGACGCGCGCGGTCGGGGCGTGACTGAGCCGCCTTCCGCTCCTCCACGGTCCCTGCGCATGTCTGCTGCTTCCGCGTCTTCTCCTGCGTCTCTTCCCGCATCGCCTCCCACGCCCGACCCTGCCTCCATCGCCTCCACCTGGGAGTTCCTGAAACCCGGCGACCTCATCGATGTCGTCGCGCCGTCCTCGTCGCCGGACGATCCGTCGGCGACCATCGCGGCGATCCAGGCTTACTTCGCCAGCATCGACCTGCGGGTCCGCATCCCCGACGGCCTCATCGAGCCGACGCAGCCTCTGCAAGCCGCGAACACCGCGCAGAAGCGCGTGGCCTTCATCGAGCAGGCGCTTCACGCCAGCGACTCCAAAGCGGTGTGGGCCATCATCGGCGGCGGCTGGGGCTCGGAGCTGATGCCGCTGCTCCAGGGCATGCGCAAGCCCGCCCGCCCCAAGCCCGTCATCGGCTACAGCGACGTTACCGCGCTGCATGTCTTCTTCAACCACAGCTGGGGATGGCCCAGCCTGCACGGCATCGAGCTGGGCGCCAACGGCGATGTCCGGCCGCACTGGAACCACGATCACATCGCCGACATGCTGGCGGTGCTGCGTGGCGACTCGCCGGTGCTGGACTACCCGCTCACCGCGCTCAACGCCTGCGCCGCACGCCCCGCCGTCCGAGAAGGTCTGCGCGTGGTCGGCGGCAACAGCCTGCTGCTGTCGGCGCTCAAGGGCAGTGTCGATTTCACGCTCGACACCCGCGGTGCCGTCGTGTTCATCGAATCGGTCGCCAACGGTCCGGGCGAGCTGTCCCGGTTGTTGGATGGTTTTCTCTACGCGCCGATGCTCCGGGACGCGAGCGCCGTGATGTTCGGCGACCTCATTCAGACCGGGGGGCAACCCAATCCCCCGCCGGTGCAGCAGCAGTTCGACTTTCTCCAGCGTCGCCTGGGCGAGACGCTCGACGCTCGCGGCGTTCCGGTGCTGCGTGCCGAGAACCTCTTCGGCCATGGATCGGTGAATCGGCCATTGCCGCTGAACACGCCGGCGACCTTGACGCTGGGCGTCTGCCCTTCGCTGTCGCTGCGATCGGGGGGCGCATGAACGGCGCGCTCCGCAGTCCCGACGTGGTGCCCGGGCTCAATGCCTTCGTCGACCTCAGCCATCACAACATTGATGTCGATCTCGCGCAGGCGCGCGACGCCGGTCTGGTCGGCGTGCTGCACAAGGCCACGCAGGGCGACGCCTTCGTCGATCCGACCTATGCGGACCGCGTTCGGCAGGCTCGATCGCTGGGGCTGCTCGTCGGGGCCTATCACTTCTGCACCGACGACGACGTGCCCGCGCAGATCCAGCGCTTCCTGGACACGGTGACGCAGTCCGGCGCCGCGGGCGTGCTGCCCTGCATCGACTGGGAGCCCAATCCGACGCCCGGCCAAGGGACGATGAGCAAGGCGCAGCTGGTGAGCTTCATCGACGCCTTCCACCAGCGCACCGACCGCTTCCCGGTGCTGTACGGCGGCTACTGGATGCTGAGCGCGCTGTCCGACGGCAGCCCGTCGGGGTCCATCGGCCGATGCCCGCTGTGGCAGTCCTTCTACTCGGCGTCCTTCGGCTGGCTGAGCGACCTCTGGGATCGCTGGACGCTGCTGCAGTACACCGACGGGACGCTGGGCCCGGCGCCGCACGGTTTCCCCGGGCTGGGCGTGGTGGATCGCGACACCTTCAACGGCACGCTGGAGGAAGCCCGCGAGTTCTGGCGCACGCACGCGCTGCCGGGCTAGCCGCAAGACGGCCTGGACCGGCGCTCAGCCCAACGCCGTGTCCAGCACCATCATCAGCGCGAAGCCCAGCATCAGGCCTTGCGTGGCCCAGCGCTCATGGCCCTTGCGGTGGGACTCGGGAATGATCTCGTGGCTGATGACGAAGAGCATCGCCCCCGCCGCGAAGCCCAGGCCCCAGGGCAGCAGCGGCGGCCACTCGGACACGACCCAGGCGCCCAGCACCGCCCCGATCGGTTCGACCAGACCTGAGGCCGCGCCCAGCAGCAGCGCCTTGCGCCGCGAATAGCCCACGTTCATCAGCGCCACCGCGATGACGAAGCCCTCGGGCAGATCCTGGATGGCGATGGCCAGGCTCAGGCTGGCGGCCGCGACCGCGTCGTTGGCGGCGAAGGCCACGCCCATGGCCAGGCCCTCGGGCACGTTGTGCAGCGTGACCGCGATGACGAACAGCGTGGTGCGCCGCAGCCGCTTCGCGTCGGTGCCTTCGCGGCCCTTGATGAAGTGTTCATGCGGCAGCCAGCGGTCCAGCGCCATCAAGGCCCAGGCGCCCAGCAGCACGGCCAGAGCGACCTGCGCCGCGGCGCCCGTGGCGGTGGTGTGCTCGCGCGCGGCGGCCAGGCCGGGAATGATCAGGGAGAAGGAGCAGGCCGCCAGCATCACGCCGGCGCCGAAACCCATCAGCGCGTCCTGCGCGCGTGCCGAGAGGCTGCGCGTGCCCAGCGCCGGCAGCGTGCCGAAGGCCGTCGCGGCGGCGGCCAGCAGGCCGGCCTGCAAGGCCTTGGACATCACCGCGCCCTTGCCGGTCCCGCCGGCGCCGGCCGCGGCCTGCAGCCAGGACCATCCCTGATGCAGCAGCAGCGCCGCGCCGGCCAGCAGGATCAGCAGACCGGCGATGCGCCGCAAGCGCTGCGCGCCGGTCAAGGCCGGCGCCGGGCGGCCCGCGGGCGGACCGCCGTGACGGGTCATCGCGTCAGAGTCCGCCATCGGTCAGCTTGGACGGATCCAGCATCTGCTGGAGCGTGGCGCGGTCGATCTCGGTCATCTCCGCGGCGACGTCGAGGATGGGCCGCTTCTCCGCATAGGCGCGCTTGGCGATCGCGGCGGCCTTGAGGTAGCCGATCTCGCGGTTCAGCGCGGTGACGAGGATGGGGTTGCGCGCCAGTGCATGCTGCAGCCCGTCGACATTGACCTTGAAGTCACGGATGGCTTGCTCGGCCAGCGCCTTGGACGCCGAGGCCAGCAGCGCCAGGCTGTCCAGCAGATTGGTCGCGATCAGCGGCAGCATCACGTTGAGCTGGAAGTTGCCGGACTGGCCCGCCACGGTGATCGCGGCGTCATGCCCGATGACCTGGGCGCAGACCATGGTCACCGCCTCCGGGATCACCGGATTGACCTTGCCCGGCATGATGGACGAGCCCGGCTGCAGCGCATGCAGCTCGATCTCGGCCAGGCCCGCCAGCGGACCGGAGTTCATCCAGCGCAGGTCGTTGGCGATCTTCATCAGCGTCACCGCCACGCCCTTGAGCGCGCCCGACAGCGCCACCGCCGTGTCCTGCGCCGACAGCGCGGCGAAGAAGTCCGGCGCCGGACGGAAGCTCAGGCCGGTGAGGGCGGACAGCTCCTCGCAGAAACGGCGCGCGAAGTCCGGATGCGCGTTGATGCCGGTGCCCACCGCGGTGCCGCCCTGCGCCAGCTCGCACACCGCCGGCAGCAGCGAACGCAGCTGCGCGCGCCGCGCGTCCACCTGCGCCAGCCAGCCGCCCAGTTCCTGGCCCAGGCGCAGCGGCATGGCGTCCATCAGGTGGGTCCGGCCGGTCTTGACGTGATGGCCGTCGCTCTTGATCTTGTCCTGCAGGGTCTGCGCCAGCAGGTCCAGCGCGGGCAGCAGCTCGCCTTGCAGCGTCTGCGCGGCGCTGACGTGCAGCACCGTGGGAATGGAGTCATTGCTGCTCTGGCCCGCGTTGACGTGGTCGTTGGGGCTCACCGTCACCGCGTTCGAGCCGCCGGCCAGCAAGCGGGTGGCCAGGGTCGCCAGCACCTCGTTGGCGTTCATGTTGCTGCTGGTGCCGGAGCCGGTCTGGAAGACCTCGACCGGGAAGTGCGTCATCAGCTGCGGGTCCTGCAGCAACTGCGCGGCGGCCCGGTCGATGGCTTGGCCGATGTCGACCGGCAGTTGGTCCAGGCTGATGTTGGCGCGGGCCGCGGCCGCCTTCTGCTGGATCAGCGCGCGCACGAAGCGCTCCGGCATGGGCGCGCGGCTGATGGCGAAGTTGTCGACCGCGCGCTGGGTCTGGGCGCCGTAGAGGGCGTCGACGGGCACGGCGACGTCGCCCATGGAGTCGCGTTCGATGCGGGTGGCCTTGGTCATTGGAGATCCTTCTTGGCTGCGTCCATGCCGGACAGGTTGGAGGCAGCGTAGCAGTGGGCTCCCTCGCGTGCCTCGCCCGTTCGGGCAGGCCACGCGCCTGACACGGTCAGCTGGCCTGCAAAAAGAAACAGGGCTCGCGTCGCCGGGATGCCGATCCGGTGGCGATGCGATCCCTGCGCAAATTGCATTGGTCGCGGGCGTTCCGCAGGAGTCTCTTGTCGTTTGAATCCGATGCTAGATGAGAATCGCTCTCATCTGCAAGCCTGGCCTGCAAGCGCTTGCAAAGGCTGGGGGTTTTCCGGCGGAGGGGCGGGGCGCGGCCCCCGCGCCGGGGGCAGGTCGATCAGACCAGCTGCAGGTCCTTGGGCGCGACGCCCGGGAAGACGCGGGCGAGCGCCGCGTCGGAGAGTCCGAACTGGCGCTTCCACAGGCCGCCGAGCACGGCGCGGTAGTCGTTGAGCACCGGATAGTCGCGGTTCTGGAACAGCGTCTTGGCGGTGAGCGGAATCTGCTCGCCCGCGACCGGAGAGCCCGAGGCCAATCCGCCGCCGAGCAGCCAGTACACGCTGCCGTGACCATGATCGGTGCCGCGGTTGCCGTTCTCGCGGAAGGTGCGGCCGAACTCGCTGATGACCATCACCGTGGTCTGGCGCCACAGGTCGGGGCCCAACTCCGACGAGATCGCCGCCAAGCCGCGGCCGACCTCCTCGAAGCGGTTGGCCAGCGTGCCGGTCGCGCCGCCCTGGTTGACGTGGGTGTCCCAGCCGCCGATGTCGATGAAGCCCAGGCTGAATCGGCCGCGCATCAGCGTGGCGATGCGGCGCGCCTCCAGCTCGAAGCCCTTGGCCGGAATCGCGTTGCGACCGGCGGCATCGGTCATGGCTTTCATCTTGTCGGGCGAGAGGTCGCGCGCCAGCTCCTCGCGCAGCGCCAGGCCTTCCTCGACCGAGGCGCCCAGCGCCTGGCCCTGGTACATGCTGGCGATCAGCGCGCGGTTCTTGGCGTCGACCGCGGGACGGGCGGTCTCGCGCAGCGCCGCGTTGGCGATGCGCACCGGGCCGCGGAAGGCCACCGGCAGTTGATCTGTGAAGGACAGCGCCTGCTGCGCGTCCAGCTCCGCCGCCAGCCGGTTCAGGAAGCCGGAGTTGTAGTCGCGCGAACCGCCCACCGGCTGGCCCAGCTCGATGCTGTCCTGCGTCTCGAAGTGACTGCGCGAGAGGTCCTCGGTGCCGGCGAAAGGAATGAAGCGCGCCTGGCCCGCCTGCATCAGCGGATAGACCGAGTTGCGCAGCGCCGGATGCAGGCCCCAGTTCGCGTCGATGGGCAGCGCGGCGTTGGGATCGGGCACGCCGCTGGCGGCGGCGACCGGGCCGGGACGCGCGATCGCGATGCGCGGGCGCTGCTCGTAATAGAAGCTGCTGCCGGTGGGGACCAGCAGGTTGGTGGCGTCATAGCCGCCGCGCAGGAAGACCAGCAGGAAGCGCGGCCGATCCGCGCCCGCCGCGAACAGCCGCACGCCCGGCATCGCGAGGGAGCCGGCGGCCAGCGTCTGGAGCAGTTGACGTCGATGCAGGAGGAAGGACATGGCGAGGACTCCGGGCGCGTCAGCGGTACATGAAATCAGGACTGGACAGCAGCAGCGTCAGCCATTGCTGCGGCGTGGCGGTCTGCGCCAGGGCCGTGCGCGTCGCGGGGGCGAGCGTGGGCTCGATGCGCGCGCGCAGCAGCTTGAGATCGGGCATGGGGACGGGCGTGTTGCTGCCGTCGGGCCGGAACAGCGCGACTGCACCGCCGCCGATCTGACGCGCGACCTCGAAGCGCTGCGTCATCTGCCCCGGGCTGTCCCAGGCGTCGGCGGTGAGCGGGTAGCCGTCGGGCGTGAGTTTGTCGTACAGGCCCTGGCCGAGGCGCCGCATCCAGTTGTGCAGCGGCTGCGCGTTCTGTACCGATTGCTGCTCGAAGCCGGCGCGCAGGCTGGAGAGCAGGTAGTGATGCGGGTCCTTGAACTTGGGCGTGGCATCGACCGCGGCGAAGCTCGGCGAGTACAGCAGCGGCCGCAGCGTGGACGGGATGTCGCCCTTGCTGCGCAGGAAGGCGGCGGCCATCGCGTCGACGACGGCTTGCGGCGGTTGGTCGCTGAGGAAGAACACCGCCAGCTTGCGGCTGACGAAGCGCGCCGTCGCCGGCTGCGCGACCAGCAGGTCATGGACCTGATCGAGCTCCTGCTCGCCGCTGCCCTTGATGGTGTGACCCAGCAGCACCTTGTCGCCGAAGTCGTGACGCGCGGGGTTGAACTCGAACAGCCCGTCGCGGCGGTACATGGAGGCGAACTTGGGCGCGACCTTGGCCGGCTCCGGATCGATGCGCACGCCGAAGCCGGTCAGCACCCGCGCCAGCTCCTGCACGTCGTGCTGGGTGTAGCCGCCGTCCACGCCCATGGTGTGGAGCTCCAGCATCTCGCGCGCGTAGTTCTCGTTGATCGCGCGCACGGCGTTCTGGTCGTTGTCCAGATAGCGCAGCATCGCCGCGTGCCGGGCCACCGCGCCCAGCATCTGCCGGAACGAGCCCAGCGCATAGGGACGCAGCGCGCGGTCCTGGTAATCGGAGAGCAGCAGCCGGATGTCGCGCTTGCCCTCGTGGACGTTGAAGTGGTTGAACCAGAACCAGCTCACGTGTTCCAGCAGCTGCTGCTCGGAATAGAGCTCGCGCAGCAGCTGGCGCACGCCGGCTTCACGTGCCGCCAGTTGCTGCGCCTCCTGATAGGACTTGCGGGCCGCGATCCGGTCTTCTTCCGAGCCGCCCTTGTCCCCGCTGCGGCGGAAGGACTCGGCGGTCCAGACGCGCGTGGCGACATCGGTCTGGCTGATGCTCAGCGCGTCGATCTGGGCCTGAACGGACGAGCTCAGCGGCGCCTTGGGATCAGCCTTGATCTGGCGCTCGACATAGCGGCCCCAGCCGACCGCGGCGATCGCGTCCAGCTGCGACTGCGTCGCGCCCCAGCCGATGCGGTTGGCGGCGCGCAGACGCTGCGCCGGATCCATGGGGATATCGGGTGCGGAGGGCAGTCCGCCGCAGGCCGCGAGCGCCGCCGCGGCGGTGACGCCGAGCAGCAGCCCGCGACGGCCGATGACGGGCGAGGAATGGTCGGCGCGCAGGCCGGGCAGGGCATGTGTCGAGGCTGACATGCCGTAAGCATGCCGCCCCCTCGACAGCCAGTCCAGGGGGCTTTGCGCTACTTCACAGTTGTCAGGAAAACGCCGCTCGCGCGGACGCGCCATTCATGGGCGGCTCAACGCCGTTTCCCGGACACGTCAGGGCCGCTTGATCTGCCAGGGAACCGCCCGCAGCGGCGCGGCCCGGGCCATGGCGCTCATCCAGCGGCGCGTGCCCATGACGCCCTCCAGCAGCCCCGGCAGATACACGTCCGCGTTCAGCCGCGGGAAGTGCAGGCCGTGGCCGGAGGGGGAGATCTCCACCTCGGTGAGGTCGTCGACCTCCGCGCCGCCCAGGCCCTGCACCAGCCGAGGGGCGAATGCGACCTCGACCCCGGTGTCCAGGATCACGATCAGCCGATCGGTCTCGCCGTCGTAGCGCACGGCGACCGCGGCCGGCAGCAGCGCGCGCTGGAGCTCGCCCTGACGGTCGGAAGCCTCGAACGCGGAGACCGAGATCAGCGGCTCGCGCCGCGGCCCCGGATCGTCCAGGCCGTCGCCATCGTCATCGCCGACGCGTGCCTCGCACTGGCGCCAGCGCTCGCGCCCGTCGTGGGAATCAATGCCGTCCATGGAGCGTCCTCCAATCGGCGCACAGCCGCGGCAACTGATCGGCCAGCAACTCCGCGATGCGGTTGAGCCGGGCGTGTGAGAAGAAGTGGTTCTCGCAGAGCTCGGGCGGGCCGTCGGGGCAGCGCAGCGAGAAGCGGGCTTCGCAGCCCTGGCCCATCACATGGACCTGTCCGGGACGCTGATCGTTGAGGTAGATCACCGCCCGCAATCCGTGGAACTTCAGGATCGTCGGCATGAGGAGATGGCTCGATCCGGCGCATGGCCGGACCGGGACGGGGAGAGTGAAAAGGGCGCTCAGCTTCCCCGCCTTCGCCGCCCCGCGCCTTGACGAATATCGTCTTGCGCGCACGCTCACCGGCCCTTCCCCCATCAGAGCGGAAACGCCCGCGTGGACGTCCCCCAGCACGGGGGACGGCGAGTCTCACAACTCGGCCACGCCCTTCACCCGTTCGGGGGCCTTCGTCAGCGTCACGACAGCGACCGGCGCCTCGACCGCGCGACCGTGGAAGCGATCCAGCAGCTCCTTCCACTGCGCGCGCACGGTCGCGACGTTGGCCAGCTTCACGTGGCCGTAGCCGCGAATGCCTTCCGGCAGGCGCGCCAGCTTGGTCGCGATCTCCAGCTTCTCGGCGCTCAGGCCGCGCAGCAGCTCGTCGACCAGGGCCTCGTAATCGCGGATCAGCTGGCGCTCGATGCGGCGCTCCTCCGTCTTGCCGAAGAGATCCAGCGCGCCACCGCGCAGGCCCTTGAACCTGGCCAGCGCCTTGAGCGCCTTGAAGGTCCACGAGCCCAGCTCGACCTTCTTCGCGCGGCCGTCGGCGCCGGGCTTGGACAGCATCGGCGGGGCCATGTGGAAGCTCAGGTGGTCCCAGTCCTCGAACTGCGCCTTCAGCGCGGCCTCGAACTTGCCGTCGGTGTACAGGCGGGCGACCTCGTACTCGTCCTTGATGGCCAGCAGCTTGGCGTAGTAGCGCGCCACGGCCTTGGTCAGGCGCAAGCCCTTGCCGGCGTCGCCCAGTGCCTGCTCGGCAGCGCGCACGCGTTGCACCAGCGCCTCGTAGCGCGCGGCGTAGGCGGCGTCCTGGTACTCGGTCAGGAAGGCTTTGCGGCGCGACACCAGCCCCAGTTGCTCGCCCTTGTCGTCGAGCTGATCGAAGTTGAACCACTGCACCGCCGTGCCGGCCTGCTCCCCCGCGAGGCGGCGCAGCGCCTCGGGCGCGGCGATGGCCAGGCGGCCCAGCGCGAAGGCGGTCTTGTTGTTCTCGACCGCGACGCCGTTGAGCTCGATCGCGCGCATCAGCGCCTCGAAGGACACCGGCACCAGGCCGCGCTGCCAGCAGGCGCCCAGCATCACGATGTTGCTGGGCATGGTGTCGCCCATCAGGCGCTGCGCGATGTCCTGCGCGTCGATGCTGGCCAGCAAGTCCTGACCCTCGCCGACCGCGTGCCGCATCTTGGCCAGCAGCGATTCGGCCTGCAGATTGGCGTCCGGGTTGCGGACGAAGGCGGCGGTGGGCAGCTCATGCGTATTGGCCAGGATCACCGTGCGGCCGGCCTTGATCGTGGCCAGCGCGTCGGCGCTGGCGCCGACCACCATGTCGCAGGCCAGCAGCACGTCGGCCTGCTGCGTGTCGATGCGGACCTGGTTGAGCAGGTCCTGCGTCGGCGCGACGCGCACGAAGGACAGCACCGCGCCGCCCTTCTGCGCGAAGCCCATGAAGTCCAGCACCGAGCTCTGCTTCCCTTCCAGGTGCGCGGCCATGGTGACCAGCGCGCCCACCGTCACCACGCCGGTCCCGCCGACGCCGGTGACCAGCATGTCGAAGGGGCCCGTCCATGCCCAGGTCGCGGGCGGCGTGATGGCGGCGATCTCGCGCGCCAGATCGGCCGGACCGAAGGCCGCGCCGGCGCGCTTCTTGAGCTTGGCGCCGTGCACCGAGACGAAGCTCGGGCAGAAGCCGTTCACGCAGCTGAAGTCCTTGTTGCAGCTGCTCTGCTCGATCGCGCGCTTGCGGCCGAAGTCGGTCTCCACCGGCACCACCGACAGGCAGTTGCTGGCCTGACCGCAGTCGCCGCAGCCCTCGCAGACCGACTCGTTGATGAAGATGCGCTTGTCGGGGTCGGGGAACTCGCCCTTCTTGCGGCGGCGGCGCTTCTCGGCGGCGCAGGTCTGGTCGTAGATCAGCACGGTCACGCCGGCGATCTCGCGCAGCTCGCGCTGGACCGCGTCCAGCTCGCTGCGGTCGTGGAAGGTGGTGCCGGCGGGGAAGAGACCGTGATGGCCGTCGTACTTGCCGATCTCGTCGGAGACCACGACCAGGCGCTTGACGCCCTCGGCCTCGACCTGGCGCGCGATCTGCGGGACCGAGGTCTGGCCGTCCACCGGCTGGCCGCCGGTCATCGCGACCGCGTCGTTGTAGAGGATCTTGTAGGTGATGTTGGCCTTGGCCGCGATGGCCTGCCGGATCGCCAGATAGCCCGAGTGGTAGTAGGTGCCGTCGCCCAGGTTCTGGAAGACATGCTTCTCGGTGGTGAAGCGCGAATGCGCCGCCCAGTCCACGCCCTCGGCGCCCATCTGGATCAGGCCTGAGGTGCCGCGCTCCATCCAGCTGGCCATGAAGTGGCAGCCGATGCCCGCCAGCGCGCGCGAGCCCTCGGGCAACTTGGTCGAGGTGTTGTGCGGGCAGCCCGAGCAGAAGTAGGGCTGGCGGCGCACGCCGTCGGCGCTGTTGGACAGCAGGCAGGGCGTCAGGAAGTCGACGACCAGGTGGCGACGGTCCAGCGCCGGATTCAGCCGGGCCAGCCAATCCGCGACGGTCGGCATGATGCGCGAGGGCCGCAGCTCGCCGAGCGCGCTCAGCACCGCGGCCCCGTGTTCATCGGACTTGCCGACCACGCGCGGACGCTGGGCGTCGGGCAGGTGGTAGAGCAGCTCCTTGATCTGGCGCTCGACGACGGGGGCCTTCTCCTCGATGACCAGCATGTCGGTCAGGCCCTGCGCGAACTCGCGGATGCGCGTGGGCTCCAGCGGATAGACCAGGCCGACCTTGTAGACGCGCACGCCCGCCGCGGCCAGCGCGTTGGGGTCCAGGTCTAGGCGGCGCAGCACTTCCATGAAGTCGTAATGCGCCTTGCCGACGGTGACGATGCCCAGCGTCGCGCGCGGGCTCACCACGATGTGCTTGTCGATGGAATTGAGCTTGGCGAAGGCCAGCACCGCGTCGATCTTGTGCGCGAGCCGCGATTCCAGCTCCAGCGAGGGCAGGTCCACCGAGCGGATGTGCAGATTCGTCGGCGGCGTGTGATCGACCGGCCGCTCGAAGTCCAGCGGCACGGCGTCCAGGTCCACCGTCATGCCGGACTCGACCACTTCCGAGATCGCCTTGAAGCCGACCCAGGCCCCCGAGAAGCGCGACAGCGCCCAGCCGTAGAGGCCGAACTCCAGGTACTCGGCGACGTTGCCCGGATGCACCAGCGGCATGGACCAGGCTTGCAGCGCGAGATCGCTCTGATGCGGCGTCGACGAGGACACGCAGCCGTGGTCGTCGCCGCAGACGACCAGCACGCCGCCCTGTCTCGCCGTCCCATAGACGTTGCCGTGCTTGAGCGCATCGCCGGAGCGGTCCACGCCCGGGCCCTTGCCGTACCACATGGCGAAGACGCCATCGACGGTGCGCTTGGGATCCAGCGCGACGCGCTGCACGCCGAGGCAGGCCGTCGCGGCCAGGTCCTCGTTGATCGCGGGCAGGAAGTTGACGGCGGCCTTGTCGAGGAATTTCTTGGCCTTCCACAGCTGCTGGTCGACCATGCCCAGGGGGCTGCCGCGGTAGCCGCTGACGAAGCCCGCGGTCTTCAGGCCCTGGCGCTCGTCCTGCGCCTTCTGCATCAGCAGCAGTCGCACGAGCGCCTGCGTCCCGGTGAGGAACACCTGGCCGGACGTGGCGGCGAGGTTGTCGGACAGCTGGTACGGGCGCAGCGCGGTCGCGGCGGCAAGACTGGCTTCGGTCATGGCTTGTCTCCCCCAGACGCCCCGACGGGACGCGCCGCCCGGGCGCGATGGATCGCGCCCGGACGGCTCGGGTGTTCGATGAATGAATGGAGGGATTCTTTACGAGACAATGCGCGAATGCTTGCTCGGTTCGCTCGATTCCCAGCCTCAATCGATAGAAGCATTCTCAAATAGGACTGAAATGGAGAATGAACGTTTCGACCGCGCGACGCGCCTGATCCTGGAGGCGCTCCAGGCTGACGCCCGTCAGAGTACGCAGCAGCTGGCGGACCGGGTGGGGCTGTCGACGACGCCGGTGTGGCGCCGGGTGAAGGAGCTGGAAGAGCGGGGCGTGATCCGCCGCCATGTGGCGCTGGTCGACCGCGAGCAGTTGGGGCTGTCCATCTGCGTCCTCGCCAATGTCAGCCTGGTGAGGCACACCGAGGGCGCGGTCGACGCGTTCGAGGCGATGGTCGCGGGCAGCCCGGAGATCGTCGAATGCCAGGCCATCACCGGCGAGGCGGATTACGTCATCAAGATCGTCGCCCCGGACATGAAGGCCTACGACCAGTTCCTGCAGAGCAAGGTGTTCCGCGTACCGGGCGTGGCCAGCGTGCGCAGCAATGTCGTGCTGCGCGAGGTGAAGTACGAGACCGCGTATCCGGTGCCCTGAGCGGCGGGCCGCGGGTTCGCGTTCTCCTCAATGTGCGGCGCTTGACAAGGTGACATTCTGCGAGCCATGTTTTCCGTCTACGGCACCTCGGGAAAGATCCTGACCGGCGGTCTGGAGCAGGTCCGCGACCTGGCGCCGGTGCAGGCTGTCGCGCGCACCCGCGCGGTCTCGCCCATCGGGCGGCAGGGCGATCTGACGCCCTCGTCGGTGGTGCTGGCGGCGCTGGGGCAGGGCGGTGGCGGCAACGCGGGCGGACCCTCGCCCACGGGACCTTCGGCCTACGTCGCCCACGAGGCGCTGGCCGCCTATGCCGGCGATACGCAACGCCAGGTGCTCACGCAGGTGCACCAACTGATGAGCCGCAAGTTGATCAGCGTGCGTTCGGGCGCGAGCCTGCGTCACGCGCAGCGGACGATGTCGCGGGCGGGCGTCGGTCAGGCGCCGGTGCTCGGGCCCGCGGGCGAGGTGCGCGGGCTGTTCACCCGGGCCGACCTGATGCGCGGGCTGCCGGACGATCTGGATGAGGCCGCCGAGATGGCGGCGGTCGCGCATCGACTGGCCTCACCGGTGGACGAAGTCATGTGGACGCCGGTGCCGGTGGCGCTGTCGGACACGCCGCTGCGCGAGGCCGCGCAGCTGATGCTGGATCTTGGGCTGCCGGGGCTGCCGGTCGCGCAGGACGACGGCCAGCTGATCGGTTTTCTCTCGCGCAGCGACCTGCTGCGCGGCATGACGCACGAGCCGCCCCTGGACCTCTGGTCCTGAGCCGCGATCAGTACTTGCGGCCGCCGCGCTGCGACTCTTCCAGCTCGATGGCCTGCTGGGTGCGCCAGTCCGTGCAGACGAAGACGCCGTCCTCGACGATGCGATCGCGCAGCGAGTCGTCGCCACGCGCAATGCGCCCGTCCTTGCACACCATGGTGCCGGTGGGCGAGCCCTGATCCGTCAGCGCCTTGCCGACCATCATGCTGTCGCGGGTGTACAGCGTCAGCGCCAGCAGCGCGGCCAGCACGCTCAGCATCAGCACCACGCCGACGACGATCTCGCTGGCATCGCGCAGCGCCGACGGCACGGGCGTCGCGACGGCGGCGCGCGGCGCGGCGGCAAAGCTGGTTGCCTCTCTGGGCGTCGACGCGGACGAGGCGCCGTGCGACTTGAGGTTCGACCGATTGACGCCGGTCGACGGGCGGGTGGTGGCCATGTTCATGGGACTGATCGCGGAAATGAACGGTCAGCGGACGGACGGGATGAAGGCTACAGGCGACCGGCCCGGACGTTCGCTTAAATGCGGGATCAAGGCCCAAAAATGCACGGGTCCCACTGCCCCTTTCCGTTGGTTACAGCAGTTGCAGAACTAAGATTTCGGGCTACAGGAACGCCCTCCATGACCTCCTCCAACACCCCTTCCTCGGCCGCCGCGCAAGCCCTGCACAAGCTCTCCAGCGAGCTGCCGGATGCCTGCGAGCGTTTGGATTACGTCAAGCGCATGACCGACCAGGCGGCCAACAAGGTGCTGGGTCTGGTGGAAGACGCGCAGGAGGATGCCGAGGCGGTGCGCCGCCAGGGCTCGGAGTTGTCGGAGTCCTTGCAGCGTCTGGCGGCGGCGCCCGATCTGAGCGTCGAGCGCGCCCGCGCCATGATGCGGCTGTGCGCGGCCTACGCGGCCAGCGCGGCGGGTTTCGCCGATCGGGTGAAGGGTCTGCAGACCGAAATCATGATGGCGCAGGACTTCCAGGACCTGTCCGGCCAGGTGATCAACAAGGTGCTGGGCATGCTGCGTCCGGCCGAGGAGCCGCTGCAGCAGCTGCTCGCCGAGCACGATCAGCTCCATCACGTCGCCCCTGAGGCCGAGCAGCTCGCCGGCGTGCAGACGCCGGACAAGGCGCTGCAACAGGACGACGTGGACGCGCTGCTGGCGGAAATGGGTTTCTGAGCGGGCAAGCCGCGCTCAGGACCACAGCATCGGATCGACTTCGTAGAAGCGGCGCAGCTCCGCGTAAAGCATGGGATGCGCCTGCGCCAGCGCCCAGGGCTGGCCGAAGAAACGTTCGCTCGCGACGGCGAAGAACTCCGCCGGCTCGGTGGCGGCGTAGTCGCCCAGCGGATCGGGCTCGCCCGACGCCAGCCGCGCGCGCAGCAGGTCGAAGCTGCGCTGCATCACCGTCGCCCAGCGCGCCTGACGCGCGCGGCCGCCCAGCCAGGGCGCGCCGTTGGCCACGCCCTTGACCTGGTCGAGCTGATGCGCGAACTCGTGCACCGCCACGTTGTGGCCCAGGCCCGGCTGCGAGGCGTCGCGCAGCACGTCGTCCCAGGACAGCACGACCTGACCCTCACCCCAGGATTCGCCGCTCAGCACCTGCCGCTGCTGCATCTGCAGCGGGCCCTGGTTGCGTACGCGATCAACGATGAAGGCGCCGGGGTAGACCAGCACCGTGTGCAGCTTCGGGTAGTAGCCGCGCGTGCGACCCAGCAGCGGCAGGCAGGCCAGCGCCGCGATGGTCACGCGGACCTCGTCGGTGATGGCCTGGCCGGCGCAGCCGATGAAGCGCTTCTCCGCGAGAAAGACCTGCATGTCGCGCTTGAGCCGCAGCTGCAGGTCGGCCGGCAGCCGCGCGATCTGCGGGACGGTGCGGCGCAGGATGGCGCGCCACGGCGCCGGGAACGCGCGCCGGCGCAGCGACGAGCGGCGCCGCGCCTGCCGCCAGGGCTGGCTCATGAGCCAGAAGCAGATCAGCGCCGCGATCAGCGCCAGGACGACGAGGGCCATGTCTTGCGCTTTCCGAGTGTGGGGTGACCGAAGCGGCGATCTCAGCCAGATGAGAACGGCGTCACGGCTTTCAAGCCCCCCGGGGCGCAGCCCGCCCCGGCGTTGACGCGCCGACGCGCGCGCACGACAGGCGGGGGCCTGGGCGCCGGGACAATCACGACCTTCGACGATTGGACGACGCCCCGCTTGCCCCTGTCGGCGGGCGGGCGTTTGCAGAGCGCGGCCTTCAGAGCTTCGCGCCGCCGGTCGCCTTGCCAGGACATGTGAACGAGAGGGAGCGGCCCGCGCGTGATCGACGTCGCACGCGGGCCGTCGGGACGGAGTGAATCTTTCGGAAATGCTGGCGACGCCGCTCAGGACGTCGCCCTTCGACGTCGAGCCGCTGCGCGAGTACCGCGCCCAGGTGCAACAGGAAATGCTTCAAGGGCCCGAGCCCTCGGTGCAGCTGCGCCTGTCCCCGTTCATCAATGAACCCTCGCCGCTGGCGGCCTTTCGCGCGCAGAACAGCGCCGACGTCACCTACGGCCGGCATCCGCTGGGCCAGGAGGCGCCGCCGGTGAGCCGCGTGGAGACGCCGGCCTACACCCGCAGCAGCTTCACCGCGGTCAGCTATCCGGATCTGTCGGTGCAGGTGACGCTGGGACCGGTGCTCTGGAGCCATGTCGAACGCGCCGGCGGGACGCCGCGCGTGCTGGACGTCTCCGCCTGAAGCTCCTAGCATCGTCCGCGCCGCCCTGAGCGGCGTCGCCTGCAGGGGCAGGCGCAGAGGGAGGATGCGGATGAAGAGAACGAACGGATCGGCGCGCCGGGTCATCGCTTTGGCGGTGTCGGCCGCGCTGCTGCTGACCGGCCTGCCGGCGCGCGCCGACGAGCAGACCATCGAGCTGCGCTCGCGTGGCGGCAACCAGAGTTACCGACTGCCGGACGGCACGACCGAGGTCGAGCTGGTGGAGCAGCTCGCGGGCGGCTGCCGTTTCGGGCGCACCTGGGGCTATGACCTGTCGGTCAAGTCGCTGTGGGTTGACGGCGGCTGCGGCGGCCGCTTCAAGCTCACGACGGCGGCGCCCGAAGGCAATCGCGACGGCACCAGCAACGTCGGCGCGGCGATCGCGGCGGCGGCGGTGATCGCCGGCATCGCGCTGATCGCCAGCAGCAAGGACCGCAAGGACCGCGACGACCGGCCGGGCGATCCCTATCCCGGCAATCCGGGCAACGGCTGGGGCGCGCATGAAATCCGCGGCAAGGGCAATTTGTGCCTGGACGTCGAGGGCGGCGCGCGGCGGGGTCGCGGGCTCATCGTGTACAGCTGCAACGGCGGCGGCAACCAGCGCTTCGAGTGGGGCCGCGGCGGCGAGCTGCGGGTCTCGGGCCTGTGCCTGGATGTCGAGAACGGCAGCAATCGCGACGGCGCGCGCGTGATCGCTTACGACTGCAACGGCAATCGCAACCAGCGCTGGCGCGCGCGGGGCGGCGAGATCCGCAGCGCCGATACCGGCAAGTGCCTGGACATCGACGCCGGCCGCGCGCGGCCCGGCCAGCGCGTGATCATGTACAGCTGCAACGGCAACGACAACCAGCGGTGGTCGTGGTGAGGAGCGCCCCCATGCGGACAGCAATGATGGTCGCCGCCGTGCTGAGCGCGGCGGCGTGGGTGTCGCCGGCCGGGGCGGCGCAGCCGCGCGGCCCGTCGCCCTCCGAGATCCAGCGTTCGTTCGACGCCGCCGATCTCGATCACGACGGCTTCATCAGCCTGGAGGAGTTCCACAAGAACTCGCTGCGGGCCTTCAACGCGCTGGACGTGAATCACGACGGCTACATCTCCAGCGAGGAACTCGCGCCGCTGCCGCGCGCATTGCGTCGTAGCCTGCTGGGATCGCTGCGTCACGCGGATACCGACGGCGATCTGCGGCTGAGCTTCAAGGAAGTGATGGAGGCGCGCATGGCCGACTTCACGGCCGCGGACACGGACGGAGACGGGCGGCTCTCGCTGCGCGAGGTGCTGGACTTCCATTGGCGGCGGCCGAAGGCGCCGTAGCGGCGATCAGAACGAGGGACGGCACGCACTGTGCGGCTCTGTTTGAGCCGGAGCCTGTCATGTTGCCTCACCGCCCCCCTGGCGCGACCCCTCCGCCGATGTGCGGGACCGTCGATCACGTCAACAGAAGCGTCGACACAGACGTCGACAGCGCCGCGAATGCCTCGCACAGCGAAGGGCCCGCGGAAGCGGTGTCCGCGGCGACGAGCGGGTACGCCGCGGCCCACGAACGTGCCGCGAAGGAGGTTGGCGAGGGCTGTCTCCTGCTTCACCGGCGTCTGCACCGGCATCCGACGCTGCCTCGCAACCCAGTGGGCCGCGAGGAGGCGCGCCTGATGGCCGCGGCCCTGCGCAGCGGGCGTGCCGCGGCGCTGGATGAGCGTCATCCAGGGGTGCGGATGACCTTGCTGGATTCGGGAGCCTGGCCGGCCGGGGATCGGCTTCTTGAGGCCCAGGAATTCGTCGACCATCTGCGGGTCGCCACCACCGTGCGCACGGACCAGGACAACTACCGGCCGATGTCGGCATGCGAGGCGCGCCTGGCCGAATCGCTGTTGGCGCCGGACATGCCGGCATCGCGGCGCAACTTCGCCTGGAGCCTGCTTGGGCAGCTTCATGACGAGGTCCCGCTCCTGATGGACCTCGATCTCGACGAACTGAGGGTCCGGGACCCCGCCGCCGCCGACACATGCGCGTGGATCCGGCAGATGCTGTCCAGCGCGAGCACGCACGGCGCGGTGAAGCCGGGCACGACGCTGCGTGTCGTCGCCACGCAAGATCCGATGGGACAGACGGCCGTGTTGCAAGGTCACGAGCACCGGGTTCGAGCCCTGGTCCTGCAGCGACCCGCGCAGGCGGATGTCGTGCCGTCGGACATCGCAGATTGGGTGCAGCGCGTGGCGTTCAATCAGTTGGAGCACGGAGACCTGAAGACGCTGGCTCGCGTCGTGTGCAGTTTCCCCAATCTGGTGAAGATCGGCCTGCCCGATCTCGGGCGCGAGCTCGTCGTCGAAAGCGGCGAGCAGGTCGAGCAGGAGGAGGGCTCGTGGAGCTGGAAGCTCAGGGGGCGGGTCGACGGCGTGCGAGCGTTCGATCGGCTGTGCGTGGTGTGCAAGACGGACTTTGCCGAGTTGCGGCCGTTCGCCGAGCGCTTCGGCCGCCTGCACCGGGACGAGATCCTGAGCTTCCTGACGGAGCTGGAGTTCGCCAGGAAAGAGGATGACACGGCGCCGGAGGGGGCGGGGGACGTTCCAGCGCCGGTTCCGACGCGCATCAAGCAGATGACCCGCCTGCTGGTCCAGGCCATGAAGGACGACGATCTGGCGATCCGCTGCGTGTTCCTGTCGCGCGAATCCCAGTGGCGCGAATCGAAGGATCTGGAAACCCCCTACCAGGGCATGAGGCTGATCGCCGAATCCTTGGCCCATCACCCCTTGTCGCCGTTGAGCTCTGCCCTGGCCCGTGGGCAGGATCGTGTCACCCCGACGGGCGATTGGGATTGGAACGGGGAACAAGGTCTGAGGAACTTCACCGCCACGTTGGCCAAGGCGGAGGCCGACAACACGGGTGCCATGATCAACGGGGTCGGCGTGGGGGCCCTGATCCTCGCGATCGACAACTTGCCGAGCGAGTTGCTGACACGCGCGATGGCGGCCAAGTGCCGTCTGGCACGCGAGATGCTGGCGCCCGTGCACCGCCAGATCACGATCGCGGACCTCAGCCACCAGGATGCCGCTTTCGTGCTTCGCGCCGTCGAACTCAGCCTGATCCTGGGCGTGACGCTCCGTATCGACGATCCGCCTGCCGACGACGGGTCAACGCCACGTCGCGTGCGCCCGAAGGCGCTCCCGGGCGGTGCTGTCGCTGCGTTGCGGACCCTCAAGAAATGGGTCGAGAGCGAAGGCCTGAGCGGTGTGGAGCGGCTGCAGCGGGAACGGTGGTTCCATCATCTGATCGCCATCACGCACGACCCGGCGCCGCGCGTGCTCGCCGGCGTGTTCTCCGGCAGCGGGCCCAGGCAGGCCTTTCTGGATCCGCCCCCGCGCGAGCCGCTCCTGAAGCTGATGCATGCCTTGTCCAGGTCATTGCCCTTGGCGCTGGACGTGACCGGTGTCTCGGCGCGCGACCCGGAGATGGTGAGTCGGCAGCTGGGGGAGCGCTTTTTCCCCGTCGACTTACGGCTCACCATCCGCCGCGTGCCCTCTCGTCAGAAGGATGGTCGGAAGAATGTGCACGCGCCGCTGAACTCGCATCTGCGGACGATCGAGGGGCCGGGCGTGCGGTTCATGAATGACTTGTCCGCCGCACAGTTGACCCGGTACGTCGCAGCGGTGCACGAGCGCTGTCCGTCCTTGGTCGGGCTCTCGATGCCGGGCGTCGCGGGTACCACGAGGGAGGCCGCGGACCTGGCCAGCCGCGGCCACCCGCCGCCGGTCGGGACCTGGGTACCGCGGTCCGATGGACGATGGATTCGCCAGGGGTTCTTCCAGCAGATGGAGGCGGCGAGCACGGCGTGCTGGTTGGTCCCGGATCTGGTGTTGCAACCTGAGCGGATGGCCCGATTGATGGATCCCGAAGGCGCGGGCCATGCCGTGCTGGCGCTGATCGGCGCGATCGGGGAGGGGATTCGCGCGGTCAACAGCAAGGAGATCGAGCGACGCGCGGTGCCCCTGGCGAGGACCGTGCTGTCGGGGGCGCAGCAGGACGAGGCTTTCGCGGCGCATGCCGACACCGTGATCGCCGAGGCCGACGACGCGTGTCTGGACGCCCGGCTGAGCACCTTGTGGGAGCTGTCGACGGTGCGTGAGTTCGGCGAGATCGCCAACCCGGAACAGGCGATCGAGCTCGCCCTGCACCTGGCGTGCCGACGGCGCGCGGAGGCCGAGGTGATCGCGGAGTATCCGGACTTCGAGGAGCAGGTCGAGGAAGCGCTGCTGCTGAAGCTGGCCGTCACGCAGCGATTGAACGTGCGGCTGCGCGGGTCGCAGACGCGACCGACGCCCGAGATGGCCTTCGCGGGCGCGGGCGTGAACGGCTCGAACTGGGACTCGCCGCCCAAACGCGTCAAGCGCTGGAAGTGGGCGGACCGTCTCATCGACGATGAAATCCGGGAGGGTTTGCCGCTGGTGCGGATGGAGCTTCTGCCCGACGCGCCGGGTGGGCCGGCCCTGACTCGGGTGCTGTTGGCCGAGCCGGCGTACCGCGCCGCGGCCTCGGCGCGGCGGCTGGAGATGCAGGCCAGGTACGAGCAGGCCATGGCGCACGCTCACGACGACGAGGCCGTGACAGCGGCCGACGCGCGAGCGGCGGAGGACGTTGTGCAGGACAGGATCGAGGTCCTGCGTCATGCGGAGCGGGTGTGGAGAGACCTGCTTTCGCAACTGCCTCATCGATTGAGGTCGGGCGTGGACGTGCCGTTCGGGTCAAGCGATCATTTGGCGTCGTCGTCGTCGTCGTCGTCGTCGTCCGCGCCGTCGGGGTCCTCATCCTCGTCGTGATCGGCCTCGCGCACCCGCGCATCGCGCGTACCGCGCTTGGCCTCGACGCGGCGGGCCTCCTTCTCGGCTTCCTTGGCCGCTTCGGCAGCTTCGGCCACGGCGGTCCACTCGTCGAATTCCTCGGGGGTCTCCAGCGTGATCCGTCCCAGCTGTCCCTGGCGCAGGTCGTAGAGCAGGATCTCCGCCGCCTTCTGCGTGTTGATGCGGCCGCCCGACAGCACCGCGCCGCGGCGCTTGCCCAGCGCCGCCAGCACTTCCCCATCGAGCATCGAGGCCTCCGGCTCCAGCTGATAGCGCTTCTTCAGCGACAGCGGATAGTGCCGGCGCAGATAGCCCATCAGGTCCAGCGCGACGACCTCTTCCTCGAAGGCGTTGCGGCCGATCGCGCCGCTGGCGGCCAGGTTGATGCCGGCCTCGGGCACGCGGATCTTGGGCCAGAGCATGCCGGGGGTGTCGAACAGATAGACGCCCTTGTCCAGCAGGATCTTCTGCTCGATCTTGGTGATGCCGGGCTCGTCGCCGGTGGCGGCGGCGCGCTTGCCCACCAGCGTGTTGATCAGCGTGGACTTGCCCACGTTGGGGATGCCGCAGATCAGCACCCGCAGCGGCTTGTCCAGTCCGCCCCGGTTGGGCGCCAGCGCGCGGCACTCCGCCGCCAGCGTCTTGGCCAGACCGGGCTGCCCCTGGTGGATCGCGATCGCCCGCGTGTGGGGCTGCGCGCGGTAGAACGCCAGCCACTCGTCGGTGCGGCCGGGATCGGCCAGGTCCTGCTTGTTGAGCAGCTTCAGCGCGGGTCTCCCCTGCGTCAGCTGAGCGAGCAGCGGATTGGCGCTGCTCGCGGGCACGCGGGCATCGAGCATCTCGATGACCACGTCGATGCCGCTTTTCATGCGCTCGCGGATCGCGCCCCGGGTCTTGTGCATGTGCCCGGGAAACCATTGAATCGCCATTGCGCGATTGTCGGTGATCTGCCGAGGGATTCCACCTGCGGCGTCTCAGCGCTTGGCCGCCGGAGCATGGGGCCCCGGCGGCAAGCGCCGAAACCCCACGCACCGCCGTCCCCGTCAGGCCTATGGACTGAGCTCAGTTCGAGGCCGTCGCCGGGCGCAGTTCGACGATCACC
The DNA here is from genome assembly GCF_039595295.1 of Roseateles sp. Classification (GTDB taxonomy): domain Bacteria; phylum Pseudomonadota; class Gammaproteobacteria; order Burkholderiales; family Burkholderiaceae_C; genus Roseateles. Next base: position 80,928 of record NZ_JBCNLU010000024.1, read on the forward strand.
AGCTGGCCCTGCTGCTGCTCGATGCGGGCCTCGATCTTGTCGCCGACCTTCAGCGCGGCGAGCTGCTCCGCGTTCAGCAGACCGGGCTTGAGCCGGAAGGCCATGGTCATGCCGGGCATGTCCAGATGGCGGATGTCGCCGTGCTTGAGCGTGAGCTTCTGCTGCGCGGCATCGACGCGGCGCACTTCGGCCGGCGTCCAGTCCTGCGCGGGCGCGGCGTCCGACGCGGCTTCGGCCTGATGCTGGTGGTGCTCGTGCTCCTGCGCGAAGGCGGGCGAAGCCGCGAAGACGACGGCGAACAGGGCGGAGGCGAAAGAGGTGTGGATGCGGGTCATGGGACTCTCCTGAGATCTGGTGAAAGTGGATGCGGTGATCGGTGATCGGTGATCGTTGCTCTGACGCGGCGCTCAATGCCCTTGATGGCCGTGGCCATCGGGCTTGCGCACGCGCAGGGGCTCGGGAGCGGAGGACGCCGGAGCGGGCGTCGAGGCCGAGGCGGGATGCGCGCGGGGCGCTTCGGCGGGGGCGTCGACACGATGGGCGACGGTCCCCGCCGGCGCGGCATACCAGCCCGGATCGCGGTAGTCGCCGGGCTTCTGGTCCTTGCGGA
>NZ_JBCNLU010000025.1:0-76409 GCF_039595295.1 Roseateles sp.
AGAAATACACTGGGACGCGGCCATGGCTGCCCCCTGCGAAAGTGAGTCTCGACAACTTCAACTTAGCAGGTGCGGCACCTGGCCGCGTCTCGTTCTTCCCCGCACATCGGCGAAGAACCAAGAAAAAGCCCCATCCGCTTTCGCGAATGGGGCTTTGATTTGGCTCCTCGACCTGGGCTCGAACCAGGGACCTACGGATTAACAGTCCGGCGCTCTACCGACTGAGCTATCGAGGAATTGTTGGTTTTCAGATCCTATCGATCTGAATTCTTTGGCCAGAACCTTCGGTGGGACTCTGGCTTGTTTTCGAGAAGTCCCGGAGAACTTCTCTTCTGATCTTGGCTCCCCGACCTGGGCTCGAACCAGGGACCTACGGATTAACAGTCCGGCGCTCTACCGACTGAGCTATCGGGGATCAGAGCCTAAGAGTATACACAGAAAATCTAGACCCTTACAAGACCCACTCCACCGATGCTCTCCATGTGCGATTGGCGAGCGGATACAGGTAGGCATGTCCGTACTGGAACGGCGACTCCCGCCACGCCTGACGGTCCGTCACGTTGTCCACGCCCACTCGCCAGATCAGCAGCTGCCGCCCCACGTTCTGCTCGTACTTCGCGCCCAGGTCCAGACGCGTCCAGCTCGGGATGCCGATCGAGTTGTCCGGCAGCACCATGCGCTTGCCCTCGTAGACCAGACCCGCTTGCAGCTCCAGCCCCGCGAGGCCCGCGTTCTGATGCGCCTGCAGCTTCACCGAGGTCTCCGGCACGTTGGCCGGCTTCAGACCGTTGAGGCTGGCATCGCTGCTGCCCTCGATGCGAGCGCGCAGCTTCATCGCGCTGGCCAGCAGGCCGCCACCGGTCCACTTCAGATCGGCCTGCGCCTCGATGCCGCGGTGATGCTGCGTCCCGTCCAGCATGCGCGAGACCAAACCGCCGCCTGTGTCGACGTCGCGCGTCGCCGCCTTGCGGATGTCGAAGTAGTTGACCGACCAGTCCACCGCGCGGCTGCCCGACTTCAAGCCGAACTCCCATTGCTTGCTGCGAATGGCGGGAAGGGCGCGGCCCTTGTTGGCGTACTCCTGCCGATTCGGCGCGACGTCGGACTCGACGCCTTCACCCCAGCTTGCATAAGCCATCAGCTGCGGATCGATCGCGTAGCTCGCGCCCAGCCACGGCGTGGTCAGCGATTGGCTGTAGCTGGTGGGGTTCTCGCCGCCGGGCGCGGCATTCACCAGCCAGCTGTCGCGCTTCAGGCGCGTGTGGCGCAGGCCTAGCCACCCCTGCCAGCGCTCGCTCAGCTGAACGGCGTCGCGCAGATAGAGCTCGGTGCTGCGCTCGGTGCGGTCGGTGTTGGTGCCGGTCAGCGAGGGATCGGCCACCGTCGGCAGCGTGCCCCAGATGTTGCCGGTGCCTGCGTAGTTGTAGGCCTGGCCCTGTAGCCGGCTGCGGAAGCGCGAGAACAGCACCCCCGTCGTCAGGTCGTGCCGCATGCCGGCGATGTCCAGCTTGCCCTGCGCCGACAAGTCCAGCGCCTCGGAGTTGCGGTGCTCGTTGTCGCTGCGGAAGTCGTATTGATCGAAGGTGCCGTCGGGGCAGTAGCTGCTCCCGTAATAGGTCCCGTCGCTCGCCGTGCAGCCGAAGGGATAGGCGAGGCGGTCATCGGTCACCAGGCGCTGGATCGCGCCATGGGCCTGCAGCTTCCAGTCGGCGTTGAGCTGATGCGTGACGCGCAGCGACGCGGTCCGGCCCTCGAAAACGACGGGCTGGCTCCAGGACTGGTTGTTGAGATTGGTGCGGGGGTCGATGGACTTGGCGTCGGGCAGCGTGCTGCCGAGCAGGCTGAAGCCGGGCTGGCTGGGCTGGCTCTGGCGGCTGAGCTCGACCTCGGCCTCGACCAGCGTCTCGCGGCTGACGCGCCAGTCGCCGGCGGCCGCCAGCAGCCAGCGGTCGCCTTCGGCGTCATGCAGTTGCGGACGCAGCTTGGCCGCCTCCACATTCACGCGCAGGCCGAAGGCCTTGTCGTTGCCATGGCCGTCGGAGAAGCGGCGGCTCCAGTCCATGGACGTGTCCAGGGTGCCGCGATCGCTCGCGGCCAGCGTGACGCTGGTGAGCTCCACGGTGGGCCGCTTCACGACGAAGTTGACCAGGCCGCCGGGCGCGCTGGTGCCGGATTGGATGCCGCTGGTGCCCTTGAGGACTTCCAGGCTGCTCTTGTTATAGAGAGAGATCGCGGTCTCGGCGTTGATGGGCAGGCCGTCGCGGCGGTAGTTGAAGCGGTTGTCGAGGTCGAAACCGCGAATCTTCAAATAAGAGACGTAGCCCGCCGAGTTGTAGGCGTCGCCGACGCTGGCGTCCAGCGAGGTCAGGCCGGCCAGGCTGATGAGGCCGCGGTCGGTCATGCGTTCCGAGCTGACGATGCTGGCCTGCATCGGGAGCTTGGCGATGGGCGTGTCGCCGAAGCCGCCCACGGTGAGCGGCACTTCGGAGGCGCCCTTGACGACGACGCCGGGCAGGGCGGTGCTGCCGCCGGCGGAGGGCGAGTCAGCGGGCGCGGCGGACTGCGCGGCCGCGTGCAGGCAGACGCCGCCGGCGATCAGCGCGAGCGCCAGGCGGTTGAGGGAGAGCGGGTGGAGCTTGGACGAGAGTGCCATCGATGTGCCGGAGCCATGAATGCGATGGCAGGTGGGCAGACCGGACACGCCGATGAGAAGGCGGCGTGGGCGACACGGAGGTGTCTGATGGCGTGCTTCCCTGCGCGAGGATTACCTCAAGTCTCTTGAAGGAGACTTTGACGCGCGCCTTGCGGCACGCGCCAACAGGTTCAAAGGGACTTTCTCAGCCGATCAGGAAGACCGGCACCCCTAGCGAAACTCGCCGAACGGGCCGGCGAGCGGGGGAGATTCTAGCGGTCGGGCGAATGGCCTGGCGCATCGACCTTAAGCGTCGGTTGATTCAGCCTCCGCGCTGGCAGTAGTAGAGTGCGCGCCAATCGCTGCGGATCGCGGCGATGATCGAATCACATCGGACGCTTTTGAAGAGGAGTTCAAGATGCCAAAAGGCGAGCAGCGCAACGACAAGGCCAAGATGAAGCCCAAGAAGGACAGCGGCAATTCCAAGGAATCGTCCTCCGTCTCCGATCGGCCCGTCGCACCGACGACGGCCGTCATGCCCAAAGGCAAGCTGAAGAACAAGGTGGGCTGAGCCCGCGCTCCACGGCCCATCGCGGGCTGTTCCCATCCAACCGCCCCGCTGATCGCTTCGCGATCGCGGGGCGGAGTCGTTTGGGCGACTCCGCCGCCTACGCCGCGAGCGGAATCGGCAAGGGTTTGGATGAGCGGCGCTTCTTCAGGGCCGCCCAGCCCAGGCAAGCGAGCGCCACCGTGCGCGGGACCGGCTTTGCGCCGCTTCGGTAGTAGGCGAGCATCCGACGAGACATCCCCAACGCCGCGGCGGCGGCGTCGAGGCTCAGGTCGTGCTCGTACATCCAGCGCCAGATGAACTCGTGGGAGACGCCACCGGCCTGCTCTACGCCCATGGCACGAAGGTTGTCCGAGGCCAACTCGAGGTTGTCATCGTCCGCCCAACAGACTGTGTCGCAGAACTCGCCCAGGCGAGCGGTCTCAAAGGTCTCCTGGACCTTCAGGGGGGCGAGCAGGGGGTGCTTCTGAATCACTTCCACGAGATTCACTTCATACGCCGCGCCGTCCGCGAACGTGAGAAGCAACGATGCCCGAGACGTCGGTTCAACGGCGGTGAGCGTGAAATGAGGGGCGTTCAAGGGTTGTTCTCCTTCCATAGCCGCATCAACAGCAAGCGATTCGCCTCGGCCCACTGCAAGGCTTCAGAGAGGGCGGGCTGAGGGATCTCACCCGCGAGCACACGGAGCGTCATGATCGTCACGGCAGCCTTGCTTCCGTCATTGGCCCGGATGTGAAAGTGAGGCGGCGGGTGCTCCTTCCCGAAGATGCGAATCTGAGACTTGGGCAGGCGAGCGATGGTAGGCATGAATTCTGGTGCAATGGTTGCACTGCTGCAAGCGCCTTTCGGCAGACCCACCACTGTCCGAGCATCCGGCGGCCTTCGCCTTGATCCTGCGCAAACCTCCTCCGGATTCACCCATCCGCACCTCCACAGGGCATGACCCGACCCTCTCCCACCGATGGGGGAGGGTGATTGACCCGCCCGCCGCGGCCCGGTCCACTGCTCCCCTCTGACAGCGAGCGGTCCATCGAAGAATCCTGTGGCAATCGCAGGAAATGCGAATGACACCATCCGTTGACGGATGAATTCATCTGCATACACTGGACCGAATTCCACCGCTTCAGGCCCACACGACATGAACGCGAGCAGCTCACCCCCTTCGATGGAGCCCTTGTCGGCCCGCATCCCCAGCGACCTCTATCTCTGGCTCGCCCAGCTGCAGGTCGAGGGCGCCGCGACCAACAGCGACAAGCTGCGCGTGCTGCTCGGTCAGCTCAAGCGACAGCACGACGGCGCCTTCGACTACGTCGCCGCCCACGCCTGGACCCGCGACCTGACCGCGCGGCTGCGCGACTCGCTGGTCCGCATCGAGAGCGAGACTGGCCATCACTCCGAAGTCGTCAGCCTGCTGCTCGACCACTTCGTCTCCGCGATCGCCCTGGCGATCAGCCAGGCACCGCAGAACGCCGACGACGCCCGCAAGCTCGAGGAGGGGCTGGTCCGTCGCGCCACATCGCTGTGCGAGACCCTGCTGCGCCAGGGCACCCCGAGCTCCGCCGCGGCCTACGACCCGCAGGTGGTGCGCAAGCACCTGGGCACGGCGCTCGAGCTCGCTCAATCGATTCCATCCGCCACGTCCTCGAAAGGATCTTGAGATGTCCGACTCCCTGAAGACCCGCGTCGGCCGCGTGATCGCCGGCAGCGTCCATGCGCTCCTTGACCGCATCGAGGACCAGGCTCCCGAGGCCACGATGGAGCAGTCCATCCGCGAGGCCGACACCGTCATCGACGAGGTGCGCCATGAACTGGGCACGGTCTCCGCGAACCGCCATCTGTCGCAGCGCCAGCACGCCAACCTCAACCAGCTGCATGCGACCCTGGCCGCGCAGATCGACGAGGCCATGACCGCCGGCCGCGAGGACCTGGCGCGCGCCGCCGTCGCCCGGCAGCTCGACATCGAGGCCCAGTTGCCCGTGCTGGAGACGACGCTGGCCGAGCACGCCAGGCAGGAGAACGAGCTGACGGGCTTCGTCGCTGCGCTGCTCGCGAAGAAGCGCGAGATGCAGGACGCGCTGGCCGAGTTCCGCAGGAGCCGGGCAACGGCCGCCGCGACCGCGACCAGCCCCGCCGGCACCGGCACGGCCGCGCACCGCATCGGCAAGGTCACGGACGCGTTCGACCGCGTCTACGAGCGCCAGACCGGCCTGTCCGGCACGGCGCGCCAGAACAGCCTTCAGCAGGCGGCGCAGCTCAAGGAGCTGGACGACCTGGTCCGTGACAACAAGATCGCCGAGCGCATGGCCCAGCTGAAGGCCGCCAAGCCATGAGCCTCTTCACCGCGCCGCAGAACCTGCCGTTCGGCATCGGCTTCGCGCTGATCGTGGGCATCGCGCTCGTGGAGGGCGCGGGCATGCTGATCTCGTTCAGCCCCAGCAACCTGATCGACAACCACCTGCCCGAGTTCGGCGGCGACACCGGCCTGGACCGCGTGCTGGGCTGGCTGCACCTGGGCAAGGTGCCCGCGCTGGTGCTGCTGCTGCTCTTCCTGACCGGCTACACCGTCTTCGGCTACAGCCTGCAGGTCGTCATGAACGGGCTGTTCGGCGGCTACCTGCCGGCTGCGATCGCCGGGCTGGCCGCCGTGCCGGCCGGGCTGGCCACCGTGCGGGGTCTGGGCGCTTTGATCGCGCACATCATTCCGCAGGATGAGACCAGCGCGGTCAGCGAGCAGAGCCTGGTCGGACGCGTCGGCGTCGTCGTGACCGGCGTCGCGCGTCGCGGCCTCGCGGCGCAGGCCCGCGTCAAGGACCTGCATGGCCGCTCGCATTACCTGATGGTGGAGCCCGATCTGGACGACGAGGTCTTCGACGAGGGCGTGCAAGTGTTGATCGTCAGCAAGGCCGGCGCCTTCTATCGCTGCATCGCCAACCCGCATCCGGCGCTGATGTAGCGCGCCGACCACCAGCGGTTTCAGAGCTCAGTCAGAGCCCATCCACATGACCCATCGGGGAACGAGCGCCCGGCGCGTTCCACCGCATCAGAAAGCCGGGTTCACCGGCCCACGTCTTCGAGTTTCATAGAGGGAGTATTCAGTCCATGGACAACCTGATCGAGCTGTTGATCATCTCCGGCATCGCGTTCGTCGCGCTGCTGACCATCGGCATCGTCTTCGCGCGTCTGTACAAGCGCTCGACCAAGGAGACCGCCTTCGTCCGCACCGGTCTGGGCGGTCAGAAGGTCATCATGGATGGCGGCGCCATCGTGCTGCCCGTCTTCCACGAGCGCGTGCTCGTCAACATGAACACGCTCAAGCTCGAGGTCCAGCGCCGCGAGCGCGAGAGCCTGATCACCCGCGACCGCATGCGCGTGGACGTGACCGCGGCCTTCTTCGTGCGGGTCAAGCAGACCGCCGAATCGGTGAGCATCGCCGCGCAGACCCTGGGCGCGCGCACGATGAGCCCCAATGAGCTCAAGGCGCTGGTGGAGGACAAGTTCGTCGACTCGCTGCGCGCGACGGCGGCGACCATGTCCATCCAGGAGCTGCAGGACAAGCGCCGCGATTTCGTGCAGGCGGTGCAGAACGCCGTGGCGGAGGACCTGGAGAAGAACGGCCTGGAGCTGGAGTCCGTGTCGCTGACCAGCCTGGATCAGACCGACAAGCAGTTCTTCAACCCGAACAACGCCTTCGACGCGGAAGGTCTGACCCGTCTGACCGAGCAGACCGAGGCGCGCCGCAAGCAGCGCAACGACGTCGAGCAGGACACCGAGGTGCAGGTCCGGACCAAGAACCTGGACGCGACCCGCCAGAAGCTCACGATCGAGAAAGATCAGGAGTTCGCGACCCTGGCGCAGCAGCGCGAGATCGAGATCACCCGCGCCGAGCAGATCGCCCTGATCGCCTCGCAGCAGGCCGAGCGCGGACGGCAGGCCGAGGCCGCCAAGATCGAGGCCGAGCGTCAGGTCAGCCAGAAGCGCATCGAGGCGGATCGCGAGATCAAGTCGGCCGAGATCGAAAAGAACCTCGCGGTGCAGACGCGCGAGATCGAGATGGAGCGCAAGACCGACATGCAGCGCGCCGAGCAGCGCAAGCAGGTCGAGATGGCGCGCCAGGACACGCAGATCGCGATCGCGACCAAGTCGCGCGAGCAGTCCGACGCCGATGCCGCCGCCAACCTTGCCCGCGCCGAGATGGTGAAGGCCGAGGAGCTGGTGAACACCGCGCGTCAGGTCGCGGTGGCCGAGCGTGAGAAGAGCATCCAGCTGATCGAGGCGTCCAAGGAAGCCGAACAACTGGCCATCGCGGTGCGGGTGTCCGCTTCGGCCGAGAAGGAGGCCGCGCTGGACCGCGCCGAGGCGCTGACCATCGAGGCCCAGGCCAAGCAGGCGGCCGCGCTGGCGGAGGCCGAGGGCCGCCGCGCGATCAACGAGGCGTTGAACACGCTGTCGGCGGCGCAGATCGACTTGCAGGTCCGCACCATGCTGCTGCAGCAGCTGCCCAACATCCTGGAGCAGGCGGTCCGCCCGATGGAGAAGATCGACTCGATCCGCATCTTCCAGGTCAACGGCATGCCGGGCGCGAGCAACGACGGCGCCGGCGGCGCGGTCCATGGGCACGGCGGCGCGGGCGGTGGCGGTCACGGCGGCGGCGCGACCTTTCCGGAGCAGGTGATGAACTCGGCGCTGCAGTACCAGATCGCCAAGCCCATCGTCGACGCGGTGATGAAGGACGCGGGCCTGTCCAATGAGGGCATCACCGGCGTGGCGCAGTCGCTGGCCGGCATGCTGGGTCAGGCCAATGGCGTGCCGGTGCCGGCTCTTCCGGTCGGCGCCACCGCCAGCCTGCAGGGGGCGCCGGGCCAACCCTGACCCCATCGACATGCGGCTTCGCTAGGATCGGCCGCATGACGACAAGGGAGGGAGGCGCGCCCGTGCCTCCACAAAAAGATTGGTCGGCGATCGATCGATCGCTGGATCTCGGGCAATACCTGGCGGTCGCCGACCATGTCGACGGATGGATCGCGGAGGGCTCGCCGGACGGGCTCATCCGCGCGATCCGCGCCTTGCGCTTCCTCGGCGACGAGCGACGCGGCGATGCGATTTCGCTGCGTTTGGGGCGGCGGCATCCCGAGCTTCCCCAAGCACGGCTGAACCTGTTGCGCTCAGTGATGTCGCGGCGCGGCCCGGCCGCCTTCTGGCAGGCGCTGCGCCGCTGGCCCTCGCCGCCCGGCATGAGCGACGGCGATCAGGCCGACGACCATTCGCTCAAGGGGCTCTGGCTCGGCACCTTGCGGGACTTCGGCCCCGCGTGCGCCGAGCATGAGCGCGCCGTCGCGCTCGCGCCCGACGATCCCTGGCTGCGCATCGAGCACAGCTACACGCTGATGGCCCAGGACCGGGTCGAGGACGCGCTCGCCCGGGCGAGGGAAGCGCTAGAGATCCTGCCCGGCTATCGTGCCGGCACCCAGGTGGTGGCGCGGGCGCTGTCCATGCTGGGCCGCGGCGACGAGGCGGTCGCGATGCTGCGCGAGGCGGTGACCAACACCGAGTGCTCGGCGATTCCGATGCAGCTGGCGGAGCTGCTGATTGATCGCGAGGACTGGCCCGGCGTTCTGGCCATGCTGGCCGAGGCCGAACGCATGATGCCGCGCGCGAATGCGGTCGAGCTCGCCCGGCTCAGCGCGCTGCGGGCGGATGCGTTGATGCGCCTGGGCCGGTACGCCGAGGCGCGCGAGGCCGCGTTGCGGGTGCCGGGCACCGGCTTCTATTCGCGGCTGGCGGAGCGTCTGGCCGAGGTCGCTCAGGCCGAAGTGGCAAAGGCCGAAGTGGCAAAGGCCGAAGTGGCAAAGGCCGAAGTGGCGCAGACCGAGGTGTCCCAGGGCGACACGCCGCAGGGAAAAGCGCTCCAAGGCGAAACCCGCGTGCTGTTGCGCGTCCCCTTCATCCGCCAGCACTGGGCCACCTGCGCGCCGGCGACGCTGACGGCGCTCAGCCATTTCTGGGATTGCCCCGCGGAGCATCTCGAGGTCGCCCAGGCCATCTGCTACGACGGCACCAGCGACGCCAACCAGCGCGTCTGGGCCGAGCAGCAAGGCTTCGTCGTGCGCGACTTCCGCCTGGACTGGACCAGCGCCTGCGCGCTGATCGACGCGGGCGTGCCCTTCGCGCTGGTGACCAAGGGCTCGGCCAGCGGGCACCTGCAGGCCGTCGCCGGCTATGACCGTTTGCGCGGCACGCTGCTGATCCGCGACCCGTTCCTGATCGCGCACGCCGAGATGGAGGCCGAGCCGCTGTTCAGCTCGCAGGCGGCGCACGGACCGCGCGCGATGGTGATGCTGCCCGCGTCGCAGCGCCATCGCTTGGACGGCATTGTCCTGCCCGACGCCGACGATCACGACGAGCTCTATCGCCTGCAGACCGCGCTGGAGCGCCATGACCGGGAGGCGGCGCTGGCTGCGCGGGACCTGCTGGCGCAGCGCTCGCCCGGCAGCCTGCTGGCGTGGCGCGCGATCCGATTGATGGCCGTCTATGACGGCAACGAGCCGGCCATCCTCGCCGGCACCGAGGCCCTGCTGGCGATGTTTCCGGACGATCCGCATCTGCGGCTCAGCCAGGTGGGCTCGCTGATGACGATTGCCGGTCACGCCGCCAGCTCTCGGGTGATCGAGGAACGCGCCTCCGTGCCCGGCGCCGATCCGCACCTGCTGGTGCGTTGGGCCGAACGGCTCGGTCAGGACAGCCGGCAGGCGGACCAGGCGCGGTCCGTGCTGCGTCGCGCGCTGCGCGTGGCGCCGACGCTCGGGCAGGTCTGGTGGCAATGGGCCGATCTGGAATGGGCGCATGGCTCGCGCGACGACGCGGCCGCGTGTTTCCGCTGGGCGGCTTGCCTGCTCGCCACCGACGAGGCGGCGGCCAGCGCCTACATGACGGCCAGCCGCGTGCTCGGTCGCGAGGCGCAAGGCCTGGCCTTCCTGCGCGAGCGGGAGCGCGAATGGGGCGACCGCTCCAGCGCGCCGCTGATCACGCTGCATCGGCAGCTCGATTTCGCCGAACGCGCCGAAGAGGCCGAGGCCCTGCTGCAGGCCGGGCTGGCGCGACGGCCGGACGATGCGGCGCTCAAGCTCTTCGCCGCCGAGCATCGCTTGCAGCGCCAGCGTCTGGAGGAGGCGCAGGCGCTGCTGGACGCCGCCGTGCAGCCCGCGCATCCGGCCGACGTGCTGCGGCTGCGCGCGCTGCTGGACGAGGCGCGCGGCGAGCTCGACGCCGCGCTGCGCTGGGTGGGCGAGGCCTGCGCGCTGCAACCCTTCGGGCTGCATCACCGCCGCCTGTGGCTGCGGCTGCTGTCACGCCGCGACGGGCGCGCGGCTGCGGTCGCCGCCATGAACGAGGTCGTCGCCCAGCATCCGGCGCATTACGGCTTGCAACGTCTGCTCTATGAATGGATTCCCGATCGCGCCGAGGACATCAACCGGGTCCTCGACCGTTTGAGCGAGCACCATCCGCAGGACGCCTGGCTGCATCGCGAGCGGGCGGTCCAGGCCAGCCGGCAGGGCCGGCACGACGAGGCGGCGGCCGCGGCCGAGACCGCCTGCGTGCTCACCCCTGAACGCGCCGACGCGCACGGGGTGCTGGGCTATGTGCGGCATCGCCGCGACGGCTATGACGCCGCCGTGTCGGAGATGCGGCGCGCGGTGTCCCTGGACGCGGATTACGACTTCTCGATGCGGCAGCTGGTCGAAGGCGCGCCGGATCCGGTGCGCGCGCGCGAGGCGGTCGACCATGCGGCGGCGGAACTCAACCGGCAGGTGGTGCTGGGCGACGGCTGGCTGTGCTTCCAGCAGGTCGCCGGCCGCGGCTGGCCGCCGGGACGCGTGGCGCGGCAGCTGATGCGGGCCTTGCGCCGCCAGCCGGAGACCTGGCATGTCTGGGTGGCGCTGGCTCGGCAGTGGCTGGAGACCGGCCGCGCCTCGCGTGCGAGCCGGCTGCTGCGCGAGGCGGGCCGGCGCTTCACCGCGTTGCCGCGGGTGCAGTTCGAGCTCTCGCAGGCGCTGCGCATGCAGGGCGACCGGGACGGCGCGCGGCAGGCGTGCGAGGCGGCGCTGGCGATGTCGCCGGGATGGAACTCCGCCGTGCGACAGCAGGTGGACCTGCTGATCGAAGGGCAGCCGGACTACGCCGCCGCCGAGCGCGTGGTCGCGCGCGCGCTGCATCACGCCCATGAGGACGACGATCTGATCGCCTTGCTCGCCTGGTTGCACGAACGCCAGAAGAGGCCCGAGGAGGCCTTGCGCGAGGCGCGCCGCTCGCTGCTGCTGAACCCGCGTCCGCCTTGGGTCTGGGGGCTGGTGCGGCGCATCTGCGATACGGGCGAGCGCTTGCATGACTTCGATGCGTTGGTCGACGAGGTCGAGCGCAGCCGCCCCGGCGACGCGGCCGCGTGGACCGTGCGCGCGAGCCAGGGCCGCGACGACGCCGAGGCCCTGGCAGCCGCCGAGCGCGCGGTCGCGCTGGATCCGCGCATGGAAGCGGCCTGGGTGGCGCGCTTCGAGCGCCTGGCTCGCCTGTCTCGCCACGACGAGATCGAGACCCTGCTCCAGTCGCTGCCCTGGCCGGGCGAGGCGCCGGTCGCGCTGAGGGCCTGGGGCGCGCGTTGCGCCTGGCGCCGCGGCGACCGGACCGAGGCGGTGTCCCGGATGCGGGCGCTGCTCAAGGAAGTGCCGGACGACGAATCGCTGTGGCGCGACTTGGCCGACTGGGAGGACGCGCGCGATCAGAACGGCGCCTATCTGGCGGCCGCGCAGCAGCTGCGGGCGTTGGTGCCGCATCGCGGCGCGCCGCATGCCTACGTGGGCCACGCGCTGTTCAAGCTGGGCCGCCATGCCGAGGCGGTCGTGGACCTGCACCGGGCGGTGGAGCTGGAGGGCCACTATCCCTTTGCCGCGACCATCCTGTGCGAGGCGGCCGAGCGCATCGGCGACGTCGCGAGCATCCAATGGGCGGTGGCCTCGCAATGGGCCAGCGAGCCCAGCACCGGCCTGGCCCGGCGCGCGGTCGCCGCAGCCTGCCGTTCCGGCAATCAGGCGCTCGCCTTCGAATGGCTGGATCGGCTGGTCGACCTCGGCGTCGACGACGTCAACCAATCGCAGCTGGCCTGCGAGGAGATGGTCGGCGCGAACTGGCACAGCGAGCTGGCGAGTTGGCAGCGTGATCGCATCGAACGCGGGGAGGGCGCGCCGGGCTTGGCCATCCACTGGCTGAGGTCCGAGGCGGGCGGTGGTGATTTGCTGGCGGCTTGGAAGGCGACCCGCCTGCTCAAGCGGGCGCGCGGGCCGTTGCTGCATCGTGCGCTGCTGCGCTGGCTGGTCGACAACAAGCACGACCTGTGGCTGCGCTGGCTGCTGAGCCGCCATGGCGATCGACTGCGCCAGGACATGACCTGCTGGGGCGAGGTCGGCTACGCGCTGGTGGCGCTCGGGCTCTACACCGACGCGCTCAAGTGGATGAGCGACTGGCGCGAGCGGCAGCAGGTGCCGCTCTACGCGCTGTCCAACCTGTGCGTGGCGCTGGTCCGCCGCAAGCACTGGGCCGAGCTGGCCGAGGTCGTCGAGCATGCGTTGCCGCGCGATCCCTACAACGAGGACATCCGGCTGTGGGAGCTGGTGCTGCTGGCCTCGCGCTCGCAGGCGCAGGCGCTGGATCACCGGCTCGCGCGGCGTCACGAGTGGGCGCCGCAGGACTGGATGCGGCCGGTGGTCAGGATGATCGAGGCCTATGCCGCGCTGATGCGCGCGCAAGGCCGCGAGGGCACGATAGGCGCGCTGCGGCGCACGGCGATCGCCTCCGGCCTGGGCGCCTCGGTCTGGGAGCATCTGCGCCAGCCCGCGCGCCGGGTCCACACCGCGCCGTCCCAGCGCTGGCGCTGGTTCCTGCCGTGATCGAGCGGGGCCCGATGACGGCCCCAATGAACAAGGCCCGCCGGCGGATGCCGGGCGGGCCTTGTCGATCTTGTCCTGACCGTCCTCACGCCGCATGGGCGCGAGGTCGGTCGAGCACGGGGATCAATCGAAGTTCGGTGACTCCACGCCCAGCACCTTGTGCAGCTTGGGGCTGGTGGTCGTGTACTGCAGGTGGACGCGCTTCTCGGGGTTGATGATGGGCATCGCGCCGAAGGCGGCCAGCGCGGCTTCGTGGAAGCCCGACAGGATCAGCTTCTTCTTGCCCGGATAGGTGTTGATGTCACCCACCGCGAAGATGCCGGGCACGCTGGTCTGGAACTTCTCGGTGTCGACCTGGATCTGCTTCTTCTCCAGCGCCAGACCCCATTCGGCGATCGGGCCGAGCTTGGGCGACAGACCGAAGAACACCAGCACCTGATCGGCCGGGACCACGCGCGTGACGCCGTCGCCGCCGGTGATCTTCAGGCCCTTGAGCGAATCCTCGCCCTCGTCCAGATCCGCGACCTGGCCGACGATGAACTGCATCTCGTACTGGTCGCAGAGCTCCTTCATCTTGGCCACCGAGGCCGGCGCGGCGCGGAAGCCGTCGCGGCGGTGGACCAGGATGACGCTCTCGGCCTTGTGCGGGTTGCCGTCGGCGTTGCCGCCGCAGAAGTTCAGCGCCCAGTCCAGGGCCGAGTCGCCGCCACCGATGATCACCAGATTCTTGCCGGCGAACTGCGCCGGGTTGCGCACGCGGTAATGGACTTGCGAGCCCTCGTACTTGTCGATGCCCTCGACCTTCAGCGTGCGCGGCTGGAACGAGCCCACGCCGCCGGCGATGAAGATGGTCTTGGTCAGGAACTGCGTGCCCTTGCTGGTCGCGACGAAGAAGCGGCCGTCTTCCTGCTTCTCCACGGTGGTGACCTCCTGGCCCAGATGGAAGGTCGCGCCGAAGGGCTCGATCTGCTTCATCAGGTTGTCGGTCAGCTCCTTGCCCGTGACCACCGGCAGCGCCGGGATGTCGTAGATGGGCTTGTCGGGATAGAGCTCGATGCACTGGCCGCCGGGGTAGGCGAGCGAGTCGATGATGTGGGCCTTGATTTCCAGCAGGCCCAGCTCGAACACCTGGAACAGGCCCACCGGGCCGGCGCCGACGATGACGGCATCGGTTTCGATCACGCCCGCGTGCGGGGCGGAGGTCGCTTCAGTCACTTGCGTTTCCATTCTTGAGATGAGAGACCGACGGCGGTCAGCGCTGCAGCTGATCGAGCTTGCCGGTCTTGTCCTTCCACTCGTCGGCGTCGGGGAGCGCGGCCTTGCGCTTGGTGATGCTGGGCCATTTCTTCGCCAGGTCCGCGTTCAGCTTGATCATGATCTGCTGATCGCCGGGGACGTCTTCCTCCGGCATGATCGCGTTCACCGGGCACTCGGGGATGCACACCGCGCAGTCGATGCATTCATCGGGGTCGATGGTCAGGAAGTTGGGGCCTTCGCGGAAGCAATCGACGGGACAGACATCGACGCAATCGGTGTACTTGCAGCGAATGCAGGCTTCGGTGACGACGTGGGTCATAGCGGCTCTTCTAGTGGCGGGGCCGGCGGGCGGGCCCTCGGAAATCAGCGTTGCCCTGGCTGAAGCTTGGTGGGCGCTGACGGAAAACGGCGGATTTTAATCGTTCAGGGTTTGTGCCGACCAATCCGGCCCCCCGACGCCAAGGGTCTGGCTCCGGGCTTTGGTCGCGTATTCGCCCAAATCGGCCTCGACAGGCCCGGCGATTGACGGGGTCGGGGCGCTCGACACGGGCGACGACACGGCCGTTGACGCGGACAAGGACGCGGACAAGGACGCGGCGGCCGACAGGGGCGCGGGTTCAGCGGCCCCGGTCAACGGCGCGGCGCCGGCGCCCACGATCACGACGGTCGGCCGGCCTTTGTGCAGCATGGAGGCGGCGCCCAGCGCGGCGATGTCGTGCTCGCTGGACAGCGCGTCGGCGCAGCCCGCGCGGGACACCACGCTCACCGGCGTGTCCGGCGCCCAGCCCGCGGCGATCAGCCGACGGGAGAGAGCGGCCAGCTGCTGCCCGGCCATGTAGAAAACCTCGGTGTCGGCGGACTTGCCGGCCTGGAGCTCGCCCTCGCGGGTCATGGCGGTGGTCAGCGCGACGCTGCGGCCCGCGCCGCGCCGCGTCAGCGGACGGCCGGTCTGCGCCGCGGCGGCGATCGCGGCGGTGACGCCGGGCACGATCTCATACGGAATGCCGGCCTCGGCCAGCGCGATCAGCTCTTCCTCCAGGCGGCCGAAGACGCTGGCATCGCCGCCCTTCAGGCGAACGACGACCTCATGCGCCAGCGCCTCGCGCACCAGCGCCGCGTTGATCGCGGTTTGCTGGGTCGAGTGGCAGAAGCCGCGCTTGCCCACGTCGACCCAGCGCGCCTCGGGCGCGAGCTCGCGCAGCGCCGGATCGGTCAGGGCGTCGAAGAGCACCACGTCCGCCTGCCCGAGCGCGCGCGCGCCGCGCAGCGTGATCAGGTCGGCGGCGCCGGGGCCGGCGCTGACGAAGAGGACGCGTCCCATGTCGTGTTCCTGTTGATGGCCTGAGGGCGACGAGCTTGAGCGACGCGCTCAGCGGACCAGCAGCGCGCCGCTGGTGCGGTTGCTGGTGGGGTCCACGACGATCAGCGCGCCGCCGACGCGGTTGTCCGCGTAGGGCTGCAGCGGCAGCTCGGCCTGCAGCTCGACGGTGACGTGGCCGATCTCGTTGACGGAGAGCTCATGGGCCTCGGTCTCGGCCAGGGTCTGGATGTCCAGGCGGTGATCGACCGCTGTGATGCGGGCCTGGACCCAGCGGTTGCCGTGACGGACCCAGTACTTGCGACCGATGACGGCGGGCTCGGTGTCCAGCCAGGCCAGCGTGGCTTCAAAGCTGCGACGCGGTCGGGCGGCGCCGGGCGCCACGATCCAGTCGCCGCGCGAGACGTCGATCTGGCGGTCCAGCAGCAGGCCGGCCGACTCGCCGGCCACGCTGGTCGCGACGGCTTCACCGGCGCGGCGCAGCTCGGCCACGATCGCGGTCTGGCCGCTGGGCAGGATCTGGATCTCGTCGCCGACCCGCACCTGGCCCTGCGCGATCCGGCCCCACAGCACGCGCGGGTTGTTGCCGGTGCCGTCGCCGTCCTTGGCCACGTACTGGATGGGGAGCGCCAGCGGCGCCTCCACGGTTTCCTGCACGGTGGGGAGCGATTCCAGCACCTGCAGCAGCGAGGGGCCGTCGTACCAGTCCGACTCGAGCGGCTGGGTGACGTTGTCGCCGCGCAGCGCGGAGACGGGCACCACCGCGGTCACGCGGATGCCGGCCGCCGAGGCGAACTTCTCCAGCGCGGCCGAGACCTTGCGGAAGGCGTCGCCGGGACTCGCGGCGGCGTCGATCTTGTTGATCGCGAAGACGATGCTGGGCACGCGCAGCAGATGGGCCAGCAGGCTGTGGCGGCGCGTCTGCGGCAGCAGCGGGACGTCGTCCGCCGACAGGTCCAGCTTGGTCACGTCGACCAGCACCACCGCGGCATCGCTGCCGGCGGCGGCGGTGACCATGTTGCGGGTGTACTGCTCGTGGCCGGGGGCGTCCGCGATGATGAACTTGCGCTGCTTGGTCGCGAAGTAGCGGTAGGCGACGTCGATGGTGATGCCTTGCTCGCGCTCGGCTTCCAGGCCGTCGGTGAGCAGGCTCAGATCGATGGGCTGGCCGGCGGCGCGCTTGGCCAGGGTGTCCAGCTGGTCGGCCAGGATGGCGCGGCTGTCGTAGAGCAGGCGCCCGATCAGCGTGCTCTTGCCGTCGTCGACGCTGCCGGCGGTCAGGAAGCGCAGCGCGCGGTGCGTGGTGTCGACGTCGGACTGGTGGATCTTGTTCACGGCGTTCATCAGAAATAGCCCTCCTTTTTGCGACGCTCCATCGAGGCGTCGGAGGTGCGGTCGTCCATGCGGGTGGCGCCGCGCTCGGAGACGGTCACGGTCAGGGTCTCGGCGACGATGTCGGCGGCGTTGGCGGCCGGGCTCTCCACCGGGCAGGTGCAGGTCATGTCGCCGACGGTGCGGAAGCGCACCTGCGCGGTCTCGACGGTCTCGCCCGCTTCCGGCGGGGTCACGTCGGTCAGCGGCACCAGCAGGCCCTTGCGGCGGATGACCTGGCGGTCATGCGCGAAATACAGCGAGGGCAGCGGGATGTTCTCGCGGGCGATGTAGAGCCACACGTCCAGCTCGGTCCAGTTGCTGATCGGGAAGGCGCGGAAATGCTCCCCCGGACGGATGCGGGTGTTGAACAGGTTCCACAGCTCGGGGCGCTGCTCCTTGGGCTGCCATTGGCCGAAGCTGTCGCGGTGGCTGAAGATGCGCTCCTTGGCGCGCGCCTTCTCCTCGTCGCGGCGAGCGCCGCCGATGAGCACGTCGAAGCGGTGCTCCTCGATGGTCTCCAGGAGCGTCACCGTCTGGTGCCCGTTGCGCGACTCCAGCGGATGCGACAGCCGGATCGTGCCCTTCTTGATCGAGTCCTCCAGATGGCCGACGACCAGGCGCTCGCCCATCTCGGCGACGCGGCGGTCGCGGAACTCGATGACCTCGGGGAAGTTGTGGCCGGTATCCACGTGCACCAGCGGGAAGGGCAGCTTGCCGGCGAACTCGTTGCCGGCGATGCGGCGCTTGAAGGCCTTCTCGGCCAGGCGCAGCACGACACAGGAATCCTTGCCGCCGGAGAACAGCAGGGCGGGGCGTTCAAACGCCGCGGCGACCTCGCGCAGGATGAAGATCGCTTCTTCTTCGAGGTGATCCAGATGGCGGTGGTCCGCCAGCGGCAGCAGTTGTTCGAGGTTCACGGGGGCGTTCATGCCGAGGCTCCGGAAGTCGCGTTGAACGTCAGGGGAGACGCTTGGGAATCAGATTCGGGGGCAGACGACGGGGCGTCCAGGGACGAGGTCGCGCCGGGTCCGGCGTGGGTCGCGTGCAGGCCGCATTCCTTGGACGAGTCCTCCCACCACCAGCGGCCGGAGCGGAAGTCCTCGCCCACCGCGATCGCACGGGTGCAGGGCGCGCAGCCGATGCTGGGCATGAACTGGTCGTGCAGCGGGTTGTAGGGCACGTCGTGGGCTTGCACGTAATGCCAGACGTCGGCCCAGGTCCACTCGGCCAGCGGGTTGACCTTGACGCGGCCCTGGCCATCCTCCTCGCGGAACGGGACCTCGGCGCGGTTGGCGCTCTGCTCGCGGCGCAGGCCGGTGATCCAGGCGGTACGCCCGGTCAGCATGCGCGCCAGCGGCTCGAGCTTGCGCACGCCGCAGCAGGCCTTGCGCAGCTCGACGCTGCGATACATCGGCTCCTCGCCGTTGGCGCGGACGAAGTGCACGACCTGCTCATTGACCGGGGCGAAGACCTCGACCTCGAGGCCGTAGCGCTGCTGGATGCGGGGGATCAGCGCCAGCGTCTCCGCGTGCAGCTTGCCGGTGTCGAGCGTGGCCAGCGCGATCGGGAGCTGGTGGCGCGCGATCAGGTCGGTGATGACCATGTCCTCGACGCCCAGCGAGGTCGACTGCAGCGCGCCGGGACCGAAGTCCGCGGCGGCCTGGCGCAGGACCTCGACGGTGCGCGCCAAGCGCTCGTCGAAGCCGGCGGTCTTGCGGGCGTAAAGGTCGATCGCACCCATGGTCAGGCCTCGGCCTTGCCGCCCGCGCGGGCGAACAGGGGGCGGGTCTCGTTGACGTCCGCCTGGTAGTGGCCGGCGAAGAAACCCAGCGCGCGCTGCGCCGCTTCGATGCTCTGGTCGCCGCGCAGCTGGACCGCGTCGACGCCGCAACGCTGCAGCAGCGGCAGCATGTCCACCAGCACCTCGCCGATGGCGCGCACCTCGCCCGGGAAACGCAGACGCGAGCGCAGCACATGGGCCTGGCTGTAGGCGCGGCCGTCCACCCACTTGGGAAACTGCAGCACCACCAGCGCCAGGCGCGGCAGGTCGGACTTCAGGTCCAGCACGTCCACATCGTTGGGCAGGATCACGCCGGTGGCCAGGCCCTCGGGCCAGGTGTCGCGCACGGCATGCCACTGTTCCAGCGTCAGCAGCTTGTGGTCGGCGGCGGCGGGATGCGGCTGGGGGCCGTCCTCGCCGGCGCAGGTGTGCCAGGGGTCTTGAGCCTTGGAGACGAACTTCATGATGGCGGCGGCGCTCAGGGTTTGGCCGCTGTGGTGCGGCGGATGGCGTTGGTCGACTGCTTGAAGGCGTCCAGGCCGATGCGGCGAACCGTCTCGATGAAGCGCTCGCTGGCGGTGCGCTCCCGACGGTAGGTCGCGATCACGGCCTCGACGGCGTCGGCCGCTTCATCGGCGGCGAAGGACGGGCCGATGACCTTGCCCGGCACCGCGGCGCCCGACAGCGTCGAGCCGTCCGAGCCGCCCAGCGTGATCTGGTACCACTCGCTGCCGTCCTTGTCGACGCCCAGCACGCCGATGTGGCCGCTGTGGTGGTGGCCGCAGCTGTTGATGCAGCCGCTGATGTGCAGGTCGATGTCGCCGATGTCCCAGAGTTCGTCCAGGTCCTGGAAGCGCTCGGTGATCTCGGCCGCGACCGGGATGGAGCGGGCGTTGGCCAGCGCGCAGAAGTCGCCGCCGGGGCAGACGATCATGTCGGTCAGCAGGCCGATGTTGGGCGTGGCGAAGCCGTGCTGCTTGGCGGCCTCGAAGAGCGCGGGCAGGTCGGCCTCGCGCACCCAGGGCAGCAGCAGGTTCTGGTCGTGGGAGACGCGCAGCTCGCCGTGGCTGTAGCGGTCGGACAGGTCGGCGGCGGCGTCCATCTGGCCGTCGGTGATGTCGCCGGGCGGCAGACCCACGCGCTTGAGCGACAGCGTCACCGAGCGGTAGCCGCTGACGCGGTGCGCATGGACGTTGCGTTCCAGCCAGCGGCGATAGGCCGGGGTGGCGCCCTCGAAGATGTCGACGGAGGCGGCCGGGGTCAGGCCTTGCGGCTCGACGAAGCTGGCGGCGACGCGCGCCAGTTCCGCTTCCGGAATGATCTGCTCGTGGCTGCCGGCGTCGTCGTTGAGGATGGACTGGTACTCGGCGTTGACGGCGTCGAAGTAGGCCTGGCCTTCGGCCTTGACCAGGATCTTGATGCGCGCCTTGTACATGTTGTCGCGGCGGCCGAACCGGTTGTAGGTCCGCACGATCGCTTCGAGGTACAGCAGGATGTGCTGCCAGGGCACGAAGGGGTTGATCTCCTGGCCGACGATGGGGGTGCGGCCCATGCCGCCGCCCACCAGAACCTGGAAGCCGACCTCGCCCGCGTCGTTCTTGCGCAGCTGCAGGCCGATGTCGTGCCAGCCGATGGCGGCGCGATCCTCGGCGGCGCCGGAGATGGCGATCTTGAACTTGCGCGGCAGGAAGGCGAATTCGGGGTGCAGCGTCGACCACTGGCGCAGGACCTCGGCGTAGGGACGCGGGTCGATGAGCTCGTCGGCGGCCACGCCGGCGGTGACGTCGCTGGTGATGTTGCGGATGCAGTTGCCGCTGGTCTGGATGCCGTGCATGTCCACGTCGGCCAGCAGGTCCATCACGTCCGCCGATTGCGGCAGCGGGATCCAGTTGAACTGCAGGTTCTGGCGCGTGGTGAAGTGGCCGTAGCCGCGGTCGTATTCGCGGGCGATGCGGCCCAGCTGGCGCAGCTGCTTGGAGGACAGCACCCCGTACGGGACGGCGATGCGCAGCATGGGCGCGTGGCGCTGGATGTACCAGCCGTTCTGCAGGCGCAGGGCGCGGAAGTCGTCGTCGGGCAGCTGTCCCGCCAGATGGCGCTCGAGCTGGTCTCGGAACTGCGCCGCGCGGGCGTGAACGAACTGGCGGTCGAAATCGGTATAGGCGTACATGGCGTCAGCTGATCCGGCCGGGTTTCGTGTGGGGCCCGCCGCGTCATCTGACACCGCGGCTGGCACCCTGGGCTGGCCGGGAGACTGGACTCTATGAACGCTTTATATATATGGGAACTACAAATTCGTAGATTGCTTATGGCCAGATAAGCATATGAATGGATCTGCAAAGGACGGCCCCGGGTCGGCGGTGCGTGGCCGACCCGGGGTGCGGAACGGGGATCAGGCCATGCCCTGGTGCCGCAGCAGCGCGTCGATGCGGGGCTCCCGACCGCGGAAGGCCTTGAAGTTGTCCATCGCGTCGCGCACGCTGCCCATGGACAGGATCTCGTCCAGGTAGCGCCGGCCGGTCGCCGGATTGAACACGCCTTCCTCCTCGAAGGCGCTCCAGCAGTCGGCCGACAGCACTTCCGCCCACTTGTAGCTGTAATAGCCCGCCGCATAGCCGCCCGCGAAGATGTGCGAGAAGCTGTGCTGGAAGCGGTTGAAGGCCGGCGGGGGATTGACCGCCACCTCCGCCCGCACCTCGTCCAGGAGGTCTTGCACACGGGCCTCGGAGCCCGGCTCCGCATGCAGCCGCATGTCGAAGAGCGCGAACTCGATCTGACGCAGCGTCTGCAGGCCGGCCTGGAAATTCTTGGCCGCGAGCATCTTGTCGAACAGCGCGCGCGGCAGCGGCTCGCCGGTGTCGACATGGCTGGACAGCTGCTGGATCACTTCCCACTCCCAGCAGAAGTTCTCCATGAACTGGCTGGGCAGCTCCACCGCATCCCACTCGACGCCGGAGATGCCCGACACGCCCAGCTCCGCCACCCGCGTCAGCAGGTGGTGCAGACCGTGGCCGCACTCGTGGAAGAGGGTGGTCACGTCGTCATGGGTCAGCAGCGCGGGCTTGCCGTCGGCGCCTTGCGGGAAGTTGCAGACCAGGTGGGCGACGGGGATCTGCTCCGATCCGGTGCCGGCCAGATCCGGCCGCGCCCAGCGGCTGCGGACCTCGTCCATCCAGGCGCCGGGCCGCTTGCCGCTGCGCGCGAACAGGTCCAGATAGACCTGACCGATCAGCCGACCGTCGCGGCGCAGCTCGCAGAACTGCACCGACTCGTGCCAGACCGAGGCTTGGGCCGGCACCAGCTGCACGCCGAAGAGCCGGTCGACGATGCGGAACAGCCCGTCCAGCACGCGCGGAAGGGTCAGGTATTGCCGGACCTCCTGATCCGAGAACGCGTAGCGCGCCTCCTTCAGCTTCTCCGAGACGTAGGCCAGATCCCAGGCCTGGAGCTCGTCCAGCTGCAGCGCCGCCTTGGCGAAGTCGCGCGCCTCGTCCAGATCGCGCTGTGCATAGGGGCGGGCGCGGGTGGCGAGGTCGCGCAGGAAATCCATCACCTGGGCCGGGGAGGTCGCCATCTTGGGCACCAGCGAGGCCTCGGCGAAGTTCTGGAAGCCCAGCAGCCGCGCCTCTTCCTGGCGCAGCATCAGCAGCTCCTGCATCGCCGCGCTGTTGTCCCATTCGGGCTTGTCGCCCAGTTCGCTGGCGCGCGTCACGTAGGCGCGATACAGGCGCTCGCGCAGCGCGCGGTCCTCGGCGTACTGCATCACCGGCATGTAGACCGGGAAGTGCAGGCTCAGCTTGTGCGTGCCTTCTTCAACCGGCTTGCCGTCGGCGCGGTCCTTGTCGGCCGCGGCGCGCGCATTGGCGATCACGTCCGCCGGCACGCCCTTGAGCTCCTCGGCGGTCGCGAAATAGGACCAGCCGTCGGTCGCGTCCATCACGTGCTCGGAGAAGGCCTGGCCCAGCTCGGCGCCGCGCTCCTGGATCTCCGCGAAGCGCTCCTTGGCCTCGCCCTGCAGCTCGGCGCCGGAGAGCACGAAGTCGCGCATCGCATGCTTGAGCAGCTGCGCGCGCTCGGGCGTCAGGCCGGGCTGCGCGGCGATGGCCTTGTAGGTGGCGTAGAGCGATTCGTTGGCGCCCAGCGCGGTGTAGAACTCCGTCACCGCGGGAAGCATCGCGTTGTAGGCCTCGCGCAGCGCGGGCGTGTTGGCGACGGCGTTCAGGTGGCCGACCGCGCCCCAGGCGGTGCCCAGGCGCTCGGTGGCGACGTTGAGCGTGCGGGACAGGAAGTCATAGTCGGTCGGCGCGTCGGCGGCCGTGACGCGCTCCAGCGCTTGCTGGGCCTCGGCCAGCAACGCAGTGATGGCGGGCTGGATGTGCGAGGGGTCGATGGCGGCGAAGTCCGGCAACGAGGCCGTCGACAGCAGCGGGTTGGTCGCGTCGGCGGCAGGGGCTTGGGGCGTCGGGGCGGAAGAGTCGGTCATGCAGGCCTCGTGAGTCTGGCGGGGATGCCGGGACAGTGTCTCAGCGTTTCGGGCCGGAAAGAGCTTGGGATCTCTATCGCGGCCTTCAAGAGAGGCTATTGGGTGGCGATAGCGAGGGCGGACCGACGCCGCCCCTCCCGGGGCCGCCGCGTCGGTCGCGTCCGCCGCGGGACGCCGCGAGGGGGCATCCGGGGCGGCGCGGGGTCAGCGCGCGGCGGCGAAGCGCTCGGCGGATTCCATCGTGTTGACGAGCAGCATGGTGATGGTCATCGGGCCGACGCCGCCGGGGACCGGCGTGATCCAGCCGGCCACTTCCTTCACGCCGTCGAAGTCCACGTCGCCGCAGAGCTTGCCCTCGTCGGTGCGGTTCATGCCCACGTCCAGCACCACCGCGCCGGGCTTGACCATGTCGGCGGTCAGCACGTTGCGCTTGCCCACCGCGGCCACCACGATGTCGGCCTGGCGGGTGAAGTGCGCAAGATCCGGCGTCGCGCTGTGGCAGACCGTGACCGTCGCGTTGGCCTGCAGCAGCAGCATCGCCATGGGCTTGCCCACGATGTTGCTGCGGCCGATCACGACCGCATGCTTGCCTTGGGTCTCGTAGCCGATGAACTCCAGCATCTTCATGCAGCCGTAGGGCGTGCAGGGCTTGAAGCCGTCCTGGCCGACCATCAGCGCGCCGGCGCTGGCGACGTGGAAGCCGTCCACGTCCTTCTCCGGCGCGATCGCCTCGATCACCTTGTGCGCGTCGATGTGCTTGGGCAGCGGCAACTGCACCAGGATGCCGTGGATGCTCGGATCGTTGTTCAGCGCGTCGACGCGCGCGAGCAGCTCGGCCTCGGTCATCGTGCCCTCGTACTTCTCCAGCACCGAGTGCAGGCCCGCGTCCTCGCAGGCCTTGACCTTGTTGCGCACATAGACCTGGCTGGCCGGGTTGTCGCCCACCAGCACCACGGCCAGTCCCGGCTTCACGCCTTTCGCGGTCAGCGCGGCGGCGCGCGCGGCCACTTCGGCGCGCAGTTGCTTGGACAGGGCGTTGCCGTCGATCAGTTGTGCGGTCATGTCGGTACTCCGGAACTCAGAAATGAAAGAGGCCGCACAGGGCGGCCTCGGGGGATGTGGGGGGAACTCAACCCGCCTTGGCGGCCGCCGTGTTGGCGCCCAGCGCGATCTTCAGCAGATCGGCCACGGTGTTGGCGTTGAGCTTCTCCATGATGTTGGCGCGATGCGCCTCCACCGTCTTGATGCTGATGCCCAGGTCGTCGGCGATCTGCTTGTTCAGGCGGCCGGCGACAATTCGTTCAAGGACTTGCGCCTCACGCGTGGTCAGGCGCGACAGCAGGGCGTCGCGGCTGGCGGCTTCCTGCTGCGTGGCGAAGGCGCCGCGGGCCTGGTCCAGCATGCGCTCGACCAGCGACAGCAGCTCTTCTTCCTTGAACGGCTTCTCGATGAAATCGACCGCGCCCTTCTTCATCGTCTGCACCGCCATCGGCACGTCGCCGTGGCCGGTGATGAAGACGATCGGGAGCGGGCTCTTGCGCTCGATCAGCTTGTCCTGCAGGTCCAGGCCGCTCATGCCTTCCAT
Source organism: Roseateles sp. (assembly GCF_039595295.1). Lineage (GTDB taxonomy): Bacteria > Pseudomonadota > Gammaproteobacteria > Burkholderiales > Burkholderiaceae_C > Roseateles. Next base: position 24,933 of record NZ_JBCNLU010000025.1, read on the forward strand.
GCGGATGTCGGCGATCAGGCAGGCCACCTCGCGCGGGTCGTAGCGGCTCAGGAAACTCTCGGCGGAGTCGTAGCACTTGACCCGGTAGTCCTTGCCTTCCAGCAACCACTGCAAGGAATCTCTGACTGCCTCGTCGTCGTCGACAACGTAGACATTACCCTTCTTCGGAATCAAGCTCATGGTGTTGCTGCGGTGTTGTGTGCAGTGCCCGCGCCCGTGGGCTCGGGCCGGGGGATGTCCACAGGGATCGTGAACGCGAACCGGCACCCGACGATGGACGGGCCATTGTAGAGGTTCTCGGCGCGTATCCTGCCCTGGTGGGACTCGATGATGGACCGGCATAACCCTAGGCCGATGCCCAGTCCATCGGCCTTCGTCGAGAAGAAGGCCTCGTACATGCGCTCGATGACCTCGACCGGGAGACCCGGCCCCATGTCGGTCACCGAGAACTCGATGTTGGCGCCCAGGTCCGCGGTGTGCTTGGGCACGACGCGCAGCTCGATGTGGCGGCGCGAGGGCGGCAGCGCCGCGTTGTCGATCGCCTCGGCGGCGTTCTTGAGCAGGTTCAGCAGCACCTGCTCGATCAGGATCGGGTCGACGCGCATCACCGGCAGCCGCTGCGCGACGTAGGTGTGGATCTGCACGTTGCGGCGGCGCAGCTCGATGCCCGCCAGCTCCACAGAGTCCTCGACGATCGAGGCGGCGAAGGCCGGCTGACGCTGCGGCTCGCTCTTCTTCACGAAGGCGCGGATGCGATGAATGATCTGGCCCGCGCGCTGCGCCTGCTTGGCGGTCTTCTCCAGCGCGGCCAGCAGATCGTCCTTCTGGATGTTGTCGCCGCGCACGCGCGAGACCATCCCGTTGCAGTAATTGCTGATCGCCGTCAGCGGCTGGTTCAGCTCGTGCGCGACGCTGGAGGCCATCTCGCCCATGGTGATCAGGCGGCTGGTGACCTGCGCCTTCTCGGCCTGCTGCTGCTGCTGGGCCTCGGCGTGGCGGCGCGCGGTGATGTCGGTGGCGATCAGCATCTGCGCCAATCGGCCGTCGGTCCATTGCAGGTAGCGGGCGCGCACGTCGAACCACATGTCCAGCTGCGCGATGAAGACCTCGCGCGAGTCCCCGCCGACCTCGGTCAGATGCTGGGCGGGCAGACCGCCGTAGTCGTCGACCTCCTCGTCGCTGTCGAACGCGGGCTCCTTGCTTGTCGTGCCGGTGAGCTGCGATCCGGCCAGCATCGCGTGGCCCTTGGGATCGGCGCCGAACCACAGCCGGTAGCTGCGGTTGGCGAAGAGCAGCTCGCCCTGCTGCACCGACAGCACCGACACCGCCGCGTCCAGACCCTCGAGCACCGTGGTGAAGCGCTCATGCGAGGCCGACAGCTGGTCGCGCACCCGCTTGGCCTCGGTGATGTTGGTCATCGAGGTCATCCAGCCGTTCTGCTTGCCCTTGGGGTCGATCAGCGGCGAGACATACATGCGCGCGTCGAAGATGCTGCCGTCCTTGCGCATCACCTTGACTTCCGAGCCGCCGGCCGGGCTGCGGCCCTGCATCTCCTGCTGCAGCAGGCGCAGGTTCTCTTCGTAGCGGTCGGGCGGCCAGTAGGGGAAGGGCGGCTTGCGGCCGATCAGCTCGGACTCGGCGAAACCGGTCATCGCGCAGAAGGCCGGGTTGACGTAGCTGATGCGCGTCTCCAGGTCCATGGCGCGCATGCCGGTCAGCATGGAGTTCTCCATCGCGCGACGGAAATTCGTTTCCGCGGCCAGCGCGTTCTGAACCTGCGCGCGCCGGCGCATGTGCTTCCAGGTGCCCAGCAGCATCCAGACGGTCAGCACCGACAGCGCCATCACCATCCAGAACAGCGTGTTGGAGATCAGGCCGATGGAGGTCCGGTAGCCCTGGCCGCGCAGCACCAGGCCGGGCACGGGCGTCATCGGGGCCAGCTCGTTGATGGGCGCGCGGGCGATGTGCTTGCCCGGCATGGCCGTGACCGTGCTGGCCAGCACCTGATCGCGCGAGTCCAGCACCGCGAGCGCATGCTTGCTCGACGCGTCGTTGGGCATCGCATAGCGCAGCAGCCCCTCGATCGAGTACTCGGCGATGAGCACGCCGGTGAAGCCAGTGCGGTCGCTCAGGGGCAGCTGCAGCTGGAAGACGGTGGTGTTGTTGGCGTCCGCGAAGGGCAGCGAATAGGTGCGCATGCGCCGGTCGCGCGCGGTCTGGAAGGCCTTCTCGGGTTCGCTGCCGGCGTGGCCGTTGGGCATGGACGGGTCGGTGCCGTCCAGCGTCATCAGCGACTCGGCCTGCTCGCCGATGGCGGCGACGCTGACCTTGCGCTCGCGTCGCTGGTTCAGCCAGGTGATGTGGGTGATCTCGGGCCGGTTGCGGGCCAGGTTCATCGCGCGCTGCGTGAACTCGAGGTTGTCGATGGCGCGGTTGGACAGGTCGCGCTGCAGCGCCGCGAGCTGGTCCTCGTTCTCGATCAGGCGGGTGCGGAGCTGTTGCTGCGCCATCTCGGTGTCGCGCTTGACGGCCTCGGCCTCGCGCTCGAGCTCTTCATTGCGCAGGTACCAGAAGGCCGACACGATGGCCGCCAGGAAGAGCACCACCGACAGCAGCGGTCCCAGCGTCGCGAAGCGGTCCTGCCGCGACGGCGATTGCCGACGCCACCACGCCGACACCAGGCGTTTGACGGGATTCAGGGCGCGGCGCAGAAAGCCTTGGACATCGAGGCGGGACAACATAGCCCGCGATTATCCAAGGCGGCATCGCCCCGCCCGGGCCCGCCGGACCCGGGCATTCCCTGATCGCATCGTGAAAGCGATCGGCCCGCCGCCCCCTGGGAAAACACCTTATAAATCCCACAATATGAAAACGCATCGCGCTATTTGGAAAATCGCGGCCTTATGCGACACTCCGCCGCCATAGCCCTTCCGGCAGGTGGCGGCGTGCGCCCGAATGCGTAAGCTCCAGGCTCCACGCGAGCGCCGTTTGCCCCCGAGACCACCGCGACGCCATCGATGGACCGATGCGTCGGCGGGCCGGAAGGTCGGTGATTCAGAGAACCAGGAGACACACCATGTCCGCGCAGCCCCAGTCGTTCCTCGGCGCAGCCGCCAATGACACCGACGCTCTCGAAACCAAGGAATGGCTGGACGCCCTGTCCGCCGTGATCGGTGAGGAAGGGGGCGACCGCGCCCACTTCCTGCTCGAGACCCTGATCGATCACGCGCGCCAGGCCGGCATCGACGTGCCGTTCTCGGCCAACACGGCCTACGTCAACACCATTCCCGCCGACAAGGAAGAGCGCTTCCCCGGCAACATCGACATCGAAGAGCGTCTGCGCGCCTACATGCGCTGGAACGCGATGGCGATGGTGGTGCGGGCCAACAAGCACAACCCCGAGGACGGCGGCGACCTGGGCGGCCACATCTCCAGCTTCGCCTCGCTGGCGACCATGCTGGGCTGCGGCTTCAACCACTTCTGGCACGGCGACGACGGCATCCACGGCGGCGACCTGCTCTACATCCAGGGCCACAGCGCGCCCGGCATCTATGCCCGCGCCTTCCTGGAAGGCCGCATCACCGAAGAGCAACTGCTCAACTTCCGCCAGGAAGTCGACGGCAAGGGCCTGTCCAGCTACCCGCATCCGAAGCTGATGCCCGAGTTCTGGCAGTTCCCGACGGTGTCCATGGGCCTGGGCCCGCTGATGGCCATCTATCAGGCGCGCTTCCTGAAGTACCTGCATGCCCGCGGCATCGCCGACACCTCCAAGCGCAAGGTCTGGGTCTTCCTGGGCGACGGCGAGATGGACGAACCGGAAAGCCTGGGCGCGATCGGCCTGGCCGCGCGCGAGAAGCTGGACAACCTGATCTTCGTCGTCAACTGCAACCTGCAGCGTCTGGACGGCCCGGTGCGCGGCAACGGCAAGATTATCCAGGAGCTGGAGAGCGAATTCCGCGGCGCCGGCTGGAACGTGATCAAGCTGATCTGGGGCTCGTACTGGGACCCGCTGCTGGCGCGCGACAAGCAGGAGCTGCTGCGCAAGGTCATGATGGAGACGCTGGACGGCGACTACCAGGCCTACAAGGCCAATGACGGCGCCTTCGTGCGCAAGCACTTCTTCGGCAAGCACCCCGAGCTGCTGAAGATGGTCGAGAACATGTCCGACGAGGACATCTGGCGCCTGAACCGCGGCGGCCACGATCCGCAGAAGGTCTACGCGGCGTACCACCAGGCGGTGAACACCGTCGGCCAGCCGACCGTCATGCTGATCAAGACGGTCAAGGGCTACGGCATGGGCAAGATCGGTGAGGGCAAGAACACCGCTCACCAGACCAAGAAGCTGCAGGACGAGGACATCAAGGCCTTCCGCGACCGCTTCAACATCCCCATCCCGGACAGCGAGCTGGCCAAGATCCCGTTCTACAAGCCGGCCGACGACACGCCCGAGATGCAGTACCTGCAGGAGCGTCGCAAGGCGCTGGGCGGCTACCTGCCCAAGCGCCGCCCGCAGGCCGAGGAATCGCTGAAGGTGCCCGACCTGGCGACGTTCCAGGCCGTGCTGGATCCGACCGCCGAAGGCCGCGAGATCTCCACCACCCAGGCCTACGTCCGCTTCCTGACCACGCTGCTGCGTGACAAGGAACTGGGCCCGCGCACCGTGCCCATCCTGGTCGACGAGGCGCGCACCTTCGGCATGGAAGGCCTGTTCCGCCAGATCGGCATTTACAACCCCAAGGGTCAGCTGTACACCCCGGTCGACAAGGACCAGGTCATGTACTACCGCGAGGACAAGGCCGGCCAGATCCTGCAAGAGGGCATCAACGAAGCGGGCGGCATGGCCAGCTGGATCGCCGCGGCGACGTCGTACTCGACGAACAACCGCGTGATGATTCCGTTCTACGTCTACTACTCGATGTTCGGCTTCCAGCGCATCGGCGACCTGGCCTGGGCGGCGGGCGACATGCAGGCGCGCGGCTTCCTGCTGGGCGGCACCTCGGGACGCACGACGCTGAACGGCGAAGGCCTGCAGCACGAGGACGGCCACAGCCACATCCTGGCCGGCACCATCCCCAACTGCATCAGCTACGACCCGACCTTCGCGCATGAGGTCGCCGTGATCCTGCACTCGGGCCTGAAGCGCATGGTCGAGAACCAGGAGAACGTCTACTTCTACCTGACGCTGCTCAACGAGAACTACCCGATGCCCGGCCTGAAGGCCGGTACCGAGGAGCAGATCCTCAAGGGCATGTACCTGCTGGAAGAAGCGGCGGCCCAGCCGCTGACGGTCAACCTGCTGGGCTCGGGCACCATCCTGCGCGAAAGCCAGGAAGCCAAGAAGCTGCTGGAAGCCGACTGGGGCGTGGGCGCCAACGTCTGGTCCTGCCCCAGCTTCAACGAGCTGGCCCGCGACGGCCAGAACGCCGAGCGCTGGAACCTGCTGCACCCGACCGAGCTGGCCTGCGTGCCGTACGTGACGCAGCAGCTGAGCAAGGTGCAGGGTCCGGTGATCGCGTCGACCGACTACATGAAGAACTATGCGGAGCAGATCCGCGCCTTCATCCCGGCCGGCCGCTCGTACAAGGTGCTGGGCACCGACGGCTTCGGTCGCAGCGACTTCCGCAGCAAGCTGCGCGAGCACTTCGAGATCAACCGCCATTACATCGTCGTGGCCGCGCTCAAGGGCCTGGCCGACGAGGGCAAGATTCCGCAGGCCAAGGTCGCGGAAGCGATCAAGAAGTACGGCATCAACGTCGACAAAATCAACCCCCTGTACGCGTAAGCGAGCGGCACGGAGACATCAGAAATGGCATTGGTTGAAGTCAAGGTTCCCGACATCGGGGACTTCAAGGACGTCGCGATCATCGAACTGCTGGTCAAGCCCGGCGACGCGGTGAAAGTGGAGCAGAGCCTGCTGACCGTCGAGTCCGACAAGGCCTCGATGGAGATCCCGTCCTCGGTGGCGGGCGTGGTCAAGGAGGTCAAGGTCAAGATCGGCGACACGATCAATCAGGGCGACCTGATCGTCGTGGTCGAGAGCGGCGCCGCCGCCGCCCCCGCGCCAGCCGCCGCCGCGCCGGCTCCTGCGGCAGCTGCTCCGGCACCGCAGGCTGCCCCGGCTCCGGCTCCGGCACCTGCCGCGGCTCCGGCCGCGTCGGCCGGTCCGGTCGACATCGTCGTGCCCGACATCGGCGACTTCGACGAGGTCGCGGTGATCGAGGTGTTGGCCAAGGTCGGCGACACGGTGAAGGTGGAGCAGAGCCTGATCACCGTCGAGTCCGACAAGGCCTCGATGGAGATCCCGTCCTCGCACGCCGGCGTGATCAAGGAGCTGCTGGTCAAGCTGGGCGACAAGGTCGCCAAGGGCTCCAAGATCGCCGTGATCGACGCCACGGGCGGCGCTGCCGCTCCGGCACCGGCCGCGCCGGCGCCCGCGCAGGCCGCCGCCGCGCCGGCTCCGGCGACCGCGAGCGCTCCGGCCCCGGCCGAGCGCCAGGTCCCGACCGCCGCGCTGCCCCCGCACGAGCCGACCAAGCCCAGCGGCAAGCTGCCGCATGCCTCGCCGAGCATCCGCAAGATCGCTCGCGAGCTGGGCGTGCCGCTGGATGAAGTCAAGGGTTCCGGCGCCAAGGGCCGCATCACCGAATCCGACGTCCAGTCCTTCGTGAAGGCCGTGATGGCCGGCACGGCGCAGACGGTCGCGCAGAAGGCGGCCGCGCCGGCGGGCGCCGGCGGCGGTGCCTTCCCCGGCCTGCTGCCCTGGCCCAAGGTCGACTTCGAGAAGTTCGGCCCGGTCGAGCGCAAGGAGATGTCGCGGATCAAGAAGATCAGCGGCGCCAACCTGCATCGCAACTGGGTCACGATCCCGCACGTCACCAACCACGACGACGCGGACATCACCGAGCTGGAAGCCTTCCGCGTCCAGCTGAACAAGGAGAACGAGAAGTCCGGCATCAAGGTCACGATGCTGGCCTTCATGATCAAGGCGACCGTCGCGGCGCTGAAGAAGTTCCCCGAGTTCAATGCCTCGCTGGACGGCGACGGCACGCTGGTGCTGAAGAACTACTTCCACATCGGCTTCGCGGCCGACACGCCGAACGGCCTGGTCGTTCCGGTCATCCGCGACTGCGACAAGAAGGGCATCTTCCAGATCAGCCAGGAGATGTCGGAGCTGGCCAAGAAGGCCCGCGACGGCAAGCTCGGCCCGGCCGACATGACCGGCGGCTGCTTCTCGATCTCGTCGCTGGGCGGCATCGGCGGCACCTACTTCACCCCCATCATCAACGCGCCGGAAGTGGCGATCATGGGCGTGTGCAAGTCCTCGACGCAGCCCGTGTGGGACGGCAAGCAGTTCGTGCCGCGCCTGATCCTGCCGCTGTCGCTGAGCTGGGATCACCGGGTCATCGACGGCGCCGCGGCCGCACGCTTCAACGTGTACTTCGCGTCCCTGCTGGCGGACTTCCGCCGCATCGCCCTCTGATCGGAAGGACCGGACATGGCATTGGTTGAAGTCAAGGTTCCCGACATCGGGGACTTCAAGGACGTCGCGATCATCGAGCTGCTGGTCAAGGTCGGCGACACGGTGAAGGCGGAGCAGAGCCTGGTGACCGTCGAGTCCGACAAGGCCTCGATGGAGATCCCGTCCTCGGCCGCCGGCGTGGTCAAGGAGCTCAAGGTCAAGCTGGGCGACAAGCTCAATCAGGGCGACCTGCTGGTCGTGCTGGAAGCCGATGCCGCTGCGGCGCCCGCGCCTGCGGCGGCTCCCGCTGCGTCGGCACCGGCCCCCGCGGCGGCTCCGGCTGCGACCGCTCCGGCCCCCGCGCCCGTGGCGGCGCCGCAGGCCGCGACCTACACCGGTCCCGCCGAAGGCGAGTACGACGTGATCGTGCTCGGCGGCGGTCCCGGCGGCTACTCGGCGGCGTTCCGCGCGGCCGACCTGGGCCTGAAGGTCGCGATCGTCGAGCGTTACGCGACGCTGGGCGGCGTCTGCCTGAACGTGGGCTGCATCCCGTCCAAGGCGCTGCTGCACGTCGCCGCGGTGATGGACGAGGTCAAGCACTTCGCCGATCTGGGCGTCGAGTTCGGCGAGCCCAAGGTCGAGCTGCCCAAGCTGCTGACCCACAAGAAGAAGGTCATCGGCAAGCTGACCGGCGGTCTGGCCATGATGGCCAAGATGCGCAAGGTCACGGTCATCCGTGGCTACGGCCAGCTGCTGGACGCCAACCACCTGTCGGTCGAGGAGACCGGCGGCGAGGGTCAGGAACGCACCGGCAAGACGCAGACGCTGAAGTTCCGCAAGATCATCCTGGCGGCGGGCTCGCAGGCGGTGCGTCTGCCCTTCATGCCCAACGACCCGCGCGTGATCGACTCGACCGGCGCGCTGGAGCTGACCAGCAAGCCCAAGCGCATGCTGATCGTCGGCGGCGGCATCATCGGCCTGGAAATGGGCACGGTGTACTCGACGCTGGGCGCGCGCCTGGACGTCGTGGAGATGCTGCCCACGCTGATGACGGGTGCGGACCGCGACCTGGTGAAGGTCTGGCAGAAGATGAACGCCCCGCGCTTCGACAACATCATGTTGAACACGAAGACGGTCGCGGCCGAAGCCACGCCCGAAGGCATCAAGGTGACCTTCGAAGGCGAGGGCGCCCCGAAGGAGCCGCAGGTCTACGACCTGGTGCTGCAGGCGGTGGGCCGCACGCCCAACGGCAAGAAGATCGGCGCGGACAAGGCCGGCGTCGTGGTCACCGACCGCGGCTTCATCCCGGTCGACGTGCAGATGCGCACCAACGTGCCCAACGTCTTCGCCATCGGCGACATCGTCGGCCAGCCAATGCTGGCGCACAAGGCGGTGCACGAGGGCCACGTGGCGGCGGAAGTCATCGCGGGCGAGCTGCTCGGCGACGACGCGCTGGCCAAGTCGCGCTTCGATGCGCGCGTGATCCCCAGCGTCGCCTACACCGATCCGGAAGTGGCCTGGGTCGGCGTGACGGAGGACGAGGCCAAGGCCCGCGGCATCAAGGTCAAGAAGGGCCTGCTCCCGTGGTCCGCCTCGGGCCGCGCGATCGCCAACGGTCGCGACGAGGGCTTCACCAAGCTGCTGTTCGACGAGGAGACCCACCGCATCATCGGCGGCGGCATCGTCGGCACGCATGCGGGCGACATGATCGGCGAGATCGCGCTGGCCATCGAGATGGGCGCGGACGCCGTGGACATCGGCAAGACCATCCACCCGCATCCGACCCTGGGCGAGTCCATCGGCTTGGCCGCGGAAGTGGCGCACGGTTCCTGCACCGACGTGCCGCCGGCGCGCAAGTAAGCCGATGCGGGTGCTGGACGCCGCCGCGACGGCGCGCGCGCTGCCCTGGGCGCTGCTGATGGAGGAGGTGGCGCTGGTCTGCCGCGAGAACCGCGACGGCCGGCTCACCTGCCCGCCGCGGCACAGCCTGGCGCTGCAGCAGGACGGTGTCCTGCTGGTGATGCCCTGCCTGAGCGAGCGCTTGGCCATCACCAAGCTGGTCAGCGTCCATCCGCTGAACGCGGCGCTGGGCCTGCCGACGATCTCAGGCGAGGTCGTCGTGCTGGACAGCAAGACCGGTCGGCGCTTGGCGGTGCTGGACGGCCCCGCGCTGACGGCGCGCCGCACCGCCGCAGTCAGCATGCTCGCGCTGCAACATCTGGCTCGCCAGGCGCCGCGCCGCGTGCTGGTGGTCGGCGGCGGCGTGCAGGCGCGTGCCCATGTCGAGGCGCTGCAGGCCCTGCATCCGCAGGCGACGATCCACGTGCAGGGACACCAGTCGGTGCCCGCCTTCGTCGAGGAACTCGGCGTTGAGCCGCTGCCGCCCGAGTCCCAGACGCGCCATGCCTGGGACCTGGTCATCTGCGCGACGACCAGCCGCGTCCCCGTGCTGCGGCCGGGCGTGGGCGAGGGCGCGGTGGTGATCGGCGTCGGCGCCTTCCGCGACGACATGGTCGAGCTGCCGCCGGAGCTGCTGCGCGATGCGCAGGTCTGGGTCGACGATCCCGTGGGCGCCCAGGCCGAGGCCGGCGACCTGCTGGCCGCGGGTCGCTTCGAGCCGCAGGACTCGCTCGAGGATCTGGTGCTGGGCGACCGTCCCTTCGACGACGCGCGCACGCGCGTGTTCAAGAGCGTGGGCAATGCCCGCTGGGACCTGGCCGCGGCGCGCGTCGCGGTGCGGGGCTGATCAGGCCTCGTCGAGCAGAGGCCGCAGCGCCTCGTCCCAGTGCTCGATCTCGTCCATGGACAGATGCAACCAGGCCAGCGCGGCCTCGCGGTTGGACGCCCAGTCGGCGTCCTCGTCCAGACCCTCGTGCTGACGCATGAGGTGCTCGGCGACCAGGCCGGCGGCGATCAGCGTGCGGACCTCGGGTTCGACGCTCTCGTCGCGCAGCGCGTCGAAGTCGTGATGCAGGCGGATCGCCGTCATCAGCTCCGAGCCCAGGTGCCAGACCTTGACCACCAGCGCGCCGACGACCGCATGGTCGGTGCGGTGGTTGACGTTCTCGGTCTTGATGTAGGGGCGGTCGATGCGGGCGGCGGCCTCGACCATGGTCGCACCGTAGCCGCGCACGCTTTGCAGCAGCACCGGCATGCCGACGTGGCAGAACAGGCCGTAGCTCTGCGCCAGGTCCACGCGCATGCCCGGCAGCTGGCCGGCGATGAAGCCCATCGCCACGGCGCGCTTGGTCGAGCGCTGCCAGAAGCGCAGCAGGTGCGGGCTGTTGACCGGCATCGCGTGGCGGACCAGGAAGGCGTGCATCAGCGCGGCGCTCTCGTCCAGGCCCAGGCGGTACATGGCCTGGCCGACGGTGGTGCAGGGCACGTTGCCTGCCACCAGATGCAGCGGGCTGTTGGCCACGCGCAGCAAGGTGGCCGACATGGCGACGTCGGCGGCCGCGATGCGCGCGACTTCGTTCAGGTCGGGCTGGGCGCCGGACATGGCCGCGCGCAGGCGCTGCAGCAGTTCGGGGCAGGGAGGGATCTGGATCTGCCGCAACGGGCCGTTGGCCCGGGCGCGGTCCAGTTCCTGGTGGACGGCTTCGGTCTTCATGTGCGGGCCGGATTATCCGGTGGCCCTTCGAAACCGCGCGTGACGGCGGTGCGGCAAATTGCCGCTTGTCGCGGCCCGCGATGCGGCTCGCCCGCGAGTGTGTTCGGAGGCAGATACATTGCTGCGCATGTCACGCTTCGTCACCCGCACGCTGAACTGGGCCCGGCCGGTCCTGGCCGTGCTGGCCTGCGTGGCGGGTCTGTGGACCGCCGCGGCCTGGGGCTGGGACAAGGACAAGCTGAGCGAGACCGCCTCTCGCTACCCGCCCAAGACGCAGGCGGCGGTGAAGGCCATGATCCAGATGGCCGAGCGCGCCGCGACCCTGCCCGACGAGCGCGAGCGGCTCGCGATGGTCAACGACTTCTTCAACAAGCGGGTCGCGTTCAAGGACGACATGGAGGTCTGGAGTCAGATCGACTACTGGGCCACGCCGCTGGAGATGCTGGACAAGGGCGCCGGCGACTGCGAGGACTACGCCATCGGCAAGTACATGAGCCTGCAGGCCGCGGGCGTGCCGTCGGCCAAGCTGCGCATGGTCTATGTGCGGGCGCAGTTCCAGGGCCGGCCTCAGGCGCACATGGTGCTGGCCTACTATGCGCAGCCGGAATCGGAGCCGCTGATTCTGGACAATATCAACCCCGAGGTCCGGCCCGCGTCGCAGCGGTCGGATCTGACGCCGGTGTTCAGCTTCAACGGCGAGGGCCTGTGGACGGGCGTGGGCGCCACGTCGGCGGGCAATCCGCTGGTGCGGCTGTCGATATGGCGCGATCTGCTGGCCAAGGCGAAGGCGGAAGGTTTCTGATGGGCGACGGAGAATTCGGAACATGTCCCTGATTCGACAAATCTGGTGCCTGGTGCTGGGCGCCGTGCTGGCTTCGGTGCTGGGCGGCGTGGCGGTGAGCACCTGGTCGCTGCGGGATCTGCTGCAGACGCAGGCCCAGCTCAAGAACGCCGACAACGCGAGCGCGCTGGCGCTGGCCTTGTCCCAGCAGAAGGGCGACGCGGAGCTGATGTCGCTGCTGATCTCGGCGCAATTCGACAGCGGCGCCTACGAGAGCGTGCGCTGGCGCGACGCGGGCGGCAAGCTGGTCTTCGAGCGCCATCTGGAGACGCCGCAGATCTCGCATGCGCCGGGCTGGTTCGTGGCGCTGCTGCCGCTGAACGTGCCGGCGGGCGCGGCCAAGCTGTCCGATGGCTGGAAGGCGATCGGCGAGATCGAGCTGCGCGGCCAGACCGGCTATGTGCACGAGGCGCTGTGGCGCTCGACGCTGAGCACCGCGACCTGGCTGCTGGCGGTGGGCGTGATCACCTGCATCGCCGCGGCGGTGGTGCTGTCGCGGCTGCGTCGGCCCTTGGACACCGCGGTCAAGCAGGCCGAGGGCGTGGCGCAAGGCCGCTTCGAGACCGTGCTGGAGCCGCGCGTCCCCGAGATGCGCAAGCTGACCGGGGCGATGAACACGATGGTGCTGCGGACGCGGCAGATGTTCGAGGCCCAGGCCGAGCAGCTGCGCACGCTGCATCAGCAACTGCTGTGCGACGAGCTGACCGGGCTGTCGCACCGACGCCAGTTCGTGGCGGAGCTGAGCTCAGCGCTGGAACGCGATGACGGTCCGCTGCGGGCGGGGCTGGTGCTGGTGCGGCTCAAGGATCTGCAGGGCTTGAATCAGCGGCTGGGACATGGGGCGACCGACCAGGCGCTGGTGGCGATCGCGCAGGCGCTGCGCGTCTATCCGGAGCAGGTGCGCGGTTGTCTGGCCGGCCGGCTGAACGGCTCGGACTTCGCGCTGTGGCTGCCGGCGCCGAATGTGGTCGGCGACACGGCGCAGGCGCTGGCCGAAGCGCTGCGCGCCGGTCTGCAGAACCTGGGCCCGGGCGTGGGCGTCGCGATGGGCGCCGTCGAGCTGATGCGCGACCAGCCGATGAGCGCTTGGTTCGCCGCGGCCGATGCGGCGCTCGCGAAAGCGGAGCAGGGCGAGGGCGTGGTGCTGGAGCTGCGCGAGGCGCCGCCGTCCGAGGAAGTCGCCCAGGGCGAGCGGGCCTGGCGGGCCTTGATCTCGGATGCGCTTCAGCAACAACGCAGCCGGCTGCTGGAGTTTCCGCTGATCGGCCGCGATCGTCAGGTGCTGCATCTGGAATGCCCGCTGCAGCTCAAGCTGAACCCGGTCGGAGAGTTCGAGCCGGCGGCGCGCTGGTTGCCGCTGGCGCTGCGTCACCGTTTGAGCGCCGAGGCCGATTTGCAGGCGATCGCGCTGGCGCTGCAGGCGACGCAGCAGGATCAGCGCGCGCGCTGCGTCAACGTGGCGCCGGCCTCGCTGAACGACGGCAGCTTCATCGCTCGTGCGCGCGAGCTGGTGCAGGCGGCGCCGACGCCCGTGCGCCGTCTGATCGGGCTGGAGCTGGCGGAGCCGGCGGCGGCGCAGCACTTCGAGGCGCTGCAGGAATTGGGTCGTCAACTGAGGCCGTTGGGCGTGCAACTGGGGCTGGAGCACGCGGGCGCGGGACTGGCTCAAATTGATCGTCTTTTCCAAGCCGGGCTGGACTACGTGAAGTTGGACAGCGCGGTGGTGTCGGGCGTGTCGGCCGACGTGAGCCGCGCAGCTTTCGTGCGCAGTCTGGTGGTGATGCTGCGGAGTCTTGCGCTGAAGGTCTATGCCGAGGGCGTGACCGATGCATTGGACGCGCAGGCGCTGTGGGATTGCGAGCTCGACGGGATCACCGGACCGTGGGCGTCGGCGCAGGGGATCAAGCCCTGACGGGATGACTTGTTTGAGCGGGCGACGCGATCGCCACGCAACAGTCGCGCTTGCATTGCGACCCCGGCTTCTCAGAATCCGCACCTTCTCTTTTCGAAGAATGAGCAGGTGCACAAATGGTCGCCCTATTCGAAACCGATCACTTCATGGCCCGAACCGACCTCCACGTCCAGATCGATGAGCGCATCAAGGTGCGCATGGAGGCGCTCGCCCGGCGTCTGCAGGTGGATGTGAACGAGTTGATCGAGCACTTGGTCCAGCGCTGGGTCGTGCGCACCGATCCGGACGAGCCCAACGTGACTCGTCACGAGGCGGAAATGGAGCGCCACGAGGACAACGCGGTGAAGGCCGCGCTGCGTGGGGATGTCGTGCCTCGCTCAGAGGTGGACGAAGCGTTTGATCGTATGCGGGCGGAGGCCCGTCGGCAGCAGGGGCTCGACGAGTGAAGATCGACTGGACCCGCGAAGCCTGGGCCCCGTTCGAGCATCAACACCGCTACATCGCTGAACGCAGCGCACGCGCTGCGGAACCGTTGATTGATGACGTGACTCATGCCGAGTCGCTGATTGCTCGGAATCCGGAGTTCGGCAGGCCCGTGAGCCCCCGCGTGCGGGAGTGGGGCATCGGCAGGGAAAAACGCTACGTGCTGCGCTACGTCGTCGAGGTGCTGGTCGTCAGCATCATCGGTTTCTGGCATACCGCGCAGATGCGTCCGCCATTGGAGGAAATGGAGGCCTGACCCTCAGCCGATATCCGCCGTATGCAGCGGATATCCCTCGCCCCGGCGGCGGTCCTCGAAGAAGCGCAGCAGCGTGTCGCGGACCGTGTGGAAGGCGATCTCGTCCCAGGGGATCTCGTGCTCGTGGAAGAGCCGGGCCTCCAGCGTCTCGGGGCCGGGATCGACATGCGGGCTCAGCAGCTTGGCGCGGTAGAACAGGTGGACCTGGCCCACGCGTACCACGTTCATGACGCAGTAGAGGTTCTGCAGCTCGATCTCGGCGCCGGCTTCCTCTTGCGTCTCGCGCGCAGCGCCCTCGGCGAGGGTCTCGCCCAGCTCCATGAAGCCCGCCGGCAAGGTCCACTTGCCCAGCCGCGGCTCGATCGCCCGCTTGCACAGCAGCACCTGCTCCCCGTACACCGGCAGCGTGCCGACGACGTTCAGCGGATTCTCGTAATGGATGGCGCCGCAGACCGTGCAGGTCGCGCGCTCGCGGTTGTCGTCGGCCGGGACGCGGTACTCGGTCGGGCCGCCGCAAGTGGGGCAGTGCTGGAATCGCCGCGCTTGAAACATGGGGCGCAGTGTAGCGGCCCTCGCATGGCATCATCGCCGGCCATGGAGCTCTACAACTACTTCCGCTCGTCCGCCTCGTACCGCGTGCGCATCGCGCTGGCGATCAAGGGCCTGGACTACGACTACAAGTCGGTCCACCTCGCCAAGAACGAACAGTTCAACGAGTCCTACGCCGCGGTGTCCGCCGCGCGTCTGGTGCCGCTGCTCAAGGACGGCGACGCGATCATCACGCAGTCGATGGCCATCATCGAATACCTGGACGAGCTCCATCCCGAGCCCAGCCTGCTGCCCGGCGACGCGCTGTGCCGCGCCTACATCCGCGCGCTGTCCCAGGACATCGCCTGCGAGATCCACCCCATCAACAACCTGCGCGTGCTGCGCTACCTGGTCAAGGACCTGGGCGTGTCCGAGGACGACAAGACCCGCTGGTACCAGCACTGGGTCGAGAGCGGTCTGTCGGTGGTCGAGCACCGCCTCCAGGCCGAGGGTCGCGCCGGCCGTTTCTGCTTCGGCGACACGCCGACCATGGCGGACTGCCTGCTCGTCCCGCAGGTCTTCAATGCGCAGCGCTTCAACTGCCGGCTGGACCACGTGCCCACGATCATGCGTATCCACGAGCACTGCATGACCCTGGACGCCTTCAGCAAGACGCAAGCGAGCGCTTGTCCCGATGCCGAGTGAGCCGACGCGGCTCGCGCCGCATCCGGACTGGCTGCGGCCCGATTGGCGTGAGGGGGACGTCGAGGCCTTCATGACGACACGCGCCGGCGGCGTCAGCGGTGCGGATCTCCCGGAGCGGGCCGGACTGACCAGTCTGAATCTGGGGCGATCCGTTGGCGACGATCCCGCCCATGTGATCGAGAACCGGCTGCGCGTCGCCGCGGCGATCGGCGGCGCGCCGGTGTTTCTCAAGCAGGTGCACGGGACGACGGTGCTTCGGCTGCGGCCCGGGCATGCGCATCCCGATGCCGACCCCGAGCCCGCCGACGCCAGCATCAGCACGGATCCGGCGCTGGCCTGCGCCGTGATGGTGGCGGACTGCCTGCCGGTGCTGTTCGCGGGGCCCGGCGTGGTCGGCGCGGCGCATGCGGGCTGGCGGGGACTTTCGGGGGGCGTGCTTGAAAGCACCGTCGCGGCGATGTCCGAGGCCGTCGATTGCGCGCCGTCCCGCATCCGTGCCTGGATGGGCGCCTGCATCGGGCCGGAGCAATTCGAGGTCGGCGCGGATGTGCTCGCCGCCTTCGGCGCGGAGCCGCTGCATCGCGATCAGCCGCTGTTCCGCTTCCAACCCAACGAGCAGGGCGAGCCGCGCTGGCGGGCCGATCTCTACGGCCTGGCGCGGCAGCGGCTCGCGGCCACGGGGATCGCCGACGTGAGCGGCGGCGGCTGGTGCACGCTCGGCGCGCCCTCACGCTTCTTTTCGTTCCGTCACGAGCGCGTCGACGGACTGCGCAGCGGCCGCATGGCCGCCGTCATCCGGCTGCGCTGAGATCGGCGCGGAAGCCGGCGCCGAAGTGCTTGCCGCTTCGGCGGCCGTCTCGGCTTCAAGCGCCTCGGCGCGGCGTCGCGCCTTGCGACGCATCGGCGTGCCCATCAGGTACATCACGATGGCCAGCGGCACCACGCCGTACAGGACGAAGGTCATCAGCGCGCCCAGCACCGAGCCCTGCGTGCTGAAGGCCTCGGCGAGCGCCATCATCAGCACCACATACATCCAGGCGATCGCGACGAGCAGCATGTCCGGTCAAAAAGAGAGTGAGCCCACGAATCGCCGGGACACCGCGACGGTATCGTCACGCGGAGGTAAGCTGATCGGGCTACAAAAGCGCCTGAGCATGTGCGATGCCGATGCGGCGATCCGCGCATCGTCTGTGGCAAGCTTCTTGCTCGGATCCGTCAGAGGAGACCCATGAGCGTAGACAACCAGTTCGCCGAACAGGCGGCGCGAGCGGCCAGCAGCCTCGCGCAAGGATTCGGTGATGCCTTCAAGCAACTGCAGGCGCTGCAGATCCAGCCGGAGGCCTGGACGCAGCTGCAGTCGGACTACCTGCGTCAGGCCGGCGAGCTGTGGAACGGCGCGCTCGGCGATCAGTCGGGCGAGCATGCCCCGGCCGCGCCGCTGAAGGATCGCCGCTTCTCTTCGCCGTCCTGGAACGAGAACCGCCTGTCTCACTTCACCGCGCAGCTCTACCTGCTCAACGCACGGACCCTGCAGCGCATGGCCGAGCAGGTGCAGGGCGACGACAAGACCCGCGCGCGGGTCCGCTTCGCGGTGCAGCAATTCGTCGATGCGGCGTCCCCCAGCAATTTCCTCGCGCTCAATCCGGAGGCGCAGCGTCTGGCGCTGGACACGCAGGGCGAGAGCATCGCCCGCGGCGTGCAGCTCTTGATGGCGGACGTGCGGCGCGGCCACGTGTCGCAGACCGACGAGTCGGCCTTCGAGGTCGGTCGCAACGTCGCGACCACCGAGGGGCACGTGGTCTTCGAGAACGAGCTCTTCCAGCTGCTCGAGTACAAGCCGCTCACCGCGAAGGTGCATGCGCGGCCGCTGCTGATGGTGCCGCCCTGCATCAACAAGTACTACATCCTCGATCTGCAGCCGGAGAACTCGCTGATCCGCCACGCCGTCGCGCAGGGCCACCGCACCTTCGTGGTGAGTTGGCGCAATCCTGACGCCGAATGCGTGCACTGGACTTGGGACGACTACATCGGCCGCGCCGCGATCAAGGCCATCGAGGTCGTGCGCGAGATCGCCGGCACCGAGACCATCAACACGCTCGGCTTCTGCGTCGGCGGGACCATCTTGGCGACCGCGCTGGCGGTGCTGGCCGCGCGCGGCGAGCAGCCCGCCGAGAGCATCACGCTGCTGACCACGCTGATCGACTTCAGCAACAACGGGGTGCTGGATCTCTTCGTCGACGAGTCCTCGGTGCGAATGCGCGAGATGACGCTGGGCGAGCAGGCCGTCAACGGCCCCGGCCTGCTGCACGGCCAGGAACTGGCCACGACCTTCAGCTTCCTGCGGCCCAACGACCTGGTGTGGAACTACGTCGTCGGCAACTATCTGAAGGGCGAGGCGCCGCCCGCCTTCGACCTGCTGTACTGGAACGGCGACGCGACCAACCTACCGGGCCCGATGTATTGCTGGTATCTGCGCCACACCTATCTTCAGAACGAGCTGCGCATCCCCGGCCGCCTCACCGTCTGCGGCGAGGCGATCGACCTGGGCGCCATCCAGGCCCCGGTCTATCTGTACGGCTCGCGCGAGGACCACATCGTCCCCTGGGACGCGGCCTATCGCAGCACACAGATCTTCAAGGGCAAGAAGCGCTTCGTGCTGGGCGCGTCCGGCCACATCGCCGGCGTGATCAATCCGCCCGAGAAGAAGAAGCGCAGTCACTGGATCGGCAAGGGCAGCGCGCTGCCGGCCGACGAGCGCCAATGGCTGGCCGAGGCGACCGAGCACCCCGGCAGCTGGTGGACCGATTGGGACAAGTGGTTGGCCGGCCACGCGGGACCGCAGAAGGCGGCACCGCGCACGCCGGGCAACCGCACGTACCAGGCGATCGAGCCGGCGCCGGGGCGCTACGTCAAGCAACGCGCCTGAAGCGCGAACCAAGGCGCACCGGCGAATCGATCTCCGCATTCATCCCCGACGACTTCCATCCCGAAGACTTCATTCCAGAAGCATTCGTCCCCGCTGTATTCAGCAGAACCGGAACCAGGAGCGAGACATGACTTCATCTCAGGACATCGTCATCGTTGCCGCGGCGCGCACGCCGATCGGCAAGTTCGGCGGCAGCTTGGCCAAGACGCCCGCGAGCGAGCTCGGCGCCACCGTGATCCAGGAGCTGCTGCGCCGCAGCGGCCTGCAGGGCGACCAGATCAACGAGGTCATCCTCGGCCAGGTGCTGACCGCGGGCGTGGGCCAGAACCCGGCGCGTCAGGCCGTCATCAAGGCGGGCCTGCCCGTGACCGTGCCGGCGATGACCATCAACAAGGTCTGCGGCTCCGGCCTGAAGGCCGTGATGCTGGCGGCGCAGGCGATCCGCGACGGCGATTCCGACATCATCATCGCCGGCGGCCAGGAGAGCATGAGCCTGGCACCGCACGTGCTCCCGGGCTCGCGCGACGGTCAGCGCATGGGCGACTGGAAGCTGGTGGACACGATGATCGTGGACGGCCTGTGGGACGTCTACAACCAGTACCACATGGGCATCACCGCCGAGAACGTGGCCAAGGAGTACCACGTCAGCCGCGCCCAGCAGGACGAGCTCGCGCTGGCCAGCCAGCAGAAGGCCGCCGCCGCGCAGGACGCGGGCCGCTTCACCGCGGAGATCGTGCCCGTCACCCTCCCGCAGAAGAAGGGTGATCCGATCGTCTTCTCCACGGACGAGTTCATCAATCGCAAGAGCACGGCCGAGGCGCTGGCGGGTCTGAAGCCGGCCTTCGACAAGGCCGGATCGGTGACCGCGGGCAATGCCTCGGGCCTGAACGACGGTGCGGCCGGCCTGGTGCTGATGAGCGACGCCAAGGCCAAGGCGCTGGGCTTGACGCCGCTGGCGCGCATCGCGTCCTACGCGAGCGCCGGCGTCGATCCCAAGACCATGGGCATGGGCCCGGTGCCCGCGTCCAGGAAGGCGCTGGCGCGCGCCGGCTGGCACGCCAAGGATCTGGATCTGCTCGAGATCAACGAGGCCTTCGCCGCGCAGGCCTGCGCGGTGCATCAGGAGATGGGCTGGGACCTGAGCAAGGTCAACGTCAACGGCGGCGCGATCGCGCTGGGCCATCCGATCGGCGCCTCCGGCGCCCGTATCCTGGTCACGCTGCTGCACGAGATGATCAAGCGCGACGCCAAGAAGGGCATCGCCAGCTTGTGCATCGGCGGCGGCATGGGCGTGGCGCTCTGCGTCGAGCGTTGATCGGCTCGCGCCGCATCGATTTCCAACGCGTCGGTTCCGTTCTTACATGAGGCACCCCTCCCGCGGACGCGGCGGCCCGGGGTGTCGTTCAGGAGGCAAGCAAGATGAGTCAGAAAGTTGCATACGTCACCGGCGGCATGGGGGGCATCGGCACCGCCATCTGCCAGCGCCTCCACAAGGAAGGCTTCAAGGTCATCGCCGGTTGCGGCCCCAGCCGCGACCATGCGAAATGGCTGGCCGAGCAGTCCGCTCTGGGCTATTCGTTCCATGCCTCGGTCGGCAACGTGGCGGACTGGGACTCCACCGTCGCCGCCTTCGACAAGGCGATCGCGGAGCACGGCAAGATCGACGTCCTGGTCAACAACGCCGGCGTGACCAAGGACCGCATGTTCCTGAAAATGACCCGCGACGAGTGGGACACCGTCATCGACACCAACCTGAACAGCATGTTCAACGTGACCAAGCAGGTCGTGCCGGGGATGGTCGACAAGGGCTGGGGCCGGATCATCAACATCTCGTCGGTCAACGGCGAGAAAGGGCAGGCGGGGCAGACCAACTACTCCGCGGCCAAGGCCGGCATGCACGGCTTCACGATGGCGTTGGCGCAGGAGCTGGCGTCCAAGGGCATCACGGTGAACACGGTGAGCCCGGGCTATATCGGGACGGACATGGTCAAGGCGGTGCGGCCTGACGTGCTCGAGAAGATCGTGGCGCAGATCCCGGTGAAGCGCCTGGGTGAGCCGGGTGAGATCGCGTCCGTGATCGCCTGGCTGGCGGGGCCGGACTCCGGGTTCACCACCGGCGCGGACTTCAGCTGCAACGGCGGGCTGCACATGGGGTGAGGGCGTCGTCGCGCCTGGCTCGCAAAGAAAAGGGCTGCCCGTGGCAGCCCTTGTCCGTGCCGGGGTGCGCTTCACCCCTCGATCTTCACCCCTTGATCTGCAGCAGGCGCGACAGACTCTGCGCCGTCTCCTGCAGCCTGGGCAGCCCCTGCTCGACGAGCAGGTGCGGCGAGGTCCGGTTCGCATGCGTGCTCAGGTTGATCGCCGCGACCACCTTCCCATCGCGTCCGGTGATCGGCGCCGCGACCGACACCACGCCGTCCTCCAGTTCCTGGTCCACCAGCGCCCAGTGCTGGCGACGCGCCTGCTCCACTTGCGCGCGCAGATCGTCGCGACTGCGCACGGTGCGATGGGTGTAGGGGATCAGCTCGGCCTGCTCGATCAGCTTGTCGCGCTCCTCGACCGGCATCGACGCGAGCAGCACGCGCCCCATCGCCGTGCTCCACGCGGGCAGCCGGCTGCCGATGCCCAGCGTCGCGTTCATCACCTTGCGCACGGGGACCCGCACGACGAAGACGATGTCGCCGCCGTCCATCACCGAGATCGAACTCGACTCCTTCAGGTCGTTCGAGAGTTGCAGTACCAGCGGTTCGGCGAATTGCCACAGCGGTTGCGAGGAGATGTAGGCGAAGCCCAGATCCAGGATCTTGGGGGTGAGCTCGAAGAGCCGGCCCTCGGCGCGCACGTAGCCCAGCGTCTGGAGCGTGAGCAGGATGCGCCGGGCGCCGGCGCGGGTGAGGCCGCAGCGGCGCGCGACCTCGGTCAAGGTCTGCCGGGGGGCGTCCGCGCCGAAGGCCCGGATCACCGAAAGACCCCGGGCAAAGGACTGCACGTAGCTGTCGCCGGGCTTCAAAGTTGTTGCGCTTTCGTCAGGAGACATGGGCGTCATGACCGCAGTATAGAAAGGGCGCGAAACGGTAATATCGCGCCCCATTCGTTGAGATGTGACAGAGGGTGATCACCATGGCCATGGACGTTGTCGACTTTGAAATCAAGGGTGCCGAGATGCAGTTCGTGGAGGTCGAACTCGACCCCGGCGAAGCTGCGATCGGTGAAGCCGGCAGCATGATGTTCATGGATGCCGGCATCGGCATGGACACGGTGTTCGGCGACGGGTCCGCCAATCAAGGCGGGTTCTTCGGGAAACTGCTCGGGGCAGGCAAGCGGCTGGTGACCGGGGAATCGCTGTTCACCACGATCTATACCAACCAGAGTCATACGAAATTGCGGGTCGCTTTCGCGGCGCCGTATCCGGGGAAGATCCTGCCCATGGATCTGGGCAAGCTGGGGGGCACCTTGATCTGCCAGAAGGATGCGTTCCTGTGCGCGGCCCGCGGCGTGTCGCTGGGCATCGCGCTCCAGCAGCGCCTGTCGACCGGCTTCTTCGGTGGCGAAGGGTTCATCATGCAGAAGCTCGATGGTGATGGGCTGGCCTTCGTGCATGCGGGGGGTACCGTGGTTCGTCGTACGCTCCAGCCCGGGCAGACCCTGCTGGTGGATACCGGCTGCGTGGTGGCCTACACCCCATCGGTGAGTTTTGAGATCCAGTACGTGGGCAAGATCAAGACCGCCCTGTTCGGCGGCGAGGGTCTGTTCCTGGCCAAGATGACCGGACCGGGCGAGGTCTGGCTGCAGAGCCTGCCGTTCTCGCGTCTGGCGTCGCGTGTGTTCGCGGCGGCGCCGCAGCGCGGCGGCTCGCGCGAAGAGGGTTCGCTCCTGGGCGGCTTCGGGGCTGCGGGCCTGTTGGGCGGCATCCTCGGCGGCGACAACGACGAGTGATCCGGCGCTTCTGAAAAGCGTGCGACGCGGGCCTCGAGCCCGCGTCGTCGCGTTCGTGATGCGCGTCCTTGCGGCAACGCTGGCGGCAAGTCTGGGTGGCCCGTTCCGAAAAGCTCAAGACTTGTGCCCGCAGCGACGCAGTCCCGCATCAGGGCGAGCTTCCCGCCGCTGTTTCAGCCGGGACTCAGGGACAACCCGCCTACACTCCAGGGCTGCGCGAGGCTCGCCCGACCCGACGCGCGATCCGCGTCTCACGCGCGCCCCTGTCTCCGAGGACCCGAGGACTTCATGCTGTTCCGTCTTGCGCGGCCGATCGCCGCTGCCCTGGCCCTGTCGCTTCCCCTTGCCGAGTCGCTGACACCGTCGCTCGCCACCGCCAACACCGGCAACGGCGCGACCAGCCCGATCTTCGTGTTGAACTCGCTGGACGCCGACATCAGCGTCATCAGCCCCAAGGACTTCCGCGAGATCAAGCGCATCCCGACCGGCAAGGAGCCGCATCACCTGTATCTGACGCCCGATCGCAAGACCATGATCGTGGCCAACGCGCTGGGCGATTCGCTGACTTTCCTGGACCCGGTGACGGCCGAGGTCCAGCGGACGGTGCGCGGCATTCCGGACCCGTACCACCTGCGCTTCTCGCCCGACATGAAGTGGCTGGTGCTGGCCGGCAACCGGCTGGATCACGTCGACATCTACAAGTGGCAGCCGCAGAACGCGGCGCAGCCGATGGCGCTGTTCAAGCGCTTCTCCGCGCCCAAGACGCCCAGCCATCTGTCCATCGACAGCAAGAGCAGCGTCGTCTACGCCAGCCTGCAGGACAGCAGCGAGCTGCTGGCCATCGACCTGAACACGATGGCGCCGCGCTGGAAGATTCCGGTGGGCAAGCTGCCCGCGGATCTGTACCTCACTCCGGACGACAAGCACCTGCTGGTCGCACTGACCGGTGAGCGCAGCGTCGAGGTCTACGACGTCACCGGCCCGCAACCCAAACTGGTCAAGAAGCTGGAGACCGGCGACGGCGCGCACTCGTTCCGCGCGCTGGGCGACAAGAAGCATGTGCTGGTGAGCAACCGCGCGGCCAACACCATCAGCAAGATCTCGCTGGCGGACTTCAGCGTGGTGGACACGCTGAAGGCGCCCGGCGGACCGGACGACATGGAGATCCTGCCCGACGGCCGCACGCTGATGTTCACCTCGCGCTGGGCGCGCAAGCTCACGGTGATGGACCTGCAGACCAAGCAGATCCTCACGCAGGTCAAGGTCGGCAAGTCGCCGCACGGCGTCTGGACGCTGGACCAGATGCCGCGCCAGTGAGCCGCGTGTCCGTCCGCGTCGCCTGATTCGACCTGTCGATCCGAACTGAAAGCAGTCTCGTGAAGATCCCGTCTCTCCCGCGGCGTGGGCTGACGCTGGTGCTCGGGCTGATGCTCGGCCCGGCCGTCACGCTGCCCGGTTTCGCTCAGCCCGAGGCGCCCAAGCCCGCCTGCGACAAGCCGGTCTATCTGAGCTTCGACACCGGCCACATGGGCGTGGCGCCGTTGATCGTCGACACGCTCAAGCGCTACGACGCGAAGGCCACGTTCTTCCTCGCGCAGGAGCCGACGCTGGACGGCGGCCAGACGCTGGACGACAAGTGGGCCCCGTGGTGGAAGGCGCTGGCGGAGCAGGGCCATGATTTCGGCTCGCATACCTGGTATCACGATGCATGGTCGGCGGATCTGCCGGATGGCCGCTTCCGTTTCCGACGCGCCGCCGGCGAGCAGCTGCCGCAGACCGTGGTGCTGAGCGCCGCCGAGTACTGCGAGGAGCTCAAGCGTCCCGCGCAGCGCTTTCTGGAAATGACCGGCAAGCCGATGTCGATGATCTTCCGCGCGCCGGCGGGCCGCACGTCGCCGGCGCTGCTGGCGGCGGCGCAAGCCTGCGGCTTCAAGCACGTCGGCTGGAGCCCGTCCGGCTTCCTCGGCGACGAGCTGCCCAGCGACAAGTTCCCGAACCAGGCGCTGCTGGAGCAGGCGCTGCGGCGCATCAAGCCGGGCGACATCCTGATGGCGCATCTGGGCATCTGGTCGCGCCAGGATCCCTGGGCGCCGGCGGTGCTGGAGCCGCTGCTGCAGGGATTGAAATCGCGGGGCATGTGCTTCGCGCCCTTGCGCGATCATCCGGAGTACGCCGCGTGGATGCGCAAGCCCGCCGAGGCGCTGGCGCTGAAGGCCGGCAAGGACGCGCCCAAGCCGCGTTGAGGCCGGCGTCGAAGCAGTAGCAGTATTGAGGCAGGAGGACAGGAGCCGTGATGGACTGGTTCACCGATCTGTTCGGTCAAGCGCAGCAGGCGCTCTTCGAGAGCGTCGTCCAGCCGATCGTCTTCAACCTGGGCTACGGCAACCTGCTGGAGGACGCGTTCGACGCGACCGGCTGGCTGCTGGTCGGGCTGCTGCAGATCGTCGTCATGCTGGCGGTGATCGGCGCGCTGCAACGCTGGCGTCCGGCTGAGGCCGTGACCGATCGCCGCGCGATCCGCGTCGACATCCTCTACACGCTGATCCAGCGCCTGGGCCTGTTCCGGCTGGCGATGTTCTTCTCGCTCGAACCGCTGGCCGACAGTCTGGTGAGCGAGATGCGGATGCAGGGCATCCCGACGTTCCAGCTCGACGCGATCTGGCCCGGGGTGACCGACCAGGCTTGGCTCAGCTTCATCGTCTATCTGCTGGCTTTCGATCTGCTGCAGTACTGGCTGCATCGCGCGCAGCACTCGTGGAACTGGTGGTGGTCGCTGCACTCGCTGCATCACAGCCAGCGCCAGATGACGATGTGGAGCGACAGCCGCAATCACTTGCTCGACGACATCCTCATCGACGGCGCGGTGGTGCTGGTGGCGCGGTTGATCGGCGTCGGACCGGGGCAGTTCGTCGCGCTGACGGCGATCTCGCAGTTGCTGGAGAACCTGCAGCACGCCAACCTGCGCGTCAGTTTCGGCCTGATCGGCGAGCGCCTGCTGGTGAGCCCGCGCTTCCATCGCCTGCACCACTCGATCGGCATCGGCCATGAGGGCTTCGGCCGCGGCACGCTGGGCGGTCACAACTTCGCGGTGCTGTTCCCGGTGTGGGACGTCATCTTCCGGACCTCGAATTTCGAGGACCGCTGGGATCCCACCGGCGTGCGCGATCAGCTGCCGGAGGAGGGCGGACGTGATTACGGCAGCGGCTACTGGTCTCAGCAATGGCTGGGGCTGAAACGGCTGTTCGGACGTGACAAGATCGCGCCCGCGCACGGCGGTGGCGATACGCCCGCTGGTGGCGCGTCCATCGATATCACGGGCCGGGCGCCGGCGGGAGGAAACGACTGATGATCAAGCCGATGAGCCGCATCGCCGACTCGTTCTGGCGGGCGGCCGCCTACTGCCTGCATCCGCGGGTGATCGGCCTGTCGCTGTTGCCGCTGATCGTGTCGGCGGCGCTGGCTTTCGGCCTGGGCTATTTCTTCTGGGAAGCGGCCGTGGCCGGCGTGCGCGCGACCATGGAATCCTGGAGCCTGGTCGACGGCCTGCTCAAGTGGCTGGATTCGCTGGGCGCGGCGTCTTTCCGCACCGTGCTTGCGCCCATGATCGTGCTGGCGATGGCCGTACCCGCGCTGGTCGTGCTGAGCCTGCTGCTGGTGGCGCTGCTGATGACGCCGTCGATGGTCGATCTGGTGGGGCAGCGGCGCTTTCCCGGGCTCGAGCGCAAGCACGGCGGCGGCTTCGTCGCCAGCCTGAGCTGGTCGCTCGGG
This sequence comes from Roseateles sp., assembly GCF_039595295.1. Taxonomy (GTDB): domain Bacteria; phylum Pseudomonadota; class Gammaproteobacteria; order Burkholderiales; family Burkholderiaceae_C; genus Roseateles. The sequence goes on from NZ_JBCNLU010000025.1 coordinate 51,360, forward strand.
CACACGCTGGTCGCGGTGGTCGCACTGATCGCGTCGCTGCCGTTCTGGCTGATCCCGCCGCTGGCGCTGATCCTGCCGCCGTTGATCTGGGGCTGGCTCGGCTATCGCGTGTTCACCTTCGACGTGCTGGCCGAGCACGCTTCCGGGCCCGAACGTCGCCGGCTCATCAATGAGCACCGCCTGCCCCTGATGCTGCTGGGCCTGGCGACCGGCTACCTGGGCGCGGCTCCGGCCGCGATCTGGGCGCTGGGCGCGCTGACGATCGCGTTCGCTCCTGTGCTGATCCTGGTGTCGGTGTGGCTGTACACGCTGGTCTTCGCCTTCAGCTCGCTGTGGTTCGCGCATTACGCGCTGGCCGCGCTGCAGGAGATGCGCCGCGCCGACACGGTCGTGGCGAGCGAGCCCGACCCGGTGATGGACGCGCTGCCCGCCAACTACGCGACGCAGCCGCCCGTCCTTCCTCCTCCTTCCGTCTGATCGAGCACCCCGCATGAATATCGGCCTCTTCATCATCGGCGACGAGATCCTGTCCGGTAAGCGCCAGGACAAGCACCTGGCCAAGGTGATCGAGTTGCTCGGCGCGCGCGGCCTGTCGCTGTCCTGGGCCAAGTACCTGGGCGATGACCGCGAGCAGCTGATCCGCGAGTACGCCGCCGCGTTCGCCGGCGGCGATCTGTTCTTCAGCTGCGGCGGCATCGGCGCGACGCCCGACGATCACACCCGCCAGGCCGCGGCCGCCGCGCTGGGCCGGCCGTTGGAGCTCCACCCCGAGGCCGCCGAGCTGATCTGGCAACGCGTGCAGCAGATGGCGGCGGAGCAGGGCAGCACCCCCGAACGCGATCATCCCGACACGCTGCGGCGTCTGGAGATGGGCGTGTTCCCGCAGGGCGCGGCCATCATTCCCAATCCGTACAACAAGATCCCCGGCTTCTCCATCGACGGCCGCGCGCACTTCGTCCCGGGCTTCCCGGTGATGGCGCATCCGATGATCGAGTGGGCGCTGGACCACCTGCACGCCGATCTGCATCAGGCGGTCGTCACGCGCGAGCGCTCGCTGATCGTGCAGGGCGCGATGGAGGCCTCGCTCACCCCGCTGATGGAGCGCATCGAGCAGGACTTCCCCGGCATCAAGGTGTTCTCGCTGCCCAGCGTCGACCATCCGCAATGGGGTCGTCACATCGAGCTGGGCGTCAAGGGCGAGGCGGCCTCGCTGGACGCGGCCTATACGACCCTGCGCGAGGGCGTCGTCCAATTTGGTGCCAACATCAGCACCGAAATGGTGCGATGATGCACCGCTTCGGGATGCGGGCGTCTGGCGCTCGCTTCCAGGGCCGATTCGAGGTGGACACGACGGCAGCAGCGCCCCCGCGTGGCGCGTTGGGCATCAAGGGCTTGCGCCCGATGCACCGGTCTGGCGCCTGCTCTTTCACCGCACTTTCATTTGTTGGCATGCAAACTGCTAATTCACGGCGTGCCTGGGCCTGAGCCCGACGACTCTTTCTTTCTCATCCAGCCCCCTAGGAGTGATTGATGGCCACCAAGACCGTCGCCGACGTGATGAACCTGGTGAAGGAGCATGAAGTCAAGTTCGTTGACTTCCGCTTCACCGATACGCGCGGCAAAGAACAGCACGTGACCGTGCCCGTCTCCGCCTTCGACGAGGACAAGTTCCAGTCGGGCCATGCCTTCGACGGCTCCTCGATCGCCGGCTGGAAGGGCATCGAAGCCTCCGACATGCTGCTGATGCCGGACCCGAACACGGCCAACATCGACCCCTTCTTCGAAGAGCCGACCCTGATCCTGTCCTGCGACGTGGTGGATCCGGCCGACGGCAAGGCCTACGAGCGCGATCCGCGCTCCCTGGCCAAGCGCGCCGAGGCCTACCTGAAGGCCTCCGGCCTGGGCGACACCGCCTACTTCGGCCCGGAGCCCGAGTTCTTCATCTTTGACAGCGTGCGCTGGGGCAATGAAATGTCCGGCTCGTTCTTCAAGATCGAATCGGAAGAAGGCGCCTGGAATTCGTCCAAGGAATACGAGCACGGCAACAGCGGCTACCGTCCCACCGTCAAGGGTGGCTACTTCCCGGTGCCCCCGGTCGACAGCGGCCAGGACATGCGCTCGGAGATGTGCCTGATCCTGGAACAGATGGGCATCCCGGTCGAAGTGCATCACCACGAAGTGGCGAACGCCGGTCAGATGGAAATCGGCACGAAGTTCAGCTCGCTGGTCGAGCGCGCCGACTGGACGCAGCTGCAGAAGTACATCATCCAGAACGTCGCCCATGCCTACGGCAAGACCGCGACCTTCATGCCCAAGCCGCTGGTCGGCGACAACGGCTCCGGCATGCACGTGCACCAGTCCGTGTGGAAGGACGGCAAGAACCTCTTCGCCGGCGACGGCTATGCCGGTCTGAGCGAATTCGCGCTGTACTACATCGGCGGCATCATCAAGCACGCCCGCGCGCTGAATGCGATCACCAACCCCGGCACCAACTCCTACAAGCGTCTGGTGCCCGGCTTCGAAGCCCCGGTGAAGCTGGCCTACTCGGCCAAGAACCGCTCGGCCTCGATCCGCATCCCGTACGTGGCCAACCCCAAGGGCCGCCGCGTCGAAGCGCGTTTCCCGGACCCCAGCGCCAACCCCTACCTGTGCTTCGCCGCGCTGCTGATGGCCGGCCTGGACGGCGTCGAGAACAAGATCCATCCGGGCGAAGCCGCCACGAAGGACCTGTACCACCTGCCGCCGGAAGAAGACGCGAAGATCCCGACCGTCTGCCACTCGCTGGATCAGGCGCTGGAGTATCTGGACAAGGACCGTGCCTTCCTGACCAAGGGCGGCGTGTTCACCGACAGCTACATCGACGCCTACATCGAGCTGAAGATGCAGGAAGTGACCCGCTTCCGCATGGCCACGCATCCGGTCGAATTCGACATGTACTACTCGCTGTGATCGCGAGCGCGGAGAGCGCCATGTCCGCACCGGCACGGCCCGCTCCGCGAATCGCCTCGCACGCGCAGGGACGGCTTCGGCCGTCCCTTTTCGTTGGCGGTCCGGCATCGCGTGACCTCGGGGTGCTCGCAGCGCCCGCAGCGCTCGTCGCGCCCGTAGCGCACGGGGGGAACGTCTGGCGACAAGCCCTGTCCCTGGCAGCGGTCCCACCCGGGTCGCCTTGCGTCACAATCAGCGCCGACTCTGGTCAGTTGGAAACAGGGATAGCCGATGACGCTGCGGATGAAACGGGTGGGAGATGCGAGAGGCGCGAAAGCCTGGCGGCTGCTGGCGTTGACGGCCGCGTGCGTGGCCGGCTCGGCGTCGGCGCAGGCCGTGGTGTATCGCTGCCCGGGGCCACCCGTGCTCTACACCGACGCGCTGTCTCCGAAAGAGGCCGCCGACAAGGGCTGCCGCAGCATCGAGGGCACGCCGATCTCGGTGATCGCCCCGACCAAGCCGCGCCCGCCGGCGGTGTCGGGCTCCGGCACGGGACCTTCCAGTGCTGACCTGCGCATCGACCCCAAGGACCAGCGGGCGCGCGACAGCGATCGCCGCCTCGTGCTCGAGAACGAATTGCGCGACGCCGAGGCCCGGCTGGCCAAGCTCCAGCAGGAGTTCAACAACGGCCAGCCCGAGCGCCGCGGCGACGAGCGCAACTACCAGAAGTACCTGGACCGCGTCACCGAGCTCAAGGCCGGTGTCGCGCGCCAGGAAAGCGACGTTCAGGCCATCAAGCGCGAGCTCGCCAAGCTGCCGCCCTGACCCCCACGTCCGCGATGGCGGACCTCGGTGTCAGGCGCGCGCTGCCGGCGCTCGCGACGAAGGCGACACCGAATGAATCCGAAGTCCCTACCGAACGACACGCCCTACGGCTGCTTCGACCTGCTCGCCACGCTGGTGGCGGTGGTGCGGCCCGACGGCATCTGCGAATTCGCCAACACCGCCGTCGAGACGCTGTTCAACCTGCCGCGCCGCGCGGTGCAGGGCAGCAATCTGCTGGAATGGTTCATCGACACCGGCCGCCTGATCGAGGCGCTGGAGGGCGTGAGCCGCAATGCGTTCTCGAGCTCGCGCTTCGACGCGGTGATCCGGCGCGGGCCGCGCACGCATGACGATCTGCTGCCGGTGCATGTCATCGTCAGCCAGACCGAGGACCCGGAGCGCCTGGTCATCGAGCTGATCGAGAACGCGCAGCAGACGCGCCAGGACCGCGAGGAGCGCAACCTCGACCAGGTTCATGCGACGAAAGAGCTGACCCGCAACCTCGCCCACGAGATCAAGAACCCGCTGGGCGGCATCCGCGGCGCGGCGCAGCTGCTGGCGCTGGAGCTGCAGCCCACGGCGCTGTGGTCCGAGCTCGAGGAGTACACCGAGGTCATCATCCACGAGGCCGACCGGCTGCAGTCGCTGGTGGACCGCCTGCTGGCGCCGTATCGGCGCGCGCAGGTGGTGGGCGACGTCAACATCCACGAGATCTGCGAGCGGGTGCGCTCGCTGGTGCTGGTGCAGTTCCCGCGCGGGCTGACGATCCAGCGCGATTACGACATCTCGCTCCCGGACTTCCGCGGCGATCGCGAGCAGCTGATCCAGGCGGTGCTGAACATCGTTCAGAACGCGGCACATGCGCTGCGCGAGCGCATCGCGCAGGGCGACGGGCTCATCGTGCTGAGGACGCGGGTGGCTCGGCAGGTGACGATCGGCAAGCAGCGCTGGCGCTTGGCATTGGAATTGCATATCGAAGACAACGGCCCGGGCGTGCCCGAGGAGATCAAGGACCGCATCTTCTTTCCATTGGTATCGGGAACGGATGGGGGCTCTGGTCTCGGGCTGACGCTGGCGCAGACGATCGCCCAACAGCACCAGGGCATGATCGATTGCGACAGCCAGCCGGGTCGGACCGATTTCCGAATCACCCTGCCTTTGCCCTGAGCCGCGACCACAAGTCGACAACGGGGAAAAGGGGAGCCTTAGATGAAGTCGATCTGGATTGTTGACGACGACCATTCGATCCGTTTTGTTCTGGAGAAGGCGCTGACGCGCGAAGGGCTGCCGGTGCGCAGCTTCAGCCAGACGCGCGAGGTGCTCGCGGCCCTGGAGGACGACACGCCGCAGGTGCTGGTGTCGGACATCCGCATGCCGGGCGGCACGGGCCTGGAGCTGCTGAGCACGGTCAAGAAGCAGTTGCCGGATCTGCCGGTGATCATCATGACGGCGTACTCGGACCTGGACAGCGCGGTGAGCGCCTTCCAGGGGGGCGCCTTCGAATACCTGCCCAAGCCCTTCGACCTGCCGCGCGCGGTGGAGCTGATCCGGCGGGCGCAGGAGGAGAGCCAGCGCGAGACCGTGGGCGAGGCCGAGAAGGTCGAGATGCCCGAGATGCTGGGCCAGGCGCCGGCGATGCAGGACGTGTTCCGCGCGATCGGCCGTCTGAGTCAGAGCCACGTGACGGTGCTGATCACCGGCGAGTCGGGTTCGGGCAAGGAGCTGGTGGCGCGCGCGCTGCACAAGCACAGTCCGCGGGCCGAGGGGCCCTTCGTTGCGATCAACACGGCGGCGATCCCCAAGGACCTGCTGGAGTCGGAGCTCTTCGGCCATGAGCGCGGCGCCTTCACCGGCGCGCAGGCGACGCGGCGCGGCCGCTTCGAGCAGGCCGAGGGCGGCACGCTGTTCCTGGACGAGATCGGCGACATGCCGCTGGACCTGCAGACGCGTTTGCTGCGCGTGCTGTCGGACGGCCAGTTCTATCGCGTCGGCGGGCACAGCCCGCAGAAAGCGAATGTACGGGTGGTCGCGGCGACGCACCAGAACCTGGAGACGCTGGTCAAGGAAGGGCGCTTCCGGGAGGACTTGTTCCATCGCCTGAACGTGATCCGTCTGCGCCTGCCGCCGCTGCGCGAGCGCCGCGAGGATGTGCCCCTGCTGGCGCGCTACTTCCTGCAGCGCAGCGCCAATGAGCTGGGTGTCGAGCCCAAGCGCCTGTCGGAAGCGGCGCTGCAGCGTCTGGTGAACTTCGATTTCCCGGGCAACGTGCGGCAGTTGGAGAACATCTGCCATTGGCTGAGCGTGATGGCGCCCAGCCTGGTTGTCGAGGCCAAGGACCTGCCGCAGGAGTTGCTGGCCGCGCCGGCGACGCAGCCCGCGGGCAACGCGGCGCCCATGGATGTCGTGCCCTCGGCGAGCGGGCTGACCAGCCTGCCGGCGATGCCCGCGATGCCGATGGGCGGCGTGACGCTGCCGCCGTCGCCCGACGCGTGGGTGGCCGAGATGGCGCGGGAGGCTAGACGCCTGCTCGCGGCCGGCGAGCCCAACGTGTGGGACGTGCTGACGCGGCGCTTCGAGGCCAGTCTGATCCTGACCGCGCTGGACCTGACGCGCGGCCGCCGCATTGAGGCCGCGCAGAAGCTCGGCATCGGACGAAACACGATCACGCGGAAGATTCAGGAGTTGAATCTGGACGCTTGACCGTCATGAGGTCATCGCCCGCAAGTGCGATGGCGACGAAGCAAAACGGCGGCCTGGTGCCGCCGTTGTCGTTTCCCGACATCTGTCGGCGCTCGGCGATGAATGCCATGGATCCGGTGTCAGGTCTTGCCCTTGGCCACCTTGTCCAACCACACCTCCAACCCCTGCGCATTCAGCTCCACGTCCATCGCGAGCAGCGCGGCGATGCGCGTCGGCGGCATCTGGTCGCCGAGGTGGTCCTTCACCCGTCGCTGGTAGAGCGCCAGCAGCTCCCGCTTCATCGCGGCGTGGCGATCCGGCGCGTCCTTCAGGCGCGTGGCGATCTCGACCATGTCGTCGATCTGCGCGACCAGCAGCGCGGCCAGGCGCTCGACATCCGCCTCGTCGCGGCCGATGCGGCTGTAGTGCGTCACGTACATGCGCGTCGGGCGCGCCGCCATCATGCGTGCGATGGACGCCTTCAGCACCTCGGGTTCGAACTGCACCGGCGTGCTCGTCGGCATGATCCAGGCGCCGCGCTCCGCATCGTCGAACTCGCGGTAGGACAGGCCGAAGGTGTCGCCAGTGAACCAGCCCCGGCTGGCCTCGTCCCACACGCAGTGGTGATGCCGCGCATGGCCCGGCGTGTCGATCAGGCGCAGCGCGCGGCCTCCCACCTGGATGCGCTGCTCGTCGTGGCTCTCCTGGGCGCGCGACTCGGGCACGCCGACCAGCTCCCCGTAGGAGCGCTTCATCTCCTCGTCCCCGTAGACCGCGGACGCGCCCAGCCACAAGGCTTTCGGATCGAGCATGTGCCGCAGGCCGCGCGGATGCACCAGCATCGTCGCGGTGGGCAGCTCGCGCATCAGCGTGCCGACGCCGCCGGCATGGTCCAGGTGCACATGTGTGGGGATGACCCAGTCCACCGCGTCGCGCGCGATGCCCAGCGCCTCCAGCGCCCCCAGCAAGCGCGGCAGCGCGAGCCGCGTGCCAGTGTCGATGAAGGCGGCGCGGCCGTTGTCCACGACCAGGAAGGCCGCGTCGAAGTGATCGCGCTGGAAAGCCGTGTCGATCGCGTACACGCCGTGATCGAGCGGCTCCAGGTAGTCGGGCAGGGCGGTCGTCACGGGCGTGGCGTCGGCGGCGTTGGTGGCGGCGGGGCGGGTCATCGCGGGTCTCCGTTCTCGCGTGGGCGCGCGGCAGGCGCGCGGGGCTATGCCGGCGACGCGGCCCTTCGGGCTGCTTCGACGACCAGGCTTCTTAGAATGGCCCGGAGATTACGCGATCAGCCCCGAGCCCGCGTCGCCCCCGCGACGGGCCGGGCGCCACTACCGCGACGACCGCCTCCCCCTGTTCACGCATCGCGGCGCACGACCGCCGCCGAGGACCCCGTCATGGCCATCCGCGAGATTCTGAAGATGGGCGATCCGCGCCTGCTGCGCCACGCCCAGCCCGTGACCGAGTTCGGCACGCCCGAGCTGAAGGCGCTGCTCGAGGACATGTTCGACACGATGAAGGCCGCCAACGGCGCCGGGCTGGCCGCGCCGCAGATCGGCGTGGATCTGCAGGTCGTCGTCTTCGGCTTCCAGCGCAACGAGCGCTATCCGGAGGCGCCGCCCGTGCCGATGACGGTGCTCATCAATCCGGTCATCACGCCGCTGTCCGATGCGACCGAGCAGGGCTGGGAGGGGTGTCTGTCGGTGCCGGGTTTGCGGGGCGTGGTGCCGCGGCTCTCGCGCATCCGCTACACCGGGGTGGATGCCGACGGCCAGCCCATCGATCGTGAGGCCGAGGGCTTCCATGCCCGGGTCGTCCAGCACGAGTGCGACCACCTGATCGGCACGCTCTATCCGATGCGCATCAAGGACTTCAGCCGCTTCGGCTTTACCGAAGTGCTGTTCCCCGGGCTCGATCCCGATACGGACGATTGAAGCGCGCGGCGTGCCCTGTACGGGGCGCCGATTGCCCATGCCCGGTGGGCGCTTGACGCGCGCGCAACAGGGCGTCAAGTTGTAAGCATCGGTGCACCGCGCTGTCGTGAAAGCGTTAAGCGGTGATCCCCGTGGAGTCTCCGCTGCCATGAACATCCAATCGTCGATCGGCCTCAACAGCCGCCTTCTCATCCCTCGGACGGCTCGCGCGCTGCTCGCGCTGCTGGTCGCGCTGATGGCGCTGCTGCTGCACGGCGTGGCGATGGCGGACGCGCCGACCCGGGCCGGCCGCATCGCCGAGATCGCCGGCGTGGTCTGGCTCTATGACCCGGACACCCGCGAGTGGGTCGAGATGCACCGCAACCAGACCGTCGGCGAGGGCGACCGCCTGCGCGCCGACGACGGGGGCGGCGCCACGCTGACGGTGGGCTCGTCCACGTTGTGGCTGGACCAGCGCAGCGAGATCGAGTTCAACGCGCTCTCCGACAACCGCATCGCGGTGCAGATCATCAAGGGCTCGGCGGCGCTGCGGCTGCGCAATCAGGAGTCCGCCGACGAGTGGACGCTGCGCACGCTGGAAGGCCGCTTCTCGTTCGAACGCGAGGGGCTGTATCGCGTGTCGCAGCTGGATCGCGGCTCCCAGGCGCAGGCCTGGCAGGGCAAGCTGCGTTTCGACTCGCGCGCGACGGACGCTCAGCCCGTGTGGATGGCGACCAACGAGCAGGCTGAGTTCTGGTGGGACAACGGCCCGCGCACCGAGCGCCAACCGCTGCAGCGCGACGGCTTCGCCCGATTGATCCTGGAAGACACGCGTGACGCGCTGCCGCCGCCGCAGACGGCGGTGGGCTCCAGCCAGCCCTATGTCTCGCCCGAGATGACCGGCGCCGAGGATCTCGCCCAGTACGGCGCCTGGCAGCAGAGCCCCGATTACGGCCCGGTGTGGGTGCCGACCGTGGTCGTCGCCGACTGGGCGCCGTACCGCTACGGCCGCTGGGTCTGGAGTGGCCGCTGGGGCTGGACCTGGGTCGACGACATGCCCTGGGGCTTCGCGCCCTTCCATTACGGCCGCTGGGCCTACTGGCGCGACCGTTGGTGCTGGGTGCCGGGGCCGTATGTGCGGCGGCCGGTGTACTCGCCGGCGATGGTCGGCTGGGTGGGGGGCAACAGCATCAGCATGGCGATCTCGATCGGCAGCGGCCGGCGCCCGCCGCCGCCGCGCTACGGCGCCTGGGTACCGCTGGCCCCGCGCGAGGCCTGGACGCCCCCGTATCACTACAGCCGCGAGTACTACCGCCGCGTGAATCCGGATCCGAACCCGGTCACCGTCGTGCGTCCGGGCGGGCCCAGGCCGATCTATCGGAATGAGCGCGATCATGGGCCGCTGTATACGCAGCGGCCGGTGGTGGGGCCGCTGCCGCCAGCGGCCTTGCAGCCGCAGCGTTCGTGGCCGCCGAGGCCGGGCACGCAGCCGGACGGGCGACCGGATGGTCGGCCCATCGTGGATCGCAACCATGATGGACGGCCGGACAACGTGCCGGGCGGGCGAGGGGAGGGGCGGCCCTTTGTCGATCGGAACAACGATGGTCGGCCGGATGGGCGACCGGAGGTCAGGCCGCCGGAGGGGCGCAATGACGGGCGCAATGACGGTCGTCCCGGCGACGCGATCCGTGGCGTGTTCCGGCCGACGCCGGAGACGCCCGCCACGGCGCCGAACGTGACGCCGCAGCCGAATGTGCCAGCGGCGCCGGCGAATCCGCAGGCGGGCAGAGAGGTGCGCCGTCCGCAGGAGCGGAGTGAGGGTGATCGCGAGGCCTGGCGCGCGGCGCAGGAAGCGCGTGAGCGCGAGCAGGCCGAGCGCGGCAATCACGGTGGACAGGATGGGCGTCGGGGCGATCGGCCAGGGCCGGAGCGTCGTGACGAGCCGGCGCGGGTGGTGCCGCCGCGGTTTGAGCCGCCGCGGGTGGAGCAGCCTCGCGTCGAGCAGCCGCGGTTCGAGCGGCCCGAGCGGGCTCGCCCGGAGCCGCAGCGCGAAGCGCCTCGCTTTGAACCGCCGCGTGCTGTCGAGCAGCCTCGGGTCGAGGTGCCAAGGCCGGCACCTCAGCAGCCGCGCGTCGAGGCGCCGCGGCCGTCGCCGCCGCCTCAGCAGCGGGTGGAGCCGCCGCGGTCGCCCCGCAATGAAGGGCCGGGGCGTGAGGCTCAGGGGCGGGAAGGGCCGGGACGGCAGCAGGAACGCTGAGCGCGTCGTGATCGGCCACATCGCCGTTTCACTCGGTCGCCCTTGCTCCTTCGCCCGCGGGGCGGGAGAGGGGGCAATTCCGCCCTCGAGAGGCGGGAAGCCGAGAGAGTCGCAGCGCCGGACGGGCCGGGGCTAGGCGCTCAAGCGACGGCTGGGAGCACCGTGCCGATGCAGGGGCCGAAGCCGATTGCGCGACGGCCATCCGTCTCGCAGCGGCCAACCAGCGCGACGCTGTCACCATCCTGCAGGAAGGTGCGCTGCTCGCCGTTCGGGAGCGTGATCGGCTGCTTGCCGCCTTGCGTCAGCTCCAGCAGCGAGCCGCCCTGATCCGCCTCGCGGCCGGACATCGTGCCCGAGCCGAAAAGATCGCCCGGCTGCAGATTGCAGCCGTTGCTCGCGTGATGCGTGAGCATCTGCGCCACGGTCCAGTAGGCATCGGCGAACTCCGACGCCATCAGCTTGGCCGGCGCCTCGCCCGCGTCACGCATCGCGCGTGTCTGCAGGTGGACTTCCAGTCGAATGCCGAAAGCCCCGCGCTCGCGGTTGGTCGCGCCGTCCAGGTAGGGCAGCGGTTGCGGGTCGCCCTCGGGCCGGGTGAACGGGCGGCGGAAGGGTGCCAGCGCCTCCATCGTGATCACCCACGGCGACAAGGTCGTCGCGAAGCTCTTGGACAGGAAGGGCCCCAGCGGCTGGTACTCCCAAGCCTGGATGTCGCGCGCCGACCAGTCGTTCAGCAGCACCAGGCCGAACAGGTGCTGCTCCGCATCCGCGATCGCGATCGGCTGACCCTGCGCATTGCCGGGGCCGACCAGCGCGCCGACTTCCAGCTCATAGTCCAGCCGCTTGATCGGGCCGAAGCTCGGCAGCTCCGCATCCGGCGCCTTGGTCTGGCCGACGGGACGGCGGAAGCTCTGGCCGCTCACGCCGATCGAGGACACGCGGCCGTGGTAGCCGATCGGCACCCACTTGTAGTTGGGCAGCAGCGGGTTGTCCGGACGGAACAGCTTGCCCACCGTCGTCGCGTGATGGATGCCGGCGTAGAAGTCGGTGTAGTCCCCGATGCGGCAGGGCAGCGTGAGCTCGACCGACGACAGCGGCACCAGCGCATCCGCCAGCGTCTTCGATGGCGCCGGGCCGGCGTCGGCATTGAGCGCCGCGACCAGCTCATGACGCAGTTGCCGGCGCAGCGCGGGGCCGACGGCCATCAGCGGATTCAGGCCCAGGCCCTCGCAGGTGCGCAGCACCGCGCCCAGCGCGTCGGAGAGCACGCCCAGTTCGGCCGCCGCGATCAGGTCCAGGACCTGATCGCCGATGGCGGTGCCAGGGCGGAAGGCGCCGGTCGAGCCGGCGCGGCGGAACATGCCCAGCGGCAGGTTCTGGATCGGGAAATCGGTCTCCGCGGTGTTGGCGGAGTCCACCCAGCTGCGCAGCGCCGGGTCGTGGGTGTGGTCGAGGTCGGTCATGTCGAAGAGATCGGTGATCGATGTGGGGCGAGTGTCGGGGATGCGCATCCCCTGTGGGAGCGCAAAACGCGCGGCCGTGCGGCGCGCGCGTTCCGTCTGACGAGGGGCGGCATCAGTCCGGCTTGAACTTGTCCTTCAGCGCGCCCCAGCAGGCGGCGTAGTTGGCGTCCAGCGCGCCGCCGTTGAGCGCCCATTCGGAGGGGCGGAAGCGCCAGCGGCTCTCGAACATGAAGGCCAGCGTGTGGTCCAGCTTCTGCGGCGTCAGCGCGCGCGTGCTGGCGGCCTCGAAGGCATCAGCGTCGGGGCCGTGCGGCACCAGGCAGTTGTGCAGGCTGGCGCCGCCGGGGCGGAAGCCTTCGGGCTTGGCGTCGTACTGGCCGTAGATCAGGCCCATGAACTCGCTCATCACGTTGCGGTGGTACCAGGGCGGACGGAAGGTGTCCTCCTGCACCAGCCAGCGCGGCGGGAAGATCACGAAGTCGCAGTTGGCCGTCCCTGGCGTGTCGCTGGGGGAAGTCAGCACGGTGAAGATCGACGGATCCGGATGGTCGAAGCTGATCGAGCCGATGGTCATGAAGTGCTTGGTGTCGTACTTCAGCGGAGTCAGGTTGCCGTGCCAGGCGACGACATTGAAGGGCGTGACCGCCTGCTCGTTGCGCCACAGCGCGCCGCCGGTCTTGCGGATGACTTCATAGGGCGCGCCGTCGGGCTCGTGCGCGGCGACCGGGGCGAGAAAGTCTCGCGGATTGGCCAGGCCGTTGGAGCCGATCGGGCCCAGCTCCGGCAGGCGCAAGGCGGCGCCGTAGTTCTCGGCGACGTAGCCTCGCGCCTCGCCCTCATGCGCGTCGACGCGGAAGCACACGCCGCGGGGGATCAGCGCGATCTCGCCGGGGGTGACATCGAGTTGGCCCATCTCGGTGGTGATGCGCAGGCCGCCTTGCTGCGGCACCAGCAGCATCTCGCCATCGGCGTTCATCAGCGCGCGGCGGGTCATCGGGCGATTGAAGGCGTAGACCAGCGCGGCCATGCCGGTCTGCGCGTCCGGGTCGCCGTTGCTCACCAGGGTCTTGAGGCTGTCGACGAAGTCCAGCGGGCGGGCCTCGTCGGCCATCGGGAAGGGGTGCCAGCGCAGCGGATCGGGCGGCGCGGCGACGCCGCCGGCCGCGCCGCTGGTCCAGTAGGGCTGGTCGTAGGCGTGGAAGGCGCCCGTGACGACGGACGGCTGACGGCGGTAGAGCCAGGTGCGGCGGTTTTCGACGCGCGGCGCGGTGAAGGCGCTGCCGGACAGCAGCTCCGGATAGAGGTCCATCGGCGCGCGCTGCGGGCTGTTGCGGCCCTGGGGCAGCGCGCCGGGCACGGCCTCGGTCTCGAACTGGTTGCCGAAGCCGCTCTGGTAGCGGAGCGCCGACGGCGCGGTCTCGCCCGCCTCGGGCGAGCGGAGGGTCTCTGGTGCGTTCATGCTTGTCCTCGTGGGGAAGCGGGGCCCGGGGTCGGGGCGATGGAGATGGAAGTCGACGCCGACGTCAAAGCCGAAGCGCCGGGGCCAGCGTTTGGCGCGGTATCGGCACCGGCACTGGCAAGCGGATTCGCTCGCGACGCGGCGGCCAACGCGTCGAGCAGCACGTCCTGCCGACCGATGTGATTGGCCATCAGCAGGATGAGCCGCGCGTTGAAGGCGGCGCTCGCGCCGGCATCGAGCCCGTGATGCGCGGCCAGCAGCGCTTCGTAGAAGTCGTCGCCGGCTTCGAGATTCGGTGCGGTGATCAGGGACACGCGATGGCCTCCTCGTGGTTCAGGGCGCGGCGCATGGCGGCGGCGAGCTCACCCGCCGCCGGCCGGCGAGACCAGCGGGCACAGACGTGCTGGTCGGGGCGCAGCAGGACCACCGTGCCGGGCGCCGCGTCGTAGCGCCGCCGTGCGAGTCCCTTCGGATCGGTCGCCTCGTCGATGACGAGGACCATCAGCTCGCCGCTGGAGGCGAGGGCGTCGCGGTCCGCATCGGCACCTACTGCGGAACCGGGACCGGAAGCGAAGCCAGCATCGACATCGCCAAAGACCAGCGCCGTGAAGCGGCCGGGCCGCATCTGACGAAGCAGCCAGTCGTCGCGTCCGTCGATGCGGATGGGCGCGTCCGTCGCGACGGCGCCGTACTTCGTCGTCGGCACCGACAACCGGCCGCTGTTGACCAGCCGCCGCGCGAAGTCGAAGTCCCGGGCGAGCGTGAGCGTCGCGTCGCGGAAGATGCGGCTGATCTCGCTCTTGGGCGTGATGAAGTCGGTCGAGCGCGTGGAGTTGAGGATGTTCTCGTCGGCGGCGATCTCGCGCTCGCGGGCGTAGCTGTCGAGCAGGGTTTCCGGCGCTCGACCCTGCACGACCGCGGCGAGTTTCCACGCCAGGTTGTCCGCGTCCTGGATGCCCGAGTTGGCGCCGCGCGCGCCGAACGGCGACACGCCGTGCGCCGCGTCGCCCGCGAAGAGCACCCGCCCGTGGCGGAAGCTGTCCATGCGCATGCAGGCGAAGGTGTAGACGCTGGCCCAGACCAGCTCGATGTCGGGCACTGCGCCGTCGCCGCCGGCGGCGATCGACGCCTCGCGCATCAGCGTGCGCACGCGCGGCAGGATGCGCTCGGGCTGCTTCTCCAGCTCGGGATCGGCGTCCCAGCCCAGCTGGAAGTCGATGCGCCACACGCCGTCGGGCTGGCGATGCAGCAGCACGCTCTGGCCGGGGTGGAAGGGCGGGTCGAACCAGAACCAGCGCTCGGCGGGGAAGGGCGCGCTCATGCGCACGTCGGCGATGAGGAAGCGGTCCTTGAAGCTGCGGCCGTGGCTCTCCTGGCCGACCAGCTTGCGCAGCAGGGAGCGCGAGCCGTCGCAGGCGACGACGTGATCCGCGCGCAGCGTGTAGGGGCCGTCGGGCGTCTCGATCTGAAGCGCGACATGATCGCCGCGCTGGTCGAGGCCGACGACGCGGTGGTGCCAGCGCAGGTCGATCAGCGGCAGCTTAAGCGCGCGCTCGACCAGGAAGCCCTCGACGTAGTACTGCTGCAGATTCACGAAGGCCGGACGCTGATGGCCGGTCTCGCCGAGCAGGTCGAACTGGTAGACCTGCTCGTCGCGGAAGAAGACGCGGCCCACGCCCCAGGACACGCCCTTGTCGACCAGCCGCTGTCCGCAGCCCAGTCGATCGAGGATCTCCAGCGTGCGCTTGGAGAAGCACAGCGCACGCGACCCGACAGAGAGCCGGCCGTCGTCGTTCAGCAGCACGACGGGCACGCCCTGCAGCGCGAGGTCGATGGCGGCGCACAGTCCCACCGGGCCCGCGCCGACGACGACCACCGGATGACGCGCGGTCTGGCCGCGCGCATGGACGTCCTGATCGGCGCTGCGGCGATGGGGATAGACGACGCGCTGATAGTCGACGTCGGTCATCGCTCAGCCCTCGAGCGTGTTCCACATCTCCTGATCGCGCTCGGCCGTCCAGATGCGCGGGTCGCGGAACTGCGTGACCTCGTCGTAGCAGCGGGTCACGTCGAAGGGCATGCAGTGGTCGAAGATGACCCAGTGCCCGTACTTCTGCTTCATCGTCGCGAAGGTGTCCTTGTAGACGGCGTTCAGGTCCTTGCCCGCGGCGACGCCGGCCTTCACCGAGGCGTGCAGGTCGGCGATGAACGAACGCGTGCCCGCCAGGCCCTGGGCGACGGACTCGGGCGTGGTCAGCGCGGCGCCGCGGCCGGGGACCAGCGCGGTCGGCTGGAGCGCGGCGATGTTGTCCAGCGTCTGCGGCCAGTCGGCGAAGTAGGCGTCGCCGGCATAAGGTGTGGCGTCGAACTCGACCAGGTCGCCGGAGAAGAGGATCTTCTGCGCCGGCAGCCAGACGACGGTGTCGCCCTTGGTGTGGCCGCGGCCCAGCTGGATGAGCTGCACTTCCAGCGTGCCCAGCCACAGGCTCATCGCGCCCTGGAAGGTGATGGTGGGCCAGGTCAGGCCGTCGGGCACGGACTCGACGTTGCGGAACAGGCGCGGGAAGCGGCCGATCTCGCTGGCCTTGTCCTGCTCGCCGCGTTCGACGATCAGGTCGTAGGTGTCGCGGCTCGCGATGACGTGCTCGGGTTGGTACGCCGAGGCGCCCAGCACGCGGACCGCGTGGTAGTGGCTCAGCACGACGTACTTGATGGGCTTGTCGGTGACCTCGCGGATGCGGCGGATCACGTCCTGCGCCATCACCGGGGTGGCCTGGGTGTCGATGACCATGACCGCGTCGTCGCCGATGACGATGCCGGTGTTGGGGTCGCCCTCGGCGGTGTACGCGTAGGCGTTGTCGCTGAGCTTGACGAAGGAGACGCGCTTCTCCTCGACGTCGGCGTGGCTGGCGAACTGCTTGGTCGGCTGGGTCATCGTGTCTCCTGGCGGGGTGTTGTCGTGCATTCAGCAAAGCGGAATGCGTTTGTTGATCGCGAATATAGCCGGGTCGACGAATCTGTTCAACAATGACGAATCCAGGTCTTCGGGCTCTCCCATCCCGCCGATACTGCGCCCCCCACGACCTCCAAACAACCATGAGCACCGAAGACACCACCGCCGACCGAGAGGATCGCGAGGACGCCGACGAGCGCCGCGGCATCCAGAGCATCGAGGTGGGCGGGCGGCTGCTGAAGGCGGCCGCGGCACGCGGGCAGCCGATGCCGCTGAAGACCTTGTCGCAAGCCGCGGACATGACCCCTGCCAAGGCGCATCCCTACCTCGTGAGCTTTTGCAAGCTGGGCCTGATGACGCAGGACCCGGCGACCGGCTATTACGGGCTGGGGCCGCTGGCGATGGAGATGGGCCTGATCGGCATGCGGCAGATCGATCCGATCCGGCTGGCGACGGCGCGGCTGGAGGATCTGGCGCAGGAGATCGGCCACACGGTGGCGATCGCGGTGTGGGGCTCGCAGGGCGCAACCATCGTGCGCACGGCCGCCTCGCCGGCGGCGGTGCACGTGACGATGCGGCACGGGACGGTGGTGTCGCTGTCGGACACCGCGTCGGGGCCGCTGTTCGCGGCCTACCGGCCGGCGGCGGAGATCAAGGCCCTGCTGGCGGATGCGCGCCAGCACGGCCCGCTGGACCTGGCGCGCGTGGGCAGGCACGACAAGCCGCAGACGGTGCCGGCGTGGACGGCGTTCTCACGCACGTTGGCGGAGATCCGCGGCCGCGCGCTGCACCGCTCGGTCGGCGGCATCGTCGAGGGCGTCAGCGCCTTCGCCGTGCCGGTCTTCGACGGCGAAGGGCAGATGGTGCTGGCGCTGACGGCGATCGGGCCGTCGGGCGCCTTCGACGCGGCCTGGGACGGGGCGGTGGCCAAGGCGCTCAGTGCGGCGGCGGCGGGGTTGATGAAGGAGCTTGGCGGGGTGGTGCCGGGGTGAGCGGACCGCATCATCGACGCGGAACTCTGGCAGCCTCTACGCCTTGTGTGAGCGCCGTTGAAGGACACCCGACAGCGGACGCATCACACAAGTAGATCAGACGGCCTAGAGGCTGGCCTTCGCGACCGGAGATGCTCCTAGTCAGCCAGCATGAGACGGACTTTATCGCAAAGCTATAGTGCCGCTCAACCATCGCCACGCCGCCATGCTCCCGACGAAGAAGCCGCTGAAGACGTTGTTCGAAGCCATGTTCCATGGCAAGCGGACCTTCGCAGATTTCAGCCGCGATGTGTCGGAGGATGATGTGGAGCGTTCCTACATCCAGCATGGTGATAAGCGGCGGGAACTGGTCAAGCCGAGCGATCGCCTGCGCGCTTATCACCGCTTCTTGCGACTCTTCCTTCTCGACTTTCTTCCGGTCCAAGACGAGGTGGTGTTCTCCTATCGCAAGGGAATGAGCGCACGCGATGCCGTGGCGCGACACGCCCAGAGCCGACATTTCTTCGTTTCCGACATCGAGTCGTTCTTCCCGAGCCTTACCCGCGAGATCGTTCGGCGCACGATCGCAAATGCCGAGGAATTCGTTCCCATAGCGGATCTTCCGGAACACATGGAGCACCTGCTCGACCTGCTCTGTGTCGATGACGCGCTGCCCGTGGGGTTCTCGACGTCGCCCGCGTTGAGCAACGCAGCGCTCTATCAGTTCGACGTCGAATTCCACGACCGCTGCTCCGAACTGGGCATCGTATACACCCGCTATGCGGATGACGTCGTCTTGTCGGCGGATGATCGTGCGCGCGTCGAAGTCGCGGAAGGTGAGCTCAACCTCTGTTTGGACCGTGCATTCGGTGGCGCCCTCCGGCTGCATCGAGGCAAGTCCAAGTACCTGCACATCGGAGGAAAGATCAAGCTGCTGGGCATGGTGCTGCTGCCCAACGGCATGATCTCGGTCGATACCTCGGTGAAGGATGAGATCGAAACCATGCTCTACCGGTACCTGCGCGATCGGGAGCGCTTCAACGCGATGCTGCCGACCGGTGCCGCGAAGGCTGAGGCCCGACTGGCCGGCCTGTTGAACTACGTCAACACCGTAGACCAGTCCTACCTGGACAAGCTGAGACGCAAGTATGGCGCGGCCGTGGTGGATCTCTTTCTGCATCGTTCCTTTGGATGAGATCGCATGCAATTCGGCGTCGAGATCAACAACGTCAGGCCGATCGCCAGATTGGTCCTCCGTCTCGATCTGAGCCGGAATGCACCGCTTTGCATCGTGGGGCGGAATGGCGCCGGCAAGACCACGCTGGCCAAGGCGATCATGACCTTCGCCTTGGCCGACACGTTTCAGCGCACGAACTCCGCTGGTGCCCTTCGAGAGGACAGCGCCGTTCGATACAGCTTGGATGGCGAGACCTTCGAGTTCACATATGACGGCGCGCTCGGCTCGCTGAGCACGCGGTCGCCAGTGCCGCAGCGCTTGCGAGAACTCATCTCGGTCGAGTTGCCGATCCCTCATGGGCAGCGATTCGGCTACTTCTCGACGCTCTCCGAGGCCAACGATGACATCGTCAAGGCGATGGTCCTCGGAACGGACGCGCGTCCCGACGGGCTGATCGAGTTCCTGTCCAAGATCTACGGCGAGCCTCGATTCGAGAATCTGCGAGAGGTGAATTTCTCTCGCGGCACGTGCACGTTCTATCGGCTCGACGACGATCGATACGTCCGTGAGGATTCCTTCAGCTCAGGCGAGTACTTCCTCGTCAATCTTTATCGTCGCCTGAAATCCGGTTCACGCCTGATTTTCATCGACGAGATTGACATATCGCTGGATGCAGCTGCACAGGCTCGGCTGGTCGGCGAGCTGCGGCAACTGTGTGCGCGGTTCGAGGTCAATGTCCTGTTCACGAGCCACTCGTTGGCATTGATGCAGACCCTTCGCAGCGCGGAACTTCTCTATCTCGAGACTGCGGCGGAGCAGTCGATGCTTGTGGAGAGATCCTTCGCGTACGTGAAGAGCCTGATGTTTGGCTTTCACGGTTGGGACCGCTACATCCTGGTGGAGGACGAGGCCGCCGAACTGGTGATCGAACACCTCGTCCGCAAACACTGCCAGCCTTGCTTCTCCCGATTCTTCATCCTAGTGGTTGGTGGGGCTGGTCAAGTGATCAGCTTGCTGCAACGCAATCGCGAGCACGGTTTTCTGGCGTCGGCCGATGCGGTCATCGCAGTGTTGGACGGAGACCAGGCAAACACCGGGCATGCGGCGGAGCCGGACACCCATTGCATGCCGATCTGGTCTGTGGAAAGTGCATTCGAGTCTGTTTACGATCGACCAGATTTTCAGCCGCGTCTCCCTGCTAATGTCGAAGCCGCGCTGCCCGTCGTTGGACGCCATAAGGCGATCTACAAGGCCTTTCGACGCTTGAAGCTGTTGCCGGACAGCGATCTCGTTGAACTGGCGTGCGCAACGGAGACGGAAGCCATGCGCGCCTTCGCAAAGCGTGTCCTCAAACCGCTTTTGTGTGCGAGGGACGAGGCGAATCTAGAGGTGATCGAGCAAAGCTGATATTCAACTGCCCATCGCTTGCACGCTCGGCGTAACGACGCAAAAGTTGTCGTTCCACCGGGCGTGGGCGCCCCGCTCAGAACGGCCCCTCAGGCACCAACGAAAACATGTGCGCGTCGCTCACCTGGCCGTTGACTCGCAGGCGGTTGCGCAGCACGCCCTCGTACAGTGCGCCGACGCGCAGGGCGACCGCCTGGCTCGGCTCGTTGCCCACCGACACGAGGATCTCCACCCGCTGGATCTGCAGCGTGCCGAAGGCATAGCGGCTCAAGGCCCGCACCGCCGCCGACGCGATGCCGCGGCCTTCGCAGGAACGTCGGACCCAGTAGCCCAAGTTGCACAACGGGTGCACGACGTTGAAGTGGTTGAGCCCGCACCCACCGACGAATCGACCGGTGTCCCGCTCGAAGATCCCCAGCTCATACGCCGTGCCGGCTGCGAGGTTCTGCGCGGTACGCGCGAACCACTCCGCGCCGTCTTCGAGCGAGTAGGCCGCATGCGCGAAGCCCAGCCATCGACCGACCGTGTCGGCTGACTCTCGGGCCGCTTCGACGAACTCGGGCAGATCCTCCGCTCGATACGGGCGGAAGACGAAATCGCCCTCGTACAGCGGTTGGAAGCTCGGACGCGGGGGCGCGTCCAGCTCCCAGACCTCATCGGCCAGCTGCTTCGCGCAGGCCAGCATCGACCGGTGGTAGCGCGACAGGCGCGGCGCGAGCGCCGCCAGCGCCAGGCCCGCCGCCTCCTTGCCGCGACCCTGCGCCGCATAGGTCAGCGCGAGCAGCGCGCGCGCTTCGTCATGCAGCGGCGCGTCGTTGCCGGGTTGCAGGTGGTGGGTGAGTTCGCCGGCCAGCAGCGCCTCGCTCTCGTCGAGCCGGTTCAGCCAGCGCAGCGTGCTGCCCAGCTGGATCACCGCCCGCGTGCGGCGATAGGGATCGAGACCGCCTTGCGCCAGCGCGGCGCGATAGAGCGGCTCGGCTTCGGACTCCAGGCCCGCCGTGTCGCGGGCGCAGGCGCGCTCGAACAGCGCGCGGGCGTCATGGGCGGGCCGCTCGGCGGCGAGCGCGTCGATCCGCGCGACGAGCTGGTCGCCGCTGAGATCGGCGGCTTGTCGCCAGACCTCGTCGATGCGCAGGGTCCAGGCGTCGTTCAGCGGGGCGGGCAGGGCGGGCTTGGCGGTGGTCATCGGGCCAGTCTAGCGAGCGCCGCTCGCCCGCCAGACGTCATGGGGCGAGCGGCCGATCGCGTGGACGGACGGCGGCCGGCGGCGATCAGCGACGGTCAGCGGTGATCAGCGGTGGAGCAGCTGCAACACCAGCATCACCACCGTCGCAAGCGCCATCGCCGCGGTGGCCAGCCAGCCCAGCCATTGCCAGATCGCGGGCATCCGCAGTTCGCCGACGATCTTCGGATGGGAGGCGGCGATCATCACCGCGACCATGATGGGCACGGAGATCACCGCGTTCACCACCGCCGACCAGAACAGCGCCTTGATGGGATTCAAGCCCGACAGGCTGAGCGCGAGCCCGATGAGCATCGCGCCGCTGAGGATCGCGTAGAAGGTCTTGGCGGCTTGGGGCGGGCGGTCCAGACCGCGCCGCACGCCCGCCAGTGTCGCGACCGCGTAGGCGGCCGATCCGGCCAGCACCGGCAGCGCCAGCAATCCCGTGCCGACGATGCCCGCCGCGAAGAGCGCGAACGCGAAGTCCCCCGCGATCGGGCGCAGCGCTTGCGCGGCCTGGGCGGTGGTCTCGATGTCGCGTACGCCGTGGGCGTGAAGCGCGGCGGCCGTCGCGACGATCATGAAGAACGCGATCGTGTTGGAGAAGCCCATCCCGATCAGCGTGTCGATGCGCAGCCGCCGGAACTGCGTGGCGGCCTGCTCGGGCGCGCAGGCGAGCGGCTTGTCGGCGGCGATGCGGCGGATCTCCTCGGCTTCCTGATTCGCCTGCCAGAAGAAGAGATAGGGGCTGATGGTGGTGCCGAGGATGGCGACCACGGTGGTCGCGTAGTCCCGATCCCAATGCAGCGACGGCCACACCAGCGACTTCAGCGCGAGCGCCCAGTCCGCCCGCGCCGCGAAGCCCACGCCGACGTACGCGAGCAGCGACAGCGTCAGCCATTTCAGCACCCGCACGTAGCGGGCGTAGGGCAGCCAGATCTGGAGCACCAGCGACACGGCCGCCATCGCGACGACATACAGCCCCGCGTGGCCGCCGGCGACCAGATGCATCGCGTCGCCCATCGCGCTGAGGTCGGCGCCGAGATTGATGACATTGGCCAGAACGAGCAACGAGACCAGGGCCACGACCAGCCAGCGCGGGCAGAGCTTGGCGAAGGTCTCGGTGAGGCCCTTGCCGGTGATGCGGCCGATGCGGGCGCTGGCGAGCTGGATGCCCACCATCAGCGGGAAGGTGACGAGGATGGTCCAGCTGGCCGCGTAGCCGTATTGCGCCCCGGCTTGCGAGTACGTGGCGATGCCGCTGGGGTCGTCGTCGGCCGCGCCGGTGATCAGGCCGGGGCCGAGCTTGGACCACCAGGGATCGGACGAACGGCCCTCGTCATCGGGAGCGTCGCTGGTCGAGGTCGACGCATCGACCGTATCCAGTGCGTGGGTGCGAGGTGGGGATCCCGTCATGCGCTTGTGGCGTTGTTGAAGACGGGAAGGCAAGGGAGGTGCCCGCCTGAGCGGCCAGCCCCCTACCGATCGAATCTCACCACCGGCGCCTTCAACCGCGGCGCCTCCCACGCATAGCGCGCATCGAGCACATTCCGCTCGTCCTGCATCCCGGTCCAGCGCAGTTGCAGCAGGTCGGCGATCGTCCATCCGGCCCAGTCGGCGCGGAAGGGCCGCGCCGCGGTCGCGGCATCGAAGTCCGCGCCGGTGCGCCACATCAGCGTGGGAATGCGATAGCCCGCCGGCGTGCCCGGGCTGTGACCCGCGTGCGCGATGCTGTGACCGACCTCCTGCCCGTGGTCGGACAGGAACATCCACGCGCCGCGCCCCGCTTGTGGCACATGCCGGCGCGTGAGCCGCAGCGTCTCGGCGACCACGCCGTCGTGATAGCGGATCGCCGCGTCATAGTCCTGGCGGGACTCGCGCAGCCACATCGGATGGCCCGCGCGGATCATGCCCTGGTCGACCGCGTCCGAGTCGTCGTCGAAGGGGTTGTCCCCGGCCGGCATGCGCATCCGGTAATGCGGATGCGCGCCCAGCAGATGCACCACCACCAGCTTGCGCGGCGCCGGGTCGATCAACGCCTCTTCCAGACAGTCCAGCAGCTCCCCGTCCAGCGAGGCCGACGAGCGCCCCGGCTGCCGGTTGATCATCTCGACCTCGTCGGCCAGCCGCGCGTGCTGCTGGTCGACGGCGACGTCGTCGTGATTGCTCATCCACCAGATCTTGTAGCCCGCCGTGCGCGCCAGCGCGAGCAAGTGCTGCGCGCGGCCCGCGGGATCGTCCTCGTCGCGCTCGCCGAAGCTGAACAGCCCGCTGAGCGAAGCCAGCGTCCCCGCCTCCACCGACCACGCATGGCGCAGCGTCAGCAGCCGGGTCGACTCCTCGCGCGCGAGCGCCGTGAGCTGCGGCGTCGTCGGCCGCCCGTAGCCGTAGAGGCTCATGTTGTCGCGGTTGACGCTGTCGGTCAGCACCAGCACGACAGTGGCGGGGGCATCGGAGCTCAGCGTCGGCGACGCCGCGCGGGCGTTGCGCATCAGCTGGTCGCGTTGGCCCTGCTGATCGGACCAGGCGTGGCGCAGCTCGGCGACGTCCTGCGTCCACGCGGGCCAGAAGACCAGCGGGTGATGACGCCGCCAGGGCTTGCTCAGATGGGCGAGCACGCACAGCGCCATCAGCGTCAGGAGGATGACGCGACCGGGGCGGGAGAGCGCCGCCTGATCGCGCGTCGCCACCCGCACGGCGAGGATGGTCAGGCCTGGTCCGACGAGCGCAAGCCCGATGGCGAGGACCAACGCGTGCGACTGGGAGGCCAGGTACTCGGCGGTTTCGCGCGGCGTGGTGTTGGCCGCGGCGGCCAGGACCAGCGAGCTGTCCGGCGTCGCCTGGTACTGCGTCGCGAGCCAGGCCCGCGCCGCGCCGTCGAGCAGGAACAGCGCGATGCCCGTCGTCGCGAGCACCGCGCGCACGCGGCGCCACGGCGGGCGCTCGATCGGCCAGCGCAGCCAGAGCAGCAGCGGCAACGCGAGCATCGCCACCTGCGCCGCGCGGCGCCCGTCATGTCCGAGGATCACCGCCGCGAGGCAGGCGGCGGTCAGCAACGCGAAAGCGGCCCAGGACGGCAGCGCCCGACGAGCGAGCCGGGACAGGGAAAGCGTCGAGATCACAGCAGCGGCCGCAGCACCTTCCACACGTTGTCCAGCATCACCGGATGCGCCTTGGCCAGCGGATGGATGCGGTCGCCCTGGAACCAGTCCGCGGCGTCGGGCCGGTCGGCCACGCCCGCCAGCAGGAAGGGCTGCAGCGCCACCTTCTCCTCCTGCGCGACGGTCTTGAAGCTGCCCTCGAAATCACGCCCGTAGGCCGCGCCCATGTTGGGCGGGATCTGCATGCCGACCAGCATCACCTTGGCGCCGGCCTCCTTGCCCGCCTGAACCATGGCCTTGAGGTTCTCCCGCGTCATCTTCAGCGGCAGCCCGCGCAGCGCGTCATTGCCGCCCAGTTCGATGATCAGATGCGTCGGCCGCTGCTGCTTGAGCAGCGCCGGCAGCCGCGAACG
The DNA here is from genome assembly GCF_039595295.1 of Roseateles sp. Lineage (GTDB taxonomy): Bacteria > Pseudomonadota > Gammaproteobacteria > Burkholderiales > Burkholderiaceae_C > Roseateles. Next base: position 76,125 of record NZ_JBCNLU010000025.1, read on the forward strand.
TCCGCCCGAGGTGGTGTCGCCGCTGATGCTCGCGTTGATCACCTCGGTGCCGGGCTTCTCGGTCTTGAGCCGCTGCTCCAGCAAGGCCACCCAGCCGCTGCCGCGCGCCAGGCCGTACTCGGCCGACAGGCTGTCGCCCAGCACCAGGATGCGGCGCCCGCCGCCGGTCCTCGCTTCGGTGCGGCCTTGCGCCGCGACAGGCCCCGGCGTGACTCCCACCACCCCGAGGGCCAAGGCACAGGCGCTACAGTGCAGGATCCATTCACGGCGGCGCATCTGCGGTTG
>NZ_JBCNLU010000026.1:0-64319 GCF_039595295.1 Roseateles sp.
TGAGGCTGAACTCGGAATCCAGCAAGCCCTCGTTCAGCACGCCGATGCGGCGCGTGTAAAAGCGATTGAAGCGCCGGACGGCTTCGATGCGGTCGATGTCTTGCATGGCCGGATGCTCGGCCATTTACTTGCTTTTGGCAAGTATCTCGCTCGTTGGGGCTTCACCTCCCGGGGGAATCGAGCATTGCCGCGGCGACGCTGGCGACGCTGGCGACCGGCGCGATCGCGCAGACGGCGCCGGCGCCGCTCGCCAAGCCGACCGCCGAGGACTTCTTCCGCGATCCGCAGATGCGTCAGGTGAGGCTCTCGCCCGATGGCCGCTTCCTGGCCTTCGTCGTCAACAAGGGCGCCAGCGCCATGCCGGTCGTCGCCGACATCGACAACGGCATGAAGTCCACGCCGGTGGCCGGCTTCCAGGATGCCGACGTCGGCAGCTACGCCCGGGTCGGCAACGAGCGGCTGGTCTACACCTCCCGGCAGAGCCAGGGTGATCGATGGCGCAACATCCACAGCGCCGGCCTGTGGGCCGTCAAACGGGATGGCACGGAGCAGCGACAGCTGATCCACGCGATGTATGGGGCCGACGGGCAGACCAGCTCTCTGGTGGCCAGCCGGCAGCTGCTGGGTCTGCACTTCGAGAACGACGCGCCGACGAGCCACTGGTTCGAGCCCCGCCTCAAGCAGTGGCAGGCGGAGATCGACAAGCGCCTGCCCGGCCGCGCCAACCACATCGACTGCCGCCGCTGCCTGCGCACGGGGCGGCTGCTGGTGAGTTCCTCCTCGGACCAGCAACCCACTCAGTACTTCCTCTTCGACACGGCCAAGGGCGCGCTGGCGATGCTGGGCTCGTCGCGGCCCTGGATCCAGGGCGCGCAGATGGGTCAGCGCGACCTGCACCGCATCCCCGCGCGCGACGGGCTCGATCTGCCGGTCATGGTGACGATGCCGGCCGGCAAGGCCGCCGGTCCGCGGCCGGCGGTGGTGCTGGTGCACGGCGGCCCCAGCATGCGCGGCACGCATTGGACCTGGGATGAGGAGGCGCAATTCCTGGCCAGCCGCGGCTACGTGGTCATCGAGCCGGAGTTCCGCGGCAGCACGGGCTACGGCGAGAAGCTGTTCAAGGACGGCTGGAAGCAATGGGGCCTGGCGATGCAGGACGACGTCAGCGACGCGCTGCAATGGGCGGTCAAGCAGGGCTGGGTGGATGCGAAGCGGGTCTGCATCGAGGGCGCCAGCTATGGCGGCTATGCGGCGCTGATGGGCCTGATCCGGGACCCGGACCAGTACCGATGCGCGGTGAGCTGGGTCGGCGTGACCGACTTGAACTACCTGGCCTCGGACGAGTGGAGCGACCTCTCCGATGTCTGGCGGACCTACGGCATGAAGACCATGGTCGGCGATCCGGTCAAGGATGCGGAGCAGCTCCGGCAGACCTCGCCGCTGCGCCGCGCGAAGGAGATCCGCCAGCCCGTGCTGCTGGCCTACGGCGGCACCGACCGGCGCGTCACGCTGCAGCACGGCCAGGACCTGCGCTCGGCGCTGGAAGCCGCCGGCCATCGCCAGGTCAGTACGTGACCTACAACGACGAGGGCCACGGCTGGCAAGCTCGCGACCAAGGTCGACTTCTACGGCCGCATGGAGCGATTCCTCGCCGAGCACCTCGGCACCGGCGCGGAGCGCGCCGCGGAGGCGGCGCCCGCCACGCAGGTCGGCTCACGCTGAAGGACGGCGGTGCTCGCGCTCAGCGCGGCGCCGCGGTCCCCACGGCCTTCAGCGCCGCGACGGCGCGCGTGTGCGCCTGCACCAGCGCCGGCGACTGGTCGAAGCGGCGGCCATAGCGCTGCTTGAAGTCATCGGCGCTGTCGCGGTCCAGGCTCAGCAGATCGCGGGCGCGCTGGGCGACGGCCAGCGGCGTTTGGTCCGCATCGGAGGCGCCGTCGATGGCCTCGTCCAGCATGGTGATCAGGCGGCTCAGCGGCTCCAGCCAGCGCATTTCGTCGCCGAAGGCCATGACTTGCAGAAACTCTCCGGCGCTCTGCGGACCGTGGGTCTTCTCGTAGTCGCTGCGCTCCAGGTCGACCAGACCGCGATGCAGGTCGAGCAGGCTGCTGCGAAGTTGTTGGCAAGCTTGGGTGGACATGGCGTGAGGCCCGGCTGATGAAACGGTCGCCAGCTTAGCGCCCGTGAGCCTCGGGCGCCTCTCTCCCTGGCCACGCCCTTCCCTGCCAGATGGGAGAGGCGTCAGCAATCGAGGAATGCCGGTTGCCGCGAATCCCTCGGCTGCGAGGATCGCAGTCACCGGCGCCTCGCCGCCGGAACCGGGCCGCCGCACACGATGCGCGCGGTTTCCCCTCATGAGCCGGAGACAAGCATGACCGCCACCGCCAAGAACACCGTCTGCGTCTGGTACGACAAGGACGCCGAAGCCGCCGCCAACTTCTACGCGAAGACCTTCCCCGACAGCCGCGTCGACGAGGTCATCACCGCGCCGGGCGATTTCCCCTCCGGCAAGCAGGGACAGGTGCTGGTGGTGAAGTTCACCGTGATGGGCATTCCCTGCGTCGGCCTGAACGGCGGGCCGGGCGTGCAGCACAGCGAGGCCTTCTCCTTCCAGGTCGCCACCGACGATCAGGCGGAGACGGACCGGCTGTGGGACGCGATCGTCGGCAACGGCGGCAAGGAGAACGTCTGCGGCTGGTGCTCGGACCAGTGGGGCATCCGCTGGCAGATCACGCCGCGCGTGCTGACGGACGCGCTGTCCGACCCCGACCGCGCCGCGTCCAAGCGCGCCTTCGACGCCATGATGACCATGGGCAAGATCGACGTGGCGAAGATCGAGGCGGCGCGCAGGGGGTGACATGAGCGACATCGCGCCTTGACCGGGGCCAGGTCTTGCTGACGATGTCCACGGATGATTTACAGTCCTCGCCGGTCGACGTCAGGGAGGCGTCGACGTCATCCTTCAGCCGCTCGCGTCCCCGATGGCGCGACGAAGAGAAGAACGAACTCATGAAGCCGAAGAAGACCCTGGTGCGGGTGGGAGCGCTGATCGCCGGCATCCTCGTCGCCGCCGCCGCCGGCCACGTGGCCGCTCGCGCCTACGAACAGGATCGCGCATCCCTCGTCCCTGTCGATCTCAGCATCGACTTCGATCCAAAGGCCTGCCACGCCCGCTGCATGGAAGAGATCAACGACCGCCAGAAGTGCGATCGCATCTGCGATCCGAAACAGAAGTAAGCCGCCTCAGAACGCGGCTCCCGAGGGAGCAATCTTGAAAGACCACATCGCCACCGGCGCTCTGATCGCCGCGGCGGCGCTATGCGCCGCCGACGCGCTCGCCCAGACCGCGCCGACCGCCGCACCGTCCCCAACTCAATCCCGCTCGTTGGAGAAAGTCGAAGTCACCGGCGCCGCCTCCGACACCGCGCAGCGCGAGGCCTTCGTCGCCGGGCGCATCGTGATCGGCCGCCAGGCCATCGACAAGAGCGGCGTCACCACCGTCAAGGAGCTGCTGCGGCGCGAGCCCTCGGTCACCGTGTCGGCCAGCGGCCGCATCGGGCTGCTGGGCCTGCCGGGCTACACGCAGATCCTGGTCGACGGCGTCGCGCCGCAACCCGGCCGAGACCCGATGGAATCGGACCTGGTCCACATCGAGCGCATCGAGATCGTCAAGGGCTCGGTCGCCGAGTACGGTCCCTTCGGCATTGCCGGCACGATCAACATCGTCACCCGCCGCACCGAGCGCGTCGCCAGCGAGACCCTGCGCCTGGGCGCGCAAGGCGGCGCGAATCACGTCAATGCCGATGGCGCCTGGTCGCTGAGCTCGGTCGACAAGCAGACCGGCACGACGCAAAGCCTGCGCATCTCCGCGCGCGACGGCGAGAGCATCGTGCGCACCCGCACGCAGAGTTACTACTCCTTCGGCGGCTGGGGCAACGGCCGACCCGATCGGCGCGATGAGCGCCAGCATCAGCGTCGCACGCAAGCCCTGGTGTCCGGGAACGTCGGCTGGCGCGACACGCCAACGCGCGAGTTCTCCGTCGATCCGAGCCTGCTGATCCTCGCGCTACGCAACCACGGCGACGAGCAGTACACCGACGGGTCGGGTGACGGCCAAGAGGACGCCCGCACCGCCGCGCGCAGCGTGCTGGTCAGCGTCGGCCTGGACCTCAGTTGGAAGGAGCGCTTCGCCGACGGCAGCCGCCTGCAGCTGCGCGTGTCGCCGGGCTGGATGCAGGTCCGCCGCCGCAACCTGCGCGAGGACGGTCTAGGCAGCAGCGGCAGCGACGACCTGCTGCGCGAGAACCTGCGCCAGCAGCACGCGCGCAACGACCACCTGAAGCTGGACTACTCGGCCGCCTCGCCCAAGGACCACGACATCAAGCTCGGCCTGGGGCTGGGCCGCAATGACGGCGGCCAACGTGTCGACGCCTGGCTCAACGGCGGCGTGGATGACACGCTCACACCCTTCTTCGGCCATGTCGGCAGCGCGCGCACGCTGCGCGCCAATGCCTTCATCCAGGACGACTGGCGCCTGAATGCGCAGTGGGCGTTGAACGCCGGCCTCAGCGCCGACTGGCGCGACGTCGATCAGGCCGACGGTCCGCTGCACAGCGCCAGCCGATTCACCGTGCTGGCGCCCTCGCTGAACCTGGCGTGGAAGCCCGCCGACGGCGGCCGGCAGCGCATGCGGCTCAGCCTGGCGCGCACCGCCAAGCTGCCGGACGCCGATCAGCTCAGCGTCCGGCCGACGATCAACCCGCTCGCGCCCTGCTCGCCGCTGGGCGTCTGCTGGGCCAACGGGCCTGATCAGGCCGACACCGCCGGCAATCCCGAGCTGCGACCCGAGAAGGCCTGGGGCCTGACCGCCTCGGTCGAGCAGTACATCGGCAAGGACTCCACGCTGGGGCTGGACGTCTTCGCCCGCCGCATCGAGGACCTGATCGGCAGCGAGCTGCTGCTCGCCACCGTGCCCTGGGCCGTGCAGCAGCGCTACATCAGCCGGCCGGTCAACTTCGGCAAGGCGTGGACCACCGGCGTGAGCCTGGATGCCCGCATGAAGGCGCCCGAGTTCATAGCCGGCGCGCCCAAGCTGGAGCTGCGCACCGGCCTGACCTGGGCGCGCTCGCGCGTGTCCACGGTGGCCGGTCCGGACAACCGCCTCGACGAGCAGTCGCCGTGGTCGGGCAAGGTCGGCGTGCGCTGGGAGCCGGCAGCCTGGCCGGCGGAGCTCAGCATCGACATCAACTGGCTGCCGCCCGTCTGGCGCCGCGCCGACGAGACGCGCCTCACGCGGACCGATCGCCGCGTCGACGCGGACCTGCAGATGGCCTGGACGCTGTCGCCCAAGACCAAGCTGCGCGGCACCATCAACAACCTGCTCGGCCGCGATCGCCGCAGCGAGGACTGGTTCAAGCTGGTCAATGCGGTGAACGCCGAGTCGCTCAACCGCTCGGTCGTGACGCGCGGCGACCGGCGCTTCGGTGTGACGCTGGAAATGAAGCTCTGAGGCCAAGGCGGCGCGTCGCGCTGCGCTCGATCACTTCGGCGCCTGATAGACGCGGACGTGCTCGATCTCGTAGCGGATCGGGAAGATGCCATCGTCGATCGCTCCGCCCAGGTCGCCGCCGATCGCCAGGTTCAGGATCAGGAACTGCGGCTTGTCGAAGGGCCATTGCGACGGGCCCTGGCCCAGATTCGGATAGGCCGCATGCACCTGACCGTCGACGCCGAAGCGGATCTCCTGCGGCGTCCACAGCATCTGGTAATCGTGGAACCGGCCGCAGGCCGTCTTCAGCACGCGGCCGTCGCCGACGCCGTGACCGCCGTGGCCCGAGCTCGTGTGCACCGTGCTGAAGACCCAGTCGGGCTTCTGACCCATGTGCTCGAGGATGTCGAGTTCCCCGCTCGCCGGCCACTCGCCCTGGCTGCCCAGCATCCACACCGCCGGCCAGGTCCCTTGCCCGCAGGGCAGCTTGGCGCGGATCTCGAAGTAGCCGTAGGTCCACTCGGCGTTGCCCTTGGTGATCAGGCGCGTCGAGGTGTACTGCTGGCCGCCCCAGTCGGGACGCGAGGACAAGGCCTCCTTGCGCGCGGTGATCACCAGTTTCCCGTCGATGAGCGCGGCGTTCTCCGCGCGCGGGCCCGAGTAGTACTGCTTCTCGTGGTTGTGCCAGCCCTGCTTGTTCATGCCGGTGTCGTAGTCCCACTTCGACGCGTCGGGCAAGGGGCCTCGGCCGTCGAATTCATCGGACCAGACGAGCCGGTAGCCCGCCGGCAAGCCGATCGCGCCGGACGCCGCGCCGCCCTTGCCGGTCGCGGTCTGCGGCGCGGGCGGGCTCTGCACCGAGGCGCAGCCCGCAGTCGTGCCGATGGCGATCGCCGCGATCAGCGGCACGGCGGCATGACGCCGCGACAGTCGTTCCTGCTTCGAGCTCAAACGGAATCTCCCAGGCGATGGTTCAACGCTTGGCGCGCAGCGCGAGCAGCTGCTCGGCGTCGGCCAACGCGGTCTTGATGGTCTTTTGCCCGCGCAGCACCTTGTCGAGCTCGGTCTGCACGACCTCCTCGGCAAACTTGTTTTGCTTGTGCACCGGCATCGCGGTGATGCGCAGCGCGTCGTCGCGCCACAGCAGCCGCGCGCGCTGACCCGCGAGGAACTCCACCGGCTCGCTGAAGAAGGGATCGGCATGCACGTCGCGCAGTGCAGGGAAGGCGTCGTAGCGCTTGAAGGCCTGCAGCTGCTGCTGGGGATCGAGCGTCATCAGCTGGATGAAGTCCCACGCCAGCCGCTTGCGCTGCGGCGCCGACTTGCGCGGGATCGCATAGAAGGTGCCGCCGTAGGCCGAATGCGCCCCGCCCGGCAGCGAGGCCGCGCGCCACAGGCCCTTGGTCTCCGGCGCGACGAAGCTGTTGAGCTGCCCCACTAGCCAGGCGCCCGAGAGCTCCGTCGCCAGCCGGCCCTGCTTGAAACCCGCGCCCCAGTCGTTGGACCAGGCCTGCACCTTGGCGTCCAGCCCCAGCTGCCGCGCGCGCAGCGCGACCTCGAAGGCGCGCTCGAAGCGCGGCGAGTTCACCAGCACCCGCGAGTCCACGTCGAAGTACAGCCCCTCGCCCGGTCTCAGGCCGTCGGCGATCAGGATGTCCTTGATCTCTTGTGCGTTGGCGATCAGGTAGGCGCCAGTGCGCGCCTTGATGCGCTCGCCCGCGGCGACATAGCTGTCCCAGCTGCGGGTGAGGTCCTCCGGCCCGACGCCGGCGCGGTCGACGATGTCCTGGCGGTAGAGCATGGTGCCGGGACCGATGTCCGTGGGCATCGCGACCACCGCGCCGTTGCGCGCGATCGCCTGGTCGTAGGCATAGGGCACAACCCGCGCGCGATGCGCCTCGACGCCGTAGGGCGGCTGGCGCAGGTCCTCCAGTCCGCCGCCCTGCGCGAAGCGGCCGACATAGCTGGACTCCAGCGCCATCACGTCCGGCAGCCCGACGGCGGTCGACAGCGAGGTCGTCATCGCGGTGTGATGGTCGACGTATTGGCGCATCAGGATGCGCAGCTCCACGTCGGGATGCATCGCGCGCCAGGCCGGGATCGCGGTGCGGGCGATCTCGTCGACCAGGGGGAAGGCGGCGACGGTCAGCACCTCGGCGGGCTGCGCGCGGGCGGGAACCACGATGAGGCTGGGCAAGGCCGGCAGCGCCATGCCCGCCAGCCAGGTGCGGCGCCGGATCAGCTTGGGATGTTTCAAGCGCGTGGCCTCGTCGTCAGCGCGGCAGCGCGTAGCTCGCGATCGCGCGGGGCGGGAGATCGGCGACGGCCGCCTGCCCGTCGACGTTGAGCAGGAATCGATGCGCCCGCTCGCTGCGATTCATCACGACGACGGCGATCGTGCCGTCCTCGTTGATGGCAGCGGTGCACTCCAGGTCCTGACTGCTCGCCGAGCAGAGCACGCGATGCGCGCCCGGGCGGATGAAGCGGCTGAAGTGGCCGAGGTAGTCGTAGGAGCTCTGCGGCATCAGCCGGTTGCTCTCGCGGTCCGCGAGCATGGGCGCGCTGCACAGGTTGCCGACGTGGTTGGGGCCGCCGGTCTCGTCCAGCAGCAGGTTCCAGTCGATCCAACCGACGGTCCAGCGGTTGAGGTCGTTGATGACGCTGCGGGCGTAGCGCTCGCCGGTGGCCCAGGAGCCGATGTGCGGCCCGCCCTCTTGGCAGCCTTCGGTGAACAGCAGCTGCTTGTCGGGATAGGCGTCGTGCAGCAGCTGAACGTGATCGAAGTGGTCCTCGACGTACCAGTGGAAGCCGCAGCCCCAGACGTACTTGGCGGCCTCGGGGTCGGAGTAGACAACGTCGGCGCGCTGCACCATCTGGTCGCGGTTGTGGTCCCAGACGACGATGCGGATGCGTTCAAGACCGGCGGCGTGCAGCGCGGGGCCGAGGTGGTCGCGGACGAAGTCGCGTTCCTCTTCCGCGCTGTAGAGGCAGGAGTCCCAGCGCTGCTTGGCGTCGGGTTCGTTCTGCACGGACACGCCCCAGATGGGCACGCCTTCGGCCTCGTAGACCTGGATGAATCGCACGTAGCACTGGGCCCAGGCGGCGGCGTATCGCGGCAGCAGTTTGCCGCCGTTGTTCATCTCGCCGTTGGACTTCATCCAGGCCGGCGGGCTCCACGGGGAGACCAGCAGCTTCATCGGCGTCGGCGCGATGGCTTGGGCCGCCTTGATCATGGGGAGCAGCGCGCGGCGGTCGCGGTCGATCGCGAAGTGGGCGAGCGCCTCGTCGCCGGGGACCTCCGCGTGGGCGTAGTTGCCCAGCGAGAAGTCGCAGCTGTTCATGTGGACGCGGTTGAAGGTGTAGCCGTGTCCGGCGTTGGCGTCGAAGTAGGCGCGAAGGAGCGCGTCGGCTTCGGCGGGGGGCAGGCGTTGCCAGGTGGTCGCGGCGGCCTCGGTGAAGGCGCCGCCGAAGCCTTCGATGCGTTGGAAACGCTTGGAGGAATTGACGACCAGCTTGGGCATGCCGGCGATGGCGGGGTCGCGGGTCAGGTCGGCCGCTTGGTGCAGCGCGAGGTCGGGTTGCGGGGCCAGGCGCGTGGAGGTTGCGAGGTCCGCGCCTTTTGCGGACAGGGTCCAGCGCAGGGACGCGCGCGCCCCCGCCGTGTTTGTCTCCGTCATGGGATGCCTCTTGTCGGGTCGAAATGCGCGCTTATGAAAGCGCTTTCATGACGCGAGCATAAAGGCTGTGGGCGGGACGGTCAAATCGCGAACGCCAACCCCTCCGCCGGCACCGCGATCTTCTCCGCGTCCCACAGCGCCAGCCCCCCTTCCAGGCTCCACGCCTGCGCATGCCCAAAGCGCCTGAGCGCCTTGGCCGCCTGCGCACTCCGATTCCCGCTGCGGCAGAAGAAGATCACCGGCACCTCCGCCGCCAACGCCGCCCATCGCGGCATCGCATTCAACAGCGTCGACAGCGGCACCGACTCGGGCGCCAACTCCCCCGTCGGGCTGAGCCGGACCTCATAGTCCTCGCGCACATCCACCAGCACCGGCGCCACCGCACCGCGCAGCACCCCCCGCAACTCCGACGCGCTCATCTCCACCCGCTCCACCGCGCGCGAGCATTCCACCCGCGCGCCGCACGCCATGGTCTGGTACTCCGTCGGCGGCAGATCCCGCTCCAGCTCCGCCTTCTCGGCCGCAAAAGCCTCGGCGCTCAGCCGGCCCTGCAGCACGCCGTCCAGCAGCGGCTGCGCGCGCGATTCGATCGCCAACGTCGTCGCATAGCGGTCGTCATAGTCATGCCCGGGCAGCAAGGTCGCGCCCACCCCCACCTGCCGCGCCAACGTCTTCAACGACGGCCCGTAAGCCAGCGGCGCGCTCTGCGCGAAGTCGCTGCGCCCCAGCGCGCCCGGCATCACCGTATCGCCGACGAAAGCGGCCAGCAGCGCATCCGCGCCATACGCCTCGCGCAGCACCTCGTGCAGCAGATACGCGGTCGAGTCTTCCGTATGCCCCGGCGTCGCCAGCCGCGTCAGACGCAGCGTGCCCAGCGCAATGAACTCCCGATCCACCGGCCAGCCCAGCCCGTCGACGCGCTCATCCTGCGCCTCCGCCGCGAGCAGATCCCGCGCCGCCGCGCGCAGCACCGGCGCGGACGAGGCGTGGTCGCCATGGCTGTGCGTGTCCAGCACCGCCACCAGCGCGATCCCTCGACATCGCATCCATTGCGTCAGGCGCTCGGTGAGCTCCGGCAGCGGATCGACGACCACAGCGCGGCGGCTGGCCTCATCCGCCACGACGTAGCAGCACGCGCCGTCCACGACAAATCGCGTGAACCGGTCCGCATGACGCGGCGCCTCGTCCGCCGACGGAATCTGGCAGCTCGCGCGCAGCGATTCCCCGCACGCGCGCAGGCGGCGGCAGGCTTCGGCGATCGTCGCCTCGGCATCGGCGGCGCCGAAGGACAGACGCACCGCCGCGGCCGTGCGCCAGGCCGGCAGGCCCATGGCCTCCAGCACATAGCTGGGCTGCGCGCGCGACGCGCCGCAGGCCGATCCGCCGCTCACCCGCAAGCCGGCGGCGTCGAACAGATCCAGCAGCAGCTTGGCGCTGAGTCCAGGAACCGACACGTTGAGCGTCGTCGGCAGGCTGAGTTCGAAAGGCGCGTTGAACACCACGCCCGGGAAGGCGTCGCGCAGCGCGTCGGCGAGCCGATCGCGGCGCTCGGCCAGCGCCTGCGTCGACGCAAAAACCTCGCCCGACTCCAGCGCCTTCAGCACCGCGCCCAGCGCGGCGATGCCGGCCATGTTCTCGGTGCCCGAGCGCAGCGCCCCTTCCTGCCCGCCGCCGGCGATCAGCGGCGTGAAGGGCGCGCCGTCGCGCACGTAGAGCATGCCGATGCCCTTGGGCGCGTAGAGCTTGTGTCCCGAGAAGGGCGCGTAGTCGATGGGGCGGCGGTCCAGATCCAGCGCCAGCTTGCCCAGCGCCTGCACGCCGTCGACCAGCCACAGCGCCGGGCTGCCGCGCAGCGCCTCGGCGATGCCGTCCAGATCGCTGATGACGCCGGTCTCGTTGTTGGCGGCCATCGTGCAGACGAGACCCGCTTGCGGCGCCTGCTCGCGCAGCCAGTCCAGGTCATGGCGGCCGTCGAGTCCGACCGGAATCGCCACGACCTTCAGATGCAGGCCCAGCAGCGCGTTCCAGTGCTTGAGCGCCTCGGGCACGGCCTTGTGCTCGGTCGCGCCGTAGAGCAGCTGCGGCGGCAGCGACTCGCCGGTGTCGCGGCGGCGGCGCAGCGCGGTCAGCGCGGACAGCACCGCCGTCTGGATGCCCTCGGTCGCGCCGCTGGTGAACAGCAGCCGTCCGGTCGAGGCGCCCAGCACCCGGCGCGCGGTGGCGCGGGCCTCGTCGAGTACCGCGCGGGCCCGCAAGCCGCTGCCGTGGATGCTGCTGGGGTTGCCGAAGGCCTCCGCCATCGCGGACAGCGCGGCGGCGCGCGCCTGCGGCAGGACAGGGGTGGTGGCGTTGGCGTCGAGATAGATTTCCATGGGGAGGAATTGTCGGAATGCGCCTGAGGAATCTACGTGCTAAATCCACCTCGACACCGTCCGCTTACGACAATTGATTCCAATACTTATGAGCAAATCGAAATTGGATTTCTCGCATCCCGAAAGCGTCAGGTCCGGTTCGCCGCAAACGCATTCAAGGCGAACCAGATTTCGGTCTGCTCAGACGCGGGCCGGCTCAAGCGCCGCGGCGCCCGGAGCGACCGATGCGGCCGGCGCGCGCAGCACCTCGACGGGCTGCAGGCCCGCGAGGTCCTGATCGGCCGTGGTCGCCGCAGCGGCGCGGCTGGGCCGTCCGCGCTTGAGCCACAGATCGGCGGCGCGATGCACTTGCTCCAGCGTGCAGTCCAGGACGGCATCGCGATAGGCCGCGCGCTGAGCGAGCGTCACGCCGCGCCGCGCGAGCCGCACCGCCTCCATGCCCTGGCCCTGCGGGGACAGCGGCTTGTCCAGGCGCTTGACGACGCCCAGGATCGCTTCCTCCAAGGCCTCCTGCGAGTACTCGGCGGCGAGCAGCTCATCCAGCGCCGCATGGAAGTCGGCGTAGGTCGCGGCCAGACGCGGATCGCGGTAGGAGCTCATCGTGAACAGGCCGTCCTCGCTGGAGTAGCCCGCCGAGCCGCCGTAGGCGCCGCCCTCCTCGCGCAGCCGGCGATGCAGCACGCGGTGGGTGAGCAGCTCGGCCGCGAGCGCCAGCGGGGCCGCGTCGGCGTGCGTCATGCCGGGCGCGGGCCAGGCGATGAAGCAGTGGTTGACCTGACCGGACAGCAGCAGCGCCGCGTTGGCGGGCTCGGCCGTCGGGCTCGCGCCCGCAGCGGGCGTCGAAGCGGCAGCACCGGCCTGCGGCGGCACCAGTTCGAGCAGGTCCTCGGTCAGCGGCTGCGACGCGACCCAGGTGATCCGGCGCGGCGCGGCGAGCAGTCGCGCCTGCAATCCGGCCAGCGTCGCGGCGACGCGCGCGGGGCCGTCGGCTTCCTGCAGCTGCGCCTTGAGCGCGTGCAGGAAGGGCAGCGAGGCCACGCCGCGCGTCGCGTCATCGAAGGCCTGCCGCGCCGACAACGGCGCCGTCGCGGTCAGCGAGGCAAGACGGTCGCTCTGGTTGGGCAGCCCGGTGAGGCGGTCCTCGACCAGACTGCGCGCCAGGAAGGCGATGCGCTCGATCTCGTCGAAGCGCGGCGCGTCGGCCCAGGTGCGGATGACCTCGACCAGATCGGCGTGTTGCTCCTGCAGACCGCTCGCATGGATGCACAGGCTGGTGATCAACTTCCCCTTCGACTCGCCGTTGACCGTCTCCTGGGCCGCGTCGTCCGCCGTGTCCTTGCCCGCGCCGACCAGCGCATCCAGATAGATGCTGAAGCCCGGCACCTTGCGCTGCCGCCACGCGGCGGCCTGCTCATAGCCCATGTCGCCGGCGCCGAGTTCGCCGACCATGTCGACATACAGCGCAAGCCACGGCCAATCGGCGCGCTCGAATCCGCCCAGGTCCACCGCCAGGGTCGCGTAGCTCACGCCGTTGGACGCCACCTCGACCGCGGCGACGCCCGGACGCGGCTCGCTGATCGCGGGCACGCGACGCGGCTCGCGGCTCAGGTCCTGCGGCCGGATGCGCGGCAGCATGTCGGTCCGGCTGCCCTGGCTGCGATGCGCGACCAGCGCCGCGTCCTCGTCGGCGATGCGCTTCAGGTCTGCGTCGCTCAACAGCGCGGACTGCGCGACAAGACGCTCCGCCTCGATGCGGCCGCGTTCGCTGGCGAAAGTGGCATCGGGCAGGATGCGCGCGACCAGGAAGGTCTCATGCGCCAGCAGCTCGCGCACCAGGCGCTTGAAGGTCTCGGGATCGGCGAACTCGCGCTCCAGCACGGCCAACACCGCCTCGTTGTCGAAGGCGGGCAGCACGTCGATGCCGTACATCAGCGCGGGCACGGCGCCCAGCAGCCGGCTCAGCGCGTCGGGCATGCCGCCGCCGCGGATCTCGCGCTGGCTGACCCGCATGTCGCGGATCGCGGCCTCGAAGACGCTCGCGGGGACGCCGTCGCGCGCCGCCGCCTCCAGCGCCCGCAGCATGCAGGTGCGCGCGGGCTCGATCTGGTCCTCGGTCAGGCCTTCCATGCCGAGGTGGAAGCTCAGCTGACGCGCGCCTGGGTTGACGCCGTTCATCCGCGAGGGGCGGCCGAAGCCCGCGCTCTCCATCGCCTTGAGCACCGGCGCCGACGCATCGCCCAGCAGGCCGCGCGCCAGCAGCTGGAAGCGCGCGGTGGACAGCGCGTCGCGGCTCTCGCTCATGCGCCAGGCCAGTTGCACGCCGAACTCGTCGGCGCGGGCCTCAGCGGACGGGATGCGAATGTCGGTCAGGCGGGGCTGGGTCCAGGCCGGCGCCAGACCCGGCATGCGCAGCGGCTGGCGGCCGGGCTTGCGCTGCAGCACCTGCTCGGCAATGCGCGCCTGGATCTCGGCGGCCTCGATGCGCCCGGCCGTCAGAAAGAAGGCCTGCGAGGGGTGGTAATGCGAGGCGTGGAACGCCAGCAGCGCCTCATGGGTGAGCTCGGGGATCACCAGCGGATCGCCGCCCGAGTCCACCGCATAGGTCGTGCCCTCGAAGAGAAGCGCGTCCAGGCCCCGGTCCATGATCCGCATCGGATTGCCGTAAGCGCCTTTCATCTCGTTGAGCACCACGCCCTGGTAGCCGATGGAGGCGCCCGACGAGGCGCCGTTCACCGGCTTGACCACATGGCGCCAGCCCTCCTGCCGGAAGCTCAGGTAGTCGAGCTTGGGGAAGAAGGTGGCGTCCAGGTAGACGTCCATCAGGTTGAAGAAGTCCGCGCGGTCGGTCGTGGCGAAGGGGTAGACGGTGCGATCGGCGTAGGTCATCGCGTTCATGAAGGTCGCCGTCGAGCGCCTCATCATCGCGAAGAAGGGATCCGCCACCGGGAAGCGCTCCGAGCCGCACAGCGCCAGGTGCTCCAGGATGTGGGCGCGGCCGTCGCTGTGCTCGGGCACGGTGGGGAAGCCGACCAGGAAGGCCAGTTCGTCGGACTCGGTGCGCAGGTGCACGTGGCGGGTGCCGGAGGCCTCGGCCACGTATTGCTCCAGCGTGGCCTGGAGGACGGGAAGCGGGTGTCGGCTGACAAGGGTGAACATCTTGAGAATTCCTCTTTTCTTGATGCCGCGAGGATAGGGAACGCCGGGCGCGGCAAGCAGGACGGTTGGCGCCAAGCATCGCAGAACTGTCCTGCCGACACCGACAGTACGGTCGACCACGCCCGGCATGCAGAATCACGCCCGACTCTCCACCGGCGCCAACCCATTCCCATCCTCATGAGCAAAGCGAAACTGGATGCCATCGACCGCAAGATCCTCGCGGTGCTGCAAGACGACGCGACGGTCCAGATCGCCGACTTGGCCGCCCGGGTCGGCCTGTCGCAGACGCCGTGCTGGCGCCGGGTGCAGCGACTCAAGGAAGCCGGCGTCATCACCCGCGAGGTCGTGCTGGTCGACCGGCACGCGGTCAATGTGGGGGTGACGGTGTTCGTCTCGATCAAGACCAACGTCCACGGCCAGGGCTGGTTCGACCAGTTCCGGGCCGCCATCGAGTCGATTCCCGAGGTGGTCGAGTTCTACCGGATGAGCGGCGACGTCGATTACCTGCTGCGCGTGGTCGTCCCCGACATCGCCGCCTACGACCAGGTCTACAAGCGTCTGATCGCCGGCACCCAGCTCTTCGACGTCAGCTCCAGCTTCGCCATGGAGGAGCTGAAGTTCACCACGGCGCTGCCGTTGTCCTACATCGATTGAGCCCGCGCCCGCGGCGCTCCCTCTGAACGCCGCCCTCCCCGCCCCGGCGGTCCCTCGCGACCTCGGGGTTACCCGCTCCTTCCGGGCCTGACGGCTGTCGGCGCATTGCCTACAGCGGCCTTTCGGATTCCCCCGACCCGACCTCCCGCGATCCGCTTCTGCAAGTCACAAGGCGTAACGCCGACGATTTGTCCATCGCAAACAGGGGGTCACATGAACAAGTTCTCGAGCAAGCAAGTCAAGCGTCTGGTCGTCGGTCTGGGCATGGTGGTCGCCTCGGTCGCCGCGCAGATGTCGGCCAACGCGCTGACGGCGACGAACACCTTCCAGGTCACGGCCACCATCACCAGCTCCTGCACCGTCTCGGGCAGCACGCTGAACTTCGGCAGCACCATCGACCCGCTGGCCACCGCGGTGCCGCTGGATGGGAGCTCGACGCTGACGGTCACCTGCTCCAACACGACCCCCTACGCCGTGTCGCTCAACGCCGGCACGAACGCGGGCGGCGCGTCCAACTTCACCGCCCGCACGCTCAAGAGCGGCTCCAACACCCTGGGCTATCAGCTGTACCTGGACTCGGGCCGCACAACGGTCTGGGGCGACGGCACCGCCAGCTCCAGCACCAAGTCCGGCACGGGCTCCGGCAGTGCCCAGTCGCTGACCGTCTACGGCCGCATCCCGTCGCTGAGCGGCGTGGTCCCCGGCACGTACACGGACACGGTGACCGTGACGATCACGTATTGATCGCCGTCACCTTCGGACCGCGTCCTCGGGCGGGCCGTCCTCATCGGGCGGCCCGCCCTTTTTCCTGGGCTGACGGGGCAGACTTTCCCTGGCCCTTGAAACGTCAAACCGCGTCCATATAATCTGCTGCTAGCACTCGCGATGGTCGAGTGCTAACAAGCCCCGGGCCGCAGTCGCGGGGCTTACTTCTTGTGATGGGCTGGTCGGGCGATGAGCGCACGACGGGTCCAGGAATCAAGTCCGACACAGTCAAGGAGATCTGGATGAATCTGCGTCCTCTGCACGATCGCGTGATCGTTAAGCGCCTGGAAAACGAAACGAAGACGGCCTCCGGCATCGTCATCCCCGACAACGCCGCCGAGAAGCCCGATCAGGGCGAAGTGCTGGCTGTCGGCCCGGGCAAGCGCAACGACAAGGGTGAGTTCGTCGCCCTGAACGTCGCCGTCGGCGACCGCGTCCTGTTCGGCAAGTACTCGGGCCAGACCGTCAAGGTCGATGGCGACGAACTGCTGGTCATGCGCGAGGAAGACCTCTTCGCCGTCATCGCCAAGTAAAGCTACTGCGCGGCGCGCTGGCGTCGTCGGGCGGTGCTGGGGATCCTCACGTACTCAAGTACGTTCCAGTCCCTCCGCTCCGACCTCCTGACGCGCCCACCGCTCGCCACGCTTTCCTCGGCAATGACCCGAGCGTCGGCGTGGCAGTCAATTCATAGATCAGATTTCGGAGAATTCTCATGGCAGCAAAAGACGTTGTCTTCGGCGGCGAGGCCCGTGCCCGCATGGTCGAAGGCGTGAACATCCTGGCCAACGCGGTCAAGGTCACGCTGGGCCCCAAGGGCCGTAACGTGGTGCTGGAGCGCTCCTTCGGCGCTCCCACCGTCACGAAGGACGGTGTCTCGGTCGCCAAGGAGATCGAGCTCAAGGACAAGCTCCAGAACATGGGCGCCCAGATGGTCAAGGAAGTCGCTTCCAAGACTTCCGACAACGCCGGTGACGGCACCACCACCGCCACCGTGCTGGCCCAGGCCATCGTCCGTGAAGGCATGAAGTACGTGGCCGCGGGCATGAACCCGATGGACCTGAAGCGCGGCATCGACAAGGCCGTCGCCGCCCTGGTCGAGCAGCTGAAGAAGGCCTCCAAGGCCACCACCACGTCCAAGGAGATCGCCCAGGTCGGCACGATCTCGGCCAACTCCGACGCGGACGTCGGCGAGATCATCGCCAAGGCGATGGACAAGGTCGGCAAGGAAGGCGTCATCACCGTCGAAGACGGCAAGAGCCTGGACAACGAACTCGACATCGTCGAAGGCATGCAGTTCGACCGCGGCTACCTGTCGCCCTACTTCATCAACAACCCGGAAAAGCAGTCGGCGATCCTGGAGAACCCCTTCGTCCTGCTCTACGACAAGAAGATCTCCAACATCCGCGACCTGCTGCCGACGCTGGAAGCCGTCGCCAAGTCGGGCCGTCCGCTGCTGATCATCGCCGAGGAAGTTGACGGCGAAGCGCTGGCTACCCTGGTGGTCAACACGATCCGCGGCATCCTGAAGGTCGTCGCCGTCAAGGCCCCGGGCTTCGGCGACCGCCGCAAGGCCATGTTGGAAGACCTGGCCATCCTGACCGGCGGCAAGGTGATCGCCGAGGAAGTCGGCATGTCGCTGGAGAAGGTCACGCTGGCCGACCTGGGTCAGGCCAAGCGCGTCGAAGTGGGCAAGGAAAACACCACCGTCATCGACGGCAACGGCTCCAACGACGACATCCAGGCGCGCGTCAAGCAGATCCGCGTCCAGATCGAGGAAGCCACCAGCGACTACGACCGCGAGAAGCTGCAAGAGCGTGTGGCCAAGCTGGCCGGCGGCGTGGCCGTCATCAAGGTCGGTGCCGCCACCGAAGTCGAGATGAAGGAAAAGAAGGCCCGTGTCGAAGACGCGCTGCACGCCACCCGTGCCGCCGTTGAAGAAGGCATCGTGGCCGGCGGCGGCGTCGCGCTGCTGCGCGCCCGTCAAGCCGCTGGCGAGATCAAGGGCGACAACGCCGACCAGGACGCCGGCATCAAGCTGATCCTGAAGGCCATCGAAGCCCCGCTGCGCGAGATCGTCTACAACGCCGGCGAGGAATCGTCGGTCGTCGTGAACGCCGTGCTGGCCGGCAAGGGCAACGAAGGCTACAACGCCGCCAACGGTACCTATGGCGACATGATCGAAATGGGCATCCTGGATCCGACCAAGGTGACCCGCACCGCGCTGCAGAACGCCGCTTCGGTCGCTTCGCTGATGCTGACGACCGAATGCATGGTCGCCGAATCGCCGAAGGACGAGTCGGCCGGCCCCGCGATGCCGGGCGGCATGGGCGGCATGGGCATGGACATGTAAGTCCCGCGCGACCGACACGGACGGCTGGGGGCTCGCTTCCGCCGCCCGTTCGATCGCACGACAAGGGGTCGCTTCGGCGACCCCTTTCTCATTGGCGGGTTCCGTCGTTCGGGCCGACTCGGGCGAGGCGATTGCCCGAGCGCAGGCCGTGCTCGCGTTCAGGCCGCGTGAAGATCGCCCCCCGGGTTCAGGCCCCCACCGCCCCGGGGGCTGTCACCGAAACAAGGGGCGCTCATAATGCGGCCGAAAATTGAACACCAAGATGGTTCCATCGCCCCATCCCTCCCTCGCTTCCATCGTCGACGCCGCCCTGGCCCATGTCCCGGCGCTGTCGCATGCGCTCTACAACGGCATTCAGGATGAGCTCAAGAGCCGCCTGGAGCACCATCAGCTGCTGGCCGGCTGGTCCAAGCGCCGGGCGCAGTTCGCCCCCGACCTGGAGGCGTCGCTGAACCAATTGCTCGCCGTCGCCCGCACGGGCCGGGATCCGCTGCACCGCGACCGCCCCGCCGCGGCTGACTTCAGCGACCTCAAGCTCAGCTTGGTGGACGAGAGCCAGGCGCTGAAGGACGTCGCGATCGCACACGTCATCACCGCCATCGAGGACCATTCCCGTGCCGAGCTGCATCAGCTGGGCAACTTCTTCGCCGCACTGCGCGGCATCGCCCGCCCGCTGAAGAACGACAACCCGCTACGCGCCGCCGTCTTCGCGCAAGCGCTGTCGCGCGCGATCGAGGGCGTGGACCTGGATCCCGAAGGCCGCGCCGCGCTGATGCGCATCGCCGCGCACCCGCTGGCGATCAAGCTGCAGCCGATCTATGCACAGCTCTGCGCCGAGTTGCGCCAAGCCCAGCTGGGCGGCTTGCTGACCAGCCATGGCAGCGCACTCAAGGAATCCGACCTGCGCCAGCGCCAGTTCAAGACGCTGACCGAGAGCGCCACCCCCGCGCCGACGCCCGCCGCGACGCTGGACCAGGTCGCCCTCAAGCTGGACCTGATGAACACCCGCGCGGCGTCGCTGCCCCCGGCGGTCGCGCCTGCGGCGACGCCGCCGGTGGCGATGCACCTGGGCCCGGGGACCGGCGCGCCGGGCTCGGACCTGCTGTCGCGGCTCTACGACCAGATCCTGGCCGACGACCGCCTGCAGCCGCCGCTCAAGGTATTGATGGGCCGGCTGCAGGTCGCCATCGTGCGACTGTCCCGCGAGGACGCCAGCCTGCTGCGCCGTCAAGAGCATCCGACCTGGTTGCTGCTGAACCGCATCGCCGCGCACGGCGCGGGCTTCCAACGCCCGGACGACGCCGACCTGCGCGCCTTCCTGAGCTTCCTCGAGAAAACCATCCAGCCGCTGCTGGACTCGGCCCATCCGTCGGCGTTGCAGTTCCAGCAGGCGCTGGTGCAGGTCGACGCCCACATCCGCGCCGAGGCCGAAGCCCGCGGCCAGCGCAGCGCCGTGGCGCTGGAGCGCCTCGACCGCGAGCAGCGCCGCCAGGAGTGGAAGCGCATGCTGCGCGACCAGCTCCAGCACCAGCTCGACGACGCGCATGCCGGCAAGCTGATGCGGCGCTTTCTGCTGGGCCCCTGGGTGGAGGTGATCGCCCAGGCCATGGTCCAGCACGGCCGCGACGCGGTGCACGCGCAGTCCACCATCGAGCTGGTCGACGCGCTGCTGCACAGCGTGCAGCCGCATGAGGACGAGGCCAGCCGCCAACGCCTGCGCGCGCAGCTGCCGGCGCTGATCCGCGCGTTGGACCAGGGCATGGATTCCATCGCGCTTCCGCAGATCCAGCGCCAGGCCTTCATGGACGAGCTGATGCGCCAGCATGGTCGCGTGCTGCGCGGCCTGCCCGCCGTGGAGGAGGCCGAGGCACCGCCTGCGCCGGCGCCCAAGGGCCCCGCCCTCACGCCCGAGGAGGTGCTGCAGCAGCTGCTCGACGAGCGCGAATCGCAACTGCCCTCCCGCTGGGCGCATGAGCGCGTGGACCGCGGTCAGCTGCCGACGGTGCCGGTCGCGCTGTACAGCGAGGAGCACTCGCCGCATGCTCGCGCCGCCTTGCAGGACTGGATCGCCAGCGTGCAGATCGGCGGCTGGTACCACCTGTTCCTGCAGAGCGAATGGATCACCGCCCAGGTGGCCTGGATCAGCGACAGCCGTCAGCTCTTCCTGTTCGTCGGCCAGATGCCCGACGAGCGCCACTCGATGACCCGCGGCGCGCTCGAACAGCTGGTGGCCAACGGCCTGATCACGCGCCTCGAGGAAGAGGCGTTGTTGCAGCGCGCCATCGGCACGCTGATGCAGGATCTGGACCGCGCGGGCTGAGCGCGGCTCGGTCACAATGCGCCCGCCCGGCCTCGTGCCGGCGCGCTCCGCATTGACCGCCCGACCGCTGTTCCGCCCCGCGTCCCATGCCTGCTGTTCCTCGCGCCGACCGCCGCGTTCGCGGCCTTCGCCTCACCGGCCTGCTTCTGGTCGCGGCGCTGACGCTGCCCGCGGCGCAGGCCCAGACCGTCCCACCCAATCCCCCGCCCGGCCCCGTGCCGGCGCCCGCGGCCGATCAGGCCAAGCGCCCGCGCCTGGGTCTGGTGCTGTCTGGCGGCGGCGCGCGCGGCCTGGCCCATGTGGGCGTGCTCAAGGTGCTGGAGCGCGAGCACATTCCCGTGGACGTGATCACCGGCACGTCCATGGGGGCCATCATCGGCGGCCTCTACGCCAGCGGCATGTCGGCCGAGGACCTGGATCGGGAGCTCTCCAAGATCGCTTGGGACCGGCTGTTCGCGAGCCGCGTCGACCGCCAGGATCTGTCCCAGCGCCGCAAGGAGGAGGACTTCGAGTTCTCCGCCACCATCGAGTTCGGTCTGCGTGACGGCGAGGTCCGCGTGCCCACCGGCACGCTGTCCAGCCGCGGCCTGGAGGCGCTGTTGCGGCGCCTGACGCTGCCGGTGCGCAACGTGCGCCAGTTCGACCGCTTGCCCACGCCTTTCCGCGCCGTCGCCACCGACATGGAGAATGGCCACGAGCGCGTGCTCGCCGAGGGCGACCTGGCGCTGGCGCTGCGCTCCAGCATGAGCGTGCCCGGCATCTTCGCGCCGGTCGAATGGGAGGACCGCATCCTGGGCGACGGCGGCCTGGTCAACAACCTGCCCATCGACGTCGCGCGCGAGATGGGCGCCGACCGGCTGATCGCGGTCAACGTCGGCACGCCGGTGGGCGGGCGGGATTCGCTGAACTCGCTGATCGGGTTGACGGCGCAGATGATCAACATCCTCACCGAGCAGAACGTGCAGCGCTCCATCGCCGGCATGACCGCGGGCGAGGACCTGCTGGTCACGCCGCAGCTGGGCAAGCTGACCTCGGGCGACTTCGACAAGGTGCGCGACTTCATCAAGGCCGGCGAGGCCGCGGCCGAGGCGCTGCTCCCGCAGCTGCGCGCCTATGCCGTCGACGACAAGACCTACGCCGACTGGCGCCTGGGCCGGCTGGGGCTGAAGACGCCGTCGGTGATGCTGGCGGCGGTCAAGCTCGAGGGCAGCGACCTGACCAACCCCGAGCGGCTGCGCAGCCAGCTCGAGTCCAAGCCCGGAGAGCCCTTCAACAACGAGAAGGCCGAGCGCGACATGCGCTTCCTGTCCTCCAGCGGCGATTACGACCGCGTCGACTATCACGTCGAGCAGCGTGCCGAGGGCGAGACCCTGGTCTTCAACATGGACGACAAGCCCTGGGGGCCGAACTACTTCCGCATCGGCATGGATCTGTCGACGGACTCGGGCGGGGACAGCTTCTTCAACCTGCGGCTGAGCCACAACCGCCACTGGCTGACCGACACCGGCACCGAATGGCGCAACCAGCTGACCATCGGCCAGACGCCGCGGCTGTACACCGAGCTCTATCACCCGCTGGGCATCAAGCTGGGCATCGCCGACGACTGGTTCGTCAGCGCCTGGGCCGAGGCCAACCAGCGCAAGCAGATCATCTACGACGACAGCAACCGCGACCTGGACAGCCTGGGCCAGGCGCGCCTGGTGCGGCGCGACGGCACCATCGGCTTCGACCTGGGCCAGCCCTGGGGCCGCTGGGGCGAGGTGCGGCTGGGCGTGATCTCGCGCATCCGCTACGCCAAGCCGGACCTGATCACCACGGCGATCTCGACGCCGGAACTCGGCAAGCTGCGCTGGACCAGCTATGAGCGCGGCATCCGCCTGCGCACCGTGGTGGACCAGCTGGACTTCGCCAACTTCCCGCAGCACGGCTACCGCTTCACGGTGGACGCCTCGGGCGGCCGGCAGGACAACCGCAACCTCAGCAGCGGCCGCTTCCTGCGGCTGAACCTGGACGGGACGGCGGTACGCAGCTTCGGCGGCCATACGCTGAGCTTCTACGCGCGCGGCGTGGCGGCGCAACAGCCCGACGACTCGGGCCTGGGCGGGGACACGCTGGGCGGCTTCCACCAGCTGTCGGGCTACCAGCCGAATCAGCTCAGCGGCAACGCGCTGCTCTTCACGCGGGCCACGTATTACCGGCGACTCAACGACACGCCGTTCCTGTCGCGCGGCTTCTTCGTCGGCGGCACGCTGGAGGCGGGCAACGCCTGGGCCTCGCGGCGCGACATCAGCCTCAAGGACCTGCGCTACGCGAGCAGCGTGTTCTTGGGATCGGACACGGGATTGGGCCCGCTGTACGTGGGCATCGGCTACGCGCCACGCGGCGGCACCGCGTTCTACGTCTTCATCGGACGCCCGTGAATGGCGAAGGCCGCCTTGCGGCGGCCTCCTGAATCCTCAGCGACCAAGCCTCAGCGCTGATCGTCCGGATCGACTGGCGCGGCGGCGGCAGCGTCCGGGGCGTCATCGGCCTGATCGCCCTCTTCACTCTGTTCTCCCTCATCGGCCTCGTCATCCTCGACGTATTGCACCGGCTCGCGGTGGGCCCATTCGTAGAGCAGCTCGGCCACGTCGCCCACGCCCTGCTTGTTCAGCGCGGAGAACAGCGTGATGCCGATGTCCGAGTCTTCGGTGGCCAGGACCGCGATGTCCTTCTGCACCTGCGCCAGCACGGCCGCGCCTTCCTTGCGGTTGAGCTTGTCGGCCTTGGTCAGCACCAGCAGCAGGCTGATCTCGCCGGCGGTGACGCGGTCGGAAACGAACTCCAGCAGCTGCTTGTCCAGATCCGTCAGACCCAGTCGCGAGTCCACCATCAGCACCACGCCGGAGAGCGATTCACGCTCGCTCAGGTAGTCGGCCATGACGCGCTGCCAGCGCAGCTTGGCATCGCGGGCCACGGCCGCGTAGCCGTAGCCGGGCAAGTCGGCGAAGAGCGCATCCGGCGCGTCCTTCGGGCCGACCGCGAACAGGTTGATGTGCTGCGTGCGGCCCGGCGTCTTGGATGCGAAGGCCAGGCGCTTCTGCTGCGCGATCGTGTTGATCGCGGTGGACTTGCCGGCGTTGGAGCGGCCGACGAAGGCGATCTCGGGCAGCTGGCGCGGGGGCAGGTCTTGCCCGAGGCCGCTGTCGATCCCCTCCGCATCAGCGCCGTCGGGGCGGTCGTCGAAGCCCTCGCCGTCCTGCGCCTCGAGCTCCCGCAGCGCCTGGGCTTCCATCGCGGCGCGCGCTTCGGCGGGCAGCATGCCGTTGATCGGCAGGTGCTTGAGCTGGCTGGCGGTGGTCAGGAAGCGCGCCGAGTGCGCCCAGGCCAGGGCCTGCTGGGCCGGGGTCTGCGCGGCGGCGGGGGCTTTCTCGGGGAGGGTCAAGCCTTGCGCCTTGGCCTTCTCGCGCGCCTTGTCGCGGGCCTTGGCGGCCGCGCGCATCCCGGTTTTGCCGGGGCCTTGCTTGCGCGGTTTCGAAGCGGCGCGCCCCGCGCCACGGCCTGCGGGTTTCCCTGAGGCCGCCGAGGCGGGTTTCTTGTTGGAATCGGTCATCGCGCTGCGGGGCGTCAAAGAGGTGCATTGTAAGATCCCCCGGCTGCGCTCACCCAACCCCTCAACATTCATGAAGACTGCCGCTTTCTTGTTGTCGAGCCTGGTTCTTGTCGCCGGCCCCAGTTGGGCCGCCGAGTCGCAAACGGCTCAGACCAAACCCGATCTGGCCAAGGGACAGGCGAAGGCCGCCCAGATCTGCTTCACCTGCCACGCCACCGACGGATCGCGCGGCCAACCCGTCTATCCCATCATCCAGGGCCAGCACATGGACTACCTGGTCAAGCAACTCCACGAGTTCAAGGAAGGCAAGCGCAAGGACGACGTGATGGGTCCGCAAGCCAAGCTGCTGACCGATGCCGAGATCCGCGACGTGGCCGCGTTCTACGCGACCAAGCAGGTCAAGCCCGGTTTCGCGACCAACAAGGACACGATCACGCTGGGCGAGAAGATCTACCGCGGCGGCATCGCGGACAAGATGGTCCCCGCCTGCGCCGGCTGTCACAGCCCCAACGGCTCCGGCATCCCGGCACAGTACCCGCGGCTGGGCGGCCAGCACGCCGCCTACACCGAGAAGCAGCTCAATCTCTTCCGCGCCGGCAACCGGGCCAACAGCCCGCAGATGGCGGCCATCGCCGCCAAGCTGAGCGACAAGGAGATCAAGGCCGTCTCCGACTACATCGCCGGCCTGCGCTGAATCCGCCCGGCGGCGCGCCTCCACGTCAAGCCCCTGTGAGGCCGGTGATCATTCACCGGCCTTTGTCATTGATGGTTACGTCGTCCGGTGCCGCGCTTCGCCCGAAGCGTCACGCGCGCGACAGAGAATCCCCGCCATGTCCGAGAAGTCCCCCGCCCTGAACTCCGCCCGCGCCGCTCTGGACGACGCGATGGAGCTGCTGGCCTCGATGCGATTCGCCATCGCGCTGCTGACGGTGATCTGCATCGCGTCGGTGATCGGCACCGTGGTGCAGCAGGCGCAGCCGATGACCAACTACGTCAACCAGTTCGGGCCCTTCTGGGCGGAGCTGTTCGGCAAGGTCGGCCTGTACACGGTCTACGGCGCCTGGTGGTTCCTGCTGATGCTGGGCTTCCTGGTCGTGTCGACCAGCCTGTGCATCGCGCGCCACACGCCCAAGATCCTGCGCGACCTCAAGAGCTTCAAGGAGTCGATGCGGGAGCAGGCCATCCAGTCCTTCCGCCACAAGTCGCTGGGCTATCTGCACATGAATCCGGAAGCGGCGCTGGGCCAGGTCAGCGCCTGGCTGTCGGCCGAAGGCTGGAAGGCGCGCGCGCAGGTGCGCAACGGCGGCGTCATGATCGGCGCGCGCAAGGGCGCGGGCCACAAGATCGGCTATCTGGCGGCGCACTCGGCCATCGTGCTGATCTGCCTGGGCGGGCTGTTCGACGGCGATCTGGTCAGCCGGCTCGTGATGTGGGCCCAGGGCAAGCAGATCTATCAGGGCGCGGATCTCAACGAGATGACCGACGTCAATCGCATCGGTCCCTCCAATCCCAGCTTCCGCGCCAATCTCTTCGTGCCCGAGGGCAGCCGCTCGGCCTCGGCGCTGCTGACCATGCCCACCGGCGTGGTGGTGCAGCAACTCCCCTTCGAGGTCGAGCTGAAGAAGTTCAACGTCGAGTACTACTCGACCGGCATGCCCAAGCTCTTCGCCAGCGACATCGTCATCCACGACCGCGACGGCACGAGCACCACCGCGACCGTCAAGGTCAACGAGCCCTTCACCTACCAGGGCCTGACGCTGTACCAGAGCAGCTTCGAGGACGGCGGCTCCAAGCTCAAGCTCAAGCTGCGGCCGCTGCAGGGCGCGCAGGACAGCGACCTGGACGGACGCGTCGGCGCCACGACCTCGCTCAAGGGCGACGGCGGCGAGATCTACGGCCTGGAGTTCAGCGGCCTGCGCGTGATCAACGTCGAGAACTTCGGCAAGCCCGAGGGCGCGACCGACGTGCGCAAGGTCGATCTGGTGGGCCGGCTGGAGCAGCACCTGGGCTCGGGCGCCAAGGGCCCGGGCGACAAGTCGCTGCGCAACGTCGGCCCCTCGTTCAGCTACAAGCTGCGCGACGCCAGCGGTCAGGCGCGCGAGTACAACAACTACATGCTCCCGGTGGAGCTGGACGGCCGCCGCGTGATCCTGCTGGGCGTGCGCGACACGCCGGCGGACAGCTTCCGCTACCTGCGCGTGCCGGTGGACGACAAGGACTCGATCGACGGCTGGCTGGCGATGCGCCGCGCGCTGGCGGATCCGGCGCAGCGGCTGCGCGCGGCCAAGCATTACGCGCAGGGCGCGACGCCCAGCGACCGTCCGCAGATGCAGGCGCAGCTGGAGGCGACGGCGCTGCGCACGCTGACGCTGTTCGCCGGCGCCGAGGGCCTGAAGGCCGACGCGCCCGCCAAGGACGCCGCCGTCGGCGGCCTGCCGGCGCTGTCGCAGTTCATCGAGCGCGAGGTGCCCGAGGCCGAGCGGGCGCGCGTTTCGGAGGTGCTGTTGCGCATCCTCAACGGCTCGCTGTTCGAACTGCACAAGCTGGCGCAGGAGCAGCTGGGCCGGCCCGCGCCCGCCCCCAGCGAGCAGACGCAGGCCTTCATGACGCAGGCGGTGCTGTCGCTGTCGGACTCGATGTTCTATCCGGCGCCGGCGCTGCTGCAGCTGGACGATTTCCAGCAGGTGCAGGCCAGTGTCTTCCAGGTGACTCGCGCCCCCGGCCGGATGCTGGTCTATCTGGGCGCGGTGTTGCTGATCGTCGGCGTGTTTGCGATGCTCTACATCAAGGATCGCCGGCTCTGGCTGTGGCTGGAGGCGGCACCGGGCCGGACCGAACAGACGCGCGTGCGCATGGCCCTGTCCAGCAATCGCGAGACCCCCGACCTGCCTGCCGAGTTCGATGCGCTCAAGCAGCGCCTGCTGCACGAGGAAGCCTGACATGACCACCCTCTCTCCCGATTCCACGCTGACCCCGGGCGCGCTGCCCGCGGCGGGTGGTGAAGCCACGGTGCAGCGCACGCTGGACATCGGCAAGCGCGGCTACTTCCAGGTCCGCGACCGTTTCGACTGGATCTTCGCGGCGCTGGTGCTGCTGGGCGCGGGCTTCGCCTTCAGCCGTTACCACGCGTCCATGGACGTCTACGAGAAGGGCATCCTGGCCTGCGCGGCGCCGGCGCTGATCGCGCTGGGCTGGTTCTGGCGGCCGTTGCGTCCGCTGACGCTGATCGTGGGCGCGACCTCGCTGTTGGCGATCCAGCTCTATCTGCGTCAGACCGACGACTTCGGCGCCGACCTGGCGGCGGGCGACAAGGTCTTCCTACTCAAGTACATGCTGTCCAGCCAGAGCGCGATCCTGTGGATGAGCGTGCTGGTGTGGATGAGCACGTTGTTCTACTGGATGGGCTTCTTCCAGAAGGAAGCCGGTCACAGCGCGGCCGAGGCGATCGGCTCGCGCTTGGCCTGGGGCGCGGTGGGCATGGCGCTGATCGGCACCATGGTGCGCTGGTTCGAGAGCCATCAGATCGCGCCCGACATCGGCCACATCCCCGTGAGCAACCTCTATGAGGTCTTCGTGCTGTTCACGTGGTTGACGACGCTGATGTATCTCTACTACGAGCAGCGCTTCAAGACGCGTGCGCTGGGCGCCTACGTGATGCTGGTGGTCAGCGCCGCGGTGGGTTTCCTGTCCTGGTACGCGCTGGCGCGCGACGCGCACGAGATCCAGCCGCTGGTGCCCGCGCTGCAGAGCTGGTGGATGAAGATCCACGTCCCGGCCAACTTCATCGGCTACGGCAGCTTCGCGATGGCCGCGATGGTGGCGCTGGCGACGCTGCTGAAGACGGCCACGCCGCGCGCGCTGGTGATCGGTCTGATCGGCGTGCCGGTGGGGCTGGTGGCGGTGCTGCTGGCCTTCCGCGTCGGCGCGACGCTGACGCCGGAGACGCTCGCCGGCCTGGACGGCTGGGCCGGCAAGATGGCCGGGCTGGCGGTATTCCTGGCCTTCAGCGTGGCGCTGCGCGGTCCGCTGACGGCGCGGTTGCCGGCGCTGACGGTGCTGGACGACCTGATGTACAAGTCCATCGCGCTGGGCTTCGCCTTTTTCACGATCGCGACCATCCTGGGCGCGTTCTGGGCGGCCGAGGCCTGGGGCGGCTACTGGAGCTGGGACCCGAAGGAGACCTGGGCGCTGATCGTCTGGCTGAACTACGCGGCCTGGTTGCACATGCGCCTGATCAAGGGCCTGCGCGGCGTGGTCGGCGCGTGGTGGGCGCTGATCGGGCTGCTGGTCACGACCTTCGCCTTCCTGGGCGTCAACATGTTCCTGTCGGGCCTGCACTCGTACGGGACACTCTGAGCCCCCTCGATCGGGGTAGGTGGCGGGGGACTTAAGCGGACGCTCAACAAAACGCGCGGCCGCAGGCGTAAGGTGCGAACCCTTCCCTCCCCCGAAGGTCCGCCATGCACTTCCATCGCTCGCGCCACGGTCAGCGCATCCTCTCTTCCGAGATCACCTCACGCGAGGTCTACGACAGCCGCCGCGACTGGCTCAAGGGCGCGGGCGCGCTGGGGCTGGTCGGCCTGGGCGTGAGTGGCCTGAGCGGCGAGGCGCAAGCCCAGACCGCCGGTCCCGGCAAGCTGCCCAAGCTGCCGGGCGCGCGCAGCAGCGTCGCGGGCGCCACGGTGATGGAGAAGCTGACGGCCTACAAGGACGTCACCAGCTACAACAACTTCTACGAGTTCGGCACCGACAAGAGCGACCCGGCGGAGAACGCGCACACGCTCAAACCGCGGCCCTGGTCGGTGGTGATCGAGGGCGAATGCGCCAAGCCGGGCCGTTACGGTCTGGACGATCTGCTCAAGGTCGCCGCGATGGAAGAGCGCGTGTACCGGCTGCGCTGCGTCGAGGGCTGGTCCATGGTGATCCCCTGGGTGGGCTACTCCCTGTCGGAGCTGCTCAAGAAGGCGGAGCCCACCGGCAAGGCCAAGTACGTCGAGTTCACGACGCTGGCCGACAAGGCGCAGATGCCGGGCGTGCGCTCGAACGTGCTGGACTGGCCCTATGTCGAGGGGCTGCGCATCGACGAGGCCATGCATCCGCTGACGCTGATGGCCTTCGGCCTGTACGGCGAGGTGCTCCCGAATCAGAACGGCGCGCCGCTGCGGCTGGTGGTGCCCTGGAAGTACGGCTTCAAGTCGGCCAAGTCCATCGTGAAGATCCGCTTCGTCGAGAAGCAGCCGGTGAGCAGCTGGACCAAGGCGGCACAGCAGGAGTACGGCTTCTTCTCCAACGTCAATCCGCAGGTCGACCATCCGCGCTGGAGCCAGGCCACCGAACGCCGCATCGGCGAGGACGGGCTTTTCGCCAAGCGTCGCGCGACGCTGATGTTCAACGGCTACGAAGCCCAGGTCGGGCAGCTCTATGCCGGCATGGACCTGAAGAAAAACTTCTGATGTCGACGAAGCGTCATCCGCTGCTGCATCCGGCAGCCAAGGTCGTGCTGTTCCTGCTCTGCCTGGTGCCGCTGGGCTGGTATGTCTACGGCGCCTTCGCGGACCTGCTGGGCGCGAATCCGGCGGAGACGCTGATCCGCGGCCTGGGCGACTGGGCGCTGCGCTTCCTGTGGATCACGCTGGCAGTGACGCCGCTGCGCCACTGGACGAATCAGCCGGCGCTGGCGCGCTTCCGCCGCATGCTGGGGCTGTTCGCGTTCGCCTATGCCAGCTTGCATCTGCTGGCCTACGGCTGGCTGGACAAGAGTCTGGACCTGCCCGAGATCCTGCGCGACATCGGCAAGCGGCCCTTCATCCTGATGGGCTTCGCCGCGTGGCTGATGCTGGTGCCGCTGGCGGTGACCTCGTTCAATCGGGCGATCAAGGCGCTGGGCGCCAAGCGCTGGCAGCTGCTGCACAAGCTGGTCTACGTGATCGCGGTGGTCGGCCTGATGCACTTCATCTGGATGCGCGCTGGCAAGAACAACTTCGCCGAGCCCATCGTGTACGGCAGCATCCTGGCGGTGCTGCTGGGATGGCGGTTGTGGAAGCGGGTGCGGGGTTAAGCCCCTCGCAGCACGCTGGGTAGGTCCTGCGGCCACACGGTCGCCGTCGTGGCGCTCAGTTCCGCCATGGACCACCAGCGGTGATCGGCCATCACCTCCCGCTCCAGCGCCGTCCACTCGTCGCGCGACAGCGTCTGGCTGTCGACGCGCACGACGAAGAACTCTTCCTGAGCCCACACCCGCTCGCCGTCCGGCAACCCAAGCTCGAAGTCGCGCCGCAGGACCGAGCGGCCGACATCCGTGACAACGATGCCGGTCTCCTCGCGCAGCTCGCGGATCGCGGCCTGCTCGAAGGACTCGCCGGGTTCCACACCGCCACCGGGCGTCGCCCAGAAGTCCTGTCCCGCCATCGGTCCCGTCCTGTGGACAAAGCGGAACAGCAGCAGTCGCCCCTCAGGATCCAGCACGAGCAATCGCGCGGAGGGCCGCGGGCGCAGGGAGGACAGATCGGGCGATGCTGAGTTCATGGGCGGCGATTGTGCGTGTCCTCCGACATGGGCGCGGGACATGCCGGCCCGCTATGCTCGCCGACCATGCTGAGCCTGCATCTCGTCTCCGATCGCGACCTCGCGGACCTGCGCCGCTTCGAGCTCGACAACCGCGCCTTCTTCGAATCCCGCATCAACGCGCGTCCTGCGGCCTTCTACGCGGACGGCGGCATCGAGGCCGCCATCGCCGCCGCGCAGCGCGAGGCCGCCGCCGACACCGGCTACCAGTTCCTGATGCGCGACGAGGCGGGCGCGCTGGTCGGGCGGATCAACCTGATCCAGGTCAAGCGCAAACACTACCACTCGTGCGAACTGGGCTATCGCATCGCTGCCGACGAGAACGGCAAGGGCTACGCCAAAGAGGCGGTGAAGCAGGTCCTCGACAAGGCCTTCGGCGAGCTGCGGCTGCTGCGACTGGAAGCCAAGGCGCATGCGGGGAACGCGGGCTCGATCAAGGTGCTGGAGCGCAACGGCTTCAGCCAGTTCGGCCGCTCGACGCGCAGCTTCGAGCTGAACGGCCAATGGCTGGACATGCTGCACTTCGAGTGCCATGCGCCGGGGCGTTGAGATGAGCGATCACGACGACCCTGAGGACGGCGCGCGGGAAGTGCCGTCCACGGCGCCTGTCCTTCCGCCGTCGCTGGCGATGCGACTCGGCGGCGCCGAATGGCACCGCAATCTGGTGGGTGAAGCCGGCGCGACGGTGCATCGCCTGCATCGCCAGGGCGCACCGGATCTGTATCTCAAGCATGCCGACGCAGACGGCGACGCGGCCCTCGCGATCACCGAGGAGTTCGCACGCCTGCAATGGCTCAGCGGCCGCTGGCCCGTTCCGGCGATTGAGCACTTCGAAGCCACGCCCCGCGATCCAAGCGCGCGGGAAGCATCGGACGGGTCGGACGGCTCGGGCAAGACCTGGCTCCTCACGCGAGCGCTGCCCGGCCGCACCGCCTACGAATGGCTGTCCGATCAGCCCGAGCACGCGCCGGAGATCGTCGCGGCGATCGGCCGCTTCTTGCGTCGATTGCATGAGCTCCCGGCGTTCACGTGCCCGTTTAACGCGCGCCATGAACTGCAACTCGATCTTGCGCGTCAACGGCTCGACGCCGGCCTGATCGATGCCGACGACTTCGACGACGAGCGCGCTGGCTGGACGCCGCAGCAGGTGTGGGAAGCGCTGCAGGCGTCGCTGCCGCTGGCCGAGGATCCCGTCGTCAGCCACGGCGATTTCTCGCTCGACAACCTCCTCATGAGCGCCGAAGGCGACGTCGTCGGCGTCATCGACCTGGGGCGCGTCGGCATCGCCGACCGCTACCGCGATCTCGCGATCCTCTCCAACTGCCTGGACGAGTTCGACCCGGCCTTGCGTCAGACCTTTTTCAGCGCCTACGGCATCGGCGAGCCCGATGCGCCCGTCGGCCTGAAGACGCTGGATGAGCGCAAGCTCGCCTTCCACCTGCTATTGGACGAGTGCTTCTGAAGCCCCGAACGACGACGCCTCGAAGCGCGCGGCATTCGAGGCGTCGTTGCTTGAATGAGTCCCGAGGCCGGATCGCCTCGGGCATCCGGCGCGCCGGTCAGCGGCGCTCCGGTTCAGGCTGGCGGCTTACTTCGCCGCCGCCGCGGCCGGCGTCTCCGCCGCCACGCCCGTGCCCGGCGTCGGGCCGACGCCGATGTGGCGCTCGAGGAACTTCAGCATCTCGGTGTAGAGATCGATGTTGTTCTCAAGCTTGCCATAGCCGTGGCCCTCGCCCTCCTTGATCATGACCATCTCGGGCGGCTTGCCGGCCTTCTTCAGCGCGTCGACCATCAGACGGGTCTGCTCGATCGGCACGCGCTGGTCGTCCTGACCCGAGTAGATGAACAGCGGAATCCGCGAGCGGTCCGCATGGCGCGCCGGCGCCACCTCGTCCGCGGGGCTCCAGTCGTCGCCCTTCACGCCCAGCACGCGCTTCCAGTGCGCGACACCGCCTTCGCTGCCGGCGTAGTCCGTCTGCGTCGAGGTGTTCTGGATGCGCGGATCGCTTGGCGCCGCGCCAGCGATGGCGCAGGCGAACACGTCGGCCGACTTGATCGTCGCCCACAGGGCCGCCGCGCCGCCGTAACTGGCGCCGCCGATGCAGATGCGCTTGGGATCGGCGAAGCCTTCGGCCACCGCCCACTTCGCCGCGTCCTCATGGTCCTCGGACATCTTGCGACCGTACTCGCCGAAGCCGGCGCGATAGATCTTCTGGCCGAATCCCGGCGTGATGCGGAAGTTGGGCAACACCACCGCGTAGCCGCGCGACGCCAGCAGCTGCGCCTCGCGCGCGCCGAAGGTCTGCGTCCCCCACACGTCGGCCCGCGCGAACGGACCGCCGTGGATGTGCACCACCACCGGCAGCTTCTGGCCGGGCTTGTAGCTCGCGGGCAGGAAGTAGTAGCTGGGGATCTCCAGCCCGTCGCGCGTCTTCAGCAGGAAGGGGCGCATCGCGACGAGGTTGCGTTCATCGAGCTTCTCGCTGGCGCGCAGCAGCTCGCGCATGGACTTGCGCTCCTGGTCGAACAGGTAATACACCGGCGCCGAGCGGTCGCTCTGCACCGCCACCAGCGCCAGGTTCGAATCGGTGTCCTGCACCGACACGGCCATGCCGGGGAAGGACTTCTCCAGCATCGCCTGACGGCGCGCCATGCCCTCGTCGAAGTAGGCGGTCTGCTGGGTCTCGTCGTCGAAGCGGAAGCCCACCACCTTGCGATCGCGGCGCAGCAGCGTGGCGCCGCCGACGTTCTCGGTCACGCCCAGGTCGTAGCGCGGGTTGCCGGCGATCTGCTCGGCCAGCTCGCCCTTGGTCGTGTCGAAGCGGTACAGCGCCGTGGTGTCGCGATCGCCGCGATAGGACACGATCAGGTCGCGGTTGTTGGGCGCGAAGGCCATCGGCATCCAGCGCGCGCCCGAGGTCTGCGAGAACTTGGCGATCTCGCGCCACTCGCCGTCGACCTTGTCGCGAATCACGATGCGCGTGAAGCGCTGTTCGGGCGGCAGCGCCTCGTCCTTCTTGGTGCCGAGCACGGCGACCCGCGGGATGCCGTCCTGATCCAGCACCCAGTCCTGCACTTCGCCCGGATGCTGCGGCGTCAGCATCACCCGCTCGTTGGTGTCCAGGTTGATGCTGATCACGTCCTGGCTCTCGGCGCTGCGCTGATTGCTGAAGACGACGATCTCGCTCTTGCCCTTGCCGCGCGCGGCCAGGGACATGCCGCGCAGGCGGCGCTGGCCGTCGCGCGCCTGATCGCGCGCGTTGGCCATCAGCGTGATGACCTTGCTGCCGTCGGCCTTGGTGACGAACTCGCCGCCGCCGTCGGCCGAGTCCGGCCCGGTGGGCGTGTCGATCCGGCCCTGCGTGAACCAGATCCAGTCCGATCCGATCCAGGTGAAGTTGATCACGTCGAACGTGCTGAAGCTCGAGTGCTGCAGCACCTTCATCGTGGCGACGTCCATCACCACCAAGTTGCGCTTGTCGCCGACGGGTGCCAGCACCGCCAGCTTGGTCCCGTCCGGCGACAGCTGCGGCCGGGCGTACTGCGCGGGGCGCAGGTAATCGGCCAGCGCCAGGGGTTGCTTCGCGGCGGCGGCCTTGTCGGACGCGGCGGCCGCGCCTTGTGCCTGCACCAGGCCGGCGACGGTCATCGCCAGCGTCAATGCCACCAGACCGCGCAAGCCGGCGCGGCCCATCGTCTTCATCGTCATGCATTCCTCCGTCTGACTCCGGGGCATGTTTCGCCCCTGGCAAGCGCAGGATTATGGGGAGCGGGCGTCAAGCTCCCGTTCGTGCTGACGTGGAATCGCCTCGGGGTTTTCCTCGGGTGACAGGGCCGGCGCGGCGGGCTTTACCGCGCCTGAACCATGTTCACTTGGCCGATGGATTCGCAACGGGCTCCGCCGCCGCGACGCCCTCGCCCGTGCCCGGCGTCGGCCCCACGCCGATGTGGCGGGCCAGGAACTTGAGCATCTCGGTGTAGAGCTCCACCCGGTTGTCCAGCTTGCCGAAGCCGTGCGCCTCGCCCATCTTGATCATGACGACCTCGGGCGGCTTGCCGGCCTTCTTCAGCGCGTCGGCCATCAATCGTGTCTGCTCGATGGGCACGCGGTAATCGTCCATGCCCGAATACATGAAGATCGGGATCCGCGAGCGATCCGCGTGGCGTGCCGGAGCGACCTCATCCGCCACACTCCAATCGTCGCCCTTCACGCCCAGCACCCGCTTCCAGTGCGCGACCGCGCCCTTGCTGTAGACGTAGTCGGTCTGGACCGAGGTGTTCTGGACGCGCGGATCGCTGGGCGCCAGCCCAGCGACGGCGCAGGCAAAGACGTCCGCCGATTTGATCGTCGCCCACAGCGCTGCGGCGCCTCCATAGCTGGCCCCGCTGATGCAGATGCGCTTGGGATCGCCGAAGCCCTGCCGCACCGCCCAGGTCGCCGCATCCTCGTGATCCTCGGACATCTTGCGGCCGTACTCGCCGAAGCCGGCCCGATAGATCTTCTTTCCGAATCCCGGCGTGATGCGGAAATTGGGCAGCACCACCGCGTAGCCGCGAGAAGCCAGCAGTTGCGCTTCGCGCACGCCGAAGCCCGAGGTTCCCCAGGTGTCGGCCCGCGCGAACGGACCGCCGTGGATGTGCACGACCACCGGCAGCTTCTGACCGGGCTTGTAGCTCGCGGGCAGGAAGTAGTAGCTGGGGATCTCCAGCCCGTCGCGGGTCTTCAGCAGGAAGGGCCGCATCGCCACGAGGTGTCGCTCGTCCAGCGTCTCGCTGGCACGCAGGAACTCGCGCATGGTCTTGCGCGCCTCGTCGTAGAGATAGAACACCGGCGGCGAACGGTCGCTCTGCACGCTCACCAGCACGAGGTCGGTGTCGGTGTCCTGCGCCCACACCTCTTTGCCGGGGAACGCCTTCTCCAGCATGTGCTGACGGCGCGCCAGCCGGTCGTCGAAGTAGACCGTCTGGACGGTCTCGTCATCGAAGCTCAGACCCACCACCTTGTTGCGCACCTTGAGCAGCGTCGCCTGCATGCCCTCGGCGGTCTCGCCCAGGTCGTAGCGGGGATGCGCGGCGATCAGCTCGCCCATCTCGCCTTTGGTCGTGTCGAAGCGGTAAAGCGCGGAGGTATCACGCTTGCCATTGAAGGACACGATCAGATCGCGGTTGTTCTCCGCGAAGTCCACCGGCTGCCAGCGCTCGCCCGAACCTCGCGTGAACTTCGCCAGCTCGCGCCACGGCGCCTCCAGCGAGTCGCGGATCATCACCCGCATCAGTCGTTCCTCGGGAGGAAGTTCCTCATCCTTCTCGGTGGTGACGACCGCAACCCGGGGGATGCCCTCCTGGTCCACCAGCCATTGCTCCACCTCGCCCGGATGCTTGGGGGTGAGCAGCTCCCGCTCGTTGGTGTCCAGATTCAGGCTCATCACGTCCCAACTCCGGCCGCCGCGCTGATTGCTGTAGACAACAATCTTGTTCGCATCCTTGCTGCGGCCTGCATACCTCATGCCGCGCCAGCGGAACTGTCCGTCCCGCACCTGGTCGCGGGCGTTCGCCGCCAGCGTGATGACCTTGGAGCCATCCGCCTTGGTCAGGAACTGGCCGCCCGCGTCGCCCGAATCCGGACCGGTCGGCGTGTCCAGGTGACCGTGTGAAAACACCAGCCACTCCGACGCGGCTCATCGTTTTCATCCGCATGAATCCCTCCCGTTGGAATCCTGCGGCGCTCGTGGGCGCCTTCTCGTGCGGTCGATTATGGGGAGCAGGAAATCACGGCGCAGCCCCCTCGCGGGGGGAATCACCTCGGGGTTTTCCTGCCCGCCGCGCCCCCTTTCCACGGTCGATCCGGGATAATCGCGGGTTTCCCCCGAATCCCGCCCCGGCGCCGCCCGCGCCTGCTCGCCCATGTCCGACGCCCAGGTCATCGCCGCTTTGCCGACCCCGCCGCAGGCCCTGCCGCCCGTGGTGGACGCCGTCATCATCGGCGGCGGTCCCGCCGGCTGCAGCGCCGCCAGCTGGCTCGCGCAGCTGGGACTGAGCGTCGCCCTGATCGAGCACGGCCCGCGCCTGTGCGGCAGTCTGCAATCGCTGACCTACCGCCAGGACTGGCTGCTCGGCGCCCCGGGCGAGACCCTGGCCGCCCTGGGCGACCGCTACGCCGCGCACATCCAGGCCCTGCCCGGCGTGCACACGCGGCTCGGCCAGAGCCTGCATCACCTCGACTGGCAAGCGGACCAGGGCTGGACGCTTTATCTCGACGGACCGACCGGGCACGACGGCGACCTCCCCTCTGATCCCGCCGGCCGTCAGCCGCTGCGCGCCCGCTCGCTGCTGCTGGCCACCGGCCTGACGCCGCGCCACCCCGCGCCGCTTTATCCCGAGCAGCGCCACGAACGCGTGATGGACGCGCTGGAGCTGACCGCCCGCCGCGAGCAGCTCGCGCCCGGCAAGGTGCTGCTGCTGGGCGGCGGCGACAACGCGATCGAGAACGCGCTCTATCTGTCCGAACGCGGCCATCAGGTCACGCTCTGGTCGCGCTCCGACTGGCGCGCGCAGAGCCATCTGATCCAGCAGCTGGATGGCGCGCCCGCGCTGCGCCGCCGTCCCGCGCAGACCCTGCCGACCGTCGTCGCCGCCGATGCGGGCGGGGTCGGCGTCACCTCCAAGGCCTATGGCGCGGAGCGCTTCGACCACGTCGCCGTGCTGCTGGGCTACGAGCCCGAGCCCTCGGCCTGGCTGAAGGTCGCCGACGCGCTGCAGCGGGCCGGCGTCACCGCCCCCTCGCAGCCCTTCCGCGACGAACCGCGCTTCGGCGTGCTGGGCCTGTTCGTCGCCGGCGACGCCAGCGGCCGTCAACACCCCTGCGTGCAGACCGCGCTGGGCGACGGCGTGGTCGCGGCCAAGCAGATCGAGGCCTTCCTGCGCCCGCTGCGCGAGTCGCAGCCGCCGCCCGCGCTGCGCCGCAACAACCGCCAGGTCATCCACGTCACCGGGCTGCGCTTCGGCGCGAATCTCGGCGTGCTCGACTTCGAGCGCGAAGGACCGCAACCCATCCAGGTCGACGCCGAAGTCAATCTCGGCGCCCAGACCATCGTCTCGCGCGATGCCGACATCGGGCACGTGCTGGACTACCGCCGCGTGCGCACCATCATCATCGACGAGTGCACCGCCGAACACACCGATCTGCTTGAGGCCCTGCTGGGCAAGCTCTGCGTCCGGCTCATGAAGCTGGCCGGCGTGGTGGGCGTGCGCATCAAGGTGACCAAGCTCGAAATCTTCCCCGACTGCCAAGTCGCGATCTCCGCCGAATGCGGCCAATGGTGACCCCATGACGACCGAAACCACGCTCCAAGACTCCGCCACCATCGCCGCCGCCGTTGCCGCGCCCCTCGCGCCCGAACAGGCCGCCGCCCAGGCCGCCGATGCGGCCGCCAAGAAGCACGCGCACGAGATGAACAAGCTGTCCAAGCGCCTGCACCGTCAGGTCGGCCAGGCCATCGGCGACTTCAACATGATCGAGGACGGCGACAAGGTCATGGTCTGCGTGTCCGGCGGCAAGGACAGCTACTCGCTGCTGGACATCCTGATCAACCTGCGCGACCGCGCCCCGATCAAGTTCGACATCGTCGCGGTCAACCTCGACCAGAAGCAGCCCGGCTTCCCCGAGGACATCCTCCCCGCCTACCTGAAGTCGCGCGGCGTGGACTTCCACATCGAGGAGCAGGACACCTACTCCATCGTCAAGCGCCTGGTGCCGGAGGGCAAAACGACCTGCTCGCTGTGCTCGCGCCTGCGCCGCGGCATCCTGTACCGCGTGGCGGGCGAGCTGGGCGCGACCAAGATCGCGTTGGGCCACCACCGCGACGACATCGTCACCACGCTGATGCTGAACATGTTCTTCGGCAGCCGCATGAAGGGCATGCCCGCCAAGCTGGTCAGCGACGACGGCAAGAACGTGGTGATCCGCCCGCTGGCCTACGTCAAGGAATCCGACCTCGAGCAATGGGCCGAGCACCGTGAGTTCCCCATCATTCCCTGCAACCTCTGCGGCAGCCAGCCCAACCTGCAGCGCGCCACCGTCAAGGCCATGCTGCAGGACTGGGACAAGCGCTTCCCGGGCCGCGTGGACAACATGTTCACCGCGATGGGCAACATCGTGACCTCGCACATGATGGATCGCGAGCTCTTCCCCTTCCAGACCATCAAGGCCACCGGCGCCCCGGTCGCCGACGGCGACATCGCCTTCGACGAGGACGAGCAGTGCGGCACGCCCGCACCCGCCGCCACGATCCAGCTGGTGCGTCCCGGCCCGGCCGCCACCGCCCCGGCCATCCCCGCGCCGGTCGACGACGCGGGCGAGGCCTATTCGGCGGCGGATTCCGCCGAGCGGTGATCGCCCGGGACCGCGAATCGCCCCGCGATCGCTGCTGCATCGCGCCCTCATCGAACTGAAACGCGCGGCTTACGCCGCGCTCACAGACAAGCCTCCACCGACAGGGTCACAATCGTCCCACCGAGCCCGTGCGCAGCCGCGTGAGGGCCCGATCACTTCGGAGGTCTGTATGTTCACCTTGAATCGTCGACTGGCCCTCGTCAGCCTGGGCGCGGCGGCCCTGCTCTCGCTCACCGCCTGCGCCGCCTTGAATACCGTCTCCGCCGACGCGCAGACCTTCGGCAGCTGGCCCGCGAGCCGGCAGCCCGGCAGCTTCGCGTTCGAGCGGCTCCCGTCGCAGCAGCGCGACGAGGCCGGCCAGACGGCGCTGGAAGACGCCGCCCGCGGCGCCCTGCTCAAGGCCGGCTTCACCGAAGCCTCGGATCCCAAGTCGTCCGACGTGGTCGTGTCGCTGGGCGCGCGCGTGACCCGCACCGGCTACGCCGCCTGGGACGACCCGATGTGGTGGCGATGGAACGGCAGCTACTTCTCGTGGCGCTACGGCCCGGCCTGGCGCCCCTATTACAGCCGCTGGGGCTACGCCTACCCGAACGACCCGATGATGGAGCGCCGCTATGACCGCGAGGTCGCGCTGCTGATCCGCGACCGCAAGACCAACGAGCCGCTGTATGAGGCCCGCGCCAGCAACGACGGCTTCACCGAGGGCGGCCAGGAGCTGATCGGCGCGCTGTTCGAAGCCTCGATGACCGACTTCCCGCAGACCCGCCCCGAGCCGCATCGCGTCAGCGTGCAACTGCCGGGATCGGGCCCGACGGCATCGAAGTGAGGCGCTGGGCGATCGGCGGGACTGCGGACCTGGTCCGCCGACCGTGACGACGACGGCTGATAATCGCGGTCTCTCCAACAGGGAACCGCGATTTTTCTTATGTCGCTCAATATCGTCGTCATGGCCGCGGGCAAGGGCACCCGCATGAAGTCTCGCCTGCCCAAGGTGCTGCACAAACTGGCGGGCCGCGCGCTGCTGCGCCACGTGCTGGACAACACCGCCGCGCTGGCCGCCGACGCCCGCATCGTCATCACCGGCCATGGCGCCGATCAGGTCGAAGCCGCCATCGCCGGCGATGGCATCCGCTTCGTCCGCCAGGAGCCGCAGCTCGGCACCGGCCATGCGATCCAGCAGACCGTTCCCGCGCTGACCGCCGGCGGCACCACGCTCATCCTGAGCGGCGACACCCCGCTGATCAGCACCGCCACGACGCGCGCGCTGGTCGAGGCCTGCGGCGGCGACAAGCTGGTCCTGCTCACCATCGAGTACGCCGACCCGACCGGCTACGGCCGCATCGTGCGTGAGGGCGAGGCGGTCAAGGCCATCGTCGAGCACAAGGACGCCAGCGACGAGCAGCGCCGCATCCGCGAGTGCTACACCGGCATCATGGCCGCCCCCACCGAGGCGCTCAAGCGCTGGGTCGGCCAGTTGAACAATGACAACGCCCAGCGCGAGTACTACCTGACCGACATCGTCGCGATGGCCGTCGCCGAGGGCGTGCCCGTGGTCGGCGTGAAGACCGCGGACGAGACCGAGGTCCTGGGCGTCAATAGCCCGTCGCAACTGGCGCATCTGGAGCGCCGCCATCAGCAGGCTCAGGCCGAAGCCCTCATGACCGCCGGCGTGCGGCTGGCCGACCCGGCGCGCTTCGACCTGCGCGGCACGCTGCATTGCGGCCAGGACGTCGAGATCGACGTGAACTGCGTCTTCGAGGGCGAAGTCAGGCTGGGCGACGGCGTTCGAATCGGCGCCAACTGCGTCATCCGCAACGCCACCATCGGCGCCAACGCGCGCATCCACGAGTTCACCCACATCGACGGCGAGGCCGCCGGCGCCAGCGTCGGCGAGGGCGCGCTGATCGGCCCGTTCGCGCGGCTGCGTCCGGGCGCGCAGCTGGGCGCGGAAGTCCACATCGGCAACTTCGTCGAGGTGAAGAACTCGACCCTGGCCAAGGGCGCCAAGGCCAACCACCTGGCCTACCTGGGCGACGCCATCGTGGGCGAGCGGGTCAACTACGGCGCGGGCAGCATCACCGCCAACTACGACGGCGCCAACAAGCACCGCACGACCATCGGCGCGGACGTGCACGTGGGCTCCAACTGCGTGCTGGTGGCCCCGGTCACGCTGGGCGACGGCGCCACCATCGGCGGGGGCTCGACCATCACCAAGGACGTCGCTGCAGGTAGCCTGGCCGTGGCGCGGGGCCGACAAACCGTGATTTCCGGCTGGTCGCGTCCCCAGAAAAAGAAGTAATCCGGCAACAAAGCTGGCACGGTCAGCGGGAAAGCCCGTAAGCTGCGGCCATCGTGTCACGCCTCGTGACAAGTTCACGCCGTCCGGAAGGCTCATGCCCACGGGGACGAGCACTCCCCCCGAAGCATGGGAGGCGCGTTTGCCCGGGGGTCACTAGCATCCGGCCTGTTGTTGAAAGCCCGCTGAACCATGGCGATCCAGAAACCCGCATCTTCATTGCCGCTGATGGACGACGACGCGACGCTCGCGCCGCCGCAGTCCGCCACGCTGGACGCGTTGCGGGATTCGTCGACGGACCCGGCCGCCCAGGCCGCCCGCAGCGAAGCGCTGGAGCAACTGGCGCTGTCCCACGCGATGAGCGATCAGGCCGCCGAGGCCTGCTTCTATCTCTGCCGCAGCCTGGGTCTGGCGCGCCAGCAACAGACCGCCGATGGCGCGCCTGATCTGGAACTGCTGTTCCAGCTGCTGGGCGCGTTGTCCGACCTGCCGGCCGAGATCAACGCGATGCCGCTGCCGGAAGGCCAGGCCGATGGGCTGGGCGTCGCGGAACTGTGCCACCAGCTGGGTGCGGCCCGCGAGCTGACCACCGCCGCCTGGAACGAAGCCGCCGAGTTGGACGAGGGCGTCGCCCCCTGCCCCGCCGCGCCGGCCCGCGCGCTGCATTGATTCGGACGACGGCTCGATTGCCGTCCAACCTTTGGGGTGCAGTTCACTCAGGGCCGCTTTTGCATTTGGGAGCGCAACACGGCGCCGATGACGAGCCCCGTCAGGATCGGTGGCGTTCGTGCCCGGCGATCAGCCGGCTCACGCGCGAGACCGACAGCCCCAGTTCCTGCGCCAGCGCCGTCATCGACTGCCCGCCCTCGGTGTGGGCACGATAGAGCGCCTCCTCGCGGCTGGCACTGCTCTTGAGCCACTCGCCCCAGCGGCGCATCCGCGGCGAGCGCGGGGGATGCTCGCTCAGCCGCACGGTGCGCTGAACAAAGGACGCATCGCCCAGGAAGATCTGCTGCCGCAGCTGACCCCAGATATCGAGATCGGGCTCCGACTCGACGATGGCCTGATAGCGCTGCGCCGCCTTGCGGCGATCCGCGGCGTTCTGCGGCGCCCGGCCCAGCACGTTGGTCCACAGGCCTTCGACCTCCAGCCAATCGGGCGCGGGTACCTGGCCGGCGTGCGCCTGAAGGCTGCTCCATTTCCAGGCCGACGGCGACGAGGCCAATCCCGAACGACGTCCGATCAGTTCGACGTAGCGGCAGGCGTCGAGCAGCAGGTGGTCCCGGTCCACGAGCACGGCCTTGAAGCGGCCCTGGAACACGTGGCCCGTCTGCCCGTGGCGCCGGTTGTGCGCCTGGGTGTAGACGCCATTGAGGTGCCGCATCAGGCGCGAAAGATTCGCTTGCCGCGTGAACAGCAGCAGCTCGTAGTGATCTCGTCCCAAGCCGTAGGCCAGCACCTGCGCGTCGAAGCGCTGGGCGGCTTGCTCGAGGAGGTCGAGCATGACGTGACGGTCTTCGTCGTCGGCGAAGATGGGGGCGTCCCCGCGGGTCGTCACGTGATAGACGGCGCCGGGAAACTCAATGCGTAGCGGCCTGGCCATGTCTGCAAATTAGGCGAAGACCGCACAAAAGACAAGCCGCCGGAACCCTCGCGTGAGGGCCCCACGCAAGACTTGACCCCTGAATGTGGGGCGATAGCCTCCACGCTATCGAGGGTCAGGTGTCAACAGCAAGGCCTGGACCCACCGACCGGACCTCTGCCTGGGCAAAAGAAAAGGGCCCGAAGGCCCTGAGGGAGAGAACGCGGTAAGGCCGATCAGCTCTTGCCCATCGTGCCCAACACGTGCAGGACCGCGTCCTCGCCCATGTTGCGCGCGTCGGCCAGTTCGCCGCCCTTGGTCGTGCCCAGCACTTGGCCGTCGCCGCCCAGCACCGCCACCGTCGGGATGCCCTTCTTCAGCGTCACGCCCATCTGGTTGGCGACGTCGACGTTCTTGTCGAAGCGGCCCACGTTGACCTTGACCGTCACGAAGCGGCGATCGACTTCCGTGGCCAGATGGCCCTGGCCGAAGCCCTTGCTCAACGCCAGACAGTCCTTGCACCAGTTGGCGCCGTACACCACCAGCACCTGCTTGCCCTCGCGCGAGGCGCGGGCGACGGCGTTGTTGATGTCGGCACGGGCGTCGGCCTGCTCGTCGTACGGGCCGGCCTCGCCTGCGGCGAACGCGGGTTGCAGGGACACCGCGGACAGCGCGGCGGCGATCAGGAAGGAGGCGGTGCGGCGTTTCATGCGCCGGAGTGTGCCATCGCCGCCAATCCCCTGCCGCAGATCAGGGCGGGATGCGCGCGCCTTCAGGTACAAAGACGGGTTTCGCACAACACCCACATTCAGGGAACGGGATCCTCACGCCATGGCCTCCAGCCTGCTCGCATTGCTCGACGACATCACCACCGTCCTGGACGACGTGGCCTTGCTCTCCAAGATGGCCGCCAAGAAGACCACGGGGGTGCTCGGTGACGACCTGGCGCTCAACGCGCAGCAGGTCACCGGCGTCCGCGCCGAGCGCGAACTGCCGGTCGTGTGGGG
Organism: Roseateles sp.; assembly: GCF_039595295.1. Taxonomy (GTDB): domain Bacteria; phylum Pseudomonadota; class Gammaproteobacteria; order Burkholderiales; family Burkholderiaceae_C; genus Roseateles. Next base: position 44,216 of record NZ_JBCNLU010000026.1, read on the forward strand.
GGTGTTCAAGGGCTCGATGCTGAACAAGGCCATCCTGGTCCCGGCCGCGCTGGCGATCAGCGCCTGGGCGCCCTGGCTGGTGACGCCGCTGCTGATGGTGGGCGGCGCGTATCTCTGCTTCGAGGGCGTGGAGAAGCTCGCCCACAAATGGCTGCACGCCGGAGACGCCGATGGCGCCGCCGCGGACGCCCATGAGCAGGCCCTGCATCGCGCGATGCAGGATCCGACGGTGGACCTGGCGGCGCTGGAGCGCGACAAGATCAAGGGCGCCATCCGGACGGACTTCATCTTGTCGGCCGAGATCATCGCCATCACCCTGGGCACCGTGGCCGACGCTCCCTTCACCACGCGGCTGATGGTGCTGGCCGGCATCGCGATCCTGATGACCATCGGCGTGTACGGCCTGGTCGCCGGCATCGTGAAGATCGACGACGCGGGCCTCTGGCTGAGCCGCCGCGCAGCCCAGTGGCAGCAGGCCTTCGGCCGCGGCCTGCTGTGGCTGGCCCCGTGGCTGATGAAGGCGCTGTCGGTGGCGGGCACGGCGGCGATGTTCCTGGTCGGCGGCGGCATCCTGACGCACGGGGCGGCCTTCCTGCATCACGCGATCGAGGGCCTGGTCCAGGCCCTGGGCGTGAGCGGCTGGATGCAGACGCTGGTGCAGGTGCTGGCCGACGCGGTCGTGGGCATCCTGGCGGGGGCGGTCGTCGTGGCTGTCGTGACCGGTATCCAGCGCCTGCGTCATCGCCGAGAATGACGCCCCATGAAGACGCATCACATCGAAGTCCAGAAGATCAAGGCCGCCTCGAATTCGAGCACCAGCGGCCTGATGACTTTCAAGCTGGACGCCCTGGTCAGGGAGCGCGAGCCGGTCGAAGGCATCGAGCCCAGCACGCTGCTCGTCATGACCGAGGCCAACGCCCGCGTGCTGATGGCGCTGCTCAAGGCTCAGCTGACCGACATGGACGGCCGCAAGCCCAAGAGCCGTCACGGCCGCCACGGCTGAGCCCGGCCCGCATTTCGCAGAACACCCGATCGACCGCCGACGGCCTGACACATCGCCCGACGCCCCGCTCGACGCATTTCCAGGAAACGACATGGACCTCCCGCAGTACCAGCCCGACAAGGCCCTCTACCACCCGCTCACCGACGACGAGCTGTCGGACCTGGACGACCTGCTGTCCGAGCTGGACAGCGACGCCGCGATGAACATCGAGGTGCTGGACGGCTATCTCAGCGCGCAGCTGTTGAGCCCGCTCTCGCTGGCCGACAAGTCCGGCGAGGAATGGATGAGCCCGGTCTGGGGCGGCGGCGACCCCTTTCCCAGCGGCAAGCAGCGCAAGAAGGTCGCGCTGTTGCTGCTGCGCCATGTGCACAGCCTGTCGGTGCAGTGGACCTCCAAGCAGGACGAGTGGGAGCCGATCTTCAGCGTCGCCGAGGACGGCGAGCAGCAGCTGGTCGACGCCGAGGACTGGTGCACCGGCTTCATGATCGGCGTCGATCAGGACGCGGACGCGTGGTGCCCGCTGTTCGAGCACGTCAAGAGCGCGGCCGCGCTGGCCCCGATCGCGCTGCTGGGCGGCGACGAGTCGCAGCTCAGCGCCGAGGACCAGGAAAAGCTCACCGACCTGCACTGGCGCGACGCGCTCAGCCGCGAGGTCCCCGAGGGCGTGCTCACGCTCTGGACCTTGCGCTCGAAGGCCGACTGAGCCCGATCGCCGGACCCCGCGCCACACGGGTGTCCGACTCAGCCATCCGATCCGCCTACCGACCAAACGGAGTTCCGCCGCGATGACGCGCAAGTTCATGCTGGCCGCGCTCGCGGCGTCCCTGCTGGTGGCCGGCTGCGGCACCAACGTCGTCAATCCGGTGACCGGCCGAACCGAGCGCAGCGCGATGAGCCTGCAGCAGGAGGTCGACATCGGTCGCAAGGCGCATCAGGACGTGCTCAAGGAGTACACGCCGGTCGACGATCCGCGCCTGCAGGCCTACGTCAGCGCGCTGGGCAACAAGCTGGCGGCGCAGTCGCATCGGGCGGAACTGGAGTGGCATTTCACCGTGCTGGACAGCCCGGAGGTCAACGCCTTCGCGCTGCCGGGCGGCTACGTCTACGTCACCCGCGGCATCCTGGCCTACATGGAGAACGAGGCGGACCTGGCCGGCGTGATGGGCCATGAGATCGGCCATGTGACCGCGCGCCATGGCGCGCAGCGCGCGACGCGTCAGCAGAACGCCGGCTTCGGCGTGCTGGCGGCGACGGTGTTGGGCGCGGTGCTGGAGTCGCGCGGCGTGGGCGGCGCGACCGATCTGGCGGGGCAGATCTCGCAGAACGCGGCGGCGGGCTACATCGCCTCCTACAGCCGCGATCAGGAACTGCAGGCCGACCAGCTCGGGGCCGAATACCTGTCCCGCAACCATTACGACCCGCGCCACATGGTCGACGTCATCCAGGTGCTGAAGGACCAGGAGCAGTACGCGAACGACCAGGCGCGCGCGCAGGGGCGTCCGGTGGGCGGCGGCAACAACTGGCTGGCCTCGCACCCGAGCAACGAGCAGCGGCTGCAGCGCATCCGCGACGAGGCCGCGATGCTGACCGGCGACAAGCCGGTCGACGAGAACCGCGCCGCCTTCCTCAAGGCGATCGAGGGCATGGGCTTCGGCGACAGTCCGTCTCAAGGGCTGGTGCGCGGGCAGCGCTTTCTGCATCCGATGCTGGACATCGCGCTGACCGCGCCGGCAGGCTGGTCGCTGCAGAACGGCAGCGAGGCGCTGACGGTGCTCGCGCCGCAGCGCGACGCGGCGCTGATCCTGCAGCAGGTGCCGCCCAACGCAGGCACGTCCCACGACGAGATCCTGCGGCGCTGGGGCGCCGAGCAGGGCCGCACCGATGCCAAGACCCTCAACGGGCTGAAGGCCACGCACTTCAGCGGCGTGCGCCGCAATGCGCAGGGGCAGCGCGGCAATGCCGAGCTCACGCTGGTGACCAGTTCAAAGGGTTCGGTCTACGCGCTGGTCTATGCGGCCAAGGACGGGCAGGCGCTGCAAGCGCGGCGACCGTCGCTGGCGCAGGTCGAGGAGAGCTTTCGTGCGTTGACGGCCGAGGACCGGCAGCTCGCGCGTCCGTGGAAGCTCGCGCTCAAGCCCTTCCCGGCCGGCGGATTCGCGGAACTGGCCAAGGGCTCGGTGCTGAATGAGGCACAGCTCAAGCTGCTCAACGGCCAGTACGGTACCGGCGGCGCGCATGCCGACGGCACGCCGCGTCCCGCTCCGACGGTGGGCCGGTTGGTGAAGACGGTGGTTCAGGCGCCCTGATACGGGCGGCCGGCCGCGGCGAGCGGCAAGGCAAGGCAGTAGCGGCGGATTGCGCCGGGTGTTCGCTCACTCACGCGCCCATGAATGCCGCCCCGTTGCAACGCCTCATCGATATCGCCCTTCAGCAGGAAGTCCCGGTTCCGGACCTGCTCGCCCTTGCCGAGCAGGCCTCCTGCGGTACCTCGGAGTTGCTGGACCAACTGTCGCTGCACGTCGCCCGCGCCTTCATCGACGGCGCCCTGCCCTTCGAGCGCGGCGACTTCATCATGAACAGCGTATTCAGTACCTTGTGCGCGTCCGACTTCCCCAGCAATTACCTGGACATGCCCGACCTCACCTACGAGGTCTACCTGGCCTTCGACAGCGGCGAGTACCGCCGCCCCGAGGACGCGCCGGACGTCGACCCCGTCGAGAAGTACACCCGGCCGATGCTGCTGCGCCTGCTTGAGGAACACCCGCTCCCGCGCTGAGCTCGAACCCAATGACAACAGCCCGCGGCTGAACGCACGCGGGCTGTTGATGTGGGGTCCGAGGACGCCGGGGTCAGGGCTTGCGCTGCGCCGGACCCAGATGGGCCAGCCAGAAGGCCTCGTACTTGCGATGCCAGCCGACGGCCTTCACCGCGCCGCCCAGGCCGTGCTCGCCGTCCGGATCCAGGAAGAGCTCGACCAGCCCTTCCTTGCCCGACTCCAGCAGCGCCCGATACACGTTGACCGTGTCCTGGTACAGCACGTTGGGATCCTGCATGCCGTGCACCAGCAGCAGCGGCTTCTTCAGGTTCTTGGCCAGCGGCAGCAGCGAGTACTTGCGCAGCACCGGCTTGCTCCGGTCGACCTTGCCGATCGTGCGGCCCGAGTACCAGCTGTTGTAGTTCTCCCATTCCGTCGGACCCGCGCCCGCGATGCCGGCCGCGAACAGGTCCGGCTTCGTGTACATCGTGTACTGCGTCTGGAAGCCGCCGAAGCTCCAGCCGTTCAGGCCGATGCGCGAGGCGTCCACGCCCAGGTTGGCCTTCATGTAGACCACCAGGTCTTCCAGGTCCTCGGTCTGCGGCGCGCCCGGCTTCTCCCAGTTGGCATCAGCGAACTTCTCACCGTAGTTCGAGTGGCCGCGCGGGTCCACCGTCACCGTGACGTAGCCGTGCTTGGCGGCCATGTACATGCCGAACAGATAGCCGGTGGGCTGGAAGCTGTCCGTCTCCACCGAATGGCGATCGTTCAGCGGACCGCCGTAGGTGTAGACGATGGCCGCGCGCTGATCCGACGGGGCCCAGCCCAGCGGCTTGAACACGTAGGCCGGGATCATGTCGCCATGGCGGTTCTTGAAGCTGAAGCGCTCCGGACGCAACACGTCGACCATCGCCCAGGCGGGGTCGTTGCTCTGCGTCAGCGTCTTGCCCGCTTCGGCGCCGGCCTTGGCCGGTTGGCCCTTGAGCAGCTTGAGCTCCGGACGCTCGCCCCAGTTGCCGGCGACCGCCGCGGCCCACTGGCCGTTGCGCGACACCGCCGCGGCGCGGTGGTAATCCGGCGAGCGGCCCAGCGCCGTCATTGCGCCGTCCTTGAGTTCGACACGCCAGACGTTCATCGCGGCCAGGTCGTCCTTGTTGGAGACCACGAACATCGACTTGGCGTCCTGCGTGAAGCCCAGCACCTGGAAGGCCTCGAAGTCACCCTTGACCAGCGGCGTGACCGAGCGGTCCGCGCCGGCCGTCAGGCTCATCGCATAAGGCTGGCGCCAGCCGTTGTCCGCCAGGATCAGCACCAGCTGCTTGCCGTCGGGCGTGAAGCTGGGCGTCATCACGTTGACCAGCTCGTGGTGGATGGGCGCGCGGCGCTCCAGCACCATGTCCGGCTTGGCGTCGCCCGGCTTGCCCAGGTAGGCGCGGTACAGGTCCTTCTCGCGCTCGAAGGTGGTGAAGGCGTAGTAGCTGCCGTCACGGGCCCACACGACCGGCGAGATCTCGAACCAGGCGTCGCCGCCCGGATGCGTGAACACCGGCGCGGGCTGGCGCTCGGGCGCCGTGCCGGGCGCGGGCACCTTGCGGATGTAGATCGCCAGCGACTCCTGGCCGCGCTTGTCGTCGGAGACCTCGCGCGGGACCTTCTTCGCGGTGGCGAAGCGCTCGCTGTAATTCATGATCTCGACCTGCCGGCCCGGCTTGGGCAGCGGCTTGCCGTCGGCGCCCACCAGCGGCGCGTTGGCGGCCAGCGCCATCCAGCGGCCGTCCTCGCTCAGCGTGGTCTGGGCGATGCTGAACTTGCGGTCCTCGTCGTCCGGATTGAAGAGCTCGCGGTTGATGACCTCGATGCCGGCCGTGGCCAGGCGCACGCGCAGGACGCGGGTCTCGTCCTGGACGATCAGCGACTGGTCGTCCGGCGTGTAGCCGACCGGCTTGAGCGTGCGGCCCGTGGCCAGCAGCGGCTCGGCGCGCTCGGCGCCGGCCTTCCAGCGCAGCAGCTGGCCGCGGTAGCTGAACACCAGCTCGTCGCCCTTGGAGGCCCACACGAACTGCGACACGCCCGGGTACAGGTCCTGCGGCTTGAGCTTGTCCTTGGCGAGCTTCTTCTTCAGTTCGTCGCGCAGCTCCCACAGCGCCATGTCCTTGGGATCCTTGGCCGGCTTCTTCGCTTCGGGCGCGGAGGCCCCGGAGGCGGGCGCGGCCGGTGCGGCGGCGGACGCGGCGTCCGCGCCCCAGGCGGCCTTCTCGGCGGCCTTGCGGGCATCCTCGCGGGCCTTGCGCTCGGCCAGCTCGACCTTGAGCTCGGCCAGCGCCTTGCGTTCCCACTGCTCCAGATCCACGGTCTCGCCGCGCAGGTAGGCGGCCTGAGCCTCCTCCTTGGCCTGGCGCTCGGCCTGCTCGCTGCGCTTTTGCTGCAGCTTCTTGGCGTAGCGGTCCAGGTTCTCCGGCGTCTCGACGATGGCCATCAGCGTCGGGGAGCTCAGACGGACGGTGCGGCCGGTCTGCGTGTCATGCACGTACAGGTCGCTGCCGGGCTCGCCGAAGGGATTCCACAGGTAGGCCAGGTAGCGGCCATTGGCGCTGAACTTGATGTCCTTGGCGGACTCGCCCCGATAGGGCTCGGCGCGGAACAGCTGTTCCAGCGTCAGCGGACGGTTCGCGACGGCGACCGGCACGCTCTTGGCCGGCGCGGCCGCGGTCTGCGCGAGCGAGCCTTCGCTCGTGCCAAGCCCGGTCGCCAGGGTCGCCAGCGCCAGGGAAGTCAGGATCCATTGCTTCAAATCGTTGCTCCACGCCCCGCGGGGTGCGGCGGGGACGCGGGATTTTAGAGATCCGCCCAACAAACGCTTACGGCTGACACGTCCACCGGATCCGTCAAGCGCGCGTTAAACCTCCATACTTTCCCTAGGCCGGGCCGGGAACCGACCCGCCGCCATGACCTCCGGCACGGAGGACGGCGCGGGGCCATGACTCCCGGCACCCAACGACGAAGGGCTCCGTATGAAGCAAATGATCCAACGACTCCTGGGCGCCGCGGCGCTGAGTCTGGCCGCGCTGGCGGCGCCGTCCGCCTTCGCCGGCGACGTGGGCGTGTCCATCAGCGTCGGCCAGCCGGGCTTTTACGGACGCATCGACGTGGGCAACGTCCGGCCGCCCGTCATCTATGCCGAGCCGATGATGATCGAGCGGGTCTATGCGCCGGCGCCGCCCATGTACCTGCGCGTGCCGCCCGGCCATTACCGCAACTGGGCGCGCCACTGCGGCTATTACGGCGCCTGCGGCCGGCAGGTCTATTTCGTCCGCGAGGACTGGTACGCCCGCACCTACGCGCCGGTCTACTACGGCCGCCCGTCGGTGCACCCGGTCTACGCGCCGCCCCCGCCGCCGCGCTGGGAACCGCGCCGCGACTATTGGGAAGGCCGTCGGGACTGGCATGACCACCGCGACGACCGCCGCGGCTGGGACAACCATCGCCGCGACTGGGATGACCGCCGGGGCGACCGTGGCGACCACCGGGGTGGCGACCGGGGTGATCGTGGCCATCACCATCATCGCGACTGAGCCCGGCGGCGCTGTGCGGGCTCGCGTATAGTCGGCGGCTTGCACGCCAGCTAGGCGTGATTCACGACGCCGACGTATGTTCGTCAAAGCCATCGCCGCCCTGGGTCTGCTGGTCTGCATCCTGCTGGCCATCGACATGGCCCTGCCCTACCGCCATCAGGCGGCCTGGCGCGCCTGGGTGCAGCGTCGACGCGGCAGCGGCTTTTCATTCGGCCTGCGCGGCCGCTTCAACTCCCGCGACCGACGCCGCGCCGCCCACGATGCGGCGCTCGACGCGATCGCGCGCGCCAAGAACCGCTCCGGCACCTGGGACGGCAACGTCTATCACGGCGAGGAATTCGAGCGGCGGCAGCGGCGCAAGCCGCATTGAGCGCGGCGCCGCAAGCCCCAATGAAATCGGCCTCTTTCGAGGCCGATTGCTTTTGAGCTTTCGAGGCTCCGAGGACGCCGCGCGTCAGGCGCGACGTCTCGAACTCAGCGCCGCGCCAGCACCGGCGCCAGCGCCCGCCCGGTGTGCGTGCCCAGCTCCACCAGCGATTCCGGCCGTCCTTGCGCGACCACGCGCCCACCAGCCGAGCCGCCTTCCGGTCCCAGATCCAGCACCCAGTCCGCCTCGGCGATGACATCGAGGTCGTGTTCGATGACGACCACGCTGTGGCCGCCGTCGACCAGCCGGTGCAGCACGCGGATCAGCTTCTCGACATCGGCCATGTGCAGGCCCACGGTCGGCTCGTCCAGCACGTACAGCGTGTGCGGCGGCTTCTGGCCGCGGCGCGTAACGTCGTCGCGCACCTTGACCAGCTCCGACACCAGCTTGATCCGTTGCGCCTCGCCGCCGGACAGCGTCGGACTCGGCTGCCCCAGCGTCAGATAGCCCAGACCCACGTCCTGCAGCAGCTTGAGCGGATGGGCGATCGAGGTCATTGCGGCGAAGAACTCCACCGCCTCGTCGACCTCCATCTGCAGCACCTCGCCGATGCTCTTGCCGCGCCAGCTCACCGCCAGCGTCTCCGGATTGAAGCGCTGCCCGTGGCACTGGTCGCAGAGCACTTTCACATCGGGCAGGAAGCTCATGGCGATGGTGCGCATGCCCTGACCCTCGCAGCCGGGGCAGCGGCCTTCGCCGGTGTTGAAACTGAAGCGGCCCGGCGCGTAACCGCGCGCCTTGGCTTCCAGCGTCTCGGCGAAGAGCTTGCGGATCGCGTCCCAGAAACCGATGTAGGTCGCCGGGCAGCTGCGCGGCGTCTTGCCGATCGGCGTCTGGTCGACCTCCAGCACCCGGTCCACCTGCTGATGGCCCTCGATGGCGTCGCAGCCGAGCCATTTCGAGGGCGCGCGGCGCAGCGGCACCGCGGCGGCCATGTTGGCCAGCAGCACGTCGCGCGCCAGCGTCGACTTGCCCGAGCCCGACACCCCCGTGATCGCCACGAGACGATGCAAGGGCACGTCTACCGTGACGCCGCGCAGGTTGTGCAACGTCGCGTCGCGCACCGTCAGCTTGGGCGCGTCGGCCAGCATCTCTCGGCGCGGCTGCAGCGGATGCACCAGCGGCCGGGAGAGGAAGCGCCCCGTCAGCGAGTCCGGATGCTTCGCGATCTCCTTGGCCGTGCCTTCCGCGATCACGCGGCCGCCGCGCTTGCCCGCGCTCGGGCCGATGTCGATGATGTGATCGGCGCGGCGGATCGTGTCCTCGTCGTGCTCGACGACGACCAGGGTGTTGCCCTTGTCGCCCAGCGTCGAGAGCGCCTTGAGCAGGATCTGGTTGTCGCGCGGATGCAGGCCGATGGTGGGTTCGTCCAGCACGTAGCAGACGCCCTGCAGATTGCTGCCCAACTGCGCCGCCAGACGGATGCGCTGCGCCTCGCCGCCCGAGAGCGTCGGCGCCGCGCGGTCCAGCGTCAGATAGCCCAGCCCCACTTCCTCGAGGAACTCCAGCCGGCCGCGGATCTCGCTGACCACGTCGCGCGCGATCTCGGCGTCACGGCCGGTCAGCGCCAGACCGGCGATCCACTCGCGGGCCTCGGTCACGCTCCACGACGCGACAGCGGCGATGGTCTCCTGCTCGAAGGTCACCGCGCGCGCCACCGGATTCAGGCGCGAGCCATGGCAATCCGGGCAGGGCGCGTCGCTCAGGTCTTCGATCTCGGCTTCCTCGGCGGGGAAGCTCTGCTCACGGCCTCGGTTGTCCTTGTCCTGCTGGCTGTCGTCCAGCGCCTTGCGCTGCTCGCGCGTCAGCGCCAGGCCGGTGCCCACGCAGGTGCCGCACCAGCCGTGCTTGGAGTTGTAGCTGAACAGCCGCGGATCGAGTTCGGGATAGCTGGTCCCGCACTGCGGGCAGGCGCGCTTGGTCGAGAACACCCGCAGCGAGCCGATGCCGCGCGTGGGCTGGCCGTGACGCAGCGCCTCGTGCAGCCCTTCCAGCGGCGCCAGCACATGCACCACGCCCTTGCCGTGATCCAGCGCCTTGGCCAGCAGCTCGCGCAGCTCGGCCTCGGCCTCCGGCATGACGACCATGTCGCCCACCGGCAGCTCGATGCTGTGCTCCTTGAAGCGGTCCAGGCGCGGCCAGGGGCTGGTGGGCAGGAACTCGCCGTCCACGCGCAGATGCGTGTGGCCGCGCTGCTTGGCCCACTTCGCCAGATCGGTGTAGACGCCCTTGCGGTTGACCACCAGCGGCGCCAGCAGCCCGATGTGCCGGCCCTTGTAGTCGCGCAGCAGCTGCGCGGCGATGGCCTCGATGCTCTGCGGCTTTACCGGCGTGCCGTCATGGGCGCAGTGCTGCACGCCCAGCTTGACGTAGAGCAGGCGCAGGAAGTGCCAGACCTCGGTGGTCGTCGCGACCGTGCTCTTGCGGCCGCCGCGCGACAGGCGCTGCTCGATGGCCACCGTGGGCGGGATGCCCCACACCGCGTCGACCTCGGGCCGGCCCGCCGGCTGGACGATCGAACGCGCATAGGCGTTCAGCGATTCCAGATAGCGGCGCTGTCCTTCGTTGAACAGGATGTCGAAGGCCAGCGTGCTCTTGCCCGAGCCCGACACCCCGGTCACCACGTTGAACTTGCCGCGCGGGATGCTGACGTCGACCGACTTGAGGTTGTGCTCGCGCGCGTTGACGATGCGGATGGCCTCATCGGTGGCGCGCGGACGACGCAGCAGCGATTGCAGCGGCTTGCCCTCGGCGACCTTGACCGGTGCGCGGTCCATCTCGTCGGCGTAGTCGCGCAGCGCCTGCGCGGTGTGCGAGGTCGGATGCTCCTTGAGCTGCTCCGGCGTGCCGGTCGCCACGACCAGACCGCCGTCCTCGCCGCCCTCGGGGCCCAGGTCGATGACCCAGTCGGCCGCGCGGATCACGTCCAGGTTGTGCTCGATCAGGATCAGCGAATGGCCCGCCGACAGCAGCTTGCGCATCGCGCGCATCAGCTTGGCGATGTCGTCGAAGTGCAGGCCCGTCGTCGGCTCGTCGAAGAGGAACAGCGTGCCTTTGGTCGCCGTCGCCTGGCGCGGCTTGGAGGCCGCCTCGGCCAGATAGCCGGCCAGTTTGAGCCGTTGCGCCTCGCCGCCCGACAGCGTCGGCACCGGCTGGCCCAGGGTCAGGTAGTCCAGGCCGACATCGGACAGCGGCTGCAGCTTGTTGAGGACCTCGCGATCGGCGCCGAAAACGCCGATGGCCTCGGCCACCGTCAGCTCCAGCACGTCGGAGACGCTCAGCTGACGGCCGGCGCGCTCGAGCTTGACCTCGAGGATCTCGGCCCGGAAGCGCTTGCCGTCGCAATCCGGGCAGCGCAGGTAGACGTCGGACAGGAACTGCATCTCGACGTGCTCGAAGCCCGAGCCGCCGCAGGTCGGGCAGCGGCCGTCGCCCGCGTTGAAGCTGAACATGCCGGCGCCGTAGCTGCGCTCCTTGGCCAGCGGCGCCTCGGCGAAGCGCTTGCGGATCTCGTCGAAGACGCCGACGTAGCTGGCCGGGTTGGAACGCGCCGTCTTGCCGATCGGCGACTGGTCGACGAAGACCGCGTCGGCCAGCCAGTCCGCCCCCAGCAGCCGGTCATGCGCGCCGGGCGCCTCGGTGGCCTGGCCGAACCAGCGCGCCAGCGCCGGATAGAGCACGTCTTGCATCAGCGTGCTCTTGCCCGAGCCCGACACCCCGGTCACCGCGACCATGCGCTGCAGCGGGAACTCGACGCTGACGTTCTTGAGGTTGTGCTCGCGCGCGCCCTCCAGGATCAGGCGCGGCGTGCTCTCCTCGACGACGCGCTTCAGGCCCATGCCCACATGCTTGCGCGCGCCCAGGTACGCACCGGTCAACGTGTCCGCCGCGCGGATCTGCTCGGGCGTGCCGTCGAAGACGATCTGGCCGCCCTGCTGGCCCGGGCCGGGGCCCATGTCGATGAGGCGGTCCGCGGCCAGCATCACGGCGGGGTCGTGCTCGACGACCACCAGCGTGTTGCCCGCGTCGCGCAGGCGCTGCATGGCCTGGACGATGCGATTCATGTCGCGCGGATGCAGGCCGATGCTGGGCTCGTCCAGCACGAACAGCGTGTTGACCAGCGAGGTCCCCAGCGCCGTCGTCAGGTTGATGCGCTGCACCTCGCCGCCGGAGAGCGTGCGGCTCTGGCGGTCCAGCGTCAGGTAGCCGATGCCCACGTCGCAGAGGTACTTCAGCCGGTTGCGGATCTCGTCCAGCAGCAGCTTCAGCGCCTCGTCCAGCATGGAGCCCGGCAGCTGCAGTTCATCCATGAAGCGGCGCAGCCGATGGATGGGCAGCTGCATCAGGTCGTGCACGGACAGGCCGGGCAGCGCCTCGAGCTGCGCGCGGCTCCACTTCACGCCTTCAGGCAGGAAGCGCTGCGCTGCGGGCAGCGCGGCGTCGGCCAGCGGCTTGGAGCCGATGCGCCACAGCAGCGCCTCGGTCTTGAGCCGCGCGCCACGGCAGGACGGGCACTCGGTGTAGCTGCGGTACTTGGACAGCAGCACCCGGATGTGCATCTTGTAGGCCTTGCTCTCCAGGTAATCGAAGAAGCGCCGCACCCCGTACCACTGCTTGTTCCAGTTGCCGTTCCAGTTGGGGCTGCCCTCGATGACCCAGTCGCGCTGCGCCTGCGTCATCTGATTCCAGGCGGTGTCGCGCGGAATGCCCGCGTCGCCGGCGTACTTCAGCAGGTCGTCCTGACACTCCTTCCAGGCCGGCGTCTGCATGGGCTTGATGGCGCCGGTGCGCAGGGTCTTGCGCTCGTCGGGGATCACCAGACCCAGGTCCACGCCGATCACGCGGCCGAAGCCGCGACAGGTCTCGCAGGCCCCCATGGCCGAGTTGAACGAGAACAGCGCCGGTTGCGGATCGGCGTAGCGGATGTCGCTCTCCGGGCAATGCAGACCGGTGGAGTAGCGCCAGAGCGCCGGCTCGACGCCCTCCTCCGCGCTGAGGACGTAGACCGTCATGCGGCCGCTGCCGCGCTTGAGCGCCAGCTCGATCGCCTCCATCGCACGGGCCTGCTCGACGCCTTGCATGCGGAAGCGGTCGGCGACCACGTCCAGCACCTTGCGGCCGCCGACGACGCGCTCCGACTGCACGCGAGTGAAGCCGGAGGCGGACAGCCATTGCTCGACCTCGCCGGCGCTCACCGATTCGGGCATCTCGACCGGGAAGGTCAGCACCAGGCGCGGGTCGCCGTCCTGGGTCCGCTCCAATAGCTCGGCATGGATGGTCTGCGGCGTGTCGTGCCGGACGGAGAGCGCGGTGTCGCGATCGAACAGTGCCGCGCCGCGCGCGAAGAGCAGCTTCAGGTGGTCGTTGAGCTCCGTCATCGTGCCGACGGTGGAGCGGCTGGTGCGGACCGGGTTGGTCTGGTCGATGGCGATCGCGGGCGGCACGCCCTCGACCTTGTCGACCGCCGGCCGGTCCATGCGGTCCAGGAACTGGCGCGCGTAGGCGGAGAAGGTCTCCACGTAGCGGCGCTGGCCCTCGGCATAGAGCGTGTCGAAGACCAGGCTGGACTTGCCCGAGCCGCTGGGCCCGGTCACCACCGTCAGCTCGCCGGTGCGCAAGTCCAGGTCGAGGTTCTTGAGGTTGTGCTGGCGGGCGCCCCGGATGCGGATATCGGCGTCGGACATGTGGGTGTCAGGCTCGGAGGCTCAAAAAAGGCAGTGGGCGGTCATTCTAGGGAGCCGCGCCGTCACGGACTGGCAGGAGCGGACAAGACCGTTGCCGCGTCCATCGGAGGCGCTTTCGGTCCCGTCGAAGCGATGAAGGGCGGGACATAGTGGTAAGAAAATGCAAGGCGCTGACCGTTCGGTGGGGGCTTCGCTACCTCTTGTCAAGGCCACGGAGCGATGACTTCCGCACACTTGCTAGTCTTGCGAGCCTGCGGCAACAATGGACCCCGTCGCCAAGGTGCAACACCGGGTCACCGCCCGCGCGACTCTTATCAGGGAATACCCGTAGCCGGACCCGGCGCGGGACGACAAGCGACATGGACAGAAACGACGGCCATCGAAACACCGAGACCTCACTGGTCCTGATGACGTCGGACGCGTCCGCGAAATCCTCGTCGGCGGCGGCCGCCCAGGACCAGACGGTGTCGGGTCAGCGTCCGGCACCGGGCGAATCCTTCGTGCTGCTGGTCGAGGACAACCCGATCAATCAGGTAGTGGCGCTGGAGTTCCTGGCGCTGATGGGGCTGAAGACGCAACTGGCCCGCAACGGTCAGGAAGCGCTGGACCTGTGCGAGCGGGCCGCGCCCAGCCTGGTGCTGATGGACATCCAGATGCCGGGCATGGACGGCCTGGAATGCGCGCGCCGCCTGCGTGAGCAGCAGGCGCAGGGACGGCTACCGCGTTTCCCCATCCTGGCGTTGACGGCGCACGCGTTGGACAGCGACGTCGCGGACAGCCTCAAGGCGGGGATGGACGAGCACCTGACCAAGCCGCTGGACTTCCTGACGCTGCGCCGCCGGCTGGCGCGCTGGCTGGATCTGCCGCAGCTCAACGACTGATCCTCGATCGGCCGCGCCGATCGCCCTCCGTACGACGTCTCGCTCCCTGGTGGAAGGCCCTCCCCCAATGGGACTGTGGCGTCCGCGCCTTGATCTAGCGCAGACCTTCGCGAGATCCCCCATCGCCGAATTGGCATCTGCCGGGGACGCATGCTTCACTTTGCGATCGCGCCCGATGTCCGGGCGGCAGTCCGAAGGAAGCTCCACATGTCCTACCGCTATCAGCTTGAAATCGAGAACTCCCTGCATCGCGAACTCGCCCGCGTGTCCGAGGTCGAGGAGATCAGCTTCGCCATGTTGCTGGACCGGGCGCTGCACCTGTACCTGACGATCCGCAAGGCGGCCCGCAATGGCGATGCCGTCGGCATCATTGCCGCCGACCAGCGGGCAGCTCTGAAGGCAGAGTTCACGGAAGTATGAGCATGTCGAAACCTGTCCCGCCCTTTCCACAGCTCGCCATGTCGCTGACACCGCCGGAGGAGCCGGCGGATGGTCGAGTGCGCCGGATCAAGGACCTCACCCTGTTCTTCTTCAGTGCCGTGCTTCTGGCCGTCATCGTCGGCTTCAGCCTGTGGCTGCTCAGCAGTTCTTGCGTGCTGGAGGAGGATCGACGATGGGCCACCTCCACCCTGACCGCCGTGTTCGGCGGCGTCCTCGGCTGGCTCATCAAGCGCTGATGCGCGCTCACCCGCCTTCGAGGAACCGTTCCACCACCGCGAAATGCGCCGGCACGTTCAGCGCCGGCGCATGGCCGCAACCGGGGATGGTGACCACCACCGCGCGCGGCCCCCGCACCCGCATCTGCTCGGCCGTCTCCGGCAGCAGCAGATCGGAGGTCTCGCCGCGCAGGCACAGCACCGGCAGGCTCAGCGAGTCCCACTCGGTCCAGCGCTTGTAATCGTCCGGATGGACGAAGAACTGCCGCACCATCGCCGGGTCGTAATGCGGCGTCACCCGCCCGTCCGGCAGCCGCCGCACCGAGCTCTCCGTCAACCGCCGCCATTGCGCATCGCTGATCCAGCCGTAGGGCTCGTAGATCTGGCGGAAGTACTGCTCCAGCTCGCTCACCGTGTCGAAGGCCGCCGGGCTGCCGGCATAGCTGCGGATGCGCTGCACCGCCGGCTCGGCCAGCTCGGGCCCGATGTCATTCAGCACCAGCCGCCGGATGCGTTGCCGCAGCGTCGTCGCCGCCGCCAGCAAGCCGATCGCGCCCCCCATCGAGGTGCCCACCCAATGGAAGGAGGGCAACCCCAGCTGATCGACCAGCGCCGTCGCCAGCTTCACGTAGAAGGGCAGGCAGTACTCGGCGTCCGGATCCGGACTCCATTGCGACAGCCCCCGCCCGATCGTGTCCGGGCAGATCACGAAGTAGCGGCCCGACTGCGACAGATGCGCCGCCAGCTCGTCCATGTCGCGCCCGGTGCGGGCCAGGCCGTGCCAGGCGATCACCGGCTCAGCGGCCGGGTCGCCCCAGGCCATGTAATGGAGCTCGCGCCCTTCGCAGCGCAGGTAGTTCGACGTCGACTTCAAGATCCCCTCCTCCGCTGCCGCAGACGCCCGACCAATCCGTTCGGGAAGTGGTAGACGGCCAGCACGAACAACACACCCAGCCACAGCAGCCAGCGCTCCGGCGCGATCAGCTGCGACAGCACCGGCACGCCGTCCACGGCCGTGGCGCCGACGCGCATCAGGTCCTGCAGATAGCTCTGCGCCAGCACGAACAGCGCGCTGCCGATGACCGCGCCGTAGATCGTCCCCATGCCGCCGATCACGACGATCAGCAGGATGTCCAGCATGATCTCGAAGGACAGCGAGGTGTCCGGCCCGTTGTAGCGCAGCCAGATCGCCAGCAGCGCGCCGGCCAGCGTCGCGAAGACCGCGGCCAGCAGCGTGGACAGGGTCCGGTAGGTGACGAGGCGATAGCCGATGGCCTCGGCGCGGAAGTCGTTGTCGCGGATGGCTTGCAGCACGCGGCCGAAAGGCGAGTTGACGATGCGCAGCAGCGCCAGCACCAGCAGCACGGTCACGACCAAGAGCAGGTAGTAGCTCAGCAGCCGGCCGTCGACGCTGACACCGAGCAAGGGTTCCTCGAGGAATTCGGTGGACGGGGACAGGAGCTCGGGCAGGCGGAAGTTCAGGCCGTCCTCGCCGCCGGTGAAGTCCGACAGCTGCGAAGCGAGCCCTTGGAAGGCCGAGGCCACCGCCAGCGTGATCATCGCGAAGAAGATCGCCTTCACGCGGAGCGAGAACAGCCCGATCACCAGCGCCAGCAGCAGCGACAGCACCAGCGCGCCGCCCACGCCGACGGCCAGCGCGGCGAAGCCGGGCTCCATGCGCGAGCTCGCGATCGCGACGCCGTAGGCACCGATGCCGAAGAACATGGTGTGGGCGAAGCTGACGATGCCGGTGTAGCCCAGCAGCAGGTCGTAGCTGCCCACGAGCACGATGAACACGAGGATCTTGGCCGCCACGTTGAGCGCGCGCGTGCCGGGGAAGAGGAAGGGCGTCAGCGCCAGCGCGAGGACGGTGAGGATCAGCAACGCGGCCAGCAGGCGGCTGCGCGGCAGGTCGTGGGACAGGAGGGAGCGGAGCGCGTTCATGTGCAGGTCCTCAGCGCTGGCTCACCGGATAGAGGCCTTGCGGCCGCCACAGCAGCACGGCCACCATCAGCGCGATGTTGGAGAACAGCGCCGCCTTGGGCGCGATGAAGCCGCAGTAGTTGGCCATCAACCCGACCAGCAGCGCGCCCGCGAAACAGCCCAGCGTCGAGCCCAGGCCGCCGATGATGATGACGATGAACAGCAGCGTGTTGACCTGCGCGCCGATCTGCGGAATCACGCTCTGCTGATAGAGCCCCCACAGCACGCCGCCCAGGCCCGCCAGCGCGGAGCCGGCGACGAACACCGACACGAAGAGCCGGCGGATGCGATAGCCCAGGCTCTCGACCATCTCGCGGTCCTGCACCCCGGCGCGGATCAGCAGGCCCAGCTTGGTCCGGTTCAGCAGCCACAGCAGCGCGACGAAGACCGCCAGCCCCACGAACACCGCCAGCAGCCGGAACTTCTCGATCGCGACGTCCCCGATCAACAGCGCGCCGCGCAGCGACTCGGGCGGCTGCAGCGGGATCATCTGCGCGCCCCAGACCAGCTTGATCAGCTCCTCGCCGATGATCATCCCTCCCATGGTGATGAGGATCTGCTTGAGGTGCATCCCGTAGACGGGCCGCACCAGCACGCGCTCGAAGACCAGGCCCAGCGCGGCGGCGGCCACCATGCCGGTCAGCGCCGCGACGCCGACCGCCGCCAGGTTGGCGGCCAGCGAGGGGCTGGCGACGAAGCCGCCCATCGCGCCCATCACCGTGGTCGCGACGAAGGCGCCCAGCGCGATGAACACGCCGTGGCCGAAGTTCAGCACGTCCATCAGGCCGAAGACCAGGGTCAGGCCGGAGGCGATGACGAAGATGATCAGGCCCATGGCCAGGCCGGCGAGCGTCAGCGTGGCCCAGCTCGTCGCCGAGCCCACCAGCGGCAGCGCCAGCAGCGTGACAGCGGCGATGAGCAGCAGCGGGATGAAGTCGAAGCGCGTCTTCGGCACGGGATCGGAGGAGATCGACGGGGTCGACGGGGTCGACGGGGTCGTTGACATCGTTGCGGTCATGCCTGTCTTGTTCATTGATGCGCCGCCAGCGAGAGTCCCAGCAAGCGCTGCTGCAGCGATTCGTCCTCGGCCAGCTCGGCCATGCGGCCGGCATGCACGACGCGGCCGTCGTCCATCACCGCAACGCCGTCGCCCAGCGCCTTGGCCACCATGAAGCTCTGCTCGACCAGCAGCACCGTGGTCCGCGCGCCGTCGCGGCCGCGCTTGATCTCCTGCAGCGCCTCGATCAGATTGCGGATGATCACGGGCGCCAGGCCCTTGGTCGGCTCGTCGATCAGCAGCAGGCGGCGCGGCTCGACCATGGCGCGGGCGATCGCGAGCATCTGCTTCTGCCCGCCGCTGAGCTTGCCGGCCGGATACAGCCAGAACTTGCGCAGCGCCGGGAACAGCCCGAACAGCCATTCCAGCCGGGTCGTGTCCAGATCGTCGATCGATCGCGCGCGGCGCGCCGCCAGCAGCAGGTTCTCGCGCACCGTCAGGTCGCCGAAGATGCCCATGTTCTCCGGCACGTAGGCGATGTCCAGACGCGCGATCTCGGGCGTGGGCAGGGTGTGAACGGGCTTGCCGTCGAATCGCACCTGCCCGGCGCCGGCGCGCCACAGACCCATGATCGTGCGCAGCGTCGTCGTCTTGCCGGCGCCGTTGCGGCCCAGCAGCATGGTCAGCTCGCCCTCGGGCACGACCAGGTCCACCCCGTGAAGGATGTGATACGCCCCGATGTGCGTGTGCACGCCGTCGAGCTGAAGCAGCGCGCGGCCCGTGGTCATCGAGGTCGTGGCCCCGAGCGAGGCCGAGGCCGCTGTGGAGTCGATGTGGGAAGCGCTCATGCGGCCTCCGGCAGGGCCAAGCCCAGATACGCGTTCTGCACCACGGGCGAGGCGATGACCTCGGCCGGATTCCCGTCGGCGACGAGCTGCCCGTGGTGCAGCACGACGATGCGATCGGCCAGTTCCCGCACCACGTCCATCTTGTGCTCAACCAGCAGGATGGTGTGGCGCGCCTCGGCCTTGAGGTCGCGGATCAGATCCAGGATCACCGGCACCTCGTCGACGCTCATGCCCGCGGTCGGCTCATCGAAGAGATAGACCTTGGGCTTGAGCGCCATCAGCATCGCCACCTCGAGCTTGCGCTGATCGCCGTGCGGCAGGCTGGCGGCCGGCGCGTCCGCGCGATGTCCCAGCCGCACGCGTTCGACGATGGCGCGCGCCTCCTCCATCAGTTCGCGATGCTGCAGCCACACGGACAGCATGCGCAGGCCCTCGCCGCGCCGCGACTGCACCGCGAGCCGCACGTTCTCGAGCACGCTCAGCGTCGGGAACAGCTGCGTCAGCTGGAAGGCGCGCCCCAGCCCCCGCCGCGTGCGCAGCGGCGTAGCCATGCGGGTCAGGTCCTCGCCGTCGAGCAAGACCTGGCCCCCGCTGGCGCCGAGCTGGCCGGAGATCAGGTTGAAGTAGGTCGTCTTGCCGGCGCCGTTGGGCCCGACGATCGCCGTCAGCGTGCCCGGATGGAACGAACAGCTGACGCGATCGACGGCGGTGTGGCCGCCGAAGCGGATGGTGAGGTCGCGGGTCTCGAGCATGCGAAGCAGAACTCCAGAGAGGGCACGGGTCGCCGGCCGCGCCGCGACCCATCGCCACGAGGTTGGCGACCGGATCGCGACAAGTCGCGGGCGGCAGCGATTGACCGGCTCAGCGCATCGCACGGAGCGATGCATCAAGGCATCAAGGCATCAAGGCATCAGCGCTTCAACGCTTGTTGCGGATCGGGATGCTCATCTCTTCGGGCTTGATCTCGCGCACCAGCTCGGGCACGCCCCAGGCGAAGGCGGGGTCGACCTTGATCTTGAAGTGATACATCGACTGCATCGCCTGATGGTCCTCGGCGCGGAAGGTCATGCGACCCTTGGGCGTCTCGAAGCTCATGCCCTCCATGGCCTTGATGAGTTTGTTGGTCCCCGCGTCCCCGGCCGTCTTCTTGAGCGCCTCGACGATGGCGATTCCGGCGCTCATGCCGCCGGCGGTGAAGAAGTCGGGCGGCGTCTTGAACTGCTTGTAATGGTTGGCCACGAGCCACTCGTTGACCGGATTCTTCGGGATGCCGAAGTAGTAGTAGGTCGCGCCTTCCA
>NZ_JBCNLU010000027.1:0-63148 GCF_039595295.1 Roseateles sp.
TGGGTAGCGTGGGAACGGTCGGCAAGCCCAACCACGGCTACCGCGTCGTCTACTTCGACAAGACGGATACGCCCGCCTCCGAGCCGCTGCGCCTGCGCACGCTGGCCCACGAGATGGGCCACAACATTGGCCTGGGCCATGCCCGCACCATCACTTGTCTGGACGACGCGGGTCGGCGTGTGTCGATGTCCGCGAACTGCACCGAGGATGTCCAGGGCGATCCCACGGATGCGATGGGGACCTCGGGCCGAGTCAGCAATCCGGGTCCGGAAGGCAACGACTACAGCCCGATGGATCCCAACCCGCGACTGCTCGCCGCATCGCGCGCCTACGACCTGG
Source organism: Roseateles sp. (assembly GCF_039595295.1). Classification (GTDB taxonomy): domain Bacteria; phylum Pseudomonadota; class Gammaproteobacteria; order Burkholderiales; family Burkholderiaceae_C; genus Roseateles. Next base: position 340 of record NZ_JBCNLU010000027.1, read on the forward strand.
GCTGGCTGACGCCGTCGGAACTCCAGGTGGTCACCGGCCCCGGCGTTTACCGGCTGCGTCCGCTGTACTGCTCCGCCGACAACGGCGCGCCGCGCGCGCTGCGCCTGGCCTCCACCACGCCGGGGCGCGATTACTGGCTCGAGACCCGCATCGCCTGCGGCGGTCCCTACGACAACTTCCGCAACGGTTCGATCCACCACGGGGTGAGCGACACGACGGTGAACGGGCTGATCATTCGGCAGGGCGATTCGGGACCGGGGCCGTCGGGCAGCACCTTCCTGCTGGATCTGCATCCGGCCACGACCAACGGCTCCAGCGGCTTCGTCGACGCGGCGCTGAGCCGGGGCGAGGTCTTCTCCGATCCGCTGCCGGGCGGCCTGCGTTTCGAGATCACGGCGGTCGACGCCGACGGCACCATCACCGTCCGCATCCGGTGACCCGCGCAGGCCCGCCGCGTCCGCGCGGGCCTGTCCGGCCTGTCTTTTCGCACTTGCCGCCCGCATGAGGGCGCTGATAGCATCGGCGCCTTGTTCCTCCCCGGAACCTCTGCAATCCACCGCGAATGCGGTCCTCACAAGCGGCCCTCGCCGGCCGCCGATCTCCGATGACCAAGCTGCTCGACCGCACCAAATCCGACGCCCTCGCGTCGGTGCGCGCTCGCGTCCTCGGTCCGGAGACGCGACGACCGTAGCGCTCCGGCGCGGACGCGACCAGCGTCGGCGACCGCCTGATCGGCTCATGGCTGATCCCCGCGCGGCGCCTCATTCACAGGTCTGATTGCATTCATACGCATCCGGCGTCCAGGCCGGATCCGACCGGCGCCGACGACGTCGACCACGACGCGGGGCCGCCTCCGGAGATTCATCATGCTGCCCACCAGGCAACCCAAGTCGTTCGATCGACTGCTCGACCGTTTGCTGGACCTGATCCGGCTGCCCGCCGGCGATCTGCTGCGCAACCTCGTCTACCGTCGGCTGTGGACGTCCATCCTGATCAGCTCGCTGGGCGGTCAGATCACGCTGCTGGCGCTGCCGCTGACCGCGGCCATCCTGCTGCACGCCACGCCCACGCAGATGGGTCTGCTGACCGCGATGGAGCTTGCGCCCTTCGTGCTGTTCTCGCTGCCCGCCGGCGTGTGGCTGGACCGCGTGCGCAAGCTCCCGGTCTACATCGTGGGCGAGGTCACGCTCGCCGTCGCCGTGGGCAGCGTCCCCATCGCCGCCTGGATGGGCTGGCTGGGCATGCCCTGGCTGTACTTCGTGGGCTTCCTGCTCGGCACCGTGTACACGATCGCGGGCAGCGCCTCGCAAATCGTGCTGACGCAGGTGGTGAGCCGCGACCGCCTGGTCGAGGCCCACGCCAAGAACGCGCTCGCGTCCTCCGGCGCGGAAGTCGCCGGTCCCGGCGTGGCGGGCGCGCTGATCAAGCTCGTGGGCGCGCCGCTGGCGCTGGCGGTGGACGCCTTGCTGCTGCTGGTGTCCGCGCTGATCCTGCGCGGCGTGAAGGTCGACGAGGTCCTGCATCGCCGCGACGGCGCCGATTTCTGGCGCGATCTGAAGGCCGGTGTCGCGTTCGTCCGCGGCAAGCCCATGCTGGTGAGCCTGGCCTGCGCGGTCGGAGGCTGGCAGATGTTCAACCAGGCGGCGCAGGTGGTGCAGATCCTCTTCGCCACCCGCGTGCTGGGCCTGTCGGCGCAGAGCGTCGGCCTGTCCTACATCGCGCTGGGCGCCGGCACGGTGCTGGCGAGCGCCCTGGGCCACCGGGTCAGCGCGCGCGTCGGTCCCGGTCCCTGCCTGATCAGCGGCTTCCTGATCTGCGGCATTGGCTGGACGGCGCTGTGCGTCGCGCCGGCCAACGCGATCGGTGTCGCGGCCTTCGCCTTCACGCTGTTCATGTTCGGCGTCGGCGCGGTGTTCATCTTCATCAACTTCCTGTCGCTGCGCCAAGCGGTCACGCCCGCGCCGCTGCTGGGCCGCATGACCAGCACCATGCGCTGGCTGATCCTCATCCCCGCCGGCCCCGGCGCGCTGATCGGCGGTTGGCTGGGCGAGCACGTCAGCCTGCGCGCCGCGCTGGGCTTCGCGGGCATCGGCGCGCTCCTGCTGGCCGTGGCCGCCTGGCAGCTTCGGGCGATCCGCACGGTGCGTCAGCTGCCGCGCGTCGAGGAAGAGGTCGCGCTCGGCGCCGAGGCCCAGCCCGGCGGCTTGAACCTGCAACCCGTCAACGGCAACTGACCGCCCCTTTCAGCGATGCGACCCATGCCTGCCACCGACGATCCCATCCTCATCGATGTTCCCGAATGCCTCGAGACCCCGCGGCTCTTGCTGCTGATGCCGCGCGCCGGCATGGGCCCGGCGCTCAACCGCGCCGTGCTCGAGGCCCAGGAGTCGCTCAAGCCCTGGATGCCCTGGGCCCACGAGACGCCCAGCGTCGAGCAGTCCGAGGCCATCGTGCGCCGCATGCAGGCGCAGTTCCTCAAGCGCGAGCACCTGGCGTTCCACGTCCACGAGCGCGGGCCCGACGGGAGCGTCGGGGCGCTGATCGGCGGCGCCGGTCTGCACACGCTGGACTGGAAGATCCGGCGTTTCGAGATCGGCTACTGGCTGTCGCCCTCGCGCGCGGGCCGCGGCCTGACGAGCGAGGCGGCGACCGCGCTGACGCGATTGGGCTTCGAGCGGCTGCGCGCGCGGCGCATGGAAATCCGGGTCGACTCGCGCAACATCGCCAGCCGCAAGGTGGCCGAGCGCCTGGGCTTCTCGCTCGAGGGCGTGCTGCGCCGCGACGCGCTGGACGTCAAGGGCGAGCCCTGCGACACCTGCGTCTACGCGCTGATCGCGCTGGACGATCTCAAGCGGTCGGACTGAAGCGGTCCACCGCGTCGGTGATGATGCCGTCGACGCCGTTGGCGATCAGCCATTGGGCGGTGGCGGCGTCGTTGACCGTGTAGACGAGCGCCTTCATCTCGGCCTCGTGCAGGCGCGCCACCAGCGCCTGATCCATCAGCGCGTAATGCGTGATGACGGCGCGGCAGCCCAGCGACTGCGCCAAGCCCAACCACCCGTCGGCCGGCTCCAGCTTGTCGAGCAGCAGCCCGCGCGGCACCTGCGGCGCCGACTCGCGCGCGCCGCGCAGCGCCTCCGGCTGGAAGCTGCTGAACAGCACCGCGCCCGGCGCGGTGTCGCCCCACAGCCGCAGCACCTCGCGGCCCACGACCTCGCCGGTGCGGAACTCGTCGCCCGGCGTCGGCTTGATCTCGATGTTCAGCGCATGCTGATTGCGCCGCACGAAAGCGGCGATCGCCTCCAGGCTGGGCGGCGGCTCGCCCGCGAAGGCGCGGCTGTGCCAGCGGCCGGCGTCCAGGCGGGAGAGCTCGCTCCAGCTCAGGTCCGCCGCGCGGCCGCGTCGCGTGGTCGTGCGGTCCAGCGTCGCGTCGTGCAGCAGGAAGGGGATGCCGTCGGCGCTGAGCTTCACATCGCATTCGAAGGCGCGGTAACCGTGGCGCGCGCCCTCGCGGAAGGCCGCGAGCGTGTTCTCCGGCGCCAGTTTGCCCGCACCGCGATGCGCCACCCAGAAGGGCAGCGACCAGGGCCAGACGGCCTCGACCATCGAGGCGCCCGCGTGTTTGCCGTCGCTCATGATCCCGCTCCGATCGATGTTCACTCGACCCGCTGTCCCGTCGCCGCGTCGAACCAATGCAGCCGCTCGACCGGCGCCTTCAGCGTCACCACGTCGCCGGGACGCGGCGGCGTGTCCGTGCCGTCGATGCGCAGCGTGAAGGCCGCGGCGCCCAGACGCCCGTAGACCAGGCGCTCGGCGCCCAGCATCTCGACCATCTCCACCCGCAGCGGCCAGGTCGCGAGCTGCGACGCATCGGCGGCGACGGCCTGGCCATCATGCGGCAACGCATGCTCGGGCCGCAGGCCCAGGATCAGTTCCCCGGTCCGCGGCGCGGGATGCGGCAGCGGCAGTGCGACGTCGCCGATGACGAAGCGCGCGCCCGCGGCGTCCGATTCCGCGCGGCCCTTGAGCAGGTTCATCGCCGGCGAGCCGATGAAGCTCGCGACGAAGGTCGTGGCCGGCCGGCCGTAGACCTCGTCCGGCGTGCCGAACTGCTCCATGCGGCCCGCGTTCATGACGACGATGCGCTGCGCCAGCGTCATCGCCTCGACCTGGTCGTGGGTGACGAAGAGCGAGGTCACGCCCAGCTCGCGGTGCAGCTTCTGGATCTCCAGCCGGGTCTGCACCCGCAGCTTGGCGTCGAGATTGGACAGCGGCTCGTCGAAGAGGAAGACCTGCGGGTCGCGCACGATCGCGCGGCCCATGGCCACGCGCTGGCGCTGGCCGCCGGAGAGCTCGCGCGGACGGCGCTCCAGCAGATGCGCCAGCTCCAGGATGCCGGCCGCCTTGTCCACGCGGGCGCGGATCTGCTCGGGCGGCAGCTTGCGGATCTTCAGGCCGTAGGCCATGTTCTCGAAGACGCTCATGTGCGGGTAGAGCGCGTAGTTCTGGAACACCATGGCGATGTCGCGATCGGCCGGCTCGACCTGGTTCACGACCTTGTCGCCGATGGCGATCTCGCCGTCGCTGATCTCTTCCAGACCCGCGACCATGCGCAGCAGCGTGGACTTGCCGCAGCCCGAGGGGCCGACGATCACGACGAACTCGCCGTCCGCGATCTCGGCGTCGACGCCGTGGATCACCGGATTGGCCTTGGCGCCGTGGCCGTAGCGCTTGACGACCTTGCGCAGGGAGATGCTTGCCATCGAGGTCCTTCTTACTTTTCGGTGTCGACCAGGCCCTTGACGAACCAGCGCTGCATCAGCACCACGACCAGGGCCGGCGGGATCATCGCCAGCAGCGCGGTGGCCATGATGACGTTCCAGTCGTTGGCCGCGTCGCCGCCGCCGATCATTCGCTTGATGCCGATGACCACGGGATACATGCGCTCGTCGGTGGTGACCAGCAGCGGCCACAGGTACTGGTTCCAGCCGTAGATGAACTGGATCACGAAGAGCGCCGCGATGCTGGTCCTGGACAGCGGCAGCAGCACGTCGCGGAAGAAGCGCAGCGGTCCGGCGCCGTCGATGCGGGCGGCCTCGACCAATTCGTCGGGCACGGTCAGGAAGAACTGCCGGAACAGGAAGGTCGCCGTCGCCGAGGCGATCAGCGGGACCGTGAGGCCCGCGTAGCTGTCCAGCATCTTGAGGTCGGCCACGACCTGGTAGGTCGGCCCGATGCGCACTTCCACCGGCAGCATCAGCGTGACGAAGATGGCCCAGAAGAAGACGTTGCGCAGCGGGAAGCGGAAGTACACGATCGCGAAGGCCGACAGCAGCGAGATCGCGATCTTGCCGATGGCGATGATCATCGCGGTCACGAAGCTGACCCACATCATCTGGCCGACCGGCGCCTTCGATCCCGCGCCGCTGCTGCCGAAGAGCGCGGCGGAATAGGTATCGATCAGGTGCGCGCCCGGCAGCATCGGCATCGGCGCCTGCAGCACCTCGCTGGCGGTGTGCGTGGAGGCGACGAAGGCGATGTAGATCGGGAAGGCGACGATGATCACGCCCAGCACCAGGATCAGGTGCGAGAGCGCGGTGAGGACGGGGCGACGCTCGACCATGTCAGTACTGGACCTTCTTTTCGACGAAGCGGAACTGCAGGACGGTCAGCGAGATCACGATCACCATCAGCACCACGCTCTGCGCGGCCGAGCCGCCCAGGTCCAGCGCCTTGAAGCCGTCGTAATAGACCTTGTAGACCAGGGTCGCGGTGTCCTTGCCCGGGCCGCCCTGCGTCGCCGCGTCGATGATGCCGAAGGTGTCGAAGAAGGCGTACACCACGTTGATCACCAGCAGGAAGAAAGAGGTGGGCGAGAGCAGCGGGAAGGTGATGGTCCAGAAGCGCCGCCACGGGCCTGCGCCGTCGATGGCGGCGGCCTCGATCAGGGATTTGGGAATCGACTGCAGCCCGGCGAGGAAGAACAGGAAGTTGTAGGAGACCTGCTTCCACACCGCCGCCATGACAACCAGCGCCATCGCCTGATCGGCGTTGAGCAGGTGATTCCATTCGATGCCCAGCCGGCCCAGCCCGTAGGCCACCAGGCCGATGCCCGGCGCGAACATGAAGACCCACAGCACGCCCGCGATCGCCGGCGCCACCGCGTAGGGCCAGATCAGCAGCGTCTTGTAGAGCCCGGCGCCGCGCACCACGCGATTGGCCATGGTCGCCAGCAGCAGCGACAGCCCCAGCCCCAGCACCGCGACCAGCAGCGAGAACACCGCCGTGGTCTTGAACGAGGCCAGATAGCCGGGGTCGTCGAGCAGCACGCGGAAGTTGGCCAGGCCCACCCACTCGGTGGACAGGCCGAAGGCGTCCTGCTGCTGCAGGCTTTGCAGCAGGGCCTGGGCCGCGGGCCAGAAGAAGAAGACGCCGATCACCAGCGCCTGCGGCGCGAGCAACACCCACGGCAGCCAGCCCGAGCGGAAGAGTACGCGTTTGGTTTGGGCCACGATGGGTCGTCCTCAGCCGATGAGGCGGGTGGTCGCGCCGACCGAGCTGATCGAGCGGATCACGCCGATCAAGTCGGTCGCGTTGACCGAGCGCGTCGCGCCTGTCGAAGCGGCGCTCACAGCTTGGCGGACTTCTGGAACCGTTCCAGCAGCTCGTTGCCGCGCTTGACCGCCGCGTCCAGGCCGTCCTTGGCCGAGCGCCGGCCGGCCCAGACCGGTTCCAGCTCCTCGTCGATGACGGTGCGGATCTGCGCGAAGTTGCCCAGCCGCACGCCGCGCGACTTGTCGGTGGTCTTGCGGATCATCTGCTGGACCGCCACGTCGGTGCCGGGGTTCTCCTTGTAGAAGCCGCTCTTCTCGGTCAACTCATAGGCCGCCTTGGTCACCGGCAGGTAGCCGGTGCGCTTGTGGCTCTCGGAGGCCACCTCGGCCTTGGACAGGTACTGGAAGAACGCGGCGACGGCCTTGTACTCGGCCGGCTTCTTGCCCGACATCACCCACAGGCTGGCGCCGCCGATGACGGTGTTCTGCGGCGCGCCGGGCACGTCCGGGTAATACGGCAGCGGCGCGATGCCGGAGGCGAACTTGGCGTTCTTCTTGATGTTGGCGTACAGGCCCGAGGAGCCGGTCATCATGGCGCACTCACCCGAGAAGAAGCTGGAGTCGGCGGCGTTGCCGCGGCCCTTGTAGACGAACAGGCCCTGCTTGGCCATGTTGGCCAGGTTCTCGATGTGGCGCACGTGCAGCGGCGAGTTGAACACCAGCCGCGCGTCCAGGCCGCCGAAGCCGTTGTTCTTGGTCGCGTACTCGACGTTGTGCCAGGCGGAGAAGCTCTCCAGCTGCGTCCAGCTGACCCAGCTGGTGGTGAAGGGGCACTTGTGGCCGGAGGCCTTGAGCTTGGCGGCCGCGGCGGCGACCTCGGGCCAGGAGCTCGGCGGCTTGTTGGGGTCCAGCCCGGCGGCCTTGAAGGCGTCCTTGTTGTAATGGAAGACCGTGGTCGAGCTGTTGAACGGGAAGCTCAGCATCTGGCCGTTGGGCGCGGTGTAGTAGCCGGCCACCGCGGGCACGTAGGCCGCGTTGTCGAACTTGGCGCCGGCCTGCTGCATCACCTGGCCGACCGGGACGATCGCGCCCTTGCTGGCCATCATGGTGGCGGTGCCGACCTCGAAGACCTGCAGGATGTGCGGGGCGTTGCCGGCGCGGAAGGCGGCGATGGCGCCAGCCATGGACTCGTCGTAGCTGCCCTTGTAGGTGGGGACGACCTTGACCTCCTTCTGGCTGGCGTTGAAGTCCTTGGCCAGGTCGTTGACCCAGTCGCCGAGCGCGCCGCTCATCGAGTGCCACCACTGGACTTCGGTCTGCGCCGCGGCGCTCAGGGGGGACATCAGGGCGGCCGTGGCGATCGAGGCGGCCAGCAACGTGGTCTTGACGGGCTTCATGGGTCTCCGATGCTCGAGAGGGTGGTTCTGCGGCCCGGGTCGGAGACGTCGGATGGACGTCCGGCGGCGGGCCGGCGAGCTTATCGATCGATTGTGACACCGCCGAACTGAGAGTCCCTCGCCCGGGATTGCCCTCTGGCGCTGCGGTAGGATTCTGCCCATTGCCCAGTCCGGGCCGGTCGCGATCGCGGCCTTTCGCAACGCCGGTTCCGGCGCCGTGTCCAGCGGCGGCGGCGGATCACAAGTCCGAGGCGAGGTCCGGTCGCGGCGCTTCTCGCTTTTCCCCAGCCAGGCCGCGGCGTCCCAGAGGACGCACGAGGCCGCAACTCCCGGTGCGCGAGCACCAGGCCGCCATGAACGCACCGCATCCGCCGATGCCCGCCGCCCCCGCGATGGTCGGCGACCTTGCCCAGACCCACGCGCCCGCCGCCCGGCTGCGCGAGATCCCGTACAACTACACCTCCTTCTCCGATCGCGAAATCGTCCTTCGTCTGTTCGGCGCTCGCGCCTGGGAGCTGCTGGACCAGTTGCGTGGCGAGCGCCAGACCGGCCGCTCCGCGCGCATGCTCTACGAGGTGCTGGGCGACATCTGGGTGGTGCAGCGCAATCCGTACCTGCAGGACGACCTGCTGGACAACCCCAAGCGCCGCGAGGCTCTGATCGGCGCGCTGCGCCACCGGCTGACCGAGGTCCAGCGCCGCCGTCATCCGGAAGACGACGCCCAGCGCGACGCCTGGGTCGGCGAGCTGCTCACCGCCGCGGAAGCGGCCGTCGGCGCCTTCGCTCACCAGTTCGAGCAGGTGGCCGAGCTGCGCAAGCGCGCGACCAAGGTCTTCGCCCGCACGACGGCCAAGGACAACGTCAAGTTCGACGGCCTGTCCCGCGTGGCCCACGTGACCGACGCGACCGACTGGCGCGTCGAATACCCGTTCGTGGTGCTCACCCCCGACACCGAGGCCGAGATGGCCGCGCTGGTGGCGGGCTGCTTCGAGCTGGGCCTGACGGTGATCCCGCGCGGCGGCGGTACCGGCTACACCGGCGGCGCGGTGCCGCTGGTCTGGAACAGCGCCGTCATCAACACCGAGAAGCTCGAGGCCATGCGCGGCGTCGAGATGGTCTCGCTGCCGGGCCTGGACCAGCCGACCGCGACGATCTGGACCGAGGCCGGCGTGGTCACGCAGCGCGTGTCCGATCTGGCCGAGCTGCACGGTTTCGTCTTCGCCGTCGATCCGACCTCGGCCGAGGCCTCCTGCGTCGGCGGCAACGTCGCGATGAACGCCGGCGGCAAGAAGGCCGTGCTGTGGGGCACCGCGCTGGACAACCTCGCCTCGTGGCGCATGGTGACGCCGGACGCGAAGTGGCTGGAGGTCGTGCGCGTCAACCACAACCTGGGCAAGATCCATGACGTGGAGGTCGCCAGCTTCGACCTGCATTACTACGACGCCACCGGCAAGACGCTGGAGCGCACCGAGCGCTTGGACATCCCCGGCCGCACCTTCCGCAAGGAAGGCCTGGGCAAGGACGTCACCGACAAGTTCCTGGCCGGCCTGCCCGGCATCCAGAAAGAAGGCTGCGACGGCCTGATCACCAGCGCCCGCTGGATCGTGCACCGCATGCCGGCGCATGTGCGCACCGTCTGCCTGGAGTTCTTCGGCAACCCCAAGGACTGCGTCCCGTCCATCGTCGACATCAAGGACTTCATGTTCGGCGAGATGAAGAAGCCCAACGGCGCCATCCTCGCCGGGCTGGAGCATCTGGACGACCGATACCTGAAGGCGGTGGGCTACGCGACCAAGAGCAAGCGCGGCGGCCTGCCCAAGATGGTGCTGATCGGCGACATCGTCGGCGACGACGCCGATGAAGTGGCCCGCGCCACCAGCGAGGTGGTGCGCCTGGCCAACGGCCGCTCGGGCGAGGGCTTCGTCGCCGTCAGCGCCGACGCGCGCAAGAAGTTCTGGCTGGACCGCAAGCGCACGGCCGCGATCTCGAAGCACACCAACGCCTTCAAGGTCAACGAGGACGTCGTCATCCCGCTGCACCGCATGGGCGAGTACACGCTGGGCATCGAGCGCATCAACATCGAGCTCTCGTTGCGCAACAAGCTGGCCCTGGTCGGCGCGCTGCGCGAGTTCTTCGAGACCGGCAACCTGCCGCTGGGCAAGACCGACGACGCCGGCGAGATCCCCAGCGCCGAGCTGCTGGAGGACCGCGTGCAGCAGGCGCTCGCGCTGCTGGACGAGGTCGAGCGGCAATGGCGCCAGTGGATGCAGGAGCTGGACCTGGAGCGCGAGGGCGAGCGCAGCTTCTTCGAGCAGCTGCAGGACTACACGCTGCGCGCCAGCTGGCGCAAGCAGATCCTCAAGCCGCTGCAGGACCTCTTCGCCGGCGCCTCGTTCGCGCCCATCGTGGCGGAGTGCAAGCGCATCCACAAGGAGGTGCTGCGCGGCCGGGTGTGGGTGGCGCTGCACATGCATGCGGGCGACGGCAACGTCCACACCAACATCCCGGTGAACTCCGACAACTACGAGATGCTGCAGACCGCGCATGAGGCGGTCGCCCGCATCATGACGCTGGCGCGCTCGCTGGATGGCGTGATCTCGGGCGAGCACGGCATCGGCATCACCAAGCTGGAGTTCCTCAACGATGACGAGCTCGCGGGCTTCGCGGGCTACAAGGCCAAGGTCGATCCGGAAGGGCGCTTCAACAAGGGCAAGCTGCTGCGGCCCGGCACCGGCGGCCACGGCAGCCAGAACACCTTCGCCGATCTGACCAACGCCTACACGCCCAGCTTCGGGCTGATGGGCCACGAGTCGCTGATCATGCAGCAGAGCGACATCGGCGCCATCAGCGAGTCCATCAAGGACTGCCTGCGCTGCGGCAAGTGCAAGCCGGTGTGCGCGACCCACGTGCCGCGCGCCAACCTGCTCTACAGCCCGCGCAACAAGATCCTGGCGACCTCGCTGCTGGTCGAGGCCTTCCTCTACGAGGAGCAGACCCGGCGCGGTGTCTCGATCAAGCATTGGGAGGAGTTCGAGGACGTGGCCGACCATTGCACGGTCTGCCACAAGTGCGTGAATCCGTGCCCGGTGAAGATCGACTTCGGCGACGTCACGATGAACATGCGCAACCTGCTGCGCAAGATGGGCAAGAAGAGCTTCCGTCCCGGCAACGCCGCCGCGATGCTGATGCTCAACGCGACGAATCCGGAGACCATCAAGGTCGCGCGCGCGGCCATGGTCGGCGTCGGCTTCAAGGCGCAGCGCATCGCCAACAGCCTGCTCAAGCGGGTCGCGCGCAAGCAGACCGCGGCGCCTCCCGCCACCGTGGGCACTGCTCCGATCAAGGAGCAGGTCATCCACTTCATCAACAAGAAGCTGCCGGGCGGCTTGCCGAAGAAGACGGCGCGCGCGCTGCTCGACATCGAGGACAAGAACTACGTCCCCATCATTCGGGATCCGAAGAAGACCTCCGCGGATGCCGAGGCGGTCTTCTACTTCCCGGGCTGCGGATCGGAGCGGCTGTTCAGCCAGGTCGGTCTGGCGACGCAGGCGATGCTCTGGCATGCGGGCGTGCAGACGGTGCTGCCGCCGGGCTATCTGTGCTGCGGCTATCCGCAGCGCGGGTCCGGCCAGTTCGACAAGGCGGAGAAGATCATCACGGACAACCGGGTGCTCTTCCATCGCGTCGCCAACACGCTGAACTACCTGGACATCAAGACGGTGGTCGTGTCCTGCGGGACCTGCTACGACCAGCTCCAGGGCTACAAGTTCGAGGACATCTTCCCCGGCTGCCGGATCATCGACATCCACGAGTACCTGCTGGAGAAGGGCATTCAGCTCGACAGCAAGCAGGCCTATCTGTATCACGACCCCTGCCATTCGCCGATGAAGCTGCAGGAGCCGATGAAGACGGTGAAGGCGCTGGTGGGGCCGGAAGTGATGAAGAGCGAGCGCTGCTGCGGCGAGAGCGGCACGCTGGGGGTGACGCGTCCGGACGTGTCGACGCAGGTTCGCTTCCGCAAGGAAGAGGAGCTGCGCAAGGCGGAGATGCAGTTGCGCGATGCGGGCAAGGTCGGGGCGGAGGAGAACCTCAAGATCCTCACGAGCTGCCCGTCCTGCTTGCAGGGGCTGAGCCGCTACGGCGGGGACATGCAGAACGGCCTGCTGGAGGCGGACTACATCGTGGTCGAGATGGCGCGCAAGATCCTGGGCGAGGATTGGATGCCCGCGTATGTGGCGAAGGCCAACGACGGGGGCATCGAGCGCGTGCTGGTCTGAGTCCGAAGACCCTCTCCCCAGCCCTCTCCCGCAAGCGGGCGAGGGGGCCATACGGCTCGCTGCCAATCGAGCAGCGCGGTTCCTGTTCACTCCCTCTCCCGCGAGGCGGGAGAGGGCGGGGGGAGAGGGTGGGAACGTTGCAGGACGCTAGACCCCGAAGACCCTCCCCCCATCCCTCTCCGGCAAGCGGGCGAGGGGATAATTAGCGCGAGGCACTTGGTCTCAGACCCTGAACTGCCCGACCTGAGCGACCAGCCGATGCGCCTGCTCCCGCAGGCTCTCCGCCGCCGCCGTGCTTTCCTCGACCAGCGCCGCGTTCTGCTGCGTGCCCTGATCCAGCTGCGCCACCGCGCCATTGATCCGCGACACGCCCTGCGACTGCTCGCGCGACGCGGTCGAGATCTCTCCGATGATGTCCGTCACCCGCTTCACGCTCACGACGATCTCCTGCATCGCAGCCCCCGTGTCGCCCACCAGCCGCGCGCCCGATTCGACCCGTTCGCCGCTGGCTGTGATCAATCCCTTGATCTGCTTGGCCGCCTCCGCGCTGCGCTGCGCCAGCTGACGCACTTCCGCCGCGACCACCGCGAACCCACGCCCCTGCTCACCCGCGCGCGCCGCTTCCACCGCCGCGTTCAACGCCAGGATGTTGGTCTGGAACGCGATCGAATCGATCGTGCCGATGATGTCGCCGATCTGGCGGCTGGCCGCGCTGATCTCGTCCATGGTGCTGACGACCTGCGCCACCACCTGACCGCCGCGCTGCGCCGCACGATCCGACTCGCCCACCAGCTGATGCGCCTGCTCCGCCGACGCGGCCGTCTGGCCCATGGAGCTGGCCAGCTCCTCCAGCGCCGAGGCCGTCTCCTGCAGATGGCTGGCCGACTGCTCGGTGCGCATCGACAGATCGCGGCTGCCCGCCGCCACTTCCGCCGAGGCCGTGCCGATGCTGTCGCTGGCCTGGCGCACTTCGGTGATCGTGCGCGCCAGCTGCTGTCGCATGCGCTCGACGCCGGCCGCCAGCGCGCCCAGGTCGTCCTCGTGGCGCACCTGCACCGGATGGGTCAGGTCGCCCGCGGCGACCGCCTCGACCGCCTGATTCAGGTCGGCCAGCGGGCGGCCCACCCACAGGTTCAGCAGCCAGGTCACGCCCACGCCCAGCAGGACGACGGTCGCCAGCACCAGTCCCCACAACGTCCACAGCGTGCGGTTGTGCGCCGCCAGCGCCTGCGAGCGCGAGGCCTCCGCCACGACCCACCAGCCTGTGGCCTTGGACTTGCGGGCCACCGCGAAGGCGTCCTGATACTTCTCGCCGTAGACCGCGTGCACGGTCTCCAGCACGCCGTCCTCGTCGCCGCTCAGCGTCTTGACGAGCCCGGCCGCTTCCTGCTCGGGCATCAGCTCCGCGAGCTTCTTGCCTTGCGCGCGCGGATGAGCGCGCAGCATCGCGTCGGCCGGCGTCTTGCCGGTCTCGATCAGGTACAGGCCGCCGGTGTCGTAGAGCTTCACCGCGTCGGCCATCTTGACCAGCTCCTCCTGCAGCCCGCGCATGTCGAAGCCGATGTACAGCACGCCGACGATCTTGCCGCCCGCGTCCTTGATCGGCGTGTAGCGCGTCATGTAGGGGACCTTGAACAGCGTCGCCGGACCGACATAGGTCTCGCCCGTCGAGACCTTCGCATAGGCCGCGCCGTCGCGCGCCAGCGTCGTGCCGATCGCGCGCGAGCCGTCTTCCTTCTTCACCGAGGTGGTGACCCGCACGAAGTCGTCCGCGCCCTTGCGCGCGAAGATCGTCGCGTTGCCGCCGGTCAGGCGCGTGAAGCGGTCGACCGCATCGAAGTTGCCGTTGAGCTTCTGACCGTTGTAGGAGAGCTCCCCATCACCGCTCAGCGCGAACTCGCCGCCGGTGAAGTCGCCCGCCAGCACGTCGTAGAGCCGGTTGGCCGAGTCCCGCGCGGTGCGGTCCAGGGCGTCGGCCACGCGCGCCACCGAGGCGGCCTCGGCCGACATGTAGTCCACCGTGCGCTGACGGGCCTGATCAGTCAGTACCCAGGACAGGGCGCCGCAGATCAGCACCAGCATCGCCGCGATGGCGGCGCTGGACCACAGGGACACGCGGCGAGCGACGGTCGCGCGCGCGGCATTCATGTTGTTCTTGTTCATGACGGACGGCCCCGCCGGGGAGGCGGAGCGGGCAGGAGTGGGCGGGGGATTCGGGGCCAGACACGTCTTGAAAGTCTTGTCATCGTGTCTGGATCAAAACTTTATGCGCGTCTGAGCGCATAGCGACCACTTGTCCGCTCTCGGCGTGCGGGATAACCCGCAGCTATTCGACTTTCACGTGAAGTAATGCGCGGCCCGTCGGACAGCGCTATCTCCGCTCATATACGACCGACCGGACGGTCGCCCTCTTGCCTTCTTGCGCTCTTGCCTTCTGGCCGCCCGGCCCGTTGGCTTCAGTCGATCATTCGGCGGTGATGCCGCGGCTGCGGATCAGCGCATGCCACTTCACCGTCTCCTGCTGGACGAATCGCGCCAGCGCCGGCGCGTCGCCGGGCGCGACCTCCAGCCCGAAGTCCTCCAGCTTGGCCTTGAGCTCAGGCTGCGCCAGCGCCTTCGTCAGCTCGGCGCCCAAGCGCGCGACGACGGGCTCGGGCGTGCCCTTGGGGACGAACAGGCCCTGCCAGGCCGCGACGTCGACGCCCTTGACGCCGAGCTCCTCGAAGGTCGGCACATCCGGCAGCGCCGCGATGCGGCGGGTGGACAGCACCGCCAGCGCCTTGAGCTTGCCCGCGCGCAGATGGGGCAGGGCGGCGGCGGTGTCCAGGATACCCATGGGCACGATGCCGGCGATCAGGTCCTGCGTCGAGAAGGCCGTGCCGCGATAGGGCACGTGGACGATGTAGGTGTGGGTGCGGTCCTTCAGCAGCTCCATCGCCAGATGGTGCGGACTGCCGATGCCGGGCGACGCGTAGCTGAACTTGCCAGGCTTGGCCTGCACCGTCTCCAGCCATTGCTTGGCGGAGCTGAAGCCCGAAGCGGGGTTCACCACCAGCAGCAGCGGGAAGCGCGCCATGAAGCCCACCGGCGCGAGATCCGCGGGCGAGTAGGGCAGCTTCTTGTAGAGCGCGCTGTTGAAGACCATCGCGCCGTTGTCGCCGGTGAGGAGGGTGTAGCCGTCGGGCGCGGACTTGGCGGCGTTGTCGGTGCCGATGATGCCGCCCGCGCCGGGGCGGTTGTCGATCACGAGCGTCTGGCCCAGCGCCTTGCCGAGCACCGGCGCGAGCTGCCGCGCCAGGAAGTCGGAACCGCCGCCCGCCGGATAGGCCACGACCCAGCGGATCGGCTTGCTCGGCCAGGTGTCCGCGCGCGCGGCGGCGGGCAGCAGGCTCAGCGTGGACACGCCGGCGGCCGCGGCGGCGCTCAGCAGCAGGGATCGGCGCGCGGCATGGGTGCGGCGTTCGGGCATGGGGGAGGTCTCCTCGTTGTGCGTCGGCCCATCCTAGCCAGCGCGCGCGAGGCCCCCATTCAGGATCAACCCGATTCCGCGGCGAGCGACGTGCCGATCAACGCGCCGTGGCGCTGGCGATCGTGGCGGGTGCGCCGGCGGCCGGCGGCGCGAACTCGATCATCGCGACGCGGTTGGCGCCGTCCCCGTCATCGCCCTCGTTGCGGAACTGCACCTGCATCACGAAGAGCGTGTCGCGCGCGGGACCGCTGCACTTGAGGTCGGACACGGCGCGGCGCAGCAGCTGGCGATACTCGAGCGGGCTGCCGGTCTGACGCACGTCGCTGACGGTCTCGCCGTTGAGGCGGAAGCTGATCGTCGACAGGCCTTCGGCGCGGGCGCGGAATTGCAGCGGGCTCATGCGGGTGACGATGCTGGCGTCGACGCCGGGGCAGGTCGCACGCACGTCGGTGCGCGGAATCTCGCCGGGGCGGCGGCCGCTGATCTCGACGCGTTGCAGGTCGTCCGGCGCGGCTTGCGCGACGCCGCCGGCCAGGGCGATCCAGGCGCCGGCGGCGGCCAGGACGAGGTGCTTGAGCGGGGTGCGGGTGGTGGCGGTCATGTCGTTCTCCTCTGCGGGCTGAAGGGCCGTCGCGGTCCGCGTCCGTGCGGCTCGTGATCGGACTGCATTCAGCGTAGGCAGCGGCGCGCAGGCGTCCAAGCGACGCGCGACCAAGCGTGGAAGCGACGGGTCGTATCGACGAAAGCCCGCGATGAAACGCGCCCGTCCGCGACGAACGGAGAATCGACTTTCCCCAGTATCCATCGGGTGAAAAGTCATGCTGACCGGCTGGTGACACCGGTTCCCGAAGGGGCATTGCGAGCGCATGACAAGACCTGACACCTCGGCCTGATGCGCGCGGCCCATGACTTCCCGCAGCCCTGTCCGAAAGACACCCATGAAAGAAGAGACCCGCCCACCTCGCGGCGGACGAGTCCCTGTTCATCGGTCATCGGCGTGGCGGCCGATCAGCCGTTCATCCGATCAAGCGATCAATCGCGCGATCACCACACCTTGATCGGGTCGGTCGCGACCATCGCGTCGCCCGTCTTGCAGCTGAAGGCCTTGGCGAACTCCGGCATGTTGGACATCGGCGCCAGCACCCGGTACTTGCCCGGCGAATGCGGATCGGTGCGTAGCTGGTTCAGCAGCGCCGCCTCGCGGGTCTTGTTGCGCCACACCAGTGCGTTGGACAGGAAGAAGCGCTGCTCCTGGGTGAAGCCGTCGATCTTGTCCGTCTTGCCGGTGCGCTTGAGCGCGTTCTGCAGCGCGTCGAAGGCGATCGGCATGCCGGCCATGTCGGAGATGTTCTCGCCCAGCGTCAAGCGGCCGTTGATGTGGGTGCCGGGGACGGGCTCGTAGCTCTCGTACAGCGCGACCACGCGATCGGCGCGCGCCTTGTAATGCTCCGCGTCGGAGGCGGTCCACCAGTCCTTGAGGCTGCCGATGCTGTCGAACTGGCGGCCGCGATCGTCGAAGTGGTGGACGATCTCGTGGCCGATGACCATGCCGATGCCGCCGTAGTTCATCGCGTCGTCGAGCTTGGCGTCGAAGAAGGGCGGCTGCAGGATGCCGGCGGGGAAGGTGATCTCGTTCAGGCCGCCGGCCTGCGCGTTGACGATGTAGGGCGACATGCTCCAGCGCGTGCGGTCGCTGGGGCGGTCCAGGTCCTTGATCTGCTCGCCGTGGAACCAGGCTGCCGCGCGCAGCTGGTTGCCGGCAAAGTCCTTGGCCTGCAGCGTCATCCCCTCGTAGGTCGGCCAAGTCTCGGGCGCGCCGATCTTGGGCTGCATCGCGTCCAGCTTCTCCAGCGCCTTGACCTTGGTCTCGGGGCTCATCCAGCTCAGGTTCTGGATGCGCGTTTTCATGGCCGCCTTGACGTCGCCGATCAGCAGCGTGGCTCGGCGCTGCGCCTCGGGCGAGAAGGCCTTGGACACGAAGAGCTCGCCCAGCGCCAGGCCCAGCGGCGCGCCGCCGGTGCGGCCGCCGATGAGCATGATCACCTCCTCGTCCCGCGGGGTGCGCTTCTCCAGGCCGCTGATGGCGACGCCGCGGTAGTCGAAGTCGGCGTCGGCATAGGCCTTGGGCAGGCGCGCGGCGCTGTTCTCCAGCACGCGCACCCGCAGATAGGTCTGCCACGTGGACAACGGCACGCTGCCGGCCAGCTGCGCCACGCGCTTCATGAATTCGGGCTGCGCGACGATCAGGCGCTCGACGCCGCCAGGACGCTGGTCGCTGCGGGTCAGCTGCTTCAGATAGGCGTCCCAGGCCAGGCCCGGGGCCTTGCCGGACAGCTCGGGCGTGGTCATCGGGTTGTAGACCGCCAGCGGATCGCGCAGCTGCGCGCGCGGCGTGGTGGCCTCGGCCAGCTGGGATTCGAAGGCCATCAGCGCGTCCAGCGTCTCGGGGCGGGCGTCGAATCCGGCCGAGGACAGCAGGCGCTGCGCATACAGCCGGTAGGCGGCGCGCAGCTTCTTGGCGATGTCGGTGTCCTTGAAATAGTCGTCCCGGTCCGGCAGGCCCAGGCCGCTCTGGCCCAGGGTCAGCACGTTGACGCGGGTGTTCTTGACGTCGGGACGGACGTAGGCGCCGACGGGCGCCGAGATGCCGACGCGGCCCAGCTGGGCCAGCGCATAGGGCAGGTCCTCGGCGGACTTCAGGCCGGCGACGCGGTCCAGCAGCGGTTGGACGGGCTTGAGCCCCGCCGCCTCGATGGCGGCCAAGTCCATGCCGCTGGCGAAATAGGCCGCGACCTGCTTCAGGCCGGGTGACTTCTGCAGCTCGGGCTTGGCCAGCAACTCGGCCAGGGCCTGACTCAGCAGCTTGTCGTTGGCCACGCGCAGCGCGTCGAAGCTGCCGATGCGGGTGCGCTCGGCGGGGAGCTCGGTGCGGGCGACCCAGGGGCCGTTCACGTAATCGTAGAAATCGGCGCAGGGCGACACGTCGGGCGAGAAGCTCGCCACATCCAGCGCGTGGGTCGGAACGGCGGCCAGGGACAGGGCGGCGGCCGCGGCGGCCGCAATCAGGCGGGGTCGGAACATGTTCTTGTGGGCCACCGGTGTGGCGAAAACGACAAGGCGCGCAGGCTAATCGACGCGTCGACCCTGCGCCATCGGTCCCGTCCCGCGCATGCCTTCCGGCACCCGGGCACGCCGTTCGCGCGGGCGCACCAGAAGGGCGCATCCCTTATGAATCAGGGCGTTAGCCGCGCCGTCCGGGCGAATGTCAGGCGGGAGGCTGCTTTCGGACACAAAAAAGTTATAGGTGTATTCCTTCCTGTCAGGTCTTGCAGGGGGTGCGTCCGTCGCCCCGCCGGCTTCCTAAACTGGCCTCCGGTTCTTGCCACTCTCCTCGTTTGGTAAGCCGGGTGCCCTGGGCCCGAACGGGGCTCCCGTTGAATCCCGCCGGTGCAAGCCGGCGGGATTTTTTTCGCTCCCTCGCTCGTCCCCCTGCCGGCCGCACGGGCGCACCGGGGTGACCGGGGCGGGGCCGCTACACTGCGGGCCTCCATTTCTCCGCGACTTTCTCGCGACCCCATGGCCGGCCTCGACAGCAATTCGCCGCTTCCCACCGACATCGTGGTGCACCAGCAGTCCAAGGTGCTGGAGCTCGCCTTCAGCGACGGGGCGCGCTTCCGCATTCCCTTCGAGCTGATGCGCGTGTGCAGCCCCTCGGCCGAGGTCCAGGGCCACGGCCCGGGCCAGGAGACGCTGCAGACCGGCAAGCGCGAGGTGTCCATCGTCGCGGTGCAGCAGGTCGGCCATTACGCGCTGCAGCCGCTGTTCTCCGACGGCCATGAGAGCGGTCTGTTCACCTGGGCTTATCTCTACGAGCTGGGCCGCGACCAGGACCGTCTGATGCGCGAGTACGAAGAGAAGCTCGCCGCCGCAGGCCTGGACCGTGATGCGCCCATGCCCGACAAGGGCGGCAAGGGCGGCGGCCACTCGCACGGCGGCGGCGGCGCTTGCGCCAGCCATTGACCCGGATCGCGCGCGCGGCGGCCGACCCGACCGTGACGCCCTCACCATCAGCAGGATTCCCATCATGAGCAGCACCCATTTCGGTTTCGAGACCGTCGACGAGAACGCCAAGGCCAGTCGCGTGCGCGGCGTGTTCGACTCGGTCGCGTCGCGTTACGACGTCATGAACGACCTGATGTCGATGGGGCTGCATCGCGTCTGGAAGCGCTACACGCTGGCCGTGGCCAACCTCAAGCCGGGCGAGCGCGTGCTGGACATCGCCGGCGGGACGGGCGACATGGCCCGGCTCTTCGCCCGCAAGGTGGGCGAGCGCGGCATGGTGGTGCATACCGACATCAACGAGGCGATGCTGCGCACCGGACGTGAGCGCATGATCGACGAGGGCCTTGTGCTGCCGACCAACCTGTGCGACGCCGAGCAGTTGCCCTACAAGGACGGGAGCTTCGACCTGGTGTGCGTGGCATTCGGGCTGCGCAACATGACGCACAAGGACAGGGCGCTGGCCGAGATGAATCGCGTGCTGCGTCCGGGCGGTCGGCTGCTGGTGCTGGAGTTCTCGCGGGTCGCCGAGCCGCTGCGCAAGCCGTATGACTGGTACTCCTTCAAGATCCTGCCGCGCATCGGCTCGATGATCGCGGGCGATGCCGACAGCTACCGCTATCTGGCCGAGTCCATCCGCATGCACCCGGCGCAGCAGGAGCTCAAGGCCATGATGAAGTCGGTGGGCTTCGGGCACGTGGACGTGCACAACCTGACCGGCGGCGTCGTGGCGCTGCATGCGGGCATCAAGTGCTGATGCGCGCTTGAACGCCGAGCCATGAACGAGGGCCCCTGCGAAGGGGCCCTCGGCGTTTGTGGCCCGCCTTTCCCGCTCAGATGCGGGGCGGGGAGATCAGGTCCTCATGGGCCCGGCGCTGGCGCTCTTCTTCGCGCGCCTTCAATCGATCCCGTCGCCGTCCATGAACGTCCTCCCGGACGACCATGCCGCCGAAGACATAGAGGATCACGCCCGCGAACAGCAGTAGCAGCAACACATCCATCATCGATCTCCTTTGCTCATCACGGCGCCGCACAGGAAGCACAGCACGCCAATGGTCATCAACACGAGCAGCCTTGCGGCATCCCAGAAGCGGAACGGCCAGGCCGTTCCAACAATCACCGCCGCACCGGACAGCGATGCAGCGGAAAGCGTGTGCAGGAAACGGCCGGCGGCTTCCCGCTGCTTCGTGGTCGGTCGTCGCAGCGCCGCGCGCCAGTTCGCCACCACCTTGCGCGTGTAGCGGCGGACCAGGCGCCTACCCCTGTCAGTCCACCATCGCTTCGCGACCTCGACGATTCGTTCCCACTGCATGCGCCGAATTGGAGCAAGCGACAACGCGGAAATCACTTCCTTGGATGGGCTGTTCTGATGGCCACTTCAAGTGGGCGAGTGGCATGGATGCCGGGACCCGCGACACCGCTCCGGGATCTTCCCCATTGACGTCCTGAAGCGGTTTTTACGGCGTCGTCCCCCCTTGTTCGAGGGGTCTGCTGCGACGATGCGAGGCAGGCCAGGACCCATTCTTGCTATGGACCCTGCGAACCCGGGGTGGAGGGCCCCGCGGCAGCTTGCAATCGGGGTTTTCCGTCATGGGCCAGGACTACACTCGCCCCTCGCGCGAGCACCCCTAACGGCCCGTGTGGGCCCCCTGGACAGTCAGAACAACGAAGGTCGACACATGCAATCGAATCGGGCCCTGGTCCATCGCATCGGATTCCGTCATGCAGCTCTTGCAGCAAGCCTGTTCACCGCGGCGGCTTTGACCGCCTGCGGCGGCGGCAGCGGCGCCAAGGCCTCGCAGACCGCGGCCAAGGTGAACAAGGAGGAGATCACCGTCCATCAGATCAACTTCGTGCTGCAGACCCAGCCCGGCATCAAGCCCGATCAGGTCGACGCGGTCTCCCGGCAGATCCTGGAGCGCCTGATCGATCAGGAGCTCGCGGTGCAGAAGGCGCAGGACCTCAAGCTCGATCGCGACCCGCGCGTGGTGCAGCAGATCGAGACCGCCAAGCGCGAGATCATCGCCCGCGCCTACGCCGCCCGCATCGGGGAGACCGCCTCCAAGCCCACCGACGAAGAAATCCGCAAGTACTACGCCGAGAACCCCTCGCTCTTCGCCGATCGCCGCATCTTCAATCTGCAGGAAATCAACATCGAGGCCAAGCCCGAGCAGCGCGAGGACATCCGCAACCGCCTGCAGGCCGCCAAGACCCTGCCCGAATTCCTCGAGAGCCTGAAGGCCGACGGCCTGCGCTTCACCGGCACGCAGGCGGTGCGCGCCTCCGAGCAGATCCCGCTGCAGAACCTGGACGCGATCTCCCGCATGAAGGACGGCCAGTTCTTCATGAACGGCACCGCCACCGGCGTGACCGTGCTGTTCCTGGCCGGCTCGCAGCGCCAGCCCTTCAGCGAGGCGCAGGCGCGTCCCTCGATCGAGCAGTTCCTGCTCAACAAGCGTCGCAACGACCTGCTCGCCAAGGACATCAAGTCCATGCGCGAGAACGCCAAGATCGAATACGTCGGCAAGTTCGCCGAAGCCGCGGCCTCCGCCCCGGCCTCGACTTCGCCGGCCGTCAGCCCGGGCGCCACGGCGTCCGACTCCGCCACCGGCGCCGCCAGCGGCCCGGTCGACAACAACGTTTCGAAGGGCCTCGACATCAAATGACCAATTCGCGTCGCCACCCGCTCCGCTCCACCGTCCGCGCCGTCGCGGCCTGCTCGCTCGCCGCGGTGCTCGCCAGCACCGCGTTCGCGCAGTCCACGACCCGCGCCGCCGCGCCCGGCGCCCAGCCCGCGCCGGTGGGCAGCGTCAGCGGCTCGACCGCGGAGTACCGCCTGGGATCGGGCGACGCGATCAAGATCTCGGTCTTCCAGAATCCGGACATGACGCTGGAGACGCGCGTGTCCGAGGCCGGCACCATCAGCTTCCCGCTGCTGGGCCTGGTGCGCATCGGCGGCCTGACCGTCAGCGACGCGGAAGCCAAGATCGCCGACGGTCTGAAGAAGGGCAACTACGTCAAGCAGCCGCAGGTCACCATCCTGATCGTCAAGGTCACCGGCAACCAGGCCAGCGTGCTGGGCCAGGTCAACCAGCCGGGCCGCTATCCGCTGGAGGTCGCCGACACGCGGCTGACCGACCTGCTGGCCAACGCGCGCGGCGTGTCGGTGGCGGGCGGCGATCTGCTGGTGCTCAGCGGCTCGCGCGGCGGCAAGCCCTTCCGCATGGAGATCGACCTGCCCACGCTGTTCGGCCCCAATGGCCGCGAGCAGGATGTGATCGTCCAGAACGGCGACGTGCTGTGGGTCGACCGCTATCCCATGATCTACATCTACGGCGAGGTCCAGAAGCCCGGCCAGATCCGCCTGGAGCGCGGCATGACGCTGCTGCAAGGCCTGGCCGCGGGCGGCGGCCTGACGCTGCGCGGCACCGAGCGCGGCATCCGCGTCCAGCGCAAGACCGACGGCAAGGTCCAGGAGCTCAAGCCCGCGATGGACGAGACGCTCAAGGACGGCGACGTCATCTTCGTCCGCGAGAGCCTGTTCTGATTGTTTGAAGTCGATGCCGGACCCCGGGTCCGGCGAAGGAGTGCATGGTGACGCCCAGCAAGTTGATGTCCATTCTTCGCGCGCGCTGGTCGCTGGTGCTGCTCGTGGTCGTGCTGACCACGCTGACGGCATTCGGCGTCAGCCTGATCCTGCCCAAGCGCTATGTCGCGAGCGCCTCCGTCGTCATCGACGCCAAGCCCGATCCGGTGAGCGCGCTGATCTATCCCGGCATGGCCTCGCCGGCCTACATCAACACGCAGGTGGACGTGATCGCCAGCGATCGCGTCGCGCTGCGCGTGGTGCGCGACCTGCGCCTGACCGAGGTGCCCGAGCTGCGCGAGCGCTGGCAGGAGCAGGGCGCCGAAGGCACGATGGAACAGTGGGTGATGGATTTCCTGCGCGCGGGCATGGAGGTCAAGCCGTCCAAGGAAAGCAACGTGCTGACGGTGTCTTACCGCTCGCCGTCGCCGGAGACCGCGGCCGCCTTCGCCAACGCCTTCGTCAAGGCCTACATCGCCACGACGCTGGATCTGCGCGTGGAGCCCGCGCGCCAGTATGCCGGTTACTTCGACCAGCAGGCCAAGAGCGCGCTGGAGCGGCTTGAGGCCGCGCGCGCCAAGCTCTCCGCCTATGAGCGCGAGCACGGCATCCTGGCCAGCGACGAACGCCTGGACGTCGAGAACGCGCGTCTGGCCGAGCTGTCCTCGCAGCTCGTCGGCCTGCAGGCGCTGGCCTCCGAATCCGGCAGCCGTCAGGGCCAGGCCGCCCGCGGCGCGGACACGCTGCCCGACGTGCTGAGCAACCCGGTGGTGTCGCAGCTCAAGGCCGACGTCAGCCGCGCCGAGGCGCAGCTGCAGCAGCTCAGCACCCGCTACGGCGACAACCATCCGCAAGTGATCGAAGCGCGCGCCTCGGTGGCTGACACCCGCGCCAAGCTCAACGCGGAAATCCGCCGCGTGTCGGGCTCGATCTCGGCGACCAACAACATCAACCGCCAGCGCGAGGCCGAGACCCGCGCTCAGCTGGAGGCGCAGCGCGCCAAGGTGATCAAGCTCAAGGAAGCGCGCGACGAGGCCAGCGGCCTGATGCGCGAGACCGAAAGCGCCCAGCGCGCCTACGAGAACATCACCCAGCGCCTGACCCAGACCAGCCTGGAGAGCCAGTCCACGCAGAGCAACGTCAATCTGCTGGGCGAGGCCACGCCGCCGACCAAGCCGGCGTCGCCGAAGGTGCTGCTGAACACGGCGCTCGCGTTCGTGGCCGGTCTGATTCTTGCGATCGGCATTGCCTTGCTGCTGGAGCTGCGCGACCGCAAGGTGCGTGACGCCGACGACGTGATGGCGGTGCTGCCGCTGCCCATGCTGGGCGTGCTGCCCGCGCCGGGCAAGCGGGTGCGCGGCGCGCTGCCCTCGGTCGAGCGACGTCTGCTCGGCCATGCCGCAGGTGCCACGAGTCGAGGAGCGACCTGATGTCGGATCTGAAGGAACCCCTTTCCCACGCTTTCCCCGCGTTTCCCGCGTACGGCAACCCCGCCACCGGCAACCCTGCAACCGGCAAATCCGTGGACACATCGAACACCAAGCCCGCGGCCGGCATCCATGACCGCTCCATCGGCGCGATCATTGCCGAGACCCGCAACCTCAGCGCCGATCAGGTCGAGCGCGTGCTGCAGTACCAGCGCGAGCGCGGCATCCGCTTCGGCGAGGCCGCGGTGGCGCTGGGCTACGCGAACGCCGAGGACGTGCTGGAGGCGCTGTCCAAGCAGTTCCACTATCCCTACGCCCCGAACGAGCGCAAGAGCCGCAGCCCCGAGCTGGTCGCGCTGAACCAGCCCTTCTCGTCGCAGGCGGAAGTCTTCCGCGGCATCCGCAGCCAGATCACGATGCGGCTGTACCGCGAGGGCGAGCCGCGCCGCGCGCTGGCGGTGATCAGCCCGGACACGCTGGACGGAAAGAGCTACTTCACCGCCAACCTGGCGGTGACGCTGGCCCAGCTGGGCGGCCGCACGCTGCTGGTGGACGCCGACCTGCGCCGTCCTCGCCAGCACGAGATCTTCGACGTCAGCAACCAGGCCGGGCTGTCGTCCATCCTGTCGGGCCGCAGCGAGCCGCGCGTGATCCAGCAGGTGGAGGGCATGACCTCGCTGTTCGTGCTGCCGGTGGGCGCCGTGCCGCCCAACCCGGTGGAGCTGCTGGAGCGTCCCGCCTTCGGCATGCTGATGCGCGAGCTGGCCGGCAAGTTCGACCATGTGCTGGTGGACACCTCGGCCGGCCAGTACGGCGCGGACGCGGCCATCGTCGCCTCGCGCTGCGGCGCGGCGCTGGTGCTGGCGCGTCAGAACCAGTCGCGCGTCAGCGCCCTGCAAGACCTCACCGACAGCCTGGACGGCCTGACCACGACGCTGGTCGGAACCGTGATGAACCAGTATTGAACGCCTCCCGTTCTACAGCCGGGGCTGCAGTGAAAACGATGACTCGCAATCTCTTCGCCGCTTCCCCGGGAGGCTTCGCGCCGGGCTTCTGGGCGAGCAATCGCCTGGCCGTGATGGCGCTGGCCCTGGGCTTGGCGGCGCTGTACGTGCCGACCATCGTCGACTTCATGCATGGCCCGTGGCGCGGGGACCGCAACTCCCACGGCCCCATCGTGCTGGCGCTGTCGGCCTGGTACTTCTACTTCCAGACGCGGCGCCTGGCCGCGCAGGGCGAGGGCTTCCAGCCGCGCCCCGCGCCGGTGCCCGGATGGGCGTTGGTGGTGCTGGGCCTGGGGGCCTATGTGCTGGGGCGCTCGCAGTCGCTGGCGCTGCTGGAGATGGGATCGCTGCTGCCGGTGCTGCTGGGTTTCGCGCTGATCCTGCTGGGACCCGGCATCGCGCGGCATTACTGGTTCGCCTTCTTCCTGCTGCTCTTCGCGGTGCCGCTGCCCGCGTCCATCGTGGACGTGATCACCCAGCCCATGAAGATTGCCGCCTCCTGGGGCGCCGAGCACCTCATGTACTGGCTGGGCTACCCGATCGCGCGGGCCGGCGTGATCCTGCAGATCGGCCCCTATCAGCTGATGGTGGCCGATGCCTGCGCGGGCCTGAACTCGCTGTTCACGCTCGAGGCGCTGGGCCTGCTCTACATGAACGTGGTGCGCCATGAATCGGTGTTCCGCAACATCACCCTGGCCGTGCTCATCGTGCCCATCTCCTATTGCTCCAACGTGATCCGCATCCTGATCCTGGCCCTGCTGACCTATCACATGGGCGACGACGTGGGGCAGGGCTTCATGCACGAGTTCTCCGGCATGGCGCTGTTCCTGACCGCGCTGATGCTGATCGTGGCGGTGGACAGCCTGCTGCGTGCGTTGTCGCTGCGCTGGGAACGGCTGCGCGGCCGTCGTCCGACGGAGGTCGCATGAGCACGACCGGTTCCAGCCCGGCGATCGGGCCGTCCTCGTCGCCGCCATCGCCTCCGCCCGCTTCTTTGCCTTCATCGCCGATCAAGCCGCCCCGTCTGTCCGTCGCCGCCTGCGCCGTGGGCCTGGCGGTAATGCTGGGCGCCGCCGGCGCGGCCTGGCTCGCGACGCCGCGTCTGCAGGCGGTGCAGGGCGCGCCCGATCTGGCCGCCACCGTGCCCAAGGCCTTCGGCGACTGGCACCTGGTGCAGGACGGCTCGGCCCAGGTCGACGTCGCGCAAGGCGTCGAGACCGACACCGAGCAGCCCTACGACCAGACGCTGATGCGCACCTATGCCAACAGCAAGGGCGAGGAAGTGATGCTGGCGCTGGCCTGGGGCGAACGGCAGCGGCAGGACGTCAAGGTGCATCGACCCGAGGTCTGCTATCCGGCCCAGGGCTTCAACGTGGTCAAGCGGCACGACGGCGAGCCGATCGCCGCGACGGGCCGCGCGGCGCCCGTGCCCACGACGGTGCTGCTGACCGAGGCCCGCGGCGGCGGCTACGAGGCGGTGCGCTACTGGATCCGCATCGGCGACCAGTACGGCGGCGACGGGTGGTCCGCGCGCTGGACCATCCTGAACGAGGGTTTCCGCGGCCGCATTCCCGACGGCATCCTGGTGCGCGCGTCCCAGCGCCTGGCGCAGCCGGGCGCCGAGGCCCGCGCCCAGACCGTGATGGCGGGTTTTCTCTCTGATTTGACCGCGGCCCTGCCCGCGCCCACGCGCGGGATGCTGGTGCGATGACTGCGATGCATGTGAGCAATGGACTGAAACCGTACGGGAACGAGCGCCGCTCGCGCTGGGCCGTGCGCTGGAGCACGCTGCTCTGGGCCGCCGCGCTGGCGGCGGGCAGCATCGTGCTGGGCTTCATCTGCGTGATCGCGGGCGATCTCGCGGCGCAGAAGCCGGTGTTCTTCCTGGTCCTGCCGGCGGTGCTGGTCGTGGGCTTCACCTTCCTGGCCAGCCCGCGCACGCTGCTCGTCGCCATCGTGCTGCTGCGGGCCGTCGCCAATCCGGTGCTGGAGGAGGCGCGCTTCGCCAGCTTCGGCGGCCTGGGTGGCCTGGTGAACCTGGCGGTCATCATGCTGGCGCTGGTGTTCTGGATGCGCGAGCCGCGCCGCATTCCGCGCGTGGCGTGGATGGTGTGGATCCCCTTCATCCTGATGCAGATGGCGGGCCTGGTCTACGCGCCCGACCGGCTGCCGGAGCTGCGCACCTTCCTGGGCACGCTCAGCACCATGGCCATGTTCGTGCTGGCCTTCTACGTGGTGGACGACTGGACCTCCTTCGACCGCGTGCTCAAGCTGGTGCTGTGGTCCTCGGTGCCGGTGGCGCTGTACACGCTGGTGGCCATCGCTCGCCACGACGTGCACATCACCAACGACCCCGCCGCGATGGGCCGCTACAAGGGGCCGTTCTCGCACCCCAACATCCTGGCCTTCTACCTGGTGCTGATGCAGGGCGTGATGCTCTACGTCTGGAAGAGCGTGCGCACGCGGGCCAGCACGACCACGCTCACCCGCATGGCCATGGCCGGCTATCTGCTGGTGCTGCTGGCGCTGCTGGCCGCGACCAAGACCCGCAGCGCCTGGATGGCGGCCGCGGGCATGTTCTTCGTCTACGGCCTGATCTTCGAGCGCCGCTTCCTGCTCTACCTGTGCCTGGCGCCGCTGCTGGCGCTGCTGGTGCCCGACATCCGCGACCGGGTGCTGGACCTGGGGCAGGGCAATGCGGTCGTGCAGTACGCGCAGCTGAACTCCTTCACCTGGCGCCGCGTTCTGTGGGAGGACGCGATCAGCTGGATGCGGCCGGCGCGCTATCTCTTCGGCTATGGCTCGGGCGGCTTCTTCTTCAACTCGCCGACCTTCTTCAGCCTGAGCGGCGGCATGACCACCGGCGCGCACAGCGTGGCGGTGCAGATGCTGTTCGACGTCGGGCTGGTGGGCCTGCTGACCTACTACGCGACCTTCTGGCGCAGCGCCCGCATCCTGTGGCGCTTCCGGCGCGAGGACGGGCTGCTGTCGGCCATGTTCATGGCGCTGCTGCTGAGCTACGTGGTGGTCTCGCTGTCCGACAACATGATGAGCTACCTCGTCTTCAACTGGTTCTTCTGGTTCGTCATCGGCGCCGGCCTGAGCATCGCGCTGCGCATGATGCCGGCCGAGGCGCCGATGCCCGCGAGCATCCGCCGCCGCCACGGCCGCGAAGACCTGCCGGTCAGGGCGGGCTGAGCCATGGCGGGCAGTCGTTCACCGGTGCTGGACGGGGTGCGCGGACTCAGCATCGTGCTGGTGTTGATCGCGCACATGATGCCGCTCAATGCGCTGAGCCCACGGCTGAATGAATCGGTGGGCATGCTGGGCATGGCGCTGTTCTTCGTGCTGTCGGGATATTTCATCGGCAACCAGGTGTTGGCCGGCGCGCATCCGCTGGAGTTCGCCGCCCGCCGCTTGCTGCGGGTGCTGCCGCTGGCCTGGCTGGTCGCGCTGATCGTCGCGGCGATCTGGCATTTCACGCCCCAGGCGTTGGCCTCGCACATGCTGTTCTACGCCAACCTCAGCGACGGCGGCATGCGCGTCCCGCTGGACCATTTCTGGAGCCTGTGCGTGGAGCTGCAGTTCTACGCGCTGGCGACGCTGCTGCTGTTCTTCCGGCCCGCGGTGGCGTCGGTGCTGATGCCGGCGCTGCTGGTGACCGTCACCGCCTACCGCATCTACATGAACGCGCTCAGCGGCAGCATCACCTGGTATCGCGTCGACGACATCCTGGCCGGCTTCACGCTGGCCATCCTGATGCAGTCGGAGCGGCGCCGCGAGGTGACGGCCTTCTTCGCGCGGCCGGCCGTGCTGTGGGTGGCGCTGGTCGCGCTGTGCGGGGCGTGCCACAGCGTGTCGGGCAATACGGCCTCCTACCTGCGCCCCTATGCGGTGCTGGTGCTGGCGGGTGCGCTGCTGTGCCAGCCGGCGTCGGCGCCGTCGCGCTGGCTGTCGCGTCCCTTCTGGGGCTATCTGGCGGCGGTGTCCTTTGCGGTCTACGTGCTGCACGTGCCGCTGATGCACACCTGGCTGGGCGAGGGCGATCTCGCCGAGCGCTATCTCAAACGACCGCTGCTGCTGGCGGTGATCTTCCTGCTCGCGCACGTGTCGACGTTTTACTTCGAGCGACACTTTATTGCGCTGAGCCATCGATTGAGGATGTCCAATGGCGCGGTTCGAAGTGTCTAAGGGTGGACGGATGACGTCGCAGCTCACAATCCGTTCCGCCGCCTGGCTGGTGTCTGGCGTGCTCGCCGGCATGGCCATGGGCCTGGGCGCGAGCGCGTGGGCCGCTGAATCCGCCCCGATCGCCGCGGCGAAGGCCGACAAGGCCGACAAGTCCGATCGCGCCGAGCGCCGTGATCGGGGCGATCGCGGTGATCGCGATCAAGCCGCCGACCCCGCGCTGCGCAAGCTGCGCTTCGGCACCGCCGAGCGCCCCTTCGCCGCGGACTCCCCGTGGAACGCGCGCCCCCTGGGCGTCACGCTCGACAGTTACGAGATTCCCCGCGCCCGCTACTTCCCGACCCTGGAGGACGGCAAGTGGTCGACCGGCGTCTTCATCGCATCGCGCGAGGACGCTCCGGTGACGGTGCTGCCGCTTCCTGGCCGCAAGGGCATCTGGGATCCGGATGCGGAGACCATGCGCGAGCAGATCACGATTCCGCGCTGGCCCGCGGGCGTGCAGCCGGCGGCGGCGGCCGACGGCCACGGCGACATCGTCGATCCGGTGGACCGTGTGATCCATTCGTTCAACGTGCTGCGATTCATCGACGGCCAATGGCGCGCCGACCAGTACGCCTGGACGGCGCTGGACGGTCGCGGCTGGGGGGAGCCCGGCCACTACTTCCAGGGTGCCCGCGCGGCCGGCGTTCCGACCATGGGCGGCCTGGTGCGCGCGCAGGAGATCGACGACGGCGACGAGATCTTCCGGCATGCGCTGGCCCTGTCGCTGACGCACACCGGCCTGTCGCCTGATCCGGCCTACATCTATCCCGCAACCTCGGCCGACACCGGCGCCAAGTCCAACACCGGCAAGATCCCGCAGGGCGCGCTGCTGATGCTGCCGCCCGACTTCGACGTGAGCCCCATCGCCGATCCGCTGCTGCGCAAGGTCGCGCGCACGCTCAAGGTCCACGGCGGCTATGTCGTGGACCGCAACACCGAGACGCCCTTCGTCGTCTACGTCGAGATGGGCGCGAGCAAGTCCCCGATGAAGCGCGGCTGGCATCCCGAGTACGCCGCCCAGCTGGACCGCGTGCGCGGCGCGCTGCGTCAGGTGGTGGCGGTGGAGCGCTGGGTCGACGGCAACGGCAAGCCGATGACCATGGACCAGGGCCAGAACGAGATGTCGCTGCGCGGGCCGTGGCGACGCGCCTCGGGCGGCGGCAGCGACGGCGACCGCGCCAAGCGCGCCGACGCTTCCGCGGCGACCAGCGCCGGCGACGCGCCCGCGCGCGGCTACGGCGTCTACGACACGCGCCGGCAGGCGGTGGTCTTTCCCGCCGGCAGCGGCGTGGTCACGCAGGTCAACGACAGCGGCCGCAGCCTGCAGTCCATCGCCTGGGCCAAGCCCGAGCCCGGCAAGCGCTACCGCCTGACCGCGCAAGCGACCGGCGGCGCCACGCTGCGCCTGCAGCTGCTGGACAAGGCCAGGCGCACGACCCTGTTCGACAGCGGTGATCTGGGCGACGGCGTCAGCAAGGAATTCAGCTGGCCCGAAGGGCAGGGCGCCGTCGCGGTGACGGTGCGCAGCGGTTCCGGCGCGGGCGAGTCCTCGGTCGGCGCGCGCCTCGTGCCTGTCGGCGAATCGACCAGGAGCGCCCCATGACGCTGCGCGCCAATCGCGATCCCGACTGGGCCGCCGACGTCGCGCGCTGGGGCCTGGGCCGCATGCCGCGGCGCGAGCAGTCCATGTGGGCGCTGTGGGTCTACCGCTATGGACGCCGTGTCGACGCGGCGCCGGCGGGCCTGGGTCGCACGCTGCATTGCAAGCTCTATCTGCTGCTGCACACGGTGGTGGAGACGCTGACCGGCATCAGCCTGCCCAAGGACACCCGCATCGGACCCGGCCTGAAGATCTGGCACTTCGGCGGCATCTTCGTGAATCCGGGCACGGTCATCGGCGCCCATTGCACGCTGCGCCAGGGCGTCACGCTGGGCAACCGCGTGGACGGCGGCCCGTGCCCGGTGCTGGAGGACGGCGTCGAGCTCGGCGCCTATGCGCAAGTGCTCGGCGGCGTGCGGCTGGGCGCGGGTTGCAAGATCGGCGCGATGAGCGTGGTCCTGCAGGATGTGCCGGCCGGCGCGACCGCGGTCGGCAATCCTGCCCGCATTCTGGTCAAGCCGTCGGTCGACACGGCGGCCTCCACGCCCGAGGCGACGGCCCCGACCGGGAACGATGTTTGCCCTAGGGGCGGCGCCTCCGGCCTCGATTCCGCGGGCACCGGGCATGACGCCCAGGCAACGGCCCAAGCGTCAGCCCCAGCATCCATCCAAGAACCCAGTTCCAGTCCTGCGGCAGGGAGCGTGACCGCGTGAAGATCGCCTATCTCGTCAACCACTATCCCAAGGTCAGCCATACCTTCATCCGACGCGAGATCCATGCGCTGGAGAAGCAGGGCCAGGAAGTGCTGCGCGTCGCGGTCCGCGGCTGGAACGATCCCGCGCCCGATCCGCAGGATCAGGCCGAGAAGTCGCTGACGCATTACCTGCTGCGCGGCGGCGCGCTGTCGCTGGGCTCGGCGCTGGTGCGCGAGGCACTGCGCGCGCCGGGCCGCTTCTTCGGCGCGCTCAAGCTCGCGGTCCGCATGGGCCGCCGCGCCGACCGGCCGCTGCCGCTGCACCTGATCTATCTGGCCGAAGCCTGCGTCGCGCTGAAGCTGACCCGCGATGCCGGCGTGACGCACGTCCACGCGCACTTCGGCACCAACTCGACCGAGGTCGCGATGCTGCTGCACGCGCTGGGCGGCCCGGGCTACAGCTTCACCGTGCATGGCCCGGAGGAATTCGACAAGCCCGAGTTCCTGCATCTGGGCGAGAAGATCCGCCGCGCGCGCTTCGTCGTGGCCATCACCTCGTTCTGCCGCAGCCAGCTGTTCCGCTGGGTGGAGCGCGCGCACTGGGCCAAGGTCCAGGTCGTGCACTGCGGTCTTGAGCCCGGCTTCCACGCCGGCGTCGACGCGCCCGCGCAGGGACAGCGGCTGGTCGCCGTGGGCCGGCTCGCGGAGCAGAAGGGTCACTTGTTGCTGATCGAGGCCGCGGCCCTGGTCGCGGCGCGCCAGCCCGGCTTCGAACTGGTGCTGGCCGGCGATGGCGAGCTGCGTTCCGCGATCGAAGGCCGCATCGCGGAGCTCGGTCTGCAGAAGACGGTGCGCATCACCGGATGGATAGGCAGCGAGCAGGTGCGGGAAGAGCTGCTCGCGGCGCGCGCGCTGGTGCTGGCCAGCTTCGCCGAGGGGCTGCCGGTGGTGGCGATGGAAGCGATGGCGCTGGGCCGCCCGGTGGTCAGCACCTCGATCGCCGGCATCCCCGAGCTGATCGTGCCCGGCACGCATGGCTGGCTGGTGCCCGCCGGCGACGTGCAGGCGCTGGCCGACGCGATGCTGGCCTGCCTGGAATGCGAGGACGGCCGGCTCCAGCAGATGGCCGCCGCCGCGCGCGAGCGCGTGCTCGCCCGTCACGACGTGGACACGGAGGCCACCCGCCTGCTCCGCCTGTTCAGCGAGTACGCCCATGCTTGACACGCTGCTGATGGTCCTCAACGTCCTGCTGCTGATCGGTACGTTGCTGCTGGCGCTGCCGGTGGCGCTGCTGCTGGCGCAGGTGCTGCTCGCGATGGCGACGCCGCGTCGGCTGGACGACCAGCCGCGCCCGGCGCGCATCGCCGCGCTGATTCCGGCTCACAACGAGGGTCACGGCGTGCGCGCGACCATCATGCAGGCGCTGTCCCAGCTGGGCGACAACGACCGCTTGCTGGTCGTGGCCGACAACTGCAGCGACGACACCGCCGCCCAGGCCCGCCTGCTGGGCGCCGAAGTGGTGGAGCGCTTCGATGCGGAACGCCGCGGCAAGGGCTACGCGCTGGACCACGGCGTGCGCCACCTCGAGGCCGCCGCGCTGGTGGACGGCCGGACGCCGGACGTGGTGATCGTGCTCGACGCCGATTGCGTGCTCGCGCCTGGCCTCATCCCGCGCCTGGCCAGCCTGGCCCATGCGCATGGCCGGCCGGTGCAGGCCAGCTACCTGATGCACGCGGCGGGCCCGGGCCTGAAGGCGCGGGTCGCCGAATTCGCGATGCGTGTGAAGAACCTGGTGCGCTCGCGCGGCATGTTCCGGCTGGGACTGCCCTGCCAACTGCTGGGCACGGGCATGGCCTTCCCCTGGGCGGTGGCGCTGCGCGCGCCGCTGGCCAGCGGGCATCTGGCCGAGGACATGCAGCTGGGCGTGCGCCTGGCCCGCGACGGCACGCCGCCAATGTTCTGCGAGGACATGCTGGTGACCAGCGTCTTCG
Organism: Roseateles sp.; assembly: GCF_039595295.1. Taxonomy (GTDB): domain Bacteria; phylum Pseudomonadota; class Gammaproteobacteria; order Burkholderiales; family Burkholderiaceae_C; genus Roseateles. Next base: position 34,628 of record NZ_JBCNLU010000027.1, read on the forward strand.
CCGCCAGCCAGGAAGGCGAGCGCAGCCAGCGTACCCGCTGGGAGCACGGCCATCTGTCGCTGCTGGTGGGCGAGGGTCCGCGCCTGCTGTGGCAGGCCCTGCGCCGCGGCCGCGTCGCACAGGCCATGCTGGTGCTGGACATGCTGGTGCCGCCGCTGGCGCTGCTGGCCGGGTTGCTGGTCGTCGCGCTGACGGTGCAACTGATCTGGGCGCTGATCAGCGGCTGGGTGGCGGGGCTGGTCATCGCGGCGCTCGCCGTGCTGGCGCTGATCACGGCCATCATCGCGGCGCGGCAGCGCTTCGCCTCGGATTTGATCGGGCTGGCCGAGCTGATGAAGGCGCCGCTGTACATCCTGGCCAAGCTCCCGATCTATCTGAGCTTCGTCGTTCGCCGACAGACCGAATGGGTCCGCACCAAGCGCGACCATTGATGCCAAGGACCCCGCAGTGAGCGACTTCCACGACACCATCGCCGCACGCGCCGGATCAGGCGCCGGTGCCGGCACGGGCGCCGGAAGCTGGATCGATCGCTGGCGCGCCATCCTCGGCCGCCTGACCGTGGTCGACAGCGAGCGCGCTCTGGAGGACGACCTGCTGACCTGCCTGGCCGGCGTCGAGCAGCCGCGGGTACTGGCCTTCGTGAACGCGCATGCGATGAACTCCGCGGTGAGCGACGTCGGCTTTGCCGCCGCCGTCGCCGAGGCCGACTGGGTGCTACGCGACGGCTCCGGCATGAAGATGCTGATGGACCGCCTCGGCCTGCCGGCCGGTCTCAACCTCAACGGCACCGACCTGATCCCGCTCATCGTCGCGCGCTACGGCAATCGCCGCATCCTGCTGGCGGGCACGCGCGATCCGCAGTTGAGCGTGGCCGCGGCCCGCATCCGCGACGATCTCGCGCCGGGCGCCAAGGTCGATGCGCTGGACGGTTTTCTCGCGCCCGAGGTCTACGTCACCAAGTCGCGCGAGCTCCAGCCCGAGCTGATCGTGCTGGGCATGGGCATGCCCAAGCAGGAGCAGGTCGCGCAGCAGCTGCGCCGCGCGCTGAGCGGGCCGGTGCTGATCGTCTGCGGCGGCGCGATCCTGGACTTCCTGGGCGGCGGCGCGACGCGCGCCCCGCTGTGGATGCGCCGCCTGGGCGTCGAGTGGCTGTACCGCCTGCTGCGCGAGCCGCGCCGGCTGTTCAAGCGCTACGTGATCGGCAACCCGCTCTTCCTGTCGCGCGCGCGGCGCTATGCCGCCGCCACGCGCGCAGCCGCCCGACATGGCCGCGACGTCCCATGACCGCGCGGTCCTCGCCAGTTCCGGAGGAAATTCCCATGTCCCGACCTGACTCCCAACCGCAGCCGATCGCGCACGCGAACCCGCGGCAGCAGCACGTCATCGCCATCGACCTGGTGCGCTTCCTGGCCGCCGTGCTGGTGCTGCTGTCGCATCTGGCCTTCAGCATCGGCGACCGGCCCGACAGCCGGCCCTACGAGCTCAGCGGCGGCACGGTGCCGCAGGCGCTGCTGCCCGGCATCTCCTTCTACGGCTGGATCGGGGTGCAGATCTTCTTCGTGATCTCGGGCATCGTGATCGCGTACTCGGCCCGCGGCGCCACCCCCTATGCCTTCTTCCGCAGCCGCGTGGTGCGGCTGGTGCCGGCGGCCTGGATCTGCTCGACGCTGACGCTGGGCGTGCTGGCCTGGCATTACGGCGGCCTGACCACCGACCTGATGCGCGGCTACCGCCACAGCATGCTCTTCATGCCCTGGTACCCGTGGATCGACAACGTCTTCTGGACGCTGGGCGTGGAGATCTTCTTCTACGCCGCCGTCGGCGTGCTGATCTGGACCGGGCGCGAGCGTCGCATCGGCACGCTCGCCGCGGCGCTGGCCTGGATCTGCCTGATCTACTGGGTGCTGTTCAGCCTGGGCCAGTCCGGCGCGGTGCCGGCGCTGGCCGTGCTCAAGAAGGGACTCCCTTACCTGGTCGACCGGGTGATGGAGCTGCTGCTGATCAAGCACGGCTCGTTCTTCGCGCTGGGCATCGTCATCTGGGCGGTGCTGATCGACGGTCAGAAACGACCCTCCTGGCTGACGCTGGCGGCGATGCTGACGGCCTGCGTGGTGCAGATCTTCTGGACCACCGTGGACGCCAACGGCCCGCGTGATCTCCCGTGGTGGCCGGCGCTGGCGATGTGGGTGGCCGGGCTGGCCGTGATCTTGCTTGGCATTCGGCACAACGCGGCGTGGCGCTCCAGCGCGACGCTGGTGAGCCTGCTGCGCGTGCTGGGGCTGATGACCTATCCGCTGTACCTCGTGCACCAGAACATCGGCGCGGTCGCGATGGGCGTCATGGGCCGGGCGGGCATCGGTCCGGGCCTGGCGCTGACGCTGGCCAGCGTGCTGGTGCTGGTCGTGAGCTGGCTGGTGGTGACCTACGCGGAGCCGGTGGTCAAGCGCTGGCTGGGCGCGGCGATGGACCTGGTCCGCGTGCGCCTGATGCGTGGGCGGGCGGCCGGTGCCGCCGTGGAACGGCCGAAAGGATGAGCTGAGCGTTTATGGACCTCGATCTGCTGATTTCGAAGATTCACCGCAAGCTGGTCTACAAGCTCGCACCACGCCTGGTCCCCATGCAGGTGCGCGCGCTGCAGCGCCGGAACGAGACCTCGTCCGAGCGTGTCATCGCGCCGGGCGGCCCCGTCGTGTCGCTGACCACCTACGGCCCGCGCATCGACACGGTGCACCTGACCATCGAGAGCATCGGCCGCGGTCGGCTCAAGCCCTTGCGTCTGATCCTGTGGCTGGACGACGAGCGTCGCTACAACGACCTGCCCGAGTCGCTTCGCCGGCTGCAGCGCCGCGGGTTGGAGGTCTATCTGACCGACAACCTCGGCCCGCACACGAAGTACTACCCCTACGTCGCCTCGCAGACCAAGCATGAGGTTCCGCTGGTGACGGCCGACGACGACATCGTCTATCCGCGCTGGTGGCTGCGCCGGCTCTTCGAGGCCTATCGCGCCGAGCCCGAGCAGATCAGCTGCTACCGCGCGCACGAGGTGGCCTTGGATCGCGCGAACGCGAGCGCGGTCACCGGCAAGGGCATCGACGCCGACCCCGCCGCCGTCATTCGACCCTACCGCGACTGGCCACCCTGCGACAGCCGCCAGGCGCGCTGGCGTCATTTCGCGACCGGCGTCTCGGGCGTGATCTATCCGCCGCGCTTCCTGGAGTTCATGCAGGCCAAGGGCGACGCCTTCCGCGAGTGCTGCCCCAAGGCCGACGACATCTGGCTGCATGCCATGGCGCTGCGCGCCGGCCTGCGGGTGCGCCAGATCGGCCGGCTCCCGCGCTACTTCGAGGGCCTGCCGGGCACGCACGATCAGGGGCTGGTGCACTTCAACAGCTTCAACGGCGGCAATGACCGCCAGATCGCCGCGACCTATGTCGCCTCGGATCTGCGCAAGATGGTGGAGGAGCCGGCCTGACCCTGGGCCGGGCGCGTCATGTCCATCATCAACAACGTCAAGTGGGCCGCGTTCTCGCAGCTGGCCCGCATCGGATCGCAGATCGCCAGCGTGACCCTGCTGGCGCGGCTGCTGTCGCCGTCGGACTACGGGTTGTTGGCGATCGCGATGATCTTCACCAACTTCGCGATGCTGTTCCGGGACTTCGGCACCGGCTCCGCGCTGATCCAGCGCGAGACCCTGACCGAAGGTCTGAAGGCCTCGGTGTTCTGGCTCAACATGGCGCTGGGCGGGCTGATCTGCGTGACGCTGATGGCCGCTTCGCCGCTGGTGGCGCGCTTCTATGCGGCGCCCACGCTGGTGCCCGTGCTGTGCCTGCTGGCGCTGTCCTTCCCGGTCTCGTGCAGCAGCATCGTCCACCAGTCGCTGCTGGAGCGCGCGTCGCAGTTCAAGCGCATCGCCGCGGTCGAGACCGTGGCCGTGGTGCTGGCGCTGATCGCGGCCGTGGCCGCGGCGCTGGCGGGTTGGGGCGTGTACGCGCTGGTGGCGCAGACGCTGGTGGCAGCGGTGGTGCAGGGCGTGATGCTGTGGGCCATGTCGGACTGGCGTCCCGCGCTGCGGCCGCGCTTTGACGGCCTGGCCGAGATCACCAAGTACAGCGGCAACGTGTCCGCCTTCCAATTCGTCAACTACTTCGCCCGCAACGCCGACAGCTTCATCATCGGCAAGGTGCTGGGCTCGGCGGTGCTGGGCCTGTACAGCGTGGCCTACCGGCTGATGCTGTTCCCGGTGCAGAACATGAGCCACGTGGTCGCGCGCGCCGTGTTCCCGCTGATGACGCAGGCGCATCAGCAGGGCGGCAATCAGCAGCTGACCGACGTCTATCTGCGCTCGCTGAGCGTGATCACCTTCGGCACCGCGCCGGTGATGGCGGCGCTGTGGTTCTTCCGCGATCCGACGGTGGCGGTGGTCTTCGGGCACAAGTGGGACGGCGCGCAGCTGCTGCTCGCCTGGCTGGCGCCGACCGGCTTCATCCAGTCGGTGCTGAGCACCTCCGGCAGCGCCTTCCTGGCCACCGGCCATGCGGGCCTGATGCTGCGCTACGGCGTGATCGGCTCGGTGCTGCAGGTCGCGGCCTTCACGCTGGGCATCCAGTTCGGCGTGGTCGGGCTGACGCAGGCCTACCTGCTCGCGACCGCGCTCAACCTGCTGCTGACGATGTGGGCGGTGCTGCGCCTGCTCGAGGCCGGCCTGCCGCAGCTGCTGCGCGCGATCGGCTACCAGATGCTCGCCGCCGTTGCCGCCGGCGCCATCGTCTGGGGCGGCGACCGCTGGATCTTCGGCGCCACCGCTGCCGCGGGCCATGAAGGCCTGTGGCGCCTGGCCGCGCAGTACGCGCTCTTCGCCGCCTGCTACCTGGCCGTGATGGCCGTGCTGGCGCCGCAGAAGATGGCCTCGGTCAAGGCGATGTTCCGCGGCAAGCTGTCCCGCGCTTCCTGAGGCGATCACGATGACTTCCTCTCTTCCTCCGACCGCCCCCGCCGCCACCATGGCCTCGACTGCGATGACGACTGAATCCGCCGCCACCTCCGCCGCCGCCGACGGCGCGATCCTGATGGTGTGCTTCACCTTCCCGCCTGAATTCGGCGGCGCGATCGTGCAGGCGCTGCGCCTGGGCGCCGAGCTGCAGACCCGCGGCTGCGAAGTCGCCTTCCTGGCCGACAACGGCGACCGGCCCACGGTCGACGAGCGCCACGAATCCTTCGCGCTCTACCGCCGCCGCACTTTCGTGCAGGCACGCTCCAACCTGCGCAAGCTGATCTGGACGCTGCGCATCGTGCTGTTCGCGCTGGCGCATCCGCGCTTCCGCGTCTTCCACTTCCATTCGGTGCAGGGCCCGGAGCTGCTGGCCATGCCGGTGCTCAAGTGGCTGGGCCGCAAGACCATCGTCAAGCTGACCCTGGCCGAGTCCGACGACCCCGCGACGCTGACGCGGCGCCGCTTGATGGGCAAGCTTTACCGCGCGTGCCTGGGCGCGGTGCATCGCTACATCGCGATCTCGCCCAGTCTCAAGCGCATGGCCGAGAGCGTCGGCGTGGCGCCCGAACGCGTGCTGCTGGTGGCCAACGGCGTGGAGACGGACCGCTACCACCTGCCCATGCCGGACGAGGTCGCCGCGGCGCGCCGCGCGCTGGACATTCCGGACGGGGTCCCGGTGCTGGCCACCATCGGCGCGGTCGAGCACCGCAAGGGCTACGACCTGCTGATCGACGCCTTCGCGACCATCCGCCGCGAGCGGCCCGACGCGGTGTTGCTGATCATCGGCCCGGGCAACGAGGACAAGAACCCGTTCTATGTCGAGCTGCAGCGCACGATGAGCGAGCGCGGCATCGGCGGCGTGCGCTTCCTGGGCCGGCGCGACGACATCCACGAGATCCTGCGGGCGGCCGATCTGTTCGCGTTCTGCTCGCGCCAGGAGGGCTTCGGCACGGCCATCGTCGAGGCCATGTGCGGCGGCCTGGCGGTGGCGGTGATGGACATCCCCGAGATCACCGGCTGGATCGTCGGCCAGCGGCCGGACGCGGTGAACACGCCGTCGCGCGACCCGGAGGAATTCGCCCGCCTGTGCCTGCACCTGCTGGCGCAGCGCACGCCGGCCTCGTCGGCCGCGCTGGCCGAGAGCGCCCGGCGCGACTTTGGCATGAGCGCGATCGGTGACGTCTACGAGGCGCTGTACGCGGAGCTCAAGGGCCGCTGCGGCGCCTGAGGGCGACGCTGGACGATGCCCGCCTGACGAGGCCCGCCTGACGATGAATTGCATGACTTTGGAGAACGCACGATGAGCGCCGCGACCTTCCGCATCCAGCCCACCGGCAACCTGGGCAACCAGATGATGCAGCTGATGCTGGGCCATTCGCTGCGCTCGAAGGTCCCCGACCTGGACATCGTCGGCTACGACATGCCGCTGTGGGACCTCAGGAGCGGCCCCGAGCCGGAGCCGCGGACCAAGACCAAGCCGGTGGAACTGCGCGGTCACCTGATCGATATCCACGGGGTGGCCTCGCTGGTCAAGGCCGGGCTGCTGCGCGACATGAAGCTGGTGGGCATCGGCTCGCGCATGGCCAACTACCTGCCGCCGTCGGCCTATCAGGGCCTGTTCCCGCCCGGGCAGGCCGAGGTCGAGCGCCACGGCGACGACGAGCTGCTGATCAGCGTGCGCGGCGCCGAGATCCTCGGCCAGTGCCATCCCGACTACGGGCCGGTGCCGCCGGCGTATTACCGCCAGCTCGCCCGCGAGACCGGCAAGCGGCCGGTGCTGTTCGGCCAGATCGAGGACGACTGGTATTCGAAGCTGCTGATCGAGGCGATGCCGGATGCGCGCGTGGTCCGCAGCGGCGGCATCCTGGCCGACTTCGAGCGCCTGCGCGGCGCGCGCCATGTGGTGACCAGCGTCAGCTCCTTTGCCTGGCTGGCGACCTGGCTGTCCGCGGCCGAGACCATCCATGTGCCGGTGCTGGGCCTGCTCAACCCGGCGCAGCGGCCCGACGTGGACCTGCTGCCGCTGGACGATCCCCGTTATCGCTTCTACCGCTTCCCGGTGCGGCTCTGGAATGGCCAGCAGGAGGATGTGGACGGGCTCAAGCGCGATGCCGAGTACCCGCTGATGAGCCGCGACGAGGTCGCCGAGATGCTGCGCAAGGCCGACGCCGCCACGCGCGGTGAACGCTTCGAAGTCGCCGCCAAGACGGTGGTCAAGGGCGTGCTCGGACGCCTGCGCGGCTGACCCCCCGTGAGCGGGGGTTCGCCATCGAGCCGTCGCATCGAGTCATGGACAATGCCCATCGTTCCGTTCATTGCATCGCGGGAGCGCGCTTGAAGATCCTCGTCACCGGCGCCGCCGGCTTCATCGGCATGCACGTCAGCCAGATCCTTCTGGCCCGTGGGGACCAGGTCGTCGGCCTGGACAATCTCAACGACTACTACGACCCCAAGCTCAAGCACGCGCGTCTGGCGCGGCTGCAGGGCAAGCCCGGGTTCGAGTTTGTCCAGATGGACGTGGCCGACCGGCAGGGCATCGCCGAGCTGTTCGCCAAGCACGGGTTCGACCGCGTCGTGCATCTGGCGGCGCAGGCCGGGGTGCGCTACTCGCTGGTGAACCCGCACGCCTACATCGACGCCAACATCGTCGGCTTCACCAACATCCTGGAGGGCTGCCGCCACACCGAGGTGCAACACCTGGCCTACGCGTCCAGCTCCAGCGTCTACGGCGGCAACACGCTGATGCCCTTCAGCGAGCATCACGGCGTGGACCATCCGGTCAGCCTGTATGCCGCGACCAAGAAGGCCAACGAGCTGATGGCCCACACCTACAGCCATCTGTTCAATCTGCCGACCACGGGCCTGCGCTTCTTCACGGTCTACGGGCCCTGGGGCCGGCCGGACATGGCGCTGTTCCTGTTCACCAAGGCCATCCTCGCGAACGAGCCGATCAAGGTGTTCAACCACGGCAGGATGATCCGCGACTTCACCTACATCGACGACATCGCCGAGGGCGTGGTGCGGGTGCTGGACCGGACCGCCGCGCCCGATCCCGCGTACGACCCGATCACCGCCGATCCGGCGCGCTCGAATGCGCCGTATCGCGTCTTCAACATCGGCAACCACGACCCGATCCCGTTGATGGACTTCATCGGCGCGATCGAGCAGGCGGTGGGCCGCGAGGCGATCAAGGACTTCCTGCCGCTGCAGGACGGCGACGTCCCCGCGACGCATGCCGACGTCGAGGAATTGGCCGCGTGGACCGGCTTCCGGCCGGCGATGCCGGTGCCCGAGGGCATCCGCCGCTTCGTCGCCTGGTACCGCGAGTACTACCAGCAATGAGATCCGCGCGGTGCCGCTCGCGGTGCCGCCCCCTTGATTCAACCAGGAGTTATTGAATGAAAGTCACGACGATCGGCACGGGCTATGTGGGCCTGGTCACCGGCGCCTGCCTGGCCGAGATGGGCAATCACGTCGTCTGCCTGGATGTGAACGCCGAGAAGATTCGCGTGCTCAACGAGGGCGGCATCCCCATCCACGAGCCGGGCCTGGACGCGGTGGTCAAGCGCAACGTCGAGGCCGGCCGCCTGCAGTTCACGACCGACGTGGACACGGCGGTCAACCACGGCACCATCCTGTTCATCGCGGTGGGCACGCCGCCCGGCGAGGACGGCTCGGCCGACCTGCAGTACGTGCTGGCCGCCGCGCGCTCGATCGGCGAGCGCATGACCGACTACAAGGTCATCGTCGACAAGAGCACCGTGCCCGTGGGCACCGCCGACAAGGTCCGCGCCACCATCGCTGAAGCGCTGGCCAAGCGCGGCTCGGACGCGCATTTCGCCGTGGTCTCGAACCCCGAGTTCCTGAAAGAGGGCGCGGCGATCGAGGACTTCATGAAGCCGGACCGCATCATCGTGGGCTCCGACGACGAGCAGGCCACGCTGATGATGCGCGCCCTGTACGCCCCCTTCACCCGCAGCCACGACCGGCTGTTCGTGATGGACGTGCGCAGCGCGGAGTTCACCAAGTACGCCGCCAACGCGATGCTGGCCACCCGCATCAGCTTCATGAACGAGCTGGCGCTGCTGGCCGAGAAGGTCGGCGCCGACATCGAGCTGGTGCGCCGCGGCATCGGCTCGGACCCGCGCATCGGCTACCAGTTCCTGTACGCCGGCGCCGGCTACGGCGGCAGCTGCTTCCCCAAGGACGTCAAGGCGCTGGTGCGCACCGGTCGCGAGCATGAGCAGTCGCTGTTCGTGCTGAACGCCGTCGAGGAGGCCAACGAGCGCCAGAAGCGCGTGCTGGTCGACAAGGTGGTGGCGCGCTTCGGCGAGGACCTGGCCGGCAAGCGCTTCGCGCTGTGGGGCCTGGCCTTCAAGCCCAACACCGACGACATGCGCGAGGCCCCCGCGCTGGTGGTCATCGAGGAACTGGTCAAGCGCGGCGCCGCGATCGCGGCCTACGACCCGGTGGCGATGAGCGAGGCCTCCAAGCTGCTGGCGCAGGTGCCGGGGGTGAGCTTCTGCGAGCGCGCCGAGCATGCGCTGAGCGATTCCGACGCGCTGATCATCGTGACCGAGTGGAAGGAGTTCCGCACGCCGGACTTCGACCGCATCAAGTCCGAGCTCAAGCAGCCGGTGATCTTCGACGGCCGCAACCTGTACGAGCCGGCGCTGATGAAGACGCTGGGCCTGGAGCACCACGCCATCGGCCGCGGCACCGCGCCGCAAGCCTGATCGCAAGGGGCTCGCCCGCCAGAACGAAAACCGCGCCGAGGCGCGGTTTTTCTTTGGGCCGCCGACGCCGTGTCGGAGCCGGCGGCCGAGGGGCAGGACTTGCTCAGCCGGTGATCACGACGCGCAGGCGGCGATCGACGAGGTGCCGATCGGCGTCGGCGCGACCTTGACCAGGGTGGGCTTGAGCGAGGACTCGACGTTGCCTGTGCCGCTGCGGCCCCAGGTCGTGACCTTGAAGCTGGTGCCCGCAGGCCAGGGGAAGCTGATGGTCTGGCCGTCGCTCAGATAGCCGCTGTCGTAGACCGTCGCGCCGGTGGCCTTGTCCGCGATGGTCATGCGGAAGGTGGCGCCGCCGGTGGCGTCCAGGCTGAGGCGGTAGTTGTCGCCCGCCGTCGGCGCGGACCAGCTCACGCCGGCCATTGCGCGGCCGGTGGCGTTGGCCTGCTCGATCAGCGTCGTGGTGGCGGGGAAGACCAGGGCCTGGCGCCAGGTGTCGAACTCGCCGCTGACGGGGCCCTTGGTGCGCCACCAGGCGCCGCGCATCGACAGCAGGTTCAGCGCGGTGTCGGTCACGAAGCCCGAGGTCTTGCCGTTGCCGTCCACCCACCAGGCGGCGCTTTCCAGCGGCCGCATGGCGGCGCGCATCGCGTCCAGGTCGTTGGCGGTGGCGGTGTTCCAGCCGTTCTTGTGCAGCTTGAAGTCGGCGCCGATCTCGACGTAGATGACGAAGGGCGTGCCGGTGTTGCGGTCGACCACGTAGGCGCCGTACTTCTTCAGCGTCTCGGCGACCTTGCGCAGCTCGGGCGTGGCCAGGGCCTGGGCGTCGAAGCTGGCGGGCAGCATCATCAGCGAGCCCATCGGGATCTGGCCCGAATTGGTCTTGGCCGCGCTGGTGTCGGCCGAGGTCGCCGGGAAGCGGTAGGTCGGGTTGGGGCTCAGACCGGTGAAGTCCAGCGACATGGCCAGCGCGTGGCGGTACAGGGTGTCGCCGTCGTTGACCTCGCCGATGCGGATCAGGCCGCCCAGCGTCGAGACGCCCGCGGCGCGCGCGCCTTGCTGCACATGCGCGGGGTCGCCCATGCCGCGGCCGGCCAGCGGCGTCCAGGCGTACTGGTTGGTCACCCAGGCGCCGTTGACCTGCTTCAGGCCCCAGAAGGAATGGACGATGCCGGTGGTGGTGTCGACGATTTCGGCATGGCCGTCGCCGCCGGTGGCCGGCCGGGTGTTGGCGGGCCAGTGCGGGATGGTGATGCTGGGGCGGTAGATCTCGGCATCCGGGTCCCAGACGCCGTTGGCGGAGGTGCCGGTCACGACCATCGCCGGATCGTCGGCGGTGGCCTTGAAGGCCGCGCTGGACCAGGTGCCGCTGTCGACCGAGGGGTAATAGGTCGAGGTCGGAATCGTGGCGCTGCCCAGCACCGGCGCGACGGGGCGGCTGTTCCACGGCGATTCCGGCGCAAAGGGGCGCTCGAAGCTGGCGAAGTCGCCCATCGAGCAACTGGCCGTGGCGGTTTGCTGGGAAGCGGCCTCGGCCGGCGCGCTGGCGGCCAGCGCGGGCAGGGTGGCGATGACGCTGGACGCGGTGGCGCTCGCGGGAGCGGCATCGCTGGCGGCGCCGGCGGCAGTCGCCGCACCGGCGGTCGTGGACGCGGCTTCCACCGCGGTGGCGCCGGAGCCGCCGCCTCCGCAACCCGCGAGGATCAGGCTGCCGACGAGGGCGTGAAGGGCCAGCGAACCTGGAATGGAGAATCGAGAGGAAATACCCAGCATGATGAATCCCTGAAATATTGGACGTGACGACTTAAATGCCCGCAATCTCTTCTTGTCATGCGCCGGGAAATTCGGAGATTCCCCAGAAAGGTGCTTGTTGTTGCTGAATGTTGGCATCCGGAAATACTGCCGCAGTGAGCCTCTGCCGGAGCAGCGCTCGCGTCGGTGAATTCAGTATGCGGGTTTGACCACCCCTCATTCCAGGGGTGGTGCGCCTCACGGCGCGGCATTCCGGGAATATTCGGCGCCTGAAAAGGCGTACCGTTTGAAACATCCGGGCGGTGCTTCGGATATGGGAAATATGTCGCGGATCGGTGCGGTGTTGCAGTCGGTTTCGTGACTGGCGATACCCCGACCATGGGCCGTGAATAACTCGCGCATTCGCCCCGATGTTCGCTATTTGAAGCGCTGCGATACTACGCGCCCGAATCGTGAGATACTCCCGGCTTCGTCTGAGGAATTCAAATGGTCAAGATCAACGAGATCGTGGTCGACAACGCGCGCCCGTTCGTGCTGTTCGGCGGTGTCAACGTGCTGGAGTCGGAGCAGTTCGCGGTGGACGTCTGCGGCGAGTACGTCCGCGTGACGAAAGAGCTGGGCATCCCCTACGTGTTCAAGGCCTCGTTCGACAAGGCCAACCGCAGCTCCATCCACAGCTACCGCGGGCCCGGCCTGGAGCAGGGCCTGAAGATCTTCGAGGCGGTGAAGAAGGCGCACGGCGTCGCGGTGCTGACCGACGTGCACGAACCGTGGCAATGCGACCCGGTCGCCGCCGTCTGCGACGTGCTGCAGCTGCCGGCCTTCCTGGCGCGTCAGACCGATCTGGTGATCGCGCTGGCCAAGACCGGCCGCGTCATCAACATCAAGAAGCCGCAGTTCGTCAGCCCGCCGCAGATGAAGAACATCGTCGAGAAGTTCGAGGAAGGCGGCAATCCGAACGTGATGCTGTGCGACCGCGGCGCGCAGTTCGGCTACGACAACCTGGTCGTGGACATGCTGGGCTTCGGCGTGATGAAGCAGGTCAGCGGCGGCAAGCCGGTGATTTTCGACGTGACCCATGCGCTGCAGCAGCGCGAGTCCGGCGCCGCCGCCTCGGGCGGCCGTCGCGGTCAGGTGACCGAGCTGGCGCGCGCCGGCATGGCGCTGGGACTGGCGGGTCTGTTCCTGGAATCGCACCCCGAGCCGGAGAAGGCCCGGTGCGACGGCCCCAGCGCGCTGCGCCTGTCGCAGCTCAAGCCCTTCCTGGAGCAGGTCAAGGCCGTGGACGACCTGATCAAGGGCTTCCCGGCGCTGGACACGAACTGAGCGTCACCGGGGGGCGATCACGCCCGCCGCGCCGATTGTGATCGTCGAGAGGGCCGGGGGGGCCTCCGAGCGGCGCGGGCCTTGAAGGGCGGGAGCGCTGGGAACCGACGAGGCGCTCGGCCTCAGGCGACGCGGGCCGTGACGGCGGCCGGAGCGTCCGGCGCGGGCAGCCGGCCGTTGAACAGCAGCCGCATCGGCCCGAAGGGCCGCACGACCCAGCGATGGAAAGCCAGGCTGATGGCGAAGGCGCCCAGCACGATGAGCCCGAACTTGACCGCCGCCGGCCAGTCGTAAGGCAGGAGCAGCAGCGCCAGCGCGATCACGAGCAGGTGGTGCAGCAGGAAGATGGTGTAGCTGGCCGCCGAGAGCTGTCGGCCCAGGCCCGAGCGCGCGCCGGCTCGCAGCCGGCCCAGCGCGCCGACGACCGCGCCGGTCGCGACCCAGATGCCGACCATCTGCACCGCCAGCGCCATCTCGCGCGCCAGCGCGCTGCGCAGCGAGTCGCTGGCGACATCGCCCCAGTTGGCGGCGAAGCCGGCGATCGGCAGCATCCACAGCGGCGTGCTCAGCCAGGCGTCCAGCCAGCCGCGGCGCCGGTGCATCAGCAGGCCGGCGAAGAACAGCGGCGCGTAGAAGGCCAAGTCGAACAGCGTGATGCCGCTCGCGCCCTTGAGGTAAGCCCAGCCGGTCAGGCGCACGATGAGCAACAGGCCCAGCGTCGCCATGGCGCCGCTCAGCGCCACCGACATCCAATGCGAGGGACCATGGCCTTCGAGGCGGTCCAGCAGGCGTGAGAGCCAGCCGGGTTCACGGACCCCGCCGCGCCGGGAGCGGCCGACCAGCGTGACCCAGGCCAGCACCAGCAGGTTGAGCACCAGCAGGTCGCGCAGGAACCACAGGTGATAGATGGGCACGTCCAGGGAGAGCAGGGCCTCCCAGGGATCGTCACCGCGGCGGGCGGCGAGCAGCGCGTGCTGGGCGCCGTTGATGAGCGTCCAGCCCACCAGCAGCGGCAGGCCCAGGCGCAGCAGCTGGCGCAGGACTAGATCCGGCGCGGCATGGCGGCTCAGGCTGCCGGCGAAAAGCAGACCCGACAGCAGATAGAAGCCCGGGACTCGGAAGCTGTGGATCAGCGCGACCAGCGCATCGAAGAAGACGCCGCGGTGGGTGTCGGCGACCAGCCAGTCGCCGGAGGTAATGAAGACGTCAGCCGCGTGCAGGACGACACCCAGGATCATGAGCGTGGCTCGGACCCTGTCCAGATCGATACCGGCCATGCCGGTGGTGACGCTGCTGGCCGCCTCGGTGGACGGCACCTGACTGCTGTGCATGCTTGTCTCCTCCCCGAAGGCGCCTCTGTGGGCGATCGAAGCAGCCAATGTACGACCAGCGCCCCGTGCATTTGTTCACGAGTTGTAAACGCAGGGGCTTGGCGGACCCCGCATTCGTGGGGGAGGTGCGTCAGCCCTGTCGTCCTGTCACGGTTGGACGGACGTTCGGGGGCGTTTGAGTCTGGGCCCCGCTGGCCGCTCCAGCGCGCCGGCCAGGCGTGCGGGTCAGGCGCGCAGGTCGGCGGCCAGGCGAGCGACGATGCGTGCCGCCGCTTGGCCGTCCCACAGCGGCGGGCGTCGGACGGGCGAAGAGGCAGTGGCGTCCGGCCCGGACGAAGCGCCGGTGAGCGCCTCCATCTCGTCCAGGCGCCGCAGCGCCAGCGCCAGCACCCGCGCGGCATCGGTGCCGGCCAGCAGGTTGGTGCCGAGCTCGACGGTGACTGGGCGCTCGGTGTTGTCGCGCACCGTCAGGCAGGGGATGCCCAGGGCGGTGGTTTCTTCCTGAAGCCCGCCGCTGTCGGTCAGCACCAGCGCGGCGCGGCGCCACAGCGCCAGGAAGGGTCGGTAGGGCAGGGGCGGCAGCAGGTGCAGACCGGGTGCCGGCTTCAGGCCCAGCGCGGCCAGCCGGGCCCGGGTGCGCGGATGCACCGCGAACAGCAGCGGCAGCCGGCCAGCGAGCTGGCCCAGCGCCGCCATGAGCGCCGTGAGCTGACGCGGTTCGTCGACGTTGGAGGGCCGATGCAGCGTGACGACGCCGAAGCGCCCCGCCGTAACCGCAGCCGCGCCGGCCGCCGTCAGCGCCGACTGGGCGGCCTCCTCGGCCGCGCTGGCGGCGGCATCGCCCGCATCGAGCCGCTCCAGCTGGAACAACAGGTTGTCGACCATCACATGGCCGACCTCGTGGATGTGCGCGTCGGGATGTCCCTCGCGGCGCAGATGCGCGGCGGCGCTGGGCTCGGTGGTGAACAGCCAGTCGGCGATCGCGTCGGTGGCGCGGCGGTTGATCTCCTCGGGCATGCGCATGTCGCCGCTGCGCAGGCCGGCCTCCACATGCGCGACCGGCACGCCCAGCTTGCGGGCTGTCAGCGCGCAGGCCAGCGTCGAGTCCACGTCGCCCACGACCAGGCAGGCGGCCGGACGATCCGCGATCACATGCGGCTCATAGGCTTGCATGATCCGGGCGGTCAGCTGCGCGTGGCTGCCGCCGTGGCAGTCCAGCGAGATGTCCGGCTCAGGCAGGCCCAGCTCGTCGAAGAAGACGCCGCTCATCGCCTGGTCGTGGTGCTGACCCGTGTGGATCAGCTTCCAGCTCAGGCGGCCGTCGGCGCGCAGGGCCCGCACCAGCGGCGCAAGCTTCATGAAGTTGGGCCGTGCGCCCGCGATCAGATGAAGCAGGGGCCCGGTCATCGTGGCGGCGGGCGAGGGATCGACGGGTCGACGATTCGGCTGACCGGGGAACGGATCAGTCGAAGGACTTGGCGTCAGCGAGCAGAGGCGCCTGGGCGTCCTTCTCGGCGAGCTTGAACTCGACGTCCAGCCGCGGCCAGTCGATGCCGACGCTCGGATCGTCCCAGCGCAGCGAGCCCTCGGCCTGCGGCGCGTACAGGTCGGTGGTCTTGTAGAGGAAGTCGGCCATGTCGCTCAGCACCAGGAAGCCGTGGGCGAAGCCCGGCGGGATCCACAGCTGGCGATGGTTCTCGCCGCTCAGCTCCACGCCGGCCCACTTGCCGAAGTTGGGGCTGGACTTGCGCATGTCGACGGCGACGTCGAACACCGCGCCGCTGGTGCAGCGCACCAGCTTGCCCTGCGCATGCGGCGCGAGCTGGAAGTGCAGGCCGCGCAGCACGCCCTTGGCCGAGCGCGAATGGTTGTCCTGCACGAAGCGCACGTCATGGCCGCAAGCCGCGTTGAACTTGGGCTCGGTCCAGCTCTCCATGAAGAAGCCGCGGGCGTCGCCGAAGACCTTGGGCTCGATGATGAGCACCTCGGGCAGCGAGGTCGGAATGACGTTCATCAGAAGGCCTTCTCGTTCAGGACTTGCTTCAGGTACTGGCCGTAGCCGTTCTTGAGCATGGGCTGGGCCAGGCGCTCCAGCTGCTCGGCGCTGATCCAGCCCTTGCGGAAGGCGATTTCCTCGGGGCAGGCGACCTTCAGGCCCTGGCGCTTCTCCAGCGTGGCGATGAACTGGCCGGCCTCGAGCAGGCTGTCGTGCGTGCCCGTGTCCAGCCAGGCATAGCCGCGGCCCATGATCTCCACGCGCAGCTGCTGCTGGCTCAGGTAGCGGGCGTTGACGTCGGTGATCTCGAGCTCGCCGCGCGGGCTGGGCTTGATGTCGGCGGCGATGTCGCAGACCTGGCGGTCGTAGAAGTACAGGCCGGTGACGGCGTAGTTGCTCTTGGGCGCCTTGGGCTTTTCCTCGATGCTGACGGCGCGCTTGGCGTCGTCGAACTCGACCACGCCGTAGCGCTCGGGATCATGCACGTGGTACGCGAAGACGCTGGCGCCGTCGGTCTGGGCGTCGGCGTTGTCCAGCAGGCCGGCGAAGTCGTGGCCGTAGAAGATGTTGTCGCCCAGCACCAGCGCGCTGGGCGCGCCGCCGATGAAGTCCTTGCCCAGGATGAAGGCCTGCGCCAGGCCGTCCGGGCTGGGCTGCACGCAGTACTGCAGGTTGATGCCCCAGCGCGAGCCGTCGCCCAGCAGCGCCTCGAAGCGGGGCAGGTCTTGCGGGGTGCTGATCAGCAGGATGTCGCGCATGCCCGCCAGCATCAGGGTGCTGAGCGGGTAATAGACCATGGGCTTGTCGTAGACGGGCAGCAGCTGCTTGCTGATGGCCAGCGTGGCGGGGTGCAGGCGCGTGCCGGAGCCGCCGGCCAGGATGATGCCCTTGCGATTCGTGGTGCTCTTCGTGGTGCTCATGGCGAGGTCCGATCAGAGGATTTCGTCGAGCAGGCGATCCACGCCGGTCTGCCAGTGCGGCAGCACCAGGCCGAATCGGTCCTGCAGCTTGTGGTTGTCCAGACGCGAGTTCAGCGGTCTCGGAGCGGGCGTCGGATACGCGCTGCTGGGCAGGGCTTGCACCTGCTCCGGCGCGACCTTGAGCACCAGGCCCTTGGCCTGCGCGCGCGTCAGCACGTGCTTGGCGTAGTCGAACCAGCTGGTCTCGCCGCTGGCCACCGCGTGGTAGACGCCGCAGAGCGCCCGGTCCTGGCGCGTGGCGCGGATCATGTGCGCGCTGACGTCGGCCAGCAGGTCGGCGCCGGTGGGCGCGCCGATCTGGTCCGCGACCACCTTGAGCTGCTCGCGCTCGGCCGCCAGTTTCAGCATGGTCTTGGCGAAGTTGCCGCCGCGAGCCGCATAGACCCAGCTGGTGCGCAGCACCAGGGCGTCACAGCCGGACGCGGCGATCAGTTGCTCGCCCTCCAGCTTGGTCTGGCCGTAGATGCTGAGCGGACCGGTCGGCGCGTCCTCGAAGCGCCAGTCCGAGCCCGCGCCGTCGAAGACGTAATCGGTCGAGTAATGCACCAGCAGCGCGCCCAGCGCCTTGGCCTCGGCGGCCAGCACGCCGGGGGCCAGCGCGTTGATGCGGCGCGCGAGTTCGGGCTCGCTCTGCGCCTTGTCGACGGCGGTGTAGGCCGCGGCATTGACGATCACGTCCGGCGCGACGCGGCGCACCGTGGCGCGCAGCGTGTCCTCGTCGGCCAGATCGCCGCCTTCGCTGCGATCGATGGCGACCAGCTCGCCCAGCGGCGCGAGCGCGCGCTGCAGCTCCCAGCCCAGTTGGCCGTTCTTCCCGAGCAGCAGGATCTTCATGTCAGACCCCGCTCAAGCGCCGTACTGCTTGGAGACCCAGTCGCGGTAGGCGCCCGACTGCACGCGCGCGACCCAGTCCTCGTTGGACAGGTACCACTGCACCGTCTTGCGGATGCCGGTCTCGAAGGTCTCGGCGGGGCGCCAGCCCAGGTCGCGCTCGATCTTGCGGGCGTCGATGGCGTAGCGGCGATCGTGGCCGGGACGGTCGGTCACGTAGGTGATCAGACGCGCGTAGGGGCCGGCCGGATCGGGGCGCAGCTCGTCGAGCAGCGCGCACACCGTCTTCACGATGTCGATGTTGGCCTTCTCGTTCCAGCCGCCGATGTTGTAGGTCTCGCCCAGCGTGCCGCCGGCCAGCACCGCGCGGATGCCCGAGCAGTGGTCCGTCACGTACAGCCAGTCGCGGATCTGCTGGCCGTCGCCATACACGGGCAGCGGCTTGCCGGCCAGCGCGTTGACGATCATCAGCGGGATCAGCTTCTCCGGGAAGTGATACGGGCCGTAGTTGTTGGAGCAGTTGGTCGTCACCACCGGCAGGCCGTAGGTGTGGTGCCAGGCGCGCACCAGGTGGTCGCTGGCCGCCTTGGACGCGGAGTACGGGCTGTTGGGCTCGTACGCGTTGGTCTCGGCGAAGGGCGGGTCCTCGGGCTTGAGCGAGCCGTAGACCTCGTCGGTGGAGACGTGGTGGAAGCGGAAGGCCGACTTGGCCTCGCCCGCCAGCGCGGTCCAGTAGGCGCGGGCCGCTTCCAGCAGCGCGAAGGTGCCCTCGACGTTGGTACGCATGAACGCGCCCGGGCCGTGGATGGAGCGGTCCACATGCGATTCCGCCGCGAAGTGCACGATGGCGCGGGGCTGATGCTCGGCCAGCAGCCGGTCGATCAGCGCGCGGTCGCAGATGTCGCCCTGCACGAAGATGTGGCGGGCGTCGCCCTTGAGCGAAGCCAGGTTCTCGAGGTTGCCGGCGTAGGTCAGCGCGTCCAGATTGACGACGGGCTCGTCCGAGGACTTGAACCAGTCGAGCACGAAATTGCTGCCGATGAAACCGGCGCCGCCGGTGACGAGAATCGTCATGGAACTTCCCTGTGGTCTGAAAGCGGCCCCTCGCGTCGGTCGGCGGCGGGGCTCGCGGGTCGAATCAAAGCCGCCAGACCCTCAGGCCGGCGGCGCGCAGATTGTCGCTGCTGAACGCGGCCTTCACGTCGATGAACGCGCCGCCCTTCACCAGCTTCTTGGCCAGGTCCTCGGCGGTCAGCGCCTTGTACTCGCGGTGGGCCACCGCCGCGACGATGGCGTCGGCGCGCGGCAGTTCCTCGAAGGGATGCAGCTGCACGCCGTATTCATGCATGGCCTCGTCGGCCTCGGCGGCCGGGTCGGTCACGAAGACCTCGACGCCGTAGCTCTGCAGCTCATGGATGATGTCGATCACCTTGGAGTTGCGCAGGTCGCCGCAGTCTTCCTTGAAGGTCAGCCCCAGCACGTTGACCTTGGCGCCCTTGATGTACGAGCCCGCCGCGATCATCTGCTTGATGGTCTGCTCGGCGATGAACTTGCCCATGCCGTCGTTGATGCGCCGGCCCGCCAGGATGACCTGCGGGTGGTAGCCCAGCATGTCGGCCTTGTGGGTCAGGTAATACGGGTCCACGCCGATGCAGTGACCGCCGACCAGGCCCGGCTTGAACTTCAGGAAGTTCCACTTCGTGCCTGCCGCTTCCAGCACTTCCGACGTGTCCAGCCCGATGCGCTCGAAGATGATGGCCAGCTCGTTCATCAGCGCGATGTTCAGGTCGCGCTGGGTGTTCTCGATGACCTTGGCGGCCTCGGCGGTCTTGATGCTGGAGGCGCGATGCACGCCCGGCACGATGATCTTCTCGTAGGTCTTGGCGACGATGTCCAGGGTCTCGGGCGAGTCGCCGGAGACGATCTTCAGGATCTTCGTCAGCGTGTGTTCCTTGTCGCCCGGGTTGATGCGCTCGGGGCTGTAGCCGACGAAGAAGTCCTGCTTCCACTTCAGGCCGGATTCGCGCTCCAGCACCGGGATGCAGACCTCCTCGGTCGCGCCGGGGTACACGGTCGATTCATAGACCACGACCGCGCCGCGCTTCATGTGGCGGCCGACGCTGGTGGACGAGCCGATCAGCGGCTTGAAGTCGGGGATGTGGGCCTCGTCGACCGGGGTCGGCACGGCCACGATGATGACGTCGGCCTCGGCCAGGCAGGCCGGGTCGCTGTGGTATTCGGCGTGCACGGCGGCCTGGACCTCGGCGTCGCTCAGCTCGCGCGAGGGGTCGGTGCCGGCGCGGCACTTGACGACCTTGTCCACCGCGATGTCGAAACCGATGGTGCGGCCCTGCTTGCCGAATTCGACCACCAGCGGCAGCCCCACATATCCCAACCCGACGACGGCGATCACGGACACGGCCTTCTCCTGTTATCCCGCAGGCCCCGCGGCCTGCATGCCCGCATGAGGGCGGGACTTGTTGATGTTCTGGATGTCGGGCGCGCCGGCCGTGACTTCGGACCGGCGCGCCGCGCGGCTGCGCCGCGAGGTCGGCTTTGTATCCGGTTTTTCCCGCGTCGCCGACCCCGGGAGCAGGGGTCGGCCGTGGCCGCCGTCAGTTGCGGCCATAGGTGTCCTGGTAGCGGACGATGTCGTCCTCGCCCAGGTAGGAGCCCGATTGCACCTCGATGATCTCCAGCGGCACCTTGCCCGGGTTGGACAGGCGATGCACCTGGCCCAGCGGGATGTAGGTCGACTGGTTCTCGGTGAGCAGCAGCGTCTTGTCGCCGTTGACGATCTCGGCCGTGCCCTGCACCACGATCCAGTGCTCGGCGCGGTGATGGTGCATCTGCAGGGACAGCGAGGCGCCCGGCTTGACCATGATGCGCTTGACCTGGAAGCGCTCCCCCATGTCGATGCTGTCGTACCAGCCCCAGGGACGATGGACCTTGCGGTGCAGGTTCTGCTCGTCGCGCTGAGCCGCGCTCAGGCGGTTGACGATGGTCTTGACGTCCTGGCTCTTGCTGCGGTCGGCGACCAGCACCGCGTCCGGCGTCTCGACCACGACGATGTTGTCCAGCCCCACCGCCGACACCAGCCGGCTGGTGGCGTGGACCAGAGTGTTGCGGCTGTCGGAGATGATGGCGTCGCCGCGGCTGGCGTTGCCGGATTCATCCTTGTCGGCCACTTGCCAGACCGCCTCCCAGGCGCCGAGGTCGTTCCAGCCGGCGTCCAGCGGCACCATGCGCAGCGCGAACGCGCTGCCCGGGCAGCGCTCCATCACGGCGTAGTCGATGGACTCGGCCGGCACGGCGGCGAATTGCTCCTTGGACGGGCGAACAAAGGGCCCGTCCACCGCCTTGGCGGTGAACGCCACGCGGGTGGCCTGCTCGATGTCGGGGCGGAACTGGCTCAGCGCCTTCAGCCAGACGCTGGCGCGCAGCACGAACATGCCGCTGTTCCAGAAGTAGCCGCCCTGGTCCAGATACTTCTGGGCGGTGGCGGCGTCGGGCTTCTCGACGAAGGCTTCCACACGCAGGCCGTTGCCGTCCTGCCCGCCGCGGATGTAGCCGTAGCCGGTCTCGGCGCGGTCCGGGGTGATGCCCAGGATCACGATCGCGCCATCGCTGGCCTGGCGGACCGCGTCCTGCAGCGCCGCGGTGAAGGCCGGGCCGTCGACGACGGTCTGGTCGGCCGGCGTCACCACCAGCACCGGATCCGAGCCGGCTTCCAGCGCCTGCAGCGCCGCCAGCGTGATCGCCGGCGCGGTGTTGCGGCCCATCGGCTCCAGCAGCACGGCGCCGGGCTCGATGCGCTGCTCGCGCAGCTGGTCCAGCACCATGAAGCGGTGTTCCTCGTTGCCCACGACGATGGGCGGACGCACTGCCAGATCCTCGGCGCCCAAGGTGGCCAGCCGGTCGGCGGCCTGCTGGAACAGGCTGCTGTTGCCGCTCAGCACCAGGAACTGCTTGGGATAGCCGGCGCGCGACAGCGGCCACAGCCGCGTCCCGCTGCCGCCGGCCATGATCACCGGCTGAATGTCGATCTTGCTCAAGGTACTGCTCCCTCTATCTCAATCTGAATCTGAATCTGAACTTGACCTTGAATCCGGGGCCCCTCAGCCCTCGTAGCCGTTCGGATTGGCCGACTGCCAGCGCCAGCTGTCCTCGCACATGCGCTGCAGGTCGAGCTTGGCGGTCCAGCCCAGCTTCTCGCGCGCCAGCGCCGGATCGGCATAGCAGGCCGCCACGTCGCCGGCACGGCGCGGGACGATTTCATAGGGGATCTCGCGACCGCTGGCGGCGGCGAAGGCCTTCACCAGGTCCAGCACGCTGTAGCCGCGGCCGGTGCCCAGGTTGACCCAGATCGACTCCTTGCCGCGCAGCAGGAAGTCCAGCGCCGCGACATGGCCCTCGGCCAGGTCGACCACGTGGATGTAGTCGCGCACGCCGGTGCCGTCCGGGGTGTCGTAGTCG
Source organism: Roseateles sp. (assembly GCF_039595295.1). Taxonomy (GTDB): domain Bacteria; phylum Pseudomonadota; class Gammaproteobacteria; order Burkholderiales; family Burkholderiaceae_C; genus Roseateles. Next base: position 57,043 of record NZ_JBCNLU010000027.1, read on the forward strand.
TTGCCGAAGACCGACAGCTTGTCGCGCCGGCCCACCGCGACCTGCGTCACGTAGGGCATCAGATTATTCGGAATGCCGCGCGGGTCCTCGCCGATCTGGCCGCTCTCGTGGGCGCCGACCGGGTTGAAGTAGCGCAGGCAGGCGGTCTGCCAGTCCGGATCCGCCGTGCCCAGGTCGCGCAGGATGCCTTCGGCGATCAGCTTGGTCGCGCCGTAGGGATTGGTCGTCGACAGCGCCGCGTCCTCGCGCAGCGGGAGCGTCTCCGGCTGGCCGTAGACCGTCGCGCTGGAGGAGAACACCACGCGCTTGCAGCCATGGCGCTGCATGACCTCACAGACCGTCAGCAGGCCGTCGATGTTGTTGCGGTAGTAGCTCAGCGGCTTGGCGGTCGATTCGCCCACCGCCTTGTAGGCGGCGAAGTGCACCACCGCCGCCGGCTTGTGCTCGCGGAACACCGCATCCAGCGCGGCCGCGTCGCAGACGTCCAGCTTCTCGAAGACCGGGGTCTGGCCGCTCAGCGTCGCCAAGCGGTCCAGCACCTTGGGCGAGCTGTTGCTGAAGTTGTCCACGCCGACGACGCGATAGCCCGCCGCCAGCAGCGACAGCCAGGTGTGGGAAGCGATGTAGCCGGTGGCGCCGGTCAGCAGGATGGTCTCGTTGGCCATGGAGTCGGAATCCGCGCAGAGGTGAAAGATGGATGAGGAACCGCGGATCGTAGAGGATCAGCGCAGCATGCCCTGCACGTAGCAGCCCGCCGTGTAGGCGTTGTAGGAGTAGATCACGTCGGTCGTGTCGCGATCCAGGCGGGTGTACTGGCAACCGACGGTGACGTTGCGCAGCGCTTCCCAGGCCAGGCCCAGGCTGTACTGGCGCGAGTTGTCCTTGGACCGGGCGCCCGCCAGCGCGATGTCGCGATCGCGGCTCAGACGCGTGATGCCCAGGCCGGCTTGCGCGCTCAGCTTGCCGGTGATCCGGTAGCTGAATTGCGTCTGGAACGCGGTCTGCACGCGGTTGAAGTCGGCCAGACCGTTGTTGATGCCCAGGTAATAGGTCTCGACCCCGGTGTCGCGGGAGAGCTTGGTGTTGAGCGTCCAGCGGCCGCCGGGCGCCCAGACCCAGTTCAGCGCGCCGGTCAGGCCGGTGAAGGTGTCCGAGGTGCTGCGGCTCAGACGCGCGTTCAGGCTGCTGGAGCCGGTGGCGCGCCACAGCGCCGTCAGGTCGATGTCCTTGCGGTCCCAGGTGAAGCCGTTCACCGGGACGCGGCCCTTGGTGTAGCGGCCCGCCAGGCCGAAGCGCCAGGCGCTGCTGGCGTTGTAGAGCACGCCCAGCGAGGAGGTGTTCTGGCGGTACTCCTGCGTCTCCCACAGCGCCAGCGAGTAATCGCGCTCGCGCCGTTGGAAGGTGCCTTCCAGCGTCAGCGGGGACAGGCCAGGCAGGCCCAGACGCACGCTGCCGCCCAGGCTCTGGTCGGTCTGCAGATTGCGTTCGGTCGAGGGGGCGATGCCGGTGTTGCTGTTGAAGTCCGCCAGCTGCCGGCTACGCGTGTAATCCAGCGTGCCGGACAGGTTGGCGACAGTCTCCCAGTTCACGCCGCCAGCCAGGTCGTAGCCCTTGTTGTTGAGCCGGCTGTTGCTGTTGTAGCGGGTGTCGTTCAAGCGCGCGCTGCCATGCACGCGCTGGCGGCCCAGCCGCGTGTCCACGCCGCCCAGCAGGCTGAGCGAGGTCAGCTGGTCGCTGTTGCTCGAGCCGTTCGTGCGGAACACGTTGTTGGTGTAGTAATGGCCCAGCGAGGCGCCCAGGTACCACGGGCTTTCGTCGCCCTGCGCGCTCTGGGCGAAGCAGGGGGCCGACGCGAGCAGCGCCACGGGGACGGCCAGGGAGTGGAGTCGCTTCATCGGGGGCCCTTTCTTGTCTTCTCGTGTTCTCTTGTCTGGTCTGCTTTGATTGGAACGGGTCGCCGGCTCGACAGCCGGCCTCGACCGCCCGGATCAATACGCGTGGCGGTCGAACAGCATCAGCCGCACCGTGCGGACGATGATCTGCAGGTCCAGTCCCAGCGACCAGTTGCGCAGGTACTCGAGGTCGTACTCGACGCGCGCCTTCATCTTGTCGACGGTGTCGGTCTCGCCGCGCAGGCCGTTGACCTGCGCCCAGCCGGTGATGCCGGGCTTGACCTTGTGGCGGACCATGTAGGCCTTGATCAGCTGGCGGTATTCCTCGTTGTGGGCGACCGCGTGCGGACGCGGTCCGACGATGCTCATCCGCCCCTGCAGCACGTTCACGAACTGGGGCAGTTCGTCCAGCGAGGTGCGCCGGATGAAGGCGCCGAAGGGGGTGATGCGCGCGTCGCCCTTGGTCGCCTGCTTGACCACGGCGCCGTTGTCCATCGACCGCATCGAGCGGAACTTGTAGACGATGATCTCCTCGCCATCCAGGCCGTTGCGGCGCTGCTTGAAGATCACCGGACCAGGCGAACTCAGCTTCACCCCGATCGCCAGCAGCAGCAGGATCGGGGAGATGAGCACCAGGATCAGGCTGGACAGCACGATGTCGCTGATGCGTTTGACGACCTCGTTGACGCCGGTGAAGGGCGTCTCCAGGATGCCGACGACCGGTACGCCGTTCACGTCCTGCAGGCGGCCCTGGATGATGCTGATGCCGAAGACGTCCGGCACGAAGAACAGCGACGCGGTCGTCCCCTGCAGCTGCTCGAGCAGGCGCAGGATGCGCGGCTGCGAGCCCAGGGGCAGGGTGATGTAGACCTCGCGCACGCCGTGGGCACGGACGTAGTCGCTGAGCTGCGGGAGCGTGCCCAGCAGACGGCCGTTGCAGTCGGCGTGCAGCCGGTCGTCGGTGCGGTCGTCGAAGAAGCCCAGGCAGTCGACGCCGCGGACGGTGCCGAACTCCAGCGCCCGCGCCACTTTCGCGCCCAGCGGGCCAGCGCCCACGATCACCGCGTTGCGGCGCACCGACGGCTGCGCGGCGCGCCAGCGCAGCACCTGGCGGCCGATCTCGACCGCGACGATCTGCGCCAACGGGGTCAGCACAGCCCACCACAGCAGCACGTCGCGCTCGAAGTAATGGAAGCTGCTGGTGGCGTAGGCGAACATGCCCAGGATCAGCAGCAGCATCAGCCAGGACCCGACGATGTCCGTGACCGCGGAGGCGGGGTGGTCGGCGAAGCGGTTGCGCCCCGGGAAGGTCAGCGCGAACACCAGCATGCACAGCGTGTACGTGGACCGCATGACCGGCTCGCCGAACCAGGCCAGCAAGGCCAGGTAGATGAGGACGATCAGGGTCGGCTCGAGAAAAGCCGCGATGAACGACTGGACCGATTGCGGCGCGCTGTAGAAGGTTCTCTTGTAATTCCGATCCTCAAACATCAGCCATTGGTCCTTGGTTGCATCCCTCTTCGCCGCTTCCGGCTGCCACTGCGGCCGGACGCCGCGCGCCCGTCCCGGCCAGCCTTCCGTGGAAGACCGAGGGCCGGGTTTCCCCCATCCCGGCAAGCGCCGGAAATTCTCTCTCAATTCATTTCGCCGACTCGTAACCGAACCCCCTAGCTTGCACACCGCCGGCGGCGCTCGAACCCCTCGGTTCAAGCGCTCCCCGGCAGGGGGAGCGGCCTGCCTACAATCCGCCCCATGCTTCAAGAATGGTCCAAGCTCCTGGCCCCCGCGGCGCAGGATCGCATCACGCTGTTGCTCAACCATGTCATGGCCAGGGAGCCGGTCGCCACCGCGCGCCTGGCCCCGCACACGGGCAAGACATTGCGACTGCACCTCGCCGGCTGGCCGGCCATGCTCCCGGCCGTGCCGGATCTGCAACTGCGCATCACGCCCGCGGGTTTGCTGGAACGAGTCGACGACGCGCAAGCCCCTAGGCAAGAACCGGACCTGAGGATCGAAATCGACGCGTCGAATCCGGCTGCGGCGGCTTTCGCGGCCTTGTCGGGTGCCCGTCCGGACGTGCGCGTCCAGGGTGATGCGCAGTTCGCCGGCGACTTCAACTGGCTGATCGACCACGTGCGCTGGGACATCGAGGACGACCTGGCGGCCATCACCGGCCCGGCCGTGGCGCACCAGCTCGGACGCGTCGGCCGCGCTGCGGCCCAGGCGATGGCGGCGCTGGCCCGTCAGGCCGGCCGCTTCATGCCCGACGGCAAGGACCGGGCATGAGGTCCTGAGGCATGAGGTATCTGTCCCGCCTGCTGCTCATCGTCTGGACGTTCTATCGCTTCGGGCTCGATGAGCTGGCGCTGTCCACGCTCAAGCGCCGCCGTTTCCGCTTCCTGCGCCGGCTGATCTCGGTCGGCCGCGTCTGGGATCAGCCGCGCGGCGTGCGGCTGCGCCTGGCGCTGGAGCGGCTCGGCCCGATCTTCGTCAAGTTCGGTCAACTGCTGTCGACGCGTCGCGATCTGGTCCCGGCCGACATGATCGAGGAGCTGTCCAAGCTCCAGGACAACGTCCCGCCATTCCCCGCCGAGCAGTCGCGCGAGCTCATCGAGCGAGCTTTCGGCCGCAGCATCGAGGAGCTGTTCGCGACCTTCGACCCCGAGCCGGTGGCCAGCGCCTCGATCGCGCAAGTCCATTTCGCGACGCTCAAGGACGGCCGGGAGGTGGCCGTCAAGGTGCTGCGCCCGGGCATGCTGGACATCATCGAGGACGACCTGGCGCTGATGCGGACGCTGGCGGGCTGGGTGGAGCGCTTCTCCGCCGACGGTCGGCGTCTCAAGCCGCGCGAGGTGGTCGGCGAGTTCAACACTTATCTGCACGACGAGCTGGATCTGGTCCGCGAAGCCGCCAATGCGGCCCAGCTGCGCCGGAACATGCAGGACCTGCATCTGGTGCTGGTGCCGGAGATGATCTGGGAGCTCTGCGCGAGCGAGGTCATCGTCATGGAGCGGATGCGCGGGGTGCCGATTTCGCAGCTGGCGCGGCTTCGCGAGGCGGGCGTCGACATCAAGAAGCTGGCCCGCGACGGGGTGACGATCTTCTTCACCCAGGTGTTCCGGGACGGCTTCTTCCATGCGGACATGCACCCGGGGAACATCCAGGTCAGCCTGGATCCGGAGACCTTCGGCCGCTACGTGGCGCTGGACTTCGGGATCATCGGCACGCTGACCGAGGTGGACAAGGACTACCTGGCGCAGAACTTCATCGCCTTCTTCCGGCGCGACTACAAGCGCGTGGCCGAGCTGCACATCGAGTCCGGCTGGGTGCCGCCCGAGACCCGGGTCGATGAACTGGAAGGGGCGGTTCGCACGGTCTGCGAGCCGCACTTCGACCGACCACTGAAGGACATTTCACTCGGCCAGGTGCTGATGCGCCTGTTTCAGATCTCGCGACGATTTAACGTCGAGATTCAGCCTCAGCTGGTTTTGCTGCAAAAAACGCTGCTCAACATTGAAGGATTGGGTAGGCAGCTCGACCCCGAGCTGGACCTCTGGGCGACGGCCAAGCCTTTCCTTGAGCGCTGGATGGACGAGCAAGTCGGTTGGCGCGCTTTCGTTCATCACTTGAAGAAGGAGGCGCCGCGCTTTGCGCAGATGGTCCCGGAGTTCCCGCGGCTGATGCATGAGGTGCTGCGCCAGCGTGCCGACGGCGGCCATTCGGATCTGGCGCGTGAGCTGCTCCGCGAGCAGCGTCGCACCAATACCCTGCTGCAGGCCCTGTTGTGGGGCGTGGGCGGATTCATGGTGGCACTCGTGGTGACGCAGATCGCGGTGCGCTGGTTCGCCTGAGCGCTTGAAATGCAAGGACCCCGCCGAGGCGGGGTCCTGTGCTTCAGCGGTCGGACAACCTTCCGTCCGCGCGCGCGAGGTGATCAGCTGGCGTAGTCGGCGAAGCCATGCTTGAGCCGTGATCGAAGCAGTGTCCGCACTCGGTTGACCCGCGAGCGCACAGTGCCGATCGGGATGCACTGGATCTCGGCGACATCGCGATAGGACTCTTCCTGCAGACACGCGAGGTCGAAAGTGCCGCGCAGGTCGGGTGACAGCCCGGAGAGCGCCGAGTCGACGATCCCAGCCAGTTGCCGGTAAGCGACCTGCCGACTGACGTCGCCATTCCCGTCCCGGGGACGATGGGCGGACTCGCCGTCCATC
>NZ_JBCNLU010000028.1:0-59899 GCF_039595295.1 Roseateles sp.
CCGCCATCAGGGCATAGGCCTGGACGCTGCGCCCCGCGGCGATCGAGAGCAGATGCCCCTGGACCAGCACCACGCCGACCGCCAGCGCGCCGGCCAGCACCACGGATCCGCTGGACAGCAGCGGCCAGTCGCGGTGCGCCACCGCAGGGCGATCGACCGGGGGCACTCGCTCGATGGGCGAGGAGGTCTCCGCCGAGCTCTCGGCAGCACGCTGGCGTTTGTCACGCTCCATCAGGACGAGCGACGCCAGCAGATGGATCAGACCGGCGAGCAGCAAGGAACGCTGCTGCCCGATCGCCGGCAGCAAGCCGTAGGCCGCGACCAGGATGAACACCCCGGAGGCGCCCGTCATCACGGCCAGCGATGCGGTGGCGCGCGCGAAGTGGGAGGTCCCGGGCTCGGTCAGCGAGGCGGTGAGCACCGGCAGGCGCGCGCCCAGCAACAGCAAGGTCGGCAGCACCACGGCCGCGGCGAGCAGCACGCTGCCCGAGTCGCCCGCCAGCGCCTGCAGCACGCCCAGCACCGGCAGCGTGAGCACGGCCAGCACCGCCAAGCCGGCCTCCAGCATCGCGTGCGCGCGGGCCGGCGACTGGCTGCGAGCCAGCACGCGTGCGCCGATCAGCGCACCGGCCGCAATCGCGCCCAGCGCCGCCGCAAGCGCCAGCACCAGCGCCCTCGCGGAATCTGCTCCCGCCAGATCGAGCTGCTTCACCGCGACGCACAGGAACACCGCGCTCGCACCGCCGCCGGCCGCGCTCATGGCCAGGGCACCACGGCGAGCAGGCGACATCGGCTGCCGCGGCGCGAGCTCGATGGGCGCGGTCATCACGATCAGACGACGCAAGCGCCACAGCAACCAGGCGCCGATCGCGAGGGTCACCACCACCATGGCCTTGGCGACCCAGGCGTGGTGAAGGATCCAAGGGACCGAGGTGCGCAGCACCACCACCCAGACCAGCCAGGTCGTCAAACCGATGGCGATGATCGCCGCGCGATCGCCGCGCCAGGGGCGACGCACGCTGCACAGCGCCAGGATGGCCAGCGTGAACGGGGGCGAGACGACCAGATCGATCGCGTAATGCTCGCCCAGCATCTGGGTCGAAGCGGCGACCGTCGCGGCCCACAGGCACATCAGCACCCGGCTCCACCAGCGCGTGTCGCTGAAGCACCAGATGATGGCCACCGTGAACATCCAGCCGAAATGCATCGACGGCATGCCGTTGCGCGGGTAGTTGTCGACGACCAGCAGCTTCAACACGTCATTCGGAACGCTCCGCAAGACGTCCAGGAAGTCGCTGCTGAACACGTAGACCGGCCCGGTGATCGGGAAGAGGTGATACGCCCCGAGCGCACTCACGGAGAGCCCCACCCACGCGAGCAACGCGGAGATCGGGGGCGTGCCGCCACGGCGAACCTGCAAGGCCGCCACCAGGAGGAAGGCCACCGGCGTGTAGGCGTACGCCAGGAACAGAATCTTGTCGACGACGATCGAGTGCTTCAGCCACGGCACCAGCGTCGGAATCGGCGAGATGCCGGCGGCGCGATCGAACTGCAGCGCATACAGGTCCCAGGTCTGCGGATGCAGCGCGGCGGTCATCGTCAGCGCCGACGAGGGCACGAACGCGAACATCACCGTGAGCAACATGAGATCGCGTCGGCGTCCCACCAGCTCGCGCGCGACGGGATCGACCGGTCGCTTGAAGCAGCCCCACAGCAGCGGCGCCACGCAGGCCAGCGCGAGCGACGCGAGGATCCAATGCAGCGCCTTGATGTCGCCGGCCAGGATCACCTGGCTCATGTCGACATGGCCGAAATAGCGCTGCTTCATCGCGAACGCCACCACCGGCCAGGACAGGATCGCGACGCGGCGTTCGAGGACGTCAGGCGCGGTCGCCCAGAAGACGAAGATCGCCAGGGACGCGTAGGCGTAGATGAACGGGAAGCTGACGCGGCCGCCGACCTCGAAGGCCTCGAACCATTGCTTCTGACCCGGATAGGCCACCAGACCGGTGGTCGCGGCGGCGATCAGGACCGCCAAGCCGATCGAGAAGATGAACGCGGCTCGCCGCGCCTCCGCCCGCATTGGTTCCAACATGCTTTCCCTCGCCGGCGGCCTGCGGCCGCTCTCTTCCTCAAAAACGAAAAGGCTGCCCAAAGGCAGCCTTTCCTGTGGCGGGCCGGATGTTACTTGCAGCTGGCCGGCAGGTACTTCAGTTCGACGGTGCCGCCGCTGCAGGTCCAGACCACGGTTTCGCCACCGGCCGGCAGAGACGACTTCACCACCACGGTCTTGCCCGACAGCGCGGCTTCGACGGTGCTGGCGGTCACGGTCACGTTCGCGCCGTCCCAGGCGGTGCCGCCGACGACCGAGCCGGTCGACACGACCGGCATGGCGATGTCGGTGCTGCCCGGCATCGTGCCCTTAACGGTCACCCATTCCTGGATGTTGGCCTTCGGTTGGCCGGCGGCGGCGTACAGCTCAGAAGCCTTCGCCTTGATCGTGTAATCGCGATAGGCCGGCAGGGCCACGGCGGCCAGGATGCCGATGATCGCCACGACGATCATCAGCTCGATCAGGGTGAAACCTTGTTGGATGCGCTTCATGCTCGTTGCTCTCTCTGAAAGGAATGGGGGCCGCGTTCTCGTCGCGGACAAGCACTCCTTGCAGATGCCATGCCAGCACGCTTAACCCCCACCCGATCGTGACCCATGGCACAGGCGTCACGAGCTGTCACGCAAAGCTGACAGTTTTGGTCGCAAGGGTGACGAAGCTCGTCGCCCAAAGTGGTCACCTGGACGGATCAGTATCGGGACGGAAAAGAGAAAGGGCTGCCCGAGGGCAGCCCTTCGATGGAGCAAAAGTCGCTCGACCGATTACTTGCAGGAAGCCGGCAGGTACTTCAGGTCGACGGTACCGCCGCTGCAGGTCCAGACCACGGTCTCGCCACCGGCCGGCAGAGACGACTTCACGACAACGGTCTTGCCGGACAGAGCGGCTTCGACGGTGCTGGCGGTCACGGTCACGTTTGCGCCGTCCCAGGTGGTGCCGCCGACCACCGAACCGGTCGACACGACAGGCATCGTGATCTGGGTGGAGGTGGGCATCACGCCCTTGACCGTCACCCACTCCTGAATGTTCGCCTTCGGCTGGCCGGCGGCGGCGTACAGCTCAGAAGCCTTCGCCTTGATCGTGTAGTCACGGTAGGCCGGCAGGGCCACGGCAGCCAAGATGCCGATGATCGCCACGACGATCATCAGTTCGATCAGGGTGAAACCTTGTTGGACGCGCTTCATGGGGAACTCCTGAGAGGGAAGGTTGTTTGGGGTAGAGACCTCCCTGCTGATCGCAGGTCCCATGCCAACCGGATTCGTTCCCCGATCCGTGACGCAACGCACGCCCTGTCGATATCGCCCAGACTTCAAGTGACGCTTTTTGTCAGCCCCACCGCCGCGCTTTGTCAGACCCCAGGGGGTCTGCAAAGTTTTGTCAGCCCAGACTGAACTCTTGGAAATTCTCCAGCGCGGAGATGCGGTGGCCGCCTCGCAGGCCCATCACCGCATCCATGACGGCCGCGCGCTCGCCCGGCTTGATATGGGTGATGTGGACATCGATGGCCTCTTTGAGCTTCGCGAGCTCGTAGCCCAGCGTGGTCGGGCATAGGTGCTTGCTGATGCCGGCCAACTCGCATTCGTCATCGCCGAATGCGCATTCGATGATCAGGTGAGCCAGCTTGATCTGGCTCAGACGCTGCCACAGCGCGGGGTTCGGGCCGGTGTCGCCGGTGAAGACCCAATGGCCCGCCTCGCCGCCATCCACCGCGAAGCCGACGGCGGGCACGGTATGCGCGGCGCCCAGCACTTCGACCTGACGACCCGCGCCAAGATCCAGACGCTCGCCGACGGCGAACGGATGGAAGGTCAGGGCCGGCCGTTGCGGCGTCGGCAGACGCGTGAAGTCCGGCCAGATCACGCCATTGAAGATGTGTTGGCGCAGCGCCTGCAGGGTTTCGGGCAGCGCGTGGACCTGCACGGCGGGCCGACCGGCCTGCGCGCGACGGCGTTGCACGGTATCGGCCAGCAGGCCGATGGACAGCACATGGTCCAGGTGCGAGTGGGTCACCAGGATGTGGTCGACCTTGGCCATCGCCTCGACGCTCAGTTCGGCCACGCCGCTGCCGGCGTCGATGAGCACATCGTCGTCGAGCAAGAACGAAGTGGTTCTGTAGCCGGCCGCCATGGCGCCGGCGCAACCGAGCACGCGAATCTTCATGGCGGCACTTTAGAAGACCCGCCGCCCGCTGCTAAGCGCCGATTCCGCGTTCCAGGGACTTATTGCCGTCGCTTACGTGACGTCCGGTCGATGCCGTGAAAACCTGCACGCGTGTAGGTGATCGCCTGACGCGGCCTCAGACCTGCACGAACTGCATCTGCGTGCCGGCCAGCTCGATCACGTCGCCGTTCTTCAGCGGGACGGACTCGGCGGTCAGCGGCGCGCCGTTCACGACCGGCCGAGCGCCTCCCTCAACGTGAGCGAAGACGTAACCGCTGGGACGCTTGGTGATCGACGCGACCTGCACGCCGGGTTTGCCGACGGTCGTCACGACCTTGGTCAGCGTGACCTCGCGGCCGGCCGCCGGGCCGTTCAGCACCTTGATGGCGGCGGGCGTCGTCGACACCGGCGCCGGGCCCAGACCGCCGAAGGAGCTCGGCAAGCCGAAACCGCTGCTCGGGGCGGTGCCCGGGCGCAGGATCATGGTCTTTTCGTAATCGGCGTTGTCCTCGACCAGGAACTTGATCTTGTACTTGCCGACCTCGATCACGTCGCTGTGCGCGAGCAGCTGCTTCTTGATCGCCTTGCCGTTGATGTACGTGCCGTTGGTCGAGTTCAGATCCTCGATGAACACGTCCGCGCCGACCATCTGCAGCACCGCGTGCTCGCCGCTGACGGCGAGGTTGTCGATGACGATGTCGTTGTACGGCCGCCGGCCGAGCGTGGTCTTGTCCTTGGTGATCTGCACTTCCTTGATCACCACGCCGTCGAGCGACACCACCAGCTTGCCCATGCTTGACCTCGAGTCCTGTCTTTATTTATCGAGGACGACCTCAGCGCCGTCCATTGTTACGACTGAATGGCCACCACGCCCACGGCTTGGTGCGACTTTCCGCGCGAACCAGAACGATCGCAATATTATCCTTGCCACCCATGTCATTGGCGGCGTCCACCAGCGCCTGTGCCGCCTCGGGCAGATCGCTGTGGCTTTGCAACACCTGTGCCACGCTGGCGTCATCGACCATGTCGGACAGGCCGTCGCTGCACAGCAGGATCTGGTCGCCGGGCAGCAGCTCGTGCTGATGGACCTCCAGCATCACCGTGTCCTCCACGCCCACGGCGCGAGTCACGAGGTTCTTGTTGCTGGAGAACACCGCTTCTTCGGGCGTCAGCAGACCGGCGTCGATCTGCTCTTGCAGCAAGGAATGATCCCGCGTCAACTGCACCAGCTGACCCTCGCGCAGGCGATAGGCGCGTGAATCGCCGACGTGACCCAGCAACAGGGAGTTCTCGCGGAATACCGCCAGCACCAGCGTCGTCCCCATGCCGGCATACCGCGGGTTCGTGTTGGCCGCATTGAAGATGGCGCGGTTGGCGTTGTCCACGCAGATGTCCATCGCGCGGCGCACGTCGACATCGGTCGCATGCTGGCCGGCCTCGGACAACCAGCGGCCCAGCTCCGACTTGATGAAGGTCGTCAGCATCTGGCTGGCGACCTCCCCCGCGTTGTAGCCGCCCATGCCGTCCGCCAGGACCGCCAGCCCCACGCCGGGCTCAAGGGCCACCGAGTCTTCATTGTTGTCGCGCACGCGTCCGGTGTCGGTGGCGCTGAAGAACTCCAGGGTCATGTGTCGCGGGGGGGGTCGTCTGGGGGAAGGGGATTGTGCACTGCGCCCTTGGACTGTAGCCGTAAAGTTTGCTCGAATGCCTGCCCCGCCGGTGGGGGGGGTGTAGCACCCGTGCTATTGGCCAGCTCGGCGGGAAGTTGGGACAGCACCGCCTCCAGATCCTGCGCCAGCACATCGCCGCGTTGGTAGCGCAGCTCGGGCCGCTTCTCCAGCGCGAGCGCAATCACCAGCGCCAGCGATTCCGGCAGCTCCGCGCGCAGCTGCCGGAGATCAGGGGCTGGCTGGATGGCGATCTGTTGCATCAATTTCGCCATGGACTCGGATTGATGCGGCAGATTGCCCGTCAGCAATTGGAACAGCATCACCCCCAGCGAGTAGAGATCGGTCCGCCCATCCACCTGGAGCCCTGCCAATTGCTCCGGCGACATGTAGGACGGCGTGCCCAGCACCAGGCCGGTCCGGGTGCGGCTGCTGTCGGCGACGCGGGCGATGCCGAAGTCCATGATCTTCACGCTGCCCGAGGCGCGCTCCAGCATCACGTTGGCCGGCTTGATGTCGCGATGGACGACGCCATGATCATGCGCGTACTGCAGCGCTCGCGCGAGCCGAGCCCCGATCAACAACACCTCGCGCAGCGGCAGCAGCTGGCCGGCTCGGGTGTGATGGCTCAGGTCCTGGCCGACGACGAGCTCCATCGCGATCCAGGTATCGCCGGCACTCTCGCCGGCGTCGAGCACCCGCAGGATGTCGGGATGCTCGAGATGGCGCGCCGCGCCGGCCTCGCGCATGAAGCGGTCGCGCACGTCGACCAGATCCTCAGGCGAGAACTCGCGCTGCAGCGCCAGCCGCTTGATGGCGACGAGCGCGCCGCTGCGTCGGTCGACCGCTTTGTTGACCACCGCCATCGCGCCGCGGCCGATTTCTTCGCCGAGCTCGTAATCGTCCAGCGGCGTGCCGGCCGCACGAGGCATCGGCTGCGTGGTGAGAAGCGTGCTGGACGCCCCGGTCCCGTCGCGGTCGGAGGCGCCTCGTCCCAGCAATCGCTTGATGAAACCGGAGGCGCTCATGACATGGTGGGGCCGTCCTCAGCCGGCGGCGGGGCGGCGCGAGGCCAGCACCTTGCCCACGACGAGCACGAACAGCGCGCCGATCACACCCAGGCCGTAATAGACCTGCGGCAGCACCTCGGTCGTCCCGGCCTTCGCACCGGCCTGCATGGGCACCCAGCTGTTCAGCGCCGGATCGGTGACCAGCATGGTGCCGGCGATCCAGCCCAGCAGCATCGCGCCCAGCGTGATGACGATGGGGAACTTGTCCATCAGCTTGATCACGAGCTGGCTGCCCCAGACGATGATCGGGATGGACACCAGCAGGCCGAAGATCACCAGCGGCATCTGATGCGAGCCGCCCGCGCCTTCCGCGGCGCCCGCGATGGCGATGACGTTGTCCAGGCTCATGACAAAGTCGGCAATGATGACCGTCTTCACCGCACCCCACAGCTTGTCGCTGGCTTCCATCTTGGAATGGTCGTCATCGGCCTCGGGCAGCAGCAGCTTGATGCCGATCCACAGCAGCAGGATGCCGCCGACCAGCTTCAGGAAGGGAAGCTTGAGCAGCGTCAGCGCGAAGAAGATCAGCACGACGCGCAGCACGATCGCGCCGGCGGTGCCCCACAGGATCCCGCGCGTGCGCAGGTTGGGCGGCAGCTTGCGACAAGCGAGCGCGATGACGACGGCGTTGTCCCCGCCGAGCAGGATGTCGATCAGGATGATCTGGCCGACGGCGAGCCAGAACTCGGGGCTGGTGAGCATGTCCATGGATGGGAACCCGCCGGGCGGCTTCGCGTGGCGAAGGCCCAGTCTAAAGCGTTGGAGGGAAAAACGAACGAAGGGGCCGCAGGGGCCCCTTCGTTCCGTGGAGCGGACCGATTGTCCGCGCCGCCCCCCGGGAGCCCGCGTGCGTGGAACTACGCACCAGCGGGTACCCGCAGGTTTTTCCTGTGGCTTACAGCAGACCCTTGAGCAGACGCCCCATTTCGGACGGGTTGCGCGTCACGGTGAAACCGCACTCTTCCATGATGGCGAGCTTGGCATCGGCGGTGTCGGCACCACCCGAGATCAGCGCGCCGGCATGACCCATGCGCTTTCCGGGAGGGGCGGTGACGCCGGCGATGAAGCCGACCACCGGCTTCTTCATGTTGGCCTTGCACCAGCGCGCGGCTTCCGCCTCGTCCGGGCCGCCGATCTCGCCGATCATGATCACCGCGTCGGTGTCCGGATCGTCGTTGAAGGCCTTCATCACGTCGATGTGCTTCAGACCGTTGATCGGATCGCCGCCGATACCCACGGCCGACGATTGGCCCAGACCGATTTCGGTCAGCTGAGCGACCGCTTCATAAGTCAGCGTGCCGGAGCGCGAGACCACGCCGATGCGGCCCTTGCGGTGGATGTGGCCGGGCATGATGCCGATCTTGATCTCGTCGGGCGTGATCAGGCCGGGGCAGTTCGGGCCCAGCAGCAGCGTCTTCTTGCCGCCGGCCAGTTCCTTGGCCTTCATCTTGTTGCGCACTTCCAGCATGTCGCGGACGGGGATGCCTTCCGTGATGCAGATCGCCAGGTCCAGGTCGGCTTCAACGGCTTCCCAGATCGCGGCGGCGGCGCCGGCGGGCGGCACGTAGATCACCGACACGGTCGCGCCGGTCTGCGCAGCGGCTTCCTTGACGGTGCCGTAGATGGGGATGTCCGAGAACTTCTCGCCCGCCTTCTTGGGATTCACGCCGGCGACGAAGGCGTTCTTGCCGTTCGCGTAGGCCTGGCAGCCCAGGGTGTGGAACTGACCGGTCTTGCCCGTGATGCCCTGGGTGATGACCTTCGTGTCCTTGTTGATGTAAATGCTCATGTCGTATTCCTTGGCGCTGGGGCGGCTGTTTACTTGACGGCGGCGACGATCTTGGTCGCGGCTTCGGCCATGGTGTCGGCGGCGATGATGGGCAGGCCGGACTCGGCCAGCATCTTCTTGCCCAGCTCTTCGTTCGTGCCCTTCATGCGCACGACCAGCGGCACGTTCAGGTTGACGGCCTTGCAGGCGGTGATCACGCCTTCGGCGATGGTGTCGCACTTCATGATGCCGCCGAAGATGTTCACGAGGATGCCCTTCACCTCGGGGTTCTTCAGCATGATCTTGAAGGCTTCGGTGACCTTCTCGGCCGTGGCGCCGCCGCCGACGTCCAGGAAGTTGGCCGGCTCGCCGCCGAACAGCTTGATGGTGTCCATCGTGGCCATGGCCAGACCGGCGCCGTTCACCAGGCAGCCGATGTTGCCGTCCAGCGAGATGTAGGCCAGGTCGAACTTCGAGGCTTCGATTTCAGCCGGATCCTCTTCGTCCAGGTCGCGGTAGGCGACGATCTCCGGGTGGCGGAACAGGGCGTTGGCGTCGAAGTTGAACTTGGCGTCCAGGGCGATCAGGTTGCCCTTGGAGTCGCAGTTCAGCGGGTTGATCTCAACCAGCGACGCGTCCGTGTCCATGTAGCACTTGTACAGCTTGGCGAACAGGTCCACGGCCTGGTCCACCGATGCGCCGGTCAGGCCGATGGCCGCGGCGATCTTCTTCGATTGCTCGGTCGTGATGCCGGTCAGCGGATCGATGTACTCGGTGATGATCTTCTCGGGGGTCGAGTGCGCGACCTCTTCGATGTCCATGCCGCCTTCGCTCGAGGCGATGAAGGCCACCTTCTGGGTGCCGCGGTCGGTCACCAGCGAGACGTACAGCTCGTTCTTGATGTCCGCGCCTTCTTCGATGTACAGGCGGCGGACCTTCTGGCCTTCCGGACCGGTCTGGTGCGTGACCAGCTGCATGCCCAGGATCTGCTCGGACAGCGACTTCACGTCGTCCAGGCTCTTGCCCAGCTTGACGCCGCCGCCCTTGCCGCGACCACCGGCGTGGATCTGCGCCTTGACCACCCAGACCGGGCCGCCCAGCTTCTGCGCGGCTTCAACCGCTTCTTGCACCGTGAACGCGGGAATGCCGCGCGGCACCGGCACGCCGAACTGGCGCAGGATTTCCTTGCCCTGGTACTCGTGAATCTTCATAGGGAGGTCTCGCTTGATGGGTGAATCAGGAAGAGGTCACCAGCGCCACGGTCGATCCGCGATGCCGGCGTGGAGAGGGGGTTCGCACGGATGAACTCAGCCCCCTTGCCGCGACAAGCGCCCCGTCTTCGCGGCCATAGGACCGCGCGTCGGCAGAGCGACGGAGATGCGGCGGATGGCGCTCGGGGGAAGCGGTGGAAGACATAAAAACCGATGCAAACACGCAAAAACAGGCCCGCGGACAGGCGTCAGCGGGCAGGTTTGCGAAGCCGAAAATGTAGCATGCTGCGTTGCATCAAGTCCTTGCGGCGGTTGCGGCGCGCACCGGCGAGGGTCGTCAGAGTCCCGCAAGGTGCTTATGGCGCACGGAGTTTCAGGCGATTTCAGCCTTCCAGACCCCGATCGGTAACGCTACCGTCGCAAGCAGGGTCTTCCGCCACGTCGCCTTCTTCGGCCACACGCCTCAGCGCGCGACGCACCACGTCGGAGCCGAACCCGCGCCCGATCAGGAATCTCATCCGCTTCGCTTCTGCCGCCGCATCGGCGGCACGACCTTCGCCGAACTTGCGCCGCAGCATCTCGCAGGCGCGGTCGAGCTCGCCGGACGACAGCGCCGCCCGCTGCTCGGCATCGAGCGACAAGCCATGCTGCGCGAGCTCCTGCTCGATGCGACGCTGTCCAAAGCGCTGCGAGCGCACGTGGATGCGGGATTCGACGAAGCGCGATTCGTCCAGGTAGCCGTTGGCCTTGAGCCAGGCCAGCACGGCCTCGACTTCCTCGTCGATTGGGACCGCGTCGATTGCGTCGATCGCGTCGTCCCCGTGATCGGAGAGAAAGCCGACTTCGTCGCCATTGGCGCCCTCGGCGCCTGAAGGATCGAAGGCGCCGGGAACGCCAAGCCCCGCCGCCTCCGCCGCGGCCGCACGCTCGGCGGCGCGTCGATCACGCGCGATGCGCAGCAGCTTGCGCCGCAGCTCCATCGCGCTGTGCTCACGTTGTGTGAGCAAGGCCACCGCGCGCGCCTTCAGCGACAGCGGCTGCGAGGACCGGCCTCGCCGGCCGCTGGCCGGAGTCATGACTTGACCCCGTTACTCGGCGGCTGCGCCGGGCGTGGCGCCCAGCAGCGGGATGCCCAGCGAGTCGCGGATCTTGTTCTCGATCTCGACCGCCAGATCCGGGTTCTCGCGCAGGAACTCGCGCGCGTTGTCCTTGCCCTGACCGATCTTCTCGCCAGAGTAGGCGTACCAGGCGCCGGCCTTGTCGACGATCTTGGCGGTGACGCCCATGTCGATGATCTCGCCCTCGCGGCTGATGCCCTCGCCGTAGAGGATGTCGAACTCCGCCGTCTTGAACGGGGGGGCGACCTTGTTCTTGACCACCTTGACCTTGGTCTCGGAGCCGATGACTTCCTCGCCCTTCTTGATCGAGCCGATGCGTCGGATGTCCAGACGCACCGAGGCGTAGAACTTCAGCGCATTGCCGCCAGTGGTCGTTTCGGGCGAGCCGAACATCACGCCGATCTTCATCCGGATCTGGTTGATGAAGATCACCGTGCAGTTGGTCTTCTTGATGGTCGCGGTCAGCTTGCGCAGCGCCTGGCTCATCAGGCGGGCCTGCAGGCCGGGCAGCGCATCGCCCATCTCGCCTTCGAGTTCCGCCTTGGGGGTCAGCGCGGCGACCGAGTCGATGATGATCAGGTCGACCGAGCCGGAACGCACCAGCGAGTCGACGATCTCCAGCGCCTGCTCGCCGGTGTCGGGCTGGCTGATCAGCAGCTCCTGCAGATTGACGCCCAGCTTTTGCGCGTACTGGACGTCCAGCGCGTGCTCGGCGTCGATGAAGGCGCACACGCCGTCGAGCTTCTGCATCTGCGCGATGACCTGCAGCGTCAGCGTGGTCTTGCCGGAGGATTCCGGGCCGTAGATCTCGATCACGCGGCCGCGCGGCAGACCGCCGACGCCCAGCGCGATGTCCAGGCCCAGCGAGCCGGTCGACACCACCTGGATGTCCTCGATCTTCTCGCCTTCGGCCAGCCGCATGATCGAGCCCTTGCCGAACTGCTTTTCGATCTGGGCGAGGGCGGCCTGCAGGGCCTTGGCTTTTTCGGTATTGGCGTTCTTCACGGGGGCGTCCATGCAAGCTTCTCCTGTTGGGCTGCGGCGGATTATGGCCGAATCTGTATATCTGTACAGTACTTTGTTAGACCGGCCCGTTGGCTGTAGCGCCTTTCGCGGCGGTCGATGCAGTCATCTTAGGCATGAGGTGGCTCACTGGATGAGCCAGATGTGCCATTTCCCCCCTCTTTCCGCCATCAGAGGGAAAAGCCCCACCGAAAGCTGTCTCAGGCCTGACCCGGAGCCCCTCCTCGGCGGGCTTGCCACGGCTCGGAAACGCCTAGGGAAGCCACCGGGGCCCTCCATAAAATGTCTTCATGACCAGAGGGGACGACACATGCGCATCCTGATCGCCGAAGACGACCAAGTCCTGGCCGACGGCCTGCTGCGCTCGCTGCGCGCGTCGGGCTGCGCGGTCGATCAGGTCAGCAGCGGCAGCGAGGCCGACGCGGCCCTGGCCTCGCACGAGTTCGACCTGCTGATCCTGGATCTGGGCCTGCCCAAGCTGCACGGGCTGGAGGTGCTGCGGCGGCTGCGCTCGCGCGGCTCGGCGGTGCCGGTGCTGATCCTCACCGCGGCCGACAGCATCGAGGAACGCGTCAAGGGGCTGGACCTGGGCGCCGACGATTACATGGCCAAGCCCTTTTCGCTGCAGGAGCTCGAGGCCCGCGTGCGCGCGCTGACGCGCCGCGGCCTGGGCACGGCGTCCAGCGTGATCCGCCACGGCCCGCTCACCTTCGACGCCACCGGCCGCGTCGCCTACATCAACGAGCAGATGATCGAACTCTCCGCGCGCGAACTGTCGCTGCTGGAAGTGCTGCTGCAGCGCGCGGGGCGGCTGGTCAGCAAGGACCAGCTCGTGGAGCGGCTGTGCGAGTGGGGCGAGGAAGTCAGCAACAACGCGATCGAGGTCTACATCCATCGCCTGCGCAAGAAGATCGAGCAGGGTCCGATCCGCATCGCCACGGTGCGCGGGCTGGGTTACTGCCTCGAGAAGATCCCCGGCTGAGCCCATGCCCGTGGACGGCGGCATGACTCCCGACGCGCGGCATGGCGGCTGAATCGTCCGGCCATCGCTCGCTGTTCGGGGAGATCCTGGACTGGATGCTCGCGCCGCTGCTGGTGATCTGGCCGATCAGCGTCGCGCTGACCTGGCTGGTGGCGCAGGGTATCGCCAACAAGCCTTATGACCGCGAGCTCGGCGAGATGGCGCGCACGCTCGGCCTGCAGGTGGCGACGGAGCCCGCGCCCGGCGACGCCACGACGCGCAAGGGGCGCTCGCGCTATGCGCTGGCGCCGGAGGCCGCCGCGCTGCTGCGCGCGGACGAGTCCGACACCGTCTACTACCAGGTGCTGGGGCTGCGCGGCGAGCTGCTCAGCGGCGACGCGCAGTTGCCGGTGCCCGAGGTGGAGCCGCCCGTGATCCCGTGGGAGGTCAACAAGCGCTTCGACGAGATCAACAACGAGGCCGTGCGGGTGGCCTACCTGTGGGTCGTGCCCGAGGGGCAGGCCGGCAGCGACAAGATGATGCTGGTGCAGGTGGCCGAGACGCTGGGCAAGCGCTCGCGGCTGACCAACGAAATCATCAAGGGCGTGATCCTGCCGCAGTTCGTGATCCTGCCGCTGGCGGTGCTGCTGGTGTGGCTGGCCTTGGCGCGCGGCATCGCGCCGCTGAACGATCTGCAGCGCCGCATCCGCTCGCGCGACAGCACCGACCTCAGCCCCATCGACGAGCAGCGCATTCCGGAGGAGGTCGCGCCGCTGGTGCGCGCGATCAACGATCTGCTGGAGCGGCTGGATCAGTCCATCCGCTCGCAGAAGCATTTCCTGGCCGACGCGGCGCATCAACTCAAGACGCCGCTGGCGGGGCTGCGCACGCAGGCCGAGCTCGCGCAACGCGAGATCGATGAGGGGCGTAGCTCGCCGGCGGAGCTGCGGCGATCGCTCAAGCACATCGCGTTGTCGAGCCAGCGCGCCGCGCACATGGTGAACCAGCTGCTCGCGATGGCCCGTGCCGAGGATCAGGAACACGCCGCGCGCCGCGCCGAGGTGAACCTCGCGGTGCTCGCGATCGAGACGGTGCGGGACTTCGTTCCGCGCGCGATGGAGAAGCGGTTGGACCTGGGCTACGAAGGCCCGGAAGCGAGCCATGCCGGTCTGCGCATCAGCGGCCACCCCCTGCTGATCCGCGAGCTGATCCGCAACCTCGTGGACAACGCGCTGCTCTACACGCCGGGCGGCGGGACGATCACGGTGCGGGTGGTCGAGGATCCCTTCGGACAGGTCTGCGTGCTGCAGGTCGAGGACTCGGGGCCAGGTATTGCCGAGGCCGAACGGGACAAGGTCTTCCAACCCTTCTACCGCGCGCTGGGGACCAACGTCGACGGCTCGGGGCTGGGCTTGGCGATCGTGCGCGAGATCGTGCAGCAGCACGAGGCCGAGATCGCCGTCGACGACACGCGGCCGCGTCGTCAGGCGGAGGCAGAAGGCGCCGGCCCGGGGGCGCGATTCACGGTGAGATTCGCGGCGCATCCGCGGTCGAATGGGGCGCACTGAGCGCTCCCGGCGCGCCTGATCACCGCTGCGTCCCGCCCCGGCTTTTCGCGATCGACATCAGCATCCCCAGCGACAAGCCCAGCGTGACCATCGCGGTCCCGCCGTAGGAGATGAACGGCAGCGGCACGCCCACCACCGGCAGCATGCCCGTCACCATGCCCATGTTCACGAACACGTAGGTGAAGAAGCTCAGCGTGATCGCGCCCGCCAGCAAACGCGAGAACATCGTGGGCGCCTCATGCGCGATCGCCAGCCCGCGCAGGATCAGCGCGGTGAAGCCGACCAGCAGACCCAGCGCCCCGATCAGGCCGAACTCCTCACCGTAGGCGGCGAAGATGAAGTCGGTGGTGCGCTCGGGGATGAACTCCAGGTGGGTCTGCGTGCCCTTCATGAAGCCCTTGCCCGTCACGCCGCCCGAGCCGATCGCGATCTCGCCCTGGATGATGTGGAAGCCCTTGCCCAGCGGATCCTTGGTGGGGTCCAGCAGCGTGCAGACGCGGTCCTTCTGGTACTCCTTCAGCACGACCCACTTCACGTCGGGCTGGCAGATCTGATCCTCGCTCATCACCAGCGCGGTGGCGCCGGCGACCGCCAACAGCATCGCCGGGATGATCAGCTTCCACGACAGGCCGGCGAAGAAGATCACGTACAGGCCCGCGGCCAGCACCAGCAGCGAGGTGCCCAGGTCCGGCTGCTTCGCGATCAGGCCGACCGGGATGGCCAGCAGCACGAAGGCGGCGATGAAGTCGGGCAGGCGCAGCTGGCCCTCGCGTTTCTGAAACCACCAGGCCAGCATCAGCGGCATGCCGATCTTGAGCAGCTCCGAGGGCTGGATCTGCGTGCCGACATAGAGCCAGCGGGTCGATCCCTTCTTCGTGATGCCGAACAGCGCCACCGCGATCAGCAGCGCGACGCCGGCGGAGTACAGCGGCAGAGCCAGTTGCATCAGCCGCTGCGGCGGCACCTGCGCGGTCACGAACAGCACGCCCAGCGCCAGCACCATGTTGCGTGCGTGATCGACGAAGCGCGTCCCATGGTCGTAGCCGGCCGAGTACATGCACATCAGCCCCAGTCCCATCAGCCAGAACACGGCCATGAGCAGCGGGATGTCGAAGCCCTCGAACAGCGGCTTCAGGCGCTGCAGCAGGCTGGGTTTGCTGAAGACGGCGCTCATCGCGAGGCTCCCCGGTGGGCCGGCGCGGCGCCGGAGACTGGCGGAAGGGCACGGCGCGCCGCGGACGCCGCGCCAGTCGTGGTCGATGCCGACGGCGCCGCCGGACCCGGTGCGCGCTGGGGCGTCACGGGCGCGGTCGGAGCCGGTCGGGCCGGCGTGCCGGTGGTCAGCGCCGGAGCGGACGCGCTCGGCGCAGCTGATGCGGCGGACGCCGCCGAAGCCGCGGCGGCGGGGTCGCTCGCGGCGGCGCCCGGCAGGGGCACGTCCTGGACACGGCGCGGTGTGCCGATGGGCGCGCCGCTCTCGCCGACCTGGGTCTTGGCGATGTCTTCCTCGCTCGGATACTGGCCGCTCAGCACGTAGTCGAAGACGCGACGCGCGATGGGCGCCGCCGAGCCGGAGCCGAAGCCCGCGTTCTCGACGATCAGCGCCAGGGCGATGGTCGGCGCCTCGTAAGGGGCGAAAGCGATGTACAGCGAGTGGTCGCGCTTGCGCTCATCGGCCTTGATGCTGCTGTAGGTCTGGCCCGCGCGCAGACCCACCGCCTGCGCGGTGCCGGTCTTGCCGGCGCTCAGGTACTGCGCGCCCGCGAACACCAGCCGCGAGGTGCCTTCCATGGTCACGTCGTGCATCGCGTTGCGGATCACGTCGACGTCCTTGGGGCGCAGGGCCAGCGGCTCCAGCGCGTCGCTGGCGGTGCGGCGCTCGGTGTGCTTGACCACGTCCTCGATCTCGCGCACCAGGCGCGGCCGATAGCGCTGGCCGCCGCTGGACAGCGTGGACACCGCCGTCGCCAGCTGCAGCATGGTGAAGCTGTTCTGCCCCTGGCCGATGCCCAGCGAGATGGTCTCGCCCGGATACCACTTCTGATCCTGCGGCCGCTTGCCGGTGCGGCGCTTCCACTCCGTGCTGGGCAGCAGGCCGGCGACCTCGCCCTGCAGGTCGATCTCGGTCTTGCGGCCGAAACCGAAGGGCTCGAGCTGGTCATGGATCAGGTCCACGCCCATCTCGTTGGCCAGCGAATAGAAGTAGACGTTGGACGAGGTGACGATCGCCAGCCGCATGTCCTTGGGACCCGCCCGGTCGCCGGTCGCGCTGCCGAAGACCCGGCCGCCGAAGCTGTAGTTCAGGTTGTCCTGGATGACGACGTTGGCGGCGCGCTTGCCGGTGTTCAGCGCCGCCATCGCCATGTAGGGCTTGAAGGTCGAGCCCGGCGGATAGGTCCCGCGCAGCGCGCGGTTGAGCAGCGGCTTGTCGATGTTCTCGTTCAGGTCGCGCCAGCTGTCGACGTCGATGCCGTCGACGAACAGGTTGGGATCGAAGGTCGGCTTGGAGACGAAGGCCAGCACCTCGCCGTTGCGCGGATCGATCGCGACCAGCGCGCCGCGGCGCTCGCCGAAGAGCCGCTCCACCAGCGCCTGCAGCTTGATGTCGATGGACAAGTGCAGCGTGTTGCCCGGTGTCGGCGGACGGCTGCGCAGCCGGCGCACCGCGCGGCCGCCGGCGCTGGTCTCCATCTCCTCGAAGCCGGTCTGGCCGTGGAGCTCGCGCTCATAGGCCTGCTCCAGGCCGAGCTTGCCGATGTACTCGGTGCCTCGGTAGTTGGCGACGTCCTCTTCGGACCAGTCGTCCATGGCCTTCTTCTCGGCCTGGTTGATGCGGCCGATGTAGCCCAGCAGATGCGCGCCCACCTCGCCCAGCGGATAGCTGCGGAACAGCCTCGCCTTGATGTCCACGCCCGGGAAGCGGAAGCGCTGCGCCGCGAAGCGCGCGACCTCGGTGTCGGTCAGCTTGGTGCGGATGGGCAGGGACTCGAAATTCTTGCTCTCTTCCATCAGCCGCTTGAAGCGGCGCCGATCGCGCGCCTGGATCTCGATGACCGAGGACAGCTGATCGATGGTGCGCTCCAGGTCGGGCACCTTGGACGGCGTGATCTCCAGCGTGTAGGCCGAGTAGTTGCTCGCCAGCACCACGCCGTTGCGGTCCACGATCAGGCCGCGGTTGGGCACGATGGGCACGACCGAGACGCGGTTGGTCTCGGCGCGCTCGAGCAGCGCGTCGTGCTGCGCGATCTGCAGGAAGCTCAGCCGCGCGACCAGCAGGCCGAAGCACAGCAGCACGAAGGCGGCGGCGGCGACCAGACGCAGGCGGAAGCGCGCCAGCTCCTGGTGCAGGTTCTTCAGAACCGTCATGTCGGACCGGTCCTCAGAGCGGGCGATGCGCGTCGGGATCCGGCGCGCGGCGCTGCGGCGCGAGCAGCAGCGCGGCGGTGATCGGCCACAGCGCGGCCTGCAGCAGCGGCGCCAGCACCAGGCTCCAGCCCGGCCACATGCCGCCCACGATCAGGCGCACGATCACGGCGATGGCCTGCGCCGCCACGAACAGCGGCAGCACATGCAAGGCCTGCGCGCCCAGCGAGAACCACAGCAGCCGGCGATGCAGCGCCACCGCGCCGAAGGCCAGCAGGCTGTAGGCCAGCGCATGCTGACCCAGCAGCGCGCCGTGGTGCACATCGATCATCAGACCGAAGACGAAGGCCCAGCCCACGCCGACGCGGCGCGGCTGATGGACGTTCCAGAACACCAGGATCAGCGCCAGCACGTCCGGCATCCAGGGTTGGCGACCGACCGGGACCATGTCGATCAGCAGCCCCACGACCAGGCTGAACGCGATGAACAGGGGATTCGCAGGCAGCAGGAGCTGGCTGGCGCCACGCGGCATGATCATCGCCCGCCTCCCTTCGGGGCGGAGGCCGCGGGGCGGCCGCGCGCGGGCTTGGACGCGGCCGCGGCTTCCGCCGCCAGGGTCGCGCTGGCCGCTTCCTGCGCGGCTTCCGTGCGGGCGGCTTCCTGGCCTTCCAGCGGTTCCAGCACCAGCACGTGGCGCGCGCTGTCAGGCTGGGCGACCGGGCTCAGCCCGACGCGGGCGAAGCTGGTGTCGCCGCGGCGTTCGACCTCGGCCACCTTGGCCACCGGCAGACCCGGCGGATACAGGCCGTCCAGGCCCGAGGTCGCCAGCGCGTCGCCGGGCTTGATGTCGGCGTTGGCGGCGATGAAGCGCAGCTCCATCACGCCGCGCTCGCCGCCGTAGGCGACGCCGCGTTGCTGGGTCCGGGTGTTGAGCACGGGGATGGTGGCTTCGCGGTCGGTCAGCAGCGTGACCTCCGCGGACAGCGGATACACGCGGGTGACCTGGCCCAGCACGCCGGCGTCGTTGACGACGGGCGCGCCCAGGCGGACGCCGCGATGGCTGCCGCGGTCGATGATGATGCGGCGGGAGAAGGGATCGGGCGCCTCATAGAGCACCTCGGCGGCCAGGCCCTTCACGGGCAGCGCCTCGCGCAGGTCGAGCAGCGCGCGCAGGCGCGTGTTCTCCGCCTGCAGCTGCGCCGCGCGGCTCAGGATCACCGCTTGCGAGGCGAGTTGCTGGCGGGCCTGGTTCTCGGCCTCGGTGGCCTTCTCCATGCCGCGTGCGTAGTCGCCGGCCTGATCCCAGGCATCGACGGGCGCGAGCAGCGCGCGCTGCAGCGGATGCAGCGCCAGCGCGAGTCCGGCACGGGCCGGAGCAGTGATCTGGAAGCGGGAATCCGCCACCATGAGGAAGACCGCCAGCGCCGCGCAGAAGGCCAGCTTCGTCAGCGCGGACGGGCCTTCACGAAACAGCGGTGGCGGATTGCGATCCAGAGTGCCGAGCGGCATGAGAGGGATCTCAGACTTTCAAGAGACCGACGACAACGCTTGTTGACAACCTATCGGCCGTCGCGAGCGGGTGCCAGGCTAGGCGGACGGACCGCAGGAACCGGAACGTACTTCCTGTACGTGAGATTCCGAGGACCGCCCAACGACGCCTGGCGCCCGCGCAGTAGGCCCGCTCTTACTCGTTCGTGAAGATGGAACCCAAACGCTCCATACGCTCCAGGGCCATGCCGCAGCCACGCACGACGCAGGTCAGCGGATCTTCCGCAACCAGCACCGGCAGGCCGGTTTCCTCGGCCAGCAGCCGATCCAGATCGCGCAGCAGCGCGCCGCCGCCGGTCAGCATCATGCCGCGCTCGGCGATGTCGGCGCCCAGCTCCGGAGGGGTCTGCTCCAGCGCGTTCTTCACGGCCGAAACGATCTGGTTCAGCGGGTCGGTCAGCGCTTCCAGGATCTCGTTGCTCGAGATCGTGAAGCTGCGCGGCACGCCTTCGCTCAGGTTGCGGCCCTTGACTTCCATCTCCTTGACTTCGGAGCCGGGGAAGGCCGAGCCGATGTTCTTCTTGATGGACTCCGCGGTCGGCTCGCCGATCAACATGCCGTAGTTGCGGCGGATGTAGTTGATGATGGCCTCGTCGAACTTGTCGCCGCCCACCCGGACCGAGCCCTTGTAGACCATGCCGCCCAGCGAGATCACGCCGACTTCCGTCGTGCCGCCGCCGATGTCGATGACCATCGAGCCCGAAGCTTCGGACACGGGCAGGCCCGCGCCGATCGCGGCGGCCATCGGCTCCTCGATCAGGTAGACCTCGGAGGCGCCGGCGCCCAGGGCGGCGTCGCGGATGGCGCGCTTCTCGACCTGCGTGGAGCCGCAGGGGACGCAGATGATGATGCGGGGCGACGGACGCAGCAGCTTGGTGTCGTGCACCATCTTGATGAACTGCTTGATCATCTGCTCGGTGACGACGAAGTCGGCGATCACGCCGTCCTTCATCGGGCGGATGGCTTCGATGTTGCCGGGCACCTTGCCCAGCATGGCCTTGGCCTCGTGGCCGACGGCCTGGATCGTTTTCTTGCCGTTGGGACCGCCTTCATGGCGGATGGCGACGACGGAGGGTTCATCCAGCACGACGCCCTTGCCGCGGACATAGATCAGCGTGTTGGCGGTGCCCAGGTCGATGGCGAGGTCGGTGGAGAAGTAGCGGCGCAGAGAGGCGAGCATGGGTGTTGGAGGCCAGGACAAAAAGCTTCGGCACCTGTGCCACCTCATGCGTCACCGAATCAATCGCGACCGACATCAATCGGCGGCATTCAGCGGCATCAGGCGACTTCGTCTGCGTTCTGTCCGGGCGGCTGCGATTCGAGGGCTTGCGACGGGTAACCGCGCGGACCGGCGATGTCCGCGCGAGCGAGATTCCTTGCCATAAACGACGAGGCTGCAGAAGCAGCCCCGGCGCCATGGAGATAAGCGGGGATAATAACTGATCACCCCCAGGTTTGGCCCCTCGCCAAGCCGTTCTTCGCCGATTCATCTCGTGCCCGGGAACGGTTTGCGGGCCCCGCATTCAACCCAGCTTATGGCCCTCACCCACGACGACGTCCGGCGGATCGCCAAACTCTCCCGGCTGGAGCTTTCCAGCGACGAGCAGGCCGCTCTGCTGCCCCAGCTCAATGGTTTCTTCTCGATCGTCGAGCAGATGAGCGCGGTCGACACCAGCGGCGTGGAGCCGCTGTACACGCCCCTGTCGGCGGTGCAGGAAGTGGCCCTGCGCCTGCGCGAGGACCGCGTCACCGAGACAGACCAGCGCGACCTCAACCAACGCAGCGCCCCGTCCGTGCAGGACGGCCTGTTCCTCGTCCCGAAAGTGATCGAATGACTTCGCCCCTGCACACGCTCGGCGTGGCCGAGCTCGGCCGCGCATTGCGCGACAAGACCGTCTCCAGCACCGAATTGACGAAACATCTGCTTGCGCGTGTTGCCGCGGCGAAGGATCTCGGCGCGTTCCTGCACATCGACGAGTCCTACGCCCTGGGCCGCGCCCAGGACGCCGACGCCCGCATCGCGCGCGGCGAGGCCGGCGCACTGATCGGCATCCCGCTGGCCCACAAGGACATCTTCGTCACCCGCGACATGCCGACCACGGCCGGCTCCAAGATGCTCGAGGGCTACATGAGCCCCTTCGACGCCACGGTGGTGGACCGGCTCAACGCCGCCGGCACCGTGTCGCTGGGCAAGCTCAATTGCGACGAGTTCGCGATGGGCTCGGCCAACGAGAACAGCGCCTACTTCAAGGCGCTGAATCCCTGGGACCGCACGCGCGTGCCGGGCGGCTCCTCGGGCGGCTCGGCCGTCGCGGTCGCGGCGGGCCTGGTCCCGGCCACCACCGGCACCGACACCGGCGGCTCGATCCGCCAACCCGCCAGCTTCACCGGCATCACCGGCATCAAGCCGACCTACGGCGTGTGCTCGCGCTACGGGATGATCGCCTTCGCGTCCAGCCTGGACCAGGCCGGCGTCTTCGCCCGCACGGCCGAGGACTGCGCGCTGCTGCTGTCCGCGATGAGCGGCTTCGACGAGCGCGACGCCACCAGCGTCCAGCAGCCGCCGCAGGATTTCAACGCCCAGATGCTGACGGCACGCGAAGGCGCCACCGCCGCGCAGCCGCTCAAGGGCCTGCGCATCGGCCTTCCGAAGGAATTCTTCCCGGCCGCGCTGTCCGCCGACGTGAACGGCGCCGTGCGCGCGGGTCTGGCGGAGCTGGAAAAGCTGGGCGCGACCCTGGTCGACGTCTCGCTGCCCCGCACCGAGCTGGCGATCCCCGTCTACTACATCATTGCCCCGGCCGAGGCGAGCTCCAACCTCTCGCGCTTCGACGGCGTGAAGTTCGGGCATCGCGCCAAGGACTACGGCAACCTGCTCGACATGTACGAGAAGACCCGCGCCGAAGGCTTCGGCGCCGAGGTCAAGCGCCGGATCATGATCGGCAGCTACGTGCTCTCGCACGGCTACTACGACGCGTACTACCTGCAGGCGCAGAAGCTGCGCCGCATGATCGCGGACGATTTCCAGCAAGCGTTCCAGCACTGCGACCTGATCGCCGGCCCGGTGGCGCCGACGGTCGCGTGGAAGCAGGGCGAGGGCGCGGACGATCCGGTCAAGGCCTACCTGGCCGACATCTTCACGCTCCCCGGCTCCCTGGCCGGCCTGCCTGGCATGAGCGTGCCGGTCGGCCCGGGCGAGGGCGGCATGCCGGTGGGCCTGCAGCTGCTGGGCAACTATTTCAAGGAAGGCACGCTGCTGCACGCCGCGCATGCGCTGCAGCAGGCCACGGACTGGCATCGCCAGCGTCCGGCGGGGATGTGAACGTCATGAGCAAGAACAGCAAACTGGTGCGGGGCTACGAGGTCGTCATCGGCCTGGAAAACCACGTCCAACTCTCGACCGCCTCGAAGATCTTCAGCGGCTCCTCGACCGCCTTCGGCGCGGAACCCAACACACAGGCCAGCGCGGTGGACCTGGCGCTGCCGGGCACGCTGCCCGTGCTCAACCGCGGCGCGGTCGAGCGCGCGATCCGCTTCGGCCTGTCGGTCGGCGCCAAGGTCGCCCCGCTGTCCATCTTCGCGCGCAAGAACTACTTCTATCCGGACCTGCCCAAGGGCTACCAGATCAGCCAGTACGAGATCCCGGTCGTGCAAGGCGGCCAGATCGAGTTCTTCGTCGGCGACGAGAAGAAGGTCGTCAAGCTGACCCGCGCCCATCTGGAAGAGGACGCCGGCAAGAGCCTGCACGAGGACTATCACGGCCAGTCGGGCATCGACCTGAACCGCGCCGGCACGCCGCTGCTGGAGATCGTCTCCGAGCCCGAGATGCGCTCCGGCGCCGAGGCCGTCGAGTACGCCAAGACGCTGCACGCGCTGGTGATGTGGCTGGGCATCTGCGACGGCAACATGCAGGAGGGCTCCTTCCGCTGCGACGTCAACGTCTCGGTGCGCAAGCCTGGCGAGCCCTTCGGCACGCGCCGCGAGATCAAGAACCTGAACAGCTTCCGGTATCTGGTCGACGCGGTGAACTACGAGGTGAACTGGCAGATCGACCAGATCGAGGACGGTCTGGAGATCCAGCAGGCGACGGTGCTCTACAACCCGGACACGGGCGAGACGCGCTCGATGCGGACCAAGGAAGACGCGGCCGATTACCGCTACTTCCCCGATCCGGACCTGCCGCCGCTGATGATTTCGGCCGAGTGGGTCGAGCGCGTGCGGGGCGAGATGCCCGAGCTCCCCACGGTGATGGCCGCGCGCTTCCAGGAGGCCGACGGCCTGCCCGCTTACGACGCGACGATGATGACCCAGTCGCTGGCGATGGCGCGCTTCTATGAGGCCGCGCGCGCGTTGTGCGGCGCTCCCAAGCTCGTCGCCAACTGGCTGATGGGCGAGGTCTCGCGCCGACTCAACAGCGAGGAGCGCGGCATCGAGTCCGCGCCGGTGACGCCGGCGCTGCTGGCCGCGCTGATCCAGCGCATCCAGGACGGCTCGATCAACAACAACTCGGCCAAGCAGGTGTTCGAGGCGCTGTGGACCGGCGAGGGCAGCGATGTCGACGCGATCATCGCGGCCAAGGACCTGAAGCAGTCCAACGACACCGGCGAGATCGAACGCATCCTGGACGAAGTGCTGGCGGCCAACGCGAAGTCCGTCGAGGAGTTCCGCGCCGGCAAGGAGAAGGCCTTCAACGCGCTGGTCGGCCAGGCGATGAAGGCGGCCAAGGGCAAGGCCAATCCGGCCACCGTCAACGAGCTGTTGAAGAAGAAGCTCGGCGCCTGATCGCTGATCCCGGGCCGTCGATTCGGCGGCCCTGAAACGCAAAACGCGGCTGGAGCGATCCAGCCGCGTTTGTCTTTGGGGCCTCGCTCAGCGGCCGCTGGCGGGGGACTGCGGACGCTCCAGCGTGCCGGGCGCGGCGCCCGCCCACAGGCGGCGCAATCGCGCGAGGTCCTCGTCGAAGAGCTTGTTCACGCGGACGATCTCGGCCTTCTGGTTCTCGATCGATTGGCGCTGCGCGTCGGCCGCGACTTCGTTGTTCTCCAACTGGTGCTGCAGCTTCAGCGGCAGGCGCTTACCCTTGTAGAACTCCGCCTCGTCGAGCAGCGGTTTGCGCTCGGCACCGAGTTCCTTGATGCGCTTCTCCGATTGGTCCATTGCCTGCCGGATGTCGTCCAGCGCTGCCTCGCGCGCGCGCTTGTGCGTCGGCTCGTCCGGGAAGCGCTGGACCAGGTTGCGATCGCGGCGGATCGCGTCCTGCTGGATGGTGCGTTGCAGCTCCTCATTACGGCGGCGTTGATCGGCTGCGGCCTGTTCCTCGGGCGACATCGACGGCGGCACCATCTTGCGCACCGAGCCGTCGGAGTTCAGCAAGCGCTGTTCGCGCTGCTGGCACTCGGGGATGGGGCGGTCCGACGTCAGCCGGCGCCCGTCAGACGACGTGCAGGTGTAGATGCCGGAGGACGAGGGCTGCTGCGGCTTGGCCTGCGCGGACGCGATCGAGGGCGCGAGCCAAGCCGACAGCACACCGGCCGCGCTCATCACGAGCACGACCGGACGGAACAGCGAACGTCGAGGAGCGGAGGGACGCATCAGACTCCGTAGCGATCTCGGTAGGCGTGGACGGCGGCCGCGTGGGCGGACACCGAGGCGCTGCTGGTGGTCTGAAGATACTGCAGCAGGTCGGACAAACCCGCGATCGCGACCACCGGCAGTTTCAATTGGTCACGCACGTACTGTACTGCCGACCACGGGAGGTCCTGCCCGTTCTCGGCGGCCTTTTCCTGGCGGTCCAGGGCGATGGTCACGCCGCAGGGCGTCGCGCCGGCGGCCTGGATCATGGCGATGGACTCGCGCACCGAGGTGCCGGCCGAGATCACGTCGTCGATGATCAGCACGCGGCCTTGCACCTTGGCGCCGACCAGGGTGCCGCCCTCGCCGTGGTCCTTGGCTTCCTTGCGGTTGTAGGCGAAGGGCTTGTTGTGGCCCAGCCGGGCCAGCTCGATGGCGACCGCCGCGGCCAGGGTGATGCCCTTGTAGGCCGGGCCGAAGATCATGTCGAACTCCAGACCCGAGGCCAGCAGCCGCTGCGCGTAGAACTGCGCCAGACGGCCCACCTTCAAGCCGTCGTCGAACAGACCCGCGTTGAAGAAGTAGGGGCTGAGCCGGCCGGCCTTGGTCTTGAACTCGCCGAAGCGCAGCACGCCCGCGTCGACGGCGAACTGGACGAATTCCTGGGCCAGGGCGTCCTGGGCGTGGGCGGTGGTCATGGGCGGGGCTCGACAGTGAAATTGGGGCGGGATTGTAGGACCCGCCATGAAGAAGGCCCGCTCAAGAGCGGGCCTGCGAGGACGCCAACGTGGGATTGACGTCGCGCGACGAAACGCGGCTTGCGCCGCGCCCGATCAGAACAGCGCCTTGAACTGGACGCCGTAGGTGCGCGGGTCGTTGATGAAGCCCGTCAGGTTGTTGAAGTCGATCGCGCCGGTGACGCGGATCTGGTTCGTGATGTTGCGGACGAAGCCGGCCACCTCGTACTTGCCGTTGTTCCACACGTAGCCCGCGCGCAGGCCGCCTTCGGTCAGCGCCTTGCCGGTGAACTCGGTCGACTGGTACAGGAAGAAGTTGACCTTCGAGCGGTAGGCCCAGTCGGTGTAGATGTAGAACTCGTTGCCGGCCGGGGTCGGGATCGAGTAACGCGCCGTCAGGTTGGCCACCCACTTGGGCGCGTTCGGCAGGCTGTTACCGTCGATGCTGTAGTTGGTCGTGGAGCCGGCCACCAGCGGATCCAGCATCGTGCAGCCGCCGCCGCAGGCGGGCAGCGACAGCGAGGCGTCACGGATCTTGGTGTTGTTCAGGCTGCCGCCGACCGTGATCAGCAGTTGATCGATGGGCAGCAGCTCCAGGTTCAGCTCGACGCCGTTGCCGGTGGCCTTCTTGGCGTTCAGCAGACGGTTGGCGTTGTTCTGGCCGCCCACCGCGGTCAGCTGCAGGTCCTTGACGGTGTAGTCGAAAACGCTGGCCGACAGACGCGCGCGACGATCCCACAGGTCCGACTTCACGCCGATCTCGTAGGAGGTCACGTTCTCCGGCGTGGCCTGCGACTGGCCCGCGAAGCGCGATGCGCCCTGCACCGACGAGGCACGGAAACCGGTGGCCACGCGGGCGTAGACGTTGGTGTCCTTGGTCACCGCATAGGTGGTCGACACGTCCCAGTTCCACTTGGAGTCGGACGTATGCGCGGTCGTGCCGGTGCTGGTGTTCAGGTCGGTGTAGCTGCTGCTGACCGACACGTCCTTCTTGTCCTTCGTGAAGCGGATACCGCCACGCAGACCCCAGTCCTTGGTCACCGCGTAGTTGACCGAGCCGAACGCCGCCCAGGCGGTGTTCTTCTGATACGTGTCGACGTAGCCGGCGGCCGCGCCGGTCGAGGTCGTGTAGTCGGTGCTGCGGGCGGTGTAGCGCTCGTCGAACAGGTACAGGCCGCCTTGCCAGCGCAGCGGGCCGGCCGCGGCGGATTCGACGCGGAACTCCTGCGTGATCTGGCGATGGCCGGTCATGGAGCTGGACGATTCGCTCGGGAAGCCCGCCAGGCCTTCCTGGTTGTAGGGACGGGTCTGGCCGTAGATGTAGCCGCCGTCCACGTCGCCGCGGCTGAACGGACGCACCGACTCGAAACCGGTGATCGAGT
Source organism: Roseateles sp. (assembly GCF_039595295.1). Taxonomy (GTDB): domain Bacteria; phylum Pseudomonadota; class Gammaproteobacteria; order Burkholderiales; family Burkholderiaceae_C; genus Roseateles. The sequence continues at coordinate 27,258 of NZ_JBCNLU010000028.1, forward strand.
ACAGATTGATGTCGCCCAGGCCCCAGCGCAGACGCGCGCTGCCGCCGGTGGAATGCAGGTTCTGCTCGTTCACGCCGTCGGTGTACGCCTTCTCCGGATCGAAGCCGTCGACTAGGTTGTTGGTGCCCGGCTTGATGATGGAGGCGCGGAACAGACGCGCGCTGCCCTGCAGGTCACGGCCGTGGAAGTTCAGCAGCGCGCTGAAGTCCTTGTGCGGCTCGTACAGCGCCTGCACGCGCACGGCGCGGTCGTCGTAGCCCTCGATCTTGCCGGTCTTGCCGGCCGGCACTTCGTTCTTGACCCAGTTGTCGCGGTGCTGGATCTGCGCCGAGACGCGCGCCGACCAGTCGCCGGTCAGCGGCAGGTTGGCGGCGCCCTCGAAGTTGGTCGTGCCGTAGTTGCCGTAGGAGAAATTGACGTAGCCCTCCTGGCGATGCGACGGCTTCACCGAGTCGAACTTCACCACGCCGGCCGGCGTGTTGCGGCCGTACAGCGTGCCCTGAGGACCGGCCACGACTTCGATGGCGGCCAGGTCGAACGCCGGGAAGCCCTTCAGGATGGGGTTCTCCTGCACGACGTCGTCATAGACCAGCGAGACCGGCTGCGACGCGTTCAGGCGGAAGTCGGTGTTGCCGTAGCCGCGGATGTAGAAGCGCGGGAAGGCACGGCCGAAGGAGGACTCGATGTTCAGGCTGGGCACGCGGCCCGACAGGAAGCGCACGTCCTGGCCGCTGGAGTTCAGCACGTCCAGCTTCTCACCCGAAATCTTGGTGACCGCGTTCGGCACTTCCTTGATGTTCTCGACGCGGCGCTCGGCGGTGATGGTCACCGTCTCCAGCTGGCTCTTGTCCTTGGCGGCCTCGGCGGCCGGCGCAGCTTCCTGCGCGAAGGCGGGCCAGGCGAGCAGGGCCAGCGACACGGCCGCGGCGGCCTCGCGCAGCGCCGGACGAGCGGCGCGCTGGGTGGCGATTCGATTCATGGATGAACTCCGGGGGGTCAATGAAACCGGGGGCTGGCGTCGAGGCGGCAAGGGCGCGAAACGGGTGGAAACGGCCAGGATCGACGCGAGCAGAAGAGGGGAAATGGAGGGGCGCTGGTCGGCGCGTGAGCGCGATTCTGGCAACTTCGTCATCACGCCGTCACCCTTGGCACCATTGCGGTGCAGGAACTGTTGTCGAAACACCGCACCCCGGCGCCCCTCGCCCGGATGGGCGAGGTTGGCGCGGCGGCGCCGGGTTATGGGCGTGAAGACCGCATGAAGACGGCGTGAGGCCGACCCTCCCGGCTCGGACCGCGTCCCTGCTGTCAGGTTCAGAGAGCGGCTTTGCGATACTGCCGGCCTCTCAGGAATCGACCGGCCATGCGCTTCATCACCCTCAATCTCAACGGCATCCGCTCCGCCGCCACCAAAGGCGTCTTCGACTGGCTGCCCCCGCAGCAAGCCGACGTGGTCGGTGTCCAGGAACTGAAGGCCCAGGCCGACGTGGTCGAGTCGCAGTTCAACGGCTACGACAAGCTCACCGGCCATTTCCATTACGCCCAGAAGAAGGGCTACTCCGGGGTGGGCCTGTATACCCGCGAGACCCCCAGCGACGTGATCGTCGGATTCGGCAGCAGCGAGTTCGACCATGAGGGGCGCTGGATCGAGAAGCGCTTCGACAAGCCAGGCCGCAAGCTCAGCCTGATCAGCTGCTACTTCCCCAGCGGCTCCAGCGGCGAGGAGCGCCAGGCCGCCAAGTTCCGCTTCCTGGCGGAGATGTATCCGTACCTGATGGCGCTGCGCGCCGAGCGCGAATTCATCCTGGTGGCCGACGTCAACATCGCCCACAAGGAGATCGACCTCAAGAACTGGAAGGGCAACCAGAAAAACAGCGGCTTCCTCCCGGAAGAGCGCGCCTGGATGACCAAGCTGCTGGAGCAGGACGTCGGGCTGGTCGACGTGTTCCGCACGCTCAACGACAAGCCCGAGCAGTACACCTGGTGGAGCAATCGCGGCCAGGCCTGGGCGAAGAACGTGGGCTGGCGTCTGGACTACCACTTGGCCACGCCGGGCATGGCGCATCTGGCCACGCGCGAGGCGATCTACCTCGACCAGCGCTTCAGCGACCACGCACCGCTGACCATCGATTACGACTTCAAGATCTGATCGAGCGGCGCATCGATCCGATGTCAGGTCTTGCCCAGGCTCAATCGACCTTGGCGCCTGAGGCCTTCACCACCTTCGCCCACTTGGCCGTCTCGCTCGCGATGAGCGCGGCGAACTCGGCGCTGGTGTTGCCGCCCGGCACGGCACCTTGCGCCGCCAGCCGCTCCTTCATCATGGGCGTGGCCAGCGCCTTGGCCACCTCGCGCTGCAAGCGCGCGACCTGATCGGCCGGCTGCGTGTTCGGCGCCAGCAGGCCGAACCAGGAGGAGGCCTCGTAGCTCTTGAGTTCGGGGACGCCGCTCTCGGCGATGGTGGGCAGGTCGGGCAGGGCCTCGCTGCGGCGGGCGCTGGTCACGGCGATGGCCTTGAGCTTGCCCGAGCGGATGTGCGGCAACGCCGAGGGCAGGTTGTCGAACATGAGGTCCATGTTGCCGCCCATCAGGTCGATCAGCGCCGGCCCCGAGCCGCGGTAGGGGAAGTGGACCATGTAGGTCCCGGTCAGCGTCTTGAACAGCTCGCCCGCCAAGTGGATGGAGGTGCCGTTGCCGCGGGAGCACATGTTCATCTTGCCGGGATTGGCCTTGGCGGCGCGCACCAGGTCGGCGACGCTGTTCACGTTGTAGTACTGCGCCCGCTGCGGATTCATGACCAGCACGTTGGGCACCGCCGCGACCAGTGAGACGGGCGCGAAGTCCTTCACCGGGTCGAAGGGCATCTTGGGATAGAGCGACGCGTTGATCGCGTGCGTGCCGACCGTGCCCATCACCAGGGTGTGGCCGTCGGTGGCATGGGCGACGTCGGCGGCGCCGGTGTTGCCGCCGGCGCCGGGCCGGTTGTCGATCACCACGGGTTGGCCGAGCGCCTTCTGCAGCTCCGGCGCCAATGCGCGCGCGAGGATGTCGGTCGTGCCCGCCGGCGGGAAGGGCACGACGATGCGCAGCGGCCGCGCCGGCCAAGCGGATTGGGCGCGGGACAGGCTCGGCCAGCAGGCGGCGGAGGACAGCGCGAGCAACGCGCGACGGTTCAGGCTCATGGGGCGTCTCCTCGTTGTGATGCGGTCAGTATGGGAGGCAGTCATCGGAGCGCCAAGCCGGAAGACCCTCTCCCCAGCCCTCTCCCGCAAGCGGGCGAGGGAGTGACTCGTGCAGCGACCGCAGTTGCCGGCGATGGCGATGTATTACCCCCTCGCCCGCGGGGCGGGAGAGGGCGGGGGAGAGGGTGGGAACGTGGCAGTGAGCCGCCCGCTCAGGCCGGCGGTTGCGCCGGGCCGAGGATGGTCTGCAGCTGCACGCGCTCGGAGCTGCAGGCCGCGTCAAAGTCGGCCTCGATCTGGATCAGCGCCTGCGCGTCGCCGGCCTCCACCGTGACGATGCCGCGCGCGCGATTGCGCCCCTGCGACTTGGCCGTGTACAGCGCCATGTCGGCCCAGTTGACCGCCTGCTCCCAATGCAGCGCCAGCAGCGCCGGCGGCAGCGGGAAATGCGCGAAGCCGATCGAACACGTCACCCGCAGCGCGCCTCCCGCCGTCTGCACCGGCTCTTGGCCGACGCTGAACAGAATGCGCTCGGCCAGCAGCCGCAGCTGCTCCGGCGCGACGTTGCGGGCGAAGACCAGGAACTCCTCCCCGCCCCAGCGCACCACCAGATCCTCCTGCCGCACTGCCGCGCTGATGCGCCGCGAAACCTCCACGATCACCGAATCCCCTGCCGCATGGCCGTGACGGTCGTTGACATGCTTGAAGTGATCGATGTCGATCATCAGCAGCGCGCCGGTGAACATGTCCTTCGCATGCCGGTCCATCACCGCCAGGAAGTGCCGACGATTGGCCAGATCGGTGAGCGGGTCCCGCTCGCTCTGCGCGCGCAGCAGGTTCTGATTCGCCTTGAGCTTGCGGTTGGCCTCGCGCACCCGCGCCAGCATCACGCCGATCAGCACCAGCGACAGCCCGAGCAGCACCGCCAGCCCGACGCCCACGTACTGCGCCAAGCTGCGGTTGGCGAGCTCCTGATCCTTGAGCGCCTGATCGCGCCGCAGCAGCTCAAGGTCGCGCTGCTTGGCCTCGCTGTCGTACTTCAGACGCAGCTGTTGCAGGGAGGACTCGCGGTTGCGCTGCGCGGTCGCGGCGCTGAGCGCACGTTCCTCGTGATACAGCCGCAGCGATTCGCGCCACTGGCCGACCTTGGCGTAGGCCTCGCCCAGCTCACGCAATTGCACCGCGCGGCGCACCGGGTCGTTGTCGCCGACGGTGAGCTCGATCACGCGCGCGATCTCGCGTCGCGCCGGCTCGAACTGACGTTGCAGCACCAGCGCCACGGACAGGTTGTGGCGCAGCGTGCGCTCGGCCGCCTGGTCGTTGTAAGACTGCAGGACCGGCAGCGCCTCTCGTGCGACCCGCACCGCGGCGGCCGCCTGGTCGGTGTGGATGTGAAAGTCGGTCAGGTTGTTCTGGATCTGCGCGACATCGCGCCGCGCGCCGGCCTGCCGCGCCAGCCGCAGCGCCTCCTCCAGCGCCGTCTGCTGAAGCCCGCGGTCCCCGCGGCGCGACGCCACCATGGACTCGTACATGCGCGCGCGGCTCATCGCGAGCACGTCGCCCTGCGCCAGCTGCCAGGACTGCGCCAGCCACTGCTGCGCCGCGGCGGGCTCGTCGCGCACCTGACTGTTGTAGGCCAACTGCGCCATCAGCAGGCCGCTGGTATTGGGATCCTGCAGCGTCTGCGCCAAGGTCAGCGCGCGCCGCAGCGAGGTCTCGACAAAGGCGGACTCGCCCCGCGCCGCCTCGGCCCGCGCCACCAGGCGAAGCGCCTGGATGGTCACGCGCGCGTCGCAGCCCGCAGGCAAGGACTGTCCCTGCGGCGTCGGGCACTCCGGCGACAGCAGCTGCAGCGCCTGTTGCGCGAGCCCGCCGGCGCGGCCGGTCTGGCCGAGCCTGTCCTGCTGCTCGGCCAGGAGCACCAGCGCGAGCGCGCGACCGCCGGGGCGCTCCTGCAGCGCGGCGGCGATGCGGCGGACCTCGTCGGGATGCCCGGCCGAGGACTCGACCCGGCCCAGCGTGTACTCGATGTGCGCGCGATGCGCCGCATGCGCGGACTCGGCGAGCAGCACGCGCAGCTGCTGCGCGGCCTTGTCGGGCTCGTTCAGGCCCAGCCGATCCAGTTGCGCGAGCTGCGCATCCAGCGCGCGATCCGGCACCGGCAGCACGCCGCTCGGCGAGGTGGACGCGCCGGTCGGCGCGGGCACCGGCTTGGCGGACGCGGCCCCCGAAGCCTCCGTGATCGGCGCGGTGACATTGACCGAGCGCGGCACGGCGGCCGCGCTCAGGTCCGGGGCTAGCGGCAGCGATCCCGCGAGAACGCCCGCCACGGCGATCACCACGCCGCGGCCCGTCCAGGCCCGGCTCATCAGAGGGCCGCGCTTGCGCGCGAGCCCCATCGGGCGGCCTCGCCTCATGCGCGCCCCTCCTGCACCGGACCGAGCAGGCTCACCAGCTGCACTTGGCCCTGATGCCAGGCCGACTCGATACGGGCTGCCAGCGCGAGCAGTTGATCGCGATCGCGCGCCGCCATCGCGGCCACGCCGTAGGCCTTGTTGCGGCCGTGCGCCTTCGCCATGTACATCACCGTGTCCACCAGATCGATCGCGCGCTCCCACTCCAGCAGCAGATCCTGCGGCGCCATCGGGAAGCTGGCGAAGCCGATGGACGCGCTGATCGGGATGCGCAGCGGGCCGTGATCGACGGGCGTGCCGCCGATCTGGTCCAGCAGCCGCTGGCCGAGCTGACGCGCGGCCTCCGGGTCCTCGGACTTCACCAGGATCAGGAACTCCTCCCCGCCCCAGCGCACCACCAGATCCTGCTCGCGGAGCACGCTGCGCAGCCGCCGGGCGACCTCCACCAGCACGGTGTCGCCGGCCGCGTGGCCCCACTGGTCGTTGATGCGCTTGAAGTGGTCGATGTCGATCAGGTACAGGCTGCCGCGCAATCCCGTCTGATCGCGGGTGTGCTGCGCGATGGCCTGCTGGAAGTGGCGGCGGTTGGCCAGCCCCGTGAGCGGGTCGCGCTCGCTTTGCACCCGCAGCGATTCATTGGTCTGCGCCAGCGCCGCGTTGGTCCGGCGGATGCGCCGATAGGCCAGCGCCAGCAGCGCGCCGGACAGCAGCACGCAACCGCCCACCTCCGCCCACAGCTTGAGCTGCAGGTCCCGCGAGCGGATCTGCTCCGTCTTGAGGCTGTTGTCCTGGTTGAGCAGCCGGATCTCGCGCTGGCGCTGCTGGTCCTCGAAGCGCGCCTGCGCCTCCAGCACCGCCTTGCGGGTCTCGTCGCGCAGCACCTGATCGAAAAGCTTGCGCGAGCGATGAAAAGCGTCGGTCGCGCCGGCCAGGTCCTCGGCCTGCTCCAGATAAGTGCCCAGCTCCAGCCAGGCGTCGGCGGTGTAGCTGCCGGCCTCGCGCTGCGCGTCCATGGTGATGGCCTGCAGCACGTCGCGCTTGCCCTCCTCCAGCCGCCGCATGCCGATCTTGGCGATGCCCATGTTGTGCCGCGCCAGGATCTCGGTGGAGATCTCCTGGCTGTCGCGCGCCAGGGCCAGGCTTTGCTCCGACAGCGCCAACGCGCGCGGGAAGTTGCCGCTGCGCAGCTCGTAGTCGGCCAGATTGCCCATGGCCAGCGCTTGCAGTGTCGGGGACTGCGCCTCGCGGGCGTACTGCAGCGCCTGCTCGCGCGCCGTCTGGCTGACCTTGGCGTCGCCGTCTTGCGAATAGACGATCCCACGGATCGTGTGCAGCGAGTACATCAACACCGGATCCGGATCCTGCTGCGCCGCGGCCAGCCCCTCTTGCGCGGTCCGTTTGGCGTGATCGATCTGCTGGCTGCGGAAGTAGTTGAAGGCCAGCGTGGCCTGTGCGGTCGCGGCGCGCCAGCTCGAATTCATCGACCGCGCCTGGTCCAGCGCCTTGAGCCCGCTCTCGACCGAGGCATCCACCTCGCCGTAATCGCCCTGCATGTAGGCCAGCAGCGCGGTGGCGCGCCACAGCAGCCGCGCATCGGCCTTGGCGGCGTCGAGCTCGCTCAGCGCGCCCAGCAGCCGCACGCCGGCACCGAGCTCGCCGTTGGCCTTGAGCCATTGCGCCTTGGCCAGCTTCAGCGCCAGCGGCACCTGCGTCCGCACGGGCGAGGACTCCGGCCATTGCTTGAGCGCCTCCACCGCCGCCTCATGGCCGGCCCGGTCACGCACCTGCGCCAGCAAGGCCGCGCGCTGGCTGAGCGCTTCCAGCCGCTCGGCGCTGCCCGGCGCGGCACGGGCTTCCAGCGCCGCCAGCTCCTTGGCGTGCTCGCGCGGATGCGCGGTGCCGATGCGCTCCTGCTGTTCGAGCTCGGCCTGCAGCGCGCGGTCGCGGACCTCGATGGGCGCCGCGTCGGCGGCGGGGCCGCGATCGCAGCCGCTGAGCCCGGCTGCCGCGCCCGCCACCGCGAGCAGCAGCGCCGCCAGCGGCCTGCGACCGGATGCCGCCAAGGCGCGCGCGAGGCCAGCGCCTTGCGGCGCTACCTCGCTCTTGCCTGTCGTTTGCGGAACCCCTGCCATGCTCATCGAACCTGATGTCGTGTTGTACGTCTTGTTACTTGAGGGGCTGACGAGTTGCGGACGTGAAGCGTGCACGACTTCGCGCCGCGCGGGCTTCGGTGAATTACATCGCCGAGGGCGTGTCGCGCGCGGGACGCGCCCGTGCGAGCAGCGCCTGCAGCAGGATGGCACCGAAAGTGGCAGTGCCAATGCCGCCGAGGGTGAACGCACCCAGTTTGAGCGTGTAATCGCCGGTGCCGATGATCAGCGTGATCGCGGCCACCATGAGGTTGCGCGGGTCGCGGAAGTCGACCCGGTTGTCGACCCAGATGCGGGCGCCCGCCACGGCAATCAGGCCGAAGACGACGATGCTGACGCCGCCCATCACCGCCAAAGGTATCGCCTGGATCAGCGCGCCGAACTTGGGCGAGAAGCCAAGCAGCAAGGCCATCAGCGCCGCGACGACGAAGACCGCCGTCGAGTAGATGCGGGTGGCGGCCATCACGCCGATGTTCTCGGCGTAGGTGGTGACGCCGGTGCCCCCGCTCGCGCCGCTGACGATGGTGGCCAGACCGTCGCCGATGAAGGCGCGGCCCAGATAGGGCGACATGTCGCGACCGGTCATCGCGCCGACCGCTTTCAGGTGGCCGAGGTTTTCCGCCACCAGGATCAGCGCCACCGGCGCGATCATCAGCATGGCCTGGCCCTCGAAGACCGGCATCTGGAAATGGGGCAGCCCGAACCAGGGCGCCGCGATCACCGCCGACAGATCGATGGGCTTGCCCAGTCCGAAGCCGTTGGTCAGCAGCGCGTAGATCAGGCTGGCCTGGATCAGCCCGGCCAGGATCAGCAGCCGCTGCAGCATGCCGCGCGCGAAGACCGCCACCAGCGCGACGCTGAGGAAGGTCGCGCCCTGCATCCACGCGTCGAAGGGCGTGGGCGCCATGTTCTTGATCGGGACCGCCGCCAGGTTCAGGCCGATCACCGCGACGACCGCACCGGTGACCACCGGCGGCATCAGCTTCTCGACCCAGCCGCTGCCCGAGGCCGACACGACCAGCCCGATCAGCGTGTACAGCACGCCGCAGGCGACGATGCCGCCCAGCGCGACCGCGAGGTTGGGATTGGGGCCGCTGCCGCCGTAGCCGGTCGCGGCGATGACCACGCCGATGAACGCAAAGCTGGAGCCCAGGTAGCTGGGCACCCGCCCGCCGACCAGGAAGAAGAACAGCAGCGTGCCGACGCCGCTCATCAGCACCGCGACATTCGGATCGAAGCCCATCAGCAGCGGCGCCAGCACGGTGGCGCCGAACATCGCGATGACGTGTTGCACACCGAGTGCCGCAGTTTGCGGCCAGGACAGGCGCTCGTCAGGGGCTACCGCTGTCTCGGGGCCGACGGTCACCGGCCGCCAGCGCATCAACCACGCCATGGATTTACCTCAATGCTGGGAGCCATCGAGTGTAGTGAGGGACCCTGTGATCGCTACCCCGGACAAGTCCGGTGACGGGGCTCCCGTCGGAGGCTTGACGCGGCCTTGCACAGCATGCTCGCTTTTGAGCGCGCATCACGTCAAATCGCCGCCCAATGCCGTCATGTTCGTCATTCGGGCACTGGATCGCCCCCCGCTTCGCTGTCAGCCGCCGGCGGTCGGCCCCGACGCGGCGCCGGCGTCTCCTCCGGCTTGATCCCACGGCGTTTGAGCGCCTCCCGCAACAGCAGCTCGATCTGTGCGTTGGAGGAGCGCAGCTCGCGCGCGGCCAGGCGCTCGATCTCGTCCCACAGCGCGGGATCGAGACGGAGCGGAAACTGCTTCTTGGCGGGACTGGCCATGGCGACAGCGATCAGGACGCTCAGTTGTAGAGCGTCCCCGCGTTGACGATGGGCTGGGTGTCCTTGTCGGAGCACAGCACCACCAGCAAGTTGGACACCATCGCCGCCTTGCGCTCGTCGTCGAGCTGGACGATCTCGCGCTCGCTCAGGCCCTTGAGCGCCTCCTCGACCATGCTGACCGCGCCATGCACGATCTTCTTGCGGGCGCTGATGATGGCCTCGGCCTGCTGGCGGCGCAGCATGACCTGGGCGATCTCGGGCGCGTAGGCCAGGTGGGTCAGCATGGCGGTCTCGACCGAGACGCCGGTCGGGCGGAAACGCTCGCGCAGCTCGGTCGTCAGCGCCGCGATGACTTCATCGGTACCGCCGCGGAGCGTGACCTCGCGCTCGCCAGTGTCCTCGCCCTCGTCATAGGCGAACTGCGCCGCCAGGTGACGGATGGCGGCCTCGGATTGGATGCTGACGTACTGCTCGTAGTTCTCGACCTCGAAGACGGCGCGGGCCGTGTCCTCGACACGCCAGACCACGGCGGCGCTGATCTCGATCGGATTGCCGCGCTTGTCGTTGACCTTGAGCGTGGGCGCATTCAGGTTGTGGGCGCGCAGCGAGACGCGGCGCTTGGCCATCAGCAGCGGCACGGTCCAGCGCAGGCCGGAGTTGCGATCGGTGCCGACGTAGCGGCCGAACAGCGTCAGCACGCGTGCCTCGTTGGGCTGCTGGATGTAGAGGCCGGTCATCAGCACCAGGCCGACGACCAGCAGCAGCACGACCCAGAACAGCCCCACGACGAACACGTTCTTCGTGGCGACCAGCAGGATGGCCAGGCCCACCAGCAGCACGCCGGTGGTGAAGCTGGCATAGCCGTTCATGTGTCCGCCGCTGCGCTCCTGCGGGGTGGTGTTCTTGTGCTCGTCCTTGCGAGTGACCGCCGTGGTGCTCATCACCGTTTCTCCCAAAAATGGTGATATCACTTTAAGCGCTGCTCACCCGTTTCCGCAAGCCCCTCCCCCAAGGGAAGGAGTCGCTGCCGGGACGACGGCCAGGACGCGGCCATGAAAAAGGCGCCCACGTGGGGCGCCTCGGAGCGGAGGGAAAGCGATCAGGCCTTCTTCTTGCGAACCTGGTCCAGCAGGAAGTTGGACACCGCGATGCAACGCTGGCCCAGTTCCTCTTCGCTGACGCGCACGCCGAAGCCGGCTTGCGCGGGCGAGGTCATGAAGCGGCCGCCGATCGCGACGGTGGGGACGCCGTCGATGTTGTACTGGTCCTGCAGCTTGGTGGCCTGCTGGCACTTGGTCTGGACGGTGAAGGAGTTGTAGTTCTCGAGGAACTTGGCCTTGTCCACGCCCAGCGGCGCCAGGAAGTCGGCCATCGCTTTCGGGTCGGTCAGCGACTGGCCGCCGCGATGGATCGCGTTGAAGATGGCCGGGCGCACTTGCGCCTCCTTGCCCATCGCTTCCAGCGTGAAGAACAGGCGCTGGTGGATCTTCACGTTCTCGCGGAAGGCGACGTGGACCTTGCGGAAGACGACATCGGCGGGCAGCTGCTTGGCCCAGGCTTCGATGCTGGGCTCGAACACGTAGCAATGCGGGCAGCCATACCAGAAGAACTCGATCACTTCGATCTTGCCGGGCGTGGACTGAGGCACCGGCGTGGCCAGCTTGACGTACTGGCGACCCTCGATCGGGCCGCCCTGCGCCTGCGCGGGGAGGGACGCCAGCGACAGGGTGCCGGCACCGGCGGTCGACAGGGCCGTGAGGGCGGTGAATTCGCGACGCTTCATTTTGATTCCTTGTTGTGGCCGGGCAGCGGGCGGCCCGGCAGGCGGCGGTCATCCTAAGAACGGAGACTTATGGCGAGATTAACGCGCGCACCCCCTCCACGGGCAAGCGCGTGTGCGGCGCTTCAGCGCTGAATCGCCACCAGATTGGCCTCGACGCCGGCTTCGGTCAGCTTCTTCTGCTGGGATTCGGCCTCGTCTCGCGTGTCGAAAGGCCCCAACCGGACGCGGTACACCGTGCGTCCCGATTGCTCGCGCTCCATCACCTTGGCCGAGAAACCCTGGATCGCCAGCTTGGCGCGCTGCTGCTCCGCGTCCTCCATGCGCGTGAACGCGCCGGCCTGGACGAAGAAGCTGCCCTTGGAGCCATCCGAGCGCGCGCCGTCGGCGCTGCGCGACTCCGCCGGCTTGGCGTCGGCCTGACGCGTCTCCGCGGGCTTGGTCTCAGGCTTGGCGGCCGGCACGGCCGGGGTCGTGGCGGGGCGCTCGATCGGGCGGCCCTCGACGGCGGGGGCGGGCGTAGTGCCGGCGGTCACCGCCGGGGCGGGCGTGGTCGGCGCAGGGGCGGGGGTCAGCACGCCCGAGGCGGCCTTGGCACCGGCGCGGCCGGCCAGCGGCGCGTTCGGGTCCCAATTCTTGTTGCGTTCCGCTTCCTGCGCGTCCTGCTCGGCGGTGCGTTGCGGGAGCTTGTTGACGAAGGGCACGGGCGCCTTGGTCACGTACAGCGCCACGCCCAGCGCGATCCCCAGCCCCAGCAGCAGGCCCACGATCAGGCCCATGGCGAATCCGCCGCGCTGCTTCTCCTTGCTCATTGCTGCTCCTGCGAGTCACGTTCCATGACGTCCGGGGCCGACACGCCCAGGACCGCCAACGCGTTGCGGACCACCTGGCGCGTGGCCGCCAGCAGCGTGAGCCGGGCGCGCGACAGGGCCGGGTCGTCGCCCAGCACGCGTTCGGCGCCATAGTAGCTGTGGAACGAACCGGCCAGGTCGCGCAGATAGAACGCGACGTCGTGCGGGGCCAGGTCTTGCGCCGCAGCGGTCAGCATGCGCGGATAGTCCGCCAGCTTCAGCATCAGCGCGTACTCGGTCGGGGCGGTCAACAACGACAGGTCCGCGCCGGCGAGCGAGGCCTCGTCATGGCCCTGCTCCGCGCCCTTGCGCAGCACCGAGCAGATGCGCGCATGCGCGTACTGGACGTAGAAGACCGGGTTCTCGTCGTTGGCCTTGAGCGCCAGGTCGACGTCGAAGACGAATTCGGTGTCGGCCTTGCGGCTGATCAGGAAGAAGCGCACCGCGTCGCGGCTGGTCCAGTCGATCAGGTCGCGCAGCGTGACGTAGCTGCCGGCGCGCTTGGAGATTTTGACCTCCTGGCCGCCCTTCATGACCGTGACCATCTTGTGCAGCACGTAATCAGGGAAGCCCTGGGGGATGCCGACGTCGGTGGCCTGCAGGCCGCCGCGCACCCGGGCGATCGTGCCGTGGTGGTCGGTGCCCTGGATGTTGATGCACTTGGAGAAGCCGCGCTTGAACTTGTTGACGTGGTACGCGACGTCCGGGACGAAGTAGGTGTACGTGCCGTCGGACTTGCGCATCACGCGGTCCTTGTCGTCGCCGTACTCGGTCGAGCGCAGCCACAGCGCGCCGCCGTCCTCGTAGGTCTTGCCGTTGGCGATCATGCGCGACACCGCGTCCTCGACCTGTCCGCCGGTGTACAGCGAGGACTCGAGGAAGTAGTTGTCGAAGCGCAGACCGAAGGCCTGCAGGTCCAGGTCCTGCTCGTGGCGCAGATAGGCGACGGCGAACTGGCGGATGCTGTCCAGGTCCTCGATGTCGCCGCTGGCGGTGAACTCGCGGTCGTCGGCCTTGACCGTCTCCTTGCGCAGGAAGGCGTCGGCGATGTCCTGGATGTAGTCGCCGTTGTAGGCCGACTCCGGCCAGTCCGCGTCGCCCGGCTTCAGGCCCTTCAGGCGGGCCTGCGTCGAGTTGGCCAGCGTGGCGATCTGCACGCCCGCGTCGTTGTAATAGAACTCGCGCTTGACCTTCCAGCCCTGCGTCGCGAAGAGGTGGCACAGCGAGTCGCCCAGCGCCGCCTGGCGCGCGTGGCCGACGTGCAGCGGACCCGTCGGGTTGGCGGAGACGAACTCGACCAGGGCCGAGGTCTCGCGCGCGGGCTGACCACCGAAGCCGGTCGTCGCGGCCAGCACTTCGCCGATCACGGCCTGCTTGGCGGCGGGCTTGAGGCGGATGTTGATGAAGCCCGGGCCGGCGATCTCCAGCGCCTCGACCCAGCGCTCGAACGCGGGCTGGGCCTGCAGCTGGGCGATCAGCGTCTGCGCGAGCTCGCGCGGATTCTTCTTCAGCGCCTTGGACAGCTGCATCGCGGCCGTGCAGGCGTAGTCGCCGTGCGAGGCCTGCTTGGGGTTCTCGAACGCGGCGGCCGGGGCGGCGGCGATCGTGCCGCTGGCGACGGCCTCGTGGCTCAGCGTCTGGAGCACGGTCCCCAGGGCGGCGAGCAATTCCTGCTTGGCTTGGATCATGGGGGCGCATTTTAAGGGGCGCGTCCCTGTAAGAGACCGTGAGCCCTCTTGCGGGCGTCATCCCCCTGGGGCAGGATCCCCCACCGATGAGCCCCCCCACCGATCCCCCCCTGTCGGCCTTCCCCGAGGACACCACCCTCACCGGCCTGGCCGACCTGCCGGAGCAGATCGGCAAATACCGCGTGCTGCGGCGTCTGGGCGAGGGAGCGACCAGCGACGTCTTCCTGGCCATGGACGACTTCAAGGGCCAGGAGGTCGCGATCAAGCGCATGCGCACCTGGTCGGTCGGTGGCCGCAGCGAGGAAGACACTCTCAGCATCCGCTTCTTCGCCGCCGAGGCCGCGCTGGCTGGCCGGCTCCAGCATCCCAACGTCGTCCAGATCCTGGACGCGGTGCAGGACGGAGACCTCCCGTACCTGGTCATGGAGTACGTCCATGGCGTGACGCTCAAGCACTTCTGCCGCAGCGACCGGCTGCTGCCGCTGGACCAGATCGTGGAACTGGGCTTCAAGTGCGCGATGGCGCTGTCCTACGTCTTCCGCCAGGGCGTGGTCCATCGCGACATCAAGCCCGCCAATCTGCTGGCGGTGCTGGACAACCAGGGCCAAGTCACCGACGTGAAGGTCAGCGACTTCGGCAGCGCGCTCAACCTGAACGCGGACATGACGCAGGTCCATCGCGTCGGCTCGCTGGCCTACATGCCGCCCGAGCAGATCGAGGGCGGCGACGTGGGCGCGCAGGCGGACGTCTATGCGCTGGGCGCGGTGCTCTATCACCTCGTCTGCGGCCGCCCTCCGTTCGACGCGCCCAACCAGATGGCGCTGATGCATCAGATCTACCACCAGGCGCCGCAGTCGCTGCTGGGCCAGCGCGGGGGCGTCACGCCGGAGCTGGACGCCGTCATCCTGCGCGCGCTGGCCAAGCATCCGCATGAGCGCTATCCCGACTGGGAGGCCTTCGGCCAGGCGCTGTCGGACCTGGTCGCGCGGCAGTTGGTGCCGCTGGCGCGGCTCAACGAGGTCAAGGACTCGGAGCGTTTCAACCTGCTGCGCGGGCTGGAGTTCTTCGCCGCTTTCGGCGACGTCGAGCTGTGGGAAGTGGTGCGGCGCGCGCGCTGGCGCCGCTATCCGCTGGACTACCTGCTGTTCAAGAAGGGCCAGGAGGGCAACACCTTCCACATCATCACGCAGGGCCAGGTCGAGGTCTGGCGCGATGGCGGGCTGGTGGCCACGCTGGGCACCGGGACCTCGGTCGGCGAGATGGCCTACCTCGCGCCGAATCCCGATCTGCGTCGCCACAGCACCGACATCCGGGTGACCGAACTTTGCACGACCGTGTCCTTCACGCCGGAGTCGCTGGGCCAGTTGAGCCCCGAGTGCCAGCACCGTTTTGACCGGGCGTTCATACAGGTTCTGGTCAGGCGACTCCATCTGGCGCATGAGGCGCTGGCTCATCCGCGTCGGATTCTTTGAAGCGATCCCACGCGGCGTCGGGGCAGGGTGGTTACGGGCTGCCTGGTTCGAGTCCCCTTGTTCAGGTGAGCCAAACGCGCCACAGCGGTCAACCGCGATTGAGAGGTCGTCGTTGCTGTGCTCAACTGGTTGCGAGGGCCTTTCCTCAACCCAGTCCCCAAGCTTCTTAGCTTCTTAGCCCCCGAAGGAGAGAGTGATGAACCGACTGACCCCGATCTCGCTGATCGCCGGCGTGACGCTGGCCCTGGCCTCGCTGGGCGCGCATGCCGCGGACGACGCGAAGCCGAAGAAGGAACTGACGCCGCAGCAACAACGCATGTCCGACTGCGGCAAGCAGTCCAAGGGCATGGGCAAGGACGAGAAGAAGACCTTCATGAGCGCCTGCCTGAAGGGCGAGGCGGCTTCGGCGCCCACCGCCATGACGCCGCAGCAGACCAAGATGAAGACCTGCAACGCGGACTACAAGGCCTCCGGCAAGACGGGCAAGGCCGAGCATGACAAGTTCATGAAGGACTGCCTCTCGGCCAAGTGACGCAACGCCGGATTGGGCGCTCCGCGTCGTTGCACATCCTCGCCATAGCGCTGCTATGACTGCGGTTTGCGCCTGGCGGAGCATCCCCACCCGACGTCACGTCCCGTGGCCGAGCCAAGCGTCCTCACTTCGTCCACACGCCGCGCGCGAGCATGACCGCGGCGATCGGGATCAGCATCAGCAGATGCGCCTGGATCATCACGAGACGACGCGTGGCGCGGACCTCGGCTTCGGCCGGCAGGCCCGCGCCGGCGTTCAGCGCCTTGACCCAGCGGCGATAGGTCAGCGTCGGCTTGATCGACATCAGCCCGATCACGACGAAGAGCGTCACCTTCACATGCAGCAGCGGCTGGTGCCAGTACCAGTCCACGCCCTTCATGCCCCAGAAGGTGCGCGCCAAGCCCGTGAGCAGCACCGCCACCGCGGTCGCGCCATAGATCGCGTCCAGCCGCGCGAGCCGCCGCACCACCGCCGCGTTCAGCCATTCCATGCGGCACAGCGCCGCCTGGCTGGACAGAAAGACGACCAGGCTGAGGATCGCCAGGATGTGCAGGCCGGCGAGCAGGGCTTCTTGCGTCATGAGGTCTCCCAGGTGGAGGCGCGCGCCCAGTAATCGGCGCTGCCGTAGTGTTGCTTGAGGAAGTCTATCCAGAGCCGCACCCGCAGCGGCAGGTGCTTGCGCTGCGGCAGCATCGCGAAGATCCCGTTGGGCGGCGCGGCGAAGTCGTCCAGCACGCTGACCAGCTCGCCCTTGGCGATGGCCGCGGCCACTTCCCAGGTGCTGCGCCACGCCAGTCCCAGCCCCTGCCGGCACCAGTCGTGCAGGACCTGGCCGTCGCTGCAGTCGAGCCGCCCGCTCGGACGCAAGTGCTGCACCTGCCCGTCGATGCGGAAGGCCCAACCGCGCGTCTGGCTCGCGTCGGAGCTCAAGGTCAGGCATTCATGGCGCATCAGCTCCGACGGGTGCTTGGGCGTGCCGGCGCGCTTCAGGTAGGAGGGCGCGCCCACGCAGAGCCGGCGGTTGTCGGCCAACCGTGAGCTGATCAGGCTGGAATCGCTGAGGTCGCCGACCCGCACCGCGCAGTCGAAGCCCTCGTTGACGATGTCGACGACCCGGTCGCTCAGATTCAGCGACACGCTGACCTCCGGATGCTGCGCCAGAAAGTCCGGCACCAGCGGCGCGACATGGCGCCGGCCAAAGCCCGCCGGCGCGGTGATGCGCAGATGGCCGCTGGCCTGCAGGCCGCCCGCGCTGACGGCGGCCTCGGCGCTGGCGAACTCCACCAGCAGGCGCTGGCAGTCCTCCAGAAAGGCGACGCCCTCATGCGTCAGCGTCAGCTTGCGCGTCGTGCGCAGGAGCAGCTTCACGCCCAGACGGGCCTCCAGCGCGTCGATGCGCCGGCCCATCACCGCCGGGGCGACGCCCTCGGCTTGTGCCGCGGCGGTCAGGCTGCCCTTGGTCGCGACCAGCACGAATGACTCGATCTGTTTGAGGCGGTCCATGGCGGGCGATTGTTGGCTCGTTCCATCCCATCAGGCAATGAATGAAGACCCTTGCCCGTTCGATTCGTGCGAAAAAGTCAGGGATCTCCGACCAGGGCCGACATGAATCGGACCGCCAAGCCGCCCTACAGTCGAATGCAACCGATCCCCCGGGGATCGTCCGTCCATCCCCCGTTCCTCGACCTTTCACCGCCTTTCGCAGGAGCCGCCATGAGCGCACGCAGCCACCACCATCGCCTCCAGATCGACACCGCCCTGGCCCAGTTCATCGAGACCGAGGCCCTGGCCGGCACCGGCATCGAGCCGGCCGCCTTCTGGGCCGGCTTCGACGCGCTGGCGCATGACCTGGCACCGAAGAACGCCGCCCTGCTGGCCGAGCGCGACCGGCTCCAGACCGAGATCGACGGCTGGCACCGCGCCCATCCCGGCCCGATCCAGGACATGGCCGCCTACCAGGGCTTCCTGACAAGCATCGGCTACCTCGTGCCGCAGCCCGCCGATCCGCGCGCCACAACGTCCAACGTCGATGACGAACTCGCCATCCAGGCCGGTCCGCAGCTGGTGGTGCCCATCCTCAACGCCCGCTATGCGCTGAACGCGGCCAACGCGCGTTGGGGCTCGCTGTACGACGCGCTCTACGGGACCGACGTGATCCCCGAGACCGACGGCGCCGAGCGCGGCGGCGGCTACAACCCCGCGCGCGGCGCCAAGGTCATCGCCTTCGCCCGCGAGCTGCTGGACCAGGCCGCGCCGCTGGCGGGCGGCTCGCATGCGGACGCCACCGGCTATCGCGTCGAGGGCACCGCGCTGGCGGTCGCGCTGAAGGACGGTCGCGTCGCGGCGCTGGCCGATCCGGCCCAGTTCATCGGTTATCTGGGCGAGGCGAACGCGCCGACCGCCATCCTGCTGCGCCACAACGGCCTGCACATCGAGATCCAGATCGATCGCGCCTCCGCCATTGGCAAGACCGACGCGGCCGGCGTGTCCGACCTGCTGATGGAGGCGGCGCTGTCGACCATCCTGGACCTGGAGGACTCGATCGCCGCGGTGGACGCCGAGGACAAGCTGCTGGCCTACCGCAACTGGCTGGGCATCCTGCGCGGCTCGCTGACCGAGGAAGTCAGCAAGGGCGGCCGCAGCTTCGTCCGCCGGCTCAATCCGGACCGCGTCTACAAGCACGCCAAGGGCGGCGAGGACGTGGTGCTGGCGGGGCGCTCGCTGCTGTTCGTGCGCAACGTCGGTCACCTGATGACCAACCCGGCCATCCTGCTGGAAGGCGGCCGGGAGATCCCCGAGGGGATCATGGACGCCGTCATCACCACGCTGATCGCGCTGCACGACCTGCGCCAGCTCTCGGGCTCGGGCCTGCGCAACTCGCGTCAGGGCTCGATCTACATCGTCAAGCCCAAGATGCACGGCCCGGCCGAGGTCGGCTTCGCCAACGAGCTCTTCGGCCGCGTCGAGCAGTTGCTGGGCCTGCCGGCCTCGACGGTGAAGCTGGGCATCATGGACGAGGAGCGCCGCACCAGCGTCAACCTGGCGGCCTGCATCGCCGCGGCGCCCAGCCGCGTGGCCTTCATCAACACCGGCTTCCTGGACCGCACCGGCGACGAGATGCACACCACCATGCTGGCCGGTCCGATGCTGCGCAAGGGCGACATGAAGTCCAGCGCCTGGATCCAGGCCTATGAGCGCAGCAACGTGCTGGTGGGCCTGTCCGCCGGCCTGCGCGGCCGCGCCCAGATCGGCAAGGGCATGTGGGCCATGCCGGACCTGATGGCCGCGATGCTGGAGCAGAAGATCGCCCATCCCAAGGCCGGCGCCAACACCGCCTGGGTGCCCAGCCCGACCGCCGCCACGCTGCACGCGCTGCATTACCACCGCGTCAGCGTCGCCCAGGTCCAGCAGCAGATCGAGGCCGAGGCCCCGTCGGTCGACCGCGCCGAGCTGCTCGCCCGCCTGATGACCGTGCCGGTGGCGGCCTCGCCCAACTGGTCGGACGTCGAGAAGCAGCAGGAGCTGGACAACAACATCCAGGGCATCCTGGGCTACGTGGTGCGCTGGATCGATCAGGGCGTGGGCTGCTCCAAGGTGCCCGACATCAACGGCGTGGGTCTGATGGAAGACCGCGCCACGCTGCGGATCTCCAGCCAGCACGTGGCCAACTGGCTGCTGCACGGCGTCGTGACCGAGGCGCAGGTGCGGGCCACCTTCGAGCGCATGGCGGCGGTGGTGGACGGCCAGAACGCCGGCGACCCGCTGTATGAGCCCATGGCCGGTCACCCGGACAGCATGGCCTACCAGGCGGCGCTGGATCTGGTCTTCAAGGGCCGCGAGCAGCCCAGCGGCTACACGGAGCCCCTGCTGCACGCCTGGCGTCAGAAGCGCAAGGCGCGCTGACTCGGCGGCTGAATCTGCGAGAGACATTCCCTATCCCACATGGCAGATACGTCGTAGCAATTAATCGCCGCATGTCGCACATTCATGGTTTCGTGCGTTGTACGTAATCTCCTGCGGGGAATAACGACCGACTCTTTCTGCAGTTTCAGATACATGCTGTAAATACTCAGCAAACTAGCTTCACACCGCCCGTCCGGCATTCGCCCGCGGGCGGTTTTTCATTTTGGCGACTCGCATGCCCTGCGCACGGGCGCAATCCCAATGGCGGTGCATGTCGCACCTTTGCGGTGCGATCGTGGTGAAAAAGCCCCAGGAAAACCCGAGCAAAACTGAGGTGTAAACAAGCAGTAAAGGTGTGTTCTGTGGCTTTCGGGCCACCGAACCGACCCGTTGGCGTACGTGTAAACCCTCCCTTTGGGGCACCCGCGCACATATATAGGGGCCCTGGTATCGATATCCGCACAAATAGACCAAGGGGGTGTCAAAAGTCTGCAAACTTTGCGGCCACGGAACCCGGCACCCCGGGCCCCGATATTGTTTTGCGCGACGCCCAAAGCGCCGTGGCAATGCTTAACACCTGTAGGAGTGTTTCGATGAACAAGCTGAACGCGGTGAGCCTGGCAGTCGCCGCCACCCTCGCGGCCGCGTCCTTCCCGGCGCTGGCCCAACAAGACCAATCCACCCTCGAGAAGGTCGTCGTGACCGGCTCGGCCATCAAGCGGATCGACGCCGAGACGGCCGTTCCCGTCACCATCGTGAAGATGGACGACCTGAAGAAGTCGGGCGTGACCTCGGTCGAACAGATCATGGCCAACCTGTCGTCGGTGCAGTCGTCGACCAATACGGCGCAGTCGATCGGATCGAGCAGCGGCGGCGCCTCCTTTGCCGACATGCGCGGCATCGGCGCCGACAAGACCCTGATTCTGCTGAACGGCCAACGCATCGCCAACAACGCGGTCGACGGCTCGGCGCCCGACCTGAACATGATCCCGTTCGCGGCGATCGATCGCATCGAAGTGCTGCGCGACGGCGCCTCCGCGCTGTACGGCACGGACGCGATCGGCGGCGTGATCAACTTCATCACCAAGTCCGATTTCCAGGGCGGCTCGATCACCCTGGGCGCGGACTCGCCCGAGAAGTCCGGCGGCAAGTCCCGCAACTTCAGCGCTGCCTACGGCTTCGGCGATCTGCAGAAGCAGGGCTTCAACCTGTTCGGCTCGATCTCGTACCGCAAGCAGGACGCCATCAGCGGCACCCAGCGCAACTTCAACCAGCGCATGCCTGGCGGCCTGTCGTACAGCACGGCGCCAGCCAACTACACGCAGGACAACGCGACCTTCTACAACCCGACGGGCGCGGCGTGCTCCGGCACGCAGATGATCAACTCGAACGGTGACTGCAAGCTGGTCACGTCGTCGTTCGTCGACTTCACGCCCAAGGCCGAGACCACCTCCGGTCTGCTCAAGGGCAGCCTGCTGGTCAACGAGAACCTGACACTGGGCGCCGAGCTGTTCGCAACCAAGAACTCCGTGACGACCTTCGTCGCCCCGGTCCCTTACGGCGGCTACGAGGTCAACCCGGGCACCAAGTACTACCCGACCCCGCCCGCAGGCTCCAACATCGACACCACCCTGCCGGTGCTGGTGTACTGGCGTGACTTCCCCAACGGCTCGCGTGGTCAGACCAACAAGAACGATCAGCAGCGCCTGATGTTCACGGCTGACGGCAACGCGCTGGGCTGGGACTACTCGGCCAACCTGTCCTACAACCGCAACAAGGTCGACCAGTACCTGGTCAGCGGCTATGCGGACGGCACCCTGATCGGCCAAGGTCTGGCCGACGGCACCATCAACCCCTTCGGCGACCAGGACGCCGCCGGCTCGGCGCTGCTGGAGAAGGCCGCGCTGAACGGTCTGCTGGAATCGGCCAAGGGCACGGTGACCAACCTGAACGCCCACGCCAGCCGTGAACTGGGCGACTGGTTCGGCGCCTCGCGCGCTGCTCAACTCGCCTTGGGCGTGGAACTGCGCCACGAGAAATTCAAGTCGGCCGCCAACACCGACTTCGCGAAGCTGGTGTCCGCCTCGACGGGTGTGGATCCCAACTCGAAGGCCGAAGGCTCGCGCAACGTCTACGCGCTGTACGGCGAGCTGAACGTGCCGGTGATCAAGTCCCTGGACATCACGGGCTCGGTCCGCTACGACAAGTACAGCGACTTCGGCAGCTCGACCAACCCCAAGGTCAGCTTCCGCTTCCAGCCGGTCAAGGAACTGCTGGTGCGCGGCTCGGCGTCGACCGGCTTCCGTGCTCCGACGCTGTATGAGCTGTACGGCAACCCGGCCTACACGAACACCGGCGGCAGCTACGCCAACCCGATCCTGTGCCCGGACGGTGTGAACGGCGCGCAATGCGACGCACAGTTCCAAGTCCTGCAATCCGGCAACAAGAACCTGCGTCCGGAGAAGTCCAAGACCGCGACCCTGGGCTTCGTGTACGAGCCGATCACCAACGCCAGCGTCGGCATCGACTTCTGGTGGGTCCACCTGAAGGACTCGATCGGCCAGATCCCGCAGTTCGCGCTGTTCAACAACTACTACAACTACCCGGCGCTGCAGCAGTACTTCCACCCGCTGCCCAACGGCACGCTGTCTCTGGGCAACGAATGCCCGGGCGACACCTGCGCCTACGTCGACCAGGCCTATCTGAACCTGGGCAAGGTCCGCACGAACGGCTTCGACATCAGCGCGCAGTACCGCCTGGCCAGCCCGATCGGCAAGTTCGACTTCGCGCTGAACAGCACCTACGTCGCCAAGTACGAGTTCCAGGACTTCAAGGACGGCTACTGGGTCCGCAACGTGGGCAACTACGGCGAGTCCGGCCCGGTCTTCCGCTGGCAGCACAACCTGACGACGAACTGGAGCTACAACGAGTTCGGCGCCGGCGTGACCATGCGCTACAAGTCGGGCTACGCGGACTTCGATCCGTCGTCGCACGCTCGCGTGCCGTCGTACACGACCTTCGACCTGTTCGGCAGCTGGGCTCCGCGCAAGGACCTGTCGCTGGTCCTGGGCGTGCGCAACCTGTTCGATCGCGAACCGCCGTTCACCAACCAGGACGATCTGTTCCAGGGCGGTGGCTGGGATTCGCGCTACGTCGATCCGACGGGCCGCGCGTTCTACGTCCGCGCGACCTACAACTTCTGATCCAGCCGGGATCCCAGAGCGGCTCGCCGCCTCCGGCCCGGACCATCGAAGCACACGAAGCCGGGAGGGGAGACCCTCCCGGCTTTTTTCGTCCGGGCCTCCATAGAATGACCGCCTCTCGCCATCCCTAAGAACCGCATCCATGTCCGTCGCGTCCACCCCGGTCCTGCCCGCGTCCTGCCAGGTCCTGATCATCGGCGCCGGCCCCGCCGGCAGCGCCGCCGCGCGCTGGCTGGCCCGCGCCGGGCTGGACGTGGTGATGGTCGACCAGCAGCCGCTGGGCCGCGACAAGACCTGCGGCGACGCGCTCATCCCCGATGCCCACAAGGCGCTCGAGCGCCTGGAGCTGCTGGAGCGCGTGATGGCGCGCGCCGAGCGCTCGACCCACGTCGGCTGCGTCGGCCCCAGCGGCGGCCGCATCGACGTGCCCGGCCATCTGGCCGTGCTGCCGCGCAAGGTGCTGGACGAGATCCTCAACCTCGGCGCCCAGGAAGCCGGCGCGCGCTTCATCGCGCCGGCCCGCTTCGAGGCGCCGCTGGAGGACGCGCAAGGCCGCGTGCGCGGCGCGCGCCTGCTGATCGACGGCCAAGCGCACGAGATCACCGCCGACTGGGTCCTGCTGGCCACCGGCGCCGTGCCCAAGGCCTTGACCGCCGCCGGCATGTGCGAGCGCCATACCCCCAGCGGCGTCGCGCTGCGCGGCTACGTCCACGCCCCGTCGATGGTGGGCGAGATCAAGGCGCTGGAAGTCGTCTGGTGCAAGCCGGTGCAGCCGGGTTACGGCTGGATCTTCCCGGCCCCGGACGGCAGCTTCAATATCGGCGTCGGCGTGACCGACAGCCACAAGGACATGGCCGGCAAGGGCCAGAAGAAGGACGTCAACCTGCGCGCCATCTTCGACGCCTTCGTCGAACACTACCCGCCCGCCAAGCGCCTGATGGCCGAGGGCACGCTGATCGGCGAGCTCAAGGGCGCCCCGCTGCGCTGCACGCTCAAAGGCGCGCGCTGGACCCGGCCCGGGCTGCTGGTCACCGGCGAGGCGGCGGGGTCGACCTACTCCTTCACCGGCGAGGGCATCGGCAAGGCAATGGAAACCGGTCTGCTCGCCGCCGAGGCCATCCTCGCGCAGCGCCCTCAGCAGAGCGGCACCGCGGGAACGCTCGCGGTCGACGACGATGCCCGCGTGCGCGAGCGCTACGAGCAGGGCCTGCGCGCGCTGCAACCCAAGTACGACCTCTACGAGCGCGGCAACCGCGTCAACCGCTTCCCCTGGCTGGCCGACCTGCTCATCTGGCGCGCCAAGAAGAGCGAACGCTTGCTGCGCCGCATGAGCGGCGTGCTCAACGAGACCAGCAATCCCGGGAACCTCGTCAGCCTCAAGGGTCTGACGCGTCTCTTCTTCGAGTGACCCGGGCCGGAGACCGCCATGTGCCAGCTCATGGGCATGAACGCCCGCCGACCGACCGATGTGATGTTCAGCTTCGCGGGCCTGGCCACGCGGGCCCATGAGCACAAGGACGGCTTCGGCATCGCCTTCTTCGAGGGCCGCGGCCTGCGCCACTTCGTCGACCACCACAGCGCGCGGGTCTCGCCGCTGGCCGAGCTGGTCAAGACCTATCCCATCCGCAGCGACGTGGTCATCGCCCACATCCGCAAGGCCACGCAGGGCGTGGTGTCGCTGGAGAACACCCATCCCTTCGTGCGCGAGCTCTGGGGCCGCTATTGGGTCTTCGCGCACAACGGCGACCTGAAGGGCTTCAGCCCGCGCCTGCATGCGGCCTTCAAGCCGGTCGGCCAGACCGACAGCGAGCAGGCCTTCTGCTGGCTGATGCAGGAGCTGTCCAAGGCGCACGCGCAGATGCCGGCCATCGAGGAGCTCAACCACACGCTGCGCGAGCTGCTGCCCCAACTCAACCGCCACGGCACCTTCAACATGCTGCTGAGCAACGGCCAGGCGCTGTGGGCGCACGGCTCGACCAAGCTGCACTACCTGCTGCGCCAGCCGCCCTTCGGCGCGGTGACGCTGCAGGACGAGGACCTGACCGTGGACCTCGCGGCCAAGACCACCGACGACGACCGCATCGCCATCGTCGCCACCGAGCCACTGACCCGCGGCGAGGCCTGGTGCCCGATCGAGCCCGGCACGCTCAAGGTCTTCGTCGGCGGCGAGGTGTTCTGCTGAACGCGCGCAGGCGCATCGCCGGGCGATGCCGATGGGCAGGCGCATCCACGGCCCCGATTGAATGGCGGCTGAATCGCGGCTGAAGGCCGGCTGAAGCCGCTCTGAAGCGCCGCTGAAATCCGATCGGCTCGCGCCCCCCGTCACCGCGCGGTCAAGCGCCTGAAGGCTTGCCGACAGATTTCTTCAGCATCCGCTCAGGCGCCCGGCTCACGCTGCGGGCATGCATGTTTCCTTCCATCCCGACGGCGATCGCGCGACGACCTGGGCCGCCGGCTCGGCCGCGCCGGCGATCCCCACGGCGAGCACCGCGAGCGCGCTGACCTCCGCCAGCAGCGCGCGCCTGAACCCGGGCGAGCGCCTGGCCGCCGCGCCCACGCTGTCCTGC
Source organism: Roseateles sp. (assembly GCF_039595295.1). GTDB lineage: Bacteria > Pseudomonadota > Gammaproteobacteria > Burkholderiales > Burkholderiaceae_C > Roseateles. The sequence continues at coordinate 52,791 of NZ_JBCNLU010000028.1, forward strand.
ATCGTCCCCGCCTACAACGAAGCCGCCAATCTGCGCGAACTCCTGCCGCGCCTGCGGGGGATGCTGGAATCCTGCGTCGCGGCCGGCCTGGGCGGCTGGGAGGTCCTGGTCGTCGACGACGGCAGCGCCGACGGCACGGCGGAGCTGCTGCGCCGCTGGAGCCTGGAGCCCGGCCTGCGCGCCCTCCGGCTGTCCCGCAATTTCGGCAAGGAGGCGGCCTTGAGCGCTGGCCTGGTCGAGGCGCGCGGCGATCTGGTGCTCATGATGGACGCGGACCTGCAACATGATCCGGCGCTGATCCCGTCCTTCGTCCACGCCTGGCGGCGCGGCGCCGACATGGTCTACGCGGTGCGCGAGCATCGTGACGACGAGGGCCCGCTCAAACGCTGGGGCAGCCGCGGTTTCTATGGGCTGCTCAATCGCGGCGCGCGTTTCGCGGTGCCGGCCGATGCCGGCGACTTCCGCCTGATGGACCGGCGCGTGGTCGACACGCTGCTGGCGCTGCCCGAGCGCAACCGCTTCATGAAGGGGCTGTACGCCTGGGTCGGCTTCACCACCACCGCCCTGCCCTACACGCCGGCCGCGCGCGCGCACGGCCACAGCAAGTTCCGCCCGTTGCAGCTGGCCCGCCTGGCGCTGGACGGCCTGACCGCCTTCACCAACTGGCCGCTGCGCGCGGTCAGCGCCTGCGGCATCCTGCTGGCCGTGCCGGCGCTGCTCTACGGCGCCTACCTGACGGTGCTCTATCTGCTCTACGGCCACAACGTCAGCGGCTGGACCACCATCGTCGTCGGGCTGATGCTGTTCTCCGGCCTGCAGCTGGTGTCGCTGGGCATCGTGGGCGAGTACATCGGCCGCATCTTCGAAGAGGTGAAAGGCCGGCCGCTGTACGTGGTCGGCGAGCGCTCGGGACAGGGCCTGCCGGAGCGTCGCGCATGAGCGCCGCGATCCGCATGCCGGCGCCGATCCCGCGCCGGGAGCTGCTGCTCGCGCTGCTGGGCGCGCTGGTCTGGCTCGCGTGGAGCGCGGGCCTGCGCGTGCTGGAGCTGCCCGACGAGGGCCGCTATGTCGGCGTCGCCTGGGAGGCGCTCCGCAGCGGGCAATGGCTGGAGCCGCTGCTCAACGGCCAGCCCTTCTTCCACAAGCCGCCGCTCTTCTACTGGATCACCGAGGCCGCGATGTCGCTGCTGGGCGCCAACGAGTGGGCTGCCCGGGCCGCGCCGGTGCTGGGCGGCTGGCTGGCAGCGATCTCGCTCTTCCTGCTGCTGCATCGCTGGGCGGGTGCGGCGGTCGCGCGCGTCGCGCTGGCGGTGCTGCTGGCGCTGCCGATGTTTTTCCTGGGCGCGCAGTACGCCAACCTGGACATGCTGGTGGCCGGCTGCATCAGCGCGACGCTGGCGCTCACGGTGGACGCGGTGCTGCGCCGCCGCGTCGGCCTGCCCTGGCGCGCGACGCTGCTCGCCGCCTACGCGTCGGCCGGCGTCGGCATCCTGGCCAAGGGCCTGATCGGCATCGTGCTGCCAGGCCTGATCGTCGTCGTGTGGCTGCTGGCGCTGCGCCGCTGGCGCGACATCCTGGCGCTGCTGTGGCTGCCCGGCATCGCGGCGATGCTGGCCGTGGCCGCGCCCTGGTATGCGCTGATGCAGCTGCGGCATCCGGACTTCCTGCACTTCTTCTTCATCGTCCAACACCTGCAGCGCTTCGCGAGCACCGGCTTCAACAACGTGCAACCGCTGTGGTTCTTCCCGGCGGTGCTGCTGGCCTTCCACCTGCCGGCGCTGCCGTGGTTGGCGCTGGGCTGGTTGGGGACGAAAGGCCGCCGCGCACGCGACGGACGGACCGTTGACAGTGCCATGGCCTCCGGCGTCATTGCGGGCACGACGACCACGACGAGCCATGGTCAGGCCCGTGCCCCCGCCGGTGCCCCACCACAGGCCGACGCGGACCTCGGCCACGACCCGCATCGCCTGATCCCGCTGCTGCTGGCGTGGCTGGCGGTGGTGGTGGTGTTCTTCTCGCTGCCGCAGTCCAAGCTGGTCGGCTACATCCTGCCGGCCGTGCCGCCGATCGCGGCGCTGACGGCCCTGGGCTGGCAGCGTCTGCTGCCGATGTCCCGGCTGATGCGTCGCGCCGGTCTCGCCACGCTGGCGCTGAGCGCGCTGGTCGGCGTCGGCATCGTGATCACGCTGGCGATCAGCCCGCATCGCAACACGCGCGAGCTGGCGCGGGATCTGGCCGCTTGGCGCGCCCAGGGCGAGCCCATCTTCTCGGTCGGCCGCTTCGACTACGACCTGCCCTTCTACGCGCGATTGCGCGAGCCGATCCTCGTCGCCGAGGACTGGAGCGATCCCGAGGTGCTGGCTCGCGACAACTGGCGCAAGGAACTGGCGGAGACCCGCGGCTTCGCACCTGGCGGCCAAGCGCCGCTGCTGATCGACGAGAAGACCTTGCCCGCCGCGCTCTGCGCGCATCCGGTGAACTGGGTGATCGCGGCCTCGCGCGACGCGCCGGGCACGCCGTGGCTGAGGTCGCTGCAGTCGGTGTCGACGCGTCGCGGCGTCTCCTTGTGGCGGGTGACGCCGGCCATGGTGGGCTGCCCGCGATGAGCCGCCGCGGTCTGTGTGTCTGCGCCGACGACTACGGCCTGCATCCCCACGTCAATGCGGCGGTGCTGCGCCTGATCGAGCATGGCCGCCTGCAGGCGACCGGCGCGATGGTCGGCGCGCCGGGTTGGCGTGACGGCGTGGGTGCCTTGTCGCGCGTGAAGCAGGCGGCGCCCGAGCGGCTCGATGTCGGCCTGCACCTGGACCTCACCGAGTACCCGTTGACGCTCGCCCCGCGCGGTCTGGCGGGCTGGTGGCTGGCCGGCGCCGGCAGCGAGGCCGCGCTGCGGATCGAGATCGCCGCCCAGCTCGACACCTTCGAATCGGCGTTGGGGCAAGCGCCCGACTACGTCGACGGCCATCAGCACGTGCACCAGTTCCCGCGCGTGCGCGACGCGCTGTTGGACGAGCTCTCGCGGCGCTATCCGGACCGCCGGCCCTGGTTGCGCTCGACGCGTCGCGGCACGGCCGGCTTCAAGCCGGCGCTGATCCAGTCGCTGGGCCAGCGCGGACTGGCGCGACGCGCGGCGCTGCTGGGCTTCCGCCAGAACCGCCGCCTGCTGGGCGTCTACGACTTCGACGGCGACACCGACCGTTACGCAGCGCGGCTGCGCGGCTGGCTGCACGTGAGTGGCGACCGCGACCTGCTCATGTGCCATCCGGCGCGAGGCCGGGTGCCGGGCGACGCCATCGCCGAGGCACGTTTGTGGGAACTCGAGGTCCTGGACTCGCCGCTGTTCGACGCCGAGCTGAGCCGGCTGGGCATCGCGGCGGCGCCGATGAGCCGTCTACTGGCGGCGACGCCGGTGTCCGCGGGACCGGCCGCCATGCCCGCAAAGCCCCGCCAGCACGGGCCGCGCGGGCCGCAAGCCTGATGCCATCGGGCCCGCGCCGCCCGCCCGCGCGGCGGGACCGGCCAATCGTCGCCGTCTACTGCCATTCGCCGCATTCGAGGGGGGTGGCGCGAGGCCTCGCCTAGACTCGGCGCCATGATTTCTCCCAGCGCCTCGCCCGACGCCGCCCGTTTGGACTGGACCCAGTGGATCTTTCCGGGTCCGAGGCGCGTCTTCACCGAGGCCGAGATCCTGCGCACCGGCCTGGGCCGCTGGTCCACCGGCATCGACTGCTACGTGATCAGCAACGTGCTGGTACTGGTGCTGGTCTTCTATCCGGCCCTGCCGCGCGAACTGCTGCTGGTCATCCTCATCGGCGCCCTGGCAATGGCGGCCCTGGGACTGGCGGTGGGACGCATGCTCTGGCGCCAACCCTCACGCACCCGCTTCAACGGCGCCGCCGTCGCGCTGGGCGTGCTGATGGTGATGGTGACGCTGGCCATGACCAAGCTGGGCCTGCGCGATCAGGCCCGCGATCTGCTGCCATTCATCGCCGGCGGCATGACGCTGATGGTGTCGTCCTGGTGGTTCCTGACGCTGTACCGCACGCAGCAAATTGGCGCGCGGCTGGCGGAACTCGATGCCCAGGAGGAGCGCGTCGCGATGGCGCAGCGTCTGGCGACCGCGCAGATCCAGCCGCACTTCCTGTTCAACACCCTGGCCTCGCTGCAGCATTGGGTCGACACCCGCGACGATCGCGCCGGTCCGATGCTGCGCTCGCTGACGCGCTATCTGCGCGCGACGCTGCCGATGTTCGAGCGCGACCGGTTGCCTCTGGAGCAGGAGTTGCAGATCGTGCGCAGCTACCTGGACATCATGCAGGCGCGGCTGGGGCAGCGGCTGAGCTGGTCGCTGGACGTCGACGAGGCCGCGAAGGACAAGGTCGCCGGCGCCAGCCTGCCGCCCGGGACGCTGCTGACGCTGGCGGAGAACGCGATCACGCACGGCATCGAGCCCAGCCTGCGCGGCGGCCACATCGCGGTGCGCGCGTGGCTGCACGAGGACCGGTTGCGGCTGGAAGTGCAGGACGGCGGCCAAGGCCTGCGCGCCGGCGCCTGCGAGGGCCTGGGGCTGGGCAACACCCGCGAGCGGCTGCGCGCTCAGTTCGGCGAGAGCGCGCGACTCGGCCTGGAGCCCGCGCCCGACGCCGCACCGGGTTGCCTGGTCTGGATCGAAGTGCCCGCCGTCGCCGCCGAATGAATGCCGCCTGAGGTCGGAGCGTTCCGCTCGCGCCCCCCCCACGAACAAGACCACCGCCCGGGAGACCCCATGACGACGAAGATCCGCACGCTCATCGCCGATGACGAGGAAGGTCCGCGAGAACAGTTGCGCGCCGCGCTGGCGCGCCTGGCGCCGGAACTGGAGATCGTGGCGGCGAGCGTCAACGGCGTCGACGCCTGGGACGACTGCCTGGCCTTCGAGCCGCAGCTGTGCTTCCTGGACATCCGCATGCCGGGGCTGTCGGGCATGGAGGTGGCGCAGCGGCTGGCGCAGCTGGCCGAGCCGCCGCAGGTCGTGTTCGTCACCGCTTACGGGGATCACGCGCTGTCGGCCTTCGAGGCCGGCGCGGTCGACTACGTCATGAAGCCGGTCGAGGACGCGCGCCTGCAGCAGTGCCTGCAGCGTCTGCGTCAGCGGCAGGCGATCGCGGAGTCCGATCACGGCGCGGACGGCAACGCGGTTGCGGGCGCTAGTGCGAGTTCGATCGCGACCGCCATGCCCGCCGGCACCTTGGAGCTGCTGCGCCAGCTGCTGCCTCAGCAACGCACGGTGATGCGGCCGATCCAGGCCAGCCAGGGGCGCGAGATCCAGTTGATCGCGCCGGAGGACGTGCTCTTCTTCCAGAGCGACAGCCGCTACACGCGCGTCGTGCACCGCGACGGCGAGGCCTGGATCCGCACCGCGTTGAAAGAACTGCTGACCGAGCTCGATGCCGAGATCTTCTGGCAGGTGCACCGCTCGGTGCTGGTCAACAGCCGCTTCATCGCCAGCGCCACGCGCGTGGACGAGAACACGATGCAGATCTCGCTCAAGGGCAGCGAGGAGAAGCTGCCAGTGTCGCGGCAGTTCCAGGGTCTGTTCAAGGGCCAATGATGCGGAGCGCGCTCACGCTCGCGGTAATGGGCCTCCTGGCGCTGACGACCGGCGAGGCGGGCGCCAAGGTCACGCGCATCGTCATCGACGAGGTCTCGCCGCTGATCGGCGAGCAGCGCGGCTACGAGCGCATCCGGGGCCGCGCCTTCGGCGAGCTGGATCCGGCGGACCCGCACAACGCGGTGATCACGGACATCGCGCTGGGCGCCGATGCGGACGGCAAGGTCCGCTACGAGACGAACTGGGTCATCACCCGACCCGTCGGCGCGAAGCGGGCGAGCGGCTTCCTGTGGCACGACGTGCCGAATCGGGGCGGCGAGGTCCAGCTGCAGTCCGGCGAGATCGCGGCCGGCGACATCGGCCTGCGCAGCGGCTGGCAGGCCGACAACGCCGGCGGCACCGCGGTGCCGCGCGCGCGGCCGGAAGCGGCCCGCAATCACTACGTCCGCGTGCCGGTGGCACGCGTCGACGGCAAGCCGGTCACCGGTCGCGTGATGGCGCGCATCGTCAATCGCGCCGGGGTGGCGTCGCAGCCGCTGCTGGTGCAGGGCAATCCGGTGCCCTATCTGCCGGTGTCGCTGGACACGGCGGGCGCGACGCTGACGGTCCATTCGAAGGAGACCGTCGATGGACAGGTCACCGTCGAGCGCGTCGTCGATCCCAAGGACTGGGCGTTCGCGCGTTGCGACGCGTCGCGGCCCTTCCCCGGCAAGCCGATCGATATCGATCCCTCGCGCGCGCCGGCCAACCTGCCTATCCACGTCTGCTTGCGCGGCGGCTTCGAGGCGGGCAAGGTCTATCAGCTGGTCTACACGGCGGGGAACGCGTATGTCCTCGGCGTGGGGATGGCGGCGTTCCGCGATGTCGGCGCCTTCTTCCGCTACGCGCGGAAGGACGACGTCGGCACGCCGAATCCGATCGCCGGCCAGGTGCGCGGCAGCGCGATTCGCGGGGTCTCGCAATCGGGGAACATGGTCCGGCAGTTCCTGTTCATGGGGCTGAATCAGGACGAGGCGAATCGCCGCATCCACGATGGCGCCTGGGCCATCATCGCGGGACGCCGCGTCGCGGCGAATGTGCGATGGGCGCAGCCGGATGGCGTGCTGGAGCTGTTCCAGATGGGCAGCGAAGGGCCGCAGTGGTGGACCGACAAGGCCGACACGGCGCGCGGACTGCCGGCGAAGGGACTGCTGACGCGATGTACCGCGAGCGGGACTTGCCCGAAGGTGTTCGAGCATTTCGGCGCGGCCGAGGTGTACGCGCTGAAGCTGTCGCTGGAGTGGGTGGGGTCGTCGGCGGATGAGGATCTGCCGCTGGGGGAGAACGTGCGGCGCTATTACGTCGCCGGCAGCCCGCATGGCGGCGGCGCGGGCGGGTTCAGGCATGAGGGGCAGGGGAAGGGGAAGGGGAAGGGGTTCAGCTGTCCGGGCAACAACTTCGGGAGCGCGACGCTGGCGGCGAATCCGGTGCCGCATCGGGAGATCCGGAATCTGCTGAGCGAGGCGATGCGGGATTGGGT
>NZ_JBCNLU010000029.1:0-59815 GCF_039595295.1 Roseateles sp.
GGTCGGCCTCGTGCAGGTCCAGCGTCGCCCCCACCGCCGGCGCGCCGTTGGCGAAGTCGTAGTTGTCCACCGTCTGCTCGCGCAGGCGCTTGAAGAAGAGCAGCGCCTCGTAGAGCTCGATCTTGTCGGGGTTCACCGCGATGACCAGGTGCCGGGTATCGAAATACTCGGTGCAGTACTGGTGCATGAACTTCATCAGCGGGAACAGGATCGCCCCGCCGGTCTTGCGGAAGGCCGGTGCCACCGCCAGCGCCGAGATCTCCGCGATCTTGCCGCCCTTGGCCCGCACCCCCTCGAGGTCGAACACCGACTGCAGCGGGAAGCCGAACACCCCCTCGCGCACCATCGAGATGGTGCCTACCACCACCCCGTCGTACTTGGCGCACAGCGTGGTCGTGGTGGGAAGCGCGTGGTACTGCGTCACCCGCATGCCGCTGGGGTCGGGCTTCATGAAGCCGCTGCCCACGTAGGCGTCGTGCAGGATGCGGAAGCAGGCGTCCAGTTCCTCCCGCGTGTCGGCGACCTTCAGCTCCAGCCGCTCCGACGGCGCGGGGTCGCAATCGACCATGCGCCGGTAGATGCCGAAACGGATCGGCTTGGGCAGACTGGAAAACACACTGCGCAGCCCCTGATGGAAGCGCTTGCGCAGACTGGAACGTCGAATCTGGCTCATGACCGTCTCCCTGGGCGCGGTGGTCCGCGCGCCGTCGGCCCGCCTGGGCGATTCGAAGCGCCTCAGCGGATCGAGGCTTGCAGCTTCTGCACCTCGGCTTGTTGATCGAAACTCGGACCCAGATCAGCCAGGCGCTTGAGTTCCGCCTGGGCTTCCGTCTTGTTGCCCGCCGCCACATACAGCTGCGCCAATCGCAGGCGGAATCCCGCCACCGACGGCGCCAGTTCCACGGCCTGCTTCTGGACCTCGATCGCCTTGGCAGTCTGGCCCTTGGCGGCCAGGGCCTCGGCCCAGGTGTCCATGTACGGGGGTGTCTTCGGACGCAGCTCGTTGGCCTTCTCGGCAAACTTCAGGCCTTCATCGGCCTTGCCGGCGCGCACACGCAGCCAGGCGATGTTGTTCATCGCCGCGGCATGGCGCGGGCTCAGCGCCAGCACCGCCTGATAGCGCTGGTCCGCCTGCGCGAAGTCGGACTGCTGCAGCGCGACATCGCCCAGGTGGTACAGGAAGAGCGCGTCCTGCTTGTGGCGCGCCAGCCAGCCATTGGCGTAGCTGGCCGCCTCGTCCTTCTTGCCGGCCTGCACCAGCGTGCCATGCAGGGCCATCGCCAGATCGGTGCTGGCCGAATCCCCGGCCATCTGCTCGGCCTTGCGGTACGAGGCCAGCGACGCCGACCAGTCCTTGCGGGCGCGGGCAAGATCGCCCTCCAGGATCCAGCCGGTGGGCGACTGCGGCGCGGCGGTCTGCAGACCCTTGGCCGCGGTCAAGGCGATCTCCGGCTTCTGGATCTGCATGGCGCGCTCGGCGACCTTGCGGGCCAGTTCGGCATCACCCGGGGCGATCCCCTGAGCGCGCTTGAGCGCGGTCGCCGCCGCTTCCTTGTCGCCCGACTGCACGGCGAGCTCGGCCAGGCGCATCTGGCCCAGCGGTGAGCGCGGCATCAGCGTCGCGACCTTGTTGAAGTTGGTCAGGGCCTGCTGGCGCTCACCGCTGGAGGCTTGCACCTGGCCCAGCAGGTCGATCAGTTCGGCCTTGTCCGGATAGGCGGTGACGCCTTCCTGTGCCAGCGACAGCGCCTGCTTCAGGTCCTTCTGCTGCGCCAGCAGCGACACCGCCGCGGTGCGGGTCGGCACGTCGTCCGGATGCGACTTGGTCAGCTCGACCAGACGCTTGGCGGCGGCGTCCTTGTCGATCAGCTGGTTGTTGAGCTTCAGGCCGATGACGGCCAGCTCGGCGCGCAGTTGCTTGGGATCGGCCTTGAGCACCGCTTCATAGCGCTTGACCGCGTCCTGCGGCTTGCCGTCGAGCATGTCCAGCTCGGCCAGGCTGTTGGCCACGCTCATCGACGCCGGCTCACGCTTGGCGGCCTCCTCGAACTGGGCGCGGGCGCCGGCCTTGTCGCCGCGGATCTTGGCCAGGCTGCCGCGCAGCTCGGGCGCGGTGGCGGCCTTGGGAGCCTTCTTCTCCAGCGCCGAGATCGCCGCTTGAGCGCCCGCGTCGTCGCGCTTGCGCACCAGGGCGCTGATCAGCGCGGTGTCCGCCAGCGTGCCCGGATCCTGCGCCGTCAGCGTGCGCAGCGCCGCGATGCCCTGCGCCTCCTGGCCCTTCTGGATCTGCGCCAGCGCCAGGCCGATGCGGCTGCGGATGTCGCCGGGATTGAGCTCGCTGGCGCGGGTCATCAGGCGCTCGGCCTCGGCGCCCTGGCCCTGGCGCAGGCGGATGGCCGCGCCCAGCGAGAGCGCCTCGCTGTTGGGGATCTTGGCGTCCAGCGCGGGTTGCAGCGTGGACATGGCCTGATCGAGATCGCCGGCGCGCAGCTGCAGCTGGGCCAACGCGACGCGGGCGTTGACCGCCTCCGGCGCCGAGTTCAGGACCTTGGCGAAATTCGATTCCGCCGAGCGCAGATCGCCGTTGGCCAGCGCGACGCGGCCGGCCAGATACAACGCGTTGTCGTTGCTCGGCGCCATCTTGAGCAGCGCCTGCGACAGCTCGGTCGCTTCCTTCAGGTTGTTGGCCTCGAGCGCCATGATCGCGCCCAGGAACAGCGTCTGCGGCTGCGTCGGCACGGCGGCGCGCATCTCCTTGAGCGCCGCGGCGGCCCCTGCCTTGTCGCCCTCGCGCATCAGCAGGTTGACCAGCGCGGAATGCGCGGCGGTCTGCTTCTTGTCCAGCGACAGCGCCTTGCGGAAGCTCGCGATCGCGTCGGCGGCCGGCTCCTTGGCATTGGTCTGCAGCTCCCCCTTGAAGGTCCAGGCCTCGGCCGAGTCGGGCGTCTTGGCCAGCAGCGCGTCCACTTCGGCGCGCGCCTCGGTCGCCTTGCCTTCGGTCGCCAGCAATCGCGCGTTGAGCAGTCGCACCGCGGCCGAGTCCGGCGCCGCGCGCACCGCCGCGTCGACGGCCGTCCGCGCCTTGGGCAGATCGCCCTTGGCCACGTAGGCGCTGACCAGCGTCGATTGCAGATCGGCTTCGTCGGCCGCGGTGGCCAGATGGACCGCGCCGAACTGGGCGAACAGCTCCTCGAGCTTGCCCTGGCGCATCAGCAGCTTGGCCTGCAGCGCCGACATGGCGTCGCTCTTGAAGCCTTGCGTCCTGGCCTTGTCCGCCTCAATGACCGCGCCGGCCACGTCGCCGCTGTCCAGCAGCGCGCGGGCCAGCAGGAAGCGCGCCTCGGCCAGCGAGTCGTCCTTCTGCAGCGCGTTCTTGAGCTGGATGACCGCGCCCTTGGCGTCCTTCTTGTCCAGGTGTTCCTTGGCCGACTTCAGCAGGTCCTGCGCCGAGTCGCCGAAGCAGCCGGCCAGCAGCAGCGCCGATCCCAGCGCCAGCGCGCCCGCGCCGCCGCGCATCAGGCGGCGGGCCTGCAGCCCCGATCGACGGTCGGTGGCGCCCTCCGCGCCGGCTTGTCGCCCCTGTGCGGGGCCGTTCTGGTTCTTGCGGGACATGCGTGTCTCTTTCGCGGTCACGTGAATCGGATGGAACTCAAGGACAAAGCCGCCGCATTCTGCGCGCCGCGGCTTGCGGTTCACCGCTCAGGCCTTGATGCCGAGGCGGGCCATGAGATCGTACAAAGTCGGGCGGCTCACGCCCAGCAGATCGGCGGACTTGGCGATGTTGCCATCGGTCCGTGCCAATGCGGCGACAACCGCCTGACGCTCGGCGCGCTCGCGCACCGTGCGCAGGTCCAGCTCCTGGTCCGCGGACGGCGCATCGCCGCCCGGCACCGGCAAGCCCAGGTCGTCGGCGGTGATGCGGTCGCCGTCGGCCATGATGGACGCGCGCTTCATGAGGTTCTGCAGCTCGCGCACGTTCCCCGGCCAGCGGTGCGCCTCGACGGCGCGGATGGCTTCGTCGGACAGGCGCAGGATGGGCCGGCGTTGCTCGGACGAGAAGCGGCGCAAGAACGCGTGGGACAGCAGCACCGCGTCTCCGGCGCGATCGCGCAGCGGCGGGATGTCGACGACGATCTCGGCCAGGCGGTAATACAAGTCCTCGCGGAACAGGCCCTGCTCGATCTTGGCCTTCAGATCCTGGTGCGTCGCGCCGACGATGCGCACGTCCACCGCGATCTCCTGCCGGCCGCCCAGGCGCTCGATGTTGCGCTCCTGCAGGAAGCGCAGCAGCTTGGCCTGCAGCGACATTGGCAGATCGCCGATTTCATCGAGCATCAGCGTGCCGCCGTTGGCGGTCTCGATCTTGCCGATGGTGGTCTTGGTCGCGCCGGTGAAGGCGCCGCGCTCGTAGCCGAAGAGCTCGCTCTCCAGCAGCGCTTCCGGGATGGCCGCGCAGTTGATCGCGACGAAGCGGCCCTTGCGCTTGGAGGCGTCGTGCAACGACTGCGCCAGCACCTCCTTGCCGGTGCCGCTCTCGCCGAGCAGCAGCACGGTGGCGTCGCTGCCGGACACGCGCTCGACGGTGCGGCAGATGCGCTGCATCTGCGCGTCGCGCGTGACCAGCTTGCCGGTGGGCTCGCCGTCCTGCTGGGTCAGCAGGCGCTGGTTCTCCTGCTGCAGCTCGTGCAGGCGCATGGCGCGCTCCACGGTCAGCACCAGCACGTCCGGATCCACCGGCTTGGACAGGAAATCGTAGGCGCCCATGCGGATGGCGCGCAGCGCGTTGCCCTGGTCGTTCTGGCCGGTGAGCACGATCACTTTCGTGCTCGGCTCCAACTCGATGAGTTTTTCAAGCAGCCGGAAGCCTTCGGACACCGAGTCCTGGTCCGGCGGCAGGCCCAGGTCCATCGTGACGACGGGCGGCTTGTGCCGGCGGAATTGCAGCACCGCGGTGGCGACGTCGTCGGCGGTGACCGACTCGAAGCGATCCATGGACCACTTGAGCTGCTTCTGCAGCGCGAGGTCGTCCTCGACGATGAGCAGCGACGGAGCTTGAGCGCTCATCGGGCCTCCACCAGTCCGGCGTCACTGCCCGACTGGGCGAAAAACAGCGGCAGCAAGATGGTCACCTTGGTGCCTCGTCCGGGCGCACTTTCCACGTTGATCTTCCCCCCTAGTTCCTGCAGGTACTGATAGCTCTCGTAGGCGCCGATGCCCATGCCTGCGGCTTTCGTCGTCTGGAAGGGCTTGAACAGCCGCTGGTCCATGAATTCCTGGGTCATGCCGCAGCCAGTATCTTCCACTTCCACCTGCGCGTTGCTGCCCATGCGTTGCAATCGCAGCGACACGCGCCCGTCGATGGGCGTGGCGTCCAGCGCGTTCTGCACCACATGGCCGAGCACGCGCTCGATGCGTTCCTCGTGCCCGCGGGCGCTGACCTCGTCGCGCAGCTCCAGCTCCAGCGCGCGGCCCTTGCTCACCGCCGCCGCCGCGAGCCGCCGGGCGATGGCCGTCAGCGCGACGCCGCCGGCGCTGCCGTGATGCGGCTTGTCGCCCTCGCGCAATTGCAGCATCAGCTGGCGCATCTTCTCCAGCGAGTTTTCAACGGTGTCCAGCATGTCCTGCTGGAACTCCGGGTTGTCCCTCAGCCGCTTGGCGTTCTTCATCATCAGCGAGAGCTGCGTGACGATGTTCTTCAGGTCGTGCACGACGAAGGCCGACATGCGGTTGAAGGCCTCGAACTTGCGCGCCTCCAGCAGCGCCTCGGCGGCCTGCATCTGCGCCAGGTAGCTGGCGGCCTGCTGGGCGGCGGTGCGCAGCAGGTCGCGCACCTCCCAGTTCACTTCCATGCGGGTGCGCGGCTGGCCCAGGATGACCCAGCCCGTGAGCGCGCCGGCGTTGAGCAGCGGCACCAGCAGCCAGTGCCGCGGATCGCCGGCCACGGCCTCCGGCAGCGCGATGTGCTCGTAGGCCTCGGGGCGGCGGCGCCATTCGTCCAGGTCCACGATCCACGCGCGGTCACGCAGCAGATGCAGCATCGCGGCGTCGGGCGTGACGGGATCGCGCGCGTCGACCAGGTTCCAGCGGGCGGCCTGCTGATAGTCCTCGGCGCCGCCGCCGCGGCGCAGCCACAGCGCGCCGGACGGGCTCTCGACCAGATGCGCCAGACCGCGGATGACCGATTCGCCCAGCTCGGCGGGAGACGCGCTGGCCGACAGCATCGCGGTGAAGCGCAGCCACTCCTGGCGATAGTCGTAGCGATAGCTGAAGAAGTGCTTGCTGATGTAGACCCGCAGCTTCGCGCGCAGCGAGCCCGACAGCCCCATCACCAGCAGCGCCAGCACGCCCACCGCCAGCAGCACCTGCTGCAGCGCGCGGCCCCATTCGCCGCCGGTGTAGCGCACGTAGTAGCCGATGCCGGACACGCCCAGCAGGTACACGCCCACGATCAGCAGCGTGGCCGAATGGAAGGCCGCGGTGCGCGAGACATGCAGCTTGTCCAGCCACTTCTTGTGGCGGCGGCTGGCCAGCCACAACAGCGGCACGGCCAGGCTGTGCACGGCGGCGCGCACGCTCAGCGCATCGCTGTCGAACTGCTGGAAGAGCGAAGCCTGCGAGAAGACGAAGACGTCGAAGGCGAAGACCGCGCCCAGTCCCAGGCAGACCGGCTTGGCGTTCCATCGGGCGTCGACGTGGATGTTGCGCAGCATCTGCTCCAGCAACACCAGCCCGAACACCGCCAGGCCCAACCAGGCCAGGGTCATCGGCCGTTGCTGCTCGCTGAAGGGCTGGGCGCTCCAGTAATGCCACAGCGTCAGCACGACGGCGGCGATCACGCCGGCGCCCGCCAGGCCTTGCAAGGGACGCACGACGCCCGCGGCCGGATGACGGCCGGCGGCCAAGTCATCAGCGCGGGGCTCGATCAGACCGAGGATGAAGGCGAACCAGGCCCCGTAGCGCAAGACGTCGCACAGCGGCAGCAGCAGCATCGCGGGCCATTGCTGATGGCCGAGCCAGCCCTGCTCCACCGCCGCGTCCAGACCGGCCCACAAGGCGGTCAGCAGCAGCGCGGCTTCCAGGCGCAGGGCGCGACGCCGCTGCTGGCCGAATTGAGGCAGCACCGCCACCGCCAGGGCCAGGTGCGCCAATACCGCGACGATCCCGGACGCGGTGCCCAGGCTCAGACTGTCATGCCACATGGATCAATGCCCCGCCGCGTGCGCCGCGTGGGTGGACGACGGGCGCGAACCGGGCGAGGCGCTGGGAGCGCGAAGCTCCGGCGCCGCGCTCAGCGCGCCCCCCGGCCCGTCAGCACCACGGCCACCGTTTCCAGCATGATCAGCAGATCGAGGAACAGGGTGTGGTTCTTGACGTAGTACAGGTCGTACTGCAGCTTCTCGAGGGAATCCTCGATGGTGGAACCGTATTCGTAGCGCACCTGCGCCCAGCCGGTCACGCCCGGCTTGACGCTGTGACGCACCGCGTAATACGGGATTTGCGCGACCAGCTCGTCGACGAAGAACGGCCGCTCCGGACGCGGACCGACCATGCTCATCTCGCCGCGCAGCACGTTGATCAGCTGCGGCAGCTCGTCGATGCGGACCTTGCGGATGAAGTTGCCGACGCGGGTGACGCGGGCGTCGTTCTTGGTCGCCCACTGCGGGCGGCCATCCTTCTCGGCGTCGTTGCGCATGCTGCGGAACTTGATCACCTTGAAGGTCGCGCCGTTCAAGCCGACGCGCTCTTGCGTGTAGAAGATACCGCCGGGCGATTCGAGTTTGATCAGCAGCGCGGTGACGGCCATGATCGGCGCGGTGCAGATCAGCAGCAGCAGCGAGGACGCGATGTCGAAGACGCGCTTGACCGCGCTGCGCAGCACGCCTTGATTGAAGCCGTCGCCGAAGATCAGCCAGCCCGCATGCACGTGGCTGATCTTGATCTGCGCCAGGGTCTTCTCGAAGTAGGTGGCCAGGTCCACGACACGGATGCCGTAGAGCTTGCAGTCCAGCAGCTGGCGCAGCGGCATGCTGCCGCCGCGGCGCTCGGACAGCGCGACGACGATCTCGTCCACGCCCAGACGCATGGCGGCGTCGGTCAGGCTTTCATTGGAGGCGATGACCTGGTCGACCGGGACTTGTGGGTCCACTTCATTCGGACCGGGCAGGAAGCCGACGATCTGCGCATGCGGGTCCGCGGCGCGCAGGCTTTCGCTGACGGCCAGCGCGGCATGGCCGCTGCCGAAGATCAGGATCTTGGTCCGGCCGGCGCCTTGGGCGCCCGAATGCGCGGCATAAACGCGGTGCACCATCACCAGCGCGACGGCCAGCATGGCGGTGGTGGTGAGCAGCTCGCGATGCGAGACGGTCGCGGGGATCAGGCTGAACAGGCCGTAGGCCAGCGGCAGGCCGATGAGCAACGCGAACAGCGCCCGCGCGCAGGATTGCGTCAGCGACCGCTTGTGGGATTGGGAGTAGAGACCGGACGCGGAGTTGATGACGAACATCCCGCCCGCCAGAGACAGGCCGTAAGACGCAGCGAAGCTCATCATGTGCTCGCTGCTGCCCTGGCTCAACGCCACCGCAAAGACCGCCGCCACGATCAGACCCAGGTCGAACATCACCTGGATCAGGGTACGACGATGGAGGTAATGGTTAAAAATTCGAATCATGCCAGTCCCCAAAGTGGTCCCGGCGTCCGCGGAGGACGCTGTCGACGACCTGGGCTGAACCTTGGACTGCTACGCGACCGATGCCCCACCTCTTACAGAGGGTGACGTCTGTTGCGGGGGGCATCATGCCTCCCACCCCCTGGCTTGAAAGCCCCCCGTTTGAAGGGGCTCACGCCTTGCAATCCCGGTTGCACTTACCCGATGTCGTCGACCGCCGTGGGCTCTCTATGACATGCTCGTTTCGAGCCAGCGGCCGGTTGACGGGTGCGATTGTCTGTAGCGGCCGGTAGGCGCAAACCCCCTGACTGAATGCTTTGGGCCACCCGCGTGCGGGAATGCACGCGAGTGAGGGGGGTGATCCCACGATCAGGGGACAGTTGCGCCCCCCCCGCACGGCGCTCCGGTCGGGATTCACGCAGCGAAAAAAAACGCCCACCGAAGTGGGCGTTTTCAGAGAGCGGAAAGCTCGTCGCGGGGATCAGCGCACCACGGCGATCTGCTCGCGGTTGCCGCCCTTGTAGGTGTACAGGGTCAGCGCGCCGTTCTTGATGTCGCCCTTGGCGTCGAAGGCGATGGTGCCGGTCACACCCTTGTAATCCGAGGTCTTGGCCAGCACAGGCAGGTAGACCTTGGGATCGGAGGACTTGGCACGCACCATGGCGTCGGCCATCACGTTGACCGCGTCGTACACGTAGGGTGCATAGATCTGGACGTCGACCTTGTACTTGTCCTTGAACTTGGTCTTGAAGGCGTCCAGCGACTTCTTGGACTCGCCCTCGACGCCGCCCGCTTCCGCGCAGACGACCTGGCTGTCGGCGACGGTGTTGGCGGACAGCTTGGGCAGTTCGGCCGTGCAGATGCCGTCGCCGCCCATGAACTTGGCTTCGATGCCCAGCTGCTTCATCTGGCGCAGCATCGGGCCGGCCACGGCGTCCATGCCGCCGAAGAACACCACGTCGGGCTTCTTGCCCTTCAGGGAGGTCAGGATGGCGGTGAAGTCCGTGGCCTTGTCGTTGGTGAACTCGCGACCGACGACCTTGCCGCCGGCGGCCTTGACGCCCTTCTCGAACTCGTCGGCGACGCCCTGGCCGTAGGCGGTGCGGTCGTCGATCACGGCGATGGACTTGCCCTTGAGCTGCGTCACGGCGTACTTGCCCAGCGTGCCGCCCAGGTGCACGTCGTCAGCCACGACGCGGAACGCGGTCTTGTAGCCGTTGCGGGTGTACTTGGGGTTGGTCGCCGAGGGCGAGATCTGCGGGATGCCGGCGTCGCTGTAGATCTTGGACGCGGGAATCGTCGTGCCGGAGTTCAGGTGGCCGATGACGCCGTTGACCTTGCTGTCGACCAGCTTCTGCGCGGCGGCGGTGCCTTGCTTGGGATCGCCGGCGTCGTCTTCCGCCAGCAGCTCGAACTTCACTTTCTTGCCGCCGATGGTGACGCCCTTGGCGTTCAGCTCATCGATGGCCATGCGGGCGCCCAGCTCGTTGTCTTTGCCCAGGTGCGCGATCGCGCCGCTGGTGGGACCGACGTGGCCGATCTTGACCACCGCATCCTGCGCCAGCGCGGCGCCGCCCAGGGACAGGGCGACCGCACCCACGATCACATTCAGCTTCGATTGCATCTCAGGATCCTCCGACTCGGGGAAATGTGGAATGACGTTGAGTTCTCAACGCGGATGACCATACCCCGAAGGCCGAAGCGACTCCATAGTGAAAATGCTGTGAACCTGCTCACGCGGCGGGCGTTGTCGCGCCCTTGTCACCGGGGCAAACCCGGATGGTTTTCGCAGGAGTGCGACAGCGCGCACACCCCTCGTGCAACGAGTGCGGATTTCCGCCCACTGGTGTGATCTCAGGGCGGAATCGGGCCGGCTTCAAGCCGACCTCAAGTCGACATCACGTGATGGTTCAGCGTCAGGCCCAGGGCCTTGTAGGCCTTGAAGCGAGCACGGCCCGCGGCGACCTGATCGGCGTCCGTGGACACCAGTTCGAGCACGCGCTCGAAGCGCTCCAGCCCGGGAGGGACCTCGGGCTCGAAGTTGAGCAAGACCTGGCACCCGGTCAGCTGGTCGAGCTGGTCGGACATCAGGATCGGCGTGCGCTCCCGCAGCAGCGCCGAGGTTTCCCCGCGCAGCAGCAGGTGGGGGATGAATTCGCCGGGCTCGAAGGTCCACAGCGTCTGGTCCAGCCGCTCCAGCAGCCGCATCGGGCCCCAGATGCCGACGCTCAGACCGGCCGCCTGCGTCTTGCGCAGCAGGCGGCAGGCGTAGAGCTGTCGGTCGGGCACGCCGGTATAGAAGTTGACTTCCGTCACCGGACGCGCCCTCCCCTGATCCGCCGAACGCGATCCGCGCTCAGCGGACCTGCGACAGCACGAAGTGCGTCAGCAGGCCGACCGGACGACCGGTGGCACCCTTGGCGCCGCCGCCCTTCCAGGCGGTACCGGCGATGTCCAGGTGACCCCAGCGGTACTTGGAGGCGAAGCGCTGCAGGAACTTCGCGGCGGTGATGGAGCCGCCCTCGCGACCGGCCACGTTGGCCACGTCGGCGAAGTTGGTCTTCAGACCTTCCGAGTACTCGTCGTCCAGCGGCAGGCGCCAGCACGGATCCAGCGCGGCGTCGCCAGCGGCGCTCAGGGCCGAGGCCAGCTCGTCGTCGCTCGCGTACATGCCGGAGCGCACGCCGCCCAGGGCGATCACGCAGGCGCCGGTCAGCGTCGCCACGTCGACCACGGCCGCGGGCTTGAAGCGCTCGGCATAGGTCAGCGCGTCGCACAGGATCAGGCGGCCTTCGGCATCGGTGTTCAGGATCTCGATGGTCTGACCCGACATCGAGGTGACCACGTCACCCGGCTTGACGGCACGGGCGCTGGGCATGTTCTCGCAGGCGGCGATGAGCACGACCAGGTTGATCTTGGGCTTGAGCTCGGCCACGGCGCGCAGGGTGCCCAGCACCGAAGCCGCGCCGCCCATGTCGAACTTCATCTCGTCCATGCCGGCGCCCGGCTTCAGCGAGATGCCGCCCGAATCGAAGGTGATGCCCTTGCCGACCAGGACCACGGGGGCCTGGGTCTTGGCGGCGCCTTCGTACTTGGCGACGATGAAACGCGGGGGCACGTCCGAGCCCTTGGCCACGGACAGGAAGGAGCCCATGCCCAGCTTCTCGATGCCCTTCTGGTCCAGCACCTCGACCTTGATGCCGTGCGAACGGGTCAGGGCCTTGGTCTGGTCGGCCAGGTAGGCCGGGGTTGCGACGTTGGGCGGCAGGTTGGCGCATTCGCGCGCCAGGGCCACGCCGGCGCCGATGGCCTGGCCGCGCACCAGACCGGCCTTGACGGCCTTGACGTCGTCCTTGCCGACCAGCAGCGTCAGCTTGGTCAGCTTGGACGCGGCGGGGGCGCTGGGCTTGGTCTCGCGGTAGACGTAGGTCGCCTCCAGCGCGGCCAGCACGGTCTGTTCGGCCAAGGATTCGGTCAGATCCGGACCGAAGCCGGCGTAGATCACCGAAGCGGCCGCGGCGCCGCGGCCCTTGAGCTGACCCAGCGCCGACGACAGCGCGCTGCGGGCGGCCTTCAGCGACGCCGAGCCGCTGGCGGCGATGATCAGGCGTGCGGTCTTCAGACCGGCCGGACGGACCAGGGTCAAGACCTGACCCGTCTTGAACTCGAAATCGCCGAGCTTGACGGCGTCCTTGATCAGCGCGGCCACCGCCTTGTCGAGCGAGGCCGGCAACGCGTCGCCGGCGATGACCAGCACGAGGGCGTCGGCACCGTGCGACGCCAGCGCGTCGAGGGACGCGGTCTGAGAGCGAAAGTCCATAATACCGAGAAGTAGATAGAGTGCCCGGATGTTATTCGATTCATCAGTACGCAAAGAACTTGCCCGCAGTTTCGGACTGGCGTTCGTGGTCATCCTGACCATCGTCGTGACGATGCTGCTGGTGCGATCGCTTGGCCTGGCGGCCAAGGGCTCGGTCGCCCCGCAGCACGTGCTGCTGTCGCTGGGCTATCTGGCGCTGGCGCAGTTGCCGGTGATGCTGAGCCTGTCGCTCTTCGTCGCGGTGGTCATGTCGCTGGGGCGCATGTACAAGGAATCGGAGATGACCATCTGGTTCGCGAGCGGACTGGGCCTGTCGCGCTTCGTGCGGCCGGTGCTGACGATGGCCACGCCGGTGCTGGTGGTCGTGGCGGTCCTGATGACCATCGTCTGGCCCTGGAGCAACGAGAGCAGCGCCCAGCTGCGCGAGCAATTCGAGCAGCGCAGCGATCTCTCCCGCGTCGCGCCCGGCCAATTCCAGACCTCGAATGACGGCGGCCGCGTGTTCTTCATCGAGCGCGATCCGGCCAATGAGAGCGCCGCCCGCAACGTCTTCATCATGAGCAACACCGAGCACCTGGAGTCGGTGACGACCTCGGCGCGCGGCGCGCTGGTGACGCAGGGCAACAACCGCACGCTGGTGCTGGAGCACGGTCAGCGCAACGACCTGGACACCCGCAACGGCGAGAAGGCCGTGGCGCGCTTCCAGCAGTACCGCGTGGTGGTCGACGACGAGGTCATGCGCGGCGGCGGCAGCAAGCCGCCCAAGACCCGCCCGACGCTGGAGCTGCTGCGCGAGCGCGGCAATCTGAACGACGGCGAGCTGGCCTGGCGCTTCGGCATGATCCTGGGCTGCGTCAATCTGGTGATGCTGGGCATCGGGATCTCGGCGACCAACCCGCGCCGCGCCAGCAACTGGAACCTGCTGTTCGCGCTGCTGGCCTTCATCGTCTACTTCAACCTGATCAACCTCAGCCAGAGCTGGGTGGCCGCCGGCAAGATGAAGCTGATCCCGGGCCTGGCGACGCTGCACGGCGCGGCCTTCCTGGTGACGCTGCTGCTGCTGGTCTGGCGCGACCACGGCGCGCGACTGGGCGCCCCGCGCAGCGGCGTGATCCCGCCGCCCGCCGAGCCCGCGGCGGCCGCCGCCCAAGCCCCCGCCGGCGCGATCATCGCGCCCGCCTCGATGTCCACTTCCACGCCGGGAATGCCCACATGAGAACCGTCCGGCGGCTGCTGTACCGCGACATCCTGAGCTCCTTCACCCTGGTCATGGCCGGGTTCCTGGCGCTGTTCTTCTTCGTCGACTTCATCGACGACCTCGACCGCTTCCAGCGCCTGGGCCTGGGCGTCGGCCTGGCGCTGTGGTCCTGCGTGCTCAAACTCCCGGGCCGCTTCTACGAGCTGATGCCCATCGCCGTGCTGATCGGCACCATCTTCAGCCTGGCCCGCCTGGCGCAGTCCAGCGAATTCACCATCCTTCGCACCGGCGGCCTGGGCCCGCAACGGGCGCTGGGTCTGCTGAGCACGCTCGCGCTCGTCTTCGCGGTGCTGGCCTTCGTGGTCGGCGACTTCGTCACCCCGTGGGCGGACAAGCAGGCGCAGTTGCTCAAGTCCTCGTCCACCGGCGTGTCCAACGCGGCTGGCGCCTGGATGAAGGACCGCGACGGCGACTTCAGCTATGCCGTGCACGTCGGTCGGGCCCGAACCAACGGGACCATGGAGGACGTGCTGATCTTCGAGTTCGACGCCAAGGGCGCGATGGCCACCCGCCTGACCGCCAAGAACGCGACGGTGGACGCCTCCGGCCGCTGGCAGATGAACGACGTGCGGCTGATGCAATGGACCCGCACGCCCACACCCTTGAGCGCCCAGGCCGCGGCCGCGCCCGATCACAAGGATCCGGCGGTCTCGCAGGACAAGCTGTCGGACAACCCGACGGTGCGTGAGCTGCTGCTGCCGACCTACACCTGGCAGAGCCAGCTCCCGGCAGGCGTGGTGACCGCCGCGGTGCAGCCGACCTGGAACATGTCGACGCTGGAGCTGTATCGCTACACCCGCCACCTGTCCTCGCAGGAGCAGTCCTCGGCGCAGCCGGAGATCCAGTTCTGGCGCAAGGCCTTCTATCCCTTCGCCTGCATGGTGATGGTGGCGCTGGCCCTGCCCTTCGCCTATCTGCATTTCCGCAGCGGCGGCATCAGCGTGAAGGTCTTCGGCGGCATCATGCTGGGCATCAGCTTCGTGGTGCTGAACGCGATCGCCGGCCACCTGGGCCTGCTGCGCGACTGGACGCCGTGGCTGGTCGCGTCGGCCCCCAGCCTGTTCTATCTCGGCATCTCGATGGCCGCGTTCTACTGGCTGGTCCGCTATCGATGACGTCCCCCATCGCCGACCGTGACGGTCATGGGGCCGGTCACGAGGCCGGCCCGCTTTCCGGAGGATTCGCCATGGATGGTCTGCTGCTCTTCGCTCACGGCGCGCGCGATCCCGCCTGGGCCGCTCCGTTCCAAGCCATCGCCGCCGAGCTGCAGGCGCGCCGGCCCGACCTGCCTATCGCACTCGCCTATCTGGAGCTGATGACGCCGGACATCGCGACCGCCGCCGGCGCGCTGGCCGCGCGCGGCTGCCAGCGCATCCAGGTGGTACCGATGTTCCTCGGCGCCAGCGGCCATGTGCGCCGCGACGTCCCTCCGCTGATCGAGTCGCTGCGGGCCGCGCATCCCGGCATCCTCTTCCTGCTGCACGACGCCATCGGCGAGCAGCGTTCGGTGATCGCCGCCATGGCCGCGGCGACGCTGGATCTGGTCGAGGCCGCGCGCATCCCCATCGACCCGCTGTCCACCCCAGCTTTCCCCTCCTCGCCGTGACCCTGCCATGAACCTGCACCAGTTCCGCTTCGTGCAAGAGGCCGCGCGCCGCAACCTGAACCTGACCGAGACCGCCAAGGCGCTCTACACCTCGCAACCCGGCGTCTCCAAGGCGATCCTGGAGCTGGAGGAAGAGCTCGGCGTCGACATCTTCTCGCGCCACGGCAAGCGCCTGCGCAGCATCACCGAGCCCGGCCGGCAGGTGCTCAAGTCCATCGAGATCATCATGCGCGAGGTGGGCAACCTCAAGCGCATCGGCGAGGAGTACTCCAAGCAGGACGTCGGCACGCTGTCCATCGCCACCACCCACACGCAGGCGCGCTACGTGCTGCCCGGCCCCGTCACCCAGCTGCGCAAGCAGTTCCCGCAGGTCAACATCGGTCTGCATCAGGGCAGCCCGGACCAGGTCGCGAAGATGCTGATCGACGAGACCGCCGACGTGGGCTTGGCGACCGAGTCGCTGTCCCAGTTCGAGGAGTTGGTGACACTGCCCGCCTACGAGTGGCAGCACGTGCTGGTGATGCGGGCCGAGCATCCGCTCGCGCAGATGGAGCGCATCGACCTGGAGCACCTGGCGGCGCAGCCGCTGGTGTCCTATCACCCCAGCTTCACCGGCCGCACCCGCATCGACCGCGCCTTCGCGCAGCGCCACCTCAAGCCCAACATCGTGCTCGAGGCCATCGACTCGGACGTCATCAAGACTTACGTCCGTCTCGGCCTGGGCATCGGCATCGTGGCCGAGATGGCTGTGCGCGAGGACCCGCCCGGCGGCGAGCTGGTCTCCCGCCCGCTGGGCCACCTGCTGGGCCAGAACGTGGCGCGGATCGCGTTCAAGCGCGGCGCCTATCTTCGCAACTACGTCTACAGCTTCGCCGAGCTGCTGTCCGACCGCCTGAACCGCACGCTGCTGCAGCGCGCGATGAACGGCGAATCCAGTGATTACGACCTTTGAGCCTCTCTGAGCTTCCGACCATGCGTGTTCACACCCCCGTTCCCGCGAGCCGCCTCCCGAATCTGGGCGTGACGGTCTTCAGCGTCATGTCGGCGCTGGCGCAGCAGCACCAGGCGGTCAACCTGGGCCAGGGCTTCCCGGACTTCGAAGGCGATCCGGCGCTGCTGGACGCGGTCAATGCCGCCATGCGCGCCGGCCACAACCAGTACCCACCCATGCCGGGCGTGCCGGCGCTGCGTCAGGCCATCGCGGCGAAGATCGAATCGCTCTACGGCCACGCGTACGACCCCGACACCGAGATCACCGTCACCGCCGGCGCGACCCAAGCCATCCTGACGGCGCTGCTGTCGGTCGTGCATCCGGGTGACGAGGTCATCGTGCTGGAGCCGGCCTACGACAGCTATGCGCCCAACATCGTGCTGGCCGGCGGCGTGATGGTGCCGGTGCCGCTGGACCCGGCCAGCTTCCGCCCCGACTTCGATCGCATCCGCGCCGCGCTGACGCCGCGCACCCGCGTGCTGATGATCAACAGCCCCCACAACCCCAGCGGCGCGGTCTGGACGCCCGAGGATCTGCGCCAGTTGGCCGAGCTGCTGGACGGGACCGAGGTGCTGGTACTCAGCGACGAGGTCTACGAGCACATGGTCTACGACGGCCTGCAGCATCAGAGCGTGTCGCGCCTGCCCGAGCTGGCGGCGCGCAGCTTCGTGGTGTCGAGCTTCGGGAAGACCTATCACGTGACGGGCTGGAAGGTCGGCTACGTGACGGCGCCGGCGGCGCTGATGGCGGAGTTCCGCAAGGTCCACCAGTACAACGTGTTCACCGTGAACTCGGCGATGCAGCACGGTCTGGCGAGCTACATGCGCGATCCGGCGCCCTATCTGGGCCTGAGCGACTTCTACCAGCGCAAGCGCGACCGCTTCCGCGCGGGGCTGGCGGACACCGCTTTCGCGCTGCGCCCCTGCCCGGGCAGCTACTTCCAGTGCGTGGATTACGCGGGGCTGCCGGCGCCGCTGGCCGCGATGGACGACATGGCCTTGTGCCAGTGGCTCACGCGGGAGATCGGCGTCGCGGCGATTCCGCTGTCCGCCTTCCATTCGGCCGGCAGCGACGCGAAGGTCATCCGCTTCTGCTTCGCGAAGCGGGATGAAACGCTGGACGAGGCGCTGACGCGTCTGAAGAGGATCTGAGCGAGCGCTCCGGGCGCTCGAGATCGCTCAGCGCGACTTGGGATCGCGCGGCGCTTCGTCCTCGACCAGCGACAGATCCAGGTCGACCGACTGCGTGAGCCTCCGCGCGGGTGCGGGCGCACCCGGCGCCGGAGGCGGCGACTGCCACACCATCGTGGCCATCATGTCCGGCGCGGCGGTCGCGTCCAGCGGCAGCACCACGTCGATCGAGTCGCCGTGCACCTCGTGCTCGGAACGATCGCGCGCCACCGCGTACAGCATCAGCAGATCGCGATAGGCCGGAAGGCCCAGGTCGCCGCTGTACTCCTGGTGCTTGGACAGCAGATCCTGCAACAGGCTCATGCTGCCGCCCGGGTCCTGCCAGGCAGCCTCCAGCCGATCGATCAGCTCCTGATGTGCCTCCAGTCCCTCGCCTTCATTGAGGTCGTCGCTCCACGACGGGGAACGGGCGTGGAACTGCTCGGCGAAGCGGGCGCCGACGCGATCGAAGGCTTCCCGATCGCCGCGACGCTGATAGAGCTCCATCAGCTTCAGGAAGGGCAACCCGCTGGCCGCGTCGCGCTGGTTCAGGCGTGAAGAGAGCAGCTCGATGGCTGCATCGTCCTGGCCGAGCACCATGAAGAAATCGACCTGCTGCTCGAGGTCGATGAGTTCCTCGACGGTGACTGTGCCGCCAAGACCACCGGCGCGGCCCAGGTCCGCCGAGAACGGCGCCGGACGCGTGTCGCCGCCGTCGAGCTGCAGGCTGAGCGGCTCCAGCGAATCGACCGCGGCCAGCGCCTGCAAGGCGTCATCGGCCGCAGTGGTCACTGGGCGCGCCATGGGCGCCACAGGCGCCGGGGCGCGCGGGGTCGGCGGCGCGGGATGGGTCGGCTCGACGACGCTGAGCGGCATTGGAATCGTGGTGGGCGCGGTCGACACCAGCGGACCGTCGGTCGCCAGATGCGACATCAAGGCGGCGGGCGAGCTGTCCACCACCGGCGAAGCGTGCGCGGTCTGCGTGCTCAGCTGCGCGCTGATGGGGGGGAGCGCGGGCTCCACCGCGCCGTCGGGAGTCGAATCGACCGCCGAATCGCTCAGCCAGTGCTGCTCGGCCTCTCGCCGCTGCGCGCGATTGCTGCGCCACAGCAGCAGACTGCTCGCCGCGAGCGCGAGGCTGAGCAGGCTCAGGCCCAGCACCCAAGGGGAAGAAGACGAGCTGCCATTGGCGGCCTGCTCGCGGGCGGCTTGGAGCTCCTGCCGAAGCGCGGACATCGCGGCCAGGGTGCGCTTCTGCTCGGCCTGCAGCTCGCTGACCTGCTTCTGCATCGCGGCCATCTGCAGCTGAGCCTGCTCGGCGGCGCTCGCCGCGCTGGCGGCGGCTTCGGCGGCCAGCAGCGCGGGGGATGGGGTGGACAGCGCCTCGATGGGTTCCAGCGAGAGGCGCGGCGCGGTCGCCACGTTCTTGCCGGCGCGGCGCTCAGCGGGACTCGCGGAGGACGCGCTGCGGGTGGGCTTGCCGGCCGCACTCGTCGATTCGGCAGCGCCGGCGATCGCTTCCGTGTTCTTGCGGGCCGGCTTGCGCGGGCGCGCCGGCGCGCTCGCGGGCGGCGTGACGGCGGACGGACTCGCTGCGGCTGCGAGGGCCAGGTCTTGCGTGGGACGCGCCGCCGCAGCGCCGCTGGGCGCCGCGGGGCGGGCGGCCACGGGATTGTTTTCCTGCTGCGCCTGCAAGGCGATCGACACCGGCGGCGCGACCGGCGTACCGGCCTCGGGCGGCATATCGCCACCCAGGCCGGGCGGGTCGATGAAGGCGGTGTACTGCCGCGTCAGACGCGACGGGCAGCCCAGGCTCAGCTGGACCGAGACGATGGGCTCGTCGATGCGCTGCGCGCTGCGCAGCCGCACGCCGGTGACGCGCTGGCCATCGCCCTCGAGCTGCCAATGCAGGCCGCCCGGATGGATGGGGTTGTCGCCGGACTGGACTTCGGCGCGAACGCATTCGGGGGTAATGCTCTCGCCGGCTGAGAGCTGGACCGGGAACAGCAGATTGAGCGGCTGCCCCAGCGACGAGGCCGTCTGCGGGCGCCCCACGCCGAGGGCCCATGTCGACGTGGACATGGACGAAAGACAGGCGATGACGAGAACGCTGAGCGCTGGCGACAGGCCGCGCGGGTCGTGAAGGTCTCGATTCATTCCCGCTGTTGTTGATGTTGCCGTGCGTTTCACTCTAGCACGCTGGTCCCCGGTGAAAACCCGGAAAAGCGCCCGGTTCCCGGACCGTTGCGCGCCGTTCTCGCCTATCTCAGTCAGGCACCGCCTCGAATCAGGGATCGCCCGACGATGTGCACAAGGGGTCAAGACGTGCCTGCAGCTCCGCTGGCTGTCCCGCACAATAGGCCGCGACAACCATGAACATCAGGAGACCGCTGGCTTGTCACGCCAGCGACAAAGCATGAACAGCTCGGTTCTTACAATTTCTGAACGCAACAACATCGAGTCGGGGCCGTGGTTCTCCAAGCTGTCTCTGCCGCTGCGCAGCGACATTCTGGCGCGCGCCACCGTGAGGCGTCTGACCGACGGCGCGCTGATGTCGGTGCGTGGCGAGCCGGCCGAGGAATGGATAGGCGTGGCGCGCGGCGCGGTGCGGGTGAGTTCGGTGTCGCTGTCGGGCAAGCAGGTGACGCTGACCTACGTCGAGCCGGGCATCTGGTTCGGCGACATCGCCCTCTTCGACGGCCTGCCCCGCACGCACGACGCCAGCGCGCACGGCGAGACGACGCTGCTGGTGATCCGCAAGCCCGACTTCAAGGACCTGCTGCACCGCCACACCGAGCTGTACGAGGCGCTGCTGCGGCTGAACTGCCGCCGTCTGCGCCTGATGTTCGACGTGGTCGAGGACCTGAACACGCGTCCGCTGGCCTCGCGCCTGGCCAAGCAGATCCTCTTGCTGGCGCGCAGCTACGGCATCACGCAGGGCGCGGAGACGGAAGAGATCCGCATCGGCCTGCAGCTGGCGCAGGAAGATCTGGCGCAGTTGCTGGGCGCCTCGCGGCAGCGGGTCAACCAGGAGCTCAAGGGCTTCGAGCGCGAGGGCGCGGTCCGCGTCGAACCGACCCGGCTGGTGGTGTTGAGCAAAGAGAAGCTGCTGGCCATCGCCAATCGCTGAGCGCTCCCGGACGTTCTCCGGGAGTCGCGATCCCAGAATCACGACAAACCAGGAGACTCCGTGGACGATGCATTCACCGGCACCCGCGCCCCTTCGCAGGCGATGGACAACGAGGCGCTGGCCGCCTGGCTGGCGCGCGAGATCGAGGGCTTCGCCGGCCCGCTGACGATCGAGCAGTTCAAGGGCGGCCAGTCCAATCCGACCTACAAGCTCATCACGCCGGGCGCGACCTATGTGATGCGCGCCAAGCCGGCCCCCGTGGCCAAGCTGCTGCCCTCCGCGCACGCGATCGAACGTGAGTTCACCGTGATGCGCGCCTTGACCGGCAGCGACGTGCCGGTGCCGCGCATGCTGGCGCTGTGCGAGGACGAGTCCGTCGTCGGCCGGGCGTTCTATGTCATGGAGTTCATGCAGGGCCGCGTGCTCTGGGACCAGACGCTGCCCGGCGCCTCGAACGCGGAGCGCGCCGCGATCTACGAGGAGATGAATCGTGTGATCGCCGCGCTGCACCGCGTGGACTTCCGCGCGGCGGGACTCGAGAGCTACGGCAAGCCGGGCAACTATTTCGAGCGCCAGATCGGCCGCTGGACCAAGCAATACCAGGCTTCGATCACCGGCCCGAACGAGGCGATGGATCGTCTGATCGACTGGCTGCCGGCGCACATCCCGGACTCGGCGCGCGACGAGCGCGAGGTGGCGATCGTCCACGGCGACTACCGGCTGGACAACCTGGTCTTCCATCCGACCGAGCCGCGGGTGCTGGCGGTACTGGACTGGGAGCTGTCGACGCTGGGGCACCCGCTGGCGGATTTCAGCTACCACTGCATGTCCTGGCACATCCGCAAAAGCGGCGCGGCGCGCGGCCTGGGCGGCGTGGACCTGGCGTCGCTGGGCATCCCCAACGAGCTCGAGTACGTGCGCCGCTATTGCGAACGCACCGGTCGCGGGGACGCGCAGGCGGTGATGAAGGACTGGAACTTCTATCTGGCCTACAACCTGTTCCGGATCTGCGGGATCCTGCAAGGCATCGCCAAGCGGGTCGAGGACGGCACCGCGTCCAGCGCCCAGGCGCGCGAGGCGGCGGCCGGCGCCAAGCCGATGGCGGAATTGGGGTGGCAGTTGGCGCAACAGGCGGGTTGAAGGAAGTTGCGCGTTTGGCCGTCGCGGCACTGCCGCGGCGAGCCCGGATCTTGGCCTGCCCGGAGGGACTCGAACCCCCGACCTGCTGCTTAGAAGGCAGCTGCTCTATCCAGTTGAGCTACGGGCAGACAGTGTCGAAAGACAAAGCCCCTTGAAGCACGTTCCCACGTCCTCTAAGGGGCCCGAATTGTGCCACGGCGCTTGCCGTGGCTTCATGCTCAGATCAGCACGTTCACGATCGCGTTGCCGATGCCCATCAGCGCCGCGCCCGAGATCAGGCCCGCGCACACGGGTTCGCAACCATCGACCCAGCGCTTCCAGCCGGTCGAGCCGGGCTGCTTGCCGTAGATCCGGCCCATGACCCAGAAGATCATCGCGCCGACCCACATCGCGAAGGTCGACTCCGGCGGCAGCACCACGCCCAGACCGATCGACACCGACGACAGCGGGAACTTGCCCTTGGTCGCCATGCGCAGCACTTCGATGACCACGGCGCAAGCGGCGGCCACGCCCATCGCGATCAGCGCCGAGGTCGGCAGACCGTGCAGACCCTTGGCGATGATCTCAGCCACGCCGCGCCATTGCACTGCGGCCGGCATCGCGAATTGCTCCGAGATGATGGTCGCCGTCGTGCGCACGCCGTCGGCGTTCTTCGGCAGGAACAGCAGGTAATACAGCGGGACGCAGGACAGCGCGCCGGCCAGGATGCCGATCACGTGGCCGACCGCCTGATGACGCGGCTTGCCGCCCAGCATGTAGCCGGGCTTGATGTCCGACAGCAGGTTCGCGGCGTTGGAGGCGATGTCCGAGGTCATGCCCGCGGGGATCAGGTTGGCCGCCGGGTTGCTGCGGTCGATCGCGCCCATGGTGAACTGCGTGATCTTGGACAGCGCGCCGGTGGGCGTCCACGAGGTCAGCGCCATCGAGTTCGTGCAGATCACCGTCAGCACGAAGATCAGCGGCAGGGCGATCAGCGCCATGCCCATGGGCACGCCGAAGAACAGATGCGCCACGTAGGCCGCCAGCAGCCCCATCACGGGAACGCCGACGTAGGAGATCCACAGCGGCACTTCGATGTGAGCCAGCAGGTCGTTGCCGGCAGGGGCGTTCTTCTTGCGGCCGAAGGCCTTGAACACCGCCAGGAACAGGTCCGGCTTGGCCAGCAGGCTGGTCAGCGATCCCGCGACCATCATCGTCACGCCCCACCACATCGACCACTGGTTGACAATCTCCACGCGCGAGATCGGGATCACCGCGCCGGTGGGCGAGATGCGTTGGACGATGTCGCCGGCCTGGATCATCAGCGGGGCCAGCACGACGAAGTTCATCACCGCGCCGATCAGGCAGCTGGTGGCGACGGCGATGCCCATCAGGCCGCCGACGCCCAGCATCGCGGCATCCAGCGTCAGGCGCAGGCCCAGCACGCGGAAGTCGGTGCCCAGGATCTTGGGGATCCACAGGTCGGCCTTGACGGCCAGGGTGTAGTAGTACTCGTCCAGTCGGTCGTGGAAGACCCAGGGCTCGGTCATGCCGGCCCACTTGTCCATGCGCAGGATCTTGAACTGGATCAGCTTCATCCAGCCATCGCTGACGATGGCTTGGTAGAACGCGGCCAGTCCGGCGACCTTGGCCAGCAGCGCGGCCTTGTACATGCCTTCTCCGCCCTCGCCGTTGTAGAGCGAATCCAGCACCACGCCGCAGGCGCGGCCTTCAGGGAAGGGCAGTTGGTCCTCGTTGATGAAGCGCCGCTTCATCGGGAAGGCGACCAGCACGCCCAGCGTGGCGGTGATGGTCATCCAGATCATCATCTGCCACCACGGGATGATGCGGTCGGTGACCAGCATGTACGCGCCCAGGCTGGAGATCAGCGGCATCACCACATAGCCCGCGGCGGTCGCGATGGACTGGGTGCAGTTGTTCTCGAGGATGGTGTAGTCCGCGGCCCATCCGAGCTGGGCCAGGATGCGGAACATCGCGAAGGCCAGGATCACCGAGGTCAGGCCGACGCCGACGCTGATGCCGGTCTTGGCGCCGATGTACAGCGAGGTCGCGGCGAGCACGCCGCCCAGCAAAAAGCCCGTCAGGCCCGAGCGCAGCGACAGCTGCGCCATGTCGCCCCGGAAGACGTTCTTGAACCACCACTCGTCCTTCTGCGCGCGCGACCAGGTGCGGACCTGTTCGTCGGTCAAATGCTGTAGCGCCATGCTTGTGCTCGATCCTTCGGGGCCTGCCCGCTGCGGCGCCCCGACTCCCGGCTCGTGACCTGGAAGGACGCTGTTCTGAAACAAAAAACAGCGCGCATTGTCCTCGGCTGACATCGTGCTGACGCAGGTGCGCGCTAAGGGTTTCCACCCGGTTTCAGGTGTGGATGTGCGATAGCGGAAGGGTCAGAGCACGGCGTCCGGTTCCGCGAACTGGCACACATGTTGCGAGTTGTATCGCGCATTGAGCCGTGCCAGCGATC
Source organism: Roseateles sp. (assembly GCF_039595295.1). Lineage (GTDB taxonomy): Bacteria > Pseudomonadota > Gammaproteobacteria > Burkholderiales > Burkholderiaceae_C > Roseateles. The sequence continues at coordinate 24,244 of NZ_JBCNLU010000029.1, forward strand.
GCTCCAGAGAGCGGCGGCGGCCTCGCGCCACAGCGGGGGCGCATCGGCACGGTCATCGGTGCGCCACATCGGCGCTGGGCGCGGTGCCTCCCGCACTGCTCTGGGGTCCGATGCACGGGAGAGAAGAATGAACCTCGGGTGGAAGGTCGGGGCCATCGGGCTGGCCGCGATCGCGGGTGCATGCGTGGCCATAGGCATCTGGCGTTGGTCGCTCAGCGTCGAGCAGGCCATCGGCGATTTCGTGTTGGCGCTCAGCATGCTTGGACTGTCCTTCGTCGTGCTGAGCATCGGCACCGCTTCGGGTGCCGATGATGCGAGCCTCAGCGACGCAGCGCAACGGGCGATCAGCCCTTGCAGCCCCGCTGATTAGCCTGCGTCACCAGGCATCGTCCTTGTCCCGCTGAATCCGCTCTTCTGGCGTGAGCGCCGCATCTCGGCGAGCCGCGCGTCGCGCGCTCCGCCACAAGATGCCGATCAGCGCGACGCACGCCGCCACGCCCAAGGCCCACTCGCCCCATCCCGAGATCGTTCCCATGCTTCTCCCTCGACGTCCAACGCTTGCTGCGCTTCTTGTCTCTTCGTCGTTCTTCTGCTTGTGAGAGAAGCGTAACGGAGCTGTGGTCGCATCGTGAACACCGATTTGCGGGACGGGAAACACCGGAGCCGAGAGGGCTGGACCGGAAACGAAAAAGCCGCAAGGAGCAAACACTCCTTGCGGCTTTCGAAATGATGGTCGGGGCGGCGGGATTCGAACTCGCGACCCTCTGCTCCCAAAGCAGATGCGCTACCAGGCTGCGCTACGCCCCGACGAAGCCGCAGATTGTAGCGCGATTTTCAGGCGCTTCGAATGAACGCCCCGGTGCTCGTTTGAGAGAGCGATTCAGCGCTCCGAGCCCACGGGGATCGACACCCTCACGGCCTGAAATCAATCGCCCGTTGCGCCGCCTCCAGCGCCGCATCCGCCGCGTAGTTCCACGAGTCGAAGCTCCGCTCCAGTTCATGCCAATAGCCGTCGAGCACCGCCTGCCCGTCCGGCTGCGCATGCGCGGCGATCACCAGGTATCGCGCTCGGAACGGTGCGGCCTCCCCCACCACCTCTCGGACGAACCAGCGTCCGTTGTGACTCTCGACGGCACCGACCTTGTCGGTGTGCTCGGTGTTGCTCTGCATGGAGAGGGCTCCTTCTGGTTGTGCATGGGATTGGCGGCTCAAGACCCGACCCTGGCGCCGGCTCGCCGCGTCCACGCTGGGCAAGTGTCGCTCCAACCGCCTCCAGGCGCCATGCCGCGCGCCGTTAAGCCCCTGCGCGAAGACGCTCCGCATTCGACATGCCTGACTTGAAACCGAGCGGGCGAGCCCGCGCGGCATTCGCCCCGACACTGTCGGCCCGCCTTACACCCGCCCCTTGACCTTCCCTCGCGCCAATGGCCAAGTCCTTGAGGTATCAAGGGCCGCCGCCCAATGGCGCGGATGTTGCTTCGAGGGACGCTTCACCCGTCATCACAACCACAAGAAGAAGTCCGTCACCATGTCCCGCATTCCCGCTTCCCTGCGCCTGGTCCGCTCCACCCTCGTCGCCGCGACGCTGTGCCTGGGCGCCGTCGCCGCCAACGCATCGGCCCTGATCCTCGGCGCACCCAACGCCAGCGGCCAGGCCGGCCTGGTCGACATCCAGAAGAAGATCTCCGCCACCGGCCTGATCAGCGGCAGCGTCGACATCTTCGACGTCGGCAATGCGACGCCCACGCTCGCTCAGCTGAGCGCCTATGACGCGGTACTGGTCTTCTCCGACCGCGCCTACTCGAGCGCGACTCTCCTGGGCAACGTGCTGGCCGACTTCGTGGACGCCGGCGGCGGCGTGGTCGAAGCGGGCCTGTCGCACTTCACCGTCGGCCTGCGCGGCCTCAGCGGCCGCTTCGTCACCGGCAACTACGACGTCTTCAACTCGACCCTCTATCAAGCAGCTTGCGGCACGCTCGGCACCGTCGCCCTGCCGGGCAGCCCGCTGATGGCCGGCATCGACGCGATCAACGCCGCCACCGGCCAGTGCAACAACCGACTGACGCTCAAGGCCGGCAGCACGCTGGTGGCGAGTTGGAGCACCGGCCAGCCGCTGGCCGCCTACCGCCTGGACCACAACGCCCCCGTGGTCGGTCTGAACTTCTACCCCGTGTCCGGCGATGCCTCGCCCGGCCAGTGGGACTCGTCGACCGACGGCGCCCTGCTGATGGCCAATGCCTTGGCCTTCGTCTCGCCGCGCGTCAACGCCGTGCCGGAGCCGGGCTCCCTGGCGCTGCTGGCGATCGCCGGTCTGGCCGCCTTCGCGGTTCGCCGCCGCCGGGAGGCCTGATAATTCGGCATGTCCGCCGCGCCTCATCTGAACTCCCCCGTCCCTCCCGCCGATCTGGTCATCACGCCGGAAGAGCGGGCCGCGCTCTACTTCATCCCGCAATCGCCCGGCGGCATGCCCGTCAGCGAGGAGATGCAGCAGCGCCTGCAGGACAAGGGCTTGGCCACGCCGATCCGCGAGGACGGCAAACGCTGGCTCACCGAGCTCGGCGACCGCGCGCGTCTAGGCAAGATCTGACCCCCGCGGCTGCCGCGAGGATCAGCGCAGACGACGCGACGCCCGCGCCGAGCCGCTGCCGGCATTCAGCGGCGCTTGTACTGCGCCGCCCCGAACAGCTGCTCGCGGGCCTTGTCGTCGACCAGCGGCCGACGCTTTTCCTCCAGCACCGCGACGCCGCGCTGCACCGCCGGGCGCGCCGCGATCTCGTCGAACCAGCCGCGCAGATGCGGATATTCGGCCAGGTCCACGCCCTGATTCTTCCAGCCGCGCAGCCACGGGAAGATCGCCATGTCCGCGATGCCGTAGTCCGGGCCGGCGATGTACTTGCTGTGTGCCAGGCGCTTGTCGACGACGCCGTAAAGACGCTTGGCCTCGTTGGTGTAGCGGTCGATGGCGTACTCGATCTTCTCGGGCGCGTAGAGCCGGAAGTGGTGCGTCTGCCCGAGCATCGGCCCGATGCCGCCCATCTGGAACATCAGCCACTGCAGCGCCTCGTAGCGGCCGCGGGTGTCGGCCGGCAGGAAGCGGCCGGTCTTGCCGGCGAGGTAGAGCAGGATCGCGCCGGACTCGAACAGCGCCATGGGACGGCCGTCCGGTCCCACCGGATCGACGATGGCGGGGATCTTGTTGTTGGGGCTGAAGGACAGGAACTTGGCGTCGAACTGCTCGCCCGCGCCGATGTCCACGGGAATGACCCGGTAAGGCAGGCCGCATTCCTCCAGCATGATGTGGACCTTGTGGCCATTGGGCGTGGGCCATGAATACACTTCGATCATTCTGCGTTCTCCGTTGGGGCGCGAGGCCCCGGTCGTCGGCCATCCGATGCCCGCGCACCGCGGCGCCCGCGCATCGTCCCACCTCATGGTAATCAAACAAGTCAAACAGTGGCTCACGGCCCGCGCCAATGCCGCGCGCTGGCGCCCCCTGCGCGAATGGGCCGACGACCGCGGCGGCCAGTTGCGCCACGCCCGCGACGGTCGCGGTCTGGTGATCGACCTGCCCCGCACCCTGCCCGGCCTGACCCGCATCGAGTGGGGCCCCTCGCAGCGCAGCTACATCGAGGGCCACGAACTGCGCATGCGCTGTGAGCTCAAGCTCAATGCCGACATGCAGATGATGATCATCGAGCGCAAGCTGATGGAGCATCTGGAACGCAGCGTCTTCGAGGCTTACACGGACACGCTGCGCACGCGGGTGGACACGGACACGCCGGAGGAGATGCGCTGGCTGGTGATGTTCCCCAAGCAGTCGCAGATCGAATCCAAGCTGGTGCGGCAGCGCTTCGGCGCGCTGGGCATCAACCGCGAGCTGCTGATGGCCTGGCTGGACAAGGATTTGTCAGACCGGTTGGCGCAGGCCACGCAGGATGTGCTGATCGAGGGACGGCCGTTCGTGCTGCTGAGCCTGCGCGGGAATGTCTATCTGCGGACGGCGATGCCGGAGCCGTCGCTGGGCGAGATCCAGGCGCTGGTGCGGGTGCTGGAGGCGGCGGCGATCGCGGCCCAGGCCGTGCATCAGCGGATCGGGGACGGGGGACCGTGGCCAACGACGACGTCGGTGGCATGGCACAGCCGGCCATCGGAGGGGGATTACAACGCGGCGGGGTGAAGGGAGGCTGCCTGCCCCCCTCGCCCGCTTGCGGGAGAGGGCTGGGGAGAGGGTCTTCCGCGCTCACGCAAACAGATCCGCCGCCCCCGCGACCTGCTCGGTGCAATCCACCAGCCTCCCCTGCCCCGTGATGAAGGCGCAGCGGACCGGTTCACCGGGCTGCAAGGCCATCACCGCCTCGCGATAGCGCCACAGCTGGGCGATGTACTCCGGGTTGTTCTGCGGCGCCGGGTGCAGCTTGTAGTCGAGCACCCACCACGTCGGCACACCCGCCGCATCCAGACGGCAGACCAGCCGGTCCAGCCGCATGTCGTGATGACGCCAGCTCAGCGGCACCTCATTGCCCTGCCACTCAAGCGCCTCCCCATCGAAGAACGGCGCGCAATCCCGGCTCCCGAGGATGGCGGCGACACTGCGGCGCAGCCTATCGTCGCGACGCTTGTCCAGCCCGTACATCTGCGCGGCGGCGTCCATCAGACGCTCCAGCGAATGCGCGCGCCCTTGCGGCCCGCTGCGCCACTCGAGCACCCGATGCAGCGCCTCGCCGAGCGCGGCGCTTTCGTCGACCTCGTCGGGACTCTGCCCGACCGCGACCTCCGCATCGTCCACCGTCTCATCGGGCGCCGGCAGCGGCTCCACGCGCGGCAGCAGCTTCAACCCTGAGAGGCCGACCTCCGCCGACGTCGCCGACACCTCGACCTCCGGCACGGCGAGCGCCGTCGCCAGCGGCTGCATCCGCGCCCACCACGTGGCGCTCGCGCTGGCGCGCCGAGCCGGCGTGCGGCTCAGCATCAATCGACTCCGTGCCCGCGTCATCGCGACGTAGAGCGCATTGAGCTCCTCGCGCTGGCGCTGATCCTTCTCGTCGTCCAGCAGCGCTTGCAACGCGGGCGGCGGCTTGGCCTCGGACACGATGAAAGCGACCGTGCGAGGCACGGGCTCGTGAACGGGCCACGAGATCGCCAGCGCCATGCTCTCGGCGCGAGCGGGGCCCGCCTCGGCGTCCATCAGGATGACGACCTTGGCCTCCAGTCCCTTGGCGCCATGCACCGTCAGCAACTGCACCGCGTCCGGCTCGGCCGGCGCGCCCAGCTTGAGCGCCCGGCTCTTGAGCGCGCGCACGAAACCATAGAGCCCCGCGTAGCGTCCGCCGTCCAGCTCCAGCGCCAACGACAGCAGCGCCTCCACCGCATGCAGACGCGCGCGGCGCTCGCTGCCCGGGACAGCCGCGGCCAGACGCGCCATCAGATCGCCCTCATGGACGATCGCGTCGAGCAGGTCGTGCGGGCTGCGCAGCACCGCCATCGACGCCCAGCGCGACAGCAGCGACTGCGCGCGGCGCAGCGTGTCGCTGAGCGTCTCCGGCTCCGCTTGCAGCAGGACTTCCCACCAGCTCCGGGAGGTCGGGGCCGGGGTCGGCGCCTGGCTCAGCGCGACGGCTTCGTCCACCCCAACGGCTTCGTCCATCACAGCCGATTCGCTCGCCGGCTCGGCCGCTCGCGCAGGCGCTTCCACCGGCCATTCGACGCCCAGCCAGCGCGCCGAGCGCGCCTCGGCGGCCAGCCACAGCAGATCGGCCTCGCTCGCGCCGAACAGCGGACTGCGCAGCGCATGCGCCAGCGACAGCTGATGCCCGCTCGACGCCAACGCATCCAGCAAGGCGAGCAGGTCCCGCACATCGGGCGCGTCCAGCAGCGCCATGTCCTCGGGCGCCGCATGCGCGATGCCGCGCGCCTTCAGCACCTGCGCCAGCACCCGCAGCCCCTCGCGCTTGCGGGCGAGCACGAAGATCTCGCCCGGCGTCGCCTCGCCACGCGTCAGCAGATCGGCGACGCACGCGGCGATGCGCGCCGCCTCGGCCTCGCGACGATGCAGCTCGGGCTCGCGGCGCGGCTCGGTGAGACTGGGGCGCCAAACCCGGGGATCGCGCGACGAGCCCTCGGCCTCATCGCCCTCCTCTTCATCGCCGTCGATGAAGAACACCCCATCCAGCGGCTGCGGCTCCGACGCCTCGGTCGTGTGCGCGCGGAAGCCCGAGTACTGCTGCGCCAGGCTCGCCGATTCGAACACCGCATTGACGGCATCCAGCACCGGCGGTGCATTGCGCCGCGTGTGATCGCAGGCCAGCAGCACGCCGGCCAGCCCCTCGCGCACGAAATCGCGCGCCGCGGCGAAGACACGCGGCTCCGCGCGGCGGAAGCGATAGATGCTCTGCTTGGGGTCGCCGACGATGAACACCGACGGCGGCCGCTGCCCGCTGACGCCGCCCCCCGCGCCGACATAGCCCGACAGCCACGCATACAGGGCATGCCATTGCAGCGGACTGGTGTCCTGGAACTCGTCGATCAGCAGATGCCGGACCTGGCTGTCCAGCCGCTCCTGCACCCAGCCCGACAGCGCCGGATCGCCCAGCAGCGCCAGCGCGCCGCGCTCCAGGTCGTTCATGTCGACGAAGCCGCGCTCGCGCTTGAGGCCCTCGAACTCGTCCAGCAGCACCAGCGCCAGCCCGCACATCTGCTGATGCCAGGCCCGCGCGCACTCCTGATCCAGCGCCTGCTGCAAGCGCGTGAGCTGATCGCCCAGCTGCAGCAGCAAGGGCGAATCGCCGAGCGCCTTCACCAGCGTGCCCTTCTGGGTGAAGAGCTCGGCGCGCACGGCGGCCAGTGCCTCGGCATCGGCGCCCGCGCCGGCGGGAAAGTTCGTCAGCGCGGTTTCGACCGCCACGGCGGCGGTCTTCTGCGTCTTGTTCTTGCCCTGCCCCAGCTCGATGGCGAGCGACTGCAGGTCCGATCGCATCGGCCCGAAGGCGTCCAGCGGTGTGGCGAAGGCGGCGAACTCGGGCACCACCTCGGCCGCCGTCGGCATGCTGTCCAGGAGGCGGCCATGCTGATGCGCCAGCCGCAGTTCGACGCGCTTGGAAAATGCCGACTCCAGCCAGCCGATCAGCTTGTTGCGGCCGTGGATCAGGCTCAGCGAGCGGTAATCGGCCAGCAGCGTCTCGTCGGCCAGCACGGCGGTGTGGAAGCGCTGCCAGAGCTCGGGCATCAGGTCGCTCTCGTCGTCCAGCAGCTGCAGCTCGGGGGACAGGCCTTGCACGCGCAGCAGCTCCAGCGGCGCGGCGCGCAGCAGCTGCGAGAACCAGGCATGGAAGGTGCGGATCTCGACAGGACGCGCTGATTGCAGCAGCCGCTGTTGCAGCGTCGCCAGCTGGGGCGCGAGCGCCTCGGCTTGCGCCTGCGGCAGGCCGCGCTGGCGCAGCGCGGTGATGCGGCCGTCGTGGTCGCAATGGGCGAACTCGTGCAGCCACTCGCTCAGGCGGGCGCGCATCTCGCCGGCAGCCTTGCGGGTGAAGGTGATGGCGACGATGTCCTGCGGCTGCGCGCCGTCCAGCAGCGCGCGCAGGATGCGCGACACCAGCATCCAGGTCTTGCCCGCGCCGGCGCAGGCCTCGACCACGACGCTGCGCGCGGGGTCGCAGGCGAGTTCGTAGAAGCGCTCGCGCGCGACCGGCGCGTCGTTGAGCGTGTAGGCGGCTTGAGCGCTCACGGCGCGGCTCCTTCCCAATCGTCGCGGCGGCATAGGCCGCGCATCTCGCAGTAGTCGCAGGCGGCGCCCTCGCCCAGGGCGGGCAAGGGGTCGCCGGCGTGGATGGACATCAGGTCGGCGCGAAGGCCGTCGAGCATCACGGCGGCGGTGGTCGAGACGTCCTCGTGCTCGATCGAGGCGATGCCTTTGCTGTCGTCGAGGGCGAGGTATTGGGCGCGAAGACCCTCTCCCCCACCCTCTCCCGCCTTGCGGGAGAGGGGGTTGACCGAGGCTTGCGAGGGGGCTGAGCCTTGGGAGAGATTCGAACCTTGGGAGAGATTCAATCGGTGCGAGGAGTCTGCGGCGTGGCCGGCGCCCATCAGGATGGCGTAGACGCCGAGCTGCGTGTCCTCCAGCGGATCGGCGACCTTGTCCTTCAGGCCCTTCACGCTGCCGGTCTTGTAGTCGATCAGCACGCGCGCGTCGGGCGCCGCGTCGATGCGGTCCAGCCGGCCCAGCAGCACCAGGTCCTCCAGCGCCGGCTCGATGCCGGCCCAGGGCCGCACGCGCCGCTCGACCTCGCCTTGGGCGAAGCGCTCGCCCTCGGCCTCGCGTTCGGCCAGCCAGCCCAGATAGGCCGGCGCGAAGCGCGCGAAGCTGGCCGAGTACGGCAGGAACTCCGCCGCCGACAGGCCTAGCTCGCGCATCTGGTCCTGCGCCGCGCGCTCGATCCGCGCCGCGTCGTCGAGCAGCGGATCGACGCCCCGCGCCCGCTCGTCATGGAACTGGTGCAGCACCGCATGCAGCCAGGTGCCGTAATCGCGCTTGTCGGCCTGGACCTCGAGCTCGTTGGACTCGCGCAGACCCAGCAGCACGCGGGCGAAGAACTGGTAGGGACACTGGCGCAGCGATTCAACGGCGCTCGCGCTCATCGCAGACGGCAAGCGGCCTTGCGCGCGCGCACTCGCCCGGGCCGTGTGCGCGGGCGCCACCGGCGCGGCGATGCGCGGATCAGTCCAGTGCGGCAGCGGGCCGTGACCGCCCGCCTGCAGTGCCAGATCCAGCCGGTCCAGCAACGGGCTGGCAGCCAGCGGCTCGCTGCCGACGTGGCCGCGACGCAGCAGCGTCAGCGCCGGTGCGCGCATCAGCTGCGCGAATTGCCAGGCCAGTGCCTGGCGCTTGTCCTCAACGGTCGGCAGACCCAGCTCACGGGCGAGCCGGTCCCCCACCAGCACCGGTCCGGGCGGCACCGGGCCGAGCGTCGCCGCGTCCGCGCCCGGCAGCACCACCGCGCCGAAGGGCCGCAGCATGGTGCGCGCCAGCGGCGTGATCATCACTTGCAGTCCGCCCTCCAGCGGCGGCTGGTATTGGCCGGCCTCCAGCGTGTCGGACACCCAGCCCACGAACTCCGACGCGCTGAGCTGCGCCTCCTTGAGCACCGCCTCGTGCGCCGAGCCCGGCCAGGGCGACTTGCTCAGCCACAGCGTGTCCAGCACCTGCGGACCGCCGGCGGGCTGTCGCTTGAGCTGCTCGTCGGCGCCGAGTTTTTCCAGCACGTCCTTGAGCGCCTGGAGCCATTGCTCCAGCGCTTGCGCGCCGCGGTGCTGCAAGGGGGCGAGCGCCTCTTGCGCGCGCGCCCAGATCCGGGCGCTCCCCGCCGGCAGCCAGTCGGTACGCACCGCCAGCGGCGAGGACCAGCCGCGTTGCCGGCATTTGGCCTCCAACGCCGACAGCGCGCCCGCGCCGCCCACGTCTCTGAGCGACGCGGCCAGCGGCGTCTTCAGCCAGGCCAGCCAGTCGTCGACGCCGGCTCCGTGCCGAGCCGCGCGCAGCATCGCCATCAGCTGCGCCGCCGGCGCGGTGGTGGCCAGCGTCCAGCCGGTCTCGTCCTTGATGCCCAGCCCCTGACGCTCCAGCAGCGCGCGCACGCGGCGCAGCAGCACCCGATCCTGCGCGATCAGCGCCACCGGCGCGCGGCCGGCCTGCAAGTGATCCAGCACCGAGGCCGCGCTGCACTGGGCGAGGTCCTCGAAGTCCTCGCAGACGGCTTGCTCGATGCGCCCCTGCGGCGCGCCGCCGGCGAAGAGCTCATCCAGCGGCAGGTCCGCGCTCAGACGCAGGCACGGAATGCCGGCCGCCTCGGCGCTGTCCAGCAGCGCGTCCGCCAGCAGGTCCGGCCCGCCGCATTGCAAATGCAGCCAAGCGCTCGGGCGCAGCGCGAAGAGCCCGTCGGTGGCCGGGGCGCGCGGGTCCGAGGCGGCCCACTCCAGCGCCACGGCCAGCAGCGCGCGCTCCAGATGCCCGACGCCGCTCTGCGCGGCCAGCAGCTGTCGCCCCCGCTCCCAGAACTCGGCACGGCGATCGGGCGCGCGAAGTCGGGCGGCGGCGGCCAGCGCATTCGCGGCCTCGACCAGACGCTCGACCGCGGCATCGTGGGCGCGCGGATCCTCGTCCCGCAGCCCCTCGGCCCAGGTCTGCCCCCGCAGCAGTGTGCGAGCCGTGAGCGCGTCGATCGCGGCGTCTCCGGTCAATTGCAGGGGCTGCGACAGCGCCGCCGGCCCCAGCGCCGAGGCCAGGCTGCGCGTCGTCTCGATGCGCGGCTGCCAACGCGAGAGCTTCATCCACGCCAGCCGCGCCGGCTGCAGATGCTGGGCAAAGGGAAGCAGCAGCACCGCGTCGCGGGCCGACAGGCCCTGGGCCTCCAGCCAGTCCGAGGCCCGGCGGGTGACGCCTTCCCAGATCGCGGCGCTGGTGTGGGCCGGAGTGAGCGGGAAGTCGACCGGGGTCGGCGCTTGCCCCGGCGTGAAGGCCGCGGCAGACGATGAAGCGAGCGGCGAGGCAAGCGATGAGGCGGGCGGAGCGAAGGACGGCGGCATCGACAGAGTGGACAGGCTGAAGATTCGGTTGATGGCGACGATAGCGAACGGCCATGTCCGGCCGCCTTGAGATCCGCTTCGCGCACCGTCATGTAGCCGGTGCGCCTACTCGGGCCGAGGTTTCCGGGCTTGTGTGAGAATCATCGCTCCCTGCAGCCCTGGGCCCTCGTGGCGACGCATTGTCTCCCGGCCGGCCGCCTGACCGACCGAGGCATCCTGCCCCGGCAGGGACATCACGCAAGGACCATCTCCATGAGCAGCGAACAGATCAAACACATCTCCGACGCCTCGTTCGACAGCGACGTCATCCAGTCCGACAAGCCCGTGCTGGTGGACTACTGGGCCGAATGGTGCGGCCCCTGCAAGATGATCGCCCCCATCCTGGACGAAGTGGCCAAGGACTACGGCGACCGCCTGCAGATCACCAAGCTCAACGTCGACGAGAACCGCGACATCCCCGCCAAGTTCGGCATCCGCGGCATCCCGACGCTCATGCTGTTCAAGGGCGGCCAGTTGGCGGCGACCAAGGTCGGCGCGCTCTCCAAGGCCCAGTTGACGTCCTTCCTCGACGCCAATCTATAATCATCCGATCCGCCGGGGCCCTAGCGACCTCGGCGGTCAACTGCCAACACGCCCTCCCGGGCTCTTCTCGGCGTCTCTTGGACGCCGTTGATCGTTCCGGGTGAGCGCGTGGACTCGGCGCCCAAGACTCCACGCATCTCTCAAGTCCGCACCAACGCGGCACGCGCGTCCCTTGGGCTCGCCGTTGTTTGTGTCCCTGGCCTTGGCAGGCCCTGGACGACAGACCGGGTCAACCCCCCCATGCATCTTTCTGAACTGAAGGCGCTTCACGTCTCCGCCCTGATCAAGATGGGCGAAGAGCTGGAGATCGACAACGTCGCCCGCATGCGCAAGCAGGAGCTGATGTTCGCGATCATGAAAAAGCGCGCCAAGGCCGGCGAACAGGTGTTCGGCGACGGCGTGCTGGAAGTCCTGCCCGACGGGTTCGGCTTCCTGCGCTCCCCCGAGACCAGCTACATGGCGTCCACGGACGACATCTATCTGTCTCCGAGCCAGATCCGCCGCTTCAACCTCCACACCGGCGACATGATCGAAGGCGAAGTGCGCGTCCCCAAGGACGGTGAACGCTACTTCGCCCTGGTCAAGGTCGACCGCGTGAACGACCTGACCCCGGAGGAGTCCAAGCACAAGATCATGTTCGAGAACTTGACCCCGCTCTTCCCGAAGGAGCAGTTCAAGCTTGAGCGCGAGATCCGCAGCGAGGACAACATCACCAGCCGGATCATCGACCTGATCGCTCCGCTGGGCAAAGGCCAGCGCGCGCTGCTCGTCGCCCCACCGAAGTCGGGCAAGACGATGATGATGCAGCATCTGGCGCACTCGATCGCGGCCAACTATCCCGACGCCCACCTGATGGTGCTGCTGGTGGACGAGCGCCCCGAGGAAGTGACCGAGATGCAGCGCACCGTGCGCGGCGAGGTCATCAGCTCGACCTTCGATGAACCGGCCGCCCGCCACGTGCAGGTCGCCGAGATGGTCATCGAGCGCGCCAAGCGCCTGGTCGAGCTGCGCAAGGACGTGATCATCCTGCTGGACTCGATCACCCGCCTGGCGCGCGCCTACAACAACGTGCTCCCGAGCTCGGGCAAGGTCCTGACCGGCGGCGTGGACGCCAACGCGCTGCAGCGCCCCAAGCGCTTCTTCGGCGCGGCGCGCAACATCGAGGAAGGCGGCTCGCTGACCATCATCGGCACCGCGCTGGTGGACACCGGCTCCAAGATGGACGAGGTGATCTACGAAGAGTTCAAGGGCACCGGCAACTGCGAAATCCACCTGGATCGCCGCATGGCCGAGAAGCGCGTCTACCCGTCGATCCTGTTGAACAAGTCGGGCACCCGCCGCGAAGAGCTGCTGCTCAAGCCGGAGATCCTGCAAAAGGCCTGGATCCTGCGCAAGCTGCTGTATCCGATGGACGAGATCGAGGCGATGGAGTTCATCCTCGACAAGATGAAGTCCTCGAAGAACAACCATGACTTCTTCGACATGATGCGGCGCGGGGGCTGAGATCGGACCGAGGACAGGCCCTGCGGCCTGTCCGACGCCGATCGAAGGACAGTGCGCGTCGTGCGCGCACTGGCTGGGAAGGTCGGCGCAGTAGGACCGCCTTCATCGCATGCTGGACTTCAAGGAAGCCGCCCTCTGGGCGGCTTCTGCGTTTTCAGCTATACTCCGCGTTTTTCCGCTGTCGACAAGTGCACTGCAAGGGGCAGTGTGGCTGGCGGCACCGCAGCGAGGTATTCGACATGGCCAAAGAAGGCATTCACCCCAACTATCGCGACGTGGTCTTCGTGGACCAGTCCAACGGTTCGCAGTTCATCATCCGCTCGACGGTGACGACCAAGGACTCGATCAAGCTGGACGACGGCCGCGAGCTGCCGCTGGTCAAGCTGGAAACCTCCAGCGAATCGCACCCGTTCTACACCGGCACGCAAAAGAGCGTGGACAGCCTGGGCGGTCGCGTCGAGAAGTTCCGCAACAAGTTTGCCGGCATCGTCCCCAAGAAGGCCTGATCAGGCTTCTCTGCCGGGTCTTCGGGCCCGTCAGACGACGAACAGAAGGCAGCCGATCCGGCTGCCTTTTTTCATGTCCGCTCGGCTTCGGGCTTTCTTCACTTGAGCCCTGCCAAGCTGCGGCATGATGCGCCCCAGAATCGAACAACGAGAACGAGACGAGCGCATGAATTTGCCCACCCCGGCCGTCGTGGCCGAGCGCAGCACGCACCCGATTCCGCGCTGGGCCCTGCTGCTGCTGTGCGCCGCCTACGTGCTGCCCGGCCTGTTCGGCCGCGACCCTTGGCGCAATGCGGACCTGACCGCCTTCGGCTTCATCGCCAGCATCGCGCAGGGCCACGCGTCCTGGCTGCAACCCGCCATCGCTGGCATCCCCGCCGAGGGCGGCCTGCTCCCGTACTGGATCGGCGCACTCGGCATCAAACTGCTCCCTTTCCTGGAGCCCTCGCTGGCCGCGCGCATTCCCTTCGGCCTGATGCTGGCCGCGGTCCTGGCACTGGCCTGGTATAGCTGCTTGCACCTGGCCCGCACCGAGGCCGCCCAGCCCGTGGCCTTCGCCTTCGGTGGCGAGGCCCATGCGGTCGACTACGCCCGCGCGATGGCCGATGGCTGCCTGCTCGCGCTGATCGCCAGCGTCGGCCTGCTGCGCCTGGGCCACGAGACGACACCCGAGATCCTCCAGTTGCTGGGCATCACGTTGTTCGTCTACAGCTTGGCGGCACTGCCCTTCCGCACCTGGAAGGCGCGCGCCGCGATGCTGACCGCGCTGCCCGTCCTGGCCACCAGCGGCGCACCCGCCGTGGCCTTGGCGCTGGCCCTCGGAGCACTCTGGCTCTGCCACCGCTCGACCTATGAGGACGCCCGCAAGTTCCTGCCCTGGATCCTGGCGGCGATGGCGCTGGCGGCATTGGTCGCCTGGCCCATGCATGGCTGGGCCTGGCGCTTGCGTGGCAGCGGCCGCAGCGTGCTCGATTGGCTGCGCCTGATCGGCTGGTTCTGCTGGCCGGCTTGGCCGCTGGCGGCCTGGTCGCTGTGGCGCTGGCGCTCGCACCTGATGCGGCGCCACATCTCGGTGCCGCTGCTGGCCGCGCTGGTGCCCCTGCTGTGCAGCCTGTTGATGGGCGCCGATGACCGCGCCCTGCTGCTGGCCCTGCCGCCGCTGGCCGTGCTGGCGAGCTTCGCCCTGCCGACCTTCCAACGCAGCGCGAGCGCCCTGCTCGACTGGTTCTCGGTCTTCTTCTTCAGCGCCGGGGCGATCTTCCTGTGGCTCTACTACAGCGCGCTGCAGCTGGGCTGGCCGGCCAAGTTCCTGTCCAATGTCCGCCGCCTGGCGCAAGGCTATGAACCGCAGTTCGGGCTGTTGAGCTTCGTGCTGGCGGTATTGGGCTCGCTGGCCTGGATCTGGCTGGTGCGCTGGCGCACCGCGCGCCATCGCCACGCGATCTGGAAGAGCCTGGCCCTGCCCGCCGGCGGCGTGGCGCTGGCCTGGCTGCTGGCGATGACGTTGGGCCTGCATCCGTTGGACTACGCGCGCAGCAACAAGCCGCTGGTGGACCGCATCGCGGCCCACCTGCCGGCCGAGGTCGACTGCATCGCCGCGCCCGCCCTGCCCTTGCCGACACTGGCGGCGCTTGAGTTCCAAGGTCACTGGACCGTGGACGCCACGCGCGAGTTCAACGCCACCCAGTGCTCCTTCGGCATGCTGGCGCAGGGCGAGGCCACGCCCGCAGCGCCATCAGGCTGGCATGTGCTCGGCGTCGTGCGGCGCCCGACGGATCGCTTCGGCACCTACTTGGTCTTGGCGCGCGACCGCTGATCGGCGGGAGGCGCAAGCCCCTCCAAGCTGCGCGCCAAGCAAAACGGCCGCCCATCGAGCGGCCGTTCTTCATCGGATCTTTGGAACGCTGAATGCGGATGGCGGATGGCGGATGGCGGATGGCGGATGGCGGATGGCGGATCAGAGATCCTCGCCGCCCGCCAGCGCTGCGGGTGCGGACTCATCGCCCATCGCCGTCGAGTCAGCCAGCCGGATGCGCGCCGCCGGGAAGATCAGCTTGAACTTGGAGCCCTTGCCCGGTTCGCTCTCGATGCGCAGCTCGCCGCCATGGCGCTGCACGACGTGCTTGACGATGGACAGCCCCAGCCCCGTGCCGCCGGTGTCGCGGGAGCGGCTCCCATCGACGCGATAGAAGCGCTCGGTCAAACGCGGCAGATGCTCGCGCGCGATGCCCGGGCCGTTGTCGATCACCGCGATCTCTCCCCCATGGTCCGGCAACCAGCGCCACTGGAGCTCGATGCGCCCGCCCTCCGGCGTGTAGCGCACCGCGTTGCTCATCAGGTTAGCGATGGAACTCAGCACCTCGGTCTCGACGCCCGCCAGCTCGACGCCGGTCTGGCGCTCGCAGACGAGTTCATGCCGACCGCCCGACAGCGCCTGCGCATCGGCCGCGATGCGGGTCAGCAGCGGATCCAGCGAGATCCAATGATCAGCCGGCGGACGCGGGCTGCCCTCAAGCTGCGCCAGCGTCAGCAGGTCGCCGACCAGCGTCTGCATGCGCGTCGTCTGCTGCTGCATCAGATGCAGCACGCGCTTGCGCTCGGCCTCGGTCAGCTGCAGGCTGGCCATGGTCTCGATGAAGCCGGCCAGCACGGTCAGCGGCGTACGGACCTCGTGCGAGACGTTGGCGACGAAGTCGCGCCGCATCGCCTCGTTGCGCTCGCGGTCGGTGACGTCCAGCGAGAGCACCAGCCGGCGACACTCGCCGGCCACGCCGTAATCCCGCACCAGCACTTGCACGGTGGACTTGCCGCGCAGGTTGCTCAGCGTCAGCGGCTGCTGGAAGTTGCCGTTCTGGAGATACGAAACGAATGCCGGATAACGGACCAGGTTGGTGATCCGTTGCAGCTTGTCCCGTTGCGGATCGAGCGAGAAATGATCGCCCGCGACCACGTTGCACCACTGGATGTGGTCCTGCCCGTCGAGCAGGATCACGCCGTTGGGCGAGGCCTCGATCGCGAGCAGGAACTGCTCCAACTGCTGGCGCTCGCGCTCATAACGGCGCTCGCGGTCGCGCAGGCCGCGCTCGACGCGGTAGGCGATCTCGCCCCAGAGGCCGCCGAGCCGGGGCGCGTCGTCCTCCTGGTCGCCGCGCAGCCAGCCGATCAAGCGGTGCGCGCGCGCCGCATCCCACAGCGCCATCATCACGACGGCCAGACCAGCGGCCAGCGCGGCCGCCAGATGCGGCATCCGGATCCAGTCACCCAGCCACCACCCCAAGCCACCCGCGACGCCGGTGCACAGCACCAGCATCAGCACCCGCGACAACATCCAGGCCATGGCGGGATCAGGCCGACAGGGCGCTGCTCTGCTGGGTCAGGCGATAGCCGGCGCCGCGCACCGTTTCGATCATGCGCTGGCAGTTGACCTTTTCCAGCGCCTCGCGCAGCCGCTTGACGTGGACATCGACGGTGCGTTCCTCGATGAAGACGTGATCGCCCCAGACGCGGTCCAGCAGCTGCGAGCGGCTGTGCACGCGCTCCGGGTGCGTCATGAAGAAATGCAGCAGGCGGAACTCGGTCGGGCCGAGCTTGACCTCGACGCCCTCGCGGCTGACGCGGCGGGTGCCCGGATCCAGCACCAGACCGCCCACGTCGACCGCCGAATCCAGGGCCTCGGGCGCCTTGCGGCGCAGCACCGCGCGGATGCGGGCCAGCAGCTCGTTGGTCGAGAAGGGCTTGGTCAGGTAATCGTCGGCGCCGGCGTCCAGACCGGACACCTTGTCCATCTCTTCCGCGCGCGCCGTCAGCATGATGATGGGCAGCTCGCGCGTGCGGGTGGCGCCGCGCCACTGGCGGGCCAGCGCCAGACCGGTCTGGCCCGGCAGCATCCAGTCCAGCACGACCAGATCCGGCAGCACGCGGTCGACTTCGAGCTGGGCCTGCTCGGCATTGCCGGCCAGGGTCACTTCGAAACCGGCGTGGCGCAGGTTGATGGAGATCAGTTCGGCAATGGCGGATTCGTCTTCGACGACCAGGATGCGACTCATGCGGGGTAACTCCTCTTGTTCGTTCCTCGCGGGGCGGCGGCTCCCTCAGGGGAGCGGCGCCGGCCCGCTCGGGTTCATCGCTGCGGTGCTCAGCGCACCATGTTCTCGACGGCGTCGGGGGTGTTGTGGCGGACGTCGGTGCCCTTGACCACGTAGATGATGACTTCGGCCAGGTTCTTGGCGTGGTCGCCCACGCGCTCGATCGCCTTGGCGACGAAGACCAGGTCGATCGACGACGAGATGGTGCGCGGGTCTTCCATCATGTAGGTGATGAGCTTGCGCATCAGGCCGTCGAATTCCTTGTCGATCTGGTCGTCGGCCTTGAGCACTTCCAGCGCGCGGTCCACGTCCAGGCGGGCAAAGGCGTCCAGCGCCTTGCGCAGCTGCGCGGTGGCCAGCTCGGCCTCGTACGACAGGTCGGACATCGGCAGACGCAGGCGGCTGGACACGCCGGTATTGATCAGGCGCTGCACCGTGCGGGCGATGCGGGCCGCCTCGTCGCCGACGCGCTCCAGATTCGCGATGGTCTTGGACACGGCGATCAGCAAGCGCAGATCGCGGGCCGTCGGCTGACGGCGGGCGATGATGGTCGACAGATCGCGATCGATCTCGATCTCCATCGTGTTGACGATCTCTTCCTGCTTCAGCACGTGGCTGGCGATGTCGCCGCTGAAGGAGCCCAGCGCCTCGACGGCCTGCGCGACCTGCGATTCCACCAGGCCGCCCATCTCCAGGACGCGCGTGGAGATGCCGCTGAGCTCGGCGTCGAATTGAGTAGAGAGATGCTTGTCGGTCATGTTGTTGCTCCCTGTTTGATCAGCCGAAACGACCGGTGATGTAGTCTTCCGTGTCCTTGCGCTTGGGCTTCATGAAGAGCTCCGCGGTCGGTCCGAATTCGATCAGGTCGCCCAGGTACATGTAGGCGGTGTAGTCCGAGCAACGCGCGGCCTGCTGCATGTTGTGCGTCACGATCGCGACGGTGTACTCGTGCTTGAGCTCGTGGATCAGCTCCTCGATCTTGCCGGTCGAGATCGGATCCAGCGCCGAGCAGGGCTCGTCCAGCAGCAGGACTTCCGGCTTGATGGCGATACCCCGGGCGATGCACAGACGCTGCTGCTGACCGCCCGACAGGCCCGAACCGCTCTGGTTCAGCTTGTCCTTGACTTCATTCCACAGCGCGGCCTTCTTCAGCGCCCACTCCACGCGCTCGTCCATCTCGACGCGAGACAGCGTCTCGAACAGACGCACGCCGAAGGCGATGTTGTCGTAGATCGACATCGGGAACGGCGTCGGCTTCTGGAACACCATGCCGACCTTGGCACGGATCAGCGACACGTCTTCCTTGCTGGTGAGGATGTCCTCCCCGTCCAGCAGGATCTGGCCTTCGGCGCGTTGCTCCGGATAGAGCTCGAACATGCGGTTCAGCGTGCGCAGCAGCGTGGACTTGCCGCAGCCCGAGGGACCGATGAAGGCGGTCACCTTGTTCTCCGGAATGTCCAGGTTGATGTTCTTCAGCGCGTGGAAGCTGCCGTAGTAGAAGTTGAGGTTCTTCACCGAGAGCTTGGCCTTCTCGGTCACCGGCATATCGACTTTGACGTCCATGTTGATTCTCTTGAATTCGTTTGAATGCGGGGCGGAGACCGACGGGCCGGTCAGTGCTTTTCCTTGAACAGGACACGGGCCAGGATGTTCAGGAGCAGCACGCCGATGGTGATGATGAACACGCCCGCCCAGGCCAGCTTCTGCCAGTTGCCGTAGGGGCTCATCGCGAAGTCGAAGATCACCTTGGGCAGGTTGGCCATGGGGCCGGTCAGGTCGGTGGACCAGAAGCGGTTGTTCAGCGCGGTGAACAGCAGCGGCGCGGTCTCGCCCGAGACACGGGCCAGCGCCAGCAGCACACCGGTGATCACGCCCGCGCGCGCCGACTTCAGCGTCACGGTCATGATGACCTTCCACTTGGGCGTACCCAGCGCGTAGGCCGCCTCGCGCAGCGCGTTGGGGACCAGGCTCAGCATGTTCTCGGTCGTGCGGATGACCACCGGGATCACGATCAGCGCCAGCGCGATCACACCCGCCATGCCGGAGAAGCTGCGCAGCTTCACCACGATCATGGTGTAGACGAACAGACCCACCACGATCGACGGGGCCGACAGCAGGATGTCGTTGATGAAGCGGACCGAGGCGCCCAGCCAGGTCTTCTGCCCGTACTCGGCCAGGTAGACACCGGCCAGCACGCCGATCGGGGTGCCCACGAACGTGGCCAGGCAGACCATGAGCGCCGAACCGAAGATCGCGTTGGCGATGCCGCCCTCATCCGAGTTCGGCGGAGGAGTCATCTGGGTAAAGGTGGCCCAGTTCAGGCCGCCGATCCCTTGCGTGATGGTCTCGAACAGGATCCAGACCAGCCAGATCAGGCCGAAGGACATCGCCCCCAGCGAGAGCGTCAGCGCGATGACGTTGATGCGCCGGCGCTTCTGGTACATCGCCATGCGGTTGGCGGAGGTGGCGCTCATGTACGGGCTCCTTCGTTCTTCTTGAGCTTGTTGAGCAGGACCTTGGAGAACGCCAGCACCACGAAGGTGATGAAGAACAGCACCAGGCCCAGGTACAGCAGCGAGGCCTGATGCAGGCTGCCGGGACCGGATTCGGCGAACTCGTTGGCCAGCACCGAGGTGATGGTGTTGGCGGCCTCGAACATGGACAGCGACTTCAGCTGATTCATGTTGCCGATCACGAAGGTGACGGCCATGGTTTCGCCCAGCGCGCGGCCCAGGCCCAGCATCACGCCGCCGACCACGCCGGTCTTGGTGTACGGGAGCACGACCTTCCAGACCACTTCCCAGGTCGTGGAGCCCAGGCCGTAGGCCGACTCCTTCAGCATCGCCGGGGTGACTTCGAACACGTCACGCATCACCGACGCGATGAACGGGATGATCATGATGGCCAGAATGATGCCGGCCGACAGAATGCCGATGCCGACGGGCGGGCCGGACACCAGCGCGCCCAGGTACGGGATGCCGCTGAGCAGCGATTGCATCGGCTCCTGGACGTAGGTTGCCAGGATGGGGCCGAAGACGAAAAGGCCCCACATGCCGTAGACGATGGACGGGACCGCGGCCAGCAGCTCGATGGCGATGCCCAGCGGGCGGCGCAGCCAGCCCGGGGCCAGTTCCGTCAGGAACAGCGCGATGCCGAAGCTCACCGGGACGGCGATCAGCAGCGCGATGAACGAGGTCATCAGCGTGCCGTAGATCATCACCAGGCCGCCGAACTTCTCCTGGACCGGATCCCAGTCCGTGTTCACCAGGAAGCCCAGCCCGAACTGCTTGATGGCGGGTGCCGCGCCGATCAGCAGCGAGCCGATGATGCCGGCCAGCAGGGCCAAGGTCAGCCAGGCCGCGCCATGGGTCAGCAGGGAGAACACCGTGTCCGCCCAAGGGGCCACGCGGCGGCGTTGCGGGGGACGGCCCTGGGGTTGGGTACGCTCCTCGCCGCGCTGTCGATCTAGGGAATTGGCTGGAAGTATTGCGGCCACGGGGCCTCCGCTGGTGTTTTGAATCTCAGACGACGTCTTGTCGCGTCCGATGCGTCGCCGGACGCGTCTTGTACGAAAGCCCGGAACCCCTGAATCAGGAGCGCCGGGCTGTTTTCAGCAGATGGCGATCACTTGTAAGCGATGGCCTTGCCGGAAGCGTCCTTCACGTGGGAGGCCCACTGCTTGCGGACCAGATCCTTGACGCTGGTGGGCAGCGGCACGTAGTCCAGCTCGTCGGCCATCTTGTCGCCCTGGGTGTAGGCCCAGTCGAAGAACTTCAGGGTGGCGGCGGCGCTGGCCGGCTTGTCCTGGGCGATGTGCATCAGGATGAAGGTCGCGCCGGTGATGGGCCAGCTGTCCTTGCCCGGTTGCTCGGTCAGGACTTGGTAGAAGGACTGTTCCCACTTGGCACCGGCGGCGGCGGCCTTGAAGGCGTCATCGCTGGGGCTGACGAAGGCGCCGCTGGCGTTCTTCATCAGGACGTAGGTCATCTTGTTCTGCTTGGCATAGGCGTACTCGACGTAGCCGATCGAGTTGGGCAGACGGGTCACGTACGAGGACACGCCCTCGTTGCCCTTGCCGCCGGCGCCGGTGGGCCAGTTCACGGCCGTGCCTTCACCGACCTTGTCCTTCCACTCGGGATTGACCTTGGACAGGTAGTTCGTGAACAGGAAGCTGGTGCCCGAGCCGTCGGCGCGGCGGACCACGGCGATGGTGGCGTCCGGCAGCGACACGCCCGCGTTCAGGGCGGCGATGGCGGGGTCATTCCACTTCGTGACCTTGCCCAGGTAGATGTCGGCCAGAACCTTGCCGTCCAGCTTCAGCTGACCGGGGTTGATGCCCTTGACGTTGATGACGGGCACCACGCCGCCGATCACGGTCGGGAACTGCACCAGGCCGTCCTTGGCCAGCTGGTCGTCCTTCAGGGGAGCGTCCGACGCGCCGAAGTCGACGGTCTTGGCTTGAATCTGCTTGATGCCGGCACCGGAACCGACGGACTGGTAATTGATGCGGACACCGGTGGCCTTGTTATAGGCGTCGGCCCACTTCGTGTAGACGGGCGCCGGGAAGGAGGCTCCCGCACCGGTCACCTCTTGAGCATGGGCCGCGGAGAACATGGCGGCGCAAGCGGCGAACAGCAGGCCAGCACGCAGTTGATTCATGGTCATTCAGTCCTATCGCTAGGGGTTGGTTGGCGAACGGGACGGATGCTATGACCTCTATGTGACACATCCATGACGCCGACCCAGGCTCGGAAAAATCTCGTTACGGAGAGCGCCCCAGAGGAGAAACGGGATTGTCAGCCGCTCTGTCATATTCGATTCACCGACCTGTCATTTTCGACCCCTAGCCTGCAGGCCGTGCGGGGAAACCCTTCTCGGCGCCTGTCTCGCACCATGATCGGGCACCGACCAGGTCGGCCGATTGTCTCCGGCCTCCCCAAACAGCCCCCGAAGAGTCGCACCGAGCGACCGCAACCAATGCCATTCAGCCGCCGTCGCTCACGCGTCGGCGGCCATTTTTTGGGCAGATCATTCAGCGGGGCTCGGCAAGGCGGAAACGAAAAAGCCGGGCCCAGGCCCGGCTTCGGAGCGCGCCGATCGAATCATCGACCGGCCAGGCGCGTGACGCCTCTCAACCGCGGATCGCGTCCGCCAGACGTTCGGCGCAGCGCCGCGCGAGCGCCGCATCGCTGGCCTCGACCATGACGCGCAGCAGCGGCTCGGTGCCGGACTTGCGGATCAGCACCCGACCTCGGTCGCCGAGTTCGGCCGTCACTTCGGCCTCGGTACGGGCGAGCGCGGCATTGCTCTTCCAGTCCTGTTGATCAGCCTGCAGGCGCACGTTGATCAGGGTCTGCGGGAACAGCGACACCCCGTCCAACAGATCCGCCAGCGGACGACCGCTGCGGCAGACGGCCTCCAGCACCAGCAAGCTGCTCACGATGCCGTCGCCGGTCGTGTGGCGGTCCAGCGCGAGCAGGTGGCCGGAGCCCTCTCCACCCAGTTGCCAGCCGCGAGCGGCCAGCTCCTCCAGGACGTAGCGGTCGCCGACCTTGGCGCGGACGAACTCGACGTCCCGCTGGCGCAGCGCGACCTCGACCGCCATGTTGGTCATCAGCGTGCCGACCGCGCCGGGGACGCGTTCGCCACGGGCCAGACGGTCCGCGACCATCACGTAGAGCAGCTCGTCGCCGTTGTAGAGGCGGCCTTGGCCATCCACCATCTGCAGCCGGTCCGCATCGCCGTCGAGCGCGATGCCGTAATCGGCGCCATGCTCCTTGACCGCGGCGACCACCGCCGCCGGCGCCGTGGCGCCGACCTTGTCGTTGATGTTGTAGCCGTCGGGCTTGGTGCCGATGGGGATGACCTCGGCGCCGAGCTCATGGAACACCGATGGCGCCACCTGATAGGCCGCGCCGTGCGCCGCGTCCACCACCAGCTTCATGCCACGCAGGCTGAGATCGCTGCTGAAGCTGGCCTTGCAGAACTCGATGTAGCGCCCTTGCGCATCATCCAGTCGACGCGCGCGGCCCAGACCCGCCGAGTCCACCCAGACGGGCGGCTCATCGAGCACGGCTTCGACGTCCAGCTCCCAGGCGTCGGGCAGCTTCTCGCCCTTGGACGAGAAGAACTTGATGCCGTTGTCCTCGAACGGGTTGTGCGAGGCCGAGATCACCACGCCCAGGTGCTGGCGCAGCGCACGAGTCAGATAGGCGACGCCGGGCGTCGGCAACGGACCGGTCAACAGCACGTTCACGCCGGCGGAAGCAAAGCCCGCCTCGAGCGCCGATTCGAGCATGTAGCCGGAGATGCGCGTGTCCTTGCCGATCAGAACACTGGGCTTGCTGTAGCTGCGCTTGAGCACGCGCCCCACGGCGTGGCCCAGTCGAAGCATGAAATCAGGGGTGATCGGGGTCTGGCCCACGGTCCCGCGGATTCCATCGGTCCCGAAATACTTCCGGCTCATTGAATCAACCTCCTGCTGCATCGGATTTTCTGAATCCGACGATTGTCGCCGAAGCCGCAGGGGCGGCAGACGCCCGCCAGGCTCGTCAGCGCGCTCAATCCACCATCAGGGGGAATGAGGAGGAGAAATGGGGGAGAAATGCTCAGGCCTGCAGCCCGCCGAAGGCCTGCCAGACCTTGAGCGCGTCGACCGTCGCCGCGACGTCATGCACACGCACCACGCGCGCGCCCAGCGACACAGCGGCCACCGCTGCGCCCACACTGGCGGCAACCCGTTCATCCACCGCCTTGCCCGTCACCGCGCCCAGCGTCGACTTGCG
Organism: Roseateles sp.; assembly: GCF_039595295.1. Taxonomy (GTDB): domain Bacteria; phylum Pseudomonadota; class Gammaproteobacteria; order Burkholderiales; family Burkholderiaceae_C; genus Roseateles. The sequence continues at coordinate 48,283 of NZ_JBCNLU010000029.1, forward strand.
CGACCAGCCGATCAACAGCGGCCTCCCCAGCGCCAGAAGCTCCCGCTGACGTCGCTGCAACTCCAGATTCTGTTCGACAGTCTTTGCGAATCCGTAGCCCGGATCCAGCGTCACTCGATCCGCCGCCACGCCCAGCGACAGAAGGTGATCCAGGCGCTCCCGCAGAAAAACGGCGACCTCCGCCACCACATCGCCGTAATCGGTCAGCTGCTGCATACCGGCCGGCTGGCCGCGCATGTGCATCAGGCAGATGCCGGCGGTGCCATGTGCGGCAAGAAGCGCCGAGGCGCCCTCGTCGCGCAAGGCCTGCACGTCGTTGATGATGTCCACGCCCAGGTCAAGCGCGCGCCGCATGACCTCGGTCTTGCAGGTATCGACCGAGACCGGGACGCCGAAGTTCACCGCGGCGCGCAGCACCGGTTCCAACCGACGCCATTCCTCGTCGACAGCCAGTCGCGGGGCGCCGGGCCGCGTCGATTCACCGCCGATGTCGAGGATGTCGACGCCCTCGTCCAACAGGCGCTCGCAAAAGTCGATGGCCCGGATCGCGTCATCGTGCTGCCCGCCGTCGGAGAACGAATCCGGCGTCACGTTGACAATGCCCATGACAAGCGGACGCTCCGCCAAGTCGAGGTCGAAGCGGGTGGTTTTCCAGATCTGGGAGATGGTCATGGGCGGGTGAGTCTCATGCTCGCGGCAAGCGCTCAGCGCGCCGCGGCCAAGCCGCCAGTATGACGTAAGCCGAAAGAGCCCTTGGCGCATATGAAATGCAGAAGGCCGGTCCTGGGACCGGCCTTCAAAGGGAGTTGCAGGGGCTCCACGTGGTGGTACGCCTCGAGATCAGGCCGCTGCCGGAGCTCCGCCCGTGGTGACCGCCGGCGTACCGCCGCTGTCAGCCTTGTTGCTCGGGGGCGTCCAGTCCTTGGGCGGACGGGGCGGACGTCCATCCATGATGTCGTCGATCTGCTCGGCGTCGATGGTTTCCCATTCGAGCAGCGCCGTCGCCATCGCGTGCATCTTGTCCTTGTTGCCTTCGATCAGGTCGCGAGCAGTCGTGTACTGCTCGTCGATGATCTTGCGGATCTCCTGATCGACCTTGCGCATGGTCTCCTCGGACATGTTGGTCGTCTTCGTGACCGAGCGGCCCAGGAAGACTTCACCTTCGTTGTCCGCGTAGACCATCGGACCCAGCTCGTCGGTCATGCCGTAGCGGGTGACCATGTCGCGAGCGATCGCCGTGGCACGCTCGAAGTCATTGCTGGCGCCGGTGGTCATCTGGTTCATGAAGACCTCCTCGGCGATGCGACCGCCGAAGAGCACCGAGATCGTCGACAGCATGCGCTCCTTGTCCATGCTGTAGCGGTCGCCTTCCGGCAGCTGCATCGTCACGCCCAGGGCACGACCACGCGGGATCACCGTCACCTTGTGGACCGGATCGGTCTTGGGCAGCAGGCGCGCGACCAGCGCATGACCGGCCTCGTGATAGGCGGTGTTCTTGCGCTCTTCCTCGGGCATGACCATGGACTTGCGCTCGGGGCCCATCATGATCTTGTCCTTGGCCTTCTCGAAGTCCTGCATGTCCACGACCCGGCCATTGCGGCGGGCGGCGAACAGCGCGGCTTCGTTGACCAGGTTGGCGAGATCCGCGCCGGAGAAGCCCGGGGTGCCGCGCGCCAGGATGTCCGCGCGGATGTCCTGCCCGACCGGCACCTTGCGCATATGCACGTTCAGGATCTGCTCGCGACCGCGCACGTCTGGCAGCGTCACGTAGACCTGGCGGTCGAAGCGGCCCGGGCGCAGCAGCGCCGGGTCCAGGATGTCCGGACGGTTGGTCGCGGCCATCACGATGACGCCCAGGTTGGTGTCGAAGCCGTCCATCTCCACCAGCATCTGGTTGAGGGTCTGCTCGCGCTCGTCGTTGCCGCCGCCCAGGCCCGCGCCGCGATGGCGGCCGACCGCGTCGATTTCGTCGACGAAGATGATGCAGGGGGCGCTCTTCTTGGCCTGCTCGAACATGTCACGCACGCGAGCGGCGCCGACACCGACGAACATTTCGACGAAGTCGGAGCCCGAGATCGTGAAGAACGGGACCTTGGCCTCGCCGGCGATGGCCTTGGCCAGCAGCGTCTTGCCGGTACCCGGCGGGCCGACCAGCAGCACGCCGCGCGGGATGCGGCCGCCCAGCTTCTGGAACTTCTGGGGATCCTTCAGGAAGTCCACCAGCTCCTTGACCTCTTCCTTGGCCTCATCGCAGCCGGCAACGTCGGCAAAAGTCGTGCTGTTGTTGGCCTCGTCGAGCATGCGCGCCTTGGACTTGCCGAAGCTGAACGCACCGCCCTTGCCGCCACCCTGCATCTGCCGCATGAAGTACACCCACACGGCGATCAGCAGCAGCATCGGCCCCCAGCTGAGCAGGATGCTCATCAGGACCGAGGGCTCCTCACGCGGCTTGGCGTCGAACTTGACGCCGTAGTTGATCAGGTCGCCGACCAGACCGCGATCCATGTAGGGGGCGGTCGTGCGGAGCTTGTTGCCATCGCTCGTCTGCGCGACGATTTCCGTACCGGCTGGGGTCTCCTGCAGCGTCACCTGCTTGATGCGCTTCGCGCGAACTTCCTCGAGGAAGTCAGAGTAGACGATCGGATTCCCCTGGGTTGCGCTGCGATCGAACTGCTTGAAGACGGTGAACAGCACGAGGGCGATCACCATCCACACAGCCACTTTCGAGAACCACTGATTGTTCACCGCGACTCCTTTGTCATTCCATCACTGCCCTTGCCCGCCGATAAGCGGCCGAGGCAGTCTTTCACGGCATATAGGGTTGATTCTAGGACAGTCAAGTCCCCTGCCCTGATTGGCATTTCCACACGCCTCGATAGATATTGCCACGGCGTCATCGTTTCGACGGGGAGAAGCGCGCCGGACTTGCCCGCCTGATCACGACTTCCCCATCGAATCCTGATGCTTTCCGACCCGGACCGACCATGCACGACACGGGTCTCACGTCGATTTCAGTCCGATGCCCACGAGGAAGTTCTCCGACGACCGCTCCCGAGACGCCTTCGGCTTGCTCGTCTTGACCTTTTTGAACTGCGCCCGGAACGCGTGGACCAATTGGTCGTAGCCGCTGCCATGGAACACCTTGGCAACCAGCGCACCTTCCGGCTTCAGATGCTGCTTCGAGAAGTCCAGCGCCAGCTCGATGAGGTGCTCGATGCGAGCCGCGTCGGTGCTCTCGATGCCGGAGAGATTGGGCGCCATGTCCGACACCACAAGATCCACTTTCGAGCCGCCCAGCATGGCCTCGAGCCGCGCGAGCACCTCGTCCTCACGGAAATCGCCTTGGATGAACTCCACACCCTCGATGGCTTCGAAATCGAGCAGATCCAGCGCGATGATGCGGCCATTCAGCTGGCCGACTGCCGCGCCGCCTGCCCCCGCCTCCTTCGGCGCGAAGCGGCGGCGCAGGTACTGGCTCCAGGCGCCTGGCGACGCCCCCAGGTCGACAACCACCTGCCCCGGACGGATCAGCTGGAACTCCTCGTCGATTTCCTTGAGCTTGTAGGCCGCGCGGGAGCGATAACCCTCTTTTTGGGCCAATTTGACGTAAGGATCGTTGACGTGGTTGTTGAGCCACGCCTTGTTGACCTTCTTGCTTTTGGTATCGACTTTCATTGCACGGATAATAGGCACATGCCTGCTATTCAATTGACCCCTGCCCAGCGCAAGGAAAAGCGTGCCGACGCACACCATCTTGACCCGGTGGTGATGATAGGCGCCGATGGCCTGACCGCCGCCGTGACCAAGGAGGTCGACGCCGCGCTCAAGGCCCATGGCCTGATCAAGGTCCGCGTGATGTCGGACGATCGCCAAGGTCGCGAGGAGATCCTCGCCCAACTGTCGGACTCGCTCGACGCCGCCCCGATTCAGCACATCGGCAAGCTGCTGGTCCTGTGGCGCCCGATGCCGGAGAAGGAAAAGGTCGTCAGCGAGAACGCCCGCCCCGCTCCGAGGACGGTGAAGATCGTCAAGTTCTCCAAGAGCGGCAACAACCGCCCGCAGATCAAGAAGGTCACCGTGCTAGGCAACCAGCGCGTCACGCAGGGGGGCGAAGTCAAGCGCGCCAAGAAGCCGCGCCAGACCAGCGTCAAGAAGGCCAGCCAAGGCTGAGCCCGCTCAAGGTTCTTGCAGCCTTCGGGATTCGCGAGGACATCAACGACAAGACGGCCCTTCGGCCGTCTTTCTTTTTTCAGCTTGACACGTCGCGGCCGCGTCAATGGCCGCCATGGAACACTCAGGTCCGCAAGGCTGACGCGAAGCGCGGCATCACCCGCCACGCCAGCACGCACACCGCGAGCGTCCGCAAACCGAAGAAGACCAGCGACACCGCATGCAGTTGCAGGAAGGTCCAGCTACCCTGCCCTTGCCGCGCCGCCTCCATCATCGGCTCCAGCGCGTAATAGCCCGCCGCGGTGAAGCCGATCGCCAGCAGCGGCAGCAGGAAGCCGGCGCTCATCGCCGAACCGCCGACCTCGCCGTCCCGATGCAGACGCCGCTCCATCAGGATCAGCAGAATGCCCGCGACCAATGCAAATCGCGCGTCCATCTCGAACAGTCGCCCGACATAACGACCCGCCACCGCGCGCTCCAAGGTGGCGAACGCGTTCGGCGCGGCCAGCAAGGCCACCGTCAGCAACTCGCCAGCCCACAGGGTCGCCAGCAGGGCACGGATGCGCAGCAGCATCGCCGGCCCGTCCTCAGATGTAGCGGACTTCGACGATCTCGTAGCGCTTGATGCCGCCCGGGGCTTGCACCTCGGCCACGTCGCCGGCTTCCTTGCCGATCAGTGCGCGCGCGATTGGGGAGCTGATGGAGATCAGGCCCTGCTTCAGATCGGCTTCGTCGTCGCCGACGATCTGATAGGTCACCTCGTTGCCGGAGGCTTCTTCTTCCAGATCGACCGTGGTGCCGAAGACCACCTTGCCGCCGGCGTCCACCGACGCCGGATCGATGACCTGCGCCGCGGCCAGCTTGCCCTCGATCTCGAGGATGCGGCCCTCGATAAAGCCCTGCTTGTCCTTGGCCGCTTCGTACTCGGCGTTCTCGGACAGATCGCCCTGGGCACGAGCTTCGGAGATCGCGTTGATCACGGCATGACGCTCGACCGTCTTGAGTCGATGCAGTTCTTCCTTGAGCTTCTCAGCACCGCGCTTGGTCAATGGGATCGTGGCCATGTCTCTAGAACCTTGAAAAACAAAACAAACCGCCGCTGCCGCTCAGGGACGCTGAGCGAGCGGCGGCGGAATGGACGGGGCAGTTTAATGCAGTTCGGCGTGCAGCTCTTGCAGCGATTGCACCAGTAGACCGTCCTTGTGCTTCATGCCCTCGACGGCCGCTTCACAGCCGGCCATGGTCGTGTAGTAGGTGACACGATTGGCCAGCGCGGCTTGACGGATGTGACGGCTGTCGGCGATCGCGGTGCGGGTCTCATCGACCGTCGTGAAGACCAGCTGGATGTCGCCACCCTTGATCATGTCGACGATGTGCGGACGCCCGTCCTTGACCTTGTTGACGACGCGCACCGGCACGCCGGCCGCTTCGATCGCGGCCGCCGTGCCCTTGGTCGCGACGACGCCGAAGCCCAGCGCCACCAGGTCGCGCGCCAGCACCACCGCGCGGTCCTTGTCGTTGTTCTTGACCGTGATCAGCACGTTGCCCTGACGCGGCAGGCGCGAGCCCGCGCCGAGCTGGCTCTTGAGCATCGCTTCGCCGAAGGTCCGGCCCGCGCCCATCACCTCGCCGGTCGAACGCATTTCCGGGCTCAGGATCGGATCCACGCCAGGGAACTTGTTGAACGGGAAGACGGCCTCCTTGACGCTGAAGTACGGCGGCTGGATCTCGACCGGGGGCTTGCCGCCCGCGGCCTTCTGATCCTTGAGCTTGACGCCCGCCATGCAGCGCGCGGCGATCTTGGCCAGCGGCTGGCTGGTCGCCTTCGACACGAACGGCACCGTGCGCGACGCGCGCGGATTGACTTCGAGCACGTAAACCGTGTTCTCCGCCAGGCCCTTGGTCACGTCGCCCTGGATCGCGAACTGCACGTTCATCAGGCCCACAACCTTCAGCGCCTTGGCCATGGCCGCGGTCTGACGGCGCAGCTCGTCCTGCAGTTCCTTGGACAGCGTGTACGGGGGCAGCGAGCACGCCGAGTCGCCCGAGTGGATGCCCGCCGCCTCGATGTGCTCCATGATGCCGCCCATCATGGTGTCCTCGCCGTCGCAGATGCAGTCGACGTCAACCTCGACCGCGTCCTCCAGGAAGCGGTCCAACAGCACCGGCGACTTCTCGCTGACGCGCACGGCCTCGCGCATGTAGCGCTCGAGGTCCTTGTCGCCGTGGACGATCTCCATCGCGCGGCCGCCCAGCACATAACTCGGGCGCACGACCAGCGGGTAGCCGATCTCATTGGCCAGCGCGACGGCCTGGTCCTCATTGCGCGCGGTGCGGTTGGGCGGCTGACGCAGACCCAGCTCATGCAACAGCTTCTGGAAGCGCTCGCGGTCCTCGGCGATGTCGATGGAGTCCGGGGTCGTGCCGATGATGGGCACGCCGTTGGCCTCGAGGTCCAGCGCCAGCTTCAGCGGGGTCTGGCCGCCGTACTGCACGATCACTCCGACCGGCTTTTCCTTGGCCACGATCTCCAGCACGTCCTCGAGCGTCACCGGCTCGAAGTACAGGCGGTCGGAGGTGTCGTAATCGGTCGAGACAGTCTCCGGATTGCAGTTGACCATGATGGTCTCGTAGCCGTCCTCGCGCATCGCGAGGGCCGCATGGACGCAGCAGTAGTCGAACTCGATGCCCTGGCCGATCCGGTTCGGGCCGCCGCCCAGCACCATGATCTTCTTCTTGTCGGTCGGATTGGCCTCGCACTCCTCGTCGTAGGTCGAGTACATGTAGGCCGTCTGCGTCGCGAATTCGGCGGCACAGGTGTCGACGCGCTTGTAGACCGGACGCACGTTCAGCGCGTGACGGGTCTTGCGGACTTCGTGCTGATTCGTGCCCAGCAGCTTGGCCAGACGCTTGTCCGAGAAACCCTTCTTCTTGAGCAGGCGCAGTTCATCGGCGCTCAGCGAGGCCAGCGCGCGGCCGTCCAGCGATTGCTCGATCTTGATCAGCTGCTCGATCTGGGCCAGGAACCACGGATCGATCTTGGTTTCCTCGAAGACCTCGTCCAGCGTCATGCCGATGCGGAAGGCGTCGCCCAGGAACAGGATGCGCGACGGGCCCGGCTCGCCGATTTCCTGCACGATCTCCTCGCGATCGGTGCTGACCTCGGACAGGCCGTCGATGCCGGTTTCCAGGCCGCGCAGCGCCTTCTGGAAGGACTCCTGGAAGTTGCGCCCCATGGCCATCACTTCGCCGACCGACTTCATCTGCGTCGTCAGATGCGAGTCGGCCATCGGGAACTTCTCGAAGGCGAAGCGGGGAATCTTCGTCACGACGTAGTCGATGCTGGGCTCGAACGAGGCCGGGGTGATGCCGCCGGTGATGTCGTTCTTGAGCTCGTCCAGCGTGTAGCCGACGGCCAGCTTCGCGGCGATCTTGGCGATCGGGAAGCCGGTGGCCTTGGAGGCCAGCGCCGACGAACGCGACACGCGCGGGTTCATCTCGATCACGACCATGCGGCCGTCGACCGGGTTGATCGAGAACTGCACGTTCGAGCCGCCGGTGTCCACGCCGATCTCGCGCAGGATCGCGATCGAGGCGTTGCGCAGCAGCTGGTACTCCTTGTCGGTCAGCGTCTGGGCCGGGGCCACGGTGATCGAGTCGCCGGTGTGGATGCCCATCGGGTCCAGGTTCTCGATCGAGCACACGATGATGCAGTTGTCCGCCTTGTCGCGGACCACTTCCATCTCGTATTCCTTCCAGCCGATCAGCGACTCCTCGATGAGCAGCTCATTGGTCGGGGACAGGTCGAGGCCGCGCTTGCAGATCTCCTCGAACTCTTCCGGGTTGTAGGCGATGCCGCCGCCGGTGCCGCCCAGCGTGAAGCTGGGGCGGATCACCATCGGGAAGCCGCTGCCGCCGATGTCGGCGTGGATGCGCTTCTGCACGCCCCAGGCCTCTTCCAGCGAATGGGCGATGCCGGAGCGGGCCGAGCCCAGTCCGATCTTGGTCATCGCGTCCTTGAACTTCAGACGGTCCTCGGCCTTCTCGATCGCGTGCTCGTTGGCGCCGATCATTTCGACCTTGTACTTGTCCAGCACGCCGTGCTTGTGCAGGTCCAGCGCGCAGTTCAGCGCGGTCTGGCCGCCCATGGTCGGCAGGATCGCGTCGGGACGCTCCTTGGCGATGATCTTCTCGACCACCTGCCAGGTGATGGGCTCGATGTAGGTGACGTCCGCGGTGTCCGGGTCCGTCATGATGGTCGCCGGGTTGCTGTTCACCAGGATGACCTTGTAGCCCTCCTCGCGCAGCGCCTTGCAGGCCTGGGCGCCCGAATAGTCGAACTCACAGGCCTGACCGATGATGATCGGGCCGGCGCCGATGATGAGGATGCTTTTAATGTCAGAACGCTTGGGCATAACTCGTCTCCCCCTTCATCAGGCCTTGGACATCAGACCGATGAAGCGGTCGAACAGATACGAAATGTCGTGCGGGCCGGGACTCGCTTCCGGGTGACCCTGGAAGCAGAAGGCCGGCTTGTCGGTGCGGGCCAGGCCCTGCAGCGTGCCGTCGAACAGGCTCACGTGCGTGGGGCGCAGGTTCGCGGGCAGCGACTCGGGGTCGACCGCGAATCCGTGGTTCTGGCTGGTGATGCTGACGCGGCCGTTGTCCAGGTCCTTCACTGGATGATTCGCGCCGTGATGGCCGAACTTCATCTTGAAGGTCTTGGCGCCGGAGGCCAGCGCCATGATCTGGTGGCCCAGGCAGATGCCGAAGGTCGGAATGCCCGCCTCGATCAGCTGCGCGGTCGCCTTGATCGCATAGTCGCAAGGCTCCGGATCGCCGGGGCCATTGGACAGGAAGACGCCGTCCGGCTCGAGGTCGAAGACCTCCGACGCGGGCGTCTGCGCCGGCACGACGGTGATCTTGCAGCCGCGCGAGGCCAGCATGCGCAGGATGTTGCTCTTCACGCCGAAGTCGTAGGCGACGACATGGAACTTCGGGGCGGTCTGCTCGCCGTAGCCTTGGCCGAGCGTCCACTCGGTTTCGGTCCAGGTTTCGCGCTCGGTGCGGCTCACGACTTTGGCCAGATCCAGGCCTGCCATGCTGGGCGCGCCTTTGGCCAGCGCGACGGCTTCGTCGATGTGGGCTTGCGTGATGTGCTCACCGGCGTCCAGCGCCAAGATGCAGCCGTTCTGGGCACCGTTCTCGCGCAGCACGCGCGTCAGGCGGCGCGTGTCGATGTCGGCGATGGCGACGGTGCCCTCGTCGCGCAGATACTGGCGCAGCGTGCGGCCCTTGCGGAAATTCGAATCGAGGACCGGCGCCTCCTTGATGATCAGGCCAGCGGCATGGATCTTCGACGCCTCGACGTCCTCATCGTTGACGCCGTAGTTGCCGATGTGCGGATACGTCAGGGTGACGATCTGGCGGCAATAGCTGGGGTCGGTGAGGATTTCTTGGTAGCCGGTGAGCGAGGTGTTGAACACCACTTCACCGACGGTCCGGCCGCTCGCGGCGAGCGACGAACCCTTGAAGACCGTGCCGTCTGCCAGGGCGAGGATCGCGGGAGGAGCGGAAAGCAGATCGGGCAGCACGGGAAACTCCGTTGTTGTGCGCGCGCCCAGCTCTGCCTCAGGGTCTCCGGTGCGCACCGCGCGCACGCCTTGGACGACTCGGCGTGCGGGTGCGCTCGTGACTCCTGTGAAGGAGTGGATCTCTTTGAGATCCGATGCGATCGGGGGTGAAGTGTGCGGGGCGCGGTAGGTTGCGGGTAAACCTGCAAAGTATAACCCGCCAGGGTATCTACCGAGAAGATTTGCGCAAACGGGTCATCACAAGGACATGTGATGATCTGCCACCAATCGCCGATCGAATGGCTCGCCGGACGCGAGCCCACGCCATGCGCGAGCCCCGCGATCCCCGATGGCGACGGGCTTCAGCCCAGCGCGGCGATGCCGGCCTTGGCGATCTGCGCGTCCTCGTTGGACTTCACGCCGCTGACGCCCACCGCACCGATGCAGAAGCCGTCGACCATCACGGGCACGCCGCCTTCGAGCATCCCTTCCAGCGGCACGCTCAGAAATGCGTTGCGGCCATTGTTGACGATGTCCTCGTAGACCTTGGAATCGCGACGACCCATCGCGGCGGTCTTGGCCTTGGCGGGAGCGATCACGGCGGAGGTCGCGGCGGCATTGTCCAGACGTTGCAGCCACAGCAGATGGCCGCCGTCATCGACGATCGCGATCGTCACGGGCCAGTTGTTCTTGAGCGCCTCGGCTTCCGCGGCGGCGGCGATGCGCTTGACCTCGTCCAGGCTCAGGTAGGGCTTCTGCTTCATGGGAATCTCCTCGTGGGTCGATCGAGTGAATCGGATCAATGGGGGAAGGAAGTGACGGGTTCCTCGGCCGCCGACTTTAACGAAGCCTTAAGGTCGAGGCCTACAATGACAGCAACACTTTTTTCATGGGGCGCACGCACATGGCCAACCAAAGCTTCCAACCTCAAACCGGCGGTTTCAGCTACGGCTCGTCGCTGGCTGCGGACCGTCAGCGCGTCCTGCGCAACACCTACGCGCTGCTGGCGCTGTCGCTGATCCCGACCGTGCTGGGCGCCTGGCTCGGCGTCTCCACTGGCATCTTCGCCACGATGAGCCCGATGCTGTCGATGATCGTGTTCTTCGCCGGCGCCTTCGGCCTGATGTTCCTGGTCGAGAAGACCAAGAACTCGTCCACCGGCGTGTTCGCGCTGCTGGGCTTCACCTTCTTCATGGGCCTGATGCTGTCGCGCCTGCTGACGTGGACGCTAGGCTTCAGGAACGGCGACTCGCTGATCATGATGGCCGGCGGCGGTACCGCGGCGATCTTCTTCGCGATGGCCACGCTGGCCACCGTGGTCAAGCGTGACCTGTCCGGCCTGCAGAAGTTCCTGTTCGTCGGCGCCGTGATCGCGATGATCGCCGGCATTGCCAACGTGTTCCTGCAGTCGACCGGCGTGCATCTGGCGCTGCTGGTCGCAGTCCTGGGCATCTTCTCGGCCTTCCTGCTGGTGGACGTCAAGCGCGTCATCGACGGCGGCGAGACCAACTACATCAGCGCCACGCTGAACATCTACCTGGACCTGTACAACGTGTTCACCGCGCTGCTGCAGCTGCTGGGCATCTTCGGCGGCGATCGCGACTGATCGCACCCTCGCACGGCGTCGATCGGGACGCCGGCACCAAAACGAAAGGGGTCCATCTGAACTGCACCCCAAAGGTTGGACGCCAATCCAACCGATGGGGTGTTTTTCATGGCGAAGCACAGTGAGAGCTTCAAGCTCGAGGTTGTTCAGAGGTACTTGGCAGGGCCGCTGGGCAAGAAGGCGC
>NZ_JBCNLU010000030.1:0-58150 GCF_039595295.1 Roseateles sp.
ACCTTGTCGAGGGTATCAACAACAAGATCAAAGTCATCAAGCGCATGGCCTACGGCTTCCGCGATGACGACTACTTCTTCCTCAAGATCCGGGCAGCATTCCCCGGAGATCGGCGATGAACCTTTTTTTGCCCCTCTCCCATGAAGTGGGAGAGGGGTTGGGGTGAGGGCGGTGGCAGGCAGCGAGCCCCGATCGCTTCGACAGGTGCTCTGGTGTGCGCCGGCCCTCACCCCAACCCCTCTCCCGCAAGCGGGCGAGGGGCCAAGACTAGCGCCCCGCCACGCCCGCGAGCAGCTCATACGACCGCTTCCTGGCCGCCGCGTCATGCACCGCGCAAGCCACGATGAACTCATCCGCCCCGGTGCGCTCCAGCGTTGCCTCCAGCCCTTCGCGCACCGTCCGCGGCGACCCCACGATCGACTCTGCCAGCATCCGCTCCACCGCCAGCTTCTCCCCCGCCGTCCACCGCGCGTCCATGTCGTCAACGGGACGAGGCAGCGGCCCACGCTGCCCCCGCTGCATCCCCAGGAAGCGCTGCTGCAGCGACGTGAACAGCTTCAGCGCCTCCGCATCCGTGTCCGCCACGATCACGTTGAGCCCCACCATCGCATGCGGCTTGGGGTTCCTCGCGCTGGGCCGATACTGCGCGCGATAGATCTCCAACGCCTGCATCAACATCGCCGGCGCGAAGTGCGACGCGAACGCGAACGGCAGACCCAGATACGCCGCCAGCTGCGCCCCATACAGACTCGATCCCAGCAACCAGATCGGCACCTCGGTCCCCTGACCGGGAATCGCGCGCACGACCTGACCCTCTTGCTCGGGCGCGAGGTAGGCGGTCAGCTCCAGCACGTCCTCCGGGAAGCGATCCTCATGCGCGGTGGCCAGATGCCGCCGCAGCGCGCGCATCGTCGGACCGTCGGTGCCGGGCGCGCGGCCCAGGCCCAAGTCGATGCGGCCGGGGAACAGCGTGGCGAGCGTGCCGAACTGCTCCGCGATGGTCAGCGGCGCATGGTTGGGCAGCATGATCCCGCCGGAACCCACGCGGATGCTGGACGTCGCGCCGGCGATCTGTCCGATCAGCACGGCTGTCGCCGACGACGCCACCCCGTCCATGTTGTGGTGCTCGGCGACCCAGTAGCGCTGGTAGCCGAGCCGCTCGGCGTGCTTGGCCAGCGCGATGCTGTCCTGTAGCGCCTGGGCCGCGGTGCTGTCCTCGACGATGGGCGCGAGGTCCAGGATGGACAGCGGTGGAAAGGACGGGTGGGTCGTTCGTTCGGTCATGGCGGCGCAGTCTAGGCGCGGACCAGGGACCGGGGTGGCGGGAGGGTTATCGCATGGACGGGGCGATTCGGACGATGTCCAGACCAGGGACCTACGGTCCGGCGTAGCTCGCCTCGTCATGAAGCGCCAGACGCAGTCCCACGCCATCGAAATGCACTTGCCTCAACGTGGTGTTTCCATGCAGCTCGACGACCTGAAGTTGAGCTCGCCAAGTCGAGGTGCGCGCCGGTGGTGGGGACGGTAAACATGCCGCTCAATCGCTCCCCAACTGCGCCTGCACCTGCCGCGTCTTGCCGCCGTTCCACACCGTCAGCACGACCTTCTCGCCGAGCTGCCGTTGCTCCAGCAGGTTGAGCAGGTCGTCCAGATCGGCCACCGGCTTGCCGTCGACGGCGGTGATCAGGTCACCGCCGATGATGCGGCCGTCACGGCCCCGCATGAAGGGCTTCAGGCCGGCCAGCGCCGCGCCCCCGCCGTTCTGGATGCCGATCAGCACCACGCCCTTGGGCAGTCGCAGCACGCCGCGCAGCTGCTCGGAACCGGCGGTGATCCCCAGCGCCGGACGAATGACGCGGCCGTTCTTGATCAGCTGCGGGACGATGCGGTTCACCTCGTCCGCCGGGATCGCGAAGCCGATGCCGTTGCTGCCGCCGCTGGGGCTGAAGATGGACGTGTTCACGCCGATCAATCGGCCCGCCGAGTCCAGCAGCGGACCGCCCGAGTTGCCCGGATTGATCGCGGCATCGGTCTGGATCGCGCCGCGGATGGTGCGCTGGGTCATGGACTCGATCTCGCGGTTGAGCGCGGAAACGATGCCGCGGGTGAGCGTCTGGTCCAGGCCGAAGGGGTTGCCGATCGCGTAGACGGTCTGGCCGACCAGCAGGTCCCGGCTGCTGCCCATCGGGACCGGGAGCAGCTTCTCCCGCGGCGCGGCGATGCGCAGCACGGCCAGGTCGCGGTCCGGGTCCACACCCACCAGATTCGCGTCGAAGGTGCTCTGGTCGGAGAGCGTCACTTTCGCGGCCGAGGCGCCGCGGATCACGTGGAAGTTCGTGACGACGTGACCGTGCTCGTCCCACAGGAAACCTGAGCCGGTGCCGCTCGGGACCTCGGTCACGTTGCGAGAGAAAAAGTCTCGCTGCTGGGCGAGGGTGGTGATGTGCACCACCGACGGGGAGACCTTGCGGAACACCGCGATGTTGTTCTGCTCCTGCGCCTCCAGCGGGCCTCGCGGAGTGACGGGCCGGGGTTGGGCGAGCACGTCTGCCGCCGGCGTCAGGGGCAGGGCGAGCAACAGGGCGAGCGCGAGCGCCGGGGTCGGGATGCGAGGAGCGCGAGGAGCCGTGGTCGAGGCAAGGGGCATGGCGGCGACAAGGGAGCGGATCACCGCAGGATTATGACGAGCGCTCCCGCCCGCCATCGCGGCGCGCAATCTCCGCTTCCAGCAGCGCGGTGCGTTCCCGCAGCAGATCGGCGGCAGCCTTCAGTTGCAGGTGGGTGCGCACCCGCGCCAGGAGGATGGGCGGACTGATCGGCTTGGTGATGTAGTCCACCGCGCCGAGCGACAGACCGTGGCTTTCATCCGCGACATCGGAGCGCGCGGTCAGGAACAGCACGGGGATGTCGCGAGTGGCCTCGTCGGCCTTGAGCCAGCGGCACAGCTCGTAGCCGTCCATGGAGGGCATCAGCACGTCCAGGAGGATCAGGTCGGGCTGCGGATGTTCCGCGGCGATCCGTAGCGCGCTGTCGGCGGTGGTCGAGACCTTGATCCGATAGCGCTCCTTGAGCAGTTCGTAGATCTGGCTCAGGACCTCCGGAGCGTCGTCGATCACCAGGATGGTGGGGCGCGTGTCGGGGGTGTCGTGGCTCATGTCGAAGATTCCTCCTGTGAGCGGTCGTTCCTGTCCGATCCAGTCTTTCGCTGCTCGCCGACGGACGCCTGGTCCGCGGCGTGCGGGAAGCGAGCATCGGCGTCCTCCGTCTGCTCCTCATCGAGTAAGCGACGTGCCGTACCGAACTCGAAACGCGCGGCGGCTTCCAGCGCACGGTGCAGGCGCGCGGCACGCGGCTGAGCAAGACTGTCGGGGTGGCGATACAGCAGGTCGCGCAGGCCCTCGGCGGTCTCGCTGGCCACGGCGTCGTGGCGATGCAGTTGCTCGCGCAGCCGCGCCAGGCCGAGTTCGAAGGCGCTGCTCACGGCGTCGTGGGCGTGCGGCGTCGGACCGGGCGTGTCGGGCGTCGACGGGGCGGCGAGGGTGGTGTCCCCCAGCGCCCGCAGCAGCCGCTCAAGCGCGGCGTGCATGCGTGCGGTCAGTTCGCGTCGGCGCGAGACCGCTTCCGGATCGGCTTGCGCATCCGCGTGTTCGTCCAGGCAGTCCTGTTCGAGCGCGGCCGCGGCCTCGCTCAGCGACAAAGCGCCGATGGTGCCCGCCGAACCGTGCAGCGTATGGGCGATTCGCCCGAGCGTTTCCCAGTCGCCGCGGGCCAGCGCCTGGTCGATGCGGGCGAGTGTGTCCTGCTGCGTCTGGCGGAAGATGTGAAGCAAGCGCAAATACAGGGCCGCGTTGTGACCCGCTGAGGCCATGCCGGCGCGGGCCTCGACGCCGTCGATCGGAGGGATGGGCGAGAGCATCGGCAACGGGGGCAGCGGCGCCAGGGGCGCGCCCGGACCCTCGCCTGGCGAGCGGGCGCGGGGTCGAACCCATCGCGACAGGGTCGCGAAGAGCACCTCGACGTTCAAGGGTTTGGCGATGTGATCGTTCATGCCGGTGGCCAGGATGCGAGCGCGATCCGAGCCGGTGGTGTTGGCAGTCAGCGCGATCACCGGAAGCTCACGCCAGCGCGGATCCTCGCGCAGGCGCCGCGTCGTCTCGAAACCGTCCATCTCCGGCATCTGACAATCCATCAGCACGCCGTCGAAGCCGTCCGGCTCGGCGGTCAGCATGGCCAGCCCGACGCTGCCGTCGCCCGCCAGGGCGACTTCGATGCCGACCTGTTCCAACAGCTCCTTGGCCAGTTCCTGATTGACGGCATTGTCCTCGACGACCAGGATCCGCGCGCCGGCGAGCGCCTGCGTCGCGGCCTCGGTGCTGGCGCGATGACGGCCGGGAAGGTCGATTGCTGCGCGCGATGCGCCGGCGCCCAGCGTGCCCAGCGCGCCGAGCAGGGTCGCCACGGTCACCGGCTTGGCGAGTACCGGCGGCAGCTCTCCGGGTGCGAGCGCAGCCATCGCCTCGTAGAGCGTGTCGTCGTTTCCGAAGGCCGTGACCATGATGATCCGGGGAGCTTGCACCAGCCTTGAGCGCAGCTGCGAGGTTGCGGACAGACCGTCCGTGCCCGGCATCTTCCAGTCCATCAGGACGAGATCGAACGGTTGCTGCAGACGCTCCGCCGTCAAGGCGAGCTGCAAGGCCTCGTCGGCGCCGGTCACGGTCTCCGGCAGCAGGCCCTGGGAGCGGCACAGCGCCGCGAGCAGGTCGCGGGCGATGCGGCTGTCGTCCACGATCAGCACGCGGCGGCCCTTGCTCACCGGCGAGGGCAGAGGTGACTTGGGCGCGGTGTCCAGGGCACCCAGGCCCAGCTGGGCGGTGAAGTGGAAGAGGGTACACACCCCGGGCATCGACTCCACCCACAGGCGCCCGCCCATCATGCTCACCAGTTGCCGGCACACCTCCAGCGCCAGGCCGCTGCCGTCCTGGGCGTCCGTGTCGCCGTCCCGCAGTCGGCGGCTCATCCGGGCCAGCTCGGCCGGCTGAAGGCCAGGGCCGCTGTCGCGCACACTGAACTGCAAGGTCACCTGCGCCTCTCCGGCGTTCTGGGGGGGGCCGCCCGGGTCGTCGGCCGCGACGAACACGCCGACCACCACCTCGCCGTGCTGCGTGACGCGGGCCGCGTGTCGACCGAGATGGGCGAGCACCTGGCCCAGGCGCAGCGGGTCGCCGACCAACAGGGTCGGGACATCGGCCGGGACGTTCAGGAGCAGCTCGACGCCTTTCTCCTCCAGGCCGAGACCGATCACCTGGACGAGGTGATCAAGCGGGCCTTCGAGCGTGAACGGAATGCGCTCCAGAGAGAGCTTTCCGGCCTCGATGCGGCTGAAGTCGAGGATGTCGTCGATCACCTGGAGCAGATGGACGGCGGCGCGATGCGCCTTCTCGATGTAATTGCGCTGGCGTGCGTCGAGGTCGGTCTGCAGGGCCAGGTCGGACATGCCGATGATCGCGTTCATCGGCGTGCGCAACTCGTGGCTCATGTTGGCCAGGAAGTCCGCCTTGTTGCGCGTGGCCTCTTCCGATGCGGTCATCGCGCGACGGATCTCGGCCTCCGCGGCCAGCTCGCCGGTGAGGTCGGTGAGCCAGACGACCGTGGCGGGATCCCGGAAGGTCAGGGGCTGGAAGGTGGCCATGCAGACGCGCTCCTGGCCTTCGGCGGTGCGGACGCGCAACTCGACATCGGACACGGCGGTCGGGCTTGCCAGGCCCGCGACGATGCGTGCGCGGCTGGCCTCGTCGGCGTGGATGTCGGGCCAGGGTTGACCCGGCTCGGCCTTCGCGACCTCAAGCAAGGCGGGATTGGCGAGCGTGACAAGACCGCCGGAGACCACGCCGATGCCGGCAGGCGAATGATCGAGGATCGTCAAGTAGCGGCGGTTCTGCGCTTGTTGCCGTTCCTCCAGCGCATGGCGTGCGACGCGATGGAACATCTGACGCAGCAACAGAGCTTGCAGCACGAACAGCACCAGCGTCGTCAGCGCGGCGATCGGCGCCTGCACGCCCGCGGCGACACGGCTCAGATCGCCGACGAAGACCAGGCGCCACGGGCCGCCCGGATCCGACCAGTCAACGGGGCGGCTCGCGACCGCATGCCGCAGGCCTCGGATCGACACGGTGGCGTTGGCGGGATCGAACGGGAGCTGCTTGATCTGGCGAGGGTCCTCGAAGTGGCGGCCGTACTGACGGTCGACGCCCAGACGCAGACTGCGTTCGGCCGAGGGGGCGCCCACGAGCGTCAGCACCCAGGCGGGTTCGCTGGACGCCATGACGACGCCGTGCGGCGAGATCAGCAGACCCGTCATGCCCGCATGGCCGCCGAGGAATCGATCCAGGACGTCGCCGAAGAACCGGGCGGAGATGACGCCGACGGGGGGCGCGTCGCTGGCGGTCGAATCGTAGATCGGGGCCGTCAGGTAGAGCGATCGCCGCGAGGCGGTCAGACTCAGCCCCATGAACACGTTGGGGCGGCCCTGCATGCCCTGGATGAAGTAGGCCCGCTTGGTGACGTCCTGCCCGAGCGGTGTCGCCTGGATGCCTCGGTTCCACTCGCCGACGATGATGCCGCGTCGGTTCACGACGAAGCTGAGCTCGGCGCCGACGTGATCGGTGAGTACCGCCAGCACATCCGCCGCGGGCCTGGATCGGCGGGCGACATCCAGGCTGTCGACCTCGGCCGCGGCCCGGACCGCCGGGTTGACCCGGCCCGCGAGACGCACCGCGCCCATGCCCTTGCCGTCCTCCGTCAGACCGCGCAGGGCCAGCAACTCCCGATTCGAGGCGATCTCCATCCCCGTCCTGAAGTCGGCCTCCAGTTGGCGGCGCGCCACCTCGGCTGTCGACAGACCTCCCGCCAACGCGAGCAGCGCGGAGATGAGCCAGGCGACGCGGCGATGCCGGGACAGCCAGGTCGGCAACGGACTCATGACGGGCGCCCTCCGCGCTGGCCGCCGCCGTCCCATCGCAGCAAGGCCAGCGCTTCCTCGAACTGGAAGCGGCTGGCCGCCCCGGCCACGCGCCGCAGAAGCGCCAGACGTGACTGCAGCGGCGGGTGGCGGTCCAGCTCAGCCATCAACGAGGACGCCAGATCCGCCGCCGAAGCGTCGCTGGCCTGCAGCCGTCGTGTCAGGCGCTCCAGCAGGACTTCCAGAGGGTCGATCGCCGCGGCTTGGAAGGCGCGGGCGTCCCTGTGGCCGCCCGGGGCGGCGCCGCGGGAGGCGTCCGGGTCGGCGGGATCCGCGTCGATCGGCTGCGGATGCAGCCAGCGGCCGAGTGTCTCGAACAGCCGGTCCACATTGAGCGGCTTGGGGAGGTGATCGTTCATGCCCGCAGCGAGGATGCGGTCCCGGTCGCCGCGCATGGCGCTGGCGGTCAACGCGATGACCGGCAGATCGCGCCACTGTGGAACGCTGCGGATGCGCCTCGTTGTCTCGTAGCCGTCCATCACCGGCATCTGGCAGTCCATGAGCACCGCGTCGAAGCCCTGCGGCGTGCCCGCCAACAGGTCCAGCGCTGACTGGCCGTTCGTGGCCAGCGTCACCTCCAGCCCGGCGGCCCGCAGCAATTCCCCCGCCATCTCTCGGCTCACCGGATCGTCCTCGACCACGAGTAGGCGCGCGCCGGTCAACTGGATCATGGCCAGCCGGGTCGTGCCGCGGCGGCGCAGGCCGGACCGCGGCGGGCGCAGAACCTGGCCGGTGCGCTCCGAGATCGCCGTCAGCAAGGCCGAGGCCGTCACCGGCTTGCTGAGAGGGACGGGCCGGTCCACGGCGTCGAACTCGGCCAACGCGGCGCCCAGCGCCTCGTCCCGGCTGAAGGCGCTGACCAGCAGCACGGCGGGGGGCTTGGGCAGCCGTCCGTCGGCGATCAGCCGGGCCGCTTCCAGGCCGTTGAGCACCGGCATCTGCCAGTCCATCAGCACGATGTCGTAGGGGTCGTTCGCCGCTTGGGCTTCCAGCACGGATTGCGCCGCGTGGGCGCCGTTCACCGCCGTGTCCACCCGCATGCCGAAGCCGGCGCACAGCGCGCCCAGAATCTCTCGCGCCGCCCGGTTGTCGTCGGCGACAAGGGCGCGCAGTCGGGAGAAGTCGATGGTGCCGACCGCGCGCGGCACCGGCTGCAAGCCAAGCTTGACGGTGAAGCTGAAGCTCGACCCCTCGCCCTCGCGGGAGCGCACGGCGATGGCGCCACCCATCATCTCCACCAGCTGCTTGCTGATCGCCAGGCCCAGTCCGCTGCCGCCGTATTTGCGCGTGGTCGAGGGGTCCGCCTGACTGAAGCTCTGGAAGAGTCGGGCGCAGGCTTCCTCCGTCATGCCGATGCCCGAGTCACGCACGCTGAATCGCAGTTCGACGTCCTTTGGCGTTCCCTCGGCGTCAGGATGATGAACGGCCGGCGGCACCTGCTCGACGGTGACGATGACCTCGCCCTCGGCGGTGAACTTCACCGCGTTGTTGCCCAGGTTGATCAGCACCTGCCCCAGCCGCACAGGGTCGCCGACGAGCGCGGTGGGAACGTCCGGCGGCAGGTCGATGAGCAGCTCAAGGCCCTTGTCCTGGGCGCGCAGACCGATCAGATCGACCAGCCGGTCAAGTACGTCGTCGAGTTCGAAGGGCACATGATCCAGGGTCATCCGGCCGGACTCGATGCGGCTGAAGTCGAGGATGTCGTCGATGAGGTCCAGCAGGCTCGCGGCCGCGCCGTGCACCTTCTCGAGGTAATTGCGCTGGCGCGAATCGATGCCGGTCTGCAGGGCCAGATCGGACATGCCCAGGATGATGTTCATCGGGGAGCGGATCTCATGGCTCATGCTGGACAGCAGACGGCTCTTGGCCAGCGCCGCGTCCTCCGCGGCCTCCATGGCGTGCCGGGCCTCGCGGGCCGCCAGTCGGCGGCGGGTCACGTCCACGAGCCACAGCACCACCGCCGGGCGGAAGCCGTCGTAGTCGATGGGCATGGCCGAGAGGAGGAAGTCGCGCGGCTCGCCGGCGGCGTCGTGCAGACGCACGTCGCGGTGGCGCAGCGTCGGTCGTTCTGTCATCAGGGTTTCCAGCAGCTCGCGTGTGGCGTCGTCGGCATGACGTTCGGGCCAGGGCTGCCCCTGCTCAACGGCGAGCGTGGTCCTGAGCGCGGGATTGGCGTACTCGACGCGGCCGTCGATGACGACGCCCACGCCGATGGGGGCCAAGTTCATCAAGGCCCGAAACTGGTCGGCCTGCGCGGCGATCTCGGCGGCTTTGCGGTCGCGCTGGCGGAGCTGAGCGGCCGAGAGCCGCATCAGCAGGAGCCCGCCCAGCAGCAGCCCGGCGTACAGCGCGGCCCAGAGCCGCTGCGCCTGGACGGACATTGCCGCGGAGAGATCGTCCAGCAGAACCAGGCGCCAGGGGCCGGCGGGATCGTTCCAGTCGATGGCGGCGGCGGCGGCGGCCATGCGCTGTCCGTCGACCTCCACGACATGGCGATCGGTGGGATCGAAGGGCAGCATGCGGGACTTGGCGGGATCCTTGAACAGGGCGGCGTAGCGACGCGCCGCCATGAGCTCGTCGGCGCGCTGCGCATTCGTGGCGCCGACCAGGGTCATGGTCCACTCCGGTCGATTGGCCGCGAAGACGACCCCGTGCGGCGACACCAGCAAGGCGCCCGCATGGCGGCGATCCGACAGGAATCGATCCACGGTGTCCGGCAGCTTGCGAGCGACCACCACGCCGATGACCTCGCTTGAGGTCTCGTAGCCCGCATGAATAGGCGCCGTGAACAGGATGGCGCGCTGCCCGAGACGGGGACTCAGCGAGGTGAAGACGGTGGAACGCCCCTTCCTGGCCTGCATCACATACGGGCGGTAGCCGACGTCCAGTCCGATCGCCTGCTGCGCGGATTTGGCGACCCACTCGGCAATGATCAGGTTGGCGCCATTGATGACGAAGGTCTCGTCGCCGTCGACCATGCGGGCGATCGTCGCCAGATGCGATTCGCCGGGGCGGTCCCGCTTTGCGCGCTCGACGTCGGTGATCCGCGCCAACGACTTGACCAGCGGATCGACCATGCCGCTGAGCTCCACGGCGCCCATGACCTGACTGGTCATGGTCATCTGCATCAGGGAGATCGCTTCCCGGTCCGCGTTGGCGCTCAGCGCCGCATGCACGTCGCGCTCCAGCCACCAGCGCTGCACCGCGCTGCCGGCCCAGCCGATCGCCGTCAGGGTGACGACGACAAGCCCCCAGCCCGTCCAGCGGCGCGTGGACCGCCATCCCTCCATCCGGACCTCTGACCGCTGATCCATCCCTTGCCTCCCAGGCTGTCCCGCTTCCCAGCGTCGCAAGGATCGCCGGGTCCGGGCGTGCCGAGGGGCCGCCCGTCGTTATGGAAATGGACGATTGCGAGAGCTAGTGTTCAGGGCTGTCATCACACTGTCAAGATCGATGCCGAGGGGGCCGACGAACGGCTCAGGGCCGTGGCGGGATGTCCGGCATCGCCGCCGTATCCATCCACACCCGCTTGCGCGCGAGCGCCGCGTCGTCGTCGGCGAAGCGCCGGGCAATCTCCTGGAACTGCGGCTGGATGCGGATGAAGGCCTCGACCACGTCCGGGTCGAAGTGCAACCCCGAGCCCTCGGCGATGATCACCGCCGCCTTTTCATGCGGCATCCCGTCCTTGTACACGCGCCGGCTGATCAGCGCGTCGTAGACGTCCGCCAAGGCCATCAAACGCGCCGACACCGGGATCGCATCGCCCCGCAACCCCTGCGGGTAGCCCGATCCATCCCACTTCTCCTGATGGCCGTAGGCGATGTCCTTGGCCATGGACAGGAAAGCCACCGGCGTGCCCAGATGCGCCTCGGCCTGCGCGATCGCGTCGCGGCCCAGCGTCGGATGCGCCTTCATGATCTCGTACTCCTCGGGCGTGTAGCGACCCGGCTTGAGCAGGATCCGGTCCGGAATGCCGACCTTGCCGATGTCGTGCAACGGCGCCGACTTGAACAGCGTGGCGATGTAGGCCGGCGTCAGCGTCCTGGCGAAGCGCGGGTGCTCTCGCAAGGCCTCGGCCAGCACCTTCACGTAATGCTGCGTGCGGCGGATGTGGTTGCCCGTGTCGCTGTCGCGCGTCTCCGCCAGCGAGGCCATCGCATGGATGGTCACGTCCTGGATGGCCGACAGCTCGGCGTTGCGTCGCGCGACCTCGGCCTCGAGGAAAGCCGCCTTGTCCCGCAGGAAGTCCGCGCTGGCCTTGAGCCGCAGATGCGTGCGCACGCGCGCCAACACGATGGGCGGGCTGATGGGCTTGGTGATGTAGTCCACCGCTCCGAGCGACAGACCCCGCATCTCGTCGGCCACGTCGGCCTTCGCGGTCAGGAAGATGACCGGGATCTCGCGCGTGTCCGCCTCGTCCTTGAGCCGCGCGCAGACCTCGTAGCCGTCCATGCCCGGCATCATCACGTCCAGCAGGATCAGGTCGGGCCGCGGGTCGCCGCCCGCGATGCGCAGGGCCTTCTCACCGCCCGTGGCGACCTTCACGCGGTAGCGATCGCGCAGCAGCTCGCTCATCAGGGTCAGGTTGTCCGGTGTGTCGTCGACGACCAGTACCGTCGCGCCGTCCGTCGGGTCCGAGGACGTGTTCATGAGGACCTCCCGGTGTTGCGATCCTCGCGGATCAGCGCGAGCGCCGCATCGAAATCGAAGCGCGCCGCCGCGTCCGCCGCTCGGCGCAAGGGCCGCAGTCGCGCGGTCGGCAGCGACAGTCGATCCAGCAGCCCGTCAAGCTCGCGCGCGGCCTCGGCGGCCGAGGAATCGCTGTCCTCCAGCAAGTCGGTCAGCCGGTCCAGCAAGGGATCGAGCTCGCGCAGATCGTCGGTGACCACAAGCGAGGGCGCCGGCGACAGCGCGAGCGCCTCGCGCGCCTGATGCCGTCCCAGCGACACCAGCAGCGCCGCCAGCAGCGATTGGGCGCGCAGCAGCAGCGGCTCGCGCTCCGCGACCGGCACGCGCCGGGCGCAAGCCTGCTCGAGCGCCCCTGCCGCGGCCGCCAAAGGCTTGGCGCCGAGCGTCGCCGCCGCGCCGCGCAGCGAGTGCGCGAGCCGCGTCATGCCCACGTGATCGGCGCCCGCCGCCGCCTCGGCGAAGTCCGCGGCGAAGTCGGTCTGCGTGTCCAGGAAGGTGCGCAGCAACTTGCGGTACAGCGCCGGATGACCACCGGCCGTCGCCAGGCCGGCTTGCTGATCCAGCCCGGCGATCGGCGGCAGCAGGCCCGCCGCGCCGGTGCCGCCCGCCCCCTCGGACGCGGGTGTCGAAGCGATCGAGCCGATCGCGTCCGCCGGGTGGGCGTTGCCTGAAGAGGGGGGCAATCCGGTTGATCCGGTCGCCTCGATCGGCGCGATCGACCGGGTCGATCCGGAACTGGTGCCCGAGGCGCCTTGCTCGGCACCGAGCCGCTTATCGCGCGCGCGTCGCGTGTCGATGCGCCGTCCCGCGCCGGAGCGCGTGTCCATCGGCACCTCCGCCGCCGGATGCGCCGGGCGCACCCAGCGCGCCAGGGTCTCGAAGAGCGCGTCGACATTGAGCGGCTTGGGGATGTGGTCGTTCATGCCCGCTTCCAGCACCTTCTCGCGGTCGCCGCTCATCGCGTTGGCGGTCATGGCGATGACGGGCAGGGCGCGCCAGCGCGCGTCCTCGCGCAACCGGCGCGTGGCCTCGTAGCCGTCCAGCACCGGCATCTGGATGTCCATCAGCACGCCGTCGAAACCCTGCGGCGATTCGGCCAGCAGATCCAGCGCGATCTGCCCGTTGGCCGCGAGCGTGACGTGCAGCCCCGCGTCCTCCAGCAGCGCGGCCGCCAGTTCCTGGTTGAGCTCGTTGTCCTCGGCGACCAGCACGCGGGCGCCGGCCAGTTGGCGCGTCACTTCCTGCGTGGACTGGCGGCGGCGCTCGGCGGTCGGGGCGGGGCGGTCGACATGCCCCAGCGCTTCTCCGATGGCGCTCAGCAGCGAGGAGGCGGTGACCGGCTTGGTCAGCAGCACCGGCGGCCGCAGCTCGGGTGAGCGCGCCTGGGCCTGCGCCAGGGCGGCGGTGAGCGAGTCGTCGCGGCCGAAGGAGGTCACCAGCACCACCGCGGGCGCAGGCGCAAGGCGACCGTCGCGCAGCTGCCGCGCGGCCTCGATGCCGTCGATGCCGGGCATCTGCCAGTCCATCAGCACCAATGCATAGGGCTGGTGCTCGGCCTGTGCGCGTTCGGCCATTCGGAGCGCCTGCGCGCCGTCTGACGCGGTGTCGACCGCCAGGCCGAAACTGGTGCCCAGGGTGAAGAGAATCTCGCGCGCGGCGCGGTTGTCGTCGACGACCAGCGTGCGCAAGCGGGCCAGTTCATGGGCCATCAGCGCGCGCCGGGCCGGCAGGTCCGAGCCTTCCGGCTGCAGGCCGAGCCGCGCGGTGAAGTGGAAGGTCGAGCCCTGGCCCGGCTCGGACTCCAGCCAGATGCGCCCGCCCATCATCTCCACCAGCTGCTTGCAGATCGCCAGGCCCAGGCCGCTGCCGCCGTACTTGCGCGTGGTGGAGCTGTCCGCCTGGCTGAAGCTCTGGAACAGCCGCGCCTGCTGCTCCGGGGTCATGCCGATGCCGGTGTCGCGGATCTGGAAGTGCAGCTCGACGTCGGAGTCGATGGCCGCCGCGGACTCGGCCGGCGCATCGGAGACGGGCCGTGCCTCGATGCCCACGATGATCTCGCCGTGGTCGGTGAACTTGGCCGCGTTGTTGCCCAGGTTGACCAGCACCTGCCCCAGCCTCAGCGGATCGCCGATGAGCGCGGTGGGCAGATCCGGCGGCAGGTTGAGCAGCAGCTCGATGCCCTTGTCCTCGACGCGGAAGCCGATCAGGTTGACCAGGTGCTCCAGCACGTCCTCCAGCTGGAAGGGCACGCGCTCGATGCTCAGCTTGCCGGCCTCGATGCGGCTGAAGTCCAGGATGTCGTCGATCACGCCCAGCAGATTCTCGGCCGAGCGGTGCACCTTCTCGATGTAGTTGCGCTGGCGCGCATCCAGTCCGGTCTGCAGCGCCAGATGGGACATGCCGATGATGGCGTTCATCGGGGTGCGGATCTCGTGGCTCATGTTGGCCAGGAAGTCCGACTTGGCGTGGGCCGCCGCCTCAGCCGCCTCCTTGAGCGCCTGCAGCTCGCGATGCTGGTCCTGGAGCCGGCGATGCTGCTCCTGCAGCTCCAGGTCCTTGCGGTCGCGGGCGACGCGGTGCGCGATGGCGCGCAGCGTCGCCGCCATCAGGCCGAAGGACAGCAGCGCCACCAGCGCGCCGATCAGCAGCCGCGTGGACATCGGCTCCAGCGCGCTCAGATCGCCCAGCAGCACCAGCTTCCAGGGGCCGCCCGGGTCGCCCCAGGCCACGTCGGCATGGACCAGCGCATGACGCCGGCCATCGATCTCGGTGCTGACGTGGTCCAGCGCGAAGGGCAGGCGGCGGATCTGGGCCGGCTCGGCGAAAAGCTTGCCGAACTGGCGGCTCGCGGTCAGCGCCGCCGCGCGCGCTGGCGTGGCCTCGCCTTCCAGGCTCATGCGCCAGTCAGGCCGGCTGGCCGCCAGGACCACGCCCTGCGGCGAGAGCAGCAGCCCGCCGGCATAGCTGCGCGTGTCGAGGAAGCGGTCCAGCGCATCGGCGAAGAGTCGGGCGGCGACCACGCCGATGATGTCGCCGGTCTGGCCGGGTTCGCGATAGACCGGAGCCGCCAGCCAGTAGGCGCGCTGGCCGGTGGTCAGGCTGATGCCGGCG
Organism: Roseateles sp.; assembly: GCF_039595295.1. GTDB lineage: Bacteria > Pseudomonadota > Gammaproteobacteria > Burkholderiales > Burkholderiaceae_C > Roseateles. The sequence continues at coordinate 14,819 of NZ_JBCNLU010000030.1, forward strand.
AAGACGTTGGGCTGGCCGCGCATCGCCTGGCGGTAGTACTGGCGGAAGCTCACGTCCAGGCCGATGGGCGGCGCGCCTTCGTCGTCCCACTCGCCGACGATGCGGCCTTGGGCGTTCACGACGTAGGCCTGCTGGGCGCCGACGCTCAAGGCCAGCACCTCCAGCGCATCGGCGGCCGGGCGGGTGCGGCGGGCCAACTGGACATCGGTGACCAGGGCGGCGGACTTGATCGCCGGGTTGAGCTGCCCGGCCAGCGTCACCGCGCCCATGGGCTTGCCGGTGAGGGTCAGCCCTTGCAGCGCGAGCGCCTCACGCTGGGCGGCGTTGGACAGCGTGCGGCGGAAGTCGTGCTCCAGCGAGCGGCGATGGGCCTCGCTGACGGCGGCGCCCAGCGCGAGCGCCGACAGCGCGGCCAAGGCCCAGACGATCCGGCGATGTCCGAGCAGCCATTCCGACAAACGTCCCGGCGGACCTCCCGACACACGGCCCATCCCATTCCTCCCCAGGAAGGCCCGGTCGGCAGGCGCCGGGCGCGTTTGGATGCGGGTAGCGAAGCGTCGGGGCAGTGTAGGGGAGTCAGGCCGGCTTGGGGATGTCCTGCGCGTTGAACACGTCCTCGACCTGTTGCGCGGTGCCCTGGCTCATGGCGCGATTCAGCGCTTGATGGTCGATGCCGTCGCACATGTCGAGGATGTCGGGCAGGGCGGCAACAGGCGCGCTAGGGGTGGAAAAGAACACGGCGGCACGCGTGCTGATCAGATCCCCCAGCGAGCTCGGGCCTGATTGACCAGTGCTTGAGCGTCGCGCCGATCCCTTTGCGTGGCCGAACAGTCGAGCAGGCCGCTGTTTGTGGCGTCGAGCGCGGGCGACAGAGCATTTTGCAAGAGCTCGTCCGGCATGCGCCCGATTTCGCGCAAGGCGTCGATGCCCCGGATGATGGCCTGGATGACAGGCGTGTCCGCCGAGGCGAAGGGTTCGATCAATATCGGCCGCGGCGGGGATACCGGCGCGGCGCCGGGACGAGACGGAGCCAGCGAGCGCCTCGCGACCAGCGCCAGGGCGACCTCGCTGGCGTCGATGTCCTTCAGAGACAGCGCCTGCGCCCAGAGTTGCAGCACAGTCGCGACGGCCGCCGGCGAGCCACGGCGCAAGGCCATCTGCAACGGCGTTTCGTTATGGCTTCTGTGAAGGAGCAGCGCCGCGAGGTCCGAACCCGACAGGGCATTGCGTTTCCGAAGGTCTATCAGCATGTTGCCGAACCGTTTCAGCCCGGATGAGTCACGGGCGCCGGCCAGCAATTGCATCGCGGACTCATTTTCCTGGTCGACGGCGCGAAGCATCACAGCCAGCTCGCGCGATTCGATCGGGAGCTCATTCACGAGCCACTCGATGCCGCTCACCAGCGCCTCGAGGACCCCCGGACTGCGATCGGGCCGGCAGGCGAGATGGAGGATGGAGTCGCCTCCGCCGTGAGGGTCGAGCAGCGCCTCCGCAATTTGAGCGGACGTCAGCGGGCGGGCGTCTGCAGGCGAGGCGAGGTGGCGTATCGCCGCTTCCACGGCCTTCGGCGAGCCGGTTCGTACGGCCTTGCGCAGCGGGCTCTCGAGAGGAGCGAGCGGGTTGTTCTCCTCAGATAAAAGGATGGTGCTTTCACAGCCGGAATCGATCGAGGGATGAAGAGGATTCATGACGGGGAGGCAGAGATAGGGGCGCCTCAGTTGGCCCGTCTTTGGGCGGGTTCGTGGTCGCGCAAGCGGCCGCGAACGGTGCCGGCGGACGCGTGCTCGTCCTACAAGGGCCGTCAAGGCCGGCGGTTAGCATCGATCGCCATGGCCGCCGCGATCTCGTCAAACCGCCAAGCGCCGTGTGCGACGGCCCAGGATCTGGTCGTCGCCCGACCCGAGGGGCTGTACTGCCCGCCGGGCGACTTCTACATCGACCCGTGGAAGCCGGTGGATCGCGCCGTCATCACGCATGGGCACAGCGATCACGCGCGCTGGGGCAACGGACACTACCTCGCGCATGACGACAGCGCGGCCATCCTGAGGCGCCGGCTCGGCGAGGACATCACGCTGCAGACGCTGGCCTATGGCGAGGCGGTTGACCACCGCGGCGTGCGGCTGTCGCTGCATCCGGCCGGCCATGTGCTGGGATCCGCGCAGGTGCGGCTCGAACACGGCGGCCGGGTGTGGGTCGCCTCGGGCGACTACAAGCTGGAGGCCGACGGCACCTGTCCACCCTTCGAGCCGGTACGCTGCGACACCTTCATCACCGAGTCCACCTTCGGCCTGCCGATCTACCGTTGGCCCTCGCAGGCGGCGCTGTTCGCGGAGGTCGACGCCTGGTGGCGCGCCAACGCGGCGGCAGGCCGCGCCTCGGTGCTCTACGCCTACGCGCTGGGCAAGGCGCAGCGCCTGCTGCACGGCGTCGACGCTTCCATCGGGCCGATCGTGGCGCATGGCGCGGTCGAGCCGCTCAACGCCATCTATCGCGCCGCAGGCGTGGCGCTGCCGCCGACCTTCAATGCGCAGGATTCGATGCTGGACAAGGCCGCGCTGTCGCGGGCGCTGGTGATCGCGCCGCCGTCGGCCGCGCGGTCGCCCTGGATCCGTCGCTTCGGCGCGGATCCGTCCGACGCCTTCGCCAGCGGCTGGATGCAGTTGCGCGGGACGCGGCGCCGGCGCGGCGTCGATCGAGGCTTCGTCGTCTCGGACCATGCCGACTGGCCCGGCCTGATGGCCGCGATCGGCGGCACCGGCGCCGAGCGCATCTTCGTCACCCACGGCAGCGTGCCCGTGATGGTGCGGTGGCTGAATGAGCAAGGTCTGCGTGCGCAGGCCTTTGCCACCGAGTATGGGGAGGAGGAGGGGGAGGGGGCGGCTGCCCCCGGAGCCGAAGTGGCATCGCCAACGGATGATCTCAGTCCGTCGGCGAGGAACCCTGATGAGAATCTTTCATGAACCATCGCTCTTTGGCGTCGGCGATGAGCTTCTTGACCGCCTCGGCTTCATCCTTATCTGACTGCTCCTGCGCGGTGTCCCGCGCCCCCGCCATGACCTTTTCCATCCCGGCCATGACGAGGTCGCGCAGAACAAAGTTTCGAGCGTGAGGATCAGCGGCTATAAGACCATCGATGCCCTTGATGAAGGCACCGATGCGGTGAACAGACGCATGCTCGAACATGACCGCCACCGAATATCCACTGATCGATGAAAGGACCTCGCTGGCTTGAACTGCCCCTTCCTTGACCAGCCCAGACGCGAAATCGAAGAGGACGCGAAGCGCTTCGGGCTGGCCGGTATCGGTGCCGCCGCCGCTCACCATTGGCAGTTGGTATGCGCCTGGCTGAAGGAGGACGTAGGCCGCATTCGTGGGAGGCAGGAGTTTCCTTTGCAGCAATCGCAGCACGCAGTCGCACAGGCACCGAAGGTTCTCCGCATCCGGGCCTGGCGACCCGGCGAACACGTGAAGCGCATTGTGTTCTTGGATGTTCTGGCTGAGCAAGAGCGCCCCCAGCTGACCACTTTGCAGAAGTCCTTCCTGCGCGGCTGTTTCGATGTGCCCCAACAGCGCATTCAGCGGCTCCAGTCGATCTGGGCGGAAGCACGTGTGCAGCGCGGTCCGCCCATAGCGTTCCTTCTGCATCAGCTGTAGGAACAACTGGTCGCTGGAGATCTCGCGCGAGCGGGCCTGCCTGATCAGGCTGTCGAGCCTTGACCCCAGTGCGTTCCGATCCCCGGAAAGGGCCAAGTCGTAGAGCTCGTCGTCGACGTCAACATCAGCAGCCCCCGGCTCGACCGAGTTTTGCGCTGCGGAAGGCGCCTCCGGAGACTGGGGACGCGCGGCGGGGACTTGGGAATTGAACATGGCCTCATGCTCCAGAACGGGAGGCGCCCTGGGTCGCCGACGCCATGTCGCGGTTCAATCGCGCGAGCGCGGACGCGCCGCTGTCCTACAGGCGATCTGACCGAGGCTGGCTAGCATCGCCTCATGCACGCCTTCGCCGCGCTCTACCGCGACCTGGACGCCTCGACCTCCAGCCTCGCGAAACAGGCCGCCTTGCAAGCCTATCTGCGCGCGGCGCCGCCCCAGGATGCCGCGTGGGCCGTGTACTTTCTCGCCGGCGGCAAGCCGCGCCAGCTCGTGCCGACCAAGCTGCTGCGGGAGCAGGCCCGGCTCGCGGCCGGCTTGCCCGAATGGCTCTTCGACGAGAGCTACGAGGCGGTCGGCGATCTGGCGGAGACCATCTCGCTGCTGCTCCCCGAGCCGACCGCCGCGGTCGAGCGGCCGCTCTCGGCATGGATGGCCGATCACCTGCTGCCGCTGCGTGGCATGCCGCCCGAGGAGCTCGCCCAGACTTTGCAGAGCCAGTGGGCCGGGCTCGCCGTCGAGCAGCGCTTCGCCTACTTCAAGCTGATCACCGGCGCGCTGCGGGTGGGCGTGTCGCGCCTGCAGGTGACGCAGGCGCTGGCCGCCGTCAGCGGTGTGGACGCGAAGATCGTCGCGCAGCGCCTGATGGGCTACACGCATGTCGGCGCCCGGCCCGACGCGCAGGACTACGAGGCGCTCGTCGCGCCCGCCGATGCGCAAGCGGGGGACGCGGCGCGCGGCGCGCAGCCGTATCCCTTCTTCCTCGCGCATCCGTTCAGCCCACCGCTGGCGCAGTTCGAGGCGCTGCTGGGGCCGCCGTCCGATTGGCTGGTCGAGTGGAAGTGGGACGGCATCCGCGCGCAACTGGTGCGGCGCGGCGGCGAGGCCGCGATCTGGTCGCGCGGCGAGGAGCTCATCACCGACCGCTTCCCCGAGCTGCGCGCCGTCGGCGAAGCGCTGCCCGAGGGCACGGTGCTGGACGGCGAGATCCTCATCTGGCGAGAAGGTCGGGCGCGGCCCTTCGCCGAGCTGCAGCAGCGCATCGGCCGCAAGTCGCTGAGCGCGAAGCTGCTGCGCGATCTGCCGGCGGCGCTGTGCGTCTACGACCTGCTGGAGGAGGACGGCGAGGATTTGCGTGGGCTGCCGCAACATGAGCGACGTCAGCGTCTGGAACGCTTGATCGCGGCGCATCCGCTGGCGGGGCTCGAGTTGAGCCCGCTGCTGCAGGGGGCGGACTGGACCGACCTGGCGCGGCAGCGAGAGCAGGCGCGGGCCTTGGGCGTCGAGGGGTTCATGCTCAAGCGGCGGGACGCGCGCTACGGCGTCGGGCGGACCAAGGACGTCGGCGTGTGGTGGAAGTGGAAGATCGACCCGTTGTCGGTGGACGCGGTGCTGATCTATGCGCAGCGCGGCCACGGACGCCGCGCCAGCCTCTACACCGACTACACCTTCGCGGTCTGGAGCGCGCCGCAGGACGACCCCGCGCGTCAGCTGGTGCCCTTCGCCAAGGCCTACTCCGGCCTGACCGACGCGGAGATCCGCGAGGTCGACGCCATCGTGCGCCGTACCACGGTGGAGAGCTTCGGCCCGGTGCGCAGCGTCACGCCGACGCTGGTGTTCGAGCTCGGCTTCGAGGGCATCGCGCGCAGCGGCCGCCACAAGAGCGGCATCGCCGTGCGCTTCCCTCGGATGCTGCGGCGCCGCGAGGACAAGCCCGTCGAGGAGGCCGACACGCTGCAGTCCTTGCAGGCGCTGTTGCCCGAGGGCGGTGGATGAGCGCCAGGACCGCCAGGACCATCGAGGGCGCCAGCGGCGACCCGAGCGCCGGGAGCTCGCCGGGCACGCCGCCTGTGAAGTCGACGGCGCCCGCCATCGACGAGTGGCTCGCGGCCAAGGGCTGGACGCCGTTCCCGTTCCAGCGGCGGGTGTGGGCGGAGATGGCCGCGGGCCGCAGCGGCCTGCTGCATTCCAGCACCGGCAGCGGCAAGACGCTCGCCGTATGGCTGGGCGCGCTGGGCGCCTTGCGCGAGGCGGTCGGTCCCGCGGGCGTGCTGCGCGGGAAGCCGCTGGCGCCGCCGCTCAGCGTCCTGTGGATCACGCCGATGCGGGCGCTGGCGGCCGACACGCAGCGCGCCATCGAGGCGCCGATGACGGCGCTGTGTCCGGGCTGGACGCTGGGGCTGCGCAGCGGCGACACCAGTTCGTCGCAACGCGCGGCGCAGGACCGGCGGCTGCCGACCGTGCTGGTGACGACGCCGGAGAGCCTGTCGCTGCTGCTGTCCCGCGCCGATGCGAGCGATCAGCTCGGTCGCGTGCGGCTGGTCGTCGTCGATGAATGGCATGAGCTGATGGGCAACAAGCGCGGGGTTCAGACGCAGCTGGCGCTGGCGCGTCTGCGGCGATGGCGCGCCGAGCGCGGCGGCGCGCTGATGAGCTGGGGCTTGTCGGCCACGCTGGGCAATCTCGACGAGGCGCTCGGTACGTTGGTCGGCGTGGACGCGTCCACATCGACCTCGGTGTCATCGAGTTCATCGGCCACCTCGACCACACCGCGGTCCTCGGGCGCGGCGGTCCTTGTCCAAGGCGAGACCGACAAGACCCTGGTCATCGACACGCTGCTGCCGGAGACGGTCGAGCGCTTCGCCTGGGCCGGCCACATGGGGCTGCGCATGCTGCCGCAGGTGGTCCAGGCCATCGAGGAGAGCGCCAGCAGCCTGGTCTTCACCAACACGCGCTCGCAAGCGGAGCAGTGGTATCGCGCCTTGCTGGACGCGCGCCCGGACTGGGCCGGTGTGCTGACGCTGCATCACGGCTCGCTGGATCGCGAGGTGCGGGAGTGGGTGGAGCTCGGCCTCAAGGAGGGCCGCGTGAAGGCCGCGGTGTGCACCTCCAGCCTGGACCTGGGCGTGGACTTCCTGCCGGTGGAGCGGGTGCTGCAGATCGGCTCGGCCAAGGGCGTGGCGCGTCTGGTGCAGCGCGCGGGGCGCTCGGGCCATGCGCCGGGGCGGCCGTCTCGGATCACGATGGTGCCGACGCACGGGCTGGAGCTGGTCGAGGCCGCCGCCGCCCGTCACGCCGTGCATGAGGGCCGCATCGAGGCGCGCCACAGCCCGCGCGAGCCGCTGGACGTGCTGGTTCAGCACCTGGTGACGATCGCGCTGGGCGGCGGCTTCCGGCCCGAGACGCTGCTCGCGGAGGTGCGGACGACGGTCGCCTACGCGGCGCTGTCCGAGGCCTCCTGGCAGTGGTGCCTGGACTTCGTGCGGCAGGGCGGTCCGTCGCTGACGGCCTATCCCGACTACCACCGCGTCGTGCCCGACGAGGAGGGCGTCTGGCGCGTGCCCGATGCGCGCCTGGCCCGTCGGCATCGGTCCAACATCGGGACCATCGTCAGCGACGCGGCCATGCAGGTGCAGTTCATCACCGGCGGTCGCATCGGCACGGTCGAGGAGAGCTTCATCGCGCGGCTCAAGCCGGGCGACGCCTTCATGTTCGGCGGCAGGCTGCTGGAGTTGGTGCGGGTCGAGCAGATGACCGCGCTGGTGCGGCGGGCGGCGTCCGGCAAGGCCGCGTTGCCGCGCTGGAACGGCGGCCGCATGCCGCTGTCGAGCACGCTGGCCGACGCGGTGCTGCGAGAGCTGGCCGCGGCGGACGACGGCCGTTTCGAGTCGCCGGAGATGCGCGCCGTCCGGCCGCTGATCGACGTGCAGCGACGCTGGTCCGGCGTGCCCCGCCCGGACACGCTGGTGGCGGAAACGCTCAAGACGCGCGAGGGCTGGCATCTCTTCCTCTATCCCTTCGCCGGCCGGCAGGTGCATCTGGGCCTGGCCGGGCTGCTGGCCTGGCGCGCGGCGCAGGAGGAGGCGGGCACCTTCTCCATCGCGCTGAACGATTACGGGCTGGAGCTGCTCAGCGCCAAGCCGATAGCCTGGGCCGAACGTCTTCCGGGGCTGCTGGCGCCGGCACCCCTGCAGGCTTTGCTGGCCGAAGTGTTGGCCAGCCTCAACGCGACGGAGCTGGCGCGCCGGCGCTTCCGCGAGATCGCGCGCATCGCCGGGCTGATCTTCCAGAGCCACCCCGGGGAGCGCCGCAGCAACCGTCAGCTGCAGGCCTCGGCCACGCTGTTCTTCGAGGTCTTCCAGCAGTACGACCCGGGCAATCAGTTGCTGGCTCAGGCGGAGCGGGAACTGCTCTCCCAGGAACTGGACGTGACGCGGCTGGCCGACGCGCTGGACCGCATGAGCGGGCAGGACTTGCGCATCCACGCGCTGAAGCGGCCGACCCCGCTGGCCTTTCCGCTGATGGTCGAGCGCTTCCGGGAGAAGCTCAGCAATGAGTCGCTGGCCGACCGCTTGGCGCGGATGGTGGCCGCGCTGGAGCGCAGCGCCGGTGACGCGCGATGATCATCGGATGACGAGCATTTCCGAGGACGACCTGGATCCGCCGAAGGGATCCCTGGCGCCGACGCTGTCGGGCGAGCGCGTCTGGCTGCTGCCCGAGCGCGCGCTGTGGTGGCCGGCGACGCGGACGGTCTTTGTCGCCGACGTGCATCTGGGCAAGGCGGCGAGCTATCGGGCGTTGGGGCAGCCGGTGCCCTCGGGCACGACGCGGGACAACCTGGACCGCTTGAGCGCGCTCGTCGACGGCCTGGCGGCGGCGCGCCTGGTGGTGCTGGGCGACCTGCTGCACGCGGCGGCGGCGCAGCAAGCACAGGTCCTGGATCCGGTGCATCGCTGGCGGGAGCGGCATGCGGCGCTGGTGTGCGTGCTGATCCGCGGCAATCACGACAGCCGCGCCGGCGACCCGCCGCCTTCGCTGCGCTTCGCGATCGAGGACGAGCCCTGGCGGATCGGCCCCTTCGCGGCCTGCCACCATCCGCGTCGGATGACCGATGCCTACGTGCTCGCCGGCCATCTGCATCCGGCGGTCACGCTGCGCGGACGGGCGCATGAGCGGCAGCGGCTGCCGTGCTTCTGCGAGTCGGACGGCCTGCTGATCCTGCCCGCCTTCGGCGCCTTCACCGGGACGACGTTGGAAGGGTTGCCCGCGGGAGCGCGATGTCACGCGGTAGGTGGTGGGGCGGTCTGGGCGGCACCATCACCGTGAGCGCGGCCGCTGCCGGGCGCGTCCGTCACAGATGGAAGCCGCCGACATCCGTATGGAAGTCGCCCACCTCGGTCCATTCGCGCAGATCGGTGGGCACGGCGAAGTGCTTGGCCAACTCGGCGGCCGCTTCCTCGGCGCTGGAGAAGGACTCCCCCCACGGCATGCTGTCGTGCTTCACCCGCCATCGCCGCGACAAGCGCGGCTTGATCGTGAAGGTGCCGTCCAGGCTTTGGAACACGTAAGAGACGGTATCGATGTCCATGCTGCGCTCCGGGTCGCCGCTCAGTCGCCGACCCTAACGCATGCAGCGGCAACTGTCATTCCCGCGTCGCGCGGCCTGGGGACGGGTCACCGGAAGCGACGAGTCCGGGGTCATCGTGGGAGCTCCTGGTGGACGGGCGGAACAGCCCCTCGCGCCGGAACGCGTCGAGATCGCTCTTCCAGCACTGTCGATCGACCAGTTTGTACAGACCCCTGCGAATGTGGTCTGCCAATGGATGCGCCGGGTCGCCCAAGACGACGCGCTCGAACTCCTGGGGTGTCAGAAGCCCCTGGATCCTCAGGTCTCGCGCACGCCTCAGCAAGTGCTGCTCCGCGGGGCCGTAGCAGCCGAAGCAGCACGCGCCCCGCTTGCCCACCCCGCCGCCAAGCAGGTCGGCGAGGTGGCGGGACTCCAGATGCCCGTGCTGCACGGCCTTGGCGAGATCGTCCAGATGCGCGTCGATCAGCATCGACTGCTTGTCCAAGATCAAGCCGAGAATCAGCGGCGGGACATGCGATCGATTCGGCCAGAAGATGTCGACGGCCTCGTCCCCGGACAGCTGCGGACCGATGGCGCCGAGCACGGCCAGCGTGATGTGTCGCATTCGACCCGCGTCGCTGCGGATGAGCGCGTGCTCCAGCCGTCGCCCCGCCCACCGAGGGTTTTCGTTGTCGCCGCGGTGGTCGCGCTTCATGGCCTCGACGGCGGTGCGCTTTCCAAGTTCGGGCAATGCCCCCATGACCAGCCCATGCCGCCAGTCGGCCACCGCCGCCAAGGCCAGGTGGCGGCAGGCCGTCGAGTCGGGCGCTGGGCGGGCTTCGCGCAGCCAGCGCAGGATGTCGTTGTCGCTCATGCCGTTCAGAAACTGGCGAGCGATCTGATGCGACACCAGCCAATCCGGTGGGAAAGTCCGTCGCTCCTGCGCGGTGGACGCGCCGATGGCGGTCGAGGCGATGAGCGCTCGCTGGTCGTCCGTCAGAGGCGTGGGAGCGGCCATGCACGCTTGCTGGATGGGCGCCAGATCGGCGATCCCGATGCCGCGCGGGCGCTGTCCACCGTCGCAAGGTTCGATGATGCGCGCCCATCGCTCCGCGTCGATTTCCAGGCGCGGAGGTCGATCCGGGTCGCCGAGGGCCGGCAAGGGCAAGCACCAGGGACGGGCTCTCGGATCCGGCGGCGGTCGCAGCGCAGACCACAGATGACGTCCCAGCAGCGACGGATCGCGCACCAGGACCGGCTCGTGGTGCGGGCTTTCCTGCGTGAGCAGCGCCGACCTCGGGATGTAGAAGCCGAACCGGCGATCCAGGGCGGCGACCTGCTGCTGCCAGGCCGCGGCCGACGTGGTGCTTGATCGATCAGCTTCGCGCTCCTCCTCAAGCGCCTGCCGCGCCAGATCGCGACAGATCACTTCCGGAGGCAGAGATCTTGCTTGCGAGTCAGCGAACTCGTCGATGTCGAGGTTCCAGCTGAGACCGCGATCCAGAGGGGCTGCAGGGGGCGCCTGTCGATCCTCCTCGCTCAGTTGCCCCATCCGGTCCAGGGCCTTGTGCACGAGCTCGTAGAGGCAACTCGTGCGCTGCTCCTCATCCAGCGGCAGTGGGTCATGAGCGAGCACCTCATCGAGACGATGCCGGGCCGCCGTGTCCAGCATGCGTCGCAGGTGAGCGCCATAGGCCGCACGCAGCGACGTGTTGCCCGATTGGCGCAGATCCAGCAGGGTGTGTGCACGGTCCAGCGCCTGCTCGGGCCAGTACTCGTGCGCGGCGTGGGCGAGCGATGGGGCCGTGGAGGTGGTCAGCGGCGATCCAGGACGCACGGCGAATCCCTCATGGAGTTGGCGAGGGCGCCCTAGTGGGCGCCGACCATCCGCCGTGCATGCGTGCGCATACGAAACACCGCGCGCGCGAACGGCATATCGCTTGCCGCACCATGCGCACCCTATGAAAATTTCCTGGCGATTCTTTCGGGCGGGCGGCGCCGATCAGGCCGAGATCAGCACCGCCGACGACCTGCTTCATCTTCGCGACCTCGACCAGAAGCGCTGGGTCGCGCTGGCCTGCCCGACACGCGGGCTTGAGTTTGACGAGCGCACCCTGGATCTGATCGACCTTGATCGCGACGGCCGCATCCGCGCGCCGGAACTGGTCGCCGCCTGCGAGTGGGTCGGCGCGCGGCTGAAGGACTGGGCGCCGCTGCTGCGCGGCGACGCGCGGCTGCTGATCGCATCGCTGGCCGACAGCGAGGAAGGACGAGCGCTCGCCGAGGAAGCCGTGCGGACGCTCGCGCTGGCATCCCTGTCGGACCATGCGGACATCGGGCTGGAGGAGATCCGCGAGCGCCAGACGCATCTCGCGGGCGAGCGCCATAACGGCGACGGCATCGTGCCGGTGGAGGCCATCGAGGACGCGGCCGAGCGCGCGCTCGCGCGGCGCATCGGCGAGACCCTGGGCACGGTGGCCGATGCCGGCGGCGCCCCGGGCATCGACGAGACGCGCATCACCGCCTTCTTCGATCAGGCGGCGACGCTGCTGGGTTGGCATCGCGAGGGCGAGGCCGATTGCGCCGGGCGGCGCGCCGCGGCGATGGCGGTGCAGGCGGTGCACGACAAGGTCGAGGACTTCTTCGCCCGCTGCCGGCTGGCGAGCTATGACGCCACCGCCGCCGCGACGCTGAACGCGACGGATCCGGATCATCTCAAGAAGCATGCGGCCGAGTTGCTGTCGCTGGACGCGGGTCCGCTGCGCCAGCTGCCGGCCGCGCCGGTGGCGGCCCATGCGGCGCTGCCCCTGGACGATCGCGCCAATCCCGCCTGGCGGGCCGCGTTGATGGCGCTGCGCGAGCAGGCGGTGCGGCCGCTGCTGGGGCGTGACGCCGAGGAGATCTCGGAGAGCGACTGGCGCGCGCTCAAGGAGCAGGTGCAGGCCTGTCGCGAGTGGCTGTCTCGTCAGCCGACGGGGCCGGTGGCCGCGCTGGGCGTGGACGCGGTGGCGGCGCTGGTCGGCGATCAGGCCGACGCGCTGCGCGCGCGGCTGATCCGGCAGGTCGAGGAGGATCGCGCGGCGGCGCCTCGGCATGCGGCGCTGAACGACCTCGAAAAGCTGCTGCTGCTCCAGCGCAACTTGCTGCGGCTGGCGCGCAATTTCGTGTCTTTCGAGGACTTCTATGAAGGGCGCGGCGCGGTGTTCCAGGCCGGGACGCTGTTCCTGGACGGTCGCGCCTGCGAGCTGACGGTGGAGGTCGCCGATCCCGCCAAGCACGCCGGCATCGCCGGCCTGGCGAAGGCCTATCTCGCCTACTGTGAGTGCACGCGGCTGAACTTGAAGCGCACCATCGTCGCGGTGGTCAGCGCGGGTGATGTGGACTTCCTCTTCGTCGGGCGGAACGGGCTGTTCTACGACCGCGACGGGCATGACTGGGATGCGCGCATCGTCAAGGTCATCGAGAACCCGATCAGCGTCGGCCAGGCCTTCCTGTCGCCATACAAGAAGCTGGTGCGGCTGGTCGAGGAGCAGGTGGCCAAGCGCGCGGCCGCCATCGACACGACGCAGCAGGGCAAGCTCGGCGATCTGGCCGGGCGCATCGCCACGGCCGACAAGCCGGCCGATCCGGCGGCCCCCGCGGTGGCGACACCGGCTGCAGGGGCGCCGGCACGGCGCGTGGATGTGGGGACGGTCGCGGCCCTGGGCGTGGCGCTGGGCAGCATCAGCACGGTGATCGTGGGGCTGTTCGGCCGCTTCGTGGATCTGGGCTGGTGGATCCCGCTGGGGCTGCTGGGGATCCTGCTGTCGATCTCCGGGCCGAGCATGCTGATCGCGTGGCTCAAGCTGCGTCAGCGCAGCCTGGGACCGATCCTGGACGCGAGCGGCTGGGCCATCAACAACCGGATGAAGCTGAGCACGCGACTGGGGACCTCGCTGACCAAGCGTCCGCCGCCCGTGCCGCATGCGGTCCAGCTGCCCGAGGTGCCGACGCTGCGTCGGCGCGGCGAGCGGGGGGATGAGGTGGCGGCGGCTTGATCGCTTGAGGCCGGCATCCTGGCCGGCCACCCTCCTGCGGCGACAAGCTAGTCGAACTGCGACGGTGTGGTGCCGTGGTGGGGGCGGGCCGCATCGTGCCCGCTGCCATTCCCGCTGGCATTCCCGTGGCCACTTCCATGGCCATTGCCGTCATGGTGCTTCTTGCGCTTGCGCACGACCTTGGGACCCCACTCGAGGATGGCGAAGGCGAGCAGGGCGCTGAGCACGGCGGTGGCTTCGCGGCCCAGGCCGCAGGCGACGCCGATGGCGGCGGTCATCCAGATGCCGGCGGCGCTGGTGAGGCCGTGGACCTGTTCCTCGTCGGTGATCTTGAGGATGGCGCCCGCGCCCAGGAAGCCGATGCCGGCGATGACGCCTTGCAGCACGCGGCTCAGGTCATTGACCTGCATGCCGGCCTGCTGCGGGACCAGCACGAAGAGCGCCGCGCCGATGGAGACCAGCATGTGGGTGCGCATGCCCGCATCCTTGCGGTGCTGCTCGCGCTGATAGCCGAGCAACCCGCCCAGCGCGGCCGCGAGCGCGAGCCGCACGACGATGCGGGTCATCTGCTGGACATCGGGGATGTCGGAGAACTCGTCGCGCAAGGTGGCGAGGATCGCGTCGATCATCAAGCGCCTTCAGGGCTGGAAGGCCTCCGCGCCGGAGGCCGGGCGCGACGATGGAGAGGCGTCGCGGGGCGATGGTAGCCGGAGGCGTCCATGGTTCCCCGAAAGCGCTCAATGGAAGAACTTGAAGGCGGACACGCCGACCACACCGAAGATGCCCGATCCCAGTGAGGCGCCACCAATCCATTTCCACAAGTGGCTCTTGACGCGGTCATCGACGCGGCCCAGCAGGTCGATGGTGTGTTGCCGAAACTCCGTCTTCATGTCCTGACGAAACACATCGAACTCGGCCTTCATGTCTTGACGGAACTTGTCCGACTCGGCCTTCATGTCTTGACGGAGCTTGTCCGACTCGGCCCGCATGTCCTGCCGGAAATTTTCCGATTCGGCCCTCATTTCTTGGCGGAACCTATCCGCATCGGCCTTCATCTCCTGGCGAAACCGGTCCGAGTCAGCTTTCACCTCTTGGCGAAACCTGTCCGAGTCGGCCTTCACCTCTTGGCGGAACTCTTTGAACTCCGATCTGATCTCGTGCCGGAACTTCTCGGACTCCAGCTTCAGGCCGCCGATGTCCGACTGCATGTGCTTGAAGTCGGATTTCAGCTCGGTGAGCTGCAGATCCGTTTGGACCTGCTTCTCGTGAAGTCGCTGCAGGCTGACGTGGATGTCCTGGAACTGCCGCGCATGGTCGGATGGCGGAAGGACTTCGACCGGATCAGGTTTTCGCGGCGGCAGCAGCAGCGGCTGGCCGCCGTGAATTGGCGAAGGCTCGGAAGAGGAAGCGGGCATGGGGGACTCCTGGGACGGTGGCGGGAAGGCTGCAAATCCTAGGAGGCCTGCGACACCCGCACTGTCGCAGCGACGCCGAAAGCGACGCCGAAAGCGACGTCGGTTTGATCAGCCTCAAACTTCTCCCGCTAGCGCGCACTGCGCTTCGAACCATCGACTGCGGCGCCGTCCTCGGTGGTCGCCTCTCCGGCCGCCTCCCGCGCCTCTTCCGCCGCCTCGAAATCAAACCCCTCGGCCTCATGCAGCGCCCACGCGCCGTTGCCCTTGAGCTCCAGCACATGGCTGTGATGCCGCAGCACGCCGCGTCGATGCGCGATGCTCACCAGCGTGATCCCGTCCCGGCACAGCCGCTCGTACAAACGTCGCTCATTGCAGCCGTCGAGCGCGCTGGTGGCTTCGTCCAGGATCGCCATCCGCGGCGTGCGCACCAGCACCCGCGCGAAGGCCAGCCGCTGCTGCTCGCCCATGGACAGCAGCTTCTCCCAGTCCTGCACCGCGTCCAGCCCACCGACGCGATCGGCCAGTTCGGGCAGGCACACATCGGCCAGGATCGCCCGCAGCGCGTCGTCGTCCAGGTCCGTGCGGGTGTCCGGATAAATCATCTGGCTGCGCAGCGTGCCGGGCTGCAGATAGGGCCGTTGCGGCAGGAAGAAGACCTCCGACAGCGGCGGATGCTCGATCGTCCCATCGCCGCTGCGCCACAGACCCGCGATGGCGCGCAGCAGCGAGCTCTT
The DNA here is from genome assembly GCF_039595295.1 of Roseateles sp. Classification (GTDB taxonomy): domain Bacteria; phylum Pseudomonadota; class Gammaproteobacteria; order Burkholderiales; family Burkholderiaceae_C; genus Roseateles. The sequence continues at coordinate 30,222 of NZ_JBCNLU010000030.1, forward strand.
GCCGCAGCCGCTCACGCCCGTGATCAACAGGCTCTCGCCCGGGTTGAGCACCACGTTCAGCTTCTCCGCCAGCAGGCGGTCGAACTGAGGCGTGTACAGCGTCAGATCCCGCAGCGCGAGCTGCTCGGCCTCCTGCGTGCGAATGCGCTCGCGGGCGCGCTCGTCGCGCGGCTTGCGCTTGTGCATCACTTCGGACAACGCGTGCAGGCGATCGATGCCGGCGACGAAACGGCTCAGGCTCTCGAAGTTGTCGACGATCAGCGAGATTGCCGTCAGCACCGCCGCGAAAGCACCCGCCGCCTGCACCGCCGCGCCGACCTCCAAGTCGCCCGAGAGCACGCGCTCGGCCAGGATCACGCTGGGCACCACCAGCGTCAATTGGTTGAAGCCGCGCTGGAACAGGTTGAGCGCGCGCTGTTTGCGGATCAGTTTCCAGTAGTTGTCGTAGACCGCGTCGAAGCGCTGATCGATGTGGGCCCGCTCCTGCGGCTCGCCGCGATAGAACGCGATGGATTCGGCGTTCTCGCGCAGCCGCATCAGGCCGAAACGGAAATCGGCTTCGCGCCGCAGCTGCCAGAAATTCAGCTGGATCAGCGGCGAGCCGAACACATACAGCGCCAGGAAGGTGCCCACCGTCGCATAGACGGCCAGGAACAGCACCAGCAGCTTGGACAGCGACCACAGCACCGCCGAGAACGCGATCAGCTGCATCGCCGAGCCCAGCATCAGCAGCGAGAAATGCGTCGAGCGGCCGGTGAAGGTGTTGATGTCCTCTGAAATGCGCTGGTCGGGGTTGTCGATGTCCGCCGTGCCGGCGCCGCCGATCTCGTAGTACTTGCGGCCGTCCAGGTAGCCGTCGAGGAAGCGCCCCGTCAACCAGCGCCGCCAGTGGTTGGAGAAGGCGTCCCGCATGTAGTAGTAGAAGGCGTAGACCGGCACCGCGAAGGCCAGCACGATCAGGCTGTCCCGGACCGCGAGCCAGAAGCGCGAATGATCGCGCGCGGCCAAAGCGGAGGTCAGCTCCCCGGTCTTGTCGTTGAGCAGCACCGCGAGCTGCGTTTCGCACAGCATCAGCACGATCATCAGCGCCAACAGGCCCCACGCGGCCTTGCGCTGGTCGCCGAGCCAGTAGGGCTTGGCAATCTGCATGAACTGGCGCCACGCCGCTGCGGACAGGCGTGGCGGGCGGCGCCGGCGCGCCTTGCGCTTGGGCGAGCCGCCAACCGCGTTGGAGGCTCCGGACGGCGGCAGGTCCGTCGCGGAAGAGGAGGAATGGACCATGAGGGAAGACCCGGTCTGCCGAGGTGATTCGACAGTAGCTCCGGCGGCTCACGGCGCGGGTAGGACGGCGCCTACTGGCGCTGAAGGAGGGCGGCGCGAGCGGTGGCCGCGCCGCCGATTCTCCGCGGGACCTCAGGTCAGCGAGGCGATCTTCGACAGCGACTTGCGGATCAACGACGCGTCGCGCAGCCGCTGCGCCGAGCCGTCGGCGTCCAGCAGCACGACGGTGATGGTGCTGCCGCCGCTCTTCATGCGCATGACCAGGCAGCGGCCGGCTTCTTCCGTGTAGCCGGTCTTGGAGAGCCGGATGTCCCAGCCCTTGGCGCCGACCAGGTGGTTCGTGTTGCGCAGCTCGCGCGGGCGGCCGTTGACCTCGACCTCGCTGGACTTGTCGCTGCTGATGCGGGCAATGGCCGGGTAGCGCGAGGCCGCCGCGGCGATGCGCGCCACCTCGGAGGCGGTCGAGGTGTTGCTCGGCGAGAGCCCCGTCGGATCGGCCAGCGCCGTGTGGCGCAGACCCAGCGCGCGAATCTTGGCGGTGACCGCCAGCTCGAAGGCCGGCAGGCCGCCGGGGAAGTGACGCGCCAGCGCGGACGCGGCGCGGTTCTCGGACGAGATCAGCGCCAGCTCCAGCGCCGCCTCGCGGCTCATCGTGGCACCGACCTTGACGCGCGACTTGCTGTGCTTGAGCCGGTCCACGTCGGCGTCGTCGATGCGGATCTCCTCGGCCATGTCCTGCTTGGCGTCCAGCACGACCATGGCCGTCATCAGCTTGGTCAGCGAAGCGATGGGCACGACGGCGTCGGCGTCCTTGGCCATCAGCACGCGACCGGCGTCGTCGATCACCAGCATGTGGCGCGCGTTCACCGGCAGCTTCATCAGCGGGGCGGCGGCTTCCTGCGCCGCCGGGTCGGCGGGCGCGGTGGGCGAGGGCATGGGGGCCGGCTCGGCCGTTCGCGGCGCTTGAGCGACGGGCGGGAATGTCGAGGGCGCCGGCGCGCTGGGCGCCACCGGTGCGGGCGTGACCTCGCCGGACGGGCCGATGGCGGCGGTGGTCGGCGCGCTGGTGGGCTCGACGACCTCGGGATCGCTGCTGGCGGCACGGACGATCAGGCTGCCGCAGGTCAGCAGCAGCGCGGGCAGCGCGAGGCGCCAGTTCGTGTGGGCGAGGGTGCGGAGAACGGTGTCGCGGATCGTCACGGCGGTCGGGCGGAGGAGGGCGGGCAGGGTCGGAAGCGGACGGGCGTCGCGGCGGACCCTCGATCGGGCGACGGTGCGCGCTCCGGGGTCACGTGTTGACAGGCGCGAAGTTTAGTTTCTTCCGCGCCCGCGTCCATGCGGGGTTCCCGTGACGCGCGTTACAGGCGCGTCAATCCGCGTCGCGCTGCGCCCTCGCGCGCACCACCTCAGTCCCAGGCCTTGCGCAACTTCGCGGCGACGTCCAGCGCGGGCTTGAGCAGCTCCGGCAGCGGCGCCTGGCGCTCGTTGGCCGGGCCGGTCTTGTCGAAGTGCCGCGCGACCTTGCCGGGCAGGAAGCGCGACACGCTCGCGTACAGATGGCGGTCGCCGTGGCGCGTCTGCTGGGTCACGTAGAAGCGCTGCGGCACCATCACCGCGAGGTGCTCCTTGGCCCGCGTCATCGCGACGTAGAGCAGCCGCCGCTCCTCCTCGATCTGCGCCTGCGCGCCGGTGCTCAGGTCCGAGGGCATGCAGCCGTCGACACAGTTGAGCAGGTAGACCGCGTTCCATTCCTGGCCCTTGGCCGAATGGATGGTCGACAGGATCAGGTAGTCCTCATCTTTGAGCGGCACGCCGGATTCGTCGCTGCTGGCGTCGGGCGGATCCAGCGTCAGCTCGGTCAGGAAGCGCTCCCGCGAGCCGTAGCCCTGCGCGATGCGGGCTATCTGCTCCAGGTCGGCCAGCCGCACCGGCGCGTCGTCGTGCAGGCGCTCCAGATGCGGGGCGTACCACTCGACGACGTCCTCCAGGTCCATCGGCCAGCGGTCCGCGGCGTCGCCGCCGGCGAGCAATCGCAGCATCAGATCGCGCAGCGCGGCCCAGCCGGCCGCGGCGGAAGCGGGCGGCTTGAACTCGCGCAGCGCCTGCGCGGGGTCGGCGGCGGGCGCCATCTCGTCGAGCAGCCGGCGCGCGCTGGCCGGTCCGAAGCCGGGGAGCAGCTGCGCGACGCGGAAGCCCGCGAGCCGGCCGCGCGGGTTTTCGGCCCAGCGCAGCACGCTGAGCACGTCCTTCACATGGGTGCTTTCGAGGAATTTCAGGCCGCCGAACTTCACGAACGGGATGTTGCGGCGGGTGAGCTCCAGCTCCAGCGGCGCGCTGTGGCTTGACGTCCGGAAGAGCACGGCCTGGCGCTTGAGCTTGAGCCCTTGCTCGCGGCGTTCGAGCACCTTGTCGGCGACCCAGATCGCTTGGCGCGCTTCGTCGTCGACGGTGACCAGCTGCGGGCGCTCGCCGGAGGCCTTGTCGGTCCACAGGCGCTTGTCGTGGCGGTCCTTGGCCATCTCGATCACCGCGTTGGAGGCGTCCAGGATGGGCTGGGTCGAGCGGTAGTTGCGCTCCAGCGCGACGACGCGGGCGGGCGGGTCGAACTGGGCGGGGAACTCCAGGATGTTGCGGACCTCGGCGGCGCGGAAGGAGTAGATGGCCTGCGCGTCGTCGCCGACCACGGTGAGGCGCTCGCCGCCGGGCTTCAGGCGCTTGAGGAGGGTGGCCTGCAGGCGGTTGGTGTCCTGGTACTCGTCGACCAGCACATGCTGGAAGCGCTCGCCGAGTTCGGCGGCGAGGGCGTCGTCGCTCATCAGCTCGGACCAGTAGAGCAGCAGGTCGTCGTAGTCGAGCAGCTGCTGGCGCTGCTTCTCCTCGACGTAGGCCTTGAAGAGGCGCTTGAGCTCGTCATGCGCTGGGAAGACCCAGGGGAAGTGTTCCTGCAGCACCTGGTCCAGGCGGGCCTCGGCGTTGACCACGCGCGAGTAGATCGTCAGGCAGGTGCTCTTGAGCGGGAAGCGGTCGGTGGTCTCGGCCAGGCCGAGTGCCTGGCGCTGCCAGCCCATCAGGTCCTCGGCGTCGGCGCGGTCGAGGATGGTGAAGTTGGGGACGAGGCCGATGCGATGGGCGTACTCGCGCAGCAGGCGGGCGCCGACGCTGTGAAAGGTGCCGGCCCAGGGGAAGCGCGGCGGCATTTGCGATGAGCGCAGGCCGAGGGCGCGATGGAGCATGCGACCGGCGCGGCGCTCCATCTCGCCGGCGGCGCGGCGGGAGAAGGTGAGGAGCAGGAGCCGTTGCGGGTCGGCGCCGGCCTGGATGAGGCGGGCGACGCGGGCCGCGAGGGTCTTGGTCTTGCCGGAGCCGGCGCCGGCGATGACGAGCAAGGGGCCGTGGTGGTCCATCGCGGTCAGGCCGTGCTCGACCGCGGCGCGTTGCTCGGGGTTGAGGTCGGCGTAGACGTCTTGGGATGGGGCGACGTCGGCGGCGAGGGCTTCGGCGGGGGGCATGGGGGCGGATGATAGCTGTATGCAAAAACAGTGGGTCATCGGACGACGGGGTACACCGCTTGCCCCGCCGGGAGCAAACTCCCCCAATGCCCATGCTCCAACTGCTCGTCATCCTTTCCGCGCTCGCGATGCCCCTGGTCGCCTGGGCCTCCCAGCGCGGGGTCTTCGGTCCCGACAACGGCGCGATCTCCGACCGCTACCCCACGCTGCTGGTCGCCGACGGCTACGCCTTCTCCATCTGGGGCGTGATCTTCCTGCTCGACCTCGTGCTCGCGATCTGGCTGCTCCGCGGCCATCGCCAAGTCCCCGACCGCGAGGGCCACCGCGATTCCCATCGCTGTCACTGGCTCATCATCATCGGCTTCTCGCTCACCGCGAGCTGGATGATCGTCTTCTCCCAGCAATGGTTCTGGCTCGCGCTCGCGATCATCTGGGGCGCCTTGATCAGCCTGCTGTGGGCCGCCATGCTGCTGGCGCGCGCCGTCCCACGCGGCGCGCAGTCCTGGCTCTCGGTCTTCCCCCTCGCGCTGCACGGCGGCTGGCTGTCGCTCGCCGCCTTCCTGGACACCGCCCAGACCATCGTCGCCGCGCAACTGCTGCCCACCGTCGATCAACTTCCCTGGACCCTCGTCTTGTGGGCCCTCGCCGGCCTGCTGCTGCTCGTCGCCAACGCCCGCCTGCACGCCCCACGCACCGGTTCCGCCGCGCTGGGCTATGCCGCCGCGGCCCTCTGGGGCCTGATCGGCGTCTACATCAAGCAGTCCGCCTCGACCCAGCCCGGCGCCGACACCTCCGCATGGATCGCCGTCGCGCTTGCCGTCCTGCTCGCGGCGCAGACGCTGTGGCTGCGGACGCGCCCGCAGCCGCCGTCACGCCCCATCACGCCAGACGGCGCTCGTCCTTCGCGTCGAACAGATGAGCGGACTCCGCCGCCCATTGCAGCCGAACCGCGTCACCGACATTGAGATGCGGATTGCCCGCCACCCGCGAGGTGATGGGCCCCATCGCCGTGTCCACCAGCAGATAGGTCTCCGGCCCCGTCGGCTCGATCATCTTGAGCGTGCCCGGCACGCCCTCGTCGGCCAGCCGGATGTGTTCCGGCCGCAGCCCGTAGAGCACGCCCGACTGACCGCCCGCGCTCACCGACGCCTGCTGCGCCGCGTTGATCGGCAGCGCCACGCCGTTGGCCGCGATGGCATCGCCGCGCCGCTCGGCGCTGACGAAGTTCATCGTCGGCGAGCCGATGAACTCGGCCACGAAGCGGTTGGCCGGCCGGGTGTAGATCTCCTCCGGCGTGCCGAACTGCTGCACCAGCCCGTCGCGCATGACCGCGATGCGGTCGCCCAGCGTCATCGCCTCGACCTGGTCGTGGGTGACGTAGACCGTCGTGGTCTTCGTGCGCTGATGCAGCAGCTTGATCTCGGCGCGCATCTCGATGCGCAGCTTGGCGTCGAGGTTGGACAGCGGCTCGTCGAAGAGAAAGAGCTTCGGGTCCCGTGCCAGCGCGCGGCCCATGGCCACGCGCTGCCGCTGACCGCCGGACAGCTGGCCCGGCTTGCGGTCCAGCAGGTGACCGATCTGCAGCATCTTGGCCACGCGCTGCACGGTCTCCTCGCGCTGCGCCTTGGGCACCTTGCGCATCTCCAGACCGAAGGCGATGTTCTGCGCGACGTTCATGTTGGGATAGAGCGCATAGCTCTGGAACACCATGGCGATGTCGCGGTCCTTGCTCGGCGCGTAGGTGACGTCGCGGTCGCCGATGTGGATAGCCCCCGAGGTCGGATGCTCCAGCCCGGCGATCATCGCCAGCAGCGTGGACTTGCCGCAGCCCGAGGGGCCGACCAGGATCAGAAACTCGCCCGCCTCGATCGAGAGGTCGATGCCCTTGAGAATGTCCGCCGCTCCATAGCTCTTGCGGACCTGCGAAATGGTGAGCGCGCCCATGGCGTGTGACTCCTCTTAACCCTTGACCGCGCCGGCCGTCAGCCCGCGCACGAAGTACTTGCCTGCCACCACGTAGACCAGCAGCGTCGGCAGCGCCGCGATCAGCGCCGCCGCCATGTCCACGTTGTATTCCTTGACCGAACTGGACGTGTTGGCCAGGTTGTTCAGCCCGACCGTGATCGGCTTGCTGTCCGCGCCCGAGAACACCACCCCGTACAGGAAGTCGTTCCAGATCGCGGTGAACTGCCAGATCAGCGTGACCACGAGGATGGGCGTGGACAGCGGCACCACGATGCGCCAGAAGATCTGCCAGAACGACGCGCCGTCCAAGGTCGCCGCCTTGATGAGCTCATCAGGCAGGCCCGCGTAGTAGTTGCGGAAGAACAGCGTTGTCGACGGCATGCCCGCCAGCACGTGGACCAGGATCAGGCCCCACACGGAGCTGGCGATGCCCAGGTGGCCGAGCACCTGGCTCATGGGCAGCAGCACGACCTGCATCGGCATGAACACGCCGAACAGCAGCAGCGCGAAGAGCAGCTCGCTGCCACGGAAGCGCCACTTGGTCAGCACGTAGCCGTTGAGGGCGCCCAGCGCCGTCGAGATCAGCACCGCCGGCACCACCATCAGCACCGAGTTCATGAAGAAGGGCGCCAGCCCGCCGCAGTCGGTGCCGGTGCAGGCGCTGGACCAGGCCTTGGACCAGGCCGCGAAACTGGGGTTCAGCGGCAGCGACAGCAGCGTGCCGTCGCGGACCTCGTCCATGCCCTTGAGCGAGGTGCTGACCATCACGTACAGCGGCGCCAGGAAGAACAGCGCGAACAGCGCCAGCACCGTCCACAGCAGCACGCGCTGCAGCGTCAGCGCGCGCGAGGAGGAAAGAGAAGGGGATGCGTGCATGTCGCCTCGCTCAGGACTTCGAGCGCAGCTCGGAATAGAGGTAGGGAACGACGATGGCGGCGATGGTCGCCAGCATCATCGTGGCGCTGGCCGCGCCCAGGCCGATCTGGCCGCGGGTGAAGGCCATCGTGTACATGAAGGTCGCGGGCAGGTCGGTGGCGTAGCCGGGACCGCCGGCGGTCAGCGCCATCACCAGGTCGAAGCTCTTGATCGCCAGATGCGCCACCACCATCAGCGTCGAGAAGAACACCGGACGCAGCGTCGGAATGATGATGCGCCAGTAGATGCGCGGCAGCGAGGCGCCGTCCACCTGCGCGGCCTTGATGATGGAGTCGTCGATGCCGCGCAGCCCCGCCAGGAACAGCGCCATCACGAAGCCCGAGGACTGCCACACGCCGGCGATGACGACGCAGTAGATGGCCATGTCCGGATCGACCAGCCAGCCGAAGCTGAAGTTCTCGAAGCCCCATTGCTGGACCAGGTGCTCGATGCCCAGGCCCGGGTTGAGGATCCACTTCCAGGCCGTGCCCGTCACGATGAAGGACAGCGCCATCGGGTACAGGTACACCGTGCGCAGCGCGCCTTCGCCGCGGATCTTCTGGTCCAGCAGGATGGCCAGCAACAGTCCCACGACCAGCGCGCCGCCGATGAACAGGCCGCCGAAGATGCCCAGGTTGGTCAGGGCCAGCCACCAGCGCTCGTTCTCGAAGAGCGCGCGGTACTGCGCCAGACCGACGAACTCGTAGTTGGGCAGCAGCCGCGACGCGGACAGCGACAGATAGCCGTTCCAGGCCATCAGCCCATAGATGAAGAGGAAGGAGATGAGGAAGGTCGGCGCGACCACCAGCTTGGGAAGCCAGGGACTGCGCGGGGCTCGTGAAGCGGACATGCGTGGGCGGACCTGCGGGGCCCGCGGCGTGAGGCGCCACAGGCGGGGTGATGCATCGAAGCGAGGCGAAACGGACCGAGGCGAGGACGGAGCGCCCGCTAGTGGCGCCCCCGTCCTGCGTGCCTTACTTCGACTTGGCGGCGGCGGCCAGGCGCGTCTGCGCATCCTTGACCGTCATCTTGTCGCTGTTCCAGAACTGGCTGACGACGTCCTTCATCGCGCCCTCGGCGGCGGCGGGCACCGCCATGCCGTGCGCGATCGACGGCACCAGCGTGCCGGCCTTGGCATCGGCGGCGAAGTCCGCGGCGGACTGCTTGGCGCAATCGTCGAACTTGTCCATCTTCATGCCGGTGCGCACCGGGATCGAGCCCTTGTTCAGGTTGAACAGCTCCTGGAAGTCGGGCGACATGATGGCCGTGGCCAGGTCTTGCTGGGCCTTCTCGTTGGCGGCGTTCTTGAGCTTGAACATCGCGAAGGAGTCGATGTTGAAGGTGAAGGCCTTCTGCGTGCCGGGGGCGGCGGCGCAGATGAAGTCCTTGCCCGGGACCTTGCCGGCGGCGACGAACTCGCCCTTGGCCCAGTCGCCCATCAGCTGCATGCCGGCCTCGCCCTTGATCACCATGGCGGTGGCCAGGTTCCAGTCACGGCCCGGGGCGTTCTTGTCGGTGTAGGCCTTGATGCGCTTGAAGGTGGTCAGCACCTTCTCCATCTGCGGACCGGTCAGCGTGGCCGGGTCCAGCTGGACCAGCGCCTTCTTGTAGAACTCCGGTCCGCCCACGCCCAGCGCCACCGATTCGAAGGTAGTGAAGTCCTGCCAGTTCTGACCGCCGTGGGCGACCGGGATGATGCCGGCCTTCTTCAGCGCCTCGGCCGCGACGAAGAACTCGTCCCAGTTGGTCGGCAGCTTGGTGCCGGCCTTCTTGAGCGCCTCGGGGTTGGCCCAGATCCAGTTGACGCGGTGCACGTTGACCGGCACGGCGATGTAATGGCCCTGGTACTTCATGATGTTGGCCACCACCGGCGGGATCAGCTCGTCCCACTTGCCGGCCTTGGCGACCGCGTCGATGTTGGTCAGCACGCCTTCCTGCGCCCATTCCTGCAGCGACGGGCCCTTGATCTGCGCGGCGGCCGGGGCGTTGCCCGACACCACGCGGGACTTCAGCACCGTCATCGCGGAATCACCGCCGCCGCCGGCGACGGCGAAGTCCTTCCAGGTGTGGCCTTGCTTCTGCAGCGTGGCCTTGAGCGCGGTGGCCGCCTTGGCCTCGCCGCCGCTGGTCCACCAGTGCAGCACTTCGACGTCACCGGCGTGGGCCGCGCTCGCGGCCAGCAGGGCGCACAGCGCCGCGGCGCGCGAAAGATGCTTGAGCTTCAACATGTCGTTGTCTCCGTGTTCTGAGGGGAGAAAGGGATCAGTTTGTCATCGGATGTCGGACGAGGGCGCTCGGTTCAGAACCACACCTCGACCTGGGCGCCGAAGCTGGTGCCGGAGGTCTCGTTCTCGAAGCCCGGCTGGCCGGTCACGTTGCTGGCGGCCCGGTTCCACTTGGCATGGGTGACGTAGAGCCGGAACTCGGGTCGATCCATCAGGGCGGGGCCGGTGGAGAGCGTCGGCGCGAAGGTGACCTTGGTCAGGCGCGCGGTCTGGCCGCCGTCGGGCTTGTACTGCGAGACGCCGGCTTCGGTGAGCAGCTTGAAGTTGCGGGTGACGCCGTAGGAGATGCGACCACCGACCGAGGTCGACACCGTGGCCTTGCCGGCGTTGTCCTTCTCGTTGGCCCACAGCAGCATGCCCATGCCGCCCCAGGCGCCTTCCTGGAAATTGACCGACTCGACCACGCGGAACTTCTTGGCCGCGGAGGTGGCGGTCTGGTCGCCGAAGTTGGAGTTCAAGCCCGCCGAGCCCTGGGCGTACTGGACCCAGATCACGTTGTTCAGCGAGGTGCCGAACAGCTTGTTCTGGTTGTGGCGCAGCGCCAGTCCCCAGCCGTTGGTGCCGCCGGCGAATTGCGACTTGGTCACCGTGCCGAAGATGTTCAGCGCGCCGTCCTGGCCGGTGGCGACGTCCATGTACTCGAAATTGCCGCGGTGGCCGGGACGCTGGTTGGTGTCCTTGTCGTTGGTGTAGTAGGCGACGCCCAGCTTGCCCGGGCCGACGTTCAAGCCTTTGAAGCCGGCGCCGATGCCGGCCATTTCGGTGAAGTAGGTGTCGACGATGTGGACGTCGCCGCGGCGGCCGCGTTCCTTGCCGGCCCACACGGTCATCTCGGGGGCGAAGTCGAAGCCCTTGGCCTCGGTGTACATCTGGGCCAGGCGCAGGTGCTTGGCGTCGTCGGCGTCGGAATGCGGGTTCCAGTAGTCCGTCATCAGGACGACCTTGTAGTCGATGCCGTCCTTCTTGAAGCCCTGGGCGAGCTGGAACTCCCCGTAGATGTCGCACTCGTTGCCCAGGCGGTACTTCATGCCATTGGTGCCGCCATTGAGGGCGTAGCAGGCGCGGCTCTCACCGTGCTGGGTGCCGCCGGGACCGGCGCGGAAGTAGCCGGTGAAGTCCACGGCGTGGGCGGATCCAGCGGCCAGGAGCAGGGCGGCAGCCATCGACAGCGGCGCGCGCGAAAGCGGGAAGCGGGTCATGTTCAGGTCTCCGTTGTGGGTCCGCGAAACGCAGCTCCGGGCGTGCGTCGTTAAGCAGACGTTTATCTTTCTTGCATGCGGGCTGAACTTTAATTTTTCATTAATGAAACTATATTGGTGCTTACCACTACCTTCGTATGAGCTTGTTTGGGGATGTTTCGGGCGGTGTGCGCGCGGATGGGCTGGGGTGGTGCTTGAATGGCTCGCGCGCGAAGACCCTCTCCCCTGCCCTCTCCCGCAAGCGGGCGAGGGGGCAAGACGGAGCCCTCTCGTTTGCGATAGAGCGCTGGGAACTCCCTCTCCCGCTTGCGGGAGAGGGCAGGGGAGAGGGTCTTCGGGCTCCCGCCCTCAAGCCCCCGGCAACCGCAAGGTCACGCGCAGCCCCGTGGGCTCGGCATCCGACAGCGCGATCCGCCCCCCATGCCGCTCGACGATCTCCTTGACGATCGCCAGCCCCAGCCCGCAGCCGTTGCCCTCCTGCGTGCCGCGGAAGAAGCGCTCGAAGACCTGCTCCCGCAGGGCCTCGGGCACGCCGGGGCCGTTGTCGCTGACGATCAGCTCGACCTCCGCCCCGGCACGGCGCACCTGCACCGTCACGCTCGACCCGCGACCCGCATAGCGCATCGCGTTGTCGATCAGATTGACCAGCGCCTCGCGCAGCAGCAGCGCGATGCCGGTGACCTCCACCGACTCGGCCGGCAGGGCATCGCGCGCCTGGTCGTCGTCCCGGTCGCCGCAATCGGGTCCGTCATAGCCCAGGTCCACCTCCTGCTGCAGCGCCCGCGGCACCAGCTCGGCCGTGACCTCACGCGCGAGCCTCCCCAGATCGAGCCGCACCGGCGTTTGCCGCGTCACCGATTCGGGCTCGGTGCGTGCCAGCGCCAGCAATTGGTTCACCAGATGCGCGCTGCGGGCTGCGCTTTCCTGCACGCGCGCCAGCCGCATCGTCAGCGGCCCGGGCGGCGCCTCGGCCAGCGCGAGCTCGCTCTGACTCTTGAGACCCGCCAGCGGCGTGCGCAGCTGATGCGCGGCATCGCTGATGAAGCGACGCTGGCCCTGGACGTTGTGGCGCACCGCGTCGAGCAGATCGTTGATCGCCTGCGCGAGCGAGCGCAGTTCCTGCGGCGCGGCGTCCAGCTCGATGGGCCGCAGGTCGTTGGGCTTGCGACCTTCGACCAGCCGCCGCAGCCGCGCGATCGGCGCGAGCCCTGCGCCCACGCCGGCCCAGACGATCATGCTCATCAGCACGATGAGGACCGACAGCGGCAGCATCGTGTCGATCAGCAGCCGGCGCGCGAGCAGCTCGCGGTTGGCGCTGGAGCGCGCCACCTGAACCAGCATGGTCTGCTGCGCCTTGGGGTTCTCGCCGAACTGCAGATAGAGCGCGGCCACCCGCACCAGCGAGCTGGGTTGGCCGTCGCCGTCGCGGCCGTCGAGCTCGCCGTCGTAGAACTGGGCCTCGCCCAGCGGCGGGCTGGCGGACGGGGCGGGCGGACTCGGCAGGTTGCGGTTGCCGAGGATGAACTGCCCCGGCGGCGAGCTGACCGTGTAGAGCAGCTTGTCGCTGGGGTCGGCCTCGAGCACATCCTGCGCGGCGCGCGGGAAGTCGATCAGCAGCCCGTTGCCCATCGGCTTGACCTGTCGCGCAAGCGAGCGCGTGGCCTGCAGCAGCGTGGCGTCGACCGCCTCGTTGGCGTAGCGGCCCGCGAGGCGATAGCTGAAGAGCGCGCCCGCCAGCCACAGCACGACCTGCGGCAGCAGCAACCACAGCAGCAGCTGGCGCTTGAGCGAGAAGCGGGACGAGGGGCCCATGGCCGCGAGCGAGCGCCCTCAGACGCGCTCGAGCTCCAGCAGATAGCCCAGGCCGCGCACGGTGCGGATCGCCACCTGCGCGCCTTCGAGCTTGCGGCGCAGTCGATGGATGTAGACCTCGACCGCGTTGTTGCCCGCGCCGTCGACGGCCGCGCTGGCGCCGCCGGACCAGGCCTGGTTGATCTGCTCTTTCGTGATCACGCGGCCCTGGTGGGTGAGCAGCAGATCGAGCAGGTCGAATTCTCGCGGGCTGAGTTCCAGCATGTCGCCACGGACTTGGGCGCTGCGGGTCTCGCGCTGCATGCTGAGCTGGCCCAGCTCGGTGCTGGCCTTGTGCGCTCGGCTGCGGCGGAGCAGGGCGCGCAGACGGGCTTCCAGCTCGGGGAAGTCGAAGGGCTTGGTGAGGTAGTCGTCGGCGCCGGCGTTGAGCCCGGCGACGCGGTCCTCCAGGCTGTCCAGCGCGGTCAGGATCAGCACCGGCAGCGAGTCGTCGGTCTGGCGCAGCTGGCGCAGGACCTCCAGGCCGTCGACCATGGGCAGGCCAAGGTCGAGCACGACCACGTCGAAGGACTGCTTGGCGAGCAGGTACTGCGCGACCGCGCCGTTGGGCGCGTGCTCCACGGTGAAGCCGCTGGCGCGCATCTGTTCGCACAGGGCGTCGGCCAGGATCGCATCGTCTTCGGCGAGCAAAAGATTCATGAACGGCAGATTAACAGGCCAGGGCGGCGCACCCCCATGGGGCAAGCCCGAGTCGGGCTTGGGCATGAGCGGTTGCGGGCCGCCCGGATGCGCTGTCGCGGGGCGGGACGCGTGCCCGCGGCGAGCCTGGCACGGCCCGGGGCGAGACATTTCGCACAGGGGATCCGGTTGCGAGGACGGCGTACGTCAAAGACCTACGCGGTCTTGCGACTTCGTCGCTTGCCGCGTCTCGACCGCGCCCGGAACATTCGGCCCTGTCCCGACCAGCCCCTCACAACCGCCTGTCCATCGCGTTGGTAACGCGACCAGGCCGCCTCACATGGAAGCCGTCGACCTCAAGCAGACGCTCTGGCGCGTCGTCTATACGAAGGGCGCGAACCTGCACAGCAGCGGGGGCGCGGCAGGGCCGTGGCATCCGGATCGGGCGCATGTCGAGCGCTGCGCGCAGTTGCTGCGCGGGATGGCTCAGGAGGTCGGGATTCAGAGCAATGCGCAGGCGGCGAAGAACGCTTGCACGTGGATCGCGGGTTGAGAAGGCCCTCTCCCCCGCCCTCTCCGACTTCGTGGGCGAGTGAGCCGCGATGCACCGGTTGCCCACCTCGGTTACCCGTTTTCCACCTATCCATCGACGTTCTGCTTCGTTCAGGGAATGACGGCCGATTCGCAGAATCCGCCGGTCAACGTCTTCCCCTGACCGCATGTCCGTCCTGCTCACCCCGGCCCACCCGGCCTCGTCGCCCACGACGCCCCTTGCCGACGCCCTGGGGCCAGGTCTTGACCGCCTCATCGAGCAACTCGCCGCCACCGCCATCCGCCGCGACCGCGAAGGCGGCCACGCCGCCGCCGAGCGCGAATTCATCCGCGCCAGCGGCCTGCTCGCCCTGACCATCCCCGCCTCCCTCGGCGGCCTGGGCGGCGACATCACCGAGTTCTACGGCGTCGTGCGCCGTCTGGCCCGCGTGGACAGCGCACTCGCGCACGTGTTCGCCTTCCACCATCTGCAGCTCTACGGCGTCTCCCTCTACGGCGGCCCCGCCGCGACGGCCCACGGCACGCGTCATCTGCGCGAGACCGCCGAGCAGCGCCTGTTCTGGGGCAATGCACTGAACCCCGCCGACACCCGCCTGACCGCCGTGCGCGAAAGCGGCGGCTGGCGCCTGGACGGCGCGAAGAGCTTCTGCTCCGGCGCGCTGGGCTCCGACCGCCTGACGGTCTCCGCGACGACCGACGATGGCGGCTTCCTCATCGGCATCGTGCCCACGCGCCGCGAAGGCGTGAGAGTGGAAGCCGACTGGGATGCCTTCGGCCAGCGCCAGACCGACAGCGGCACCGTCCGTTTCGACCATGTGCGCCTGGACAACGACGAGCTGCTGCAAGTGCCCGGCGTCGGCCCGACGCCGCGCGCGACCCTGCGCTCCCAGATCGCGCAGCTCATCATGAGCCACCTCTACCTGGGCATCGCCGAAGGTGCCTTCGATGCCGCGCGCGGCTACACCGCGACGCGCGCTCGCGCCTGGGCCGCTTCGGGCGTGGCGCGCGCGGTCGACGATCCGCTGATCCAGCATCGCTACGGCGACCTCTGGTTGAAGGTGCGCGCCGCGCAGGCGGTGACCGCCGACGCGGTCGTGAAGCTCAAGGCCGCGCTCGATCGCGGCGAGGCCCTGACCGCCCAAGAACGCGGCGAGGTCGCCATCGCCGGCGCCGAGGCCAAGGTGCTGTCGCACCGCGCGGGCGTGGAAGTCGGCAGCCAGCTCTTCGATCTGACCGGCGCGCGCAGCACCTCGGCCGAGTTCGGCCTCGATCGCTTCTGGCGCAACGCGCGCGTCCACACGCTGCACGACCCGGTGGATTACAAGCTGCGCGACCTCGGCCGCTTCCAGCTCGACGGCCAGATCCCCGAGCCGACCGGCTACTCCTGAGCGCCCCCTCGTCCGACCGCGGAGCCTTCCCCATGACCGACCCGCTGATCCGCCTCGACGGCGTCTCCAAGAGCTTTCTGCTACCCGACGGCGCCCGCTTCGACGCGGTCCGCGACGTGAGCCTGTCCGTGCGAGCGGGCGAGATCCTCGGCCTGATCGGCAAGAGCGGCGCGGGCAAGTCCACGCTGCTGCGCCTGATCAATCTGCTGGAGCGGCCCGACGCCGGCAGCGTTCACCTCGGCGGCCGCGCGCTCACCGCGCTCAAGCCCGCCGAGCTGCGGCGCGAGCGCCAACGGCTGGGGATGATCTTCCAGCAGTTCAATCTGCTGCAGAACGCTACCGCGGCGCAGAACGTCGCTTTCCCGCTGGAGCTGCATGCGGGCCGTTCCCGCCGCGAGATCGCCGACCGCGTCGCCGAATGCCTGGCGCTGGTCGGACTGGCCGACAAGGCCGATCACTATCCGGCGCAGCTCAGCGGCGGCCAGAAGCAGCGCGTCGCGATCGCGCGGGCGCTGGCGCCGCAGCCCGATGTGCTGCTCTGCGACGAGCCGACCTCGGCGCTGGACGCCGAGACCACGCGCGAGCTGCTCGCGACGCTGGCCGACGTGAACGCGCGACTGGGCGTGACGCTCGTGATCGTCACCCACGAGCTGGACGTGGTGCAGACCCTGTGCCGGCGCGCGGCGGTGATCGCGGACGGCCGCATCGTCGAGCAGTTCGACGTCGCCGATGCGGCGCGCCATGCGAGCTCTGCGCTGGGGCAGGAGCTGGTCCGGCTGCAACGTCAGGCTGCCCATGTCGCCACGCTGAATGCGCGCGGGACCGATTCAGCCGACGCGGCGACGTCAGCGCAGCTCGGCCAGGGGCGCGGCATCGACTCGAGTACCAGCGCTTTCCGGGAGGCCGTGAATGTCTGACGCCCTGATCGAGCTGTTGCCCGAGCTCTGGATCGCGCTCGGCCAGACCGCGCTGATGCTGGCCATCGGGTTGAGCGCCGCGGTGCTGATCGGCGGGCCGCTGGGCGTGCTGCTCTTCCTGCTGAGCCCGGGCCAGTCGCTGTCCGGCCATCGCGGCGCGAGCGTGCTGCACCGACTGCTCAGCGCGGTGGTGAACACCGTGCGCAGCTTCCCATTCATCATCTTGCTGGTGGCGCTGGTGCCGGTGACCCGCGTGGTGGCCGGCACCTCGATCGGTCCGCTGGCCGCGGCAGTGCCGCTGTCCTTCGCCGCGATCCCGTACTTCGCGCGCCTGGTGGAGCAGTGCCTGCGCGAGGTGCCGCGCGGCGTCATCGAGGCCGCCCACGCGATGGGCGCGTCGGAACTCCAGATCGTCTGGCGCGTGCTGGTGCGCGAGGCCCGCGCCGGACTCGTGAGCGCGCTGACCGTGCTGTCGATCAGCTTCCTGTCCTACTCGGCGGTGGCCGGCGTGGTGGGCGGCGGCGGCATCGGCGACCTGGCGATCCGCTACGGCTATTACCGCTTCCAGACCGACGTGATGGTGCTGACGGTGGCCGTCCTGGTCGCGCTGGTGCAGCTGATCCAGTTCACCGGCAACCGCGTCGCGCGGCGGCTGGACAAGCGCTGAACCCATGACCCATTCATCCAACCCCCGAGGGACTCTCCGATGACCATTGACCGCCGCACGATGCTGACCTTGGCCCTGACGCTGGCCGCTGCCTCGCTGTCCGTTCCCACGCTCGCGCAGGAGAAAAAGGAGCTCACCATCGGCGCCACCGCCGGCTCCAACATCGAGGTGCTGAAGCTCGGCATCAAGCCGCTGCTGGAGAAGCGCGGCTACAAGGTCAAGCTGGTCGAGTTCAACGACTACGTGCAGCCCAACATCGCGCTGGCGCAGGGCGCGCTGGACGCCAACTTCTTCCAGCACATCATTTATCTGAACCGCTTCCGCGAGGACCGCGGGCTGGACATCGTGGACGTGGTGCAGGGGCCGATGGCGCCGTTCGGGATCTACTCGAAGAAGCGCAAGAGCCTGGCCGAGGTGCAACCCGGCGACCGCATCACGCTGGCCAACGATCCGGCGAATCTGGCGCACGGCCTGGCGTTGCTGGCCGAGCAGAAGCTGATCACGCTCAAGCCGGGCGCGGATCCGATCCGGGTGACCGAGAAGGACGTGGCCGCCAATCCGCTCAAGCTGAAGCTGCAGCCCATTGAGGCGGCGCAGATCCCGCGCACGCTGGACGACGCCGAGTACGCCATCGTCAACGGCAACTTCGCCATCTCCAGCGGGCTCAAGCTGACCGACGCGTTGCTGCTGGAGAAGACGCCCGATCACTACATGCTGGTCGTGGCGGTGAAGTCCAAGGACAAGGCGCAGCCCTGGTCCAAGGCGCTGGTGGAGGCCTTCCACGCGCCGGAGTTCAAGACGGTGCTGGACCAGAAATTCCCCGGCTACGCGCGGCCGGCCTTCCTGCAATGAGCGGCGCGGGCGGGCCGCGTCCCGTGCGCTTGAACGCCTTCGCGATGAACACGGTGGGGCATCAGTCGCCCGGCCTGTGGACGCATCCGCGCGACGAGTCGCATCGCTACACCGATCCGGATTACTGGGTCGAGCTGGCGCGGCTGCTGGAGCGGGGCGGCTTCGACAGCGTGTTCCTGGCCGACGTGCTGGGCGTGTACGACGTGCACGGCGGATCGCCGGACGCGGCGTTGCGCCACGCGACGCAGGTGCCGCTCAACGATCCGCTGCTGGTCGTGCCGCTGATGGCGGCAGCCACGAAGCACCTGGGCTTCGGCGTCACCTGCGCGCTGACCTATGAGCAGCCCTACAGCTTCGCGCGACGCATGTCGACGCTGGACCACCTGACGCACGGCCGCATCGGTTGGAACATCGTCACCGGCTACCTGGACAGCGCGGCGCGCAACCTCGGGCAGTCGCAGCAGCGCGCGCACGACGAGCGCTACGACTTGGCGGACGAGTACCTGGACGTCGTCTACAAGCTCTGGGAGCTGAGCTGGGAGGACGGCGCGGTGCGGCGCGACAAGCAGGCGCGGGTCTTCGTCGATCCGGCGAAGGTGCATGCCATCGGGCATCGCGGCGAGCATTACCGCGTGCCCGGCATCCACTTGTGCGAGCCCTCGCCGCAGCGCACGCCGGTGCTGTTCCAGGCCGGGACCTCCAGCCGCGGCCGCGCCTTCGCGGGCCGGCATGCGGAGTGCGTCTTCGTCAGCGGGCCCAGCGTAGCGGTGGTGAAGGGCTATGTCGACGGACTGCGCCAGGCGGCGCGCGAGGCCGGCCGCTCCGAGGCCGATCTGCTGATCTACGGTCAGGCGCTGATCATCACGGCGCCCACGAGCGCCGAAGCGCAGGCCAAGCACGAGGATCTGAAGCGCCACATCGACGTGGAGGCGACGTTGACCTTGCTGTCCGGTTGGACCGGCGTGGACTTCAGCCGCTATCCGCCGGACGCGACCATCGACTACCTCGACACGCAGGCGGGCCGCACGGCGCTGGCCTCGTTCAGCAGCGCGGATCCGACGCGGCGCTGGACGGTGCGGGAGGCCGCCGAGTTCATCGGGCTGGGCGGGCGCGGACCGGTCTTCGTCGGCGATCCGGCGGAGATCGCCGATCAGCTGATCGCGTGGCAGGACGCGACCGGGCTGGATGGCTTCAACCTGGCGTACGCCCTCGCGCACGAGACCTTCCGCGATGTCGTGGACCTGGTTGTGCCGGAGTTGCGCCGGCGCGGGCGCTATCGGCCCGAAGTCGGGCAGGGTGCCGATGACGACGCGAATCCGCGGACCTTGCGGGCGCGACTGTTCCAACGCGGCGACCGATTGCCCGGGAATCACGCGGCCCGTTCGGTGCGACTGGATGAGCTCGGGGCGCCCGATGCATCGACCGGCGGCGTGTCCGTCCCTTCCGATTCCCTGGCGTCCGACCACGCCGCCTTGCCTTCCCTGAACATTCCCTTGACGGAGCCCGTCGCATGACCCGTGAGACTTCCCCGACCCGCCGCGAGGCGCTCGCCCTCGGACTGAGCCTGGCCGCCGGGCTTGCCGCGGGACCCGCCCGCGCGCAGGGCGCTGGTGCGCCCAAGGAGCTGCGGCTGGACTACGCCTACTACTCGCCGACCAGCCTGGTGCTGCGCCGCTTCGGCTGGCTGGAGGAAGACCTGGCCAAGGACGGCATCGGCGTGCGCTGGGTGCTGAGCGCCGGCAGCAACCGCGCGCTGGAGTACCTCAACGCCGGCAGCATCGACATCGGCTCCACCGCCGGTCTGGCCGCGCTGCTGGCCCGCGCCAACGGCAATCCCATTCGCGCGCCCTACATCTTCTCCAGGCCGGAATGGACCGCGCTGGTGGTGCGCAGTGATTCGGGCATCCGATCGCTGGCGGATCTCAAGGGCCGCAAGGTGGCGGCGACCAAGGGCACCGATCCCTATCTCTTCCTGCTGCGCGCGCTGCACACCGTGGGCCTGAAGCGGACCGACATCGAGCACGTCGCCCTGCAGCACGCCGATGGCCGTGCGGCGCTGGAGCAGGGCCGTGTCGACGCCTGGGCCGGGCTGGATCCGCTGATGGCGGCGAGCGAGCTCGACGCCGGATCCAAGCTGCTCTATCGCAACGTGGGCTTCAATACCTACGGCTTCCTCAATGTGCGCGAGGAGTTCCTGAGCAAATACCCGCAGGTGGTGCGGCGCACGATCGCGACCTATGAGCGGGCGCGCGCGTGGACGATCGCGAATCCGTCGGACGCGGCCAAGATCCTGTCGGAGGAGGCCAAGGTCAGCCTGCCGGTGGCGCTGCTGCAGGTGAAGCTGCGCAGCGACTTCTCGCATCCGCTGCCGACGCAGGAGCACGTCAAGGCCTTGCAGGCGGCGTCGCCCATCCTGAGCGCGGAGCAGCTGGTGCGGCCGGGCGTGGATCTGAATCGCACGATCGCGGAGCTGGTCGACACGCGCTTCGCGGCCGGGCTGGTCAAGGTCTGAGGCGAGGGCAATGAGCGCCGATCCCGATCTGATCGCGCGGGCCGTGGCGTCGCTGGGGCCGATGATGCCGGAGCAGCCGGCGAGAGCGGCGAGGGCGGCGGGCAGGGCGTCGATCGCGAGCGCTGCGAGCGCGGACCTTGGCGTGCCGGCCTCCTCGTTCACATCCGCCGCGAGGAGAGCCCGCTTCGCGCCCACGCGCTGGCCCGCCTGGCTGCTGGGCACCTTGCCGCCGGTGCTCGCGCTGGCGCTTGCGGAGGTGGCAGTGCGCCTCGGCTGGATCGCACCGCACCTGCTTCCCGCGCCCAGCGACGTCTTCGAGGCGCTGTTGCAGATGCTGCGCGAGGGGCAGCTGTCCCAGCACGTGCTGGCAAGCAGCCTGCGCGTGGCGGGCGGGTTCGCGCTCGGCGCCGGACTGGCGGTGCTGTTGGGCGCGCTGGTGGGTCTGTCCGGCTTCGCCGCCGCGCTGCTGACGCCGAGCTTCCAGGCGCTGCGGGCGATTCCATCGCTCGCCTGGGTGCCCTTGCTGCTGCTATGGCTGGGCATCGACGAGGCGTCCAAGGTCGCGCTGATCGCCATCGGGGCCTTCTTCCCGGTCTACATGGGCGTGGCCTCGGGCTTCCGCGACGTGGATCGCAAGCTGGTCGAGGTTGCCCGGCTCCGCGGGCTGGGGCCGGTGGCGCTGGCGCGACGTGTGTTGTTGCCCGCGGCCTTGCCGTCGGTGCTGACGGGGCTGCGCAACGGGCTCAGCCTGGCGTGGATGTTCATGGTCGCGGCGGAGCTGATCGCGGCGAGTCGCGGGCTGGGCTATCTGCTGACCGATGGTCGGGAGACCGGGCGGGCCGATCTGGTGCTGGCGGCGATCGTGCTGCTGGCGGTGCTGGGCAAGCTCAGCGACGGGGCGATGGCCGCGATCGAGCGCCGCGCGCTGCGGTGGCGCGACAGTTTTGGAGGAGCGACATGACGCTGCTGGACGTGCAGGTGAGGGCGAAGCGATTCGCCGGAGCGAACG
Organism: Roseateles sp.; assembly: GCF_039595295.1. GTDB lineage: Bacteria > Pseudomonadota > Gammaproteobacteria > Burkholderiales > Burkholderiaceae_C > Roseateles. Next base: position 51,763 of record NZ_JBCNLU010000030.1, read on the forward strand.
GGAAGACGCCGGTGCTGTCCGAGGTGGGCTTCGAGCTCGCGGCGGGCGAGGTGCTCGGGCTGGTCGGGGCGAGCGGCTGCGGGAAGAGCACCTTGCTGCGCATCGTGGCCGGTTTGGATCCGGAGTTCAGCGGGGAGGTCCGGTTGAACGGGCGGCCGCGGCAGGGACCGGATCGGGAGATCGGCGTGGTGTTCCAGGAGCCGAGGCTGTTTCCCTGGCTGACGGTGGCGGAGAACGTGGGTTTCGATCTGGGGCAGGGGCACGACGAGGCGTGGGTGAGGACGCTGCTTGACCAGGTGGGATTGGGCGGGCTGGGGGAGGCGCTGCCGAGGCAGCTCTCCGGCGGGCAGGCGCAGCGGGCGGCGATTGCTCGGGCGCTGTATACGCGGCCTCGGGTGCTGCTGCTGGATGAGCCGTTCTCGGCGTTGGATGCGTTCACCCGGATGAGGTTGCAGGATCTGGTGCGCGATCTGGCGCGGGCGCATGGGACGAGTCTGCTGCTGGTGACGCATGACATCGAGGAGGCGGTGCTGTTGGCGGATCGTGTGCTGGTGTTGGGGGCGGCGCCGGGGAGGATCGTCAGGGAGATTGATGTGACGCTGCATCACCCGCGCGGGCGTGGGAGCGCGGAGGTGGCGGCGTTGAGGGGGCAGGTGTTGAGGGAGCTGGAGCGGGCGGGGTGATGGGAGGGTATGAGGCTCTGGTGTGCGACAGCCCTCCCCCCAACCCCTCTCCCACTTCATGGGAGAGGGGCTCTCTTGGCCCCCCGCCCGCTTGCATGGTCCCACGCCCGTTTCTTTGCCCCTCGCCCGCTTGCGGGAGAGGGGTTGGGGTGAGGGCGATGGCATACAGCGAGCCTCCCCGCCGTTTACCCGTTTTCCTCCTATCCATCGACGTTCTGCTTCGTTCAGGGAATGACGGTCGCTTCGCAGAATGACCCGATCGCTGCTTCATCCCCGACCGTCATGTCCGTCCTGCTCATCGCCGCCAGCCCCAGTCTCCACTCGCGCTCTGGCGCGCTCTTAGGCGCCGCGGCGGAACGCCTCCACCACCACGGCCTCCCGACTCGCACCCTCAAGCTCCGCGATCTCCCCGCGCAGCCGCTGCTGCACGCGGACTTCGACGACGCCACGCTGCGCGCCGCCCTGGGCGCCGTCGCCGAGGCCCAGACCGTCGTCATCGCCACACCGATCTACAAGGCAGCCTACAGCGGCCTGCTCAAGATCTTCCTGGACCTGCTGCCGCAGGATGGCCTGGCCGGCAAGTCGATCTGGACGCTCGCCACCGGCGGCAGCCTCGCCCATCTTCTGGCGCTCGACTACGGCCTGCTGCCCGTGCTCTCCGCGCTGGGCGCGCGCTCCCACATCGACGGCGTCTATGCCGCCGACGCTCACATCGCCAAGAACCCCGCCGGCGATTACCAGGTCGCCGACGACATCCTCCGCCGCCTCTCCACCGGCGCCGCGCAGGTGCTCGACCGCAACCCGCGATCGACGCCCGTGACGTCGCCCGTGACGTCGCCCGTGACGTCGCCCGTGACGTCGCCCGTGACGCCGCCCGCGCTGGTCCTCTGACCCGATCTCTCCGATCCCGACGCGGATGACACCGCGCCGCTCCCGGCCCTCGCGGCCGTCTGCCCCAACCAACGCCCACGTCATGAGCATCGCCCTTCATCGCCGCCACGTCCTGGCGCTCGCCGCCGCCTCCACGACCCTGGGCCTGACGGGCCTGGCTCGCGCGCAGGCCAATCCCGCGGAGATCCGCATCGGCTTCCAGAAGTACGGCACGCTGACCGTGCTCAAGGCCAAGGGCGACCTGGAGAAACGCCTGAACCCGCAGGGCGTGACGGTGAGGTGGATCGAGTTCCCCGCCGGCCCGCAGCTGCTCGAGGGATTGAACGTCGGCTCCGTCGACTTCGGCACCGTGGGCGAGGCGCCGCCCATCTTCGCGCAGGCCGCCGGCGCGGACCTCGTCTACCTGGCCAACCAGCCGCCCGCGCCCACCGCCGAGGCGCTGATCGTCCAGAAGGACTCGCCGATACGCTCGCTAGCCGAGCTGCGCGGCAAGAAGGTCGCGCTGAACAAGGGCTCCAACGTCCATTACCTGCTGGTCAAGCTGCTGGAGAAGCAGGGCCTGAAGTACACGGACATCCAGGTCGTCTACCTCCCGCCGGCCGACGCCCGCGCCGCCTTCGAGCGCAAGTCGGTCGACGCATGGGTGATCTGGGATCCCTTCCTCGCGGCGGCCGAGCGCCAGCTGGGCGCGCGCGTGATCGCCGACGGCACCGGCGTGGTCTCGAATCTGCAGTTCTATCTGGCCGCGCGCGGCTACGCGGACAAGCATCCGCAAGTGGTGCAGGCCGTGATCGAAGAGTTGGGCAAGCTGGACCGCTGGGCCGTGTCCAACGGCCGCGCCGTGGCCGAGCTGCTGGCGCCGCAGATCGGCCTGGATCTGGCGACGACAGAGCTCGCGGCGAATCGCTTCTCCTACGGGATCCAACCCATCACGTCGGCCGTCGCGGCCGAGCAGCAAAAGATCGCCGACACCTTCCACGCGCTCAAGCTGATCCCCAAGCCCATCCGCATCGCCGATGCGCTGCCCACGGCCTTGCGCACCGCGACGAAGTAATCGTCCCGCGCACCGATAGCGACCCCGTTCCATCGACAACGTTCCATCGACCACCCCCCTCAAGGTCCTTCCATGAAGATCCTCTGGTTCATCCCCACGCACGGCGATTCGCGCTACCTCGGCACCTCCAAGGGCGCGCGCGTGGCCGACTTCGACTATTACCGCCAAGTCGCCATCGCCGCCGACAGCCTCGGCTACGAGGGCGTGCTGCTGCCCACCGGCCGCAGCTGCGAGGACAGCTGGATCGTCGCGGCCAGCCTGATCGAGGCCACGCGCCGCCTCAAGTTCCTGGTCGCGCTGCGTCCGGGCCTGGTGCAGCCGGTGCAGTCGGCACGCATGGCGGCGACGCTGGATCGGCTCTCCGGCGGGCGGCTGCTGGTGAACCTGGTGACCGGCGGAGACCCCGATGAACTGGCGGGCGACGGCTTGTTCCTGCCGCATGCCGAGCGCTACGCGCTGTCCGCCGAGTTCCTGCGCATCTGGCGCGAGGTGCTGTCCGCGAGCCACGACGGCGAGGACATCGACTTCGACGGCGAGCAGCTGAAGGTGAAGGGCGCGAAGCTGCTGTACCCGCCGGTGAATCGTCCGTATCCGCCGGTGTTCTTCGGCGGCAGCTCGGGCCCGGCGCATGAGCTGGCGGCCGAGCAGGTCGACACTTACCTGACCTGGGGCGAGGCGCCCGCCGCCGTGGCCGAGAAGATCGGCGAGGTGAAGGCGCTGGCCGAGGCGCGCGGCCGCACGCTGGAGTACGGCATCCGCCTGCACGTCATCGTGCGGGAAACCGAGGAGGAGGCCTGGGCCGCCGCGGGCGATCTGGTCAAGCACCTGGACGCGGACGTGGTGGCGGCGGCGCAATCGAAATTTGCCGCGATGGATTCGGTCGGACAGCGCCGCATGGCCGAGCTGCACGGCGGCCGCTTCGATCCCAAGGACATCCGCGCGGGGCTGGAGATCGCGCCCAACCTGTGGGCCGGCGTGGGTCTGGTGCGGGGCGGCGCGGGCACGGCGCTGGTGGGCAATCCGCAGCAGGTGGCTGACCGCATCAAGGCGTACGCGGCGCTGGGCTTGAACTACTTCGTGCTGAGCGGCTATCCGCATCTGGAAGAGGCCTACCGCTTCGCGGAGCTGGTGTTCCCGCTGCTGCCGCTGGACGTGCGGGAGAAGCTGGCCTCGCCCAAGCTGACCGGGCCGTTCGGGGAGATCGTCGCCAACAGCTACGTGCCGGGCACGCCCAAGCTGGCGGCGGCGAGCTGAGATGAGCGCGCCCGCCGTCCCGTCGCGCGGGGCCCTGTCCGCCGCGCTCAAGCCGATCGCGCCCTGGCTGGTGCCGCTGGCGGTGCTGGTGATCTGGCAGGTCAGCGCGCAGGCGGGCTGGTTGTCGACGCGGGTGCTGCCCGCGCCGTCGGCGGTGGCCAGCGCGGCCTGGGAGCTGGCGATGTCCGGCGAGCTCTGGCGGCATCTGGCGGTCAGCACCGGACGAGCCTTCATCGGCTTCGCGGTCGGCGGCGGCGCGGGCTTGCTGCTGGGACTGCTGACCGGCTCGCAGCGCTGGGCCGAGACGGCCTTGGACACGACGCTGCAGATGCTGCGCAACATCCCGCCGCTGGCGCTGATCCCGCTGGTCATCCTGTGGTTCGGGATCGACGAGACCGCCAAGCTCTTCCTGGTCGCGCTGGGCGTGTTCTTCCCCGTCTACCTGAACACCTTCCACGGTATCCGCGGCGTGGATCGCGACCTCATCGAGATGGCACGTTCCTACGGCCTGAGCGGCTGGGCGCTGTACCGGCGGGTGATCCTGCCGGGGGCGACGGCGTCCATCCTGGTGGGGCTGCGCTTCTCGCTGGGGCTGATGTGGGTGCTGCTGATCGTGGCCGAGACCATCTCGGCGCAGAGCGGCATCGGCTACATGACGATGAACGCGCGCGAGTTCCTTCAGACGGACGTGGTGCTGGTGGGCATTCTGATCTACGCGCTGCTGGGCAAGCTGGCCGACGTCGCGGCGCAGGCGCTGGAGCGCGCCTGGCTGCGTTGGCATCCGGGGTACCAATCATGATGAGCGTGACCGAGATCGACGTCCTCCAGGAATGGCAGGACTCCCAGCCCGCGGCGCTGCAGGGAGGCGCTCGTGAACTCGCGTCCGTGCGGCGCGAGGCGGTGGGCGGGGCGTTGTCCTCGCAGGGCGGTGGACAGCGCGTCGAGTTGATCGACCTGGGCAAGTCCTTCGGCGAGCGCCAGGTCTTGCGCGGCGTGGATCTAAGCGTGGCGCCGGGCGAGTTCGTCGCCGTGATCGGACGCAGCGGCTGCGGCAAGAGCACGCTGTTGCGGCTGCTCGCCGGGCTGGATGCGCCCAGCACGGGGACGCTGGCCGCGGGCGAGGCGTCGGACACGCGCTTCATGTTCCAGGATGCACGGCTGCTGCCGTGGGCGCGGGTGCTCGACAACGTCGCGCTCGGCCTGGAGGGCGAGGACGCGAAGGATCGCGCGCTGGAGGCGCTCGCGCAGGTCGGCCTGGCGGATCGCGCGGGCGAATGGCCGGTGCGCTTGTCGGGCGGTCAACGTCAGCGCGTCGCCTTGGCGCGCGCGCTGGTGCATGCGCCCAAGCTGCTGCTGCTCGACGAGCCGCTGGGGGCGCTGGACGCGTTGACCCGCATCGACATGCAGCGTCTGATCGAGCGCGTGTGGTCGCGGCATCGCTTCACCGCGCTGCTGGTCACGCACGACGTGGCCGAGGCGGTCGCGCTGGCGGACCGGGTGCTGCTGATCGAGGAGGGCGGGCTGGCGCTGGATCTGCGCATCGACCTGCCGCGCCCGAGGCGGCGCGACGCGGTGTTCGCGGCGCTGGAGCAGCAGTTGCTCGACCGCGTGCTGAGCACGCCGCAGTGCGAGGAGACGGCGCAGCCGTTCGAGCGCGATCGCTTGCCGGTGGCGGTGCCGGCGCAGCGGTTGAGGTGGGCGGTGTAGGTCTTCAACGCGGTGCCAGGGCATGCCCCTGAGACGGAGCGCTCGGTGGAGGGCTGTCTCGGCCGCTTGAGTCCCATCCCGCCCCGAGTTACCCTGGCCCGATGACACCCACGATCACGGCGCTTCCGAACGCCGAATGGCCGTACCTGCAGATCCTGCTCCGGCTCGCGCTGGCCCTGTCCCTGGGCTTGCTGCTGGGTCTGGAGCGCGAGCGGCGCGGCAAGGAGGCCGGCCTGCGGACCTTCGGGTTCATCGCGCTGCTCGGGGCGCTGGGCGGCTCGCTGGGCGAGCACTACGCGCTGCTGAGCCTGCTGATGACCGCCGGCCTGGCAGTCCCGCTCAACGTCCACACCATGCGCGGCGGCCACGGCCCGGAGCTGACGACCTCGGCGGCCATGCTGGTGACCTGCATGGCGGGCATCCTCTGCGGGCTGGGCCACACGGTGACGCCCGCCGCGGTGATGGTCAGCACCACCGCGCTGCTGGCGTGGAAGGAGCGGCTCTCCGGCCTGTCCATGGGCTTGACCGAGGGCGAGGTCCGATCCGCGCTGCTGCTGGCGATCCTGGCCATCGTGATCTACCCCGCGCTGCCGGCCGGCACGGTCGGCCCCTGGAACCTGATCGAGCCGCGCGCCGCCTGGGTCACCGTGATCCTGATCGCCAGCATCGGCTTCGTGAACTACATCCTGTGGAAGCTGTATGGCTCCAAGGGCTCGGAGCTGTCGGCCTTCTTCGGCGGCCTGGTCAACAGCAACTTCACCGTGGTCGAGATGGCCGCGCGCGTGAAGGAAACGCAGGG
>NZ_JBCNLU010000031.1:0-57369 GCF_039595295.1 Roseateles sp.
AGGAAATGGTCATGCCTGGCGACAACGTCAGCATCACCGTGAAGCTGATCGCTCCGATCGCCATGGAGCAGGGTCTGCGCTTCGCCATCCGTGAAGGCGGTCGTACCGTCGGCTCGGGCGTCGTGGCCACCATCATCGAGTAAATCTTCTGTTGGTACCCGCGGGGTACCGTTGAAGGCGCCGTTCTGCTTCGGCGGGCGGCGCGCTCGGGCCTCGGCGGCACCATCGCTGCCTCCGCAATGCCTGCGGCATTGCGTTGCTCTTTGAAGGAAAAGTCATGTCTACCAAGCAAAAGATCCGCATCCGGCTGAAGGCCTTCGATTACAAGCTGATCGACCAATCGGCGCTGGAAATCGTGGACACCGCCAAGCGCACCGGCGCGATCGTCAAGGGCCCGGTGCCCCTGCCGACCCGCAAGGAGCGTTTCGACATCCTGCGTTCGCCGCACGTCAACAAGACCTCGCGCGACCAGTTTGAAATCCGCACGCATCAGCGTCTGATGGACATCGTCGATCCGACCGACAAGACGGTCGACGCGCTCATGAAGCTCGACCTGCCGGCCGGCGTGGACGTCGAAATCAAGTTGCAGTGATGCAGTCGGTCGCACGCGACAGCGTGCGATGGCGAGGCCTGACTACCAGGCCTTGCGATCAAAGGCGACCCTCGGGTCGCTTTTTTTGCATGCGCCACAGGGCCCTTCGGGTGTTGCGGCTTTGCGAGCGCGGCGCTTGCGGGCTTCGGGTGCTTGGGGCTATACTCGCCAGCTTTTCCGCGCCGGGATTTCCTGGTGCGGCTTCGTTGCATGACGTCCAAGCGGGCTTTGGGGCCTTTACCCCTGATCCATTGACGGATGTGATGCTTGTCAGCCCGGCCAATCGATGTCGGGTGTGTGAAATGACAACCAGACTTGCTGGCGGTGTCTCCGTCGCGGAATGGGAGTCAGGAGAAAACCATGAGTCTTAGCAAACGCCGCCTCGGCTTGCTGGGCCGCAAGGTGGGCATGATGCGTGTGTTCACGGCTGACGGTGATACCGTGCCCGTGACCGTGCTGGACGTGTCCAACAACCGCGTGACCCAGATCAAGACCGACGAAATCGACGGCTACAGCGCCATTCAGGTGACCTACGGTGCGCGCAAGGCGTCCCGCGTCACCAAGCCGGAAGCGGGTCACCTCGCCAAGGCTGGTGTCGAAGCCGGCGAAATCATCCAAGAATTCCGCGTCGAGGCCGACGTTGCCGCCGAGTACAAGCCCGGCGCGCAGCTCCCCGTGACGCTGTTTGAAGCCGGTCAGCTGGTTGATGTGCAGGGCACTTCGATCGGTAAGGGCTTCGCAGGCACCATCAAGCGCCACAACTTCGGTTCGCAGCGCGCTTCGCACGGTAACAGCCGCTCCCACAACGTTCCTGGTTCCATCTCGATGGCGCAGGATCCGGGTCGCGTGTTCCCCGGCAAGAAGATGTCCGGCCACCTCGGCGACGTCACCGTGACCGTCCAGAACCTGGACGTTGTCCGCATCGACGAAGCCCGCCAGTTGGTGCTGGTTCGTGGTGCCGTTCCTGGCGCGAAGGAAGGATTCGTCGTGATCCGTCCTGCCGTCAAGGTCAAGGTCAAGAAGGGAGCCAACTGATGCAACTCGAGCTCCTGAATGAGCAGGGTCAGGCAACGTCGAAGGTCGACGCTCCCGACACCCTTTTTGCTCGCGATTACAACGAAGCCCTGGTGCACCAAGTGGTGGTGGCCTATCAGGCTAACGCCCGCCAAGGTACTCGTGCTCAGCTGACCCGCGCTGAAGTTCGTCACTCGACGAAGAAGCCGTTCCGTCAGAAGGGTACTGGTAACGCTCGTGCCGGTATGACCTCGTCGCCACTGTGGCGCGGAGGCGGTCGCATCTTCCCGAACAAGCCTGACGAGAACTTCTCGCACAAGCTGAACAAGAAGATGTATCGCGCCGGCATGGCTGCCATTCTGTCGCAACTGGCTCGCGAAGGCCGTCTGGCTGTCGTCGATTCGATTTCGATCGACGCCCCCAAGACCAAGCTGTTGGCTTCGAAGCTCAAGGCCATGGGTCTGGATCACGTGATGGTGATCTCCGATCAGGTTGATGACAACCTGCTGCTGGCATCGCGCAATCTGCCGAACGTGCTCGTCGTTGAGCCGCGCTATGTCGATCCGCTGTCGCTGGTCTTCTACAAGAAGGTTCTGGTGACCAAGGCTGCGATCGAGCAACTGAAGGAGATGCTGGCATGAGCGCACCCAAGTTTGCTGAAGGCCGTTTGGCCAAGGTGCTGCTCGCTCCGATCGTGTCCGAGAAGGCCACGATGGCTGGTGAGAAGCACAACCAAGTCCTGTTCAAGGTCCTGCGCGACGCTACGAAGCCCGAAGTGAAGGCTGCTGTTGAGCTGCTCTTCAAGGTCGAAGTCGAGGCGGTGAACATCGTCAACGTCAAGGGCAAGACCAAGCGCTTTGGTGGTCGCCTGGGCCGTCGCGACCACGTCAAGAAGGCGTACGTGTCGCTGAAGGCTGGCCAGGAGCTCAACTTCTCCGGGGAGGCTGCGTAATGGCCGTCGTTAAAGTCAAGCCGACTTCGCCTGGCCGTCGTGGCGTGGTGAAGGTGGTGCACAAGCACCTGCACAAGGGCGCTCCCGAAGCTTCGCTGCTCGAGCCCCAAAAGCAAAAGTCTGGCCGTAATAACAACGGTCACATCACGATGCGCCACAAGGGCGGTGGTCACAAGCACCACTACCGTGTGGTCGACTTCCGTCGTAACAAGGACGGCATCCCGGCCAAGGTTGAGCGTATCGAGTACGACCCGAACCGCACGGCTCACATCGCTCTGGTGTGCTATGCCGACGGTGAGCGTCGCTACATCATTGCGCCGCGTAACCTGGAAGTGGGTTCCTCGATCTTGAGCGGAGCTGAAGCCCCGATCAAGGTTGGCAACACGCTGCCCATTCGCAACATCCCGGTGGGTTCGACGATTCATTGCGTTGAACTGCTGCCGAGCAAGGGCGCTCAGATCGCTCGCTCTGCTGGCACTTCGGTCGTTCTGATGGCTCGCGACGGCATGTACGCCCAGATTCGTCTGCGTTCGGGCGAAGTGCGTCGTGTGCACATCGACTGCCGCGCCACCATCGGTGAAGTGAGCAACGAAGAGCACAGCCTGCGTCAGTACGGCAAGGCCGGCGCCATCCGTTGGAAGGGCATCCGCCCGACCGTGCGTGGTACCGCCATGAACCCGGTCGACCACCCGCATGGTGGTGGTGAGGGTCGTACGGGTGAAGGTCAGGCCCCTGTGTCGCCGTGGAACACCCTGACGAAGGGCTACCGCACTCGCAACAACAAGCGCACGCAGACCTTCATCGTCTCGCGTCGCAAGAAGTAAGGGGTAGACCAGCATGGCTCGTTCCCTCAAAAAGGGTCCTTTCGTGGACCATCACTTGCAGGCGAAGGTCGACAAGGCCGTTGCCAACAAGGACAAGAAGCCCATCAAGACTTGGTCGCGTCGCTCGACGATCCTGCCCGAGTTCATCGGTCTGACGATCGCCGTGCACAACGGCAAGCAGCACGTGCCGGTCTATGTGTCTGACCAGATGGTCGGTCACAAGCTGGGTGAATTCGCTCTGACTCGCACCTTCAAGGGCCACCCGGCCGACAAGAAGGCCGGGAAGAAGTAAGGATGACGACGATGGAAACCAAAGCAATCGTTCGTGGCGTCCGCCTGTCGTTCGATAAGGGTCGCCTGGTGGCGGACCTGATCCGCGGCAAGAAGGTGGATCAAGCGCTGAACATCCTGGAGTTCACCCAGAAGAAGGCCGCGCTGATCATCAAGAAGGCGCTGGAATCGGCGATCGCCAATGCTGAGCACAACGACGGTGCCGACATTGACGAGCTGAAGGTCACTTCGATTTACGTGGAGCAGGGCACCACGCTGAAGCGGTTCTCCGCGCGCGCCAAGGGCCGCGGCAACCGTATCAGCAAGCCGACCTGCCATATCTACGTGACCGTCGGCAACTGAGCCTGAAGGAAGACTATGGGACAGAAAATTCATCCGACTGGCTTCCGACTGCCCGTCACCCGTAACTGGGCGTCGCGCTGGTACGCGAACAACCAGAACTTCGCCAGCATGCTGGCCGAAGATCTGCAAGTTCGCGACTTCCTGAAGGCCAAGCTGAAGAACGCCGCCGTTTCGCGCATCCTCATCGAGCGTCCGGCCAAGAATGCGCGTATCACGATCTTCTCGGCTCGTCCGGGCGTCGTGATCGGCAAGAAGGGCGAGGACATCGAGAACCTGAAGGCCGAGCTGGCCAAGCGTCTGGGCGTGCCCGTCGCAGTGAACATCGAAGAAGTGCGCAAGCCGGAAATCGATGCTCAGCTGATCGCTGATTCGATCACCCAGCAGCTCGAGAAGCGCATCATGTTCCGTCGCGCGATGAAGCGCGCGATGCAGAACGCGATGCGTCTGGGTGCCCAAGGCATCAAGATCATGTCCGCCGGCCGTCTGAATGGCATCGAGATCGCTCGCACGGAGTGGTATCGCGAAGGTCGTGTGCCTCTGCACACCCTGAAGGCTGACATCGATTACGGCTTCTCCGAAGCCAAGACCACCTACGGCGTGATCGGCGTCAAGGTGTGGGTGTATCGCGGTGACCGCCTTGCCAATGGTGAGGCTCCCGTGATCAACACCCCCCCGGGTGCCGAGGATGACCGTCGTCCGCGCCGTAACGCCCGTCCGGGTGCTCCGGGTGGTCGTGGTCGTGGCGACAAGCCTGCCGAAGGCGGCGACAAGCCTGCTGCGAAGCGTGTGGTGCGCAAGCCCGCCGCTGACGGCGGCCAGGCGTAAGGAGAACTCAACATGCTGCAACCCGCTCGTCGCAAATACCGCAAGGAGCAAAAGGGCCGCAACACTGGTGTTGCGACCCGCGGCGCGACCGTCGCTTTCGGTGACTTCGGCCTGAAGGCTACCGAGCGTGGCCGTATCACGGCTCGCCAGATCGAAGCGGCTCGCCGCGCGATCTCGCGTCACATCAAGCGCGGTGGCCGGATCTTCATCCGGATCTTCCCGGATAAGCCGATCTCGCAGAAGCCCGCCGAAGTCCGTATGGGTAACGGTAAGGGCAACCCGGAGTACTACGTGGCTGAGATCCAGCCCGGCAAGGTGCTCTACGAGGTTAATGGCGTGCCTGAGGCACTGGCGCGCGAAGCGTTCACGCTGGCCGCTGCCAAGCTGCCCCTGCGTTGCACCTTTGTGACTCGCCAGCTCGGCGCCTGATTGGAGAACACCCCATGAAAGCATCTGAACTGCGCGCGAAAGACGTGGCTGCCCTGGAGAAGGAAGTCACCGATCTGCTGAAGGCCCACTTTGGTCTGCGCATGCAAAAGGCCACGCAGCAGTTGACCAACACTTCGGTGCTGGGCAACACGCGTCGCGACATCGCCCGCGCCAAGACCATCCTGGCCGAGAAGAAGGGAGCCGCGAAATGACGCAAGCTCAAGAGAAGAACACCCGCACCCTGGTCGGCAAGGTCGTCAGCGACAAACGCGCCAAGACCGTGACCGTGCTGGTCGAGCGTCGTGCCAAGCACGAGCTGTACGGCAAGATCGTGGCTCGCTCGCGCAAGTACCACGCTCATGACGAGAACGGCGAGTACAAGATGGGTGACATCGTCGAGATCGCCGAAGGCCGTCCGCTGTCGAAGACCAAGAGCTGGGTCGTGACCCGCCTGGTCGAGAAGGCTCAGCTGGTCTGACCTCGGCGGCGCTGCATCGGCGGCGCCGCTCGCGATCGGGGTGGAAACATCCTGATCCCAAATGGCTGGAACCCGGAATACCCGGTGTCCAGCCATTTTCCGTTTCTGGCGGCAAACTTCGCCGCTTCCAATCCATCAATCAACAGCAAACAGGAGCGTCTCATGCTGAAAGTGGGTGATCGTCTGCCGGCGGGCCAACTGCAGGAATTCATCGAAGTCGAGGGTGAGGGTTGCTCGCTTGGGCCGAACAGCTTTGACGTCGAGAAGGCGACCGCGGGCAAGACCGTTGTGATCTTCGCACTGCCCGGTGCCTTCACGCCGACTTGCTCCGCCCAGCACGTGCCGGGCTACGTGGCTGGCGCCGATGCACTGAGGGCTGCTGGGGTGGACGAAGTCTGGTGCGTGTCGGTCAATGACGCCTTCGTGATGGGCGCTTGGGGGCGTGAGCAGAAGACTGCAGGCAAGGTCCGCATGATGGCGGACGGCAGCGCGACATTCACTCAAGCGGTGGGTCTCACGTTGGATCTCGCCGCGCGTGGCATGGGGCTGCGCTCGCAGCGCTACTCCATGCTCGTCAAGGACGGCGTAGTGAAGTCCTTGAACATCGAAGCTCCAGGCAAATTTGAGGTGAGCGACGCCGACACTATGCTGGCTCAAGTCAAGGCACTGTGACTTAACGATGCGTCGCGACCTCCATGACGCTTGAATTCGCTAGTTGACAGTCGGGCCGTGCCTCGCGCATAATCCGCAGCTTCGCCGAATGGTGGCTCCGTCGCTCGACGGCTTCAGTGACTAGCACACTGAATGGTCGCCTTCGGTTCTCGGTTTCTTGCCCATGAAGGCCAGACGCGGGTCGCCGCAAAGCGACGAGTGATTGGCTTACGGGCCCAAGACTGACCGCTCTGGATGGCTGCGATGGTCGCAGTTGCCTCTGCGGGAAAAGTTGGGGACAGACATGATCCAAATGCAATCGCGACTCGATGTCGCGGACAACACTGGCGCCAAGTCCGTCATGTGCATCAAGGTGCTTGGTGGCTCCAAGCGTCGGTATGCCCATATTGGCGACATCATCAAGGTCAGCATCAAGGAAGCTGCGCCGCGTGGCCGCGTCAAAAAAGGCGAGGTCTACAACGCTGTGGTCGTCCGTACGGCTAAGGGTGTTCGTCGCCAAGACGGCTCCCTGGTGAAGTTCGACGGCAATGCCGCCGTGCTGCTGAACGCCAAGCTGGAGCCCATCGGCACCCGCATCTTCGGCCCGGTGACGCGTGAGTTGCGTACCGAGCGCTTCATGAAGATCGTGTCGCTGGCGCCTGAGGTGCTCTAAGCCCTGCACAGACAAAGGTATTGCCATGAACAAGATTCGCAAAGGCGACGAGGTCATCGTTCTGACCGGCCGCGACAAGGGTAAGCGCGGCACCGTGACGCTGCGCGTTGATGCTGATCACTTGGTGATCGACGGCATCAACCTCGTCAAGAAGCACGTCAAGCCGAACCCGCTGAAGGGCACGACTGGCGGCATCGTTGACAAGTCCATGCCCATCCATCAATCCAACGTGGCGATCTTCAACGCCGCTTCCGGCAAGGCCGACCGCGTGGGCATCAAGCTCGGCGCTGATGGCAAGCGGGTGCGCGTGTTCAAGTCGACCGGCGAAGAGATCAAGGCCTAAGGGGTAAGACATGGCTCGTTTGCAAGAGTTCTATCGCGAGAAAGTCGTTCCCGGCCTGACCGAGAAGTTCGGCTACAAGTCCGTGATGGAAGTGCCGCGCATTACCAAGATCACGCTGAACATGGGCGTGAGCGAGGCGGTGGCCGACAAGAAGGTCATGGATCATGCCGTTGGCGACCTGACCAAGATCGCAGGCCAAAAGCCCGTGGTCACGAAGTCGAAGAAGGCAATCGCCGGCTTCAAGATTCGTGATGGTGTGCCTATCGGCTGCATGGTGACCCTGCGTGGCGCCACGATGTACGAATTCCTGGACCGCTTCGTGACCGTGGCTCTGCCGCGCGTGCGCGATTTCCGCGGTATCTCTGGTCGCTCGTTCGATGGTCGCGGCAACTACAACATCGGCGTCAAGGAACAGATCATCTTCCCCGAAATCGAGTACGACAAGGTGGATGCTCTGCGTGGTCTGAATATCAGCATCACGACGACCGCCAAGACGGATGACGAGGCCAAGGCTTTGCTGGCAGCGTTCAAGTTCCCGTTCAAGAACTGAGGTGACCCGTGGCAAAACTCTCGATTAAGCAACGTGAGCTGAAGCGCGCCCAACTGGTCGCCAAGTTCGCTAAGAAATACGCGGAACTGAAGGCCATCATCGACGACAGCAAGAAGTCGGACGAAGAGCGCTATCTGGCGCGTCTGGAGCTGCAGAAGCTGCCCCGGAACGCCAATCCGACCCGCCAGCGCAACCGCTGCGAACTGACCGGCCGCCCCCGCGGCACGTTCCGCAAGTTCGGCCTGGCTCGTAACAAGATTCGTGAGCTGGCTTTCAAGGGCGACATCCCCGGTGTCGTCAAGGCCAGCTGGTAATCGGCAGGTTTAGGAGATTTCGTATGAGCATGAGTGATCCTATCGCCGATATGCTGACCCGCATTCGCAACGCCCAAAGCGTTGAGAAGGCCAGCGTCGTGATGCCTTCTTCCAAGCTGAAGGTCTCGATCGCCAAGGTCCTGAAGGATGAAGGCTATATCGACGACTTCGCGGTGCGTGGTGATGCCGCCCGTCCGGAGCTCGAGATTACGCTGAAGTATTACGCCGGCCGTCCGGTGATCGAGCGCATCGAGCGCGTGAGCCGTCCCGGCCTGCGTATCTACAAGGGCCGCCACGACATTCCTCAGGTCATGAATGGCCTGGGCGTGGCGATCGTCACCACCCCGAAGGGCGTGATGACCGACCGCAAGGCACGTCAAGCCGGTGTCGGCGGCGAAGTGCTCTGCTACGTCGCGTAAGCCAAGGAGAGACAGACAATGTCCCGCGTTGGAAAAATGCCGGTCGTCCTCCCGCAAGGCGTGGAAGTGACCATCACTGCTGAGAAGATCAGCGTCAAGGGCCCTCAAGGCACCCTGTTCGTTGCCGCGAATGCGCTGGTCACGATCAAGTCTGAAGGTGGCAAGCTGACCTTCGTTCCGAACAGCGAATCGGCGGAAGCCGATGCGATGAGCGGCACGATGCGTGCGCTGTTGAACAACATGGTCAACGGTGTCAGCAAGGGCTTCGAGAAGAAGCTGAACCTGGTTGGCGTCGGTTTCCGCGCCCAGGCTCAAGGCCAGAAGCTGAATCTGCAGATCGGTTTCTCGCACCCTGTCGTCAAAGATATGCCGGCTGGTATCAAGGTTGAATGCCCGACCCAGACCGAAATCCTGATCAAGGGTGCGGATCGCCAGGTCGTCGGCCAGATCGCCGCTGAAGTGCGCGCGATTCGTCCGCCGGAGCCCTACAAGGGCAAGGGCATCCGTTACGCCGACGAGAAGGTCTCCCTCAAAGAGACCAAGAAGAAGTAAGGAGCCGCGCCATGCTGAATAAGAAGGAACAACGCCTGCGTCGTTCGCGTCAAACGCGTGCTCGCATCGCTCTCCAGCGCGTGGCCCGTCTGACGGTCTTCCGCTCGAACCTGCACATCTACGCTTCGGTCATTTCCGAAGACGGCCAGCGCGTGGTGGTTTCCGCCTCCACCGCCGAGAAGGAAGTGCGCACCCAGCTGTCGGGCAAGGGTGGCAACGTTGCTGCCGCCGCCCTGATCGGCAAGCGCATCGCCGAGAAGGCGAAGGCTGCTGGCGTTGAGAAGGTGGCTTTCGATCGCTCGGGCTTCGCCTACCACGGCCGTGTCAAGGCCCTGGCGGAGGCCGCACGCGAAGCCGGCCTGCAGTTCTGACGCACAAAGGATTAGGAAATGGCAAAGTTTCAACCCCGCGCTCAGACCGAAGGCAATGACGACGGCCTGAAGGAAAAGATGATCGCGGTCAACCGCGTCACGAAGGTTGTGAAGGGCGGCCGTACGCTGTCCTTCGCCGCTCTGACCGTCGTCGGTGACGGCGATGGCCGCATCGGCATGGGCAAGGGCAAGGCCAAGGAAGTGCCCGTTGCCGTGCAAAAGGCGATGGAATCGGCTCGCCGCAACATGATCAAGGTCCAGCTGAAGAACGGCACTATCCAGCACAACGTGGTGGGAGAGCACGGTGCGGCGCACGTGATCATGGCTCCGGCCCCGGTCGGTACCGGCGTGATCGCTGGCGGCCCGATGCGCGCTGTCTTCGAAGTGATGGGCGTGACCGACATCGTGACCAAGAGCCACGGTTCGACCAACCCTTACAACATGGTTCGTGCCACGCTGGACGCGCTGAAGCGCTGCTCCACGCCGTCCCAAGTGGCGGCCAAGCGCGGCAAGACGGTTGAAGAGATCTTCAACTGATCGCCAGGAGCTAGACATGTCTGATAAAAAAACTCTGACCGTCAAGCTGGTCCGCAGTCCTATCGGCTGCCGCGCGGATCACCGTGCGACGGTGGTCGGCCTCGGCCTGCGCAAGCTGAACAGCACGAAGACTCTGGAAGACACGCCCGCGGTCCGCGGCATGATCAACAAGATCGCCTACCTGGTGCAGGTGCTGTAAAGCACGGCATCAACGAGGAACAGAAGATGCAACTCAATACCATCAAGCCCGCCGCTGGTGCCAAGCACGCCAAGCGTCGCGTGGGCCGTGGCATCGGCTCTGGTCTGGGCAAGACCGCTGGACGTGGTCACAAGGGTCAGAAGTCTCGTGCCGGTGGCTTCCACAAGGTCGGCTTCGAAGGCGGCCAGATGCCTCTGCAGCGTCGTCTGCCGAAGCGTGGTTTCAAGTCGCTGGCTCGTCCCTTCGTCGCCGAAGTGACGCTGTCCGAGCTGAACGCCCTGACCAGTGAAGAGATCGACCTGCTGACGCTCAAGGCCGTGGGCCTGGTGTCCGAGCTGGCCAAGACCGTCAAGGTCATCAAGTCCGGCGAGATCGCCCGCAAGGTGTCGATCAAGGGTCTGGGCGTGACGGCCGGCGCGAAGGCTGCTATCGAGGCAGCCGGCGGCTCCGTCGCTTAATCAGCCAAGCACAGGACTAGGCAGCAGTGGCAAGCAACGCATCCCAGTTGGCCAAGAGCGGCAAGTTCGGCGACCTGCGTCGCCGGCTGGTGTTCCTGGTGCTCGCGTTGGTGGTGTACCGCATCGGGGCACATATCCCCGTGCCCGGTATCGATCCGACGCAGCTTCAGCAGCTGTTCAAGGGCCAGCAGGGCGGGATCCTGAGCCTGTTCAACATGTTCTCGGGCGGTGCGCTGTCGCGCTTCACCGTCTTCGCGTTGGGCATCATGCCCTACATCTCGGCCTCGATCGTCATGCAGCTCATGACGTACGTGGTGCCGTCGCTGGAAGCGCTGAAGAAGGAAGGCGAGTCTGGCCGCCGCAAGATCACGCAGTACACGCGCTACGGCACGTTGGGTCTGGCGATCTTCCAGAGCTTGAGCATCGCTTTTGCTCTGGAGAGCGCTCAGAATCTAGTGCTGAACCCGGGCTTTGGCTTCCGCGTTACCACCGTGACCAGCCTTGTGGCGGGCACGATGTTCCTGATGTGGCTGGGTGAGCAGATCACTGAACGCGGTCTGGGCAACGGCATCTCGATCCTGATTTTCGGGGGTATCGCGGCCGGTCTGCCGGGCGCCATCGGCGGTCTGCTGGAACTGGTTCGTACCGGCGCCATGTCAGTGATCTCCTGCCTGATCGTGATCGCGATCATTGGCGGCGTGACCTACTTGGTGGTGTTCGTCGAACGTGGTCAGCGCAAGATTCTGGTGAACTACGCCAAGCGGCAAGTCGGGAACAAGGTTTATGGTGGCCAGAGCTCGCATCTGCCGTTGAAGTTGAATATGTCGGGTGTGATCCCGCCGATCTTCGCGTCGTCAATCATCCTGCTGCCGACCACGCTGGTCAGCTGGTTCGCCACGGGTGACAGCATGCGCTGGCTGAAGGATGCGGCGGACATGCTGCGCCCGGGGCAGCCGATCTATGTGTTGCTGTACTCGGCTGCGATCGTCTTCTTCTGCTTCTTCTACACGGCCCTGGTCTTCAACAGCCGGGAGACTGCGGATAACCTGAAGAAGAGCGGCGCGTTCATCCCAGGGATTCGTCCTGGTGATCAGACGGCTCGACACATCGACAAGATCCTGTCCCGGCTGACGTTGGCAGGCGCGGTGTACATCACTGGCGTGTGTCTGCTGCCCGAGTTCCTGACGCTGAAGTACAACGTCCCGTTCTACTTCGGTGGCACCTCGCTGCTGATCATCGTGGTCGTCACGATGGACTTCTGGGCTCAAGTCCAGTCCTACGTGATGAGTCAACAGTACGAGTCCCTGCTGAAGAAGGCGAGCTTCAAGCCCAACTGAAGCGCCAGGCTGGCTGGTAATAACAGAGGACCCAATCCAGCATAAAACTCGAAGGTATGGCGAAAGATGACGTCATCCAAATGCAGGGGGAGGTGGTCGAGAACCTTCCGAATGCAACCTTCAGAGTCAAGCTGGAGAACGGTCATGTCGTTCTCGGGCACATCTCGGGGAAGATGCGGATGCATTACATCCGCATTCTTCCTGGGGACAAGGTGACCGTCGAATTGACGCCGTACGATTTGAGTCGTGCTCGCATCGTGTTCCGGGCGAAGTGAGCTTCTAGCAACCCCCGGATCAACGCTGTTTGAGCGAAAAGTTAGGTCAAGGAGCAGACCATGAAAGTTTCGGCATCCGTCAAGAAGATGTGCCGCAATTGCAAGATCATCCGTCGCAATGGCGTGGTGCGTGTGATCTGTACCGATCCGCGCCACAAGCAGCGTCAAGGCTGATTGGCAACACCGCAAGCGAATTAGAGGACGCAAATGGCACGTATCGCTGGTATCAACATTCCGCCGCACAAGCACACGGAGATCGGTCTGACGTCGATCTACGGCATTGGCCGTACGACCGCGCAGAAGATCTGCACCACTTGCGGCATTCCTTTTGACAAGAAGGTCAAGGACCTGAACGACTCCGATCTGGAAAAGATCCGTGAGGAAGTCGGTCGCATGACCATCGAAGGCGACCTGCGTCGCGAGATGTCCATCAACATCAAGCGTTTGATGGATCTGGGTTGCTATCGTGGCTTCCGCCATCGCCGTGGCCTGCCGGTTCGCGGTCAGCGTACCCGCACGAATGCCCGCACCCGCAAGGGGCCGCGCAAGTCGGCGGCTACCGGCAAGAAGTAATCGCGGCAACCTGAAGAAAGCTCACCATGGCAAAAGCACCCAATAACTCGGCTGCCCAGCGCGTTCGCAAGAAGGTTCGGAAGAACGTTGCCGACGGCATCGCCCACGTTCACGCCTCGTTCAACAACACCATCATCACGATCACCGATCGACAGGGTGGCGCTCTGTCCTGGGCCTCCTCCGGCGGTCAGGGCTTCAAGGGCTCGCGCAAGTCGACCCCCTTCGCTGCCCAGGTGGCTGCGGAAGTGGCTGGCCGCGCTGCTCAAGAACAGGGCATCAAGAATCTGGACGTCAAGATCAAGGGCCCCGGCCCGGGTCGCGAGTCGTCGGTGCGTGCCCTGGCTGCTCTCGGCATCCGCATCAACTCAATCTCTGACGTGACGCCTGTGCCGCACAACGGCTGCCGTCCGCAGAAGCGCCGCCGCATCTAAGCGTTGGCGATCAGAGATCGTCGTTTGGTGCGATAATCTCCGATTCGTTTCGAACCAGCCGGCTGGCGCGTCAGTGCCAGCCGGCCGTTTTGCTGAAGCCCGCAGAAACGTAGGTTCAGCGTGATCTGGCGGAGACGTCAGGTCAGTTGAAGTCTTTGACTTCTTGAAGCCCACCGTCTGAGCCGACAAAAACACTGGCCGGACTCGCGCGATGCCTCGGAATGTCTCTGAGCGCGCGTCAGATTGATGAAGGACACGCAAAGTGGCACGTTACCTCGGCCCGAAGGCCAAACTTTCCCGCCGTGAAGGCACCGACCTGTTCCTGAAGAGCGCCCGCCGCGCCATCAGCGATAAGGCCAAGTTCGACACCAAGCCTGGTCAGCATGGCCGTACTTCGGGTCAGCGTACGTCCGACTTCGGTCTGCAACTGCGTGAAAAGCAGAAGGTCAAGCGCATGTATGGCGTGCTGGAGCGTCAGTTCCGCCGCTACTTCGCTGAGGCCGAGCGCCGCAAGGGCTCGACCGGTGTGAACCTGCTGGTGCTGCTGGAATCGCGTCTGGACAACGTCGTCTATCGCATGGGCTTCGGTTCGACCCGCGCGGAAGCCCGCCAGCTGGTCTCGCACAAGAGCATCACCGTCAACGGTCAGGTCGTGAACATCGCGTCCTATCTGGTGAAGGCTGGTGACGTAGTCGCCGTCCGCGAAAAGGCCAAGAAGCAGCTGCGCATCATCGACAGCCTGAAGCTCGCCGAGTCGATCGGTCTGCCGGCCTGGGTCGCTGTCGACGCGACCAAGCTGGAAGGCATCTTCAAGAAGACGCCGGATCGGGACGAGTTCGGCGCCGAGATCAACGAATCGCTGATCGTTGAGTTGTACTCGCGTTAATTCTTTCGTGCCTGCCGAGCGGCCCTTTCAGGGCCGGCTCGGCATTTCCTCGTCCGGGTGTCGCCAGTTCCACTGGTGCCTGCCGGGCTGGTCCCTCAGCCTTATCGGTGTAACGAACCGAGGGTATTGAAAGAAAGACCTCATGCAAACGAATCTGCTCAAACCCAAATCCATCACTGTGGAGCCCCTGGGCGGTCATCGCGCCAAGGTGATCCTGGAGCCGTTCGAACGCGGCTATGGCCACACGCTGGGTAACGCCCTGCGTCGCGTGCTGCTGTCCTCGATGGTGGGTTATGCGCCGACGGAAGTGACGATCGCGGGCGTGCTGCACGAGTACTCCGCCATCGACGGCGTGCAGGAAGACGTGGTTCACATCATGCTGAACCTCAAGGGTGTTGTCTTCCGCCTGCACAACCGCGAGGAAGTGACGCTGGTTCTGCGCAAGGAAGGTGAAGGCCCGGTCACGGCTGCCGACATCCAGACCCCGCACGACGTCGAGATCATCAATCCGGAGCACGTCATCGCCCACCTGTCGCAAGGCGGCAAGCTGGACATGCAGATCAAGGTCGAGAAGGGCCGCGGTTACGTTCCGGGCAACATGCGTCGCTATGGCGACGAGCCGACCAAGGCCATCGGACGCATCGTGCTGGACGCTTCGTTCAGCCCGGTGAAGCGTGTCAGCTACGCCGTCGAGAACGCTCGCGTCGAGCAGCGAACCGACCTGGACAAGCTGGTCATGGAAATCGAGACCAACGGTGCGATCAGCCCGGAGGAAGCGATCCGTGCGTCGGCCAAGATCCTGGTCGAGCAGATGGCCGTCTTCGCGCAGTTGCAAGGCACGGACCTGGTCGACGTGTTCGATCAAGCGCCGGCCGCCCGTTCCAGCAGCTTTGATCCGATCCTGCTGCGTCCGGTCGACGAGCTCGAGCTGACCGTGCGCTCGGCCAACTGCCTGAAGGCCGAGAACATCTATTACATCGGTGACCTGATCCAGCGCACCGAGACCGAGTTGCTGAAGACCCCGAACCTGGGTCGCAAGTCGCTCAACGAGATCAAGGAAGTCCTCGCCTCGCGTGGTCTGACCCTGGGCTCGCGTCTCGAGAACTGGCCGCCCCAAGGTCTCGACAAGCGTTGATTTTTTGAGATGGACGGGTCCTGTGACCCGTCCGGTGCCCCCGGCAGTACCTGATCCGGCTGTCGGCAATAACTGAAGGAAGGAAAGCACCATGCGCCACCGTAACGGCCTCCGCAAACTGAATCGCACCAGCGAACATCGCGCCGCGATGTTCCGCAACATGGCGGTCTCGCTGCTGCAACACGAAGCGATCAAGACCACGCTGCCCAAGGCCAAGGAATTGCGTCGCATCGTCGAGCCGCTGATCACCCTGGCCAAGGAACCGACCCTCGCGAACCGCCGTCTGGCTTTCAATCGCCTGCGCGACCGCGACATCGTGTCCAAGCTGTTCAACGAGCTGGGCCCCCGTTTCGCCACCCGTCCGGGCGGCTACACCCGCATCCTGAAGATGGGCTTCCGTGTCGGCGACAACGCTCCGATGGCGTACGTCGAACTGGTTGACCGTCCGCAAGCGGAAGGCGACGCCGCTGAATAAGCGACGACCCGCATTCGCGCACAAGAAGGCCAGCAGCAATGCTGGCCTTTTTTCTTTTGTATCCACGATATGCGCACAGCGGTCCGGGCATGCGCAGTGTCCATCGTCACGTCCTCTCGCTTGGCGCTAAGCTTCGCGCCTTTCCGACCTCACGACGACGCGGACCACGAATTCGCGCGCGTACCGCGTTCATGACTCTTCCTGCCCCGATGCGACGCCTGCTGCCGGCCCTGATGCTGGCGATGGCGCTGGCCGCGAGCTTGCTGGCCGGCCCGGCGCGAGCCGACGACTTCCTCGATCCCGAACAGGCCTTCAAGGTCGACGTGCAGTTGACGGGCGATCGCGAGTTCCAGGTGAACTTCACGATCGCGCCCGGCTATTACATGTATCGCGACCAGTTCAAGCTGGAGCCCGCGAGCGCCAAGCTCGGTGACATTGCTTGGCCGACGCCCAAGCGCAAGTTCGACGAGACTTTCCAGAAAGAAGTCGAAACCTACCGCGAGCATCTGAGCATCAAGGTGCCCGTGGAAACGCTGGAAGCCGCGCCGTTGAAGCTGGTGCTGACCGGGCAGGGGTGTGCGGACAAGGGACTGTGCTATCCGCCGATGAAGAGCGAGCTCACGCTGGGTCTGAAGGGCTTCGGCGGTGACGGCGCGGTGAAGATTGGCGCGGCGCCGGATGCGCTGAGCGGTTTCGGACTTGCGCAGGCGGTGGCCTCGGCCTCACCGGATGCGACGCAGTCCGTGTCCGCAAAGTCCGCCGCGGCGCCGGCCCCGACGAGCGCCGGCGGTTCTCCGCTGGATGACGCGCTTGCGTCCGGCAAGTTGTGGCTGGTGATCGGCGCCTTCTTCGCCGCCGGTGTGCTGCTCTCGCTCACGCCTTGCGTGCTGCCGATGCTGCCCATCCTCTCGTCCATCATCGTGGGCCAAGGGCAGGCGCCGTCGCGCCTGCGCGGCTTCCTGCTGGCCTTCAGCTACTCGCTTGGCATGGCGCTGCTGTACACGGCGCTCGGCGTCGCGGCGGGCCTGGCGGGCGGCGGGCTTGCGGCCTATCTGCAGAAGCCTTGGGTGCTGACACTGTTCGCGGTGCTGCTGGTCGGTTTCTCGCTGTCGATGTTCGGCGTCTATGAGATCCAGTTGCCAAGCCGCTTCACCGGCGGCGTGTCCGACGCGACGCAGCGTCTGCCGGCCGGGAAGTTCTTCAGCGTGTTCGTGATGGGCGGCCTGTCCGCGCTGATCGTGAGCCCCTGCGTGGCGGCGCCGCTCGCCGGCGCGCTGCTGTACATCAGCCAGACCGGCAACGTGGCCGTCGGCGGTCTGGCGCTGTTCGCGCTGGCCTGGGGCATGAGCCTGCCTCTGCTGTTGCTGGGCTTGTCCGCCGGCACGGTGCTGCCGCGCGCGGGTCCGTGGATGGAGGCGGTGAAGTACTTCTTCGGTCTGCTGCTGCTGTCCGTGGCGTTGTGGATCGTTCAGCCGGTGTTGCCGCAGGTGATCGCGCAACTGCTGTGGGGCGCGCTGCTGATCGCGGTCGCTGCGCTGCTGGGCTTGTTCCAGCGCACCGAGGCCAACACCCCGCGCGTGTGGCTGCGCAAGAGCGCCGCGATGGCGGCCATGGTGTTTGGTGTGGCGCAGTTCGTCGGCGTCGCCGCGGGCGGCACCGATACGCTGAAGCCCTTGGCCGGCGTGATTGGAGGGGGCAAGGCCGGCGCCTCGGCGGCCGCGGCGCCGGCGGGCGAGGTGAGCTTCCGCAAGGTCAAGAGCGTGGCCGAGCTCGACGAAGCGCTGCGCAGCGCCGGCAAGCCGGTGATGCTGGACTTCTATGCCGACTGGTGCGTGTCCTGCAAGGAGATGGAGCGCTTCACCTTCACCGATCCTCGGGTGCAGGCCAAGCTGGCGGGCGCCGTGCTGCTCAAAGCCGACGTCACGGCCAACAACGCCGAGGACCGTGAGCTGCTCAAGCGCTTCAAGCTGTTCGGCCCGCCGGGAACGATCTTTTTCGATGCCAAGGGGCAGGAACTCACCGGCGTGCGCGTGATCGGCTTCCAGGACGCGGAGCGCTTCCTGCAATCGCTGCAGGCGGCCGGCATCTGAGCCAAGGCGCGCGGGTGCCGACGATTTGAGCGCCGCGGCTCACTTCTCTTGAGCCGATACTCGTTTCCGTGCTACACTCTCCTTCTTCGATCGCGGGGTGGAGCAGTCTGGTAGCTCGTTGGGCTCATAACCCAAAGGTCGTCGGTTCAAATCCGGCCCCCGCAACCAGAACATCGAGCGTCGTCATCAGGACGGCGCGGTTGATCGGATCGACACGACAGGCTCAGGCCGCGTGCGATGCGATCGACGAAATGGCTGATCGGCGCAAGGGCCGACAGCAGCGGACATCACAGCCGCGGGGTGGAGCAGTCTGGTAGCTCGTTGGGCTCATAACCCAAAGGTCGTCGGTTCAAATCCGGCCCCCGCAACCAACCTGACAAAGGCCCTCATGCGAGGGCCTTTTGTTTTTGGCGAGCCGCTTTGGCAGCTCCCGGTGAGCTCAGCCGACGCGCAGCGCGCTATCCGCTGCGGGCACGACGCGTCCTACCACGCTTGCTGCAGCGAAACCGTGGCGAGCAAAGACGCCAAGCACTTCGTCGACCGTCTCCGGTGCGCAGGACACCAGCAAGCCGCCACTGGTTTGCGGATCACTCAGCAGCGCTTGGGTCTCAACGGGAAGCCCCGTTGCGAGCGACACCTCGGCGCCATAGGCGGCCCAGTTGCGGCCCGACGCGCCGGTGATGAAGCCGTCACCCGCCAGCGCGCGTGCGCCCTCAAGCAAGGGCACCGACGACCAATCGATCTCCACCGTGCAGCCGGAGCCCCGCGCGATCTCCAGCGCATGACCGGCGAGGCCGAAGCCTGTCACGTCCGTCAGCGCATGCACGCCCTCGAGTGCCGCGAGATCCGGGCCCGCCGTGTTCAGCTGCGTCGTCGTGGTGATCATTCGGCGATAGGCCGCGTCGTCGAGCTTGCCCTTTTTGAGCGCCGCCGACATCACCCCGACGCCCAATGCCTTGCCCAGCACCAGCACGTCGCCGGTCTTCGCGTCGGCGTTGCGCTTGACGCGTCTGGGATGCACCAGGCCGAGCGCGACCAGGCCATAGATCGGCTCCACCGAATCGATGGTGTGGCCGCCCGCGATCGGGATCCCCGCCGCTCGGCACACCGACGCGCCGCCCTCCAGGATGCGGCCGATGGTGGCGGTGCTCAGCACCGAAATCGGCATCCCGACCAGTGCCAGCGCCATGATCGGCTTGCCACCCATCGCGTAGACGTCGCTGATCGCGTTGGTCGCGGCGATGCGGCCAAAGTCGTGCGGGTCGTCGACGATCGGCATGAAGAAATCGGTGGTGGCGATCAGGGCCTGCTCGTCGTTGAGCTGATAGACGGCGGCATCGTCCGCCGTCTCGATGCCGACGAGCAACTCCTTGGGCACGGGCAGGGCGCTCGTGCCCTTGAGGATCTCCGACAGCACACCGGGCGCGATCTTGCAGCCGCAGCCGCCGCCGTGGGACAGCGAGGTGAGGCGGGGCTCCGCCGCGTTGGACGGCGTGTTCGTGGGCGTGGCAGAAGTCGAACTCATGGCATCTCCGGCGTTGAGGCGCCGCAGCTTACCGCGCGTCGTCCGGCGCCGGTTGAGCTCGAACTCCGGCCAAGCGCGCCTGCAGCGCGATGAACTCGTCCATCGCCCGCCAGAGCGGCTCGTAGCGCGCCGCATCGCCATCCAGCTGCGCAAGCGCCAGTGCGCACGCCTCAAGCGTGCTGCGATGGCTCTCGGCCTGCGCGCGCCGGATTGAATACAGCGACGGCGGGGGCGCCTGAAGCGCCACGCGCGGGAGCGTCTGCAGCCAGGGGTTCTGATGAAGGATCCGACGGCTGCGCCGCCACGTGCCGTCCAGCACGATGAGCGTCAGCGGCTCAGCCGACCCATGCGGCACCGACAGCGGCACCGCCGCAGGTCCGCCGAGGCTCCTGCCGCCAGGTGTGTCCGGGTAGAGCAGGGCATGCCCGCCCAGATCCGCAGGCGGCTCGAAGCGCTCGCCGACACGGAGTTCCGCCTGCGTCAGACACCGCGCCAGCAAGGCGGCGGTGCCCTTCGCATGCCCGTGTTCATCGGGGTCCTGGAGGATGAGGAGCTTGGCGTGGTTGTCGACGCGATGGACGCATCGACACCAGCAGCCGGCGAGCGGCCGGGCGCATCCGTCGCAGACGGGGCGCCGGCCGCTGAGGGCCACGGACATCAGCCCGGTTGGCGAGGCGGCTTGCGACCGTCGTTCGGGTGGCCTTGGCCGTCACGGCGAGGGCGGTCGTCCCGGTTGCCGCGATCACCACGCGGGCCTTGGCCCGGCCGGCCTTCGCCGCGCGGACCGTCGCCACGAGGGCCGCCGCGACGCTGATCGCCGCCGCGAGGGCCGCGGTCCTGGCGATCGAAGCGCTCCGGACGCAGCGGCCGCTGGGCCTCTTCCTCGCGGGCTTGCGCGAGCTGGGCGTCCAGCTGTTCCTGCGTCAGGCCCTTGAGCGCGCAGAAGTTGGCCGGCGTCAGCGTGGTACGGGAGAAATCGCGCAGCAGCTGGGCGCGTACCTCGCGGCCGCGATCTTCTTCGGCGCGGCGCGCGTCGACGATGCCACGGCGTCGGGTCAGCTCCTGCTTGGCGGCTTCACGATGCTCGTCGCTCAGCTCGCCGGCGGGCTGGCCGTCCAGGTCGAAACGGTTCTTGGCCTTGCTCAGCGCGATCAGATAGCCGGTGCCGCCGGTGTAGCGGCGCAGGAAGGCCGACAGCTGGGCCTTGGTGAACTTGCCGGGGGCGCGCTCCTGGATGTCCGACTGGATGCGCAGCTTCAGCGGCTTGGCGCCGCCGGTGAAGAGCGCCGGGAACAGCTCCTTCAGCTGCGCGGCCACCGCCTGCACGTCGACACGCGCGGCGTCGCTTTTCGTGCCGGGCGCCGTGCCGGGCGCGGGCTCGGCGGCCTGCTCGGCCACGGGCGTCGCGTCGACCGGAGCGGCCGACGGCACGTCCTGGGCCGGGTCGGCTTGAGGAGCGGGCGTCTGGGAAGGGGTCACGTCGCCTTGCGGCGGGGTGCTGGAGGACATGAATCAAGCGGCGCGAAGCCGGCCAACGGAAAAGGCGGGATTGTGCCCATAGCCAGGCGGCCGTGGCAATTCACGTCGGTCGACCCCCGGCGCCCGTTCGGCCTGAACCTGCGGACGCCGGACGCGGCCTTGAATCAGGTCTTGGGTTCGCAGGCTGGTTTGCAGATCAGCTCGGTGCGGCCCAGGATGCGCTTGGACTGCAGGCTGCTCGGGGGCCGGTGACGACCGCATTTGAAGCAGGAACGGGTCTGGCCGCTGCCTTGGAACGGCGACCCTCCCAGCTTGGAGGCATAGCGCAGGCCGTCTTCCCGAACGGCGGTGCTGGTGTCTTTGCTCATGGTCTCGCTTCGCTCGCGCTCTTGTTCGCGCCAGCGGGCTCGTGTCCCGCGGCACATCGATTCCCTCGCGAACGATATTAGGCGGGGCATGTGACGGCCCGCTACATCGCTTGCCCGGGGGTGAAAGCACCGCCCGACGAACGGTCGGGTTTGCGTCGACAATCGCCCGCTGCCCGGCGACCGGGCTCTCGAAAACCATGGCCAAACTGTTTTTCCGCTACGCCGCGATGAATGCCGGCAAGTCCACCGCCCTGCTGCAGGTGGCGCACAACTACGAGGAGCGCGGCCATGCGGTGCGCATCTTCACGGCCAGCGTCGATGATCGCTATGGGAAGGGCTTCGTGACCTCGCGGCTGGGGCCACAGCGCCAGGCGGAGGTGTTCACCTTGGAGACCGACTTCCGCGCGCTGCTGACGCAATCGCCGGGCATCGCCTGCGTGCTGGTCGACGAGGCGCAATTCCTGTCCAAGGAGCAGGTCTGGTCGTTGCACGAGATCGCGCACATGCGGCATGTGCCGGTCATCTGCTACGGACTGCGGACAGACTTCCAGGGCGAGCTGTTCACCGGATCGGCGGCGCTGCTGGCACTGGCCGACGAGATGGATGAGATGAAGACCATCTGCGACTGCGGTCGCAAGGCCACGATGAACATGCGCGTGGATGCCAGCGGTCGCAAGCAGACCGAGGGTGCGCAGGTCGAGATCGGCGGCAACTCCCGTTACCGCGCGGTCTGTGGGCGCTGCTTCAGGGCGTCCTGAGCAGGCGCGGAGCGCAAGATGCTCCGTCAAGCAAGGCGGCGCGGGCCGGCATCGAGCCGACCTCCGGCGCCACGTGAGCCTGGGCTTACTTCTTCGCCAGCTGTTCTTCCAATTCCTTGCAGGACGGAGCGCAGACCGGCTGGGACTTGCCCAGCAGCTTGCGGGACTTCAGCAGCGCGCGAGGGCGATGCTTGCCGCAAAGGAAGCACGACATCGTGGCCGCGCCGAACGAGGAGGTCGCCGCGAAAGGCGAACCGGGAGCTTTAGAGCGATAGCGAAGACCATCGGCTTCGATGGTCGTCTTGGTCGTATCCTTGGCCACTGATCCTGATCCTGATAAGAGTATGAAATGCGGCGCCGACGCCCCGAGTTCCCCCCTGGGGGCAGACGGCGAAACCCGTATTTTCCTACAAGCGCGGGCCAACCCGTATCGGGCCATCGCTAATGCCCGCGACGAAAGGTCGTCCAGCGCGTCGTCATACGACACTCCAGGGCCCTTGAGGCCTGTAGCACGACTACAAACCGGCTTGGCATGATCTAGGGAAAACACCTAGAATGCGGCCCGCGCCGTTTCACCGTGGCGTCAACGACAAGACAACACAGGGAAGCGAGCGCATCGATGGAGAGGATCGAAGGGCTGTTTGCCGCCATGCGGGCGGCCAGTCAAGACTTGGAATGGCCCGCCACGGAGTTCCGCGACGCGGGACTCGACGCCCCCGGCGATTTGGCCGCGCGATACGCGCAAGCCGTCAGTGAAGCCCTGTGCGACTACTTCCGCAGTTCGCACGCCAGCCTCTGGTTGCTTGACGGAGAACCTGGTCTCTATCGGCTGCGCTGCCTGGGCGGCGAGTCGGTCGACGGCCCCAGCCATCAGCTTCCCGTCTGCGAGCAGCAGGCCTACCCCGGCTATTTCGACGCGCTGCTGGGCGAGGGCGTGTTCCGCTGCGTCGACGCGCAAACCGATCCGCGCATGAGCAAGCTGCAGCCGCCGCCGACCTGGCGCGCAATGCTGGACGTCAGCGGTCAGATCAACGGCAAGACGGTGGGCGTGCTCGCGCTGGGACAGCGCGGCGTCGCTCGGGAATGGTCCAAGCGCGAGGAGCTCGACCTGCGCCGCGCCACCGCCAAGGCCTGCCTGCATCTGCATTCGCTGCGCGGCGAACTCGAAGCCGTCTGAGCTTCCGCGAGCCGTCTCTCGCTACTCGCCCTGATGCCGGGCGTCATTGACGCCATTCAAGCTCGACCGACCGGTCGGATGAATGTCTTGCGAATTGTCAATGCGGCATCCACTGACGGAACCCCTGGCGAATCTCGCTAGAGTCGGTCGCACAGTCGAACCCAAGTCGAACATACGACCAACCTCGGGCAGACGGCCTTCGGAGCGGCCGCGACGACGCCACCCTTGAGGTCGGCGCGATCGCGGTCAACGGCCGCTTGCCCGGAACCACGACAGGAGACACGGTGGACGGGGCGATAGCAAGCATCCTGGTGCTGGACGGAGTCACCAATGGCGCGATCTACGCGTTGCTGGCATTGGCGCTGGTCCTGGTATTCGCAGTCACGCGGGTGATCTTCATCCCGCAGGGCGAGTTCGTCGCCTTCGGCGCATTGACGCTGGCGGGCCTGCAACTCGGTCAGACACCGCTGACCATCCATTTCCTGATCGCGATGGCGCTGCTCGCCGCGGTGCTGGACCTGATCGCCGCCGCGCGAGCGGGCCGCATCGGGGTGGAGTTCAAATCCATCATGCTGCGCGCGCTGCCGGGCGTGGTCATCGGTGTCGCGGCGCTGCTGCTGGCGCCGATGAAGCTGCCGCTGACGGCGCAGGCGCTGATCACGCTGGCCGTCGTCACGCCCATGGGCGGGCTGCTGTATCGATTGGCCTACCAGTCCCTGGCCGACGCCTCCGTGCTGGTGCTGCTGATCGTGTCGGTCGGCGTGCACTTCGCGTTAACCGGGCTGGGGCTGGTGTTCTTCGGCGCCGAGGGCTCGCGCAATCCGAGCTTCTGGGACGCCTCCTTCAGCCTCGGCCCGCTGCTGTTCTCGGGGCAGACGCTGATCATCGTGCTGGTGTCGCTGGCGTTGATCGCGGCGCTGTGGCTGTTCTTCGAGCGCAGCCTCTACGGGAAGGCGCTGCGCGCCACCGCGGTGAATCGTCTGGGCGCGCGGCTCATGGGCATTTCCAGCACTTCGGCGGGTCGGCTGTCGTTCACGCTGGCAGCCTTCATCGGCGCGCTGTCGGGGATCCTGATCAGCCCGACCACGACGATCTTCTACGACAGCGGCTTCCTCATCGGCCTGAAGGGCTTCGTCGCCGCGGTCTTCGCCGGACTGTCGAGCTACCCCGGCGCCGCCGTCGGCGCGCTGCTGGTGGGGCTGGTCGAGTCCTTCAGCTCCTTCTGGGCGAGCGCCTTCAAGGAGGTCATCGTCTTCACCTCCATCCTGCCGGTGCTGCTGTGGCGCAGCTGGCGCAACCCGCACCATGAGGAGCATTGACGTGGCCGCCGATCGTTCCTCCACGCTGGCTTCGCCGGCGAAGCCCTCGACCGGCGCCGGCGCTTCACGTCGCATCGTCCCCGCGCTGCTGCTGATCGCCATCGCGGTGCTGCCGCTGCTGCCGGTGCCCGAGTTCTGGATCACGCAGCTGAACTACATCGGCATGTTTGCGCTGGTCGCGCTGGGTCTCGTGCTGTTGACTGGTGTCGGCGGGCTGACTTCGTTCGGCCAGGCGGCCTTCGTCGGCGTGGGCGCCTACGCGACCGCGCTGCTGAGCGCGCGCTACGGGCTCTCGCCCTGGCTGGGCCTGGTGGTGGGCATGGGCGTGACGCTGGTGATCTCGCTGGTGCTGGCGCTGATCACGCTGCGCATGTCCGGCCATTACCTGCCGTTGGCCACCATCGCCTGGGCCCTGAGCCTGAACTTCACCATCGCCAACCTGGACGTGCTGGGCAAGTACGACGGTCTGCTGGGCGTGCCGGCGATCGAGCTCTTCGGGCTGAACCTGGCCGACGGCCGCGCCATCTACTACCTGATCTGGCTGTTCGCGATCCTGGGCGCGATCGCGGTGCGCAATCTGCTGGACTCGCGTCCCGGCCGCGCGATCCGCGCGCTGGGCGGCGCGACGGTGATGGCCGAGGCCATGGGCGTCTCCACCTTCCGCTACAAGGTCGTGATCTTCCTGATCGCGGCGCAGCTGGCATCGGTGTCGGGCTGGCTTTTCGCGCATGTCCAGCGCACGGTGAACCCGAGTCCCTTCGGTCTGAAGATGGGCATCGAGTACCTGTTCATGGCCGTCGTCGGCGGCGTGTCCAGCGTGTGGGGCGCCTTCGTCGGCGCGGGCGTGTTCAAGATCATCGAGGACCAGCTCAAGGAGTTGCTCCCGCGTCTGCTCGGCAGCAACGGCAACTTCGAGATCATCGTCCTGGGCATCGTGCTGGTGCTGATGCTCAAGTACGCGCCCAAGGGCTTGTGGCCGTCGCTGCAGGTCTGGATCGCGCGTCGCTGGCCGACGCCGCCGCGCGCCCGCGACTGGGAGGGCGCTGCGGCGCTGCCGGCGCGGGCGAAGCCGCAGGCGGGCTCGGTGCTGCTCAAGGTCGACAAGCTGCGCAAGCAATTCGGCGGGCTGGTCGCCGTCAACGACGTCAGTTTCGAGCTGCGCGCCGGCGAGATCATGGGCCTCATCGGCCCGAACGGCGCCGGCAAGTCCACGACCTTCAACCTCATCTCCGGCGTGCTGTCCGCCACCAGCGGACAGCTTCAGTTCGCGGGCGAGTCGGTGACCGGCTTGCCCTCGCGGCAGATCGCGCGGCGCGGCCTGTCGCGGACCTTCCAGCATGTGAAGATGATCGCGGACATGACGGTGCTGGAGAACGTCGCGCTGGGCGGCTATCTGCGCTCGCGCAGCGGCACCGCCAGCGCGATGCTGCGCCTGGATCGTGAGGAGGAGCGCCGCCTCTTCGCCGAGGCCGAAGCACAGCTGCGCCGCATCGGCATGCAGGACCATCTGCACGAGCTCGCCGGGAATCTGGCGCTGGGCCCGCAGCGGCTGATGGAGATCGCGCGCGCGCTGTGCAGCGATCCGACGCTGCTGCTGCTGGACGAGCCCGCAGCCGGGCTGCGGCTCAAGGAAAAGCAGTCGCTCGCGGCGGTGCTTCGCCAGCTGCGCGCCGAGGGCATGAGCATCCTGCTGGTCGAGCACGACATGGACTTCGTGATGGGCCTGACGGACCGCATCGTGGTGATGGAGTTCGGGACCAAGCTCATCGAGGGCACGCCGGCCGACGTGCAGGCCAGCCCGGAGGTGCGGGCGGCCTATCTGGGAACGGAACACTGACATGAGCGAGTTGTTGAAGGTCAGCGGATTGCACGCCGGCTACGGTCGCGCCGAGGTGCTGACGGGGCTGGATCTGAAGCTGCGACAGGGCGAGGTGGTGACCGTGATCGGTCCCAACGGCGCGGGCAAGAGCACGACGCTGAACGCGCTGATGGGCGTGCTGCCGGCGCGCGGTGAGATCCTCTTCGACGGCGAGGACGTGAACGGCCTCGGCCTGGAAGAGCGCGTCATGAAGGGCCTGGCCCTGGTACCGGAGAAGCGCGAGCTGTTCACCACCATGTCTGTCGAGGACAACCTGGTGCTGGGCGGATTCCGTCCGATGCGGCTGGGCATCAAGGATTGGCGCGATGAGCTGGAGCGCGTCTACGCGCTGTTCCCGCGCATGAAGGAGCGTCGCACGCAGTTGGCCGGCACGTTGTCCGGCGGCGAGCGCCAGATGCTGGCGGTCGGCCGGGCGCTGATGGCTCGGCCCAAGTTGCTGATGCTTGACGAGCCCAGTCTGGGCCTGGCGCCGTTGATCGTGAAGGAGGTGTTCCGCATCGTCTCGCGCTTGCGCGAGGCCGGCGTGTCCATCCTGCTGATCGAGCAGAACGCCCGCGCGGCGCTGGAGGTCGCGGACTACGGTTACGTGCTGGAGACCGGCGAGATCGCGCTGCAGGGCCCCGCCGCGGAGCTGGCCAAGGATCCGCGCGTCATCGAGACCTACCTCGGCGCGGCGCGCAAGTCGCACTGAGCCGGATCAGGGGCAGGGTGTCGCGAGCGCGATGCCCTGCCCGGGCGCCCCGAGCCTGGGGCGCGTTCAGTGCTGCTGGCCTTCGGCGAACATCTTGGCCAGTCGCTCGCGCAGCTGGGCTTCGCTGACGTCCTCGATGTGGGTCGCGACCATCCACTTGTGGCCGAAGGGATCGGTGATCGAGCCCATGCGGTCGCCCCAGAACTGGTCCGCCACCGGCATGTCGACGGTGGCGCCGGCGGCCTCGGCCGCCTTCACCGTCGCGTCGGCGTTGGGCACGTAGATGGTCAGGTTGACGGGTGAGCCGCCGAGCTTCAGCGGACTGGTGCCGCCGTACTGCTCGCGCTCCTCGGTCATCATGAAGCGGGCGCCCCCGACGGTGAGCTCGGCATGCATCAGGCCGTCGGGCGCATCCAGTCGCAGGCACAGCTCGGCGCCGAACACGCGCTGATAGAACTCGATGGCGGCCGGCGCGCCGCGCACGGTCAGGTAGGGCAGGACGCCGGACGGCGCGGGCACGGCATTCACGGAACTCGTCATGGTGGTCTCCGGAGTTGAGGAAGGAACACATCCCTACGACGACTGGCATGCTGCCGTTTCGACAACGATGTGTCGCGAGCTTTACCTTGTACGGCCGCGCCGCCGCGTCCGACTCCCCGAGTCAGGGGGAATGTCACCGCAATCCCATCGATCGGAGCCCGGTCGGCCGACCATAATCCGCCGACCCGACCATGGCCCTGCTGTCCTCCCTGCGCAAACTCCTGTCCGGATCCGCCGACGCGAAATCGTCCGGCGCGGCCGACGGCATGGGCGCTTCGAAACCGAGCGCGCAGGGATCCGCGGGGCGATCGAGTCGGCCGCCGAATCTTCCCGCTGACACCCCCGCGAGTCGGCCTGCGAGTCGATCGGCGTCGTCCGCGTCGCGGGTCGGCGTGCCCTCGGCCTCCGCCCAGAATTCCCAGTCCCCGACCGTCGCGCCCGCGGCCCCCTCGCAGCAGGCGGGCCCGGCGTCTACGGTGCCGGCCGGCCATGCGGTGCTGGCCGCCTTGCCGGCGCTCGAGGCCTCGTCGGAATGGCTGCAGTTCAGCGGCCGCCTGCTCGGGCTGTCGCGGCTCAAGGACGTCCCGCCCTCCGCCGGCGAGCAGGGCCTGATGCAACGCCTGCAGGCGCAGCGCGGCTCGCAGTGGGCGGATCAGCTGCCGCGTCTGCCGGCGGTGCTGCCGCAGCTGATGCGGCTGGTCCGCCGCGATGACGTCTCGTCGAACGAGCTGGTCCAACTGTTGTCGCGCGATCCCAGCCTGGTCGGTGAGCTGATGCGTCTGGCCAACTCGCCGCGCTACCGCCCGGAGCGGGAGATCACCGATCTCTCCGGCGCGGTCTTCGTGCTCGGCCAGCAGGGCCTGAACCAGTTGGTGATGAGCGTTGCGCTGCGGCCCATCTTCAACCAGGCCAAGGGCCGCCACGGGAGCGGTGCCGGCACCCTGCTGTGGGACCTGAGCGAGCGCGCCGCCGTCGCGACGACCAAGCTGGCCAATGCCGGCGACGACGAGTTCTCTGCCTACCTGGCGGGCCTGAGCTCGCAGCTCGGTCTGATGGCGCTGCTGCGGGTGCTGGACGGGATGTCGGCACCGACGATCCCGCCGTTGGACCGGGAGGGCCTGCATCGGCAGCTGCTGCCGCTGACGGCCGCCTGGTCCGCGCAGATCGTCGAGCACTGGGGTTTCCCATCCAAGGTCGCCGAGGCGCTGGCGCCGCAGCCCGGACGCGGGGCGGAGTCGGCGGTGCTCGCGCAGTTGGTGCGGCAGGCCCAGGCCGTGGCCTTGCGTCAGCTGATGCAGCCGGGCTTGCAGCCGGCGCAACTGGGCGACTGGTCCGCCGCGCAGCAGCGGTGCTACGCCGAGCTGGAGCGCGAGTTCAGCGTGGGTAACGCGCCAGCGCCCGCGTGAGCAGGGCGAAGACGCCTTCGAACAGCAGCGCCAGCGCCGCCGCCGGCAGCGCGCCGGCCAGCAGCAAGGTCTGATCGTTCAGCGCCAGTCCGGTGACGATGCGTTCCCCATAACCGCCCGCGCCGATGAAGGCCGCCATGGTGGCCGTGCCCACCGACAGGCTGGTCGCGGTGCGCAGCCCGGCGAGCATCACCGGCATCGCCAGCGGCAGCTGCACCAGCCGCAAGACCTGGCCCCGGGTGAGGCCCAGCGCGCGCGCCGCCGTGGTCAGGCCTTCCGGGACTTCGCTCAGCCCGACGGTGCAGTTCCGCAGTACCGGCAGCAGCGCGTAGAGCGTCAAGGCGACCAGCGCCGGCAACGGACCGATGCGGTTCATCCCCCAGATCAGCAGCGCGAGCATCGCCAGCGAGGGCACGGTCTGGAGCAGGGCGCAGAAGGCGAGCAGCGACTCGCGCCAGCGCGGCCAGGGATGCAGCGCGACCGCCAGCGGCACGCCGACCAGTGACGCCAGGGCGACCGCGCCCAGCACCAGGGTCAGGTGTTGCCAGGTGAGTCGCGCCAGATCCGGGCCGGTGAGCCGGGCCCAGAGGCCGGGCTTCGCGTCGGCACCTCCGCTGCTGACTGGCGATGCGGCGCTCCATGGCGTTGATGCGGTGGGGGAGTCCGAAGCCGCGGGCGCGGTCGATGCCACCGGTCCGGCTGAGGCCGCCGACCCTGCCGCCTTGGCTGGACGGCGGGCGAGGAAGTCCCGCGCGATCGCGTCGAACGGCCGCTTGCGGATTTCCGCCTCGGCGTTCATCGCGATCATCGCGGCTTCGTCGATGCGGCCTTGCAGGGTCCGCAACGCGGCCCAGGCTTGCGGATGCCGCTGCGGCAGATCGGCGCGATACAGCAGCACCGCGTCGTAGCGCGGGAAGAAGTGCCGGTCGTCCTCGAGCACCGTGAGCCCAAGCGCCGCGATCTGCGCGTCGGTGGTGTAGATGTCGGTGAGGTCGATCTGCGACTCGGCCAGCGCGCGGTACGCCAGGCCGTGGTCCAGCCCTTGCGGCTGCTGCGGCAACGCATAGCGCTTGGCGAGTTCCGGCCAGCCGTCGGCCCGGCCGATGAACTCGTTGCTGAGCCCGAATCGCAAGCTCGTGTGCGCGGCCAGCTGCGACAGCGAGCGGATCCCCAGCTCGCGCGCCTGCGGCGCCCGCATCGCCAGCGCATAGCCGTTGTTGAAACCCAGCGGCACGCCGATCGCCAGCCCCAGCGGTTGGAGCTCCGCCTGCAACTGCGCCAGCGGCGCGCCGGTGCCGGCGTGGCCGAGGATCTCGCGCTCGATGGTGCCGAGGTACTCGGGATAGACGTCGATGCTGCCGGCCTTGAGTGCCGCATGCACGATCGCAGTGTTGCCCAGGCCCTGACGGATCTCGACCGCCGCGGCCGGATCCTGGGCGCGCACCGTCTGCGCCAGCAGCTCGGCGAGGATGTAGCTCTCGGTAAAGCGCTTGGAGCCGATGCGCAGCGGTTCGGCGGTTGATGCAGCCTGTGCGGCGGTCGACGCCGCAATCGCCAGCAGGCACGAAAGAAGCGCGAGGCAAGGCCGCAGCCAGCGGGAAATCAGCATCGGCGCAGCATAGTCGAGCCTTCTTCTCGACGGCCTGTCCCCGCGCCGCTGCAGTTCGTCGCCCGGGCGCTCCGGCCATGGAACCCGTTCGCATAGAGTCCGCCCATTCCACGACCCCAGGAGCCGCCATGTCCCGATCCGCACATCGTTCCGCGTCAGGTCCGGCCGTCCCGGCGTTGGCGGTCTCCGTCCGTGTGGGACTGGCCTCGGCGGCCATGGCGCTGGCATTGAGCGCCTGCGCGCAGACCGCGCCGCCTCCGCCGCCCGCGCCCTCGTCGGACTCATTCAGCGCCGGCATCAGCTTCGACGCCAAGGCGGTGGACAAGGACCTGCAGGTGCCTGTCTATCCCGGCGCCACGCCGATGATCGAGCATAAGGACGACAAGTCCGGTGTGACCATGAGCTTGTGGGGCGGCCTGTTCGGCATGAGCGTCTCGGCCGGCAAGTTCCAGAGTCGCGACGACGTGGACAGCGTCGGCCGCTATTACCGCAAGGCGCTGACGCGTTACGGCACGCTGCTCGATTGCGGCGATCCGCAAGTCGCCCGCGGCAAGCCCAAGGACGGCGGCCCCATGACCTGCGACGACGACAAGCCCGAACCTGGCGGTCAGCTCTACAAGGTTGGCCAGGCGAAGAACTTCCGCGTGGTGGCGATCAAGCCGCTCCAGGACGGCACGACGCAGATCGCCATCGCCCGCGTGCAGTTCCGCTGACCGGCGCGACCGCCGATCAAGCCGGCGCGACCGCCGATCAAGCCGGCGATCAGGCCGGCGGCATGCCCCAGCCGTACGGGTCGTCGGCCTCGACGACCATGGTGCCGTCCAGCAGCACATGGGCGCGGGCCGTTTCCGGCTCGCCGTCGAGGCTGACGCTGCCGTCGAGCGCGAACGCGGCGCCGATCGAGCCGGTCGGCGTGTCCAGCCGCAGCGGCCCTGGCCGCAACTTGCCCAGATGCGCCAGCGAGGCGATCACCCCCACTGTCGCGCCGAACCGGCGCTGGGGCGCCAGAGGCCCCTCGGCGTCGAACAGCAGCACGCCCGCCAAGCTGCCGGGGTGTTCCGGCTCGGTCAGGATCGCTCCGACCGTTCCAGGTGCGCAACGAGGCGCGCCGGTCAATGCGCCACGCCAAGGCGCGTGATTCGCCTGGAAGTCGGCCAGCCGGCTCTCCATGGTGGCGCCCGCCAGAGGGGGGCCGCCGGAGGCGACCAGACGCGTCGTCGCGCCAGCGGTGTGGGAGTCGATGACCCGGATGACAACGGGCAGGAAGTTCATGCGCGCACCTTCTGAGGGGACCGCGAGGGTCCGGGTGGTCGAGAACGGTTCGCCGCGCACTCCGCCGCCGGTCGAACCTGGGGTTTGCCCGACGGTATGGATTGAGATTGCGCAGGTCAACCCCAGTTAAATCCGCGTTCGCCGGGGACCGGGCCGGTCAAACGGCCCGCATACAATCGCAGGTTCTTTCGTTCGCTCGGGCCTTTCGCCCGACGGCGCCCCGAGGCGCCCCCGGCTCACCGCCTGCGCCAACGCATTTCCTGAGGGACATCGACGTGTTTATTTCCAACGCTTACGCCCAAACCGCGGCTGCCGCCGACCCGATGGGCGGCATCGTGCAAATGCTGCCCCTGGTGGCCCTGTTCGCCATCATGTATTTCGTGATGATCCGCCCCCAGATGAAGCGGCAGAAGGAGCACAAGGCGCTGGTCGAGGCGCTGGCCAAGGGTGACGAGGTCATCACCGCCGGCGGTCTGCTGGGCAAGGTCAGCAAGATCGAAGAGAGCTACCTGCGCGTCGAGATCGCCCCGGGCGTCGAGATCCAGATCCAGCGCTCGGCCGTGGTGCAGGTGCTGCCCAAGGGCACCGTCACCAAGTGACCCCCGCGGACGATCGGCCCCCTGGTGTCGACCGTCCCTGACGACCGGCCCGCGGCGATCGCGGGCCGTGTCTGCTTTCAGAGGCGCCACCGGCCAAGGGTCGCGGCGCCGGGTTTGCAGAGGATCTCCTCATGAACCGTTATCCGTTGTGGAAGTATGTGGTGCTGCTCGTGGCACTGCTGGTCGGCTTCATCTACACGCTGCCGAACTTCTTCGGTGAGGCGCCGGCTATCCAGGTCTCCAGCGCCAAGGCCACCGTCAAGGTCGACGACGCCGTGCGCGAGCGCGTGGCCCAGGCGCTGACCCAGGCCAACATCGCCCCGGACTTCGTCCAGCTCGAGGGCAGCTCGGTGCGCGCCCGCTTCGGCGACCCCGACACCCAGCTCAAGGCCCGCGACGTGATCACGCGCGCGCTGAACGGCCAGTCCAGCGATTCCCCCCCGTACATCGTCGCGCTGAACCTGGTGTCGCGCTCGCCCCAGTGGCTGTCGGCGCTGCACGCCTTCCCGATGTATCTGGGCCTGGACCTGCGCGGCGGCGTCCACTTCCTGATGCAGGTCGACATGAAGGCCGCGCTGACGAAGAAGGCCGAGTCGCTGACGACCGACCTGCGGACCGTGCTGCGCGACAAGAACCTGCGCCACGCCGGCATCGCCCGTGACGGCGACGACGTCGTCATCAACTTCCGCGACGAAGCCACCCGCACGCAGGCCTCGAACCTGCTGCGCGACCAGTTCCCCGACGTCGCCTGGACCCCGCAAGGCTCGGGCTCCGAGCTGCGCCTGTCCGGCGCGCTGACGCCCAAGGCTGTCATCGCCGTCCAGGACGCCGCGATCAAGCAGAACATCACCACGCTGCACAACCGCGTGAACGAGCTGGGCGTGGCCGAGCCGGTCATCCTGCAGCAGGGCCGCGACCGCGTCGTCGTGCAACTGCCGGGCGTGCAGGACACGGCCAAGGCCAAGGAAATCATCGGCCGCACCGCGACGCTGGAGATGCGCCTGGTCGACGACGGCACCGAGGCCCGCGAGGCGGTCCGTCAAGGCACCGCGCTGCCCTTCGGCACCGAGCGCTTCGTCAACAGCAGCCGTCCGGCGGACGACCCCGAGCGCGACGTTGTCGTGAAGAAGCAGGTCGTCGTCACCGGCGACAACCTGAACGACGCGCAGCCCGGCTTCGATGAAAACCACAACCCCTCGGTCAATCTCACGATGGATGCCAAGGGCGCGCGGATCATGAAGGACATGTCGCGCGACAACATCGGCAAGCGCATGGCCATCATCCTCTTCGAGGAAGGCAAGGGCGAGGTCGTGACCGCCCCGTACATCCGCGGCGAGCTGGGCAACCGTTTCTCCATCACCGGCAGCATGTCGGCCCAACAGGCCAGCGACACCGCGCTGCTGCTGCGCGCCGGCTCGCTGGCCGCGCCGATGAAGATCATCGAGGAACGCACCATCGGCCCGTCGCTGGGCAAGGACAACATCGACAAGGGCATCGCGTCGGTCACCTGGGGCTTCGTCGCCGTGGCGATCTTCATGTGCCTGTACTACATGATGTTCGGCGTGTTCTCGGCCATCGCGCTGGGCTTCAACCTGCTGCTGCTGCTGGCCGTCCTGTCCATGCTGCAGGCCACGCTGTCGCTCCCCGGCATCGCCGCCATCGCGCTGGTGCTGGGCATGGCCATCGACGCCAACGTGCTGATCAACGAACGCGTGC
Source organism: Roseateles sp. (assembly GCF_039595295.1). Lineage (GTDB taxonomy): Bacteria > Pseudomonadota > Gammaproteobacteria > Burkholderiales > Burkholderiaceae_C > Roseateles. The sequence goes on from NZ_JBCNLU010000031.1 coordinate 34,355, forward strand.
GCGAGGAACTGCGCGCCGGTCTGCCTCCGCAGCAGGCCATCCATGCGGGCTATGAGCGCGCCTGGGCCACCATCCTGGACTCCAACGTGACGACGCTGATCGCGGGTCTGGCACTGCTGGCCTTCGGCTCGGGGCCGATCAAGGGCTTCGCGGTCGTGCATTGCCTGGGCATCGTGACCTCGATGATCTCGTCGGTGATGTTCTCGCGCGCGCTGGTCAACCTCTGGTACGGCCGCCGCAAGCGTCTGAAGTCGGTGTCCATCGGCACCGTGTGGAAGCCCGGCACGACCGGCGCGGCCGAGGCCGCCGCCGACACGGCCGAGGCGAATTGAAGGCTCCGGCCGTCAGAAGCTAGCAAGAGAGCTCACAAGCCATGGAATTCTTCCGAATCAAACGGGACATCCCGTTCATGAAGCACGCGTTGATCCTCAACGCGATCTCCTTCATCACCTTCCTCGCGGCGGTGTTCTTCCTTGTGACCAAGGGGTTGCACTTCTCGATCGAGTTCACCGGCGGCACGGTGATCCAGGTCCAGTACGCGCAGACCGCGGACATCAACAAGGCCCGCCACATCGTGGAGCAGATGGGCTTCGGCGAAGTGCAGGTGACCAACTTCGGCACCTCGCACGACGTGCTGATCCGTCTGCCGGTCAAGCCCGACGTCAAGCAGGACGCGCTGGTCGACAGCGTGTTCGGCGCGCTGTGCAAGGCCGAGCAGGGTCAGGTCGTGTCCCACCAGGAAGTGACGCCGCAGGGCGAGTCGGTGAGCAAGCGGGCCTGCTCGGTGAACGCGGCCGAGCCGCTCAAGCTCACCAGCAGCGAAGTGGTCGGCCCGTCCGTCGGCGCCGAGCTGGCGCACGACGCCGCCTGGGCGCTGATCTGCGTGGTGGTCGGCATCATGGTCTACCTGGCCTTCCGCTTCGAGTGGAAGTTCGCGGTCGCCGGCATCATCGCCAACCTGCACGACGTGGTCATCATCCTGGGCTTCTTCGCCTACTTCCAGTGGGAGTTCTCACTGGCGGTGCTGGCGGCGATCCTGGCCGTGCTGGGCTACTCGGTGAACGAGTCGGTGGTCATCTTCGACCGGATCCGCGAGGCCTTCCGCAAGTACCGCAAGCTCAACACCCACGAGATCATCGACCACGCGATCACGTCCACGATCAGCCGCACGATCATCACGCACGGCTCGACGCAGATGATGGTGCTGTCGATGCTGCTGTTCGGCGGCCCGACGCTGCATTACTTCGCGGTGGCGCTGACCATCGGCATCCTGTTCGGCATCTACTCGTCGGTCTTCGTGGCCGCCGCGATCGCGATGTGGCTGGGCGTCAAGCGCGAGGACCTGGTCAAGTCGACCAGCACCAAGCGCGAGGACCCGGATGACCCCAACGCCGGCGCGGTGGTGTAGTAGAGTCGTCCGCACCCGATAGTCCACAAGCTCGATGACCGCCGCCGACGCAAGATCCCAGGCCCTGGCTTCGCAAGCGCGGCGCGTCCACACGGAAGTGCTGCTGCGGGGCCTGCCCGCGTTGGTCGGCGTGCTGACCACGGCGGTGCAGGACCTGCTGTCCCAGCCCGCCGAGCACGGTCTGCAGATGGCCCGGCGCGATGCGTTCGAGGCCTGGCAGCGGTCGGCCACCCCGTGGCACGCGCGCCTGGGCAAGGCGCTGCGGCACGCTTATCACCACGGTCCCGGCGACTCGCGCAGCGCATCGCTGTCGTCGCGACCCCAGAATCTTTCGCTCGTCAGCGACGACACCATCGAGCGCGAGATCATCGCCTCGCGGCTCGCGCTGGCGATGATGGACAAGGCCAGCTGGGAGTTCAGCGACCTGCGCAATCGCATGCAGTCGCTGGAGCGGGTCGAGGACCTGGCGCAGCAGGACCTGCTGCGCGCGCAAGTCCTGGCGCGCATCGTGCTCGACGCCTGGTTCGAGGCGGGCCTGAGCAGCTCCGTCTGGCAGATGCTGCAGCGCTGGCTGCATCACGAGTTTTCTCAGCTCCTCAACGAGTGCTATCACGAGGCCAACCGTTGGCTGATCCAGCAGGGCGTGATGCCCGAGGTCGACCTCCGTCCTTTCATTCGGCGCAACGCCCCCGCCTCCAGCGGCGCCACCCAGGCCGCCGCGCTGGGGCCGGCCGCGCCGGGCCCTCAGGCCGGCAGCGCGCAGGTTGCTCAAGCGGCTCAGGCCGCCGCGGCGGCGGCCGTGGCGACACCCGCCAGCCAATCCGCTCAGCAGGTCATGGCGCAGCTGCAGCGCGTGCTCGCGCGGCATGTGCCCGAGCTCGCGCAGGTGCCGGCGCCCGCGCCGAGTGCTTACGCGCATGGCGCACAGGGCCAGTCGGCCGGCGTGTCCTCGGGCCACACGATCCGCGGTGGGGCTTATGCCGCGCCGGTGTCGGCGGCGTCCGCGGCAGTCGCCGCCGCGGCACGTGGCGCGTCGTCGTCGGGTCCGGTCACGCAAGGCGGCTCTGCGCGCCTGAGCGCCGCCATCAACCACGCGCAGGAGGCGGTCCAGCGACGCGCCGACCAGGTCGCCAGCGCCAACCAGGCGCTGACCGCGCCGCAGGCGCTCGATGAGATCCGCCATCGCAACCAGGCGCTGAAGCAGGTCCTCAAGCAGGCCGCCGACACGCCGGCCGAGCGCGCCACCATCGAGCTGGTCGCGCTGCTGTTCCAGGCCATCCTGCAGGAGGAGCGTATCCCGCCGGCGATCCGCGTCTGGTTCGCGCGGCTGCAGATGCCGGTGCTGCGCGTGGCCGTCAGTGAGCCCGATTTCTTCGCCACCGAGGACCATCCCGCGCGTCGTCTGATCGACCGCATGGGCGCCTGCGTGATGGGCTTCAGCGCGTCGAGCGCCGAGATCGGCGATGCGCTGGAGCGGGAGATCAAGCGGGTGGTGCAGGTCGTCGAAGCCTATCCGGACACCGGCCGACGCGTGTTCCAGACGGTGCTGACCGAGTTCGAGAAGTTCCTCGATCACTACTTCCAGCAAGAGAACGAGGTCTCGCGCAAGGGCGTGTCGCTGGCCCAGCAGGTCGAGCAGCGCGAGACGCTGGCGATCCAGTACACGATCGAGTTGCGCAAGATGCTGTCGGAAGTCCCGGTGCAGGACGGCGTGCGCGACTTCCTGTTCCAGATCTGGGCCGACGTGCTGGCGGTGACCGGCGTGCGCTACGGCCCGCAGGCCGAGCAGACGAAGGCCATGAAGCGCGCCGCCGCCGATCTGATCTGGTCGGCCAGCGCCAAGGTCTCCCGCGAGGACCGCGCCGAGGTGATCCGGCGCCTGCCGCCGCTGCTCAAGACGCTGCGCGACGGCATGGGCCACGCCGGCATCAACAGCGAGCGTCAGGATGAGCAGATCCGGTCATTGAACAACGCGCTGGCCGCGGCCTTCACCGCCAAGACCGCCGCGATTCCGCGCGAGCGGCTGGACGATCTGATGAGCCAGCTGGAGACGCTGGAAGCGATGTTGCCGTCTCCCGAGGCGGGCGAGATCAACGAATCGCTGGTCCGCGACCTGTCCAGCCACGAGTGCGAGGGTCTGGAAGTCGTCGCCGAGGGCGGCACCGCGCCGTCGCCGGCGATGCTGGCCTGGGCCAAGGAGCTGCAGGTCGGCAGTTGGTACATGCTGGACTACCGCGGCCGCGAGGAGCCGGTCCAGCTGGCCTGGCGCGGGCTGCGGCACCACCTGATCCTGTTCGTCTCGCCGCAAGGGCGGGGCGTGCTCTTCCAGCTGAGCCGGCTGGCGGCCTTCCTGCAAGCGGGGCTGATCCTGCCGGCGCAGGACGAATCGCTGACGGTGAAGGCGACGCGCAACGCGCTCGCCAAGCTCGAGGTCGACCCGACCCGTTTGCTGGCCTGAGGCCGACAAAAAACCGGCGCCGCTTTCGCGGGGCCGGTTCGCAGGGTGTGGAAGGCCGCCGATCAGTGGATCAGGCGTTCTTCGGGGGCGACGAAGAGCTCGTCGAGGATCAGCGCGTCGGGCTCTTCGCCCAGGCTCCAGAACACCATCAACACGATGATCTTCAGGTCCTCGAGGTCCAGCGGACCGCCGGGGATGGCCATGGCGCGGTCGATCACCATCTCGCGCATGGCGGTAGGCAGCACGCCGGCCGAAGCCAGGAAGCTGATGAAGCCGATGGAGACGTCGCCCAGGTGATCTTGCTCGTCTCGCGAATAGACCCGCAGGCTGCGACCGTCGGGCTCGCCGTGATGCGAGGCGGACGCGGCGGCCAGACCGTCCAACCAGGACAGCGCGTCGCGGATCTCGTCGTCCTCGAACCCGACCGCCGACAGTTTCCGGGTCAGTTGCGCGTGATCCGGGCAGGCGTCGGGGCGCCAATAGGTTTCGTACAGGTAGACGAGAACGTCGAACATGCGGGGACTATAACTCACGGTCCGAAACCCCTTCCGGCCGAAATGGGCGGCCTCCGGCGCCGAGATTCCCGCATCCAAACCGGCGTTTCGAGGGCGTTTCGAGCCGTTTTCAGGCCGTACTCGAGGAGATTCCGAGGAGGTTCCGGGGAGGCGTCTCGGCGGCGTCCAGGCCGTGTGCGGCGTCGCTCAAGCGCTGCCTCGACGCTGGAACAGCGCCCCCGGCAGCCGAGCCACGTCGCCCGCCAACTCCAAGTCCAGCAGGACCGCATTGAGCTCGTCCTGGCCCCAGCCGCTTCGCTGGGACAGCTCCTCCAGCGAGATCGTGTCCTTGCCGATCGCTCGCAGCAGCGGGTGATCGGCGGAGAAGGGCGAGGCTGGCTCCGGCTCCGGCTCCGGCTCGAGCGCCACTTCCGAGTCGAGTTCCGGGTCTTGCTCCGGTTCTCGTCCCTGCGCCCGACGCCGCTCCTCCTGCAGGGGGAGCTGTGGCGTCCGGGGCAGTCCGCCGACGGGGAGCTCTGCCAGCAGGTCATCGAGATCCTGAACCAGACAAGCGCCTTGCTTGAGCAGGTGATGGCAGCCGCGCGCCTCGGGCGAGCGGATTGATCCGGGGATCGCGAAGACCTCGCGGCCCGCTTCGGTCGCCTGCCGCGCCGTGATCAGGGAGCCCGACTTCAACGCCGCCTCGACGACCAGGCAGCCCTCGGAGAGCCCCGCGATGATGCGGTTGCGCTGGGGGAAGTTGGGGCCCATCGGCGGCGTGCCGATGAAGTACTCGCTGATCAGCAGCCCGCGCCGCGCGACCGCGCGCGCCAGCGCGGCGTGTTCCAGCGGATAGACCTTGTCGAGGCCGCTGCCGAGCACGGCGATCGTGCTGCCCGGCGTGTCCAGCGCGGCCTCATGGGCGGCGCCGTCGATGCCCAGCGCCAGACCGGACACGACGCAGAAGCCCGCGTTGCCCAGACCCGCCGCGAAGTGGCGCGCGTTGTCGTCGCCCTGCGGGCTGGGACGGCGGCTGCCGACGACGGCGACGCTGCGTTGCTGCAGCAGCTCGCGCCTTCCGTCCAGATAGAGCATCAGCGGCGGATCCGCGATCTGCAGCAGCGGATCGGGATAGTCGGCGTCGCCGATCAGCAGCACCGAGCGGCGGTCGCCGCCGTCCAGCCAGGCTTGCGTGCGCCGAGTCAGCCGGTCGAGCTCGGCGCCCGGCTTGGCCAGGAGGTCCGCTTCCTTCCCGTCGACGAGCGCGGCCCATCCGGACCGCCCCGCGCGCATCACCGCGCCGGGTGAGCCGTGCCGCGCGAGCAAGCGTCGCGCGCCACCGCGCGAGACGCTGGAGAGCAGGTGCAGCCAGTCGCGCAGGTCGTCGGGGCTCATCCGCGGGTCCTGACTACGACCGATCTCGGAGAGCCGCCGCGCTTACGGCTGGGTGAAACGGTCGCCGGGGCTGACCGGTTCCTGGACCGACAGGATCAACGCGTAGGAGACCCGGTCGAAGACCTGGAAGACAAAGAGCACGCCATGGCGCTCGTCCGGGAGCCGGACCTCTTCCTTGCGCTCCGTCGTCGGGTCGCGCACGACGCGGCCGGCTTGCCAGAGCGCCAGCACGTGGCCGCGCTCAAGGCCGTCGCGCGAGCCCTTGTTCAGCGCCACGATCTGGTTCTGGCCGGCGCGGACCGCGTCGCCATAGATCGACACGATGCGGCCGTCGATGGGCTTGCCGGGGGCGTGCGGGACATAGCTGGTGTAGCCGCGCGGCGGAATCGGCGCCAGGCGGTCGCCCGTCTGCACTTCCTGGCGGGTCAGCGCGATCGTCAGCGTGGTCGGGACCTCGTCCTTGGTGCCGGCCTTGCTGCCGAGGCGGGTGACCTCGGCGGTGCCGACATAGGGCGCCTCGTAGCCGAGCAGCTCCTTGGTCACCGGGTCCAGCAGCGGCGTGGGCTGGCGGAAGACGCGGTACTCGGTCAGCTCGGGATTGAAGTTGCCGCGGGCATAGGCCAGATCGCCCTTGGACATCCAGACGCGGTTCTCCTGCGCGGCCACGACGCGGGGCGCGAGCTCCAGCTCATTGGTGTTGAGCACCACCGCCTCGTTGAGGAAGGGCTCGATCAGATGCTGCGGGATCGGGGCGATGGAGCCGTCGTAGAGCGAGGACGCGCGCACCTTGGGCGACAGCTTGACGGTACCGCCGGGCGCGCCGCCCGCGTTGCCGCTGAGGTCGCGGCCCATCTGCAGACGGGCGCGGCCGTCGCTCTTGACCAGCACCAGCACCTGGCCGGGATAGATCAGATGCGGGTTGCGGACCTGCTCGGTGTTCATGCCCCACAGCTCGGGCCAGCGCCACGGGCTCTTCAGGAACAGGCCCGAAATGGCCCAGAGCGTGTCGCCGGACTTGACGGTGTAGGTATCGGGCGCGTTGGCCGCGAGCTCCGAGACCGGGACCCCGGTCTGCGCGACTTGCTGCGCGGTCTGGCGCTGCTGCGCCGTGATGGGATAGTCGCCCGCGGCCATCAGCGGGCTGGCGCTGAACAGGCCGGCGGCCAGGGCCGCAGCAATCGTCGTGAAGCCCAGCGGCCGCCTTTGCGTCATTACTTGTTCTCCCGCGCCGGTGGGTAAGGCCCCTCGTGGCCGGTGGCGCTTTTGTGGCAAGACCCTGACGCCCGTCCCAAATCGGCGAAAATCCCGGTCTTGCCGGCGGCGATTCTGCCCAGATTCAGGGGTACCCGCAACGAAGGCTCCCGCTGTCTCTTGCAAGCCCTTACAACCCGGCGTTGTGTCCCGTCCACAGCGCATCCCTCACGTCCATGTCGAAACTGTCCATCCTCCGCTTCCCCGATCCGCGCCTGCACACCGTCGCCAAGCCGGTGGCCGTCGTCGACGACCGCATCCGCCAACTGGCGGACGACATGCTCGAGACCATGTACGACGCCGAGGGCGTCGGCCTGGCCGCGACCCAGATCGATGTGCACGAGCGCGTGCTGGTGATGGACGTCTCCGAGGAGCGCAACCAGCCGCTGGTGCTGGTCAACCCGGAACTGGTGGCCGCGAGCGAAGAGATGATCGAAGGCGAGGAAGGCTGCCTGTCCGTGCCCACGATCTATGACAAGGTCATGCGCCACAAGACCGTGACGGTGCAGGCGCTGGACCGCGACGGCAACACCTTCCAGTTCGATGCCGAAGGCCTGCTGGCCGTGTGCGTCCAGCATGAGATGGACCACCTGATGGGCAAGGTCTTCGTCGAGTACCTGAGCCCGCTCAAGCGCGAGCGCATCAAGACCAAGCTGGTGAAGAAGGCCCGCGACGAGGCCAAGCGCTGATGACGAGCGCTGGCCTGCGCGTCGCGTTCGCGGGGACGCCGGAGTTCGCGGCGGTCGCGCTGCAGGCGCTGCTCGACGCGCGCTTCGAGGTGCCGCTGGTGCTGAGCCAGCCGGACCGGCCCGCGGGGCGCGGCATGAAGCTGCAGGCCTCGCCGGTGAAGCAGCTGGCGGTGAAGCATGGCATCGCGGTCGCGCAGCCGCGCAGCCTGCGTCTGGACGGCAAGTACCCGGACGAGGCCGAGGCCGGCCGCCAAGCGCTGCTGGACGCGCGGCCCGACGTGCTGATCGTCGCGGCGTACGGGCTGATCCTCCCGGAATGGGTGCTGGAGCTGCCGCGCCTGGGCTGCCTGAACATCCATGGCTCGATCCTGCCGCGGTGGCGCGGAGCCGCTCCCATCCATCGTGCCATCGAGGCTGGCGACGCCGAGACGGGCATCACCATCATGCAGATGGACGAGGGCCTGGACACCGGCGACATGCTGCTGATCGAGCGCCTCCCGATCGCGCCCGCGGACACGACGGCGACGCTGCACGACAAGCTGGCCGCGCTGGGCGGCCGCATGATCGTCGAGGCGTTGGAGCTCGCCGCCTGCGGCGGCTTACGCCCCGAGCGGCAGCCCGAGGCCGGCGTCACCTACGCCCACAAGATCGAGAAGGCCGAGAGCCAGATCCGCTGGTCCGACGACGCCGCGCAGATCGCGCGCCGTCTGCGCGCCTTCGACCCGTTCCCGGGCGGCGTGGCACAGCTTGACGGTGAGCCGCTGAAGGTCTGGCGCGCCGAGGTCGTCGAGACCGACGGCACGCCCGGCGAGCCCGGCCGTGTGCTGTCCGTGTCCGCCGACGGCCCGGTCGTGGCCTGCGGTCGCGGCGCGGTACGGCTGACCGAGCTTCAACGTGCCGGCGGCAAGCGCCTGCCGGCCGCCGCGTTCCTGCAGGCACGGCCGTTGCAAGTGGGCGAGCAACTCGGCGAGCAGCTCAGCTGAGCCAGCGTCCGCGGGTCCCGAACGCGGACGCGCGTGAGGCGCGGCTCATCGCTTTGCCCTGACTTAATCACAGGTCCGACCAGCTTGAAGTTGCTGGTCCGGCCGTCACGTGGGGAGATCTGGACGGTGTACCGTCCGGTCTTGTCCCGTTTGCAGCTTTTTGAGGAGGTTCCCATGTTCAACCTGATGAAGACCGCCATCCTGATGGCCGCCATCACCGCGCTGTTCATGGCGATCGGCTCGATGCTGGGCGGCCAGTCGGGCATGCTGATCGCGCTGGTCGTGGCGCTGGGCATGAACTTCTTCAGCTACTGGTTCTCCGACAAGCTGGTGCTGAAGATGTACCAGGCCCAGGAGGTCGACGCCCAAAGCGCGCCCCAGTTCTACAACATGGTCAAGGAGCTGGCCCAGCGCGCGCAGCTGCCCATGCCCAAGGTCTATCTGATCCAGGAAGACGCGCCCAATGCCTTCGCCACCGGCCGCAATCCGGAGCACGCCGCCGTCGCCGCGACCACCGGCATCCTGCGCGTGTTGTCCGAGCGTGAGCTGCGCGGCGTGATGGCCCATGAGCTGGCGCACGTGAAGCACCGCGACATCCTGATTTCGACCATCAGCGCCACCATGGCCGGCGCGATCTCGATGCTGGCCAACTTCGCGATGTTCTTCAGCCCGCGCGACAGCGAGGGCCGGCCCGCCAACCCCATCGTCGGCCTGCTGGTGGCGATCCTGGCGCCGATCGCCGCCTCGCTGATCCAGATGGCGATCAGCCGCGCGCGCGAGTTCGAAGCCGATCGCGGCGGCGCGGAGATCTCCGGCGACCCGCAGGCGCTGGCCTCGGCGCTGGACAAGATCCACCGCTACGCCCAGGGCATTCCGATGGAGACGGCCGAGCGCCACCCAGAGACGGCCCAGATGATGATCATGAATCCGCTGTCCGGCGGCGGTATCCGCGGGCTGTTCAGCACCCATCCGTCCACCGAGGAGCGCATCGCGCGCCTGATGGCGATGGTCCGCCGCTGAGCATGGCTCCAGGGGCGATACGGCCCCCAGCCTACGAAACACCGCCTTCGGGCGGTGTTTTTGTTTGGACCGCCCGCATCAGGCCGGCGCCACAATGCCCCGGTTCAAGCCGAGGCCCGTCGCGGCCGATAAGGACTCCATGAAGGCTCTGCTCCGCTCCCTGACCGCATTCGCCCGTCCCGCGCTGGGCGCTGTCGCGCTCGGCGGCGCCGTGCTGCTGGCCGGCTGCGACCAGCTCGGCATCGAGGATCCGGCCAAGGTCGCCGCCGCCAAGGAGGCCGATGCCAAGGCCATCGGCGGCGCCTGCCGCAACGCACTGCGCGCCATCGAGGACTGCTACGCCCTCAATCCCAAGGCGCAGAAGGCGGCGGTCTACGAGGGCTGGCGCGAGATGGACGAGTACATGCGCGAGAACAAGCTCGAGGGCACGCGCCCGGTGGTCGCCAACCAGCCCGCCGCGAGCAAGCCCGCCGACGCCGCGTCGGAGGAGGAAGAGGATTCGCCGCGCTCCGCCAAGGGCAAGGTCGGCGACGCGCCGGCCGACAAGGGCTCGGGCAAGGGCGCTCACTGAGCGTGGGCTGAACGGCCCGCCCGGCCGATCGGGCGGCCGTGCAGTTGAGGCCGTCGTCGATGCAGTTCGTCGTCCTGTCATGGCCCGGTCGGGCCGTCGACAGGATGATGCGATCATCGAGAGTTAGGAGATCGCACATGACGACCCACGCTTCCCCCCGGTCCACTTCGTCCACCCCCGCGCGCGCCACCCGTCGCGCTTTCGCCGCCGCGCTGCTGGGCGTGGCCGCCATCGCCGGCGCGACCGGCGCGCAGGCTTGGTCCTGGAGCTTCGGCGGCTCGCAACGCATCGAGGGCAACGGTGACGTCGCCTCCGAAACCCGTGATGTGGGCGCGTTCGACGCCGTCTCGCTGGCGGGCGACTTCAAAGTCTTCGTGCGCCAGGGCTCGGCCGAGCGGGTCGAGGTCAAGACCGATCGCAATCTGTTGCCCTACATCGAGACCCGCGTGGTCGACGGCAGCAAGGGCCGCACGCTGGAGATCAGCTCCAAGCGCGGCTTCAGCCTGAACTCCCGCGGCACGCCCACGGTGACGTTGGACTTGCGCCAGCTGCGCGGCTTGTCGATCGCGGGCTCGGGCGATATCCGCGTCGAGCCGATGAAGACCGGCAACCTGGAAGCCAGCATCGCCGGCAGCGGCGATCTGCGCATGCAGGGCCTGGAAGCCGACCACGTGACGCTGCGCGTCGCGGGCAGCGGCGACATGCAGGTCAACGGCAAGGCCAACTCGCTGAGCGTGAGCGTGGCCGGCAGCGGCGACGTCAAGACCCGCGAGCTGGTCGTCGACGACGCCAAGGTCAGCATCTCCGGCAGCGGCGACGTGACTGTGCAGGCCAGCCGCAAGCTGGACGTGCGCATCGCCGGCTCGGGCGACGTGGGTTACATCGGCAGCCCCGAGATCAGCCTTTCCAACGCCGGCTCGGGCTCGGTCCGCAAGCTCAACAAGTAAGCCCGGCGCCTGCCCGGCGCGGCCCACTGCGGGCCAGGCCGGGCGGTGTGCGTACGCCCCTCGCCACGACGGTGGACGAGGGGCGATTCGTTTCTGGCGGACGCGTACGACAATCGCCCGCATGGCCGAAGGACTCCAGGCGCTGGTGCGTCACCCCGAATTCAAGCGTGGCGCGAAGGACATGCTCGGCATCACGCTGGGCATTTCGGCCTGGGGTCTGGTCACCGGCGTGGCCATGGTCAAGAGCGGTCTGGGCGTGGGCCTGTCGCTGCTGATGAGCTTCGTGGTCTTCGCCGGCAGCTCGCAGCTGGCCTCGCTGCCGCTGATCGCCAGCGGCGCGCCGCTATGGGTGCTGTGGGCCACGGCCTTCTGCGTGAACCTGCGTTTCGTGATCTTCAGCGCCCAGTGGCGGCTGTACTTCGCGCCGCTGCCGCGCGTACAACGCCTGGTGCTGGGCTACTTCGCGGCCGACCTCAATTACGTCGCCTTCCTCAAGCGCTTCCCCGATCTGAAGCCCGACCCTGAACAGCAGCTCCCGTACTTCTGGGGTGGCGTGGCGATCAACTGGTTTGCCTGGCAGATCCCCGCGGTCATCGGCATCGTGCTGGCGGACCGCATTCCGACGAACTGGGGCCTGGGCTTTGCCGGCGTGCTGGCGCTGCTGGGGCTGAGCTACTCGCTGCTCAAGGACCGCAACAGCTGGGTCTCGGCCGGGGTCGCGAGCTGCGCCGCGGTGGCCGCCTACGCGCTGCCATTGCGGCTCAACATCCTGGTGGCGATCGCCGCCGCGGTCGCGGTCGGGCTGATGATGGAACGCTGGCTGCCGCCGGCGGGATCGGGCGGAGCGGGTTCCGGCGGGAGATCCGCATGAGCCTCTGGGAAGCGATTCTGGGCATCGCCGGGATGGCGGTGATCACGATGGTCACGCGGGCCTTCTTCATGATCCCCGACAAGGAGATCCCCATGCCCGACTGGCTGCGCGACGGCTTGCGCTACGCGCCGCTGGCCGCGCTGGCGGCGGTCATCGTGCCGGAGATCGTCATGACCCAGGGCGAGCTGATCGAGACCTGGAAGGATGCGCGGCTCTTCGCCGCCGCGACCGCAACGGGCTACTTCTTCTGGAAGCGCGGCATCCTCGGCACCATTGTCAGCGGGACCGTCGTGATGCTGGCGCTGCGGATCGGGCTGGGGTGGTGAGTTAAGCTGCGGCCCGATTTGCCGACCCCGGCGCCCGCTTTCCAACTACTCGAAGCTCATCCCATGAACGTCCTGCGATTCGCCGATCTGATCGCCGCCGGCAAGGTGGCCGACCAGCGCGTCTTCATCCGCGCCGACCTGAACGTGCCGCTCAACGATGCGGGCCAGATCACCGAGGACACGCGCGTGCGCGCCTCCATCCCCGCGATCGAGATGGCCCTGAAGGCCGGCGCCGCGGTGATGGTCACCTCGCACCTGGGCCGCCCGACCGAGGGCGAGTTCAAGCCCGAGGATTCGCTGGCGCCGGTCGCCAAGCGCCTGGGCGAGCTGATGGGCCGCGAGGTGCCGCTGGTGGCGAACTGGGTCGACGGCGTCGACGTCAAGCCGGGCCAGGTGGTGCTGCTCGAGAACTGCCGCGTCAACAAGGGCGAGAAGAAGAACAGCGAAGAGCTGGCGAAGAAGATGGCTGCGCTGTGCGACATCTTCGTCCACGACGCCTTCGGTACCGCGCACCGCGCCGAGGCCTCGACCTACGGCGTCGCGCAGTTCGCCAAGATCGCTTGCGCCGGCCCGCTGCTGGCCGCCGAGATCGACGCCATCGGCAAGGCCCTGGCCAACCCGAAGCGTCCGCTGGTGGCGATCGTGGCGGGCTCCAAGGTCTCGACCAAGCTGACCATCCTGCAGTCGCTGTCCAAGAACGTGGACGGCCTGATCGTCGGCGGCGGCATCGCCAACACCTTCATGCTGGCGGCCGGTCTGAAGATCGGCAAGTCGCTGGCCGAGGCCGATCTGGTCGGCGAGGCCAAGGCGGTGATCGAGGCCATGGCGGCGCGCGGCGCCGCGGTGCCCATCCCGGTGGACGTGGTGACGGCCAAGGCCTTCGCCGCCGACGCGCCTGCGACCGTCAAGGCCGCGACCGAGGTGGCCGATGACGACCTGATCCTGGACATCGGGCCGAAGACCGCCGCGCTGCTGGCCGATCAGCTCAAGGCCGCCGGCACCATCGTGTGGAACGGCCCGGTGGGCGTGTTCGAGTTCGACGCCTTCGCCCATGGCACCGAGACGGTCGCCCGCGCGATCGCCGCGTCGGACGCGTTCTCGATCGCCGGCGGCGGCGACACGCTGGCCGCGATCGCCAAGTACGGCATCGAGAAGGACGTGGGCTACATCTCCACCGGCGGCGGCGCCTTCCTGGAAGTGCTGGAGGGCAAGACCCTGCCGGCTTTCGAGATCCTGGCCAAGCGCGCGCAAGGCTGAGGACCCGGAAGACGCGGAAGACCCTCTCCCCAGCCCTCTCCCGCAAGCGGGAGAGGGGGAATTCGGTCCACTCCCGCAAGCGGGCGAGGGGGAATCCAGCCGCTCTCCCGCTCGCGGGCTAGCGAGCGCGGGGAGGTCGCGCGCTGCCCGTCTTACTCCCTCTCCCGCTTGCGGGAGAGGGCAGGGGAGAGGGTCTTCTCTCTCGACCCCCACATCCGCAAACACGGCCCCCGGACCGAGCCCGCATCCCCAGCGAGCGCGAGGACCGCACGCCGTGAGCGACGTGCGACTGGGGTCACTTGAAGGCGGATCTGGCGGGTTCCGCCGTGAACACGGGGAATCGCCCGGAGTTCGGCACAGATCCCGGATACCCCCTCATTCCATGCATCACCGATTGCCATCTTTGCATGGCAGTTAAAACTGAATTCATCGCGCGGTCCGAGCCGCAGGATTAAGCTTTGCGCCCCCCGTGACACCGCTACCGGGCGAGTCCATGGGCGCTGAAGCGCCCACGCGCCGGGCGTCGGGGCCTTATTCATCGCGACGGAGATTTGCATGACCGACCACCCCGACGGCCTCGGCCTGAGCCCGGCTGAAGCCGCCCTGCGCGAGGCCGCGCTGGAGTACCACCGCAGCCCCACGCGCGGCAAGATCGCCGTCACGCCGACCAAACCCCTGGCCAACCAGCGCGACCTGTCGCTGGCCTACTCGCCGGGCGTCGCCTATCCCTGCCTCGACATCGAGAAGGACCCGACCCTGGCGGCCGAGTACACCTCGCGCGGCAACCTGGTCGGCGTGGTCACCAACGGCACCGCGGTGCTGGGTCTGGGCGACATCGGCCCCCTGGCCGCCAAGCCGGTGATGGAAGGCAAGGGCTGCCTGTTCAAGAAGTTCGCCGGCATCGACGTCTTCGACATCGAGCTGGCCGAGCGCGATCCCGACAAGCTGGTCGAGATCATCGCGGCGATGGAGCCCACGCTGGGCGGCATCAACCTCGAGGACATCAAGGCGCCCGAGTGCTTCTACATCGAGAAGCAGCTCAGCGCCCGCATGAACATCCCCGTCTTCCACGACGACCAGCACGGCACCGCCATCATCTCCAGCGCCGCGCTGCTCAACGGTCTGGAGCTGGTGGGCAAGGACATCGCGCAAGTGAAGGTCGCCGTGTCCGGCGCCGGCGCCGCGGCCATCGCCTGCCTGGACGTGATGGTGGGCCTGGGCGTCAAGCGCGAGAACGTCTACGCCGTCGATTCCAAGGGCGTGATCCAGAGCGAGCGCGCCGATGCCGCCAAGCTCGACGAATCCAAGCGCCGCTACTGCCAGGTGACCTCCGCCCGCACCCTGGCCGACGTGGTCAAGGACGCGGACGTGTTCCTGGGCTGCTCCGCCGCCGGCGTGCTGACCGCCGAGATGGTCAAGACCATGGCGCGCCAGCCCATCATCCTGGCGCTGGCCAACCCCGAGCCGGAGATCCGCCCCGAGCTGGCCAAGGAAGCGCGGCCCGACTGCATCATGGCCACCGGCCGCTCCGACTACGCGAACCAGGTCAACAACGTCCTGTGCTTCCCCTACATCTTCCGCGGCGCGCTGGACTGCGGCGCGACCAAGATCACCGAGGCCATGAAGCTGGCCTGCGTGCGCGAGATCGCCGCTCTGGCCAAGGCCGAGACGCCGCCCGAGGTCGCCGCCGCCTACCCGGGCCAGGACCTGGCCTTCGGTCCCGACTACATCATCCCCAAGCCCTTCGACGCGCGCCTGATCCTGCGCATCGCGCCGGCCGTGGCCAAGGCCGCCGAGGAATCCGGCGTCGCCACGCGCCCCATCGCCGACATGGCCGCCTATCGCGAGCACCTGTCGCGCTTCGTCTATCAGACCGGCATGTTCATGCGTCCGGTCTTCGCCGCCGCCAAGGCCAATCCGGCCCGCGTGATCTACGCCGAGGGCGAGGATGAGCGCGTGCTGCGCGCGGTGCAGGTCGCGCTGGACGAGGGGCTGGCCAAGCCCACGCTGATCGGCCGGCCGGACGTCATCGCGATGCGCCTGAAGCGCGCCGGCCTGCGCATCAAGCTCGGCGAGGACGTCGCCGTCATCGACCCGGAGAACGACCACCGCTTCCGCCAGTATTGGGAGGCCTATCACCTGGCCATGGGCCGCAGCGGCTTCACGCCGGAGATGGCCAAGGCGGCGGTGCGCCGCTCCAACACCACCATCGGCGCGCTGGCCATCCAGCTGGGCGACGCAGACGCGATGATCTGCGGCATGGTCGGCCGTTTCGACTCGCATCTGGAGCACGTCAAGGACCTGATCGGTCTGAAGGCGCAGGTCTCCAACTTCGCGACGATGAACGCGCTGATGCTGGAGCAACGCACGCTCTTCATCGCCGACACCTTCGTCAATGAGGATCCGACCGCCGAGGAACTGGCCGACATCGCCAGCCAGGCCGCCGAGGAGCTGCAGCGCTTCGGCCTGCCGCCCAAGGTGGCCTTCCTGTCGCACTCGATGTTCGGCAGCAGCAAGCGGCCGTCGGCGCTGAAGATGCGTCAGGCGCGCGACCTCTTCGCCGAGCGTCATCCCCACATCGAATGCGACGGTGAGATGCACGGCGACGCCGCGTTGTCGGAAGACGTGCGTCACACCTTCCTGCCGGACTCGACGCTGAGCGGCTCGGCGAACCTGCTGGTGCTGCCGACGCTGGACGCCGCCAACATCCTGTTCAACGTGCTGAAGGTCGTGAGCGGCCAGGGCGTGACGGTGGGCCCCATCCTGCTGGGCGCCCAGCGGCCGGTGCACATCCTGACCCCGTCGGCCACGGTACGCCGCATCGTCAACATGACGGCGCTGGCGGTGGCCGACGTGCAGGCCGCCAAGGCCTGATCGTTGGAAACCGCACCGTAACCTGTCGAAACCGGTTGGAGCGGCCGAGGCCGCTCCATAATCGCCGGCTGTAACTAAATTTCAGACAGAGACAAGCCATGTCGCGAGCCACCAAGATCGTTGCCACCCTCGGCCCCGCATCGTCCTCCCCGGAGATCCTGGCGCAGATGATCCAAGCCGGCGTCGACGTGGTGCGATTGAACTTCTCTCACGGCAAGGCGCAGGACCACATCGACCGGGCCCGCATGGTCCGCGAGGCGGCCGCCCGCGCCGGCAAGGAAGTCGCGATCATGGCCGACCTGCAAGGTCCCAAGATCCGCGTCGGCAAGTTCGAGAACGGCAAGATCGAGCTGGTCAACGGCGCGTCCTTCATCCTCGACGCCGACCGCACCGAGCCGGGCAACGAGATGGTCGTCGGCCTGGATTACAAGGAACTGCCGCGCGACGTGAAGCCCGGCGACACGCTGCTGCTCAACGACGGTCTGCTGGTGCTGACGGTCGAGGCGGTGCGCGGCTCGCAGGTGCACACCATCGTCAAGCAGGGCGGCGAGCTGTCCAACAACAAGGGCATCAACAAGCAGGGCGGCGGTCTGACCGCGCCCGCGCTGACCGGCAAGGACATGGAGGACATCAAGACCGCGATGTCCTTCCAGTGCGAATACCTGGCCGTGAGCTTCCCCAAGAACGCCACCGACATGGAGATGGCGCGCCAACTGGCCAACGTCGCCGGCGAGCCCTATCGCCACAAGCCGGGGATGATCGCCAAGATCGAGCGCTACGAGGCGATCCCGCATCTGGAGGCGATTCTCAAGGCCTCCGACGGCATCATGGTCGCCCGCGGCGACCTGGCCGTGGAAGTGGGCAACGCGGCGGTCCCCGCGCTGCAGAAGCGCATGATCAAGATGGCACTGGAGCTCGACAAGGTCTGCATCACCGCGACGCAGATGATGGAGTCCATGATCGTGAACCCGGTGCCCACGCGCGCCGAGGTGTCCGACGTCGCCAACGCGGTGCTGGACGGGACCGACGCCGTCATGCTGAGCGCCGAGACGGCCGCGGGCCGCTTCCCGGTCGAGACCATCCAGCAGATGGCCGCGATCGCGCTGGAGGCCGAGAACGCCGAGTTCGTGACGCTGGACACCGATTTCGCCAACCGCCAGTTCGGCCGCATCGACCAGTCGATCGCGATGGGCGCGCTGTTCACCGCGCACCACCTGGGCTGCAAGGCCATCGTGGCGCTGACCGAGTCCGGCTCCACCGCGCTGTGGATGAGCCGCCATCGCATCCACGTCCCCATCTTCGCGCTGACCTCGCAGCCGCTGACGCATCGCAAGATGGCGCTGTACCGCAACGTGACGCCGCTGCTGATGCCCAACTTCACCGACCGCGATCAGGCCCTGAAGGCGGCGGAGGATCTGCTGATCGAGCGCGGCGTGCTGATGCCGGGCGACACCTACGCCATCACCTGCGGCGAGCCCATGGGCTACCCGGGCGGCACCAACATGCTGAAGGTCTGCCGCGTCGCATGATCGGCGACAGGTCCGATGACATCGGACCTCGGCGATGAACGATGAAATGAGCGATGAAATACGCCCGGTCCTGCCGGGCGTATTCGCTTCTTGGCCAGGTCAGGCCTTGCGCGCGGCGGCGACCAGCGCGGCGATGCGCGGCGTCATGTTGAGCGGCACCAACTCGACTTCCTCGTGCGCCCGCGCGAAGACGCGGAAGAGCTCGTCGGCGAAGGCGTGGCCGACATCGTCCACGCCGCTGAAGTCCACCTCGGCCCGCTTGAACTGCGGCAGCCGAGCGGCCACGCGCCGCGCCTGCGCGCGCGAGTCCAGCATCTGCCCCGGCCCCACCACCAGATTCAACAGGATGCGCGTCTGATCGAAAGCGATGCCGCTTCCATCGACGCTCCATTGCTCCAGCACCTGATCCAGCGTGCGCGAGCTCTCCAGCGCGATCGCCATGTAGATGGAGCTGCCCTGGCGCGGCAGGCCCTTGCCGTCCTTCCACGCATTGCCCTCCCAGGCGCGGCGCTGGAAGGCGCGTCCGTTGGCATGGATGTCGAAGACGTCGGCCAGCTGCGAGCTGAAGAACAGCCCGCGTCCGGTGTGCGCCTGCGGCTGCGTCGTCAGCCGGCCCTTGCTGAGCTCCAGCATCGCGTGGCGCGCGTCGGTGAGCTCGTAGGTGTCGCAGATGCGCTCGAAGACGCCGCAGCCGTCGTCGGAGACCAGCAGCTGCGCATGCGTCGGCGTCTGGCGCAGCGAGACCGTGACACTGGTGCCGTCGCTGTGGTCGATGGCGTTGTTCACCAGCTCGGTGAAGCCGTGCTGGATCATGCGCGCCACGTGGCGGGGCAGCTGGAAATGCGGCGCGTAGTCGCGCTGCCAGATCACATCCTCCATCAGCCCGTGCAGCGTGTAGCTGCGCGCGACCTGACGCAGCGAGCCCGGACCGAAGACCGGCCGGCGCGCCGTGCCCGAGCGGGTCAGCCACTGGGCCTCGACCAGCCGGCGCAGCGCGGCCAGCACGGCGCGTCGGCTGGCGCCGGTGCGCTCCTCGACGTAGGCGGGCAGATCCAGCGCGTGTTCGTTGGCGGCGGCGGTGATCCACAGCGTCAGCTGGTCGATCGCGAGACGGGTCATGAAGGTCCTGGCAGGGGAGGGCGGCATCGAGGGGAGGCCGGCGGTATCGGAGCGCAATCCGGGCGATCGGAGCCTGTCGCGCGGCAAGGCACGATGCTTGCTCCGATGGGGCCGGGCCGTCCGGCCGAGAGCCTACCGGCCGCTTCCCCCGCCTCGCAAGCGGAACGACCCCCATCCAGGGGGCGTGGCGCGCGACCCATGCGACCGGCGCCCGCTCCAGACGGCGCCCCTCAGAGGGGCGGCGGGGCGACGCGGTCGGGCTGGTATGGCACCACTTCGGGGGGAGCCTCAGGATCGTTACAGAGCCGGTCATGGGGGCTGGCTAGAATCCGGCCCAGTTACGGCGTGGTTACGGCGCGGTTACGGCGCGACGGCCTCGGCCCAGGAATTCATCACTTCTCGGAGAACTCTCATGGCACTCGTCTCGATGCGCCAACTGCTGGATCACGCGGCTGAAAACGGCTACGGGATTCCGGCGTTCAACGTCAACAACCTCGAGCAGGTCCAGGCCGTGATGGCCGCGGCGGACGAAGTCGGCGCCCCGGTGATCCTGCAGGCCAGCGCGGGCGCCCGCAAGTACGCCGGCGAAGCCTTCATCAAGCACCTGATCCAAGCCGCGGTCGAGGCCTATCCGCACATCCCGCTGGTCATGCACCAGGACCACGGCACCAGCCCCAAGGTCTGCGAGGGCGCGATCAACCTGGGATTCGGCTCGGTGATGATGGACGGCTCGCTGCGCGACGACGGCAAGACCCCGGCGGACTTCGACTACAACGTGGACGTGACCCGTCGCGTGGTCGAGATGGCGCACAAGGTCGGCGTGACCGTCGAGGGCGAACTGGGCTGCCTGGGCAACCTGGAGACGGGTGACGCCGGCGAAGAGGACGGCATCGGCGCGGACGTCAAGCTGGACCACAGCCAGATGCTGACCGACCCGGAAGAAGCGGCGGTCTTCGTCAAGGCCACGCAGCTGGACGCGCTGGCCATCGCCATCGGCACCAGCCACGGCGCCTACAAGTTCTCGCGCAAGCCCACGGGCGACATCCTGGCGATCTCGCGGGTCAAGGAAATCCACAAGCGCATTCCCAACACCCACCTGGTGATGCACGGCTCGTCGAGCGTGCCGCAGGAGCTGCTGGCCATCATCAACCAGTACGGCGGTCAGATGAAGGAGACCTTCGGCGTGCCGGTCGAGGAGATCCAGGAAGCCATCAAGCACGGCGTGCGCAAGATCAACATCGACACCGACATCCGACTGGCGATGACCGGCGCGGTGCGCAAGTTCCTGTTCGAGAACCCGGACAAGTTCGACGCCCGCGAGTGGCTCAAGCCCGCGCGTGAAGCGGCCAAGCTGGTCTGCAAGGCGCGTTATCTGGAGTTCGGCTGCGAAGGCCAGGCCCCGAAGATCAAGCCGCGTGCGCTGGTCGACGTGGCCGCCGCCTACGCCCGCGGCGAGCTGGCGCAGGTCGTGCAGTAAAACGCGACGCACCGGCACGAGCCGGTCGATGCACGAGGCGCCCCGCGGGGGCGCCTTTTTCATGCCTGCCTCTAGAATCCCCGCTTTGTCCCAGGTCCCGCCGAGTACGCCCATGACTGCCGCCCTGCACACCTCCTCGCTGAGCTCCCTCCCATTGATCGCGCGTGGCAAGGTGCGCGAGAACTACGCGGTGGGCGACGACCGCATCCTCATGATCGCGTCGGACCGCATCTCGGCCTTCGACGTCATCATGGACGAGCCGATTCCGGGCAAGGGCGCGCTGCTGACGAAGATGGCGCTGTTCTGGTTCGACAAGCTGGACGGGATCGTCCCGAATCACCTGACCGGCGACGATCCGCTCTCGGTGGTGACCGAGGCCGAGAAGGATCAGGTCCGTGACCGCGCGATGCTGGTCAAGCGCCTGAAGCCGCTGCCCATCGAGGCGGTGGTGCGCGGCTATCTGGCCGGCTCCGGCTGGAGCGAGTACAAAACCAGCGGCAAGGTCTGCGGCGTCGCGCTGCCGGCCGGTCTGCAGAACGCCAGCAAGCTGCCGCAGCCGATCTTCACGCCCGCGACCAAGGCCGAGATGGGCGACCACGACGAGAACATCGATTTCGAGCGCTGCTCGGAGATCATCGGCCGCGAGATGGCCGAGAAGGTGCGCGACATCGCCATCCAGCTCTACCAGCGGGCGGCGGACTATGCGCTGACCAAGGGCATCATCATCGCGGACACGAAGTTCGAGTTCGGCCTGGATGCCGACGGCACGCTGACGCTGATGGACGAGGTGCTGACGCCGGACTCGTCGCGCTACTGGCCGGCGGAAAGCTACGCGGTTGGCAGCAACCCGCCCAGCTACGACAAGCAGTTCCTGCGCGACTGGCTGGAGCAGGCCACGGTGAACGGCCAGCCCTGGGGCAAGGTGGCGCCGCCGCCGACGCTGCCGGCGGAGGTCATCGCCAACACGTCCGCGAAGTACTCGGAAGCGCTCGACCGCCTGACGCGCTGAGGCCGGCATGCAGGACGCATCGCCCGCCGTCGCCGCCACGCTCGTCATCAAATCGCGGCTGCTCAAGCAGCTGGAGAAGGACATCGCCTCGGCCGCATCGCCGATGGCCTCGGCGGGCGCGCGTGCCAAGCGCGCGATGCTGCTGGCGCGTCACGGCGCGGTCGCTGAGGCGCGCGAGGCGCTGACCGCGCTGCATCAGCTTTCGTTCCAGCATCCTCATCCGGAGATCGGCGCCTGGTTGCATCTGGCCGAGGGCCTGATGAGCTACTACAACGGCTTCGTCGTGCAGCAGGCGCAGGACCGCATCCAGCGCGCGCTGACCATCGCCGGCAGTGCGCCGGCCCTGGCCGAGGCGCGGGTGCTGGCGTCGGCCTGGCTGGCGCAACTGGCCTTCATCCGGCATGAGCCGGGGCAGCTCGTCGAGCATGCGAAGCGCTGCCTGGACGAGGTCGGTGATCCGGAGTCCGGCCATCACGTCGCGCAGGCGCGGGTGTGCATGGCGATGGGCGTGGCCTGGCATTACGCGGGCGACAGCGAGGCAGCGCAGCGCTGGTACATCCGCTCGCGCCGGCATGCGGCGAGCGAGGGCGACGATGCGTCGTTGTCGGCGCTGATGTTCAACATGGCGGGCATGCGGGCGTCGCAGCTGCGGCGGGAGAGCCTGTCGGGGCAGACGGCCCGCGGCCCGGAGATGCTGCTGACGGTGGACTCGGTGCGTCATTACGACGCGGCGGTCGGCGCGCAGATGATGAGCGAACTCACGCCGGTGCTGCGCGCGCAGGTGCTGACGATGCAGGGGCATTTCGATGAGGCGCGCCAGCTCTATGAGGAGCATCTGCCGCAGGCGATGTCGCTGGGGCTGGAGCGGCTGGGCAGCAGCCTGCTGTCGGATCTGGCCTGGTGCCGAGCCAACCTCGGTCAACACGAACATGCGCTGCATCAGGCCCGCGAGGCGGAGATTGAGCTCGATCCCGATTGCGAGTTGGATGACCGAGCGATCACGCACAGCCGGCTGGCGCAGACTTTCCGGCTGATCGGGGAGCGCGCCGATGCGGAGCGGCATCAGGCGCTGGCCGATGCGGCCTGGGCGCAGTTCGGCGAGCAGCAGCTGCAGTGGCGGGAGCTGCTGGCGGCGAGCGGGTTGCAGGCCTGACTTCCTCGCCCGCTTGATCGAGAGGGCACCGAGTAGCTCCCTCTCCCGCTTGCGGGAGGGGCCTGTCCGAATTTCTGTGTGTGAGGCTCATTGGACCTTCACTGAGTTCGTGAAGCGGGTTGGCGATGTTACGGGGTCAGTTTCTTGAAGCGATCCTCGTAGAGGATGGCGAACTGGTTCATCG
>NZ_JBCNLU010000032.1:0-53241 GCF_039595295.1 Roseateles sp.
CCCGGTCGCGATGGCGATGCACAGCATCCAGACGCTGCCGCTGTGGCTGGCGATCGGCGGTGTCGTGGTCTCGTATCTGTTCTACATGGTCTACCCGGCGATCCCGGCGGCCTTCGCGCGGATCTTCGGCCCGATCGTGACCATCCTGGAGAACAAGTACTACATGGACTGGTTCAACGAGAACGTGCTGGCGCGCGGCGCCCGCCTGATCGGTACCGGTCTGTGGAAGGGCGGCGATCAGGGCGTCATCGACGGCGTGCTGATCAACGGCTCGGCGCGCACGGTGGGCGGCGTCGCCGGCCTGGTGCGCCTGATCCAGACCGGCCACCTGTACTGGTACGCGCTGGTGATGATCCTGGGTGTCGTGGGTCTGATGACCTGGCAGCTGTGGCCTTACATGGGGCCCCAATTCAAGGCCCTGTTCGGCCTCTGACGCGGGCGGAGAATAAGAATGTTGCTAAGTCTGTCCATTTGGCTGCCCATCGTCATTGGGAGCCTGTTGCTCGCGATCGGTCGCGAGAACAACGCCGGCGCGGCGCGCTGGCTGGCGCTGGTCGGCTCCATCATCTCGTTCCTGGTGACGCTTCCGCTGATCAGCGGTTTCGACACCTCGACCGCAGCGATGCAGTTCGTCGAGAACGCATCCTGGATCGAGCGCTTCAACATCCACTACCACCTGGGTGTGGATGGCATCTCGATGTGGTTCGTCCCGCTGACGGCCTTCATCTCGATCATCGTGGTGATCGCGGCCTGGGAAGTGATCGAGACGCGGGTGCACCAGTACCTGGGCGCCTTCCTGATCCTGAGCGGCTTGATGATCGGCGTGTTCTGCGCGCTCGACGGCATGCTGTTCTACGTGTTCTTCGAGGCCACGCTGATCCCGATGTACATCATCATCGGCGTGTGGGGCGGTCCTCGTCGCGTGTACGCGGCCTTCAAGTTCTTCCTGTACACGCTGGCCGGCTCGCTGCTGATGCTGATCGCGCTGCTGTATCTCTACAGCCAGTCGGGCAGCTTCGAGATCCTGGAATGGCACAAGCTGCCGCTGGCGATGCCGGCGCAGACGCTGCTCTTCTTCGCCTTCTTCGCGGCCTTCGCGGTGAAGGTGCCGATGTGGCCGGTGCACACGTGGTTGCCGGATGCTCACGTGGAAGCGCCGACCGGCGGCTCGGTGGTCCTGGCGGCCATCATGCTGAAGCTGGGCGCCTACGGCTTCCTGCGCTTCTCGCTGCCGATCGCGCCTGATGCGGCCCGTCATTACGACTGGTTCATCATCGGCCTGTCCCTGACCGCGGTGATCTACATCGGTCTGGTGGCCATGGTCCAGCGCGACATGAAGAAGCTGGTGGCCTACTCGTCGGTCGCCCACATGGGCTTCGTGACCCTGGGCTTCTTCATCTTCAACGAGCTGGGCGTCTCGGGCGGCCTGGTGCAGATGATCTCGCACGGCTTCGTGTCGGGCGCGATGTTCCTGTGCATCGGCGTGCTGTACGACCGCGTCCACTCGCGTGAGATCGCCGATTACGGCGGCGTGGTCAACACCATGCCCAAGTTCGCGGCGCTGGCGGTGTTCTTCGGCATGGCCAACTGCGGTCTGCCGGCGACGGCGGGCTTCGTGGGCGAATGGATGGTGATCCTGGGCGCGGTGGCGCACAACTTCTGGATCGGCCTGCTGGCGGCCACGGCGCTGATCTTCGGCGCGGCGTACACGCTGTGGATGATCAAGCGCGTCTACTTCGGCCCGGTGACCAACGACAACGTCCGCAACCTGACCGACATCAACGCGCGTGAGTTCCTGATGCTGGGCGTGCTGGCGCTGGCGACCCTCTACATGGGTCTGTACCCGAAGCCGTTCACCGACGTGATGCACCAGTCCGTCGACGCGCTGCTCAAGCACGTCGCGGTCTCCAAGCTCCAATAAGGACCCAACACAATGAACGACATGAACTGGGTCGCGGTCTATCCCGAAATCCTGTTGCTGGTGCTGGCCTGCGTGGTCGCGCTGGTGGACCTGTTCGTCACCGACCCGCGTCGCACGCCGACCTACTGGCTCACGCAGCTGAGCCTGGTCGTCGTCGGTGCGATGCACTTCTGCGCGATGGGCAACGCGTCCGTCGACGCGATGCAAGGCATGCTGGTCATCGACCCGCTGAGCCATCTGCTGAGCGGCGTCAGCTGCATCGCCCTGATCGTCACGCTGGTCTACGCGCGTCCGTACGCGGAGTCGCGCGACATGCTCAAGGGTGAGCTGTTCACGCTGAGCCTGCTGTCGCTGCTGGGCGTGTCGGTGATGGTGGCCTCCAACAACTTCCTGATGATCTATCTGGGTCTGGAGTTGATGAGCCTGTCGCTGTACGCGCTGACGGCGCTGCGTCGTGACCACACGGTCTCGACCGAAGCCGCGATGAAGTACTTCGTGCTGGGCGCCCTGGCCTCGGGCTTCCTGCTCTACGGCCTGTCGATGATGTACGGCGCGACCGGCTCGCTGGCGATCCCGCGCGTCTTCGAAGTGATCTCCACCGGCGTGCCCAACAAGGCCGTCATGATCCTGGGCGTGGTCTTCGTGGTCGCCGGTCTGGGCTTCAAGCTCGGCGCCGCCCCCTTCCACATGTGGGTCCCCGACGTCTACCAAGGCGCTCCGACCGCCGCGACGCTGCTGATCGGCGGCGCTCCCAAGCTGGCCGCGCTGGGCATCACCCTGCGTCTGCTGGTGGAAGGCATGCTGGGTCTGGCCAATGACTGGCAGCAGATGTTGCTGGTGATGGCGGTGGCCTCGCTGGTCGTGGGCAATCTGGCCGCGATCGCGCAGACCAACCTCAAGCGCATGCTGGCCTACTCGACGATCTCGCAGATGGGCTTCGTCGTGCTGGGTCTGGCCTCGGGCGTGGTGAACGGCCAAGCCGACAACCATGCGCTGAACGCCTACAGCTCGGCCATGTTCTACGCGATCACCTACGTGCTGACCACGCTAGGCAGCTTCGGCCTGGTGATGCTGCTGGCGCGCCAGGGCTTCGAGTCCGAACAGATCAGCGATCTGGCCGGCCTGTTCAAGCGCAGCCCCTGGTATGCGCTGGTGATGGCGATCTACATGTTCTCGCTGACCGGTATTCCGCCGACCGTGGGCTTCTACGGCAAGCTGGCCGTGCTCCAAGCCATGATCACGACCGGCCAATCGCTGTACCTGTGGCTGGCGGTGATCGCGGTGATCCTGTCGCTGGTCGGCGCGTTCTACTACCTGCGCGTGGTCAAGGTCATGTTCTTCGACGAGCCGACCGATCACACGCCCCTGAACGCCCCGGCTGACGCTCGCATCGTGATGTCGCTGAACGGCATCGCCGTGCTGGTCTTCGGTCTGCTGCCCGGTGGCCTGCTGGCTCTGTGCAGCCAGGCCGTGACCCGCGCCCTGGCGCACTGATCAGGCTCACGGATCCGCGCGGACCATGGAGCAGGGCGCTTCGATCTGGACGGTGCTGGTGGTCGCGCTGGTCGCGGCCAACCTCCCGTATCTCAGCCCGCGGATCCTGCTGATCGGTCCGCGCCGCGAGCCCAAGGCCGGCGGCTGGCGCGTGCTGGAAGTGGCGCTGCTGGCGCTGATCACGCTGGCCATCGGCTTCGGACTCGAGTCCCGGCTGGGCCAGCGTTTTCCGCAAGGCTGGGAGTTCTACGCCGCCGGGCTGGCCTTGTTCGTGACGCTGGGCTTCCCCGGCTTTGTGTGGCGCTATCTGCGCCGCTCCCGATCCAAGGTGCGCGAGTTCGATGACGAAGAAACTGCCTGAAGCGAATCCCCCCGTTGAATCCCAGGACGAGGTGATCGGCATCCCGCCGGCCGGCGATTCCGACAAGCATCTGCGCGAGACCCCGCTGGCATCCGACTGGATCCTGCGGGGTCGTTTTCTTCAGGTGAAGCGCGACCGCGTCGCGCTGCCCGACGGCCGGGAGGCCTCTCGCGAGTACATCCGTCACCCCGGCGCCGCCGTGGTCGTCCCGCTGCTGGACGATGGCCGCGTGCTGCTGGAGCGCCAGTACCGCTATCCGCTGGGCCGTGTGGTCACGGAGTTTCCCGCCGGCAAGCTGGATCCGCAGGAATCGCCGCTGCGCTGCGCGATGCGCGAGCTGCTGGAGGAAACCGGCTACACCGCCCGCGAGTGGGCCTACGCCGGCGTGATGCACAACGCGATCGCCTATTCCGACGAGCGCATCGAGATCTTCTTCGCGCGCGGTCTGCAGGCCGGCGAGCGCCGGCTGGACGAGGGCGAGTTCCTCGACCTGGTCGAGCTGAGCGA
Organism: Roseateles sp.; assembly: GCF_039595295.1. Lineage (GTDB taxonomy): Bacteria > Pseudomonadota > Gammaproteobacteria > Burkholderiales > Burkholderiaceae_C > Roseateles. The sequence continues at coordinate 4,284 of NZ_JBCNLU010000032.1, forward strand.
GGACGAGCTGGATCGCATGGCTTTCGACGGCCGCATCAGCGACGCCAAGTCGCTGGTCTGTCTGCAATGGCTGCAGCGCTGGCGGGCCGGCGCATGGCCTTTGCAGTGGATCAGCGCGGACGAGGCCGCAAGCCGCTAGCATCGTCGGATCATGTTGGTGCTCAACCTCGCCTGCGAGGCCGGACACAGCTTCGAGGGCTGGTTCGCGTCCGCGTCCGATTTCGACTCGCAGCAGCAGCGCGGCCTGTTGAGCTGTCCGCTGTGCAACAGCGCGCAGGTGCGCAAGATGCCGAGCGCGCCGCGGCTCAATCTTGGCGCCGAGTCCTCCGCGTCAGCCGCTGCGTCCACGTCGACGTCCGTGCCCCCGACGACTCCCACGCCCATCGAATTGCAACGCCAGGTCCTGCAAGCGGTGCGCACGATGATGGCCAACACCGAGGACGTCGGCGACCGCTTCGCCACCGAGGCGCGCCGCATCCATTACGGCGAGGCCGAAGAGCGCGGCATCCGCGGCCGCGCCACGCCCGACGAGGCGCGCGAGCTGGCCGACGAGGGCATCGAGGTCGTCGCGCTGCCGGTGCTCGATGCGTTGAAGGATCCGTTGCAATAACACCCTGAGATCCGTTGCCCGCTTGCTTCCGACACCCGCCCGGTGTCGAATCAGCCGGTCCCAGAACACGGAGATCAGGTTCATGAAGTCATTCCGTTTGCTCGTCTGCGCGGCCGCGGCCGGCGCGTCGCTGGCCTTCGCGCCGTCAGAGTCGGTGCTCGCGGCATCCGTCGCGCCGGTCATGGCGCCCAACGGCATGGTGGTCACGGCCCAGCACCTGGCCACGCGCGTGGGCGTGGACGTCCTCAAGGACGGCGGCAACGCGGTCGACGCGGCGGTGGCCGTCGGCTACGCGCTGGCGGTGGTCTATCCGGCGGCCGGCAACCTGGGCGGCGGCGGCTTCATGACCGTCCAACTGGCCGACGGCCGCAAGACCTTCCTCGACTTCCGCGAGAAGGCGCCGCTGGCGGCCAAGGCCGACATGTACCTCGACAAGGACGGCAACGTCGTCAAGGGCCTGAGCACCCACGGCCACCTCGCGGTGGGCGTGCCCGGCACCGTGTCGGGCCTCGAATACGCGCGCGAGAAGTACGGAACGATGAAGCGCACCGCGCTGATCGCGCCGGCGATCGCACTGGCCGAGCGCGGCTTCGCGCTGCAGCAGGGCGACGTGGACATGTTCCACACCGCGACCAAGGACTTCGAGGCCGATCCGGCCTCCGGCGCCATCTTCCTGAACAAGGGCAAGCGCTTCGAGGTCGGCGACAAGCTGGTGCAGAAGGACTTGGCGCGCACGCTGCGAGAGATCAGCGTCAAGGGCACGGACGGCTTCTACAAGGGCTGGGTGGGGCAGGCCATCGTGGCGTCCAGCCAGGCCGGCAAGGGCATCCTGACGCAGGCCGACCTGGACCAGTACAAGACGCGCGAGCTGGCGCCCGTCGAATGCGATTACCGCGGCTACCACGTGGTGTCCGCGCCGCCGCCGAGTTCCGGCGGCGTCGTCATCTGCGAGATGCTGAACATCCTCTCGGGCTATCCGCTGCGGGAGCTGGGCTGGGGTTCGGCGCAGGGCGTGCATTACCAGATCGAAGCGATGCGGCATGCCTACGTCGATCGCAACAGCCAGCTGGGCGATCCGGACTTCGTGAAGAACCCCATCCAGCGGCTGCTGGATCCGGCCTACGCGGACAAGATCCGTGCCGCCATCGATCCGACGAAAGCGGCGTCGTCGGCGGCGCTCAAGCCCGGGGTCGCGCCGCATGAGGGCAGCAACACCACGCATTTCTCGATCGCGGACAAGTGGGGCAATGCGGTGTCGGTGACCTACACGCTGAACGACTGGTTCGGCGCGAAGGTCACGGCGGCCAAGACCGGCGTGCTGCTGAACAACGAGATGGACGACTTCACCTCGAAGGTCGGCGTGCCCAACATGTACGGCCTGGTGCAGGGCGAGGCCAACGCCATCGCGCCCGGGAAGCGGCCGCTGTCGTCGATGAGCCCGACCATCGTGAGCAAGGACGGCAAGCCGGTGATGGTGGTGGGCACGCCGGGGGGCAGCCGCATCATCACGGCGGTGCTGCTGACCATGATCAACGCGATCGACTACGACATGAACGTGCAGGAGGCGGTGGACGCGCCGCGCTTCCACCAGCAATGGCAGCCGGAGGCGACCAATGTCGAGCGCTACGCGCTGTCGCCCGACACGCGCCGGATGCTGGAGGCGATGGGCCACCAGTTCGGCAAGCCGCAGGAGGCGAACCATCTCGCCGCCATCATCATCGGCGCGCCCTCGCTGACCGGGAAGCCGGTCGGGAACAACCGCTTCTACGGCGCGAACGATCCGCGGCGGAACACGGGCTTGGCGTTGGGTTATTGAGGATCGGCGGGCCGCCGGCGCGAGCGCGTCGGCGGCTGCGCCGATCACAGCTTGCGGGGCTTGTCGCCGGCCTCGGCCTTCATCGCCGCAACGTCCGATGCCGGCAGAGTGCGCACGCGCAGGACGAGCTCGGTGCCCGGCTCACCGTCGGGCGAAGTGTGCAGACCCGCGTCCTTGCCGTCCTCGATCTGGATCGCGGCGTTCTTGACCAACGGCTTGCCGCCCAGGCTGATGTCGAAGCCCACGAGCACATGCGTCGGGTCGACCCGGCGCGGCACGGCTTCGATGCGGACCTGATCGGGCGTGGGCTCGTAGGGCTTGCCGCCCATCACGACCAAGGCGCGCTCGCCGTCGTTGGTGAGGAGTCGCAGCTGCGGGATCAGCTTCTGCTGCGTGCCGCCGGCCGCATCGCGCTGGTTGAACTGCACGATCATTTCCAGCGCGATCGGTTCGCCCTTGGTGGCAGAGGCCTCGGTGGGCGCTGCTGCGTTGACCGCATGCACCGCGCCGCCGGCGCCGAGCGCCAGGGCGCAGAGGGAGAGCGCGCCCATCAGTCGGCGCGAGCGGGAACGGGGGCGAACAGCCAGCATGGCAACTCTTTCGATCAATGGGTGGGATGAGCGCCAGCCGGACCACGGCTGGAGCGGGGACGGGGACTCTTGCGCACGCAGCAGCGCACGGCCGTAATCGGCTTGGCTACCGGGGTGGTCGCGCATCACGGCGTGGTCGCAGGAGAGTTCCTGATCAGCGCGCATCGCGCGCAGCGCCAGCCAAGCGACGGGGTTGAACCAGTGCAGCGCGCAAAGCGCGGCGGCCAGGGCATTCCAGTGGTTGTCGAGGCGTCGGCGATGGACCTCCTCATGGGCGAGGACCAGGGGACGTTGGCGCGCGTCGAAGCGCTGCTCAAAGTCCGGCGGCAGGACCAGCCGGGCCGGCCACAGACCGACCAGCGCCGGGCCTTGCTCGCCGATCCAATGCGGACTGCCGTCCTCGCGCGCCAGGGACGCGCCAAAGCGCCGCTGCAGCCAGACCATGCGCGTTGCGATGGCCAGCGCGCCCAGAGCCCAGAGCGTGAGCGCAAGCGCGATGGCCAGCGCATGACCGGTTCCCAGCGGGGGGAGGGTCAACGCCGGCGAATGGGCGAGCACCGGGGCGATCTGCTCGACGATCTGCGCCGAGACCTGCGCGGCCGGACGGCTTACTGGCAGGAGCGCCACGACGAGCAGCAGCGGCAGCGCGGCCCAGCTCGCATAGGCAAGACCTGGCCCGAACTGACGCGCGATGAGGCGCCTCAAGGCGAGCAGCCCGATCGCGACGAGGGAAAGCAGAAGCGTCTGCTTCAGCAGGCCATGGAGCAGAACCTCAGCCATTTCGCTTCGCTCCTTTGACGGGATTGGCGGGCTTGGCGGAGGCTTCGGAACTCGACGCCTTGGCGTCCCGGGACTCGTACTCCTCGATCAGCTGTTTGAGCGCCTTCACATCGCTGGCCTTGAGCTTGCGATGCGACGAGAAGTGCGCCACCAGCGGCGCGAGGCTGCCGCCGAAGAGGCGGTCGAGCAGCGACAGGCTTTCGCCATGGGCCCAGTCGGCGCGCGGGAAGCGCGGCGCGTAGAGGAAGCGGCGACCGTCGCGCTCGGCGACGAGCGCGTCCTTCTTGAGCAGCCGGTTCAGCAGCGTCTTGACCGTGGCGAGCTGCCAGTCCTGCTGCTCGGCCAGCGCGGCGGCGATGTCCTCGGCCGACAGCGGCGAGGACTGCCACAGCACTTCCATGACCTGCGCCTCGGCCTCGGTGATCGGGGGGAGTTCCTGCTTCATGCGAGTCGACGATGTGTCGTTTACGTCGGTAATCGTTGAATGATTACAGCTGTAAATGAAGTCGTCAACTCAGGGTTGATGCGGAGCGCGCGCGGCGTCGGCCAGGTCGTCGGGGTGAACCATCAGCGCGCGCACGCGCAGCAGGGTGGCGTACTGGTGCAGGACGCCGAGGAATCGAGGCGAGGTCCGAAGCGCGTCCCAGACCGGTGTCAACGCCCGAGCCTCGACTGCGTCGCCTCGTTCGAGTCGCGCGGCGACCTCGAGGCTGGTCTCCGCGCTGAGCAGCTGCATCCGACTCGCCGCGCTGAGGAGACGAGGGCGGAGATCCTCGTCGCCATCGCAGCAGTAGAGGAGGCGGCCGCCGAGATCCGGTGCGTCCGCGTCGAGTGCGGCGAGCGAGGCGCCGGTCAGGCGCAACTCGCCGGAGGCGGTCTTGAACAGGTAGGTCGCGCACGGATCGGCGGCGCGAAGCAGCCGCAGCCCGCGCAGCAGCTTGGGGAGGTCGGTCGATGCGGCATCGGCCGAAGCCTTGGCCTCGATGAGCAGCATCAGGTGCCAGGTCTCGCCCTCGGCGCGTCGGAGCAAGGCCACGTCCCACTCGACCTTGGCGCCTGAGGCGTCGCCGGCCAGCAGGCCGGGGACGCGCAGTGAGCTGGCGATGCGCCAGCGGGGCGTCGTCGGGTCGCCGTGCCCGTTGAGCTGGCCGGCGAGAAGCGCCATCGCGTCGGCGCAGAGCGCCTCGCCGCGGGCGCCGCGTCGTTGGGCCTGCGCGCCTTGATCGAGCGCGGCCTCGCTGCCCGCGGCGGGACCTTGTTGTTGGATCATCGCGCGATAGCGGAGGACAAGGGCATCGCTGGAGAGCTCGTCCAGGCGGATGAGGCGGGCCAGCGAGGCGTCGTCGTGGAGCGCGGGGAGGGCGCGCAGGGCGGGCCAGTCCATGCGGGTCGCCGCGTGATGCAGGAGGGCCAAGGCGTCACGCGCGGGGCCGGGGGATTGACGCGCCAGCTTCGCGGGATGGGCTGTCGCGTTCACGATCGACTTGACGTGTCGGCGGTCCGTATCGGCGCCGGCGGAGAGCGAGGCGTACTCGCGTACGCGCGGCTCGTGGTGGCGCAGCACCATGACTTGGAAAGAAGCGTCGCCACGATCCGGATGCATCGCGTCGCGGATCAGACGGAGCAGGGTATCCGTGAAGAGCGCGTGTTCATCGGGGGTTGTCGGGCCGCCGCTCTCGACCGCGATGCGTGCGCGTTCGATCGCGAATGCGAGGGCGGTCCAGGGATCGGTTCGCCGTGCCTCGGCGGCGTTGCGTGGCAACTCCGGCACGCGATGTCGGCGTGTCGCGATGCGCGAGAGCACGGACGCGAGCGTGGGATCGGGCGGGGTCGAGGACATGCACGGATTGTGCGGGGCGGGGTGGGGTACTTCGGCGAGCTCGAAGACCCTCTCCCCAGCCCTCTCCCGCAAGCGGGCGAGGGGGTAAGGCGGGCGCTCTCCCACAAGCGAGAGCGCTCGGTCTCGGCGGCTCCCTCTCCCGCTTGCGGGAGCGCTCGGTCTCTGTGGCTCCCTCTCCCGCTCGCGGGAGAGGGCGGGGGAGAGGGTCTTCGAGGTCCTCGAAGCGCTCGGTCTCGGCGGCTCCCTCTCCCGCTTGCGGGAGCGCTCGGTCTCTGTGGCTCCCTCTCCCGCTTGCGGGAGAGGGCGGGGGAGAGGGTCTTCGAGCTCTTCGCAGACCCCCACCCGCCATGCCTTACTTCCCCCGCTGATCCAGCCGCTTCAAGATCTCGTACCCGGCGCTGATCCGATCCTCATTCGGATAAAAGCGATTCGCCAGCATCACCACGCCGATGCGGCGCTCCGGCACGTAGAGCACGTACGCGCCGAAGCCCCGGGTCGAGCCGGTCTTGTTGAACAGCCGTGGGCCCTCGGGCGTTTTCGCCAGCCGCTTGACCGGCACCAGTTCCCGCGCGATCGAGTTGCCCGCCTGCAGCTGATCCAGCGCGACCGGCCACGCGTACTGTTCCCAGCCCAGCGCCTGGGTCATCGGTCCGTGCTCGTAATAGCCGACATGCGTCCCTTCGATCGCCTGGCGCGCCGCCACGGGCAGGCCGCTCGGATCGATGTTCAACTGGACGAATCGGATCAGATCCCCCGCCGTGGTCTTGATGCCGTAGGCCTCGGCGTCCAGCACGCCGGGATTCACTCGCGTCGGCTTGTCTTGTCGATAGCCCCAGGCGTAATCGCCCATCGCGCCGGCCGGGACGCGGATGTGGGTGTGCTTCAGACCCAGCTGAGGCAGCAGCTCCGATTCCATCGCGTCGGCGAAGCTCCGCTTGAGCGCGACTGCCGCCACATGCCCGAACAGCCCGATGCTGGGGTTGGAGTACAGCCGCTTCTCACCGGGCGCCGCGACCGGCTGCCAGTTCTGGAAGTAGCGCAGCATGCCGGCGTCGCCCTGCGCCTCGACTTCGTCGGGCACCTGCAGCGGCAGGCCGCCTGCCGTGTAGGTCCCCAGTTGCAGCAGCGTCGCCCGGTCGATGCGATGGCCCTTGAGCGCGGGCAGGTACTGGCCGGGATGATCGTCCAGCGCCATCTTGCCGCGCGCCACCGCGTAGGTCGCGAGCGTCGCGTTGTAGGTCTTGCTCACCGAGCCGACCTCGAACAACGTCGCGTCGTCGACGGGACGCTGGGTCTCGCGAGACGCCACCCCGTAGTTGAAGACGTAGGCGCGACCGTCGACGGTCACCGCCACGGCCATGCCGGGGATATCGTGCTTGGCGATCAGCGGCCGGATCGCGGCGTCGACGACGGCGCGCAGCGTGGCGGCCTCGGTCGTGCCGGGCGTGTCCGTGCTCGTGCCGGTGGCGCCGGCGGATTTGTCCGACTGCGCCGCGGCGGGCAGGGCGCAGGCGGCGAGCAGCGCGGCGGCGGCCACTGTCGCCAGGGAGCTCAAAGTCGCGGGGATGCGCTGGAGCCAATGCATGGAAGTCACCTCTTGGAAAATCGCCGTCGCGACGTGCGCGGCATGGGCAGGACGATAGGCCGGACGGACCGAACAGCGGCTCGGAAGTCCGGTTACACGTCCGATGCCGTAACGACGGCACGCTGATCGAGGATCTGCAGTTCAGACGGCGGGTGTGAGCCCGCCATGACGCCCGTCGCGCGGGCGTCATCTCGGGCTCGCTATGATCCCGGTCGCCCCGCCCACCCATTCCATCGTTCATTCAAACAAGAGGGCGGGGGCGACAGGGAGTGTCATCACATGCGGTTGGTTTTGCTGCTGATCGTCGCGGCGTTTGTGGGCGTACTGGCCTGGAAGAAGCGCGACGAGATTCCGTTGCTGCGCGAGGCGCAGACGCAGATCCCCAAGGAATTCAAGTTCGACAACGGCAGCGACAAGCCGCTGCCGCCGCTGCCCCCGCCCTTGAGTGAGACCAAGGACAGCGCGGCCGGCGGCGTGCGCCGCTGCGTGGTCGACGGCAAGACGCTCTACACGAGCGATCCGTGCCCCAAGGGCGCGGTGGAGCACCAGGTCAAGGGCGGCAACATTTCCGTCTACACGCCGCCCAAGCCGCCGGAGCAGAGATCCTCCGGCATCCCCAACGTCCGCGACCTGGCTGGGCCCAAGCTGGACCTGCAGGACAAGATGATCGAGCGCGCCGAGCGCGGACAGTGAGACCGCGCCGCCTCGCCCGAGCAAGGGGCGGCATGGCCTGACCCGGGGCTCGCGCGGCGGACCCGGTGGCGACGATCAGGGCTGGATCTCGAAGACCAGCACTTGATTGCGATCAGTGGGCGAGTCCGCAGTCGGGAAGTTGTCATCCGCGACCACGACCAGGCTGCGGCGGCCGTTGGCCAGTCGCGGCCCGAAGGTCATGCCCTCCAGATTGGCGATGCCGCCCAGCTGCGTCTTGAGCGTCTCGAAGTCCAGCACCAGGCGCTTGGTCACCGGCGTCGCGCCGGTGAGCGAGGCCGCCGTCAGCACGTTGGTCGCGGCGGCGGTGTCGATCTCGTAGAGCCGCACCTGGTTGCCGATCACGCCGACCGAGAAGCTGCGCTCCAGCACCAGAAAACGCGTCGCCGACAGCGCCAGGATCTCGGTCGGGCCGTTGACGGTGAAGGCGTCGGCCGGCACCGGCGCGGCCTGCACCTTCTCGATCGGATACAGGTACTGCGCGGCGGCCTGACCCGAGGCGCGATCGAAGCGCGTCAGGCGCGAGGCGCTGCCGGTCGTGGTGGTCGGCGCGGCGCCGTCCTGCAGCAGCGCGCCCTCCATCAGCACCCAGGCGGACTTGCCGTCCGGCGAGAAGCTCAATCCCTCGAAGACCAGGTTGCCGCGCGGGCCGGTGTTGTCGGCGCTCATCTTGAACATCGGCGGCAGGCTGTACTCGCGCGCATGCGTGCCTTGCGGCGTGATCTCGCGGATGAAGGGATCGATGATGCGCGCCGGCGCGGCCAGCGTGCGGTCGCCCTCGCTGAGCCAGACGTAGTTCCCGTTGACCGGGTCGATGCGGACCGACTCCGGATCGGCCACCTTGGCGTCGGGCACCTTCGGATAGTCCCCGCCGCCCGGCTGCTTCATGGTCACGACGCCGGTGAAGGTCACCGCGCTGAAAGTGCTCGCGTCGAAGGCCAGCTTGGCCGTGTACATGCGCGGCGCGTTGGACGAATCGGTGGTCGTGCGGTCGTCGCTGACGAAGAGGTAGCTGTCGCTCTTGGCGTCGTAGTCCACGCCGGACAGGCCGCCAACCGTCGTGCCCTGATAGTTCATGCGGCGCGGCAGGACCTGCTGGCCGATCAGGCGCAGGCTGGACACGCTGACGTCGGACGAGGTCTCGTCGTCGCTGCCGCCGCAGGCGCAGAGCAGGGCGGCGGCGGCCAGCGCCAGGGCCGTCGGGACGGCGGCGAGGCGGACGGAGTGGCTGAAGGCGTTGTGGAAGGAGCGGCGAAGGGCGTGACCCAGGGACTTCGTGATCGGCATGACAGGCATTCGTTGATGATGCGTGTCATGTTCTTTGCTGGATGTTGCGGTGTGGTGACGGCGCGCCTCGCCTGCGCGCGATCAACCCCGCCGCGCCGGGGTCAGGCTTTGCGTCCGACCTTGCCGACCGACTCCGCGGGCCATACGGCCAGCAGCGCGCGGCCGCCCACGAACACGATCACGCACAGGGCTAGCGCGATCAGCTTGGCGACGGAGAACAGCCCCATCAGGCACAGCGTCAACCAGGCGAAGGTGGGCATGCCCCAGACGTCCATGGCCATGCCTACCAGGGTCAGCAGGTCCTCGGCCACATCGGCGCCGACGAGCCCCGCAGGCAGCCAGCCCATCGCCAGCAGCCACCACGGCGCCGGGTCATGCGGCTGGCGCCATCCCGCCGCCCAGGTGAACACGCGCGAGGACAGCCGCGCCAGCAGATAGCCCGCCATCGCCAGGAAGGCCAGATCCCAGACCATGCCCCAGACCACGCCCGCGCGCAGTCCCGGCACGCCGATCAGCGTCGGCGGATCCAGCGCGCGCTTGAGCACCACGTCGGCCTGCAACTCCGCATAGCCGACGGCCGCGAGCGGCGCGTCCAGCAGGAAGTCGCGCGTCCCGTCGACGACCGCGCGCCAGTCCAGCGGCGTGGCGGGCAGGGCGATCTCCAGGTTCGCGCGGTCGCGCAGATTCCAGCCCGACAGCGCCAGGCACAGCCAGGCGAGCACCAGCGCCGCCAGCATCCAGGCGACCGAGCGCCGCTGATCCCAGACGCTGGGGCCGGGGCGCGGGGTCGGTGGACATTGCGGCTGGACGTCGACCAGGATGGGCGGGCGGTCGGGAATGCGGACGCTCTCCGTCGTCATGCGCCGCACCGTCATGCCGGCGAGCGCCCAGATCGGCGAGTCGTGCAGCGCGTCGTGGCGCAGCGGTACGGCACCGGGGAAGGCTTCCGGCAGCGGCATGCCGAAGGCGCCGTCGCCCTTGGGCAGCGGACCCAGCGGCGGAACGCCGAGCTCGCTGGCCGCCTCATCGATCATCCATTGCAGCGAGGCGTCGGCCAGACCGGTGCGGCCATGCGGATGCAGCGGGTCGTCGGGCGAGCTCATGGGATAGCTGCCGCCGACGTCGCAGTGCACACCCGGGAACCAGCACTGGCGCAGCGTGCGCACGATGGCGCGTCCCTTGACGTCGATGCCGTCGATGTCGGCATGGCAGGGCGAGTCGTAGACGCGGGGAAGGAAAGGCCAGCGGTGCTCGTCGAAGGCCAGCGCGTGCCGCACGTTGAGCATGTGCGGCTTGTCCGCGAAGGTCGCCGTGGCCGGGTTGGTGCGGGAGCCGAAGGGCGGCAGGCCGACCGACTCCACCGTGTCCCAGACGCCGACCCAATGGATGTCGGCGGGCCGGGCGAAGTTGTTGCGGACCTGACGGGCGAGGTCGTTGCGGTCGGCGCTGTCGGCGGATTCCTCGGCGGGGCGGCCGGGCTCCGCGGCGGCCTTGCCGGGATGGGCCCAGGCGCGGTGCAGCGATCGCGTCAGCGACTGGCCCAGGGTCTTGCGGTTGGCGGCCTGGTCGTGCTCGGGCGGCAGCGAGAAGTAGATACGGATCAGCGTCGGGATCAGCTCGCGGTGCTCGGGCCGCAGGATGCCGAAGAGATTGACCATCCCGACGATCGCGCGCGCGGTGAAGGCGCCGCGGGAAAAGCCGAAGCAGAAGATGCGGTCGTCGCTCTGCTCGCTGTACTCGCGCATCAGGAAGGCGTAGCCCTCGCCGATGTTGTCGTAGACGCCCTGGCCCGAGGCCAGGCCCGAGACGCGCTCGGTCGTGCGCTTGAGCCAGTCCAGCAGGTCCGTGGGCGGCGCTGACTGCGGCGACCCGACGCCGGGGTCGTAATAGAGCAGCGTCGGGATGGTCGGCTGCTGGTTGCGCAGATAGCCGAAGAGCTTGAGGACGTTGGTGTCCTGGTAGCCGCCGGTCAGCGTGTTGTTGGTGCCGTCGCAGCACAGCACCAGGTTGCGCTTGGGGAGCGAGGGTGTATCCAAGAAGGCCTCCTGCGCGGCGCTCATGCGCCGTCGAATGAGGCCGACCTTAGCTCACTCGCGGCGCTCGGGTTGTTTCTCCTTGTCCCTCTCCTTGTCGTCCGCGTGTCGCGGATCCCGGTGAGGCTGGCTCGCCGCCGGATGCGGCGCGCGCGCCGTGGCCTGCGCCCGCCCGCGCTCGCGGGCCTGCTGCTCCTGCTGGCGCTGGACCTGCTGCTCGTGTTGACGCTGCGCCTGCTGTTCATGCTGTTGCTCGCGCTGCTGCTCACGTTGCTGCATGTCCTGGTCGCGCCGCATCTGTTGATCGCGCATCTGGCGATCGCGCTGCGCTTGCTGGTCGCGCATCTGCTGGTCGCGCATCTGCTGGTCTCGCTGGGCCTGTTGGTCGCGGCGCTCCTGATCGCGCATCTGCTGATCGCGTTGGGCCTGCTGCTCCCGCATCTGCTGCTCGCGCTGCGATGCCTGGATCTGCTGATCGCGCCGCTGTTCGTCATGCAGCTGTTGATCTCGGACCTGTTGATCGCGCTGGCGTTGGGCCTGTTGAGCCTGCTGTGCATCCTGCAATGGCATGCCCGGTGCACGCCCGCGCGGCGAGTAGGTCGGCACGGCGGCGTTGCTCGCGGGGACCGGCGCCGGGGCGTGGACTTGCGCCGGCAGCGCTGCCGCCAGATGCGCCGCGGCGGGCACGTTGTTCTGGAAGGCCTTGCCGCTGGCCGTGGCGCCGGCGGGCGCCACGATGGTCACGTTCGTGATGTTGGTGACGTTGCGGACGTTGTTGATGTTGGTCGTCGTGTTGTTGACCGTGTTGTTGGCCGTGTTGTGGACGCTGTTGTCGATGTTGACGTTGTGCTGGATGCGCATGCCGACGTTGACCACCGGCGGCGCGCTGACGACCACGGCCGGCGGCGTGCCGATCGGCGCGGGCACGATCAGACCGGGCCGCGATCCGGGCGGCGGCGGCACGAACACCCCCATCGGGCCCATCGGCCGCGAGCCGCCGCCGATCGCCACTTCCACGGCCAGGTGCAGCCCGGACGGCGGCGGCACGAAGGCCACGTCATGCGCCGCCCAGAAGCCGGAGACGAAGACCACCGCGCCGTCGCGGTGCTCGTAATAGGGCTGGACCCAGACGTAGTCCGGCCGCGGCGGCGCCGACCAGCGGCCCGCGCACCAGACCCAGCGGCTTTGATGCCAGCCCCAGTAGCCGCCGGTCCACACGGCGCCCGGGAAGGGCGAGGGCGGCGGGACCTCCACCAGCATCGGCGGCGGAGCGACGTCGACGAAGACCGGCTCGGGCTGGACCAGCGGCGGCTCGATGTAGACGCTGACCGGCGGAGGCGGCGGGGTCCAGGCGGGAGCGCCCACGCGCATGTCGGCGCGGACGCTGGTGTGGGCGGGCGCCACGCAGCCGGCCAATGCCGCGGCGGCGACGGCCGCGGCCAGGGCGGTGAGACGCAAGGAATGACGCGGGGTCATGGTTGTCCTTTTGGGATGAGCGGAATGTCCCCGCCCAACGCCCGCCGGCGGCGTCCGTTGACGCCCGTTCCGCCGCGCGGTTTCCGGTCGTAAGCCGCTTCGTGAGGGCCGCGTGAGGAAGATTTCAGCGTCCCGTTCAGCCCCGTTCAGAACCCGTCGACGCCAAGTGCGGGCGGCGTGCCGAGCTCGTGAGGAAGCCGCCGCCGACGCGTGACGATCGCCCCTGAGCGGATGTACCCGCGCCGTACCCATCCCCCTTCCGGGGGCGCTTGCGACGAAACGCTGATTCCCGAGGATGAGCCGCGCGCATGACCACCTTCACGGGTCGGGGATGACGTTAAGCTAGCGCGCCTTTTTGCGCTTTGCGCACGCGGCACACATCTTTACGCCATTCGAAGCCTCTTCTGAAAGAGGCCCCGCTTCCCGCCACGTTCCTCCTGGAGCCCGCTTCATGTTGCGTCTCTCGCTGATCGCCCTTGTCACTGCGTCCCTGCTTGCCGGTTGCGGCAAACCCGGAGGGGGCGACAAGCAGGCCGCGACACCCGCGGACGCCGCCGCCAGCGCGCCCAGCCTGCTCGTGGCCAACGAGGACGTCCTGACCCTGGGCATCTCCGAATACGCCAGCGGCCCCGTCATCACCGGCTCCATCCAGCCCGAGCGCCGCGCCGATCTGCGCGCCGAGCTGCAAGCCATCGTGCTGCAGGTCTACAAGGAGAACGGCGAGCGCGTGAAGCGCGGCGACCTGCTGGTCCGCCTGGACGACACCGCCATCCGCGACTCGGTGCAGTCCGCCGACGAAGCCGCCCGCGCCGCGGGCCAGAGCTTCGAGCAGGCCGAGCGCCAGTACCAGCGCCTGAAGACGCTGCAAGCCCAAGGCATGAGCTCCATCCAGGCCATGGAGGATGCCGAGATCCGCCGCAACAACGCGCAGAGCGATCTGGTGGGCGCCCGCGCCCGCCTCGCCACCGCCCGCCAGCAGCAGCAGCGCACCGAGGTGCGCGCGCCCTTCGACGGCGTGGTCAGCGACCGCAAGGTCTCGCCCGGCGACTCCGCCCAGCTGGGCAAGGAGCTGATCAAGGTCATGGACCCGGGCTCGATGCGCTTCGAGGGGCTGGTCTCGGCCGACCGCATGTCCGAGCTCAAGCTCGGCCAGACCGTCTTCTTCCGCGTCAACGGCTATCCGCAGATCGACTTCCAGGGCAAGGTGCGCCGCATCGCCCAGGCGGCCAACGCCAGCACGCGTCAGGTCGAGGTGCTGGTGGACTTTGCCGGCCAGCAACAGCCCGGCGTCGCCGGCCTGTATGCCGAGGGCCGCGTGCAGACGACCAGCGTCTCGGCGCTGATGGCCACCGACGGCGCGCTGGTGCGCGAGGGCGACAAGAGCTATGTCTGGCGCATCGACGGCGGCAAGGTCGTCAAGACCCCGGTGCAGCTGGGGGCGCGAGACGACCGACAAGGTCTCTACGTCGTGACCGGCGGCCTGAAGCAGGGCGATCGCATCCTGCGCAATCCGACCAGCACCCTGATCAGCGGCCAGCGTGTCGAGCTGGGCAAGGCCCCGGCCGTCGCCGGCGGCGCCGGCCTGAACTCGAGCAAGGGCGCGCCCGCCGCGGCGCCCACGGGCGGCGCCGCCACGCCGGCCCTGCCGATGGCTTCGGCCGCGTCGGCGCAGTGATGCGCGAAGGAGCCTGAACCATGTTCCTCTCCAATTTCTCGGTCAAGAAGCCGATCGCGATGATCGTGATCATCATCGGCTTGATGGCCCTGGGCCTGCTGGCCTTGTCCAAGCTGCGCGTCAACGAGCGGCCGGACGTGGACCTGCCGCTGCTGGTCGTCAGCATCAGCTATCCGGGCGCGTCGCCTGAAACCTCCGAGCGCGAGATCGTCAACCGCATCGAGAAGTCGCTGCAGAGCATCTCCGGCGTGAACGAGGTGCGCTCGACCTCGGGCGAGGGCTCGGCCCAGCTGCTGCTGTTCTTCAACTTCGACAAGAACATGATCGAGGCGGCCGACGAGGTCCGCAACGCGATCGCCGCGGTCCGGCACAAGCTGCCCACGGAAATGCGCGAGCCGGTGCTGCAGCGCGTCGACCCCTCGGCGCAGCCCATCATGCAGCTGGCGCTGTCCTCCAGCAGCCAGTCGCATGCGGAGATCTCGCGCCTGGCCGAGGACCAGCTCGCCGACCGCTTCCGTGCGATCCCGGGCACGGCCACGGTGTCGGTGAACGGCTCGCTCAAGCGAGAGCTGTCGGTGCTGCTCAACGCGCAGAAGCTGCGCGAGTTCAACGTCTCGGTGACCGAGGTCGTCAACGCGCTGCGCATGCAGAACACGACGGCGCCGGTGGGCAAGGTGCGCGGCCAGCTCGAAGACCAGAGCATCCGCCTGCTGGGCCGCATCGAGTCGCCGGCCGACTTCAACCAGATCGTGGTCAAGCGCTCGGGCAGCGAGCTGATCCGCCTGGGTCAGGTTGCGACGGTGCAGGACGGCTTCGCCGAGCAGACCGGTCTGTCGGTGCGCAACGGCCATCCCAACGTGGGCATCGCGATCACGCGCTCGCGGGACGCGTCGACGGTCAGCGTCGCCAAGGAAGTGCGCAAGCTGGTCGATGAGATCAGCAAGACCCTGCCGTCCGGGACCAAGCTGGAGGTCGTGCAGGACGGCGGCCAGGACGCGCAGGACAGCCTGAACAACGTGATCCACGCGCTGGTCTTCGGCGCGGGCCTGACCATCTTCGTGGTCTACGTGTTCCTGAACTCGTGGCGCTCGACCATGATCACCGCGCTGTCGCTGCCGACCTCGGTGGTGGCGGCCTTCATCGCGGTGTGGCTGTGCGGCTTCACGCTGAACTTCATGAGCCTGCTGGGCCTGTCGCTGGCCATCGGGGTGCTGATCGACGACGCCATCGTGGTGCGCGAGAACATCGTGCGCCACATGGAGCGCGGCGCGGACCGCCGCACGGCGGCGCTCAAGGGCACGGCCGAGATCGGCCTGGCGGTGGCGGCGACGACGTTCTCGATCGTGGCCGTGTTCATCCCGGTGGCCTTCATGCCGGGCGTGTCGGGCGAGTGGTTCCGGCCCTTCGGCCTGACGGTGGTGGCCTCGGTGCTGGTGTCGCTGTTCATCTCGTTCACGCTGGACCCGATGCTGTCGGCCTTCTGGGGCGACCCGCCGGGACATCACGAGGCGCCCAAGACCGGCATTTCCAAGAAGCTGCAGGGCTTCAATGAATGGTTCGACCGTCAGGCCGACCGCTACGGCAACGTCATCGCCTGGGCGCTGCACCACCGCAAGTGGATGGCGGCCTTCGCGATCATGAGCTTCGTCGGCGCGATCGTGCTGCAGTCGACCTTCGGCGGCACCAGCTTCCTGCCGGCCTCGGACTCCGGGACCATCGCCATCGAGGTCCGCACCCCGGCCTCGTCCAGCCTGGAGTACGCCCGCCTGAAGATGGGCGCCGCGTCCAAGCTGGCGCGTGAAATCCCCGAGGTCGTCGCGACCAACGAGAACGTGAACGCCAGCGGCGGCCGCATCTACGTGGACCTGGGCAAGAGCACGAAGCGCAAGCGCAGCGCGGCCGAGATCGCCGCCGATCTGCGCACGCGGGTGGCGCGCCTGGTCGGTGCCGAGTACGTCGTGCTGGACGACCTGAACAACGGCGCGCAAAAGCCCGTGCAGATCCGCTTCTCGGGCGCGGACTCGCGCAAGCTGATGGAGATCACCACCGACTACATGGCGCAGCTGCGCAAGGTCAAGGGCGCGGTGGACGTCGGTCTCTCGGAACAGGATCCGCAGAACGAGCTGCAGATCGAGATGAATCGCGGTCTCGCGAATTCGCTGGGGATCTCGGTGGGCGACGCGGCCAATGCGCTGCGGGTGGCCTTCGCCGGCGTGGAAGTCGGCGACTGGGTGGACCCCAGCGGCGAGACCCGCGACGTGGCGGTGCGGCTGGCGCCGGAGGACCGGGTGGACGCCAGCAACATCGAGCGTCTGCCCATCGCGGTGACGGGCGCGGGCGTGATGGTGCCGCTGGAGCAGATCGCCACGGTGACCATGGGCAAGGGCCCGGCCAAGATCCAGCACGCGGACGGGAAGCGGATGATCGCGGTGTCGGCCAACGCGCACGGGCGCTCGCCGGGCGAGGTCACCGCCGACGCGCTGAAGCTGGCCAAGGCCATCAACTTCCCGCCGGGCTACGGCATCGAGCTGGCCGGCGCGGCCAAGGACCAGCAGGAAGTGTTCAGCGCGATGGGCATCGCGCTGGTGTCCGGCATCGGCCTGATGTACCTGATCCTGGTGATGCAATTCGGCAGCTTCACCGCGCCGCTGGGGGTGATGCTGTCCCTGCCGCTGTCGTTGATCGGCGTGGTGGTGGCGCTGCTGCTGACCAAGGGCACGCTGAATCTGATGAGCTTCATCGGGATCATCATGCTGGCCGGTCTGGTGGCCAAGAACGCCATCCTGCTGCTCGATGCGGCGCGCCAGGAGGAGGCCGACGGCGTGCCGCGCGAGGAAGCGCTGATGCACGCGGGCCGCAAGCGCTTCCGTCCGATCCTGATGACGACCTTCGCGCTGATCGCCGGCATGTTGCCGGTGGCGGTCGGGATCGGCGAGGGCGGCGAGTTCTACCGTCCGATGGCGGTGGCCATCATCGGCGGCACGATCACGTCGACCTTCCTGACGCTGCTGATGGTGCCCAGCTTCTACGACAGCATCGAGATCAAGCGCGACTCCTTCCTGGCCAAGTTCCATCAGCGCGAGGCGCGCTGGACCACGGCCGGCGCCGTGGTCATGGGGCTGGTCGAGGTGGTGCTGTTCCTGACGCTGATCCGTTTCGTCTACCGCCTGCTCGTCTCGGGTTGGCGCCGGATCACGGGCAAGAGCCGTCGCGGCGAAGGCGCGGCGCAACCGCACGGCGCCGACTGAGCGCGGCCGCGGCGTGACGCCGCGGTGATGCCGGTCTCGCCTCTCGAAGGCCGGATCACAGGATCTGAAAGGCAGAAGGGCTCCGTCGACGACGGAGCCCTTTCTCATGGGGAGCGCCGTTGGGCGATCAGCCGCCGGGCGGCGGCTCCCAGAGCTCGACCTTGTTGCCCTCGGGGTCGATGACCCAGCCGAATTTGCCGTACTCGGATTCCTCGGTCTTCTCGAGCACTTGGCAGCCCTCGTCGCGCAGCGCCTGGAGCAGGGCGGCCAAGTCGGCGACGCGGTAGTTGATCATGAAGGGCGCCTTGGCGGGGCCGTAGCCCTCGCCGTCGGCCTTGCCGATGCACCAGGCGGTGGTGCCGCCGACGGGCTTGCCGTCGTCGCCGGTCCAGTCGAAGGCCGCGCCGCCCCAGGACTGGACGTCCACGCCCAGATGCGTGCGATACCAGGCATGCAGCGCGGCGGGATCCTGGGCCTGGAAGAAGATACCGCCGATGCCGGTGACTCGTTTCATCGGGTGCTCCTGTGGGTCGAGAGGAGGGGAGCGTAGCGCGTCGGATCGCTTGGTTGTATTGCGGCTTCGCCGGGGTGCATCCAAGAACGAAGAGCGAAGAAACGTATACCTGTTCTGGTATAGTTTTTGGAATGCTGAGCACGAGCGAGAAGCCTCTGGCCTTCATTGGCAGTAGCAGGAAGGACCTGATGGCGCTTCCTCTCGACCTGCGTCGGTTCTTCGGTCACGCCCTGGATTTCGCACAGCGCGGTGAGCAGCACGACGCAGCCAAGGTGCTCAAGGGTTTCGGCGGCGCGGGCGTTCTGGAGGTCGTGGAAGACGATGCTGGCGGAACCTACCGAGCGGTCTATACAGTCCGGTTCGAGGAAGCAGTATTCGTCCTGCATTGCTTCCAGAAGAAGAGCAAGAGCGGTATCTCGACTCCGAGGGAGGACATCAACCTGATCCGTGATCGACTGAAGGTCGCGGAAGCGTATGTGAAGGAGATTCGACATGGCTTCAAGAAAGCCTGAAGCAGTTGACGTTGAGCTTGGTAGCGGCAACGTGTTCGCCGATCTGGCGCTCCCGGATGCAGACAAGCTGAAGATCAAATCGGGCTTGGTCGTCGAGATCACCCGAGCCATGAAGCGTCTGGGGCTGACGCAGGTCGAGGCGGCCCGTCGCATGGGCATTCCGCAGCCCAAGGTGTCCGCGATGATGCGCGGTGACTTCGCGAATCTGTCGGAGCGCAAGCTCATGGACTGCCTGAACCGGCTGGGCTATGACATCGAGATCAAGGTGACCCGCGCCGCCGAACCCGTCGGTCATCTGTTCCTGGCGTTCGCATAGACGGCGGACTCGCCAGAGAAAGGGCGCTCCATGGAGCGCCCTTCGTATGTCTGAGCCACCGCCGAGCCTGCGCTCAAGTGCGCTCCTGCCCCCATGGGAGTCCCCATCGCTTGCGCCCCGGCTGCGCGACACCCCGCTCATACGCCCGGTCTGCCGACACGCACAACTCCACCTGTGTCCCCAGTCCCGGCCGCGAGCTCAACCGGTACTCCGCGCCCGCCAGCTCCGCCCGCTCGCGCATGCCGGAGAGTCCCCAATGCCCGGGCCGGCCGCCGCGTTCCTGCACGTCGTCGGGCACGCCGATGCCGTCGTCGCGGATGAACAGGCTGAAGCTGTCCGCGCCGTACTTCACCGTCACCTCGATGCGATCGGCCTGCGCATGCTGGAAGGCGTTGAAGATGGCCTCCCGCGCGATCAGGCACAGCGAGGCCGACAGCGCCGGCGCCAGTGCCCGCGGCGTGCCCTCGACCGCCAGTGCGAAGGCCGCGCCGTGCGTCTGCGCCAGCTGCGTGCCCAGCGCGTCCAGCGTCTGCTCCAGCCGGCCCGTGTCCGGCGGCGGCAGCCGCAGATCGGCGACGCGGTCACGGCCCTCGACCAGCAAGGCGTCGGCATCGACCAGCACCCGCTCCATCGCCACCCGCTCGTCCGCGGGCAGGCGCCGCGCCACCGCCTCGAAACGCAGGATCAAGCCGTACACGCCTTGCAGCAGCGTGTCGTGCAGATCGCGGGCGATGCGTTCGCGCTCCTGCACGCGGGCGGCGAGGCGCTCGCGGCGGCGCGTCGCGTTCTGACGCGCGCGCAGCAGGCCGGCACCCAACAGCACCAGCACGCCCCCCAGTCCCGCCAGCACGCGGAACCAGGTGGACTGCGTCAGCGTGGGCTCGATGTGCAGACGACGCGTGGCCGGGGTGGCGCTCCACGGGCCGCCGTCGATCGAGGCCTCGACGCGGAACTCGTAACGGCCGGGGCCGAGGTTGGTATAGAAGGCCCGACGACGCGACCCCGCATCGATCCAGTCGGCGTCCTGGCCCTCCAGGCGGTAGCGGAAGCGCGTGCGCTCGGGCAGGCTCAGGCTCATCGCCGTGTACTCGATCTCCAGGTCACGCGTGCCGGCCGCCAGCATCGCCGGCTGCGCCGCGGGAAGCGGCATCGGCACGCCCTTGACGATCACCCGCTGGATGTCGACCGGCGGGGGCGTGATCTCGTCCCCGACCAGCTTCGCCGGATCGATGGTCACCAGCCCGTTGTTCAGGGCGAACCACAGCAGCCCGTCAGGCGTTCGAAGCGCCGTGCGCAGCGGCCAGGACTGCTCGGCGCGACCGGTCAGACCGTCCAGCAGGTCGATGCGGCGTCCATGCGGCCGGTACGCGGGATCGGCGAGCGCGCGCCGGACCTCGTTGGCGGTCAGGTGCGTGATGCCCCTGGCGCCGTTGAGCCAGAGATCCCCCTCCGGCGTTTCGATCAGCCCCGACACGCCTTCGAGCGCGTCCGGATCGCTCAGACGCAGCACGGGCATGCCGGCCTGGCTGACCAGCTGCACGCCGTTCTCGCCGCCGATCCAGAGGTGCTCGCCATGCCCGGTGATGACTTTGATGCCGCCGATCTGGAGGCCGTCGGCCGGCGTGATCACCGAGAGCTTCTCGCCGTCCAGGCGGCGCAGCGAGCCGTCGCCGTAGCCGAACCAGAGGCGCTTGCGCGCGTCGGCGCCGATGGCGTCGGCGCCGCCCTGAGGGAAGCCCTGGCGGCCCGACATCCATTCGGTCTTGCCGTCGGCGTAGCGCAGCAGCCCGTAGCGGTTGGCGTTGAACCAGATCGCACCGTCGGCGGCCTCGGTGAACTCGAAAGCCGCGGCATGCCAGGGCACGCCGTCCGGCGACGGGAGTTGGACGAACCGGTCTCCCTCCTGCCGCCAGGGCCCGTTGCGACCGGCCATCCAGCGTCGTTGCCGGCTGTCGATGAAGATCGCGGTGAAGGTCTCCATCTGGCCGCGCACCGGGACGGGCACCAGCGAGCCACCTTCGGCGGGGCGGCGGTAGACGATGTTGCGCGCTGCGATCCAGAGCTCGCCCGTCGCACTGGTGGCCATGGTCGCGCCGGTGTCGAGGTCCGGCAGCGCGACACGCTCCACCGCCGCGCCGCGGAAGCGGTCCAGGCCGCCGTTGGTGCCCACCCAGATCGCCCCGTCGCGATCCTGGAACACCCGCATCACCAGATCGCCGGTCAGGCCGCTGTCGCGCAGCAGCAGGTCCCAGTCGCCGTCGACGGGCGGGTTCCGCGAAGGGCTGGAATCGCCGGCCGCGCGGGTGCGCAGCAGCCCGCGATTGCCGCCGAACCAGAGCTTGCCCTCGCGATCGAACGCCGGCATGAACATGCTCATGGGCGTTCTCACGCTGGGGCCCTCATCGGTCTGCCCGGGGAGCGCGAGTCGCACGAAGCGCCGATCGCTGCCGGAGGCCCCGCTGGCCCAGGCGCGTCCCTCGTGGTCGATGGCGAGCTGCCGCATGCCCAGGCCGAGGTCCCCCAGCGCCTGGACGAAGCGCGTGCTGCCGGCCGGGCGCACATACAGCGTCTGGTCGGTGCAGACCCAGACGTTGTCACCGCCGTCGATCTGGAGGTTGATCGTGGGCGGGGGCTGCGACCCGGTGCCGTAGCCCGATTCCGGTCCGATCCGGACCCAGCGGTCCCCCTCGCGTCGCAGCAGCGCGCGCCCGGTGGCGAGCCAGATCGTGCCGTCGCGCGTCTCGGCGATGCTGCGGGTCGACACCGAGAAGAGGCCGCCGGGCGGGCTTTTCGGTTCGAGGTGTTCGATGTGACCTTGCTTCACCAGGGCGACGCCGCCCTCGAGCAGACCGACCCACAGCCGGTTGTCCCGGGTCGCGTGCAGGGACATGACCTGGCGGCTGGGCAGGTGCTCGCCCGCCAGGGTGTCGAAGCGCTCGAAGCGCACGCCATCGAAGCGGTAGAGCCCCGTGCCGGTACCCAGCCAGAGGTAGCCGTCCGTTGTTTGAGCGATCGCCATCACCGGGCCAGGCATCCCGTCCTTGAGCGTCCAACTGCTGTGCTGCAACTGCGCGAGCGGCTGCGTGGACGGCGTCGTCGCCTGAGCGAGGACGCGGTCGGGCGCGAGCGCCCCGGCGGTCAACAGCGCGGCGAGGCAGACGGCAGGGAGGCGTGTGAATCGCGTGAGTCGCATGAATCGCGGGCGCGTGCCCTCGGCACGGCGCGCTGGCGTCGGGATTGTCATCGTGGGACGGCGGCGGGAAACGAGACGGCGAAAGCGGCCGGATTGTGCCCGCCTCGCAAGCACGAATCGTGCAAGCGATTGTGATGAAGCCGCTCAGATCACCCGATTCGGATTCAGCAGCCCCTGCGGGTCCAGCGCCTGCTTGATCTGCCGCATCAGCCGCAGCGCCACCGTGCTCTTGCGCTGCGCGAGCTCCTCACGCTTGAGTTGGCCGATGCCGTGCTCGGCGGAGATTGAGCCGCCATGCGCCATCACCTGGTCGTAGACCAGCGCGTTCACCGCGTGCTCGTGCTCGCGCAGGAAGTCGGCGGCGGACACGCCCTCGGGCGCCTGCACGTTGTAGTGCAGGTTGCCGTCGCCCAGATGGCCGAAGTCCACCAGGCGCGAGCCCGGGAAGTGCTCGGCCAGCAGGGCGTCGCAGCGCGCGACGAAGGCCGGGATGCGCGACACCGGCAGCGCGATGTCGTGCTTGATGTTCAGGCCTTCCTCGCTCTGCGCCAGCGGGATGGACTCGCGCAGATGCCACATGGCCTGGCTCTGCGCCAGACTCTCCGCGACCGCCGCGTCGACGATGACGTCCAGTTCCATCGCCTGCTCGAGCAAGCCCTCGAACTGCTCGCGGGCATGGGCCTCGCTCTCGCTGTCCGAGAGCTCCAGCAGCACCGTCCAGGGCTGCGGGCCCAGCGGCTGCGCCAGCTGCGGGAAGTGCTTGGCCACCAGCGCCAGCGACAGCGCGTTCATCACCTCGAAGCCGGTCAGCGCCGCGCCGCAGCGCGATTGCGCGTGGCCCAGCAGCGCCACCGCATGGCCCAGCGACTCGCAAGCGGCCAGCGCCGTCATCCGCGCGCGCGGCTGCGGATGCAGCTTCAGCGTGGCCGCGGTAATCACGCCCAGCGTGCCCTCGGAGCCGATGAAAAGATCGCGCAGGTCGTAGCCGGTGTTGTCCTTGCGCAGGCCCGACAGGCCGTCCCAGATCTGGCCGTCGGCGGTGACGACCTCCAGGCCCAGGCAGAGCTCGCGCGCATTGCCGTAGCGCAGCACCTGCGTGCCGCCGGCGTTCGTGGCGAGGTTGCCGCCTATCGTGCAGCTGCCCTCGGCCGCGAGGCTCAGCGGGAACAGCAGGCCCGCGTCACGCGCCGCCAGCTGGACGTTCTGGAGCACGCAGCCAGCCCCGACGGTCATGGTCAGGTTGGCCGCGTCGATGTGACGGACACGGTTCAGACGCTGCAGGCTGAGCAGCAGTTGCGCGCCCGAGCCGTCCGGTACCCCGCCGCCGACCAGGCCGGTGTTGCCGCCTTGCGGCACCAGCGCGATGCCGTGCTCGCGGGCGAGCGCGACGACCGCCGCGACCTGTGCGGTGTCGGCCGGCCGGGCCACGGCCAGCGCGCGACCGACGTAGCGCTTGCGC
Organism: Roseateles sp.; assembly: GCF_039595295.1. Taxonomy (GTDB): domain Bacteria; phylum Pseudomonadota; class Gammaproteobacteria; order Burkholderiales; family Burkholderiaceae_C; genus Roseateles. The sequence continues at coordinate 27,929 of NZ_JBCNLU010000032.1, forward strand.
CAGTCGCGCTCGTAGGCGGACAGGTCGTGGCCGTCGGGGGTCAGGACGTGCGCGTCGCCGAGCAGCTCGCGCAGCGCGTCCAGGAAAGCGGAAGCGGCCTCGGAGGCGGAGGTCGATGCGGGCGGGTTCATTGCGGCGTCTCCAGCGCGGACGGGCTCTGGGTCGCGGCCTTGGCCTCGGCCAGCCGCTGCCGGATCTGCGACGCGCAGGCGATGAAGATCACCACCGACAGCAGCACCTCGGTCCACGCCAGTGCCATGCCGATGCCGGCCTCCGAGGTCGCGCGCACCAGGCCCTCGGTGGTGTAGAGCCAGATGAAGATGCTCAGCGCGCGATAGGTGTACATGCGGTAGCGCCACAGGCCGGCCAGCGGCAGCAGCAGCGGCAGGGCCTTGATCGCCAGCGTGCCGCGGCCGGTCGGGGCCAGCCAGAGCTCCCAGGCCAGGCAGATCAGCGCCAGCGCCAGCGTGGCGGCGACCGCGGTGTTGCGGCTGGCGCGCTCGCGCGCGGTGGGCTCGGTGCGCGGGCTCGGCGCGGAGCCGATGGACGCGCCGCGGGAGGCGGGCAGGCTTGACATGGCTGGCATCATAGCCAGCATGAATATCAGACAGCGGGTGGCGCGGCGAGGCGTGCGCGAAGAGCTCCGGGAGGTGGCGCGGGAGTTGTTGCAATGGCCGTGGCTGCGCACCTTGCGCGTGTTCGTGCAGCGCTTCCGGGAGGAGCGCCTGGGCATGACGGCGGGCAGCCTCACCTTCACCACGCTGATCTCGCTGGTGCCGCTGCTGACCGTGGCGCTGGCGCTGTTCACCGCCTTCCCGATGTTCTCCAGCTTCCAGGCGGCACTGGAGAAGTACTTCCTCAAGTCGTTGATCCCCGACAACATCGCGCGCCCCGTGCTGATGTCGCTGACGCAGTTCGCCGCGAAAGCGAATCGCTTGGGCGCGGTCGGTCTGGTGGTGCTGGCGGTGACGGCGCTGTCGCTGATGCTGACCATCGACCGCACGCTGAATCAGATCTGGCGCGTGCAGCGGCCGCGGCCGATCGCGCAGCGGGTGCTGGTGTACTGGGCCGCGCTCACGCTGGGGCCGCTGCTGCTGGGCGGCAGCCTGACGGTGACCAGCTTCCTGATCTCGGCCAGCCGCGATTACGTCGACAACATGCCGCGCGGCCTGGTGCTGCTGCTCAACAGCGTGGACGTGATGGTGCTCTGGGGCGCGATCGCGGCGCTGTTCCATTACGTGCCCAACACCGACGTGCGCTGGCGCCATGCGCTGATGGGCGCGGGCTTCGTCGCCATCGCCTTCCACTTCGCCAAGCAGGGGCTGGCGATGTACGTGAAGCAGGTGCCGACCTATTCGACGCTCTACGGGGCGTTCGCGGCGGTGCCGATTTTCCTGATCTGGATCTACGTCGGCTGGTCCATCGTGCTGCTGGGCGCGATCCTGGCGGCCAACGCGCCCGCGCTGGCCGGGGGCGTCAGCGTGCGCCGCAATCGGCCAGGCATGCAGATGGCGCTGGCGCTGGATGTCATCCGGGAGCTGGACGCCGCGCGCGTCACGGGCGAAGCGGGGCTGACCTCGCAAGCCCTGTCCAGGCGCCTGTGCGTGGACCCTTTGCAGCTGGAGCCGGTGCTGCAGCAGCTGCAGCAGCTGGATTGGGTCGGTCGTCTGGAAGAGGAGGGCGCGCAGCGCCTGGTGCTGCTGTGCGATCCCTCGTCGACGATGGCCGAGCCGCTGATCCGCGCGCTGCTGGCCGAGCGGCAGGAGGGGCTGTCGACCTTGTGGGACAAGGCCGGCTGGCAGCAGACCACGGTGGGCGCGCTGATCGCAAGCGCCACGCCGGTCTCGGGGCCTACCTCAGGTAGGTGAGCGCGGCGCCGCCGGCCACGACCACCAGCCCGATCACCGCATAGAGCGTGCGCCGGAAGGGCGGCTTGGGCCGCGTCGCGCCGGTGGGCTTCATGCCGTACCTCGGGGCGGCGCCCAGCGGGAGCTCGCCCTTGTCGATCAGCGGCGTGGAGCGGTGGTCGCGCGCGCGCTGCTCGGCGGCGCGCAGACGCGCCGTTCCTTCGAGCAACTGCAGCTGCTTGGCCTGGGTCTCGCTGTCGATGGTGGCCGGCTGGGTCGGCGTCGGGATGTGGTGGGACTTGTGCTGTGTATTCAACGAGCGTTGCTGCATGGATGTACTGCCTTGAATGCCGGGAACGCTCCCTCGCCTCCGCGATCGGGCGATTGTGACCATCGAGGGGGCGAGGTCAAGTAACAGTGGGTGTGAAGAGACGACGAAAACTCCGTCGTCATCGCAGGGGCGAGCGATCCGGTGATCGGCGATTCGGCACCCCGAGGTGCTGAGGGTTGGAGGGGCCGAGGGTCAGGCGTGCAGGACCACCAGCAGCGCGGTCGCGGCCTTCTTCGACAGGTTGCGGATCGCGTGCGCGCCGTCGACCGCATAGCGCGCGGTCTCCCCGGTCTTGACCAGGTGACGGCTGCCGCCGGCCGTCACTTCCAGCTCGCCGCTGAGCACGCTGAGGTGCTCGCGCGAGCCCGGCTCATGCGCCGCCGATTCCAGCGCGCCGCCGGGTTGCACGGTCAGCTCGTACCACTCGAAATTGCCGGCGAGCTCAATGGGCCCGAGGATGCGCAGCCGGCACAGGCCGTCCGGGCTCGACAGCCCCGGTGTCGCATGCGAGGCGACCACCTCGATGGACGGCGCGGCGGGGCGCTCGCCGCCCAGCAACTCCGACAACTCCACCCGCAGCGCATTGGCAAGCCGCCACACCACCGCCACCGTGGGATTGGCCTGATTCCGCTCGATCTGAGAGAGCATCGACTTCGACACCCCCGCGCGCCGAGACAGCTCGTCCAGCGACAGGCCCTGCGATTGCCGCAGCGCCTGCAGGGTCGCGCCCACGCGCGGAGGTTCTAACTTCTCGGAAGGAATGGCGGACATCGGATCTCGGGCGTCGGGCTGGCGTCGTTCGGGCGGACGGGGCGGTCTCCTGGAACGCGCCGCCTTGACCGGTCCGCGCAGTTTCGTGATACTGCACGGCTGTTCGATATAGCGAACGCGTTCGATTTAACGGATTGTGCCGCAGGAGCACCGCATGACCCACATTGCCATCCCGTCGACCTCGCCGACCACGGACGACTTCTATCGTCATCTGCAGAACGAGCTGCAGGGCATCCGCGATGCCGGCCTTTTCAAGAACGAACGCGTGATCACCAGCCCGCAGGGCGCGATCGTCAAGACCCGGGACGGCCGCGAGGTGATCAACCTGTGCGCCAACAACTACCTGGGCCTGTCGGCGCATCCGCAGGTGCTGGAGGCGGCGCACGAGGCGCTGCGCACGCATGGCTACGGCCTGTCCTCGGTGCGTTTCATCTGCGGCACGCAGGACATCCACAAGGAGCTGGAGCAGCGCCTGGCGCGCTTCCTCGGCACCGAGGACACGATCCTGTACGCGGCCGCTTTCGACGCCAACGGCGGGCTGTTCGAGCCGCTGCTGGGCGAGCAGGACGCCATCGTCAGCGATGAGCTGAACCACGCGTCCATCATCGACGGCATCCGGCTGTGCAAGGCCAAGCGTTTCCGCTACAAGCACAACGACATGGCCGACCTGGAGCGCCAGCTGATCGAGGCCCGCAATGCCGGCGCCCGTCATGTGATGGTGTTCACCGACGGCGTGTTCTCGATGGACGGCACGATCGCGCAGCTGGACAAGATCCGCGAGATCACCGACCGCCACGGCGCGCTGCTGGGCATCGACGAGTGCCATGCCAGCGGCTTCATGGGCAAGACCGGCCGCGGCACGCACGAGTACCGCAACGTCTTCGGCAAGGTGGACATCATCACCGGCACGCTGGGCAAGGCGCTGGGCGGCGCGTCGGGGGGCTTCACCACCGGCCGCAAGGAAGTCATCGAGCTGCTGCGCCAGCGCTCGCGCCCCTATCTGTTCTCCAACACCGTGGCGCCGAGCATCGTCGGCGCGTCGATCGCGGTCCTGGATCTGCTGGAGGGCAGCACCGCGCTGCGCGACAAGCTCGAGGCCAACACGAGCTACTTCCGCGAGGCCATCCAGCAGGCGGGCTTCCAGATCAAGCCGGGCACGCATCCGATCGTGCCGGTGATGCTGTTCGACGCGGTGAAGGCGCAGCAGCTGAGCGCGCGTCTGCTGGAACTGGGCGTGTACGCGGTCGGCTTCTTCTATCCGGTCGTGCCCAAGGAGCAGGCGCGGGTGCGGGTGCAGATCTCGGCCGTGCATGAGCGCGAGCATCTGGAGAAGGCGGTCGCCGCGTTCGCGCAAGCGGGTCGCGAGCTGGGCCTGGTGAAGTAAGGGCGGCGACGCCCACGGCAGAGCGCGACAGTCCGCGACAGCAAGCAAGAGAAGAAGAATTCCCATGACCAAGATCCTGTTGATCGGCGCGAACGGCCAGATCGGTTCCGAACTGGCGGTGGAGCTGGCCAAGCGACACGGCAACGCCAACGTGATCACCAGCGACGTCGCGCCGCAGGGCCGCGTGCCGCAGCTGACGCACGAGATGCTGGACGTGACCGACGCGGCGGCGCTGGCGGCGGTCGTCAAGCGACACGGCATCACGCAGATCTATCACCTGGCGGCGGCGCTGTCGGCCACGGGTGAGAAGCATCCGATGTGGGCCTGGGACCTGAACATGAAGGGCCTGCTCAACGTGCTGGAGCTGGCGCGCACGGTGAAGCTGGAGCGCGTGTTCTGGCCCAGCTCGATCGCCGCCTTCGGTCCGCAGACGCCCAAGCGCGAGACGCCGCAGACCACGGTGATGGATCCGACGACGATCTACGGCATCTCCAAGCTGGCGGGCGAGGGCTGGTGCCGCTGGTACCACGCGAATCACGGCGTGGACGTGCGCAGCCTGCGCTATCCGGGCCTGATCAGCTGGAAGACGCCCCCGGGCGGCGGCACCACCGATTACGCGGTGGAGATCTTCCATGAGGCGCTCAAGCAGGGCCGCTACACCTGCTTCCTGAACGAGGATCAGGCGCTGCCGATGATGTACATGCCGGACGCGCTGCGCGCGACGCTGGAGCTGATGGAGGCGCCGGCCGATCGCATCACCGAGTGGGGCAGCTACAACCTGGCGGGCGTGAGCTTCACGCCGGAACAGATCGCCGCGTCGATCCGCCGCCGGATCCAGGGCTTCAAGATCGACTACGCGCCGGACTTCCGGCAGAGCATCGCGGCGAGCTGGCCGCAGTCCATCGACGACTCGGTCGCGCAGCGCGACTGGGGCTGGAAGCTGGGTTACGACCTGAATGCGATGGTGGACGACATGCTGGGGTCGTTGAAGGCGCAGATGGAGCAGGCGGCGAAGGGCTGAATCACCCCGGGCCTCCTGCCAGACGACGATCAGGCGGGTGCTTGATCGTCTATCGCGCGATCGGCGTCGAGGTGACGCTTGACCAGTGCCTCGGTCAACAGGGAGTAGTCGATCCCGTGGCGTTGAAACACGGTCCGGATATCGCCTCCGGCCATGATCTCTCGACGCGCCGGGCTGTGTCGCCTGAGATCCGTCATGAGGGCGACACGTGACGGATCTCGGACGCCGGCTCGTTCCAGGCAAGAGTCGACGTTCGCGCCCGCCTGGATCGCCGGTGCGACATGAGCGCTGATCGCCACCAGTTCCAGGTGTAAAGCGTCAGCGGGCGAGGGGTCGACCAGGGTGCGCATGGCGCTGATCACGCTTTCACCCTCGCTCACGGCGCCCGCTGCGCGCGGGCGGCGCAGATCGTGTACGAGCGCATTCAGCGAAGCGCTGCGCAGATGGGCCGGCAGGGCAGCGACTGCCGTCGAGAACGCCAGGGCGGCATGAGGCATGGCGTCCTCCGGGAAGCTGCTGATCCGGCGGCCTAGGGTGTCCATCAAGCCGGACCGGTCCGAGAGCCGGACGGTCTGGATCTCGGCCAACACATGTCTGACGCGGTCGACCCCCGCAGCCCCCGCGGCCGCGCATCGCACCCTCGCGAGTTTCATCGGATAGGCCAGAGTGGGTGTCAGCGCGGGGAAGGCCCGGCCGAGCCTGGCCTGGTCGTCCACGGGCAGGTATGAGGCGATGCGCTCGATCATCTCTGCCGGCTGATCGACCAGCGACTCGCGCGGTGTGGGGACGGGACTCGAATCCGAGTTCGCGAGCTCGACGGCTTCGTGCGTGTCGCCAATGAAGGCAGCCTGCCGGCCTTGAATGCTGTACATGCGCTTCTCCTTGTCAATGCCATGTTCGACCGAGTCGCCGATGACCCGAGGACAACGGCGAGGGCGCATGGGTGTCAGCGTGGGGCGTGCCGGTTCTCCAGCCGGATCGGTGCGCGATTCGGTCAGGGGGGCGTCCGAAGACGTAGAGTGCGCTCTTGTCCGATCTTCGACCTTCATTGCGCCGTGTCCCGCCTCACCACCGAATTCCAACGCCTCTACGCCGCCGGTCCTGACGGATCGGCGCGCGCGCTCGTGCTCGACGTCGGCCGCCCATCCGATTGGGAGCTGCTTGGCGTCGTGTGGCGCAGCGTGCAGCTGGACTTGGGTCTTCCCGCGCCGGGCATCGTCATCGCTGGGGAGAACAGCTATCAGCTGTGGTTCTCGTTGCAGCAGGGATGCTCGGCGGACGAAGCGATGCGCTTCTTCGACGGCCTGCGCGCTCGCTATATGAGCGAGCTGGCCGCGCCGCGCATTCGCTGCCTGACGACGCCGCCACAAGTGCCGGCGCAGGTGAAGGAGGATCAGTGGTCCGCGTTCGTCGCACCGGATCTGGCGCCCGTCTTCGTCGAGGCGACATGGCTGGACATCCCGCCCGGCGCGGAGGGGCAGGCCGACCTGCTCAAGGGGCTCAAGAGCATCAGCCCGTCGGAGTGGGCGACGGCGCTGGGCCAGCTCACGTCCGAGCCGCAAGACCTGGCCCCGGCGGTCGTTGCCTCAACGGCGACCGCTCCGATCGCGGCGCCTTCGTTCGCGCCCGCCACGACCTTCACCGATCCGCGCGCCTTCCTCATGCAGGTGATGAACGACGCCGCCGTGCCGATGGCGTTGAGGATCGAGGCGGCGAAAGCGTTGTTGTCGGAGCGCTCGCGGACCTGATCGCTTTCAGGGGCTGAGCCCCAGGCGCTGCCACTGTTTCTGATCGATGCTTCGGGCGATGGCCTCGGCCTGCTGCAGGACTCGCTGCCGCTCGGGTTCCGAGAGACCCCGGAGCGCGGACTCGGACAGCGATCCGCCGCAATGGCCGTTGGTCGAGCACAGCATCAGGTACGGGACCGAGTCGGGGCCGCAGTCGTAGCCCAGCAGGCATTGGCTGAGCAGGACGGCGACGCCGATGTGAGCGGTGTCTCGAAGCAGCGGATCGAGGCTGCTGCGCTCCAGGCCGGCCGAGTGCTCGATCCATCCGCCCACGGCCGGCGCCAGCCAGGTCAGCGCGTCGGGTCCTTGGCGATCAAGCGATTCGAGAAGCGCCCGTTTCGCCGTGGCGATTTCCTGCGTGGCCGGGGACCGAGAGAGTTCCGCGTTCGCGGGATTGATGGGCAACCCTGCGGAACGGAGACGCCGATAGGCTTCCCCGCGCTGCTGAATCAGCGTCAACGCGGAAACGCTGGAGAAGTCCCGGCAGGCGACCTTGAGCCGCTCGCGTGTGCGCATGACTTCGGCCGCATCGGCGCCGTCATTGCGAGTGAGAGCATCGTCGATGAATGGCTCGCGCATGGCGTAGGGAAGGCAGAGATTGAGCGCCTCCCTCGCGAGAAACACCTCGGCCATGTCCGGGGACGCGATGCCCTGCTTGTAGATCTCGAAGAGATCGTTGGCGGAACCCCAGAAGGCCTTTGCCGTCGGATGCACCGCTAGCGCAGATGATTCCAATGGCTTGGTCACCGCCGTGCGCGCACCAGGCGCCGAGGAGGGCAGCGGGACGGGTGATATCGCGGCGGGGTGCGATCGATCAGAGGCAAGTCGCCCCGCCATCGGAGAGGTCTCCCAAGGGCGAGCGACCAGAAGCGCGGTGATGGCGATGGCTAGCGCCGCTGCGACGAGGAGACGATTCATTTAGGCATCGGTCCGGCAGAGGATTCGTGCCGTCGCCCAGGTGCTCTCTTCATCTGCCTCTCCGGCTGTGGAGAGGGTCAAGTGGAGGCAAGGTGCTGATGCGTTCCAAGTACCCCGAGCGTCAGCTCAAAACGGAATCCTCCCCGTCCAAATGTCCTTGTACATGACCCAATCGCCCATGAAGCTGTACAGCGGCCGCTTGAACGAGGCCGGCTTGTTCTTCTCGAAGCCGAAGTGCCCGATCCACGCGAAGGCGTAGCCGCACAGCAGGCCGATCAGGAGGAAGCCCCAGGTCTGCGTGACCAGCGCATAGGCCAGGCACAGCAACCCCAGCGTCGAGCCGACGAAATGCAGTCGCCGGCAGGTCGTGTTGCGGTGCTCGCCCAGGTAGAAGGGGTAGAACTCCGCGAAGCTACGCATTGCCTTGATCCGATCCGCGGCGGACTCGGCGTCCTGCGGGGCGTGGGGCAGGGGGCTGGTGCTCATGGCTGTCTCCTTGGCGCGGCCCTTCACGGGCTCTGTGCTCGGACTCTGCGACGCTCAGTCCAGCGCCGCCTTCAGCGCATTCAACATCCCTTCCGGCGCCTCGGTCATCAGTGAATGCCCGGCCGCCAGCGTCTGCACCCGCGCGCCGAGCAACTCCGCCAGCTGCTTCGCGGCCTTCGGCGGCGTCATCGCGTCCTTCGCGCCGACGATCAGGTGCGAGTGCACATGGCCCGCCGCCGTCACCTTCGCGGCCGCCTCCGGCGCGCCCTGGTATCGATCGCAGACCTGGAAGTCGTGCTCGAAGAGATTGCCCGTTTCCGCGTAGCCGTCCTGCAGCCGCTCCATCAGCGCCATGCCGCCGCCGTGCAGCCAGCCGCCCGGCCCCGGGTACGACGGCTTGGCCGCCGTGGTCGAGTGCGCGAAGGCATTGACCATCGCCATCGCCGCGCGAGGCCGCTCCCGCGAGGTCGACAGCAGCGCGTCCGAGACCTTCATCGGCCAGGCCGTGCCGACCAGCGCCAGCCGCGCCACCCGCGCCGGCCGCTGCGCCGCCGCCTCCAGAGCGATCAGCGAGCCCATCGAATGGCCCACGAGCGACACAGACGGCGCTTGGCGCTCGCGCCCGGAGTCGCTCTCGCCCGAGGCCACGCCCGCCGCATCCAGCAGCTCATTGATCCAGCCGCCCAGCGCCTGCACATCGGGCAACGCCGGCCCCGCGCTGCGGCTGTGGCCGGGCAGGTCGACCGCGAGCACCGCGCGGCCGTGATGCGCGAAGTAGCGCGCCAGCAGCGTCCATACGCTGTGGTCGTTGAGCGCGCCATGGATGAAGACGACCACCGGCAGTGCCGCGTCGAAACGCTTGCCGCCGGTGTACGCATAGGCCTCGCGGCCCTGGACTTGCAGCTTGATCGAGCTCATTTGGCGGCCACCTTCAGCGCGGACTTCAGATCGGCGATCAGATCGTCCGGATCCTCCAGACCGATCGAGAGACGGATCGTGCCCGCCGTGATGCCCGACGCGGCCAGTGCCGCATCGTCCATGCGGAAGTGGGTCGTCGTCGCCGGATGGATGACCAGCGAGCGCGCGTCGCCCACGTTGGCCAGATGCGAGAACAGCCGCAGCGATTCGATGAAGCGCTTGCCCTGCTCGCGACCCCCCTTCAGGTCGAAGCTGAACACCGCGCCGCTGCCCTTGGGCAGCAGCTTCCGCGCCAGCGCGTGATCGCGGTGCGAGGCCAGCCCCGGATAGTTGACCCGCGACACGATGTCCTGCGACTCCAGGAACTCCGCGACCTTCTGCGCGTTGCTCACATGGCGCGCCATGCGCAGCGGCAGCGTTTCGATGCCTTGCAGGATCAGCCAGGCGGTGTGCGGGCTCATGCAGGCGCCGAAGTCGCGCAGGCCCTCGCGGCGCGCGCGCAGCAGGAAGGCGCCGACGGTGCTCTCCTCGGTGAACACCATGCCGTGGAAGCCGTCATAGGGCTCGCAGAGCTCGGCGAAGCGCTGCCGGCCGCTGGCCGCATGCGCCCGCTCCCAATCGAAACGGCCGCTGTCGACCAGCAGACCGCCCACCACGGTCCCGTGTCCGCACAGGAACTTGGTCGCCGAGTGATGGACCAGGTCCGCGCCCAGCGCCGCCGGCTGCTGCAGGTAGGGCGTGCTGAAGGTCGAGTCCACCAGCAGCGGAACGCCCGCCTCGTGCGCGATCTGCGCGACCGAAGGGATGTCCAGCACGTCCAGGCCGGGATTGCCCAGCGACTCGCCCAGCAGCAGCTTGGTCTCGGGGCGGATCGCGTTGCGCCAGCCGTCGAGGTCGCCCGGGCGGACGAAGCTGGTCGAGATGCCGAAGCGCTTGAGCGTGTAGTGCAGCAGGTTGTGCGAGCCCCCGTACAGCGCGCTCGACGCCACGATGTGGTCGCCGGCCGCCGCGATGGTGGCGATCGCCAGATGCAGCGCGGCCTGGCCGCTGGCCGTCGCGATGCCGCCCACGCCGCCCTCCAGCGCCGCGATGCGCTCCTCCAGCACCGCCGTGGTCGGGTTGGACAAGCGCGAGTAGACGTGCCCGCTGCGCTCCATGTTGAACAGGCCCGCGGCGTGCTCGGCGCTCTCGAACACGAACGAGGTCGTCAGGTGCAGCGGCACGGCGCGGGCGCCGGTCGTGGGATCGGGTGCCGCCCCGGCGTGTAGCGCCAAGGTGTCAAAGCCCGGGTCTGAGGGACCAGACATGCATGTCTCCTGCGTGTTGTGCTGTTGTATGCGGCGCATTGTGTGCTATGTTGGGCGCCACTTTTCCCGCCTCGTGCGGGCACCCACCCACCCCCTCGCGCGCCATCCGCATTCACCGTCTCCCGACTGTCACGCGCGCGACGCCGTCCCCCGATTCCAACCGTCTTCTCCTCGAGATCATGAAAGTCTCCGACATCCTGCGCGTCAAGGGCAGCACGCTCTTCACCGTCTCACCCGACCAACCGCTGGCGCATGCCGTCGAGACCATGGCCGAGCGCGACATCGGCTCGCTCGTCGTCATGGAGTTCGGCGACCTGATCGGCATGCTCACGTTCCGCGAGGTCATCCAGGCCGTCGTGCGCAACGGCAACATCGTCGGCACGTCGCTGGTGCGCAGCGTCATGGACGACGCCCCGCTGACCTGCACGCCCGAGACCGAGATCGACGAGGTCCGCCGCATGATGCTGGGCCGCCATGCGCGCTACATGCCGGTGCTCAACGGCAAGCAGCTGATGGGCGTGATCTCGTTCTACGACGTGGCCAAGACCGTCGTCGACGCGCAGGACTTCGAGAACCGCATGCTCAAGGCCTACATCCGCGACTGGCCCGCCGAGGACGGCGCCGCCAATCCATCGTGATCGGCTGAGCGTCTCAAGCACAGCCCCATGAAAAAGGCGCGCCCTCGGGCGCGCCTTTGCGTTTGGGGTCGGCCGTTCGCTCATTCCCAGAGCGCCGTCGGCATCGCCTCCAACGGAATGATGGCGCCCGGATGCTGGATCACCGTCGCCGCAAGCCGGTTGCCCGCCATCGCCGCCGTCATCGGATCGCGGCCGTGCAGCCGCGCCGCGAGATAGCCCGCGCCGAAGGAGTCACCCGCCGCCGTCGTGTCGACCACGCGCGCCACCGGCACCGTCGGCGCCTCGATCCAGCGCCCGTCGGCCCGCACCCGCGTCGGCGCCGCGCCGCGCTTGACGACCAGCTCCGGCACCGTCGATTCGCCCAGCGCTTCCAGCGCCGCCGCTTCGTCCGGCAGCGCCCACAGGTCCTGCTCGTCGCTCAGCGTGACCAGCGCGATGTCGGCCCGGACGTAGGCCTGACGATAGGTCGCGCGCGCCTCGTCCGCCGAGGCCCACAACCGCGGCCGGTAGTTGTTGTCGAAGACGACGCGACCACCCTGTTGCCGCAGCCGCTCGGCCAGCGCGAACAGACGCGCGCGGCCCTCGGGCGGCAGGATGGCCAGGCTGATGCCGCTGAAGTAGAGCCAGCCGATCTCGGACAGCAGACGCTGCAACGGGCAATCCGGCAGCGTCAGGTAGCGGCGCGCCGGCGCGTTCTGGCGCCAGTAGCTGAAGCGGCGCTCGCCGGCGGGATCGACATGGATGCTGTAGAGCCCGGGCAGCTCGCCGGGCAGGCGCGCGACGCAGCGCGTGTCCAGTCCCTCGGACTGCCACCGCGCGACCATCGCCTCGCTGTAGGGATCGTCGGCGCCCAGCGCCGTCGCGTAGCCGGCGCGGTAGGCCTGTCCGGCCAGACGCGCCAGATAGACCGCAGTGTTGAGCGTGTCGCCGCCGAAGGACTGGCTGACCAGGCCGTCGGCCTGATGGCGCAGCTCGACCATGCATTCGCCCACGGCGACCAGGAAGGGAGATGAATTCATGAAGAGGCGCGACGGGCGGCCTGTCGGCTCGCGCCCGCCGCTCACTGGCTTTGAGGGTTGACGAAGTATTCGGGCCGGAACGCCCGCGTGACCTCGATGACCGGCAGCACATGGTCCAGATGTTCCCGCATCGCCGCGGCGGCCTCGGCGGCGCGGCCGTCGCGCAGCGCGTCCACCACCGCCTGGTGTTCGTCGACCACCCCCGCCATGCGGCCCTCCAGCGGCAAGGTCAGGCGACGGAATCGGTCGACCTGGGTCTTGGCCTGCTGGATGGTCCGCCACACGCCGGGGAAGCCGGCGATGTCGGCCAGCGCCGCGTGGAAGGCTTCGTCGGTGCGGTGGAAGCTCGGCATGTCCTTGGCCAGCGTCGCGGCGCGCTGCGCCTCGAGGATGAGCTGCAACTGCTGGACGTGCTCGGGCCGCAGCCGCTTGGCCACGCGCTCCACGACGGCGACTTCCAGCGCCGTGCGCACCAGCATCGCCTCCTCCAGTCCATCGACCGGAATGCGCGCGACGAAGGTGCCCACCCGCTGCTGGATCTCGACCAGGCCCTCGTCGGCCAAGCGCTGCACGGCCTCGTGCACCGGGGTGCGGCTGACGCCGTGCTCGGCCGCCAGGTCCAGCTCGACGATGCGATCGCCGGGTGCCATCTCCAGGTCCAGGATGCGCTGACGCAGCACCTGATAGACGCGGCGCGAGGCGCTCTGCGCGCTGTCGGCCTCGTCGATGGCCGCGACGGGCGCGGCGGCGGGCTTGGCGTCCTTGCGCGGACGGCCCGGCTTGGCCCGGGCGGGCGCGTGGTCGTCGACCGCGACGGCCTTGGCCGCCTTGGCGGTACCCGCTGCGGCGGTCTTGGAGGAGCTGGAACGTGCGGGGCGCGCGGCGCCGGAAGATCGGGTCATGGAAGAGGGGCTTGCGGAACGTCTGGTGGGACGACAAGTCGACCGGCGATTATGAGAAATCCTGGTGACTTGTCTCCCCCCATTTGCCAGATCCCCGGGGGAGGTTTCCCCGGAGATCGGCCTCGCGGGTCATCCCGCGAAGCGGTGCTGGATCACCAGCTCGTGCCCGCCGGGCTGGTGCCGGACGGGAAGTCCACGTATGCGCGGCTGCAATCCACGACCTTGGACGCATCCACCGCCTGCGTCGCCGTGCCGTTGACGACGATGCGGCGCGAGGCGTCGGCCAGGATGGGCAGGTTCACGCCGCTGATCGTCAGGTTGGCGTCCGACGAGATCAGGTCCACGCCGGTGGGCGTGTCCGTCACCACGTTGGTCAGCGACATGACCAGCGGGTACTGCGGGTTGTTCAGGCCGCCGGTGTTGGCCTGGAAGCCCTGCAGCTTGACGCCGGTCTTGCCCTGGATGCTCACGTTGCTGATCTGGATGTCGTGGAAGTTGGGGATCTGCGCGCCGCCGGCGGGCAGGGCCTTCGTGCTGTAGTACGGCGTGAAGAGCAGCGCATTGAGCGTGTTGCGCATGCAGATGCGGTCGTAATAGATGTTGCTGACCTCGCCGCCGCGCGCGTAGTCCGACTTGATCCGCAGGCCTTCTTCCGAGCCGTTGAAGCTGTTGTCGTACACGTGGACGTTGGTCACGCCGGCATTGGTCTCGCTGCCGATCGAGATGCCGTGGCCCCAGTAGATGTGGTTGTGGGCGATCACGATGCCGTGCTTGCGGTCGGCGCGCACGTCGCGGTTGCCGTCGATGCCGGGCAGGCCGGAGCCGGCCGGGCTCGGGTTGTTGCTGCCCTTGAGCACGATGTCGTCGTCGCCGGTGGACACGAAGTTGTAGGCGAAGACCACGTTCTTCAGGTAGCCGTCGAAGGACATCGCCGCGGCCGAGGTCGTGGTCGAGCCCGTCGCCAGCTTGCCCGACAGCGCCTTGCCGGCCGAGCCCGGATCGAAGGCGTCGGTGTTCTTGACGTTGTCCTCGTTGAAGGTCTCGCCGGTGTACAGCGGATTGCCGTTGCCCGCCGGGTTGGCGAAGGCCGCCAGCGACGGCGTCTGCAGCTTCACGCCCCAGACCGTCAGCCCGTCGATGCCGCTGGGCACGACGTGGAAGTTGGCGCTGTTGTTGAGCGTGATGCGGTACAGGGTCAGGTTCTTCGCGTAGTTGAAGACCATCATCCGGAAGTTGGACTGCGAGCCCGCGCCCGTGGTGCCGTTCTGGACCATGTTGCCCAGGTAGGCCAGGTCCCACCAGGTCATGTTGCGCGAGGAGGACTTGGAGTCCACCACCGTGCCGCCGTTGTCGCAGCTGGTGCCGTCCGCGGCCTGCTGGTCCTTGGCGTAGGACGTGTAGGTGTTGGAGCAGGTCATGTCGACCTTCATCAGCGGGTACAGCTTCTGCGTCGAGACGATCTCGGCATAGCCGCGGCTGTCGATGGCGCCGTCGCCGACCACCGCCGAGTTCACCAGATTGGACCCGTTGATCAGCGCCTGGCAGTTGCCGGAGCTGCCCGCCTTGGAGCTGCTCACCGCCGTGTTGGCGCAGTAGGGGCCGGCCTTGCTGGTGATGTAGGCCGTCGCGTCGCGCGAGGCGAACAGCGTCACGCCGTTGTCGATCCACAGCGTCACGCCCGAGGGCAGGGTCAGCGGACCCGAGATGAAGGCGTTGCCGCCGCCCGGGTTCACGACCAGGCGCACGGCGTACTTGCTGGCGCGGTACTGGGGCTTGGCCAGCTCCTCGCCGCTGACGCCGGCGATGTTCTTGTTGGCCACCGCGGCGGCCTTCTGCGCGGCCGTGGCGGTCGCGTCGGCGGCGGCGATCGCGGCGCCGACCTCGGCGTCGACGGCGGCGCCGCAGGCGTTCAGCGCGGCCTGGATGCGGGCCTGGTCAGGATTGACCTTGGCCGGATCGGCCGCGACGCTGACGCCGGCGACCGAGGGGTCGGCCTCGGGCGGCAGCGCGCCGTCGGGGCGCTTGACCAGGGTGTTGCTGGCCTGCAGCGTGGCGCAGACCTGCGTGTCGCTGGGCAGCGTGGGCTCGGGCGGCAGGTCGGGGTCGTAGCTGGTGGTGCCGACCTGGAAGGGCTTGGTCGACTCGTAGCTCACCGCGGTCGAGTCGTTGCCGCCACCGCCGCCGCAGGCGGCCAGGGCCAGCGTCAGGCCGGTCAGCGCGAGCAGCGCGGCGGCGCCCGGCACCGAGCGCTCGCCGCGCGCGGACTGCGAAGAGTCGCTCATTGAAGAGGGATGCTTGGTCATGATGTCTCTGATGTCGTTATGAGATCGCCGGCGCGCGGTCATCCGCGGCGCGGCGCGAAGTGAGAGGCGCTCAGAAGTTGGCGATCAGGCCGACGCCGATGGCGCGCGGGCTGTCGCCGGGCGACAGGTAGGCGTCGGCGGTGCCGCTGCCGACGCTGTACAGCGGCGTCTGGCCCAGGTTGGCGCTCTGCTGCGGCTTGTTGCGGATGCGGGTGAAGTAGGTGTAGGCCGTCAGCGTGTCGTTGAGCTTGTACTTGGCGCCCAGCGAGAACTGCGTGGCCTTGTAGTCGTCCTCGTTGCCGAAGACGGCCTTGTCCAGCTTGCTCAGCTGGCCGGCCGAGAACATCAGCGTCGCGTGGCCGAATTCCTGCGCCAGCGACAGCATGGTGCCGGTCTGCTTCATGCGGCCGCTGTTGAGCACCGGATAGAAGTTGGTGCCGCTGGGCGGGACGAACTCGGTGAAGCCGTAGCTCGCCTGCTCCACGCCCGCGCCCAGGTAGGTGCCGGTGGGGAACTTGTAGCTGCCCACCAGCTTGACGAAGCGGGTGTTGGCGCCGTCCTGGCCCATGGTGCGGAAGCCGAAGCCCTGCTGCAGATGCTCGATGTCGACCCCGGTGCTCTGCTGCTGGTCGACCGCCACGCCCAGCTGCAGCGGGCCGTTGCGGTACTTCAGGGCCAGCGACATGCGGCCGCGGTTCAGGCCGGCGTTGCGGGACTCGTCGAAGCCGTAGGACGCGGCGGCCGAGAAGCCCATCAGCTCGGGCGAGAAGTAGTGGACCGAGTTCTTGTAGCGCGACTCGCCGCGGCTGAACACGCTGTAGCTGTTGCCCGTCAGCTGGGCCGAGGTGTTGTTCCACAGGTCCAGGCCGGTGACGGACAGGCCCAGGTTGCCGCCCATCTCGCCGCCCGATCCGACCAGGCTGCGATAGGCCGAGTCGTAGTTGCCGACCAGGAAGCGGCCCAGCTGCACGTCCTCCAGACCGACGAAGGAGTTGCGCGAGGTCAGCGTCTGCGACTTGCCCAGGTCGTCGGTGCCGCCCTGGTCGAAGCTGTTGAGGCTGCCCTCCAACTGCCAGATCGCCTTCAGACGGTCATTGACGGTGAAGGCGCCGGTGATGCCCAGGCGCGAGTTGCCGTCGGTGACGCGGCCGCGCGACTGGTAGGGCGTGGTGCCGCCCTTGGCCTGGACCTGCTCGATCTCGGCGTTCAGGAAGCCGTAGAGCTTGATCGGGACCAGGACCTCGGCGTGGACGGTCGCGGGCAGGGCCGCGACGAGCGAGCCCAGCAGCGCCGGGGAGGCGATCGCCAGCGCGAGGCGCGAGCGCTTGAGAGAGTGGTTCATGTTGTCTCCAGTGGAAGAGGGCAAGGCTTCGCCCGGCCCGCCGCGTGGGGACGCGACGGAGGCGGGGAGCTGTGCCGGGGTGACTCGGGGAAGAGTGGAAAGGCGGAAAGAGAAAGGCGGCGGACCGCGCGAGAGGAGGGCGGCGACCTCAGGAGGTTGCCGCCGAGGGACCGCTCGCGCGCGGCGCGTGCGGCGGCGCGGCCGGCGCGCTCGTCGGGGACGAGGCGTCGGAGCCGGCGTGAGGGGCTGCGGCGTCGTGCGACGCGGCGGCGGCATCCAGGCCTTGCGGCGCGCGGGCCAGGGCCCACACGACGACGGCGGCGATCAGGTCGAAGACGGCCAGCACCACGAACAGCGGCGCATAGCCGACCTGCGTGACCAGCACGCCGAAGACGGCGGTGAAGGCGGCGGCGCCCAGGTAGCCCATCATCCCGCCCATGCCGGTGGCGGTGGCCACCTCGTGCTTGCCGAACAGGTCGGAGGTGACCGAGTAGATGGCACCCGACAGGGTCTGGTGCGCGAAGCCGCCCACGCACAGCAGCGCGATGGCCGCGTAGGGGCTGGCGACCAGGCCCACGCAGGCCGGACCGATCATGCACAGCGCGCCGAAGGCCACGACGATCTTGCGCGAGGTCATCAGCGAGACCTTCAGATGGCGGTGGCACCAGGGGCTGAGGTAGCCGCCCAGCACGCAGCCGATGTCGGCGGCCAGGAAGGGCAGCCAGGCGAAGAGCGCGACCTCCTTCAGGTTCATGTGGCGCTCGGTCATCATGTACAGCGGGATCCAGGCGTTGAAGGTCTGCCAGGCCGGCTCCGACAGGATGCGCGGCAGGCCGATCGCCCAGAAGTTGCGGCTGACGATGATCTCGGTCCAGCGGCGCTTGCGCACGGTGGGATCGCGGTACTGGGCTTCCTGGCCGGAGACGATGTGCTCGCGCTCCTGGTCCGACAGTTGCGGATGCTTGGCCGGGTGCTTGTAGAACAGCATCCACAGCAGGGTCCAGATCAGGCCCAGCACGCCGACGGTGAGGAAGGCCCACTTCCAGCCGCCGTTGAGGATGGCCCAGACGACCAGCGGCGGCGCCAGCAGCGCGCCGATGGAGCTGCCGATGTTGAACCAGCCGATGGCCACCGAGCGCTCGCGCGCCGGGAACCACTCGGTGGTGGCCTTGACGCCGGCGGGGATGCCGGCCGCCTCGGTCATGCCCAGCAGGCCCCGGAAGGCGGCCAGGCTGGCCCAGCCCGTGGACATCGCCGCGGCCGCGCAGGCCAGCGACCAGGCCAGCGCGAAGATCGCGAAGCCCAGCTTGGTGCCGATGGTGTCGATGATGTAGCCGGCGATGGGCTGCATCAGCGCGTAGCAGACCTGCCACGCCACGACGATGTGGGCGTACTGCTCGGTGGTGATGCCCAGCTCGCTCATCAGCGTGGGCGCGGCCACGGACAGCGTGTTGCGGGCCAGGTAGTTCACGATCAATCCGGCCGTGACCAAACTGACCATCCACCAACGAAGTCCTCGAATGCCACGCGCGCCGGAACGGCCGCGAGCGTTGCTCACGTTCTGCATCTTGTCTCCTGCATCTACTGCGGCGCCGGTGCTTTGCACCGTGCGCCCGGGTCTTGCCCTGGTGCCGCCTTTCGACGGTCTGGGCCGCATTGAGCGGTCTTCTTGTTGATGACTTGTTGCCGCGGCCGCATTTCGGGCGATCCGCGTTGTTGCAGATCCGCGCCACAGCGCTGCTATGGCTCCGTCTGCGCCTAGCGGCTCGCCCGAACTGCGGCCGCGGCCCCTCTGACGGGGGTCTTCAGATCTTGCTGATGACGGCGCGAATGCCGTGCTCGTCGATCGCCGCGAGCGCTGCGGCCAGCGTGGCCGTCAGGCCGTCCTTGTCGTCGCCGCCGTGCGCGGCATGCAGGTCCTCGCCCCAGACGGGGCGATGGGCCAGCCAGGCGGCGGCGAAGTCGTTCCAGGTCCATGTGCCCGAGTCGCGGCGCGGCCAGGCCTGGCGGAACCAGTCCAGCGTCGCCGGGTCGTCGGACAGCGTCATGTGCGCGCCGCGGTACAGGTGCATGGTGGCGGCGAGCGCCAGCACCAGCCGCTGCGGCCACTCGCCGCGCAGCGCGCGATAGCGCAGCAGCTGCGGCATCACGCGGGCCGCGAACTTGCTCCAGCTGTTCAGCGCGATGGATGCGAGCCGGTGATGAATGAACGGGTTGCCGAAGCGCCGCATCACCTCGGCCGCGAAGGGCTCAAGCTCCTCGCGCGGCAGCGGCAGCGCGGGGATGATTTCCTCGTGCAGCGCGGCGACCAGGAAGCCGCGCACGGCCTCGTCGCGCAGGGCCTCGCCGACGCTCTCGATGCCGGCGAGCAGCGCCACCGGCACCAGCGTCGTGTGGCCGCCGTTGAGGATGCCGACCTTGCGCTGCTTGAAGGGCTTGATGTCGTCGACCAGGCGGAGGTTCAGGTCCGCGCCGGCGAGCTTGAGCTCCTCGCCCAGCGATGCCGGGGCCTGGATGGCCCAGAACGAATAGGGCTCGGCGGTGACGAGGAACTGGTCGCGGGCGCCGATCTCGCACTCGATGGCGTCCATCTCCTCGGCCGGGTAGCCGGGGACGATGCGATCGACCAGCGTCGAGTGGAAGGCGCAATGCGTGAGCAGCCAGTCGTCGAAGGCCGGCGCCAGCTGCCACAGCGCGGCGAAGTGGCGCACGGCGGCGAGCAGCGCGGGGCCGTTGTCGTCGATCAGCTCGCAGGGCAGCACGACGACGCCGGATGCGGCCGCGCCGTCGAAGGCGATGAAGCGCTCATGCAGCCAGCGGGTGAGCTTGGCGGGGAAGCTCGAAGGCGGACGGTCGTCGGCGCGATCGCTGTCGTTGACGGCGATGCCGGCCTCGGTCGTGTTGGACACGACGAAGCGGATCGTCGGCACCCGCGCGGTGTCGAGGTAGGCGTCGAACTGGCGATGCAGGTCCAGCTCGGTCAGCACGCAGGAGACGCGGCGGAACTCGCGCACCGGCTGGCCGTCGGCGCCCAGGCCGCGGACCAGCGTGGTGAACAGGCCGTCCTGCGCGTCCATCAGCGGGCGCTCCGAGCGTCCGGTCGGGCGCACGATGACGACGCCCGCGTCGAGGTCCGAGCGCTCGTTCAGCAGGTCGATCATCCAGTCGGCGAAGCCGCGCAGGAAGTTGCCGGAGCCGAACTGCAGCACGCGCGGCGTCAGCGTGGACGGGGACTCGCGGCGCAGCGGCGCGAGCGGGGAGGTCGTGTGGGAGGCGGTCATGGCGGGGATCGCCTCACAGCGAGATGTCGCGCTTCCAGAACAGGAAGTCGTATTGCTGAAGCCGGTCGGCCTTGGCCTGGTACTGGCCGCCGGCGGTGGCCACGACCATGTCCAGCAGCGAGCCGGCGACCTCGGGCAGCGGACGGCCCTCGATGACCGGGCCGCAGTCGAAGTCGATCAGATCGTGCAGGCGCGCGGCGACGCGGCTGTTGGAGGCGATCTTCAGCACCGGCACGATGGGATTGCCCGTGGGCGTGCCCAGGCCGGTCGAGAACAGCACCACGTTCGCGCCCGAGGCCACGATGCCGGTGACCGACTCGACGTCGTTGCCCGGCGTGCACAGCAGGGACAGGCCCTGGTCGGGCGCGGGCTCGCCGTAGTCGCGCACCGCGACGATGGGCGAGCTGCCGCCCTTCTTGGACGCGCCGGCCGACTTCATCGCGTCGGTGATCAGGCCGTCGCGGATGTTGCCGGGGCTGGGGTTGTCGGCGAAATGGGTACCGACCGCCAGCGCCTTGGCCTCGAAGTCGCGCATCAGGCCGAGGAAGCGGCGCTTGTCCTCGTCGTTGACGCAGCGGCGGATCAGGTCGCCCTCGACGCCGCAGAGCTCGGGGAACTCGGCCAGGATGGAGGCGCCGCCCAGCGTGACCACCATGTCGGACACCAGGCCCATGGTCGGGTTGGCGGAGATGCCGGAGAAGCCGTCCGAGCCGCCGCACTTCACGCCGATCTTCAGGTGCGACAGCGGCACCGGCGTGCGCTGCGCGCGGTTGGCCTCGGCCAGCGCGGCCAGCGTGTCGCGCACGACGGCCTGCATCATCGCGGGCTCGCCGCCTTCCCACTTCTGCTGCTCATAGATCAGGCAGGGCTTGTCGAAGTCGGGGTTCTGACGCGCCAGCTCTTCCTTGAACATCGCGATCTGCGCGTTCTGGCAGCCCAGGCTGAACACGGTCACGCCGGCGACGTTGGGGTGATCGGCATACGCGGCCAGCAGCTTGCAGAGATGACGCGCATCGGCGCGCGTGCCGCCGCAGCCGCCGGCGTGCGTGATCATGCGCACGCCGTCGACGTTGGGGAAAGGGCGCGGCGCCGGCGCGGGCGCGGCCATGTCCTCGTTGAGCAGCGACAGCGTGAACGCCGCCAGGTCGTCGCGCGCATAGCCCAGCGGGCGCTCCAGCGCGTTGCGCAGGTGCTCCACGTTGCGGTTCTCGCAGAACACCAGCGGGAAGATCAGCCAGTAGTTGGCCGTGCCCACGCGGCCGTCCTTGCGGACCACGCCGGGGAAGGTCGCGCCGTCCCAGCGCGTCACGTCGGGCGCGGTCCAGGTGTAGGGCTCGGTGGCCTGCAGCTCGACCTCGGCGGCGTAGTGCGCGAGGTTCTCGGTGGTCACCGCCTCGCCGCGGCGGATGGGCCGCACGGCCTTGCCGACCGGCACGCCGTACAACCGCAGCACCTCGCCCTCGGCGAAGGCGCGGCGCGCGAACTTGTGCTTGCGCGCCACCGGCGTGGCGATCAGGTATTGCTCGCCCGCATCGGTGACGACCTCGCCCATGGCCAGGTCGTCGAGCGCGACCAGCATGTCGTCGTCGGGATGGATGCGCAGGACCTTCTGCGCGGCGGCCTGCGCCGCGGCGTTGGCGCTCGCGCAGGCGGCGATGTCGGCGACGTTCGCCGCGTCGGGCGCGGTGGGGATGGGCTGGGACATGGCCTTGCTCCGGATCTCAGGACAGCGTGGAGGACAGCGGGGCGAGGGCTCAGAGGCCGAAGTAGCGCTTGGCGTTGTCGTAGCAGACGCCGCGCACGATGGCGGCCAGCGCGTCCAGATCGGCCGGGTACTCGCCGGCCTCGACCCAGTGGCCGAGCTGGCGGCACAGCAGGCGGCGGAAGTAGTCGTGACGCGGATAGGACGCGAAGGAGCGCGAGTCCGTCACCATGCCGACGAAGGTGCCCAGCACGCCGTGGTTGGACAGGGTGCGGATCTGCTCCAGGTTGCCGTCCTTGTGGTCGTTGAACCACCAGGCCGGTCCGAACTGCAGCTTGCCGGCGGTGTCGCCGTCCTGGAAGGAACCGATCAGCGTGGACAGCACCTCGTTCATCGCCGGGTTCAGGCAGAACAGCATGGTCTTGGGCAGCTGGTCGTCGGCGTCCAGCGTGTCCAGCAGGTCGGCCAGGCCGGCGCTGCTGGTGAAGTCGGCGATGGAGTCGTAGCCGGTATCGGGGCCCAGCTGCGCCAGGCGGCGGCGGTTGTTGTTGCGCTGCGCGCCGATGTGCAGGCACATGGTCCAGCCGTGCTTGGCGTACAGGCGGCCCAGCGCTTCCAGCAGGCCGCGCTGATACAGCGCCTGTTCGGCATCGCTCAGCAGCGTGCCGTCGACGCGCTTGGCGAAGAGCGCCTCGCATTCGGCCGGCGTCGCGGCGCGGGCGGGCAGGGCGGCGTCGATGGCGTGGTCGGAGATGCGCGCGCCTTGCTGATGGAAGAACGCGAGCCGCGCGGCCAGCGCCGCGATCAGGTCGTTGAAGCTGGCGATGCGCATGCCGGCGGCCTGGCCCAGCACCGTCAGGTAATCGACGAAGCGGTCCTTGTTGATGCGCATCGCCTTGTCCGGGCGATAGGCCGGCAGCACGCGGGTCTTGAGCTCGGAGCGCGCAATCTCGGCGTGCTGCAGCAGGTCGTCGGCGGGGTCGTCGGTGGTGCAGGCGATCTCGACCTTGGCCTGCTCCAGGAAGCTCCACGCGTCCATGCCGGCCAGGCGGGCGTTGGCTTCCTCCCAGATGCGGCCGGCGTTGGCGGCGTTGATCGTCAGATCGATGCCGAACAGGCGGCGCAGCTCCAGGTGGCTCCAGTGATGGATGGGGTTGCCGGCGGCCAGCGGCAGCACGCGGCAGAAGGCGTGGAACTTGGCCTCGTCGGATTCCGTGCCGGTGATGAAGCGCTCGTTGACGCCGGCCGTGCGCATCAGGCGCCACTTGTAATGGTCGCCGCCCAGCCAGAGCTCGGCCAGGTTGCGGAAGCGCTTGCGCTCGGCGATCTCGCCTTGCTGCAGATGGGAGTGGTAGTCGATCACCGGCAGGTCGGCGGCCACGTCGCGGTACAGCGTGCGGGCGATGGCGGTGTCGAGGAGGAAGTCTTGATCGATGAAGGACATGGCGTCGGGCACTGCGGTGGGGTGCACCGCGAAAGTGCGGCGCTGAAATATCAATATACTAGGCCTGATATTTCAGAAGCGCAATGCGGTCCGATCCGGGGAATCACGTAAAGACGTGTGCTCGGGTGCGGCGACCGCCCAGCGCTCGAGACCGCTCCGCCCGCGAGAGGCGAGGCGGGGTCCGTGTGTTTGCCAGGAGACAAGCGTGTTTTCGTTCGCCCGACTCAAGCTCGGCCAGCAGTTGCTGCTGGCGTTTTCGCTGTGCGCCGTGATGCTCGTGAGCATCGGCGCGATGAACGTGGTCCGGCTGCGGCAGCTCAGCCGCATGCAGGAGGAGATGGTCCAGGAGGAGGTGCGGCCGCTCGCGCTGATCCGCACGGCCTCGTGGCAGGCGGCGACGCATTTCCGCCGCGCGTACTCGTACATCCTCAAGGCCGACGCGGCGGGGCGGGAGGAGACGCTCGCGCTCAATCGCAAGAGCGAGGCCGACGTGCTGGCCGCCATCGACTTCGAGCGCGCGCATCCGGTCGATGACGCGCAGCGCGACGAGCAGCGCGCGGCGCTGGAGGCGTTCGCGACGCTGTGGCCGCGCTATGTCGAGTCGATGGGGCGGCTGCAGGCGTTGGCGCGTGCCGATGACCGCGACGGCGCCTTCGCCGAGCTCAACAAGACCACCGATCCCACCCATGTCGCGATCCGCAAGCAGCTCATCCAGCTGGGCGAGTTGCGCGAGGGCTCGGCGAAGCATCGCGCCGACGACGGCGTCGCGCTGGTGCGGCATGAGGCCTGGATGCTGGCGGGGCTGGTGACACTGGGGGTGCTCGTCGCGCAGCTGGCGGGCTGGTGGGTGACGCGGCGCGTGACGCGGCAACTGGGCGGCGAGCCGGGGGATGCGGCGGCGCTCGTGGGGCGCGTGGCGGCCGGCGATCTGGCTGCGACGGTGCCGCTGCGCGAGGGCGACGAGCACAGCTTGATGGCGCGGCTCGCGGCGATGCGGGAAGAGCTGGTGGCGGTGATCGGCGGCGTGCGGCAGGGCGCGGAGAGCGTGGCCACCGCGTCCGAGCAGATCGCGCATGGCAATCTGGATCTGAGCCAGCGCACAGAGATGCAAGCGAGCGCGCTGCAGCAGACGGCGGCGGCGATGGAGGAGCTGGGTTCGACGGTCCGTCAGAACGCGGACAACGCGCGGCTGGCGAATGGGCTGGCGCATGAGGCGGGCAGCGTCGCGCGTGATGGCGGGCGGCAGGTGGGGGAGGTGGTCGATCTGATGGGGCGCATCAATGCGAGCGCGGGTCGGATGGCCGACATCATCGGCACCATCGACGGGATCGCGTTCCAGACCAACATCCTGGCGTTGAATGCGGCGGTTGAAGCCGCGCGTGCGGGCGAGCATGGGCGCGGGTTCGCGGTGGTGGCGTCGGAGGTGAGGGCGCTGGCGCAGCGCTCGGCGGGCGCGGCCAGGGAGATCAAGGGCTTGATCGAGACCAATGTCGGCGAGGTGGATCGCGGCATGGCGCTGGTGCGCGAGGCGGGACGGACGATGGACGGCGTGCAGGCGGCGATCGGGCGCGTGACCGATGTGATGGGGGAGATCCGCGCGGCGAGCGAGGAGCAGAGCACGGGGGTCGCGCAGGTGGGCGAGGCGGTGCAGCAGATGGATCAGGCGACGCAGCAGAACGCGGCGTTGGTGGAGGAGACGGCGGCGGCGGCGGACAGTTTGAAGTCGCAGTCGGGGCAGCTGGTGGCGGCGGTGTCGGTGTTTCGGTTGAAGTGAGGGCGAAGACCCTCTCCCCCGCCCTCTCCCGCAAGCGGGCGAGGGAGCCATACGAGTCCTCAAGCCGGATCAACCCTCGGTTGACGGGTTCTGGCGACAGCCGGCCGCCGCTCGCCTTCCGACTTTCGGGACGGCCCC